>JBJIOA010000039.1:0-32969 GCA_045377275.1 Allorhizobium sp. | reverse complement strand
GATTGGCTAAGGCGCGGCGCACCTGGGTCTCAAAGTCCGGTTCGGGCGTGCCATCCTCGCGGCTTCCGACCTGGCCGGAGACGAAGAGGAGGTCGCCGGAGCGGATCGCGGCGGAATAACCGTGCTCTTCGTAAAGGGCGTGGCGGTTAGCGGGGAAGATGGGTTCAGGCTTGGTCATGGGTATCCTTTCGGGCATGCGGCATCGTTCCGCCCGAGGGTGGGTCGGTGAAATGCCGCTTGGCTGCAGGCTGAAGATTTCATATACGTTGCGTATGTAGGTTTAGTCGCATACGGATCGTATGTCAAATCCATATACGCAATGTATGTAAAATCAGGAGAATGGCGTGAAGCGCACACGATCGGAAAGCATGGCGGAAAATCGTGGGAAGTTGATCGCGGCTGCGCGTAAGGCCTTTGCGGACAAAGGCTTTGCGGATGCCTCCATGGATGCGCTCACCGCAGAGGCCGGGCTGACGCGGGGCGCGCTTTATCACAATTTCGGCGACAAGCGCGGGCTGTTTGCCGCCGTAGTCGACCAGATCGATACCGAGATGGCTGAACGGGCCAAGGCGCGCGGTGCTGCGGCCGGCGCGGGCTGGGATGCGCTGCTCGCTGAAGGTGCGGCCTATATCGAGATGGCGCTCGATCCCGAGGTGCAGCGAATCGTGCTGCTCGATGGGCCGGCGGTGCTGGGAGACCCCTCGCAGTGGCCGAGCCAGAATTCCTGTCTGCAGGTGACCCGTCAGGCGATCGAAGCATTGATGGGGCAGGGGGTGTTGAAGCCGGTGGATGCGGAAGCGGCCGCCCGGTTGATCAGCGGAGCGGCGCTGAATGCTGCAATGTGGATCGCGGCCAGTGCAGAGCCCGAAAAGGTTTTGCCAAACGCGCAGGAGGCGTTTCGGGCGCTGGTCGAAGGGCTTTTGGCGCGGTGATGTGCAGCGTCAAAGACAGGTGAAGCGTTTACCTCACTTGCCCTTGCTTGCCTTCACGCCGAGCGCTTCCGCTGAGATCCAGAACACCGCGTCTTCCTCTTCCGTCGTCTCGACCCAGAGGAAGTCGAGGTCGGGGAACTCGGCTTCGAGGATATCGCGGCCACGCCCGATTTCGCAGAGCATGCCGCCGCCCGGATTCAGATGCTTCGGCGCTTCGGTAAGCAGAGTACGCACGAGATCGAGGCCATCCTCGCCGCCGTCATGGGCCATGGCCGGTTCGGCGCGGTACTCGGCCGGGAAGGCGTCCATGGCTTCGTGGTCGACATAGGGCGGGTTGGTGATGATCAGGTCGAACTTGCGGCCCGCGAGCGGCGTGAAGAGATCGCCCTGGTGCAGCGTCAGCTGGTCTTCGAGGCCATAGGCCTGGCGGTTCTTTTCGGCGACCTCAAGCGCATCGGCAGAGAGATCGACGGCATCGACTGTCGCCAACGGGAAGAAGCGCGTGGCAAGGATCGCCAGGCAGCCGGAGCCGGTGCAGATGTCGACGACGCTTTCCACCGCGAAGGGATCGGGCAGGAAGGTCGAGCCGAATTCGCCGCCATATTCGTTGAAGAGGATCTCGCCGATATGCGAGCGCGGCACGATCACGCGTTCGTCGACGAAGAAGCGCATGCCCTGGATATAGGAGCGGCCGGTGAGATAGGCCGAGGGCTTGCGGGTTGCTACGCGCGTTTCGATGCGGTCTGCCAGCAGGCGACGCTCGGCGGGCAGCAGCTTTGCGTCGAGGAAGGGATCGAGCGTGTCGATCGGCAAATCAAGGCTGTCGAGCACAAGGAAGGCTGCATCGTCGACAGCTGAGTGCGTGCCGTGGCCATAGCTCAGTTCGGCTGCATTGAAGCGGGAGATGGCATATCGCCAGTAGTCGCGCAGGGTGACGAGGTCGGTGGTGATGTCGTGGCTCATGGTCGTCTTCCGGTCGTTTCTGCGGCTATCGGTTTGAGGCGGGGCGGGCGGTCATCCGCCCGGATCGTGTTAGTCGCCCTTGGGGCCGAACATCTTCTTCAGCATCTCGGCCATCGGGCCCGTTTCTGGAAGCTTCTTTGGCTGGTTGAAATTGCGGGCCTGGTGGATGTGAGACTGAGCCGGTTTCGGCGCCTTTGGGGCCTTTGCGGGCTTTTCGTCCTCGGACTTGCTGCCGGTCGCCAGCGCCAGCTTGTTCATCAGCTGCGAATCTTCAGCGCGTACCAGCATGTCGGCATTGTCGGCGAGTGCTTCCAGCAGCGGATCGAGCCATTCGGCGTCCACCTTGGCGAAGTCGCCAAGCACGTGGTTGTGGACTTTTGCCTTGTCGCCGGGATGGCCGATGCCGAGGCGCAAGCGCCGGTAGTTCAGGCCGCAATGGGCGTCGAGCGACTTGATGCCGTTGTGGCCGCCATGGCCGCCGCCGGTCTTGATGCGGGCCTTGCCGGGCAGGAGGTCGAGTTCGTCGTAGATCGCGACGATGTCCTCGGGGCCGAGCTTGTAGAAGCGCATGGCTTCGCCGACGCTTTCGCCCGAGAGGTTCATGAAGGTCTGCGGCTTGATCAGCATGACCTTCTCGCCGGCCAGTGTGCCTTCCGATATCTCGGCCTTGAACTTCTTCGACCATGGCGAGAAGCCGTGGCGGCGCTGGATCGCGTCGACAGCCATGAAGCCGATGTTGTGCCGGTTCTTCTGGTATTGCGAACCGGGATTGCCGAGGCCGGCCAGGATGATCATCGCCGTGGCTCCGTCTTGAATTTCTTTGCCTTTCCCGACAGCGAAATGGCACGAAAGTCAAGACTGATGTCTAAGCCATCAGGGATTGGCGGCGACCTGACCGAAATTCGAGTAACGCAGATCGTAGGTGTCGAAGATCGCGGCCTGGGTGCCGTCGGCAATCAGCTTGTCCAGCGCGCCCTGCATCCGGGCCAGCAGATCCTCGGGGAAGTTCACGTTGCAAGCGATGGCGAACTTCTGCTCAGAAAACACGAACTGGGCTTCGAGGTCGGCGCCCTTTTCCTGCAGTTCGATATAGTGCTGCTCGGAGATCGGCATCAGGTCGATACGCTTGCTCTCGAGCTTCTTCAGCGTGAGCTTCAGGTCCGTGGCGAGGTCAATCTTCGAAAAGCCCTCGTTCTCCAGCAAGGTCTGGGTGTAGTCGTTGCGCTG
Organism: Allorhizobium sp.; assembly: GCA_045377275.1. Taxonomy (GTDB): domain Bacteria; phylum Pseudomonadota; class Alphaproteobacteria; order Rhizobiales; family Rhizobiaceae; genus Allorhizobium. The sequence goes on along the minus strand of JBJIOA010000039.1, from coordinate 29,847 downwards.
CGTGCCGACGATCAGGGGCTTGGCCTCTTCGATGTTGGCGACCTTGATGCCGGAACTCTTGTGCGAGACCATGAAATTGCGGCCAACCGCGATCGGCTCCACCCATTTGAAGCGTGTGTCGCGCTCGGGGATGTGGGCAGTGGTGAAGACGCAGTGCATCGGCTCGCTCTCGGCAAGCGCGATCGCGCGGGCCCAGGGCATCATTTCGATGGTGTAGGGGACGTTGATGTCCTTCATCATCAGAAGGACCTGATCGTAGCCTGCACCGCGAATTTCGCTTCCCACCCTGAAATTGTAGGGCGGGTAGTCTTCCGTGGTGAAATGGATGACGTCTGCGGCGGCGACCGGGGCCGCCGCAAGTGAAAGCATGATGGCAAAGACTTTCATTGCGGTTCCCTCTTTCTGATGATGTCAGCCTGCGGATACCTTCGGCAGGTTGGCCGGGGCGGACAAGGCGATTTCGATCAGCTTCGTTAGCGGTTGCGGTCGGGCAAAGTGATAGCCCTGGCCGTAGTCGACACCGAATTCTTCCAGGATGCGACGCTGTTCTTCCGTCTCGATGCCTTCGGCGACGACAGTGCATTCCATCTTGTGAGAGATGGCGGTGATCCCTTCGACGAGCATGCGGCTCTTGTGGCGGAGTTCGGGTTCGTCCTCGGTCAGCGAACGGATGAAGGACTGGTCGATCTTCACGATGTCGACGGGGAAGCGGTTGAGATAGCTGAGCGAGGAATAGCCGGTGCCGAAATCGTCGAGTGCGAGACGATATCCGTAGCGGCTGAATTCATCGAGGATTGTGCGGATCTGCGGATTGTCGTGCAGCAGCGTTGCTTCGGTGATCTCGATGACGATCCGGCGTGGTTCGATGTCGTAGTGGGCAGTCAGCGCCGCCAGCCGGACCGGCAGCGAGGCATCGAACTGCAGCGGCGAGAAGTTGACGGCGAGATAGGCCTCGTGGTTGCCGGTGGCCGCGCTCAGGCGGGCGAGATTGGAAAGCGCCTTCTCCAGGACATGTCCGCCGAGGCGGCTGATCGCGCCGGTTTCTTCCGCCACGCAGATCATTTCGGCCGGAGGCACGATCCCGCGCTGGGGGTGAACGAGGCGCATCAGTGCCTCATAGCCGACCGTCCGGCCACTCTCGATCTCGACGATCGGCTGGAAGAAGGCATCGAACCAGTCTTCCTTCAGACCTTCCTCGATGTCGTGTTCGATTTCGGCACGGCGGCGGGTGTGATCCTGGATCTGCGGGTCGTAGAGTTGTGCGCCGTTCTTGCCGTCGCGCTTTTTGCTGTACATCGCCATGTCGGATTTCTGCAGCAATTCGGTAGCATTGGCGGCATGGCGCGGATAAAGGGCGATGCCGATGCTGGCGCTCAAGCGTACGGTCGAGCCCTCAATTGACATGGGGTCGACGAATATGTCGCAGAGTGCATGGCTGATGTCAGTTGCCACGTCCTCTATCTCGTTTCCGCGCAACAGGATGGCGAACTCGTCGCCACCAAGCCTTGCTGCGATCGCACCCTTCGGCAGTCGGTCCTGCATGCGCTCGACGAAGCGGCACAGCACGAGGTCGCCGGCCTGGTGGCCAAGATTGTCGTTGATCCACTTGAAGCGGTCGAGATCGACGAAGATACAGGCGAGTTCCTCGCCCGCAGCGTCGGTTGCCGCGATCTCGCTGTCGAGCGCAGATTCAAAGCCCTTGCGATTGCGCAGGCCTGTCAGATGGTCGGTGATCGCCTGGCGATGGTTGCGCTCCTCGGACTGTTTGAGCGCCGTGACATCCGTCATGACCGACAGGGAGAGGTCTTCCTCGGCGCCTTCGATCTTGCGACTTGCCTCGGCGATGAGGACGTCCATCACGATGCCGTCGGCACAAACGAACTGAGTGGTCGCTTCCAACACGTCGGCGATGGAGCGTGTCTTCTTGCGCTCCAGATAGGCGGCGCGGGCTTCCGGCGGCACGAGTTCTATGAAACGACGCCCGACGATCTGCTGGCGCTGGTAGCCGGTGGCAAGCAGCCAGTAATCGCTGACGCCGGTGATGCGATCTTCTTCGTCGAGCGAGAAGAGCATGGCCGGCGTGGTGTTGTAGATATCGGTCGCACGGCGGTGGGCGAGCCGCAACTCGCCCTCTTCCTGCTCGAGCTTGATCTGCATGGCATTGAAGCTGCGCGCCAGACGGCCGATCTCGTCGTTGGACTGCCAGTCCACATGGTGGCGGGATCCGAGCCTGCGTGTGGCTTCGATGGCGGCCGTGAGCTTGAGCAAAGGCTTCATGACCATCAGACGGTTGCCGATGATCGCCGCGCCGACCACACCGAGGACCGCCAGCATGAAGATGCCGATCAGCATGACCTCCGCCTGGCGCAGCGAGGAGAAGATGTCGATCCGGCTGTAGTAAATGGTGATGGTGCCGACCGCCTTGGGGCCCTCGACCGCTTGGTAGAAGATCTCGCGAGTAATCGAATCCAGGCCATTTTTCGGCCATTTCGGCAGTGCTGGCATGGATACGGCAATGCCACCCGACACGTCCTTGACGTTGACGCGGCTCACGGGGCCGTTCGAGACTATGGTGGCCGTGATCTGTTCGACGCTTTCCTGGTCGAAGTCCCACAGCGGCTTGGCAAGCGCCTGCGCATTTGCGGCGAGCAGGATCTCGAGATTCTGCTGCAATTCGTTGGAGGCGCGTTCCGTCGCCAGCCACAGGAACAGCGCGAAGAGTGGTGCGACGAGAATAAAAATCGTCGTACCCACGATCGCCAGGAAGCGGCTCTCCACCGAACGGGTCATCAGCGGTCCGCCTCAAGCGGCTCGGGATGATGCGGCATGCTGCTCAGTGCTCCCTCACGCAATAATTGAGAGGCGGAGCGTTTCACGAAATACTTTAAACTTGCCTAAAGAGAAATAGTGGGATTTGACTCTCTTCTAGCGACCCGCGAAAGCAATAAAAAAGCCCACCCCGCAGAGGGTGGGCTCCATTCATTGAATGATGATGGTCGATCAGGCTTCCGCCGAACCTTCTTCTTCTTCTTCAGCGACGCCAGCCGCCGGCGCGACGATCGTTGCGATCGTGAAGTCACGGTCGGCGATGACCGGGGTCACGCCCTTCGGCAGCTTGACAGCCGAGATGTGGATAGCGTCGCCGACCTTGAGGCCAGCGAGGTCAACCGTGATTGCTTCCGGAATGTCGGAAGCCGGGCAGTGCAGTTCAACTTCGTGACGAACGATGTTGAGAACGCCGCCGGTCTTGATGGCAGACTTCTCTTCGTTGACGAAGTGAACCGGAACCTGCACCGAAACCTGGCTGTTTGCCGAGACGCGCAGGAAGTCGACATGCATCGTGAAATCACGAACGCGGTCGAGCTGGTAGTCCTTCGGCAGAACGCTGATCTTCTTGCCATCGAGATCGATGGTCGCGACCGTGGTCATGAAACCGCCGGCATGGATGCGCTTGGTGATCTCGTTCGTGTTGATCGAGATCGCAATCGGGGCCTGCTTGTCACCATAGATGACAGCCGGGATGAGACCGTTGCGGCGAAGTTCGCGGGAGGACCCCTTACCTACCCGTTCGCGTGCTACGGCCTTGAGCTCGTAAGAAGCGTGGCTCATGGCTTTACCTTTCAAGTTACTGGAGAGCCCTGGCGACGCAATTGGTCATGCCAGAACCGGAGACCGTTGCCGGTCCCATCCACATTGCCTCCAAGGGTGTCTGTGCGGATCGGGCGCCTATAGACCAGATGCGGTGGAATAGCAAGGTTGTGCGGGAGAAACCGCCGCATAACGCGTTTGTGACCCGGATCGTCGCCAACGGAGCGTGAAACAGACTCTGGTAACCATGTGCAGTGAGCATTTCGAAATTGACCAATGGTAAGTTTGGGCGTCAATTCCAATTGGTTTTTGCCCATGCTCGCCGTTCTAACTTGCATTGCTGTCGACCACGACCCGGTTTCCCTGGTGGCCGCAGTTCTTATCTGCGTGCTCGGATCGCTGCTCACAATGCGCCTGTTCAGTCGCGTTCGCAGCACCCGGGGCCTTGCCCGTGCGAGCTGGATTGCGCTGACATCGATCATTGGCGGCTCATCCATCTGGACGACGCATTTCGTTGCCATGATGGGCTATGAGGCCGATGCGCTTGCCGGCTACGAGCCGACTGCGACTTTGCTTTCGCTCGTGCTTGCCATCTTGATTACTGGCGTCGGGCTTTTCATTGCCGCCATGACGACACGCAGTCTCCTTATCGAAGCTGGCGGAGCGCTTGTCGGGGCTGGCATTGCATCGATGCATTATGTCGGCATGTCCGGCTATCAGGTGCAGGCGGATCTGCATTGGAATATGAACTATGTCTGGGCGTCTCTTGTGGCGGCAGGGGTGTTTGGCGCTCTGGCCACCAACCGCGTGGCTCGGCCCGTCACGCGATTCTGCCGCTATGGCGGTGGTGTCGCACTCGTGCTGGCGATTGCGTCGACGCACTTCATCGGCATGACTGCGTTGACCGTCGAGCCGAATTTTGGTGCCTCGCTGCCGGTAAACATGCTGCCAGAAAGCGTGATGACGGTTGTGCTGATCTTCGTCACGCTGCTGATCCTGGCGATCGGGGCGATGACTTATGTCATCGATCGCCAGTCCACCAAGTCAGCGGTCGAGCGTTATCGTCAGCTCTCGCTGCATGATGCGCTCACCGGCTTGCCGAACCGCATGGCTTTCCTGGAGCGTCTCGGGCACCTAATCGATCGACCGGCTGCGCGCAACGATCGCATCTACATCTTTTCCTTCGATCTCGACCGTTTCAAGGAGATCAATGACGTCCACGGCCATGCGGCGGGTGACCATGTGCTGCGCGTGGTTGCCGAGCGCATGTCGGCAAATCTGAAGCCGGGCGAATTCGTTGCCCGTATTGGTGGCGATGAATTCATTGCAGTCAGTCCGAGCCTATTTACGTCCGGGGCTGCCGAGGCCTTTGCGCGGAGCATCATTTCCAAACTGGTGTCGCCAATTCAATGGAAGGGGCTGACACTGTCCGTGGGTACGAGCATCGGTATCACGACCTTCCCAGACGGCGCCGATGACATCGACGACCTCATGGCGCAGGCAGATATTGCCATGTACCGCGCGAAGTCGACCGGCTCGAACAATGTCTGTTTCTACGACAAGTCCATGGACCAGGCTGCTCGCGAGAGGAGCGCGCTCGCGATGGACATGCGGGCCGGCCTCCTGCGCAACGAGTTTCAGCTCTATTTCCAGAAGCAGAACGATACGCAGACCGGCGAGGTCGTCGGTTTCGAAGTTCTGCTGCGCTGGTCTCATCCCACCCGCGGCATGGTTCCGCCGTCCGAATTCATCCCGATCGCGGAACGAACCGGTTTCATCAGCGAACTCGGCGACTGGGTGCTACGTCGGGCCTGCCTGGAAGCCGTGCATTGGCGCAATCCGCTCAAGATCGCCGTGAACGTCGCGCCCAAGCAGCTGGCCAACTCAGCGCTGCCCGAGCGGGTCCGTGAAATTCTCGATGAGTCGGGTCTCGATCCGGCGCGCCTGGAACTGGAGATCACCGAGTCCGGGATCATTGATGATCAGCAGCATGCACTGCATATCATCCGCCAGCTGAAGGCGATTGGCGTCAACATCGCCATGGACGACTACGGGACGGGATATTCTTCGCTTTCGACGCTGCAGCTCTTCCCCTTCGACAAGATCAAGATCGACCGGGGCTTCATCGACAGTGTCGTGGAGAACCGCCAGTCGGCCGCCATCGTTCGCTCAACGCTGATCCTGGCCCAGAGCCTCGACATTCCCGTGTTGGCCGAAGGCGTTGAGAATGCGGAGCATCTGCGTTTCCTGCGGGAGGAGGGCTGTCAGCAGGTTCAGGGTTTCCTCTATGGGAAGCCGCAGCCGCTCTCGGAGCTGCAGGACATCGTCAATCCGCGGATGACGTCGCCGTCGAACACAGATGCACTGAAATCTGACGGTTCTGCAGAATTGGCGGCCTGAGGACAGGAAAGCTGAGGTGGCGCAAGTGTCGCAGATTTGCGTCATTCCCGACGACGATATCTTGTGTGGTCTTTTGCCGCTTAGATGAGCGATTGCCTCCGGTGTCGGAAAGCGCATACTGCCACTCGTGCTTTGGGAGGAGCCGATGCGTCAGGACACCAGACATTCCGAACTCGTCTACTCGACGGCACAGAAGGCATCGGCCGCTGTTACCTCTCCGGTCGCTGCTTCCTGGAGCCGTTGCCTCAACCTTTACAACCTGCAACCCGAGGAGGCCCGCAAGCCCGTACAGGTCGATGCGGCGATGTACCGCGAAGCGCGTGAGCGCATGGAGCGGTTAATCGGCAGCTCCACCGACGAGGTGGACCGGCTCTATCAGTTGGTCGGAAAATCCGGCTGTTGCATCATTCTCGCCGATCAGAACGGCATCGTGGTCGACCGGCGTGGTGCGCCCGGTGACGATGTCGAATTTCGCTCGCTGGGGCTCTGGCAGCAAACGCTGTGGAGCGAGGCGAGTGTCGGGACCAACGGCATCGGCACGGCGCTTGCCGACGAACGTGCCGTCGTCATTCACCGTGACCAGCATTTCATGAGCGCCAATATCGGTCTGTCCTGTGCGACCGCACCCATTCGCGACCATCTCGGTCGGCTGACCGCAGCGCTCGATGTGTCCACCTGCCGCAACGACGTTTCTGACATGACGCTCGCGGTGCTGTCCCAGGCCGTGCGGGATGCCGCGGCCCGGGTCGAAAGCAATCTCTTTCGCCAAGCTTTTGCCGGCGCGCGCATCGTCGTCGTGCCCCAGGCAAACTCTCTGTCAGCCTTGATCGCGGTGGACGGGGACGATCTGATCCTCGGCGCGACCAAGGCCGCCAGGCTTGCGTTAAAGCTGGATGACGGCCTAATTGCCCAAGGGCTGCCGGCTGCCGATGCGCTGCGCGAGACACGCGGGGAGGCGAGCAGCGATCTCGACGATGCCGAGCGGGCGGCGCTGCGTCGCGTGCTCTCGCGTGCCAATGGCAATGTCTCTCAAGCAGCCCAGATGCTCGGCATCAGCCGTGCGACGCTGCACCGGAAAATGAAACGCTTCCAGCTGCACTGACCTGCCGTTATGTGTCGCATTCCTGAAACACTGTGCGCTGCAGCACTGTTTCGGACCCCTATCTCAATCACGGGAACGCAGCGATCATCCTGCCATCGGGACCCGAGGAGGGGTCCTTTCACAGGGAGGATGACAGATGAACATTCAGGTCCAGACCATTGCAGCGACGCCGTTCAAGCTGAAATACGGCAACTTCATCGGCGGAGAATTCCGCGAGCCGGTCAATGGTCGTTACTTCGAGAACACCACGCCGGTGACCGGCGGCAAACTCTGCGACATTGCCCGGTCCGATGAGCACGACATCAATCTTGCACTCGATGCAGCCCATGCCGCGAAAGACAAATGGGGCCGCACCTCGACCACCGAGCGCTCCAACATCCTGATGAAGATCGCACAGCGGATGGAGGACAATCTCGAACTGCTCGCTCGTGCCGAGACCTGGGACAATGGCAAGCCGCTGCGCGAGACGATGGCGGCTGACATTCCGCTCGCCATCGACCACTTCCGCTATTTCGCCTCCTGCATCCGAGCCCAGGAAGGCACGATCGGTGAAGTCGACCACGACACGATCGCCTATCACTTCCATGAACCGCTCGGCGTCGTCGGTCAGATCATTCCGTGGAACTTCCCGATCCTGATGGCAGCCTGGAAGATGGCACCGGCGCTGGCAGCTGGAAACTGCGTCGTGCTGAAGCCGGCTGAACAGACCCCAGCTTCGATCCTTGTATGGGTGGAGCTCGTTGCCGATCTTCTGCCACCAGGCGTCCTCAATATCGTCAATGGCTTCGGTCTCGAAGCCGGCAAGCCGCTGGCCACCAGCCCGCGCATCGCCAAGATCGCTTTTACCGGCGAAACGTCGACCGGCCGTCTGATCATGCAGTATGCCAGCCAGAACCTGATTCCGGTGACGCTGGAACTGGGCGGCAAGTCGCCGAACATCTTCTTCGAAGACGTCATGCGCGAGGACGACGACTATCTCGACAAGGCGCTCGAAGGCTTTGCGATGTTCGCCCTCAATCAGGGTGAAGTCTGCACCTGCCCGAGCCGTGCGCTGGTGCATGAGAAGATCTATGACCGTTTCATGGAAAAGGCTTTGAAGCGCGTTGCCGCGATCAAGCAGGGCGATCCCCTCGACATGTCGACGATGATCGGGGCGCAGGCGTCCTCCGAGCAGCTGGAAAAGATCCTGTCCTATATGGATATCGGTCGCCAGGAAGGCGCCGAAGTGCTGATAGGCGGCGAGCGCAACACTCTCTCGGGCGAACTGTCCGGCGGCTACTACGTCAAGCCGACGGTGTTCAAGGGCCATAACAAGATGCGCGTTTTCCAGGAGGAGATCTTCGGGCCTGTCGTCTCCGTCACCACCTTCAAGGACGAGGCTGAAGCGCTCGAAATCGCCAACGACACGCTCTATGGCCTGGGGGCCGGCGTGTGGAGCCGCGATGCCAATACTTGCTACAACTTCGGCCGCAACATCCAGGCCGGTCGCGTCTGGACCAATTGCTACCACGCCTATCCGGCCCATGCGGCCTTTGGTGGTTACAAGCAGTCGGGCATCGGTCGCGAGACGCACAAGATGATGCTCGACCACTACCAGCAGACGAAGAACATGCTGGTGAGCTACAGCCCGAAGGCCCTCGGGTTTTTCTGAGGCCCTCCCCAGGGGTGGTGTCCGCCAATGCCGCCCCCGATCCCCTCTTCCTGTTCTCGACCAGGAGGAGGGGTTCTTTCGTTCTGACAGTAGGAGGGCAGCTCATGACCAGCGGAGACCAGCCACGCGTGGTGGCAACCGATGCCGCGCTCGAATTTCTCGCCGAAATTCGACGGGATTACCCCGACATTCTCTTCCACCAGTCCGGTGGATGCTGCGACGGCTCATCGCCGATGTGCTATCCGGCGAGCGACTATCGCGTTGGAGAGACCGATGTGAAGCTCGGCGAGATCGGCGGCGTGCCGTTCTATATCAGTGGTAGCCAGTACGCCGTCTGGGCGCATACTCAGCTGATCATCGATGTCGTGCCGGGGCGAGGGGGCATGTTCTCGCTCGACAATGGCCGTGAGCGACGTTTCCTCACGCGGTCGCGGCTGTTTGATGGTGGCGAGGCCTGCCCGCTGCCGGAGATGGCGCGTTCTTCCGGCGGTCCCTGATCAGCGCAAGCCGACCGCCTCGCAGGCGGCATCAATGACCGCAAGCTTGACGGCCTGCGTGGCGAGGTATTCCTGGACGAAGTCGCGGGAAATCCACATGGTCGAGCGGCCGCGATTGCCTTCCCAGCCGACACTGCCGATGGCTTCCGCTTCGCGCAGCTTGCGCGTCAGATGGGTACGGGAGAGCCGGAAATTTTCCGCAAGCTCCGGCACGGAGCGCACCCGCGTGGGTACGCGTTCGACTGCCGGATCGACCGGATCGACCCCGAGCATCAGCCAGTCCATGACGATGCCGCCATTGTTCAGCCAGGTGAACAGCGACCATGTCTTGGACGGTGTGCGGATCTCGTGTGAGACCATGGCGCGGCTCGTGATCTCCGGATGCAGCCGCGCGAGGATCGTTTCGTCCGCCTCGAAGGCATCCAACCTGTTGCCGCCGTCCAACCGGTCGAGGCTGGTCAAATGAATGAAAACCCAGCGGCGGGTCGCTGCGATCGTGATCGGTGCCGGCGCGAAGGGGCGGTTGCGGCGGTCTGGCGTCTGACCGTGCCGGGCAATGCCGTAGACCAGCATCTCCTTGATGAAGGCGTCTGCTGTGTTGACCGAGGATATGCCCAGCGTCTTCACCTGCTCCAGATAGCGGGCCATCAGAATGACGGGTTCCGAGTTGCCGCGGGCGACCTCTTGGAAATAGTGGCTCATCGCCAGATGTCCCAGCAACCAACGTTGCTGGGTGCCAAACACGGCGGCAAGCCGTGGGCTTTCCTCATTGACGCGCAGCAGAGCCCTGGACTGGTCCCGGACCGTTTCATGCAGATCTGGATTGGCCAGAAGTCGTTCAACCGAGAGTGACATCAACTCACGCGCAAAAGCCGGGGTGCCGGTCCAAAATGAGGTATTGCGCGCGAAGCTGTATGCAAAGCAAAGACCGTGTGCAAGTGGCTGTGACACCGCTCACATTGCTTTGTAGATCTTAATCTTAACTGTTAAGGACCGGTCTCAGTCGAACAGACTGGAGACCGAACTCTTCCTGGCTCGTGCGGTTGATCGCTTCGCCGAGCAGTGTTGCCGTCGAAAGCACCCGGATGTTGGGTGCTGACAAGACGGCCGTGGTCGGCTGTATCGAGTCGGTGATGACCAGTTCGCGCAGCTTGGAGGAGGCCACGCGGGTCACGGCACCGCCGGAGAGCACGCCATGGGTGATGTAGGCGGTGACGCTGGTCGCGCCGTTCTTCAGCAGCGCTTCGGCTGCATTGCAGAGCGTGCCGCCGGAATCAACGATGTCGTCGATCAGGATGCAGTCCTTGCCGGTGACCTCACCGATGACGTTCATGACCTCGGATTCACCCGGACGGTCACGGCGCTTGTCAACGATCGCCAGCAGACAGTCGAGGCGCTTGGCAAGCGAACGGGCGCGCACCACGCCGCCGACGTCAGGGGAGACGACCATGACGTTGTTGGTGTCGTACTTTTCCTTGATGTCGCGCGCCAGGAGCGGCACGGCATAAAGGTTGTCCGTCGGAATGTCGAAGAAGCCCTGGATCTGACCGGCATGCAGGTCGAGCGTCAGAACGCGGTCGGCACCAGCCTCGGTGATCAGGTTTGCGACCAGCTTTGCCGAGATCGGCGTGCGCGGACCCGGTTTGCGGTCCTGGCGGGCATAGCCGAAATAGGGGAGAACGGCCGTGATGCGGCGTGCCGAGGATCGACGGAAGGCGTCGATCATGATCAGCAGTTCCATTAAGTGGTCGTTCGTCGGGAAGGACGTCGATTGAACGACAAAGACGTCCTCGCCACGCACGTTTTCCTGGATCTCTACGAAGATTTCCTGGTCTGCGAAACGGCGGACGCTGGCCTTGCCGAGTGGTACGTTGAGATAGGAGCAGATCGCTTCGGCCAGTTGCCGGTTCGAATTACCTGCGAAAACCTTCATCTTGGCCCGCCTGTTACCATGCTGAGATGCGGGCTTTTTAGCGCCGTTCCCCCTGAATGCAAGAGGTTTGGACGGCTAGGCCCATATTTTCGGTTGATGCGCCAAATGGGGCGCATGTTTTGCGGTTTTCCAGGGTGCAGGTCGCTTGGGTATCAGCCCGTGCGACTGTTCCGCCATGATACGTATTCGGCCATGCTCTTGGTCGCGATCTGCTGCATGACGGAGGCCGGCACACCTGCCCAGGGGTCCTGCGCGCCGGAGGGCACCACCTCCTGGCCCTGGATGCGATGCAGCCGTCCGCCGTTGCCATCCAGGATGTCCCAGACATAGGTGATCGTGACATTCCCGCCGTCGGAGAAGGCGGAGAAGTAGCCCTTCAGGATGTGTTCGCTCGAAGCGTCACTGGCACTCTTGATGGTGAGGCCACGGGCACGCGCCTCTGCACCGAGCTGGCGGGAGAGCGGTGTGACCGCCTGAACGGGGGCGCCGATAATCGGTAGAAAGCGGATGCTGCCGGTCGATTGCGCGGCCGGGGGCAGGGCGGCCTGCTGGGACTGTGTCGCTTGAGGGGCGGGCTGAGCGGGTTGCGTTGTTTGGAGGGTGTTGGCTTGCTGCTGTGGTGCGCTGGGGAAGGTCTGTTCAGGCGCGCCGTCAAGCGGTGCTGAAGCTGCAGGATTGCGGCCGCCCTGTGCCAAGGCGGCGGCTTGAGCCTCCAGTGAATTCTGCGGGCCGCGGATCGGTTGGGTGTAGACGCCGGGTTGGCCGAGCGGTGCGCTCTGGACCTGCTGGGTGCCGCCCACCGGGGCCGCAAGCTCTTGGGAGTAGGTTTGCGGGAGGTTGCCATTGCCGACATTCTCCGGGGGCGTCAGCACATCCGTGCTGTTGCAGCCCGAGATCAGCGCCAGCAGGCCGAGGAGGCCGGCCAGTTTCGTGGTCATCCTGCGAGAACGTCTCTCCACGGCGGGTCCTTCCGCTTTGATCCTGTCACAATTAATGTGACTAGCATGATCAGCCTGTCAATTCCCTGAACAGACTGGCGAAACTGCGCCATCCTCCTCAACGGCGCCAGATCGCATCCGTCAGACGCTGATCAGGTCAAGCGGATGGCGCGAAAGGGCGCGCGGGCCCGTTTCCGTCGTCAGGTAGGAATGGCCGATGGTCATCGCCGCTTCCTTGTCACTATCCATGATGATCATGTGCACGAAGAGGGACATGTCTGGGGTAATCTCAAGCGGATTGCCGGCGTGGAACATCTGGTGCTCCATCCAGGATGGTGCGAAACGCGCGCCGACCGAATAGCCGCAGGCATTAAAGCGATGACGGGTCAGGCCACGGTCGTCCATGACCTTGGCATGGGCGTCGAAAACCTCGCCAAAGGTGTGGCCGGGGCGCAATACCTGCTCGATTGCCCGCATGCCCTCAATCGCTGCCGTGAAGAGTTCGCGGTGACGGGAGGTGACGTCCCCGATGAGAACGGTGCGCAGCATCGGGGCGTGATAATGGGAGGCAACGCCGGCCCATTCGAGCGTCACCTGGTCGTTGGCGGACAGCTTCCGACGACCGGATTTGTAGCGGCACAGAAGCGCGTCGGCGGCCGATCCGATGACGAAGGGATTGGCTGGATAGTCGCCGCCGCCGGCGAGAACTGCCGACTGCATGGCGGCGAGGATCTCCGCTTCGTCGGCACCAGGCCCGATCAGAGGCAGGGCAGCGTCGAAGGCGAGGTCGGCCAGTTCGGCAGCCTCGCTCACCTTGGCGATCTCGGCTGGAGACTTCACCAGGCGGAGATTGCTGACGAGGTAAGAGGCATCCACGGCTTCACAGAAATTGGTGAGCTGGTTGTCGACGAGACGTGCGACGCGACCGGTCATGCCATGGGTGTCGTATTCGACGCCGACGCGCATGCCGAGAAGATCGAGATCGCTCAGCAGGTTGCGCAGATCGACAGCCGGGTCGGCATTCATCCGGTCGACCCAGACGACAATGTTCTCGATCGTTGAGGTCTGCTTGGCCTGACGCAGGTCGGGGGTCCGGGTGAGCAGCGTCAGGCTACCGTCTGCCTTGACGACCAATGTCTGGAAAAAGCAGTAGCCGAAGGTGTCGTAGCCAGTCAGCCAATACATGCTCTCCTGGGCGAAGAGCAGCAGGGCGTCGAGCTTTTCTTCGGCCATGCGGGCCATCAGGCGGGTGCGACGAGCGGAAAATTCGCTTTCGGTGAAGTGCAGGGCCATCTTATTTCTCCATGATCGCGATCGCGGATATCTGCCGCCCATAGTCGGGTTCGCCCGCATGGGTCGTCCGGCGATAGGAGAAGAACGTTTCAGGGGCCGCATAGGTGCAATGGCCGGTGCTGTCGGCGATGACGCCAGCTTGGCTTAGGCGCATGATAGTGAGACCTGGAAGGTCGAACATGGCATGGCCAGATTTCGACGAGGGGGTGAAGAAGACCTCGAATTGCGGATTGGTGGCGAGGAAACGGTCGACGAATTCCGGACCGACCTCGTAATTTCTCTGGGAAATAGAAGGTCCGAGGGTCGCCCGTATGGCCTCGCGCCGAGCGCCAAGCGCGATCATGGCATCAACGGTGTTTTCGAGAACGCCACCCAATGCGCCCTTCCACCCGGCATGCGCCGCACCGATGACCCGATTTTCTGGATCGGCGAAGAGGATCGGGCCGCAATCGGCAGTCAAGACGCCGAGCACCACGCCGGGGCTAGCTGTGACCTGGGCATCAGCCTCTGGCCGGCTGCCGTCATAATCGGTGCCGACCACCACGACGTCGGGCGAATGGATCTGATGGGCGGTGGCAAGCCGTTCGGGCGGCAGGCCGAACCAGGCGCTGACCCGGCGGCGGTTCTCGCGCACCTTGTCAGGCTCATCGTTCGAACCGAGACCGACATTGAGGCCGCGATAGATGCCTTCCGAGACGCCGCCGTCGCGGGTGAAAAAGCCGTGGCGGATGCCGGCTGCAGTCGTGGCGTCGAGGCTCTCTGCTAGGATGGGGCGTGGCTGGTCGGCTGTGCTCATGATTTGTCTCCTGAGCCTTGGCAAATCACGCGTATGCAATGCGGATACTGCGAAACGATTGGATTCAATCGGCTTTCTTCAAGTTCGAGCCGTCTGGAACGGGCGCGATCGTGCAGATCGCACCCCGTCCTGTCAATGCTTGGACTTGAATGGCAACAAGTGGACGACAGGCATCGACACCGCCATGACCTTGAACAGCTCGCCCATGTAGCCATTGCCGGCGCCGGCAAGCCGATGCACGGCCTCTACGATTTCGGCTTGCGTCTTCTCGTCCTTGTCGCGGCCAAGCGAGGCTGCGCGCTGCTCGATGCCGAGGCCTACGAGAAAGTCGCCCTGATGCATGCAGCCGTTCAGATGCACGCCGGCGGCAAGGGCAGTGCGGGCGAGATTTTCGAAGTCGACATGGCTCGTGAGATCGGCGAGCCCCGGATGGGCGAGCGGCGGATCATATTCATGGGCGCGCACCGCCTGGAGGGTGTCGCCGAAATTGGTGACCATGTGGCCATAGTCGATGATCAGCGCGGTGCCGTGGCTTTGCTTCAGACGTTCGCAGATCGTCAGCATCACCGACTGACGGGCAGGGGCCACTTCAAAGATTTCGCCATCGGCAGCCGTATCGGCACCCTGCGGCAGCATCGACGGGTCGAGCGTTGCGACACCGAGCGTGAAGCACAGCTCGTCATTATCGTCGACGCCAACCATGCGCTCGCGAAAGCCGTCCGGCGTCTTGACGAACTGGCGGATGGGGATCGCATCAAAGAGTTCGTTGGCGGCAAGCAGGGTAAACCCTTCAGGCACGCCGTCGAAGCTTTCGTGCCAGGAGACCTTGTCACCGTGGCCGGAGAGCGTTTCCATCTGGGTGAGCTTCAGGAGCGCGCTGGTTTCGACCAGGTGGACGGTAGCCGTCTCGTAAAGCTCCGGTGCGGCTCGGGATATTACCCTCAGCATGTCGGCCATCATCGTGCCGCGACCAGGGCCGATCTCGACGAGGCGCACGTCCCGCGGTTCACCATGGCGCTGCCAGGTGTTGATCATGAAGATGCCGAGCATCTCGCCGAAGAGCTGGCTGATTTCGGGCGCCGTGACGAAATCGCCTGCACGGCCGAACGGATGGCGGGTGCGATAGTAGCCGTGTTCGGGGTCGGCGAGGCAGAGGGCGAAATAGTCCGTGATGCTGATCGGGCCATTGGCTGAGATCAGCGACTTGATCTTTTCGGCGAGCGGTGTGGCCATCTTGGCTCCTCAGCCTTGGGTCGCGTGGGTCTGACGCCCCGACCGCACGAAAATCCAGATCCCGATCAGGACCATCGGTAGCGACAGCACCATGCCCATGGTCAACCAGCCACCGTAGAGATAGCCTAGCTGGACGTCGGGCTCGCGGAAGAACTCGACGAAGATGCGGGCCGAGGCGTAGCCGGCCACGAAGATGCCGGTGATGCGACCGGGCACGCGCAAGGCGCCGAATGCGCGGGCGAGGACCTGCAGCACGATGAGCAGGACGAGACCCTCGAGCGCTGCTTCATAAAGCTGGCTCGGATGGCGGGGGAAGGGGCCTCCTGTTGGAAACGCCATCGCCCACGGCACATCGGCTGGCCGGCCCCAGAGTTCGCCGTTGATAAAGTTTGCGATGCGCCCGAACAGCAGGCCGAGGGGCACGACGCTTGCGACCAGGTCGAAGAGGCTCCACAGGCGGATCTGATGTTTCCGGGCGAAGTAGACCATGGCGAGCGTCGCGCCGATGAAGCCGCCATGGAAAGACATGCCGCCGTTCCAGACTTCGATCGCCCGCATCGGATTGGCGGCAACCGAGGCGAAGTCATAGAACAAGATGTAGCCTAGACGGCCGCCGGCGACGACGCCGATCGCGACCCACAAGATGAAGTCGTCGATCTGCTGCAATGTGGCGGGCGCCTGGCCGTTCGGCCACAGATGCGGGCGCTTCAGGAGATCGCGGGCGATCAACCAGCCGAGGAGGATGCCGGCAACATAGGCGAGGCCATACCAATGGACCGCAAGCGGGCCGATCGAAAAGGCGACCGGGTCGATCGCGGGAAAGGATACGGCGGCGAAAAGGTCCAGAACTGACAACAATGGAGTACTTTCGTTAATGCTGCTGGAAAATGGCGTTGCGAATTGGCACGGTCAAGATGGAATCGCGGCGGCTGCGACACCGTCAACCACCTTTATCTGTCCTTCGCGTCTTGCGTGCCGGCCTGTCTGGTCCTACCTCATCTGCAGGTATCGTTTTTCCAGTCCGCAGTCTGCTTCAGAGGAGTTTTCCATGTCGACCGGCCCCAACCGTATTCTCGATGATTTCGCCAAGTTGATGACGGATGCCGCGGGCGCTGCCCAAGGCGTTCGAAAAGAGGTGGAAACGGCCTTTCATGCCCAGGCGGAGCGCTGGCTGAACAGCATGGATCTGGTCAAGCGCGAAGAGTTCGACGTGGTTCGCGAGATGGCGCTGAAGGCGCGTGAAGAGAACGATGCGTTGCAGAAGCGCATCGAGGCTCTCGAGGCTCAGCTCTCCACCCAGCCGAAGTAATCGCTGCTCCGTTTCGAAACAGCTTCGAGAGACTCCGCAAGGCCTTTGAAGACCCATTGCCTGTGGCTTTGGGTCTTTTTGTATTTTCAGCACCTTGACGGGTGCCGCTCGGGCCGTAACCCACGAAAAAATTGCAGCTTGTGGACAGCTGCGAAAAAGCCAATCGGCAGAGTCGCTTATGGGGTGATGCAAAGGCGATTCTGAAAGCGCCATCCACAGGTCACACAGTCAAATGTGGCGAGGGGGGCTGGTGCTGGCCTCTGACGATTATACACTGATTTTCAACGATGATTCTGAGCGGGGGCCGCGTAAGTTTCGGGCAGGGTGCGTGTTCTACCCTGGGGTCCTTCGGAATCGTTTTCAGTAGTTTCCGGTTCAGGTGTCCGAGTGACCCGGCGGTTCGCCGGGCGCCCGTATTCATTCCGGTCAAGAAGGTGATGCATGAGCCTCATGGAAATCGAAGTCGAACGCCAATCCAACCCGGTCGACATGATCGAGTTTGTCGCGGCGACCAATGACTGGTCGTTCGAGCGTTCGGGCGAAGACGAAATCGCAATGACCGTCGAGGGGCGCTGGGCCGATTACCATGTCTCCTTCTCCTGGATGGAGGAGTTCGAGGCGCTGCATCTGGCTTCCGCCTTCGACTTGAAAATCCCTGAGAACCGGCTCAACGAAGTCATCAAGCTTCTCTCCTACGTCAATGGCCAGGTCCTGATGGGCCATTTCGATCTGTGGCGGAACGAAGACGTCGTGATCTTCCGCCAGTCTCTTCTGCTCGCCGGAGGTGCGGAGCCGACCAATCGCCAGGTCGAGGTGCTGCTTTCGTCTGCCGTCGATGCCTGCGAAGCCTATTATCAGGCCTTCCAGTTCGTTGTCTGGTCCGGCATGGACGCCAAGAGCGCCATGGATGCCGTCCTGTTCGAGACGGTCGGAGAAGCCTGAGAATGACGGATGCCGCATTCGGACAGATCGTCCTCGTCGGAGCCGGCAACATGGGCGGCGCGATGCTGGCCGGCTGGCTGAAGAGCGGTGTGCAGGGCAGTGCCGTTACGGTGCTCGATCCCGGTCCATCCGACAAGATGATGGCGTCGATCAACGAGGCCGGTGCCCGGCATTTTGTTGCGCCCCCGGAAGGTCTGACGGCCGATATCCTTTTTCTTGCCCTGAAGCCACAGGTCATGGACGCGGTCCTGCCAGGCCTTAAGTCTCTTGTCGGGCAGCAGACGACTGTCGTCTCCGTTGCTGCCGGCAAAACCATCGCTTCGATGGAAGGCCATCTCGGCAAGGCGGCCATGGTGCGCGCCATGCCCAACACGCCTGCCATGGTCGGCCGTGGCGTGACTGGCGCCTTTGCCAATGCTGCCGTCTCGGAAGAGCAGCGTGATATCGTTCACCGTCTTCTTCAGGTGTCCGGCCCGGTCGAATGGGTCTCGAGCGAAGCCGACATCAATGCCGTGACCGCCCTTTCTGGTAGCGGGCCGGCCTATGTCTTTTACCTCGTCGAATGCATGGCAGAGGCAGGCCGGAAAGCGGGCCTGCCGGCGGACCTCGCCATGCGCCTCGCACGAGAAACGGTCGCGGGGGCTGGTGAATTGTTGCACCAGTCCCCCGACCCTGCCTCGCAATTGCGCAAGAACGTCACATCGCCTGGTGGGACGACGGCTGCTGCCCTCTCTGTGCTGATGGCTGATGACGCGATGCAGCCGCTGTTCGATCAGGCGATCGAGGCGGCGCGCAAAAGGGCCGAGGAGCTCGCCCAGTGAGCGGCTCCGAGATCACCTTTGCCGATTTCGAGAAGGTCGACATCCGTGTCGGCACGATCGTCGAGGTCGAGAACTTCCCGGAAGCGCGCAAGCCGGCCTTCAAGCTGAGGATCGATTTCGGTCCAGAAATCGGCATCAAAAAATCGTCTGCGCAGATTACCGTGCATTACACGCCGGAAACGCTGATGGGACGCCAAGTGCTTGGGGTCGTCAATTTTCCGCCTCGCCAGATCGGGCCGTTTCGCTCGGAGGTTCTGACGCTCGGATTCGAGGACGAGAACGGCGCCATCGTGCTGGCGGCCGTCGAGCAGCCAGTACCAAACGGCAAGAAGATGATGTGACCAGGGCCCTTCGGGCCCCTTTTTCTTGGCCTGATCAGTCTCAGACCGGGACCCGGATGACGGCGCGCAGGCCGCCGAGCGGGCTGTCTTCGAGCGTGACGTTGCCGCCGTGGCTGCGGGCGATGTCGCGGGCGATGGCCAGACCAAGCCCTGTGCCGGAAGCATCAAGATTGCGGGCTTCATCGAGGCGATAGAAGGGCTTGAAGACATCGTCGCGCGCTTCCTTCGGAATGCCCGGGCCATCGTCATCGAAGACGATGATCAGCCATTTCCCCGTGTGCCGGGCGTCGATGTCGAGCCTGTGTGCGTAGCGTCGCGCATTGGAGGCGAGGTTGGTCACCAGGCGCGTGAAGGCGTTGGGGCGCACATGGACGAGAGGCCCGCCCTCCAGCGTCCAGGAGAACGCACGGTCGTGCAGGCTGAAGTCAGCGGCGACGCGCTCGAAGAGGTCGCCAAGATCGAGTGTGCCGACATCTTCCTCGACCTCTCCCTTGGCAAAGTCGAGATAGCCTTCGAGCATGCTCTGCATGTCGTCGATATCCTGATTGAGACTGTCGATTTCCGGTCCGTCACCGGCGAGCGCCAGCTGCAGGCGAAAGCGCGTCAGGATGGTGCGCAGGTCATGGCTGACGCCCGCCAGCATGGCGGTGCGCTGTTCCAATTGCCGTTCGATACGCTCTCGCATCAGGATGAAGGCGAGGCCGGCGCGACGCACTTCGTCGGCACCACGCGGCGAGAAATCCTCCGGCGGACGTTGTCCCTTGCCAAAGCTTTCGGCGGCATTGGCCAAGGCGAGGATCGGGCGGATCTGGCCGCGCAGGAAGAGGATGGAAATGGCGATCAGCACCAGCGCGGTCGAAACCATCCATACCAGGAAGATATGGGTATTCGAAGCATAGGCGGAATTGCGCGGGGCAAAGATCCGCAAGGTCCTGCCGTCGATCACGATGCGGATTTCGACTAGGCGCGAGGTTCCGACCGTGTCGATCCAGAAGGGGCGACGGATCTGTTCGGCAATCTCGTCGGACAGGATCTGGTCGAGGATCGAGAAGAAGGGCCGCGGTCTCGGGGAGGGCAGTTCGGTGCCCGGTTCGATCGAGACCATCAGGTTCAACTTGCTGGCGGCGACATCGGCGATCGTGGCGAAGTCCGCGTCGTCAGGATAGCGCTGCAGAAGTTCGATGACGGCTGCGATGTCTCGCGTCACGGCTTCCGACAGGCGCTCCGTGACAAGCTGCCAGTGGCGTTCCATGAAAACGAAAGCGACGACGGTCTGCAAGATCAGCATCGGCAGGATGATGATCAGCAGCGAGCGGGCGTAAATGCCGGTCGGCAGCCTGTGACGCAGCCAGCGGAAAGAGCCCTTCAGGCCGGTCGCCGGGTTGCGGTCGCGATCCCGCCGGATCTGATCGAACAGCGTCATATGCTACACTTCCTCGACGCATCGCGCGCCGTTGCCGCAGCCTCAGTCCATGCTGAGGCGATAACCGATGCCGCGCACCGTCTGCAGCCAGACGGGGTTGGCGGGATCATCCTCGATCTTGCGCCGCAAGCGATTGATCTGGACATCGATGGTGCGCTCACCGACTTCGGCGTCGTTGCCGACCAATTCGTGGCGCGGGATCGTGTCGCCGGCACGCGTCGCAAAGAGGTACATGATGTCCTGTTCACGATCGGTGAGGCGGATGACCTCCGCACCCTTGCGCAACTCCTTGCGCAGCACCGAGAAGGTGTAGGGACCGAACATGACCTGTTCGATCTTCGGCGCATCGGGGTTCATGTTGCGCTTGAGGATATTGTTGATCCTGAGCACCAGTTCGCGCGGATCGAAGGGTTTAGCAAGGTAGTCGTCCGCGCCGGCTTCGAGGCCTGCAATGCGGCTGTCCGCCTCCGAACGGGCGGTGAGGAGGATCACTGGCGCGCGCTTGTCGTCGGAGAGGCTCTGGGTGAGCGATAGGCCGGATTCGCCCGGCATCATCACGTCGAGGACAAGCAGATCGAAGCTCAGGCCTTCAAGCTTGCGGCGTGCCTCGGCGGCGTCGGCGGCGACCGAAACGCGGAAGCCTTTCTCCGTCAGGAACCGATGCAAGAGGTCGCGAATACGGGTGTCATCGTCGACCACCAGGAGGTGCGGTGCGTCATCGGTCAGCTCGATCTTCTTCGACACGTCAGTCGGCTCCGTCCGTTTCGAGAGGCTGGGTCACGGTCTGTCTCTGCATGCCGTCGAGGAAACGGCGCACGGTCGCGCGCTCGTCGGCGCTCATGCCGTGCATGGCATGAGCAATGCGGCGCGACTGCGGCTCGGAGAGTGCCAGCGACAATTCGCGCCCCGCAAGCGTCGGATAAAGACGGCGTTGGCGACGGTCGGCAGGACCCGCCATCTGCCTGATATAGCCGCTGTCGATCAGTTCCTTCAGAACCCGGGCAAGGCTCTGCTTGGTAATCTGCAGGATGCCAAGAAGGTCGGCGACCGTCATGCCAGGACGGCGACTGACGAAATGCACGACGCGATGATGGGCGCGTCCGTAACCGAGCTTGGCAAGGATTGCATCCGGATCGGACACGAAATCACGATAGGCGAAAAACAGGCTTTCGATGGTTTCGAAATCGATCGACTTGTCGTCGACCACCGGCAGGTCCGGCAGGATCTTCTTGGCAGTCTTCGTCGCAGACTGTCGGGCCACGCTCGTCATTCCTTTCCTCCAGCGCTGACGCGAGCGCCATTGCCGGTCATTATCCTCATCGCCCAGGGCCGATGCTTTCCCGAAGGCCGAGCCGCGTGGAGCGACTGCCGTTCTTCCTGATCTCCCTGACGGGGATTGCCGGCAAAACTATGCGCAAGTGTAGCAAATTTCCAACAAATTTACGCTGATCGCACAGGTTAGACCTCCGCCAGGAAACCTATGGCCGCCATGCTCGTTACCACTGCACTGATCAATCACAAGTTCCGGACAAGCAGCTTCGGCCAGGCTTTGCCGAAGGAGAGAGGATTCGTGCCATGATGGACCGTGATCGTACCGCCCAGATTTCCGCAAGGCCCAGCCTGCGCCCCGTTGCGATCCTCGTTTTCACGGCCAAGCTGATGGTGGCGAGCTTTCTCGTCGCCCAGGCTTCTCTGCTTCCGGCGTCACCCGTCTCCCAAGTCTACGGCCTGTCCCGCTGAACGTATTTGCTCGAAATTCGCCGCGGTTTCTCTCATCGGTGTGGCATGGTAAGGCCCATGTCGATCACGATCAGAAGGACAGAGAGCCCATGGGACAGATACAGGCCGGGATCATCCCGGTAACCCCCTTTCAGCAGAACTGCACGATCCTGTTCGATGACGAGACCCGCGAGGGCGTGATCGTCGATCCGGGCGGCGATGTTGATGTCATCCTGCAGGTGATCGCTGAGAATGGTCTAACGCTCAAGGCAATCTGGTTGACGCACGGGCATCTGGATCACGCCGGAGGTGCCGCCGAACTGAAAGAAAAGACCGGGCTCACCATCATCGGGCCGCACCAAGACGATCTGCCACTTTTGCAGCGCATCGAGACGCAGGCAGCGAGCTACGGCATTTCGGGATTGCGCAGCGTGCTTCCGGATCAGTGGCTCGAAGACGGGGATCGCGTCAGTTTCGGCGACCACACATTCGAGGTCTATCACTGCCCGGGTCACGCCCCAGGGCATGTCATCTACTTTAACCGCGACCAGAAGTTTGCCCATCTCGGCGACGTCTTGTTCAGCGGCTCTGTCGGACGAACCGATCTACCGGGTGGCGACCACCAAACCCTGATGAACTCGATACGCGACAAGGTCCTGCCGCTCGGGGACGAGGTCGGCTTCATCTGTGGCCACGGGCCCGGTAGCCGCATCGGCGACGAGCGGCGGTCCAATCCCTTCATTCAGGGGCTTTGAATGAAAAAAGCGCCAGGTGGCTGGCGCTTTTGTCATTCTGCGGTGCGGTTACGGTCCGGTCAGCGGGCCGTGCAGAAATGGGTTCTGCCGTCATAGCCAACGAAGGTGCCGGTACGCGGGTTAAAGCTACGGTAGCGCTGCGAGCAATAGTCATACCAGGCGCCGGTCCAGGGCTCGATGCCATAGGACTGGACCACCGGGCGCGGCTGCTGGTAAACCGGGCGGGGGCGATAGGTGTGGCGTGGCGGTGGCGGGTAATCATCGACGTAGTAGCCGGGCTCGTCATAGACCGAGACTGGGCGATCGATGTAGACGCGGCGCTGCGGCGGCGGGCTTGCGATCGCCGAGCCGACGATCATGCCGGTCGCAAGACCGATGACCCCGAGTGCCAGCGCGTCGTCACCCCTGTCGCGATAATAGCGGTCGCCGGCTTGCGCCTGGGTTGCTGCGGCAATCGGCGTCAGGGTCACTGCAGCCGCGAGAAGAGCGTGTTGCGCAAATTTCATCATGACGTCGTTCCTCGACCTAGCAAAACTTCCTGAGCCGGTGTGGCTGTTCGGGCCGTCGGCGATGATCGCAATCTAGGAGGCTGTGCCTGAACGCAGGCTGAACGAAAAAACCCGGCATGAATGCCGGGCCGCAATTCGTAGAAAACCGGTTGAACTCAGCCGGAGATCTGCAGGTTTACGGCCTTAGGGCCCTTGCCACGGCGATCGGGTTCTGTGTCGAAGCTGACCTTCTGGTTTTCGGTCAGTCCCGACAGGCCCGATGCCTGAACGGCGGAGATGTGGACGAAGATGTCCGCGCCGCCATTGTCGGGCTTGATGAAGCCAAAGCCCTTGTCGGTATTAAAAAACTTTACAGTGCCAGTCTCGGCCATGCGTCAGGTCCTTTTCTCTCTGCCCGTATTCGGCGGGGCAGCATTGCAATGTACCCGCAAGCGGGTGAGCGACAGGCATTTGTCGAAATTAGAGGAAAGGGGCCCTGTTACCGCAGTCTAACCTCCGACGATGTTTCCATCCTCTCAAGTTAGCCTGCCCGGGGTTGTTATAGCGTCCCCGGCGCGCACTCATTTATAGGTCTTCCCATGCTCGCAAAATTGCCCGAACGGGCGAAGAGTGCTTGGTTTGTCGAAAATTGGCAAGCGAAAGTTTTAACCCTGTCCGGTCCGAGATTCCTTTGTTTTCAGTGGGAGTGGAGTGATTCGTTCCTCTTGCACGGCCTCTCGGCGCCAT
Organism: Allorhizobium sp.; assembly: GCA_045377275.1. Taxonomy (GTDB): domain Bacteria; phylum Pseudomonadota; class Alphaproteobacteria; order Rhizobiales; family Rhizobiaceae; genus Allorhizobium. The sequence goes on along the minus strand of JBJIOA010000039.1, from coordinate 5,871 downwards.
TTCGGCGAAAATTTGCATCGCTTGCGATGGAGATTAGGGAAAACCAGTCTCGAACACGGAATTTTGCGGATCAAAATTTTCCGTGTTCCAACGTCTCTGGGTTCACCAGCCGCCTGCTTTTTCGGCAACTGGCCCCAGTTTTGGATCAAGATCGCCGCAGATTACCGGCTGTTCGCTTCAGCTCTGGCCAGCACGGGTAAGGCGCAGAAGCTGTCCATCCTCTTCGTCGGTCACCAGCAGGATGGAGCCGTCTGGCGCGACCTTCACGTCGCGAATGCGGCCGTAGTCCCCCTGCAGGATGCGCTCCTCTTTGCCGACGGAGCCGTCATCGTTTCGCTCGATGCGCGCGATCAGCTGGTACTTCAAAGCGGCGACCAGGAAGTCGCCTTCCCACTCCGGGAACATGGCGCCGCGGTAGATTGCTAGCGCTCCGGGCGCGATCGACGGATCCCAGTAGTGAATCGGCTGCTCGTAGCCATCGGCTGACTGACCGATGCCGATTTCGGCGCCGGAATAGTGCTTGCCATAGGAAATGACCGGCCAGCCATAGTTGTTGCCTGCTTCGGGTGCATTGATCTCGTCACCACCGCGCGCCCCATGTTCGACGGTATAGAGCCTGTTGTCGGCGGGATCGATGACGATACCTTGGGGATTTCGGTGGCCGCTGGACCAGACTTCGGGAAGGGGCTGGCCGCCGGGATTGGCGGATGATGGGGTGCCGTCGGCATTGATGCGCAAGATCTTCCCGGCGTGATCGGTCTGATCCTGAGCCCGGTCCGGTTCTCCGCGATCGCCGATGCCGAAAAACAGGCTGCCATCAGCGGCGACCGCTATCCGGGAGCCAAAATGCTGACCGGCACCAGTCAGCTTATTCATGAGAAAGATCCGACGGACATCCTCGAGGCGACGTTCGTTCTCGCTCAGGCGAGCGGAGAAAACGGCAGTGCCCTGGCCACCAGGGCCTGGGGCGGATGCGGTGAAGAAGATACGGCGGCTCGCGGGGAAGTCCGGAGCGAGGGCAAGATCCAGCAGGCCGCCCTGGCCAACAGCTGCGATCCTCGGCAAGCCTCCCAGCGGGCGACCGACTTCACCATCACGGATGATGCGCATGCGACCGGGCCGCTCGGTGACGATGAAGGCTCCATCCGGGAGCACTTCAACCGACCAGGGGTTTTCGAGACCCTCGGCGATGCTCTTGACCTCGATGGTGACGTCTCCAGCCCGGACCTCCCGGTGCTCTTCTGCCAATGCCGACGTCGAAACCGATACGGCAAGGACGGGTACGCACAGCCGTGCCAATCTGTCGAAAGAGTTCAGCATCATCATCTCCTCACAGCCATCGAGTGCTTGTCGAGAAAATGGGGACCGAAAAGCGGCTGGCAAGCCATCCCATAGCCGTTGCCTGCTTCATGACGTAATTTTGAAGGCGATGCGTACCGCTGATGTCGGCATTACCAGATCCAGGTTTTCGACCCGCCGTTTTACCGCTGATCGCGACTTTCGCTTTGGACGATTTCCTGCCATCCGCGCTTCCAGAGGGCGAAGCCACCGGCTGCCATGACTGTGAAGCAGGCGAAGAGCAGAACGATCAGCACATGACGCTCCTTCTGCGGCAGGGGCAGGTGCTCAACCGCTGAGGCCGGGAGATTGACCAGACGAACAGGAGAAGCCGGAACGATGCTGCCGGTGGTCAGGCGATCTGCCGAGCTAGTGGAAGTCGACGGGGTCACGATGACCTTATCCTGGCTGGGCGGCGAGGCGGCACCGGGACTTCCGAACATGAAGAGAGCCAAAGCCAAGCCGCTGGCAGCGGCGAGCCAAGCCAGTGAGCGGCTTCGCCGCGAGGGTGGCGTGCATGCTTCCAATTCATAATCCATGACAGGCACCTTCATTCTTGTCCTGACCGCATGAAACCGTGTGATCGCGTCGTCATGGCGACGAAATTGTGGCCTTTCCCAACTCGAATTGTGATTTCGGCGGTATCTGGCAAATTTGGCCCGCAGACGCATTGGTATGGTGACGCAAAACTCTTGCGTCATCCGTGCTTTTGGCTTGAAAGGCAGGGGCTCTTTCGCCATAGAGCTTGGACCTGAGGCCCCGGGGAGCGGGGTCGATGTTCAATCAGCTCAGGACACGCACAATGGCTTTCCTTGCCGACGCCCTTTCCCGCATCAAGCCTTCAGCGACCATCGCCGTTACGCAGATGGCCCGGGAGCTCAAAGCGCAGGGGAAAGACGTCATTTCGCTCTCCGTCGGCGAGCCCGACTTCGACACGCCGCAGAACATCAAGGATGCGGCTGTTGCCGCCATTGCCCGCGGCGAGACGAAGTATACGCCGGTTGCCGGCATTCCGGAGCTGCGCAAGGCGATTGCCGATAAGTTCAAGCGCGAGAACGGTCTCGACTACAAGCCGGAGCAGGTGATTGTCGGCACGGGCGGAAAGCAGATTCTTTTCAATGCCTTCATGGCAACGATCAATCCGGGAGATGAAGTCGTCATCCCGGCACCGTTCTGGGTTTCCTATCCGGAAATGATCGCGCTTTGCGGTGGCACGCCGGTTTTCGTCGAAACGACGATCGAGAACAATTTCAAGCTGACGGCCGAGCAGCTGGACAGAGCGATCACGCCGAAGACCAAGTGGTTCATGTTCAACTCGCCGTCCAACCCGTCGGGTGCCGCCTATAGCAAGGAAGAGCTCAAGGCGCTGACCGACGTGCTGATGAAGCATCCGCATGTTTGGGTTCTGACCGACGACATGTATGAACACCTCGTGTTCGGCGATTTCGTCTATTATACGCCTGCCCAGGTCGAGCCGGCGCTTTATGAGCGCACGCTGACGATGAACGGCGTCTCCAAGGCCTATGCGATGACCGGCTGGCGTATCGGTTATGCCGCCGGCCCGCTGCCGCTGATCAAGGCTATGGACATGATCCAGGGTCAGCAGACCTCCGGCGCCTGCTCGGTTGCCCAGTGGGCGGCCGTCGAGGCGCTCAATGGTCCGCAGGACTTCATCACGGAATCGAAGAAGGCTTTCGAAGAGCGCCGCGACCTCGTGGTCTCGATGCTGAACCAGGCGTCCGGCATCGTTTGCCCGAAGCCGGAGGGCGCCTTCTACGTCTATCCGTCGTGTGCTGCGCTCATCGGTAAGACAGCGCCGTCGGGCAAGGTCATCGAGACGGACGAAGACTTCGTCATGGAGCTGCTGGCGACCGAAGGTGTGGCCACCGTGCACGGCTCGTCCTTCGGTCTTGGCCCGAACTTCCGCGTTTCCTACGCAACCTCGAACGCCAAGCTGGAAGAGGCCTGCAGCCGCATCCAGCGTTTCTGCGCTTCGCTGAAGTAAGCTATATTTCGGTGTCGACCATATGGAAAGGGCCCGCGTCGCGGGCCCTTTTGCTTTAATCCGGGTCATCAACCCTTGGTCAGCTTGACGATGGTCGAATTGCCGCCGCCGCGCTGTTCGGTGACGGCGTAAACGGCGCCATCTGGGCCGACTCGCACGTCGCGAATGCGGGCGCCGAGATCGACGCGTTCCTCATACTTCACCCGATCGTTTTCCATGTGCAGGACAACTACGCCCTGGCTGACCAATCCGCCAACCAGGAAGGCGCCCTTCCATTCGGGGATAGCATCGGCATCGTAATAGGCCATGCCGGAGGGAGCGATGACGGGATCCCAGTAATAGACGGGCTGCTCGGTGTTTGCCATCTGGGTGATGCCGTCACCCACCGCAGCGCCACTATACTCGACGCCATAGGTCACTTCCGGCCAGCCATAGTTCTTGCCGGCTTCGGGAAGGTTCAACTCGTCGCCGCCCTTCGGTCCGTGTTCCACGGTCCACAGTCTGCCCTCACCATCAATCGTGGCTGACTGCAAGTTGCGGTGGCCGAGCGACCAGATTTGTGGCTGAGCGCCGTCCTGACCGATGAAGGGGTTGCCTTCCAGAGCTTCACCGGTCTGGCTGATGCGGAAGATCTTGCCGAGACCGCTCTGTAGATCCTGAGCCTGAACGCGTGGCTCGGCGTCGGAGCGCTCTCCGACCGTCACATAAAGCTCACCTTCCGGACCAAAGGCGAGGCGCGAGCCGAAGTGCTTGTTGCCGTCATAGCCGGGGGTTTGGCGGAAGATGACATTGACGTCTTCCAGCGTGCCGCCGCCCTGATCGTCCGCGACGAGGCGCGCCGAGGCAACGGATGTGCCGTTGCCATCGTCATCCCGTGGTTCGGCGAAGGAGAAGAAGATCATGCCCGAGCTTTCGAAGTCCGGCGCAAGGGCGACATCAAGGAGGCCTCCCTGGCCATCGGCAAGAACCTCAGGAACGTTGGCGATCTCGGGGCCGGCCGTACCGTCGGTGCCGATGATGTGCATCGCGCCCTGCTTGGCGGTGACCAGCATGCGGCCGTCGGGGAGGAATTCCATCGCCCATAGATGCGGGAGACCTTCAGCCACCACTTCGGTCTGAATGCTGACGACTTCAGCGGGCTGCGGCGCTCTGGTCTGGCCGGAAAAAGCCGGTTCCTGGTTCGGCGCGTTCGGTGCCTGGGTCTCGACCGGCGTTCCCGCCTGTTGGGCAAAGGCCGGAAAGGAAACGAGGCTGACGCTCAACATGGTTCCGGCGAGAATGTGGGGTAGACGTTTCATCAATTCCTCCTGGTAAGGGGTTAGGACTGGTGAACGCCTGATGTGGTCCAAAAGCTCCCCGACCACAGGCCAAATGAGATCAAGTTTCCTTTACCCTCTGGTGAAGAGCCGTTCCCGCAATTGAAAGAGCGGGCCGTCTGGCCCACCCGATAAGGATTCCGATCAGGCTGGAGTTTTCATCCAGTTGCCGACGTAGGGTGCGTTGGCAAAGATCTTTTCGCGGTCTCGCCACAAGGCGGGCAGGGCGAGTACCGCGAGTGCACCAATCGTGATGGCCGTCTTGGTCAGCTGCGACAATTCCGGTGTGCGGGCGTCGACATAGTAGACCGCGTAGACGATCAGCACGTGCCAAACATAGATCTGCAGCGAATGGCGGCCGAGCAGCTGAAGGAAATTGAACGTGAACAGGCTCGTGAGCGTCGAGGCGATCTTGCGGATCACCGCATTTTCATGGCGTGGACCGGCGATCAGGATCCAGGCCATGCCATAAGCGACGGCCGCAAAGTTGATCAGATAGACCGGGCCGAAATCGGCACGGATCTCCATGAGGCCGAATTTCTCGAGCACGAAGCCTGGCATGAAACCGTGTGCGGTTGCGATGCGCAGAGGCAGGAAGAAAAGGGCCACTGCAAGCGCCGTCCAGGCAAGCGTCGTGCGTTTGGGGTCGAAGACCTTCTGCCACTCGATCTTCTTCATCGAGGTCAAGGTACCGGCGATGATGCCGGCGAAGAAGACGATCTGCCAGCCGAGGAGATTGAAGGAGACGCGCAGGCCCTCTTCGTCCGGTGCGCCGGCGAGCCAGGCATCGAGCGGATAGGTGACGATGCGGTGCAGGCCAAGCTGAGCGGCCAGCCAGACTAAGAGCGAGCCGATTGCAACGCCGAGCCAGTGGCCGCGGATGCAAAGCCAGATCACTGCAGGCGCAAATATCATGTAGACGATGTATTGCGGCAGGATGTCCATGAAGGTCGGCTGGACCAGGAAAGTGGCAATCGGCGCGAGCGAGCTTGGATCAAGCAGGCTTGCGTCCCCGAGCCAGTTCTTCCAAGCAGCGATGGCACCCGGCAGCACCAGTTGGAGGGCAAGAATGATCAGGACGATCGCCATGGCATAGCGATAAAGCTCCAGGGCGCGTGACCAGATCTTGTCGCGGCCGACGCTGTAGCCGTCCTTCATCATCTTGCGGCTGTAGACCATGCCGGTCAGCAGGCCGGACAGGAAGACGAAGCC
>JBJIOA010000038.1:0-13979 GCA_045377275.1 Allorhizobium sp. | reverse complement strand
TGTTAATTTCTTTAACCATTACATATGCTTCTGGCGAAGCTTCATGCGCGAATCCTTTCGGTCGAGCCTACGCCAAATATATGTTGACCGCGGTCAATTTCATCTCCATAAAATGACCACGGTCAAAAATACGAGTGGTCCTCATGTCCTTCCTGTCGCGCGATGCCCAGCCCTCCCGCCTTCTGGTTCTGAACGGCAATCCGGCCAGGGATGCCCTGTGCGGCGCCATGGCGGAAAAGATCGCCGACGAGGCGCGGCGGCGCGGCCAGACGGTTCGGCTGGTGCATCTTGAGGATCTCGATTTCGACGCCAATCTCCGCCAAGGCTACCGCGCGCGCATGGAATGGGAACCGGATCTTCAGGCCTTTGCCGACAGCCTGACCTGGTGCGACCGGCTGGTGATCGTGCATCCACTCTGGTGGGGATCGGCGCCGGCGCAGCTCAAGGGCCTGCTCGATCGTATCCTGATGCCCGGTTTCGGCTTTCAATACATCGAGGGTAAGGCCTTCCCGAAGCCGCTGCTTGCAGGCCGCAAGGCCCGCGTCGTCATCACCTCGGATACGCCGACCTTCTTTCTCAAATGGTTTTACGGCAATGGCTGGGTCAAGGTCCTGCGCCGTCAGATCCTCGGCTTCTGTGGCTTCAAGGATCTGAAGGTAAAGTATTTCAGTCCGGTGCGCGGGGCAAAGCCTGAGGCGCTGGCGAAGATGGTGGAGGATGCGGCGGGGATTTTGGGTTGAGGGGGAGGCGGGCTCCCTCTTCTCCCCGGCGGGGAGAAGTGCCGAGCGCATGCGAGGCGATGAGGGGGCTGTCCGGCACAGCCTTTAGCGCTTATAAGCACTGTCTATTAGCCTTCTATCCGTTTTATGGCTTCAATTGGCTCGACCTCGAACACAGTATCAACTTTGCCGATCCGCGTGTCATCGCGACATAAAGATTCTTTGCATCAAGGTCGTGGGCTTCGAGGATAACGCAAACATCAGCTTCGAGGCCTTTGAGCAGGAGTGCGCTACCCACTGAGCGTTTGGCGAGAGGGCGACCGATGAGGCGGTTCTGTTCCCGGATGCGCACGGCGGCATCGTAGAAGCTATTGCCCGCCCTGCCGTCGCATTGTTCCAGTGCTTTCATGCAGGCACGAAGAACGGCAGGCCGGTGCTGTCGGACGCCGCTTTCCTTGTTGATTGCCACCAAGAGATCTGCCGCTAATCTCGGGGAAGGGGTGGCGCAAAAGGCAAGGGCGGCCAGTTCAGCATCAGAGGGTGCTTTGCGCGCTGTGCCCTTTTGTAAAGAGTTGACGCGCGCAATGAGGTCAGATGCGCCGACATTGGTCATCACGTCCCCAGCGAAGGTTGCAAGTTTGGGAAAGGCGTCGGCGGCGCCAAAATCGAAGCGTTTTGCGAAATCGACAAAGTCGCGCAGATCGACGTTTTCTACCGTGACTGCGCCAGGGGTGCGGCTTGCCATATCGCGTTGGCTTGGGGGGCTGGTGCTACGTCCTATAATCAGGACACAACCGTCAGCGTTCGGCGGCGTCGTGCGTGCGGCACGCATTTGCCTCGCCATGTCTTCTGTCCCGTCCAGATGAACCCAACTGACCTCTTCACGCGCGGTTGTCAGGTCAATCGCTTCGCGGTTCAAGAGTTTCTTGCGCACATCCAATAGCCAGCGTCCGAAGTCTTCCTTGCCAGCATTGATCCAACGCCACGGCGTTTCCAGTTCCCCGGCAACAGGGAAGTGTTTGCAGACATGCTCATCCCAGTTGGCTAGCGGGTCGCTGCCAAACCCGAAAATGGCCTGCATGGGGTCGCCCAGCACACAGGTGCGCAGCGTCTGCGCCGCATAGGCAACAACCGCATGCTGCCGGATAGAGCAGTCCTGATATTCATCGACAATCAGGCGGTCATAACTGGCTGCGAGCACATCATTGATGTGCCCGGCTTTCAGAAGGTTAAGGGCGGCGACACGGATGTTCGGATAGTCGGTTCCGGCGTTCGCCAGTTTCAGAATACTCGGGTCGTAAGCGCCCCGCTTTGGAAACATGGAAATCAGCCGCATGGCCCAACCGTCTATGGTGGAAAGACGATAGGCCTTGGATGGAACGCCTGCCCTGTCCAAGCGTCCGCGAAGCGCCACAACGCCCGCATTGGTGTGGGTCAGCACAAGGATAGGCTTCGGGCCGGTATGGCGCGTCAGGGCTTCGGCAATCAGATGGGTTTTTCCGCAGCCTGCCGGTGCGGTGACGGTGCCCCGGTCTATGGCCAGCAGATCTATTTCAGGCTCCGGCATTGCCAGCCCACCCAAACACATCCGCTACGGCGCTTTTGAAATCCTCATCCGCGTTCTGAAGGTCAGGGCCAATAATCTCCCGCGCCGCCTGTTCCATCCAGCCTAGCTGTTTGAACCAGCCCTTTTTACGGATGCTAGAGGCGCTCGCTAGAACAGCCCGTATATGTTGGCTGTAGCCATCAATTAGGGCGTCAGTCTGGATACCGGTCAGCGTTTCGCCGTTTGTCGCTCGTGACTTTATATGTCCGCCAACCACGTCCTCGCCATGAAGCTCAATGGCAAAGTCAATCAACTTGCCGACCGCGTCGTCAGACAGGCACATGAACAGCTCAGCCTCAAGGCAGCGATCGTCCCGCCAAGTAAAGACGGCTCCGCCGCCGTCGATAAATGCCTGATGGGTTTCTCCCGTCGGCTTTTGGTCGTCGTCTCTCAGAATGGCGGTGCGATAGCCTAGGGACCGCATGGGTGCCGCTCGGAGATAAGCGTCGTTCGGCCCGCCGCCTCCGGCATCGACGAGAGCAACACCGTGCGCCGCTATGGAAACGTGTCCCTGACTTTCAAAATACTGATCCAATCCCCGGAGGAAACCGACTTCGGTTGCCCCCTCACAGACAACGACAGACGTGGCCAAAAACGCATCCGGATAGACGCGAATTGTCCCCTGAACGGCATTGTCATTACCGACAATCAGGACGTCATGGTGATCGCCATGGCCCCGCACGACCAGGAGCTGCTTTCCGGACAGTTCCCGTAGGGCAACGGGTGAGTGTGTTGTCAGAAAGGCCTGTAGCGGCTCATCCGCTTCCTTTGCGCCGAGGGACCCCAGCAGCCGCATGATGCGGTGTGGTTCAAGTCCGTGCTCCAGTTCGTCGATCAGAATGATTGATGCCGATTGAGCCGCCATGCGTTGCAGGCCTGCAATCAGCAGGCGGGTGGACCCAATACCGAGCCCCTTAAGCGGAATGCCAGCCTCACTATGCAGCGAGATGGAGCCGCCGCTCACCGATATCGAATGTGCGTCCAGCATGGCTTTGACTTCGTCGCCAACAGGGATGCCGAGATACTTGGCCGTATCCGCGACTATCTTCAGCGCATCGCCAAGCTGTTCCTTCGCGTCGTTACCGAAAGCGGCTCTTGCATCGCGGGCCGCCTTGACGATGGCCGCCGAAGCATCGGCACGCTCTTCGCTCAAGCGATTGAGTACAGATCCCTTACGCCAACCAAGGTTAAGATCAGCAAAAGCGCCAATTCGGGTCGGCGCCAAACGTGCTCGATCCGTCCACGACAGGTTGCGGATCAATCCTTGGGCTTCTGCACGGTCAGAGACCAGAAACCACGACGGCTCCAGATCACCTTCGACTTTGAGCCGCAGGGTCAGAACCGTCTCGGCTTCCTTTTCCGGTTCGTCTTCGACAACACCGATTTCTTTGATGAAACCACGCAGGAACATGCCATAGCTGTCCATGCTCTTCAGCGCGTCATCCAATGCACCTATGGTGAGCGTAATCTGAATGGGAGTATCAATATCGAGGTTGTGAAAGTCAGCATCTGTCATCTGAAGATTCCGGCGAGCGCCAAGGCAATAATCAATCGCGTCAAGGACTGTTGATTTGCCGCTGTCACCGGGGCCGATTAAGCAGTTAATGCCGTTTGAAGGTAGCCAACAAAGAGTTTTTATGCCTCGGAAATTCTCAATTTCCACTTTCCTGATCCGAGACATTAGGCTCATTCCTCCCATCATTAGGTCGTCTTTTGATGACGTGATTCTAACAACACTAAGAACGAGTATCATCTCAAGATGGTGGCAGTGAAACCCCGCAACCTCCTAACACTCATTTCCGCCATTCTTTTCAGTTGAGGCCGTTCCAGTCCTCACAGGGCTTTCGCCTGACTCGCACCGAACGACAGCCTTGAGGGGCAGGCCGAAATCCTGCGAACCGCCGAAATGGGGTCGTAAAGGATTCCACTAGACCCACTCCCAACACCTACTCCCTCGACCGCCGTCTCCTGCGCCCGCCACCCTCACCATCCCCCTCCGTCAGCACCTTCCGCTCCGGCAGCGTCACGACACTCGCGAGTTTCGGGAACGGATCGACCTTGTTCGGCAGGGCCATGGCGTCGATGAAGAGTTGCTGGAAATGCGGCTCGAGTGCCGTCTCGATCTTTTCGATGCGGGTGACGGTTTCCTCGATTTCGCGGCGGTAGTCGCGATTGAGGAGGGCCATGAGGGCGCCGGTGCCGGCGGCGTTGCCGACGGCCTTGACTTCATCGAGCTCGCAATCGGGGATGAGGCCCAAGACCATAGCATATTTCGGATCGATGAAGGAGCCGAAGGCGCCGGCGAAGCGGATGGTGTCGACGGTTTCGACTTCGAGCTTTTCCATCAGGAGCTTGATGCCGGCATAAAGGGCGGCCTTGGCGAGCTGGATGGCGCGGACGTCGTTCTGCGTCACCGTGATCTTCTGGGCGCCGTCATGCAGCAGGTAGGAGAAGGTGCGGCCGTTTTCGAGAATTCTATGGCTTTTCGCAGCCATGCCGCCGTCGACCACGCCGTCGGTGGAGATGACGCCGGAGAGATACATTTCGGCGACGACTTCGATGATCGCCGAGCCGCAGATGCCGGTGATGCCGGTTTTTTCGGCGGCTTCGGCAAAGCCTTCCTCATCGGACCACTGCTCGACGCCGATGACCTTGAAACGGGGTTCGAGCGTTTCAGGATCGATGCGAACGCGTTCGATGGCGCCGGGGGCGGCGCGCTGGCCGCAGGAGATTTCGGCACCTTCGAAGGCGGGGCCCGTGGGGGACGAGGCGGCGACGGTGCGGGTGCTGTTGCCGAGCACGATCTCGGCATTGGTGCCGACATCGACGAGCAGCATCATCTTATCCTGGCGGTGCGGGCCTTCCGACAGCGTGGCGCCTGCGGCATCAGCGCCGACATGGCCTGCGATGCAGGGCAGGCAATAGATGCGGGCGCCGTGGTTGATGGCAAGATCGATCTCGCGCGACCAGGTATGGACCGGACCCGAGACGGCGAGCGCGAAAGGCGCCTGGCCGAGTTCGGTGGGGTCGATGCCCAGGAAGAGGTGGTGCATGATCGGGTTGGCGACGAAGACGGCGTCAAGGATGTCATCGGGATTGACGCCGGCTTCCTTGCAGACCTTGACCGTCAGCTCGTTGATCGCCTGGCGAACGGCCTTGGTCATGGCCTCGCGCCCGTCTGGGTTCATCATCACATAGGAGACGCGGCTCATCAGGTCCTCGCCGAAGCGGATCTGAGGGTTCGACGTGCCGGAGGAGGCGATGACGCGGCCTGAGAGCAGCGAGACGAGATGCATGGCGATCGTCGTCGAGCCGATGTCGCAGGCAATGCCATAGGCCTCGTTGTGCAGGCCGGGCCAGAGCGCGATCATGTTGGGGCGCGAGGTGTCGAGATCGCGGTGGATGGCGGCGGTCACACCCCAATTGCCCTTACGCAGGATCTTCTGGACATCCGGCAGCAGATGCTGGGCGACGAGGATGTCCTGGAAACCCCAGTCCTTTTCCAGCATCAGGTTGAGCCGGTCGAGATCGCCGAGCGGCTTGTGCATGTCGGGTTCGTCAACCTCGACATAGCAGAGCTGGATGGCCGGGTTGCGCGGGAAGGTGCGGTCGGTCGCGGCCTTGCGGATGACCTGGGCGTTGACGACGGTATCCGGCGGCACGTCGACGACGAGATCGCCCTGTATCGTGGCCGAGCAGGAGAGGCGGCGGCCTTCCGGGATGGTGCGGACCTCGGCGTAGCGCTTTTCCTTCGGGCCGACCGGCGAGATGTGGTCGTTCGACGAGGTGATTCCGTGCTTTGCGAACTGGCCTTCCTGGACCTCGATCTGGCACCGCCCGCAGGTGGCGCGCCCGCCGCAGACGCTTTCGACATAGACGCCGAGTGAGCGTGCGGCCTCAAGCACCGTCGTGCCGACGGGGAACCGGCCACGCTTGCCGGAGGGCATGAAGAGGACGAGGGGATCGGTGGTCTCGGTCATCAGGGTCTTTCGGTTTCGAGGGACGTCTCCCTCATCTGTGTTGCGAGGCGGTGTTACCCCCCTCTGTCACTGCGTGACATCTCCCCCACAAGGGGGGAGAGTGGTTTCCTTCTCTTCTCCCCAGCGGGGAGAAGTGCCGAGCGTATGCGAGGCGATGAGGGGGCTGCCCGGTAAAGCTTCAGCGCTTCGCGCCCCCCTCATCCGGCGCTTCGCGCCACCTTCTCCCCGCTGGGGAGAAGAGGCCAGCCCGCGTCTCGATCACTCCGTCGGCGCACCGCCACCGACACGCGCGGCACGGCCGCCGCGGCGGCCGCCGCCGGTGGAGGCGGAGGCCGGGGATGCGGCAGGGGCTGCGTGCGCGCCGCCTTCGGCGGGCTTGTAGTCGCGGTAAGTCTTGATCCAGTTGTAGCAGTTCTCGTCGGTGCCATTGAGGACGTTGGCGGCGCGGACGGCTTCCATTTCGGCCGGGCGGCAGGGGTTCATGATGGCCGACGTCATGCCCGCACCGATGACCATGGGGATGAAGCCGGCATTGATGCCGTGGCGATGGGGCAGGCCGAAGGAGATGTTGGAGAGGCCGCAGGTGGTGTTGACCTTCAGTTCCTCGCGCAGGCGGCGGACGAGGGCGAAGACCTGCAGGCCGGCGGAACCGATGGCGCCGATCGGCATGACCAGCGGGTCGACGACGATGTCATGCGGCTTGATGCCGATAATCCATGGCGCGCTCGACGATCTTCTTGGCGACGGCGAAACGGACGTCCGGATCCTGGGAGATGCCGGATCTCGTCGTTGGAGATGGCGACGACCGGGACATTGTATTTGGCGCAGAGCGGCAGGATGGCTTCGAGCTTTTCTTCCTCGCCGGTCACCGAATTGACCAGCGGGCGGCCCTTGGCGACCTTGAGAGCTGCCTCGATGGCGGCGGTGACGGAACTATCAATCGCGAGCGGCACGTCGACCAGGCCCTGGACGATTTCCATGGTCTGGACGAGCAGGCCCGGTTCCGTCTCGTTCGGGTTGACCGAGGTTACACCGGCATTGACGTCGAGCATGGTGGCGCCGGCGGCGACCTGTTCCAGCGCGTCCTTGATGACGGTGTCGAAATTGCCGGCCTGCATTTCGGCGGCGAGCTTCTTGCGACCAGTCGGGTTGATGCGCTCGCCGATCACGCAGAAGGGCTGGTCGAAACCGATGATGATTTCCTTGGTGGCGGATGCGACGATGGTGCGGGTCATTTCAGTCCTCCGGTCGGTGCCGGCTCGCGCGCGGCGGGAATGGGATGTGCCGGCATATGCCGGCGAAAATCAATGGGTCTGGGTGTTGGCGGCAAGGCCTGCGAGCGTTTGCTGGTCCTGAACCGGATCGGCGCCAATCTCGTGCATGCGTTCCGCCGCCAGATCGTCTGCGCGGCCATGCTCGCGCTTCCACGGGCGACGACCCTTCAGGATGCCGGATTCATGGACGATCTCGGCGACATATTCTTCCTGCCGATAGGCCATGACATGCACGCCGGAGACGCCCTCGATCTCCTTCACCTCGTTGATGATGTCGATGCAGAGCTGCTTGCCTTCCTTCTTCTGGTCCTGTGCGCCCTCAAGGCGGGCGATCACATGGTCCGGAATGTGGATGCCTGGAACATTGGAGCGGATCCATTTGGCCGTCTTGGCAGAGGCGAGCGGCCCGACACCGACGAGGATGTAGCATTTCTCGTGAAAGCCGAGGTCGCGGACCTTCTTCATGTATTCGCGGAACATCGGCACGTCGAAGCAGTACTGGCTCTGGACAAATTGAGCGCCAGCCTCGATCTTCTTGCCGAGCCGATGAGGGCGGAAGTCGTAAGGCGGGGCGAAGGGATTGATGGCGGCACCAAGGAAGACCTTGGGCGGGCTCGTCAGCTTGCGGCCGGAGAGGAATTTCTGCTCGTCGCGCATGGTGCGGACGGTTTCGAGAAGCGACATGCAGTCGAGGTCGAAGACGGGCTTTGCGCCCGGCTGGTCGCCCGCCTGCACGCCGTCGCCAGTTAGGCACATGATGTTGGCGACGCCCATGGCGGCAGCCCCCAGCACGTCGCCCTGGATGGCGATGCGGTTCTTGTCGCGGCAGGCGATCTGCATGATCGGGGCATAGCCCATGCGGGTCAGCAACGCGCAGATGCCGACCGAAGACATGTGGCAGTTGGCGCCGGATGCATCGACGGCATTGATGCCATCGACCCAGCCGTCGAAGATCTTGGCGCGTTCGTAGACGTCTTCGGGGTCGGCGCTGTCGGGTGGGTTCAATTCTGCGGTGACGGCGAATTCGCCACGGCGGAGCACGCGCTCGAAGTCGACCGAGGGAGGAATGACCGGGCAGGGGATCGAGCGGAAGGTGAACCCCAAGCGGATTTTCATCGATATGGGCCATGCTCTCAGGCTTCCTTTGCCGTGTTCTTTTCGCGTTCTGCAGCGGCTTCCGCCGTCACGCGCAGCCAGGAGGATGTCTCGCGCAGCGACTGGTTGACCGGTTTCTGCACTTTCAGGATCGCGTCGCCGGCGACCATGTTGCGCGAGCCGTTCCAGGCCTGAACCCAGACGCAGGGCATGTCGGGTTCGACCTCGCAATTGCCATTGGCGCGCACACCGCCGCAGGGGCCGTTGCGCAGCTGCTTGGGACAGTTCATCGGGCAGGACATGCCGGTCGAGGACAGCACGCACTGGCCGCACATGCGACAGTCGAAGAGCAGGCCCTTCACATTGCGCTCGACGAAGGTGACCGGTGTTTCGACCCTGTTGTAGCCGAGCTTCTTCCAGACCGGGTGGAGGAAGAGGAAGGCGCTGGCGAAGTTTCGGTAGAACCATTCGAGGAAACGGGAATTCCTCACAGCCCAGAGCCGGATCGTATAGGAGCGGCGGGCGCGGCGGTTCGGCGAGACGCCTGCCGGCGTAAATGCGCCGGTCTTTGCCTTGGCAGCTGGCGCCGCGTTGCCCTTTTTCGGTGGGCCGGGATCGACGAGTACGGGCTCACCCATTGTCGCGGCCTCCGGCATGGACGAGGGCCACGAGGCGTGCCTTGTCGTAAGCAGCCTCGATCTCGGCTGCCGCGGTTTCGGCCTCGACTTCCAGGTCGTCACCCACCGGCACCGGATCGGCCTTGCGCCAGTCGGCGAGATAGGCGTCAGTTTCGGCCGCACCTATACGCATCGCCGCCATGTCGATGGCTTCGGTGAAGCGAAGCGAGAGCTCGCGTTTTGCGGATTTACGTCCCTGCTTGACGATCACCTGGGCCGGAATATCCCGCCAGTAAACGACGATCTTGTCTGCCATGCCACTCACTCCCTTTGAAGCCAGAATGCACGGGGGGCATTCGCCGGACTGCGCTTTTCACGACGTCGCTTGTCGCCAAAAACGACGCTGCCATGAGTCCTGATGTTTTTACCAGATCCGGCGTGTCACGCCGCACCAGATCCACGACCAGAGGGTCGGCGGGAAGCGCAGGGCGGAGGGGCCTTGCGGCTCGGTAGGGGCGAGGCGTCCGTTGAGCGCGTCGTCGATCGATTGGCTGACGATATCGAGAGCGGCAAGGGTCAGCAGAAGCGGATAGGTGGAAATGAAATCGGAGCGCCCCGGTTGCGTGCGGACCTCATAGAGCGTGCCGCCGGTATCGGTGCCGGCATCGACGAGATGCAGGGTGGCGCCGAAATTTTGGCTGTCGTTTTCGCGAAGCGACCAGTAACCGCCCATCTGGCCGCGATAGTTCGGATTGATGCCGGCATGCAGGTTGATGACCGGGCAGGGCATGGCGGCGAGCTGCCGGGCCGACATGAGGCGCGTGGAAACGAGGAGAATGGCGCCGGGATCGAGCTCGCCGACCAGGACCTTTGTTTCAGGCGCATTGATCGAGGTCACCGGATGGACCGGGATCGTTGGGTCAAGGTCACGCTCAAGGCCGTGGCTATCAAGCAGTTCCGCGATGCGACGGTCTGCAAGGCGGCGCAGCAGGCGTGCGGCGATCATCGTGCCGAGTTGTCCTGTCGCGTTGATCCAGCCGAGGCGCCGCGCCCGGCGGCGGGTTATCTCGCCTTTGCCTTCCGGGTTCTCCAGGATGACGGCGATGTCGAACCCGAACTTCGCCAGATGCTGGATGACGACTGTAGGGTTCAAGCCGCCGGCGGTCATGACGACCACCTTGCGGCGCATCGGGTTGGCTGCTGTTTCGAACATCATACGACGAGCGAGACAACAGCGATGGCGGTGTAGACGACGAAGGCGGCGACGGCGATCGAGAGGACGCCGATCAGGCAGCCGATGACGACGCCGAGGCCATCACGTTGGGAATGGGCAAAACCGAGGACGGCCAAAGCGAAGGCCGGCGGCCAGTTGCCAAGTGGGATCGGCAGGAAGACGACGATGGCGAGGATCAGCGCGAAAACGCCGATCAGCCGTTCGGCAAAGCGGCTCTCGAAAAGCCAGAAGCGGGGCACCACCAGTTTTTCTGCCCACCGCATCCAGGGCACGAGACGCTTGACGATTGCCTCGAAGGTCTGGGGCTGGACGCCATAGTCGCTCACGACACGTGGGAAGAAGACACGCCCACCCGGAGAGGCCATCATTTGCCACGCAACGAAGATCAATGGCAGCCCAAGGATGAAGGTGGCACCGGGCGGCAGGGGCACGAGGTTTGGAAGCGCAAAGACCAGAAGGAAGGCGCCGAAAGAGCGGTCCTGCAGCGCGATCGCGATGTCGCGGATTGTCACCTTGCGGTCGGTCGTGCGGGCCAGCCGGACCAGAAGATCCGAGAGGTTTTCGGGATGCTTGTGTTCACGCGCGGTGACGAGGCCCGCCACCCATGTTTCCGCCCTGTCGGTCATTCGTGTTCTCTTGGTTATTTGTTGACCTGACTGGCAGTGTCGCAAGGGTAGATTACAGGGAAATTAAAGCGGATCAGTGACACGGTCACGCTTCTGGGAATGGTGAAGGGAGGGTGAAGAACGAAACGTCGAGTTATCTCATCATCGACGTAAGCCCCTGCCTTGATTTTTCCGCAAGGGCTGGGCACCTAGGGTGCGGATATCGTTCAGACGGGGATCAGGATGACTGTTGTTTCTCAGCGCTTTGCGAGTGTCGGCGCTCTCATTATCGCCATCATGTTCGGCCTTTCCTCTTGCGGCAATACCATCCGCGGGATTGGCAATGATCTCGGCAATGCCGTCGATGCGACGCAGGATGCCGGTCGCAGCGTGGCCAATTCGGTGCGTTGACGCAGCGATCACCCAAATTCGAGATGATCAGGCGGCCGGGATGGCGGTCCGTGCGGCCGTGACCAGTTCCGGCTGCAGATCGCCATAGCCGGTGAAGCGGTATTCATAGTCCAGCTTCAGATAATCTGCTGCCCATTTCGCCTTGGCCTGGAGTTCGGCGTCTTCCGTTTGGGCGAGATAGACGATCTTCGTATAGTTGCCGAAGACCATGTCACGCAGTTCGGGATGGCGGTCGAGCTTCAGGGGTTCGATGACGAAGGCTTCGAACTGCCGGGTGATCAGGTCAGTGAGGTAAAAGGCCGTGAATTCGGTCTCGCATTCGGCGAGGAATTTTTCGGTACCGGTGAAGAAGGCGTAACAGTGGGGCCCAGACAGGCGCTCGATTCCCTCCTCGCGACAGATCCGGTCGATTTCCCCTTGGGTGCCGCATTCGGCATAGCCGATGAAAATGTTGTCGTGGCCGGCCGAGCGGGCTTCGGCGATCTTTTCGCGCAGCGCGGGCGCGATCTTTTCCGGCCAGACATGCCAGATGGCGGGCAGGCATTCCAGTGTCAGATGATCAAGGCCATTCAGAGCTTTGACCGCCAAAATCTCGCGGGCAATCGCTCCGCACGCAATAACGTGAACCTTTTTTGATTTGGCGCGTTGTTCCATCGCATTCCACTCGTCACCCTTACAGAAGGTACATCAACATGATGGCGAAAAAACTGACAGCCGGCGCAGTCCTCGTTCTCACCGTCTTCGCACTGTCGTCCTGCGGCAATACGATCCGTGGCGTTGGCCAGGACGCTGCCAACACCGTCGATGCGACGCAGAGCGCTGCTAACAACGTCGATGCTGCCGCTTCGCGCTAACCGCTAAAGTGATCGCCCTGAGCGGCGGTGTAACAGGAGAGGGAGCATGACGCTCACGACGATTGCAAAGGCCAGTGCCATCTACATGATGGCGGCCATCCTGTATGCCGGAGGGCATGTCGCCTGGCAGTCCATGGCGACTATCCCTCAGGATGACGTCTACGCAGAAGCCGGCCTCTAAGGCCGGCTTCGCCGTTTTCACATTCAGGCGCGAGCGCCCATGCTGTTGTGCTTGCGGCTTATGAATTCCTTCGCCGTCTCCACCGCCACTGCGGCATCGCGGCAATAGGCATCCGCTCCGACGGCCTTGCCGAACTCCTCGTTGAGCGGCGCGCCGCCGACGAGCACGACGTAATCGTCGCGAATGCCCTTTTCCTTCATCGTATCGATGACGACCTTCATATAGGGCATGGTGGTGGTGAGGAGCGCCGACATGCCGAGGATATCCGGCTTCTCCCGTTCCAGAGCTTCGAGATAGTTTTCGACCGGGTTGTTGATACCGAGGTCGATCACGTCGAAGCCGGCCCCTTCCATCATCATGCCGACGAGGTTCTTGCCGATATCGTGGATGTCGCCCTTCACCGTGCCGATGACCATCTTGCCCTGCTTCGGTGCGCCGGTTGCAGCAAGCAGCGGACGCAGGATCGTCATGCCTGCTTTCATCGCGTTGGCGGAGAGCAGAACTTCCGGGACGAAAAGAATGCCGTCGCGGAAATCGATGCCGACGATGCGCATGCCTTCGACGAGCGCCTGGGTCAGGATGTCGTAGGGTGCCCAGCCACGGTCGAGCAAGATCTGTGTCGCTTCCTCGATCTCTTCCTTGAGGCCATCATAGAGGTCGTCGTGCATCTGCTGCACGAGCTCTTCATCGGAGAGTTCGGAAAGAATGATGTCGTCTTCGGCCATGGTGGTGCTTCCCGCTTCTTTTCAAACGCGATTCCGGTCGCGCCGGGCATGAGACTGCCCGATCGAAAGTTAAACCTCAAGTTCGTGAAAAACTCTTTTCGATTACGACGTGGCCACCCTGAAAAGCGACGGGGACAGACTAGCGATGCAAATCCAGATGTCTGTGAGACGCAAGCGGTTGGCGCATAAAGGATGGTTTCACATGCGGATTGGAATAGCATACTGGAGGAGAGAAGCAGCGCGGACGAGCGCTCGAGCGAGGAAGCAGACATGGATGACATCACGGCAGAACCGGGCGCAGGACGCCGCCAACGCGGCGAAGGACGAGGGGCTGCGGCCCGCAGGGCATCGCGCAGCGGTGGCGGTGCCGGTCCTTCGATGCCCTACATCACCCGCAAGATCAGAACCTACGAGGTCCTTGACGAGGAAGGCCTGGCGCTGATCGAGCGCAATGCCGACACTGTTCTCGAAGAGATCGGCATCGAATTTCGCGAAGACGCCGAAGCGCTGGAGCTTTGGAGACAGGCCGGCGCCGATGTGCGGGGCGAGCGGGTGCATTTCCCCAAGGGTTTGTGCCGTGAACTCTTGAAGACAGCCCCGTCCGAATTCACCTGGCATGCCCGCAATCCGGAGCGCAGCGTTCGGATCGGCGGCAATGCCACGGTGTTTGCGCCGGTC
>JBJIOA010000037.1:0-96529 GCA_045377275.1 Allorhizobium sp. | reverse complement strand
CTCGCCGATGACAACCCGCGCTTCGACCACATCGTCTTCGACACCGCGCCGACCGGCCACACGCTGCGCCTCCTCAGCCTGCCCAAGGCCTGGACCGGCTTTTTGGAGGCAAACGAACGCGGTGCCTCCTGCCTTGGCCCCCATTCCGGGCTGAAGATGCAGGAAGACCGTTTCCGCATAGCGCTGGAATGCCTAGGCGATCCCGCCCGCACCACCATCGTGCTCGTGACGAGAGCAGACCGTGGCGCGATCCGCGAAGCTGCAAGGACCGCGGGCGAACTCTCCGAACTCGGTCTCTCCAACCAGATGCTCGCCGTCAATGGCCGCTTCACGCCGACGGATCCGAACGACCCTGTGGCCACGGCCTTTGCTGCAGAACAGACGAAGGCGCTCGCCGAACTTCCGCCCGCGCTTCAATCGCTGCCTCGTGACGAAGTCGGTCTTAAACCCTTTGACATGGTGGGCCTGGACGCGCTTCGCGGCCTACTGTCCGAAACTGTCACCGGTCCCGGCTCTGAAGGCCCGAAGGACGACGTCACCGACCCGGATCTCCCGGGTCTCTCGACGCTGGTCGACGAAATCGCGGCAAGCGGCAAGGGCCTTGTCATGGTCATGGGCAAGGGCGGCGTCGGCAAGACGACCGTGGCGGCAGCGGTCGCAGTCGGACTTGCCGCGCGCGGCCACACGGTCCATCTGACGACCACCGACCCGGCGGCGCATCTGTCCTTTGTCGTGGGTGCTGACGCCATGCCCGGCCTAACCGTCGATCGCATTGATCCCGAGGCGGAAACAACCCGCTATATCGACAAGATCATGTCGACCAAGGGCCGCGATCTCGACGAAGCCGGGAAGGCCCTGCTGCGCGAGGATCTCGCCTCTCCTTGCACCGAAGAGGTCGCCGTCTTCCACGCCTTTTCGCGCGTCGTGGGTGAGGCCCGGTCGAGCTTTGTCGTCATCGACACCGCGCCGACAGGCCACACGCTTCTGCTACTCGATGCGACGGGCGCCTATCACCGCCAGATGACCCGCCATCTCGACGACACTGCCCCAGGCCGCATGGTGACCCCGCTGATGCGCCTGCAGGATACTGACTATACGCGCGTCCTACTCGTCACCCTGCCGGAAACCACGCCGGTGAGCGAGGCCTCCGCGCTGCAGGAGGATTTGCGCCGCGCCGGGATCGCGCCCTATGGCTGGGTGATCAACAAGGCGATGGCGATCACGGGCACGCGCGATCCACTGCTGGACGCCCGCATCAGGGGCGAAATGGCGCAAATCGAGAGGGTGAAGCGCGATTGTGCAAAGCGCGTCTATGGCCTGGACTTCAGGCCTGCCACCCCCGTCGGGCTGGAAGAATTGCGAAGTATCGCGCTCAAAGAATGATGGCGTCGGGAGGCGTTACACCCGCCCCACTTCCTCGGCCCGGCGCGCACGACGCGACACCACCCATTCCCGCCAGACGGTGAAAAGCCCGGCACCGACGACGATGACGGCGCCCACCACCGTGTTCCACCGCAGCACCTCGCCAAAGACGGTGACGGCGATCATAGCCCCCAGCACCAGCTGCCAGTAGGAGATCGGCTGGACGATGACCGCATCGAGGTTCTCATAGGCCTTGATCAGTGCAAGATGCCCGATGATCCCGGTGCAGCAGAGGCCGATCATCAGGCTCCATCCGACGGGCGTGAACGGCGTCCAGAAAAACGGTCCGAGCAGATTGGAGCCTATGAAGCCGACGATCGCGAGATAGAAGAAGCTGGTCGACGGCTGGTCGTCGCGGCTGACGAGGCGCGTGACGATGCCATAGACCGCGCCGAGCACCGCGCAGATCAGCGGCAGCCAGATATAAGAATTGAACCCGTCTCCATCAGGCGCAAGCATGATGACGACGCCGACGAGGCCGAAAAGGATCGCCGTCCAGCGCCGCCAGCCTACCTTCTCGCCGAGGATCGGCATGGAGAGAAGTGCCACGAAAATCGGCCCGGCCGCGAAAATCGCCTGGCTCTGCGCCAGCCCCACCTGGGTGAAGGCGACGATCGAGATCAGAATCTGCGAAAACAGGATGAAACCGCGCAGGAACTGCAGAACGGGCCGCTTGGTGTTCACCGCCACCCGCAGGCCACCGTTCGACCGCATGGCAAGAACCAATGCAAAGGCGACAAAGGCCCAGTAGCGCACCATGGCCACCTGCACCGGCGAATGGGTCTCGCCGAGATGCTTGGAAAGGCCATCCTGAATGGCGAAGACGGAAAAGGCGAGGAAGGTGAAGAGATAGCCGAGCGGCGTCGATTTCATGGGACGAAAATGCTTTGCACGAGGAGGGATCTGTGGGCGAACCGACGGCGCGGGCATGCTGATCCTACACCTTGGCCACGTCTTGCCTAGTGCAGTTTTGCAAAGCTGCCATGTAACCTGACAAGCTATCGCCTGGGACGGGCCGATCATCTTGCCTCGGAACGGGCGCCGTGCTTGATAAGGCCATGGCCTTCACCCTCCGACAGTTGCAATATTTCGTCGCCGTTGCCGAACAGGGATCGGTGACGCGCGCCGCCCAGAACCTCTCAATCTCCCAGTCTTCCGTCACCGAAGCGATCAAGGAACTCGAGGGGGATCTCGGGGTCGAACTCTTCGAGCGCCACCCGCGGGGCCTGACGATCACCTACAACGGCCACCAGTTTCTCCGCCACGCCACCAAGATCCTCGCCGATGTCTCGGATGCCCGCAACGTCTTCACCGAGACCCAGAACAGCACCGGCGGCACGCTCAATATCGGCGTCACCTCGCTGGTCGCCGGCTACGTTTTATCGGACCTCCTCGCCCGCTATCGCCGCGCCTGCCCGGGCGTCGAGGTCTCCGCGATCGAGGACAACGGCTCCTATCTCGAACACCTGCTGATCGGTGGCGAACTGGATGTCGCCGTCATGGTTATCTCCAACCTGCGCGACCGCATGGCGCTGCAGGCCGAGATCCTGGAAACCTCGCCCTACCGCCTCTGGCTCCCCATCGGCCACCCGCTGGTCTCGGCGGATATCATCTCGGTCCAGGACATTGCGCGCGAACCGCTGATCATGCTGACGGTGGACGAAATCGAAGAGAATACCGGCAAGCTACTGTCGGCGTTGGGCGCCCGCCCGCATGTCGCCTTCCGTACTCGA
Organism: Allorhizobium sp.; assembly: GCA_045377275.1. Lineage (GTDB taxonomy): Bacteria > Pseudomonadota > Alphaproteobacteria > Rhizobiales > Rhizobiaceae > Allorhizobium. The sequence continues at coordinate 93,374 of JBJIOA010000037.1, read as the reverse complement.
TCCGTTGAAGCGGTCCGCAGCCTGGTCGCAACCGGCGCCGGCGTGGCACTCCTCCCCGATCTTGTCTACCGCCCCTGGTCGCTCGAAGGCGACCGCATCGAAAGTCGCGACGTCTCGGGCGCGCTACCGGTCGTGCAGGTCGGCATGGTCTGGCGCAAGGGCTCAAGCCTGCCGCAGTCCGCGCGGGATTTCGTCGGGATCGCCGAGGCGAGCCGGAGTGGGCGGGTGAGATAGACGCCCTTGCAATTGCCCCTCATCCACGGCGCAACAAGTTGCGCCTGAGCTGCCGCCACCTTCTCCCGTGAACCGGGAGAATGCCACCGGGGCCGGCCGCATGCCCCCTTCTCCCCGCCTGCGGGGAGAAGGTCCCGGCGAGGGGATGAGGGGCATCCCCACAAACTAGCAGAAAATCCGGCGCCATCGGAAAAACCGATATCGGCATTCTGACGAATGAATTTGCGAATGCGGTTTATTCGCGGCAACTTTCTTCCGGGAACATAAAGCCGCAAAACGCGGCTATCACAACCGGGAGACCTCGCGATGAAATCTCTTCTGAAGTCTTGCACTGTCCTCGCCTCCGTACTGAGCATGACCACCGCTGCTGTTGCCCAGGAGCCTTTGCAGGCATTGGGTGCCGGCGAAGGCGCGCTGTCCATCGTCGCCTGGGCCGGCTATATCGAGCGCGGCGAAACCGACAAGAATTTCGACTGGGTCACCGAATTCGAAAAGAAGACCGGCTGCATGGTCTCGGTAAAGACCGCCGCCACCTCGGATGAAATGGTCGCCCTGATGAACGAAGGCGGCTTCGACCTCGTCACCGCCTCCGGCGATGCCTCGCTGCGTCTCGTGGCCGGCAAGCGCGTCCAGCCGATCAACACGGCCCTCATCCCCTCCTGGAGCACGATCGACGAGCGCCTGCAGAACGCCCCGTGGCACACCAAGGACGGCGTCCATTACGGTACGCCCTATGTCTGGGGCCCGAACGTCCTGATGTACAACACCCAGGCCTTCGGCGACAAAGCGCCCGACAGCTGGAACGTCGTCTTCGAAGAGATGACGCTTGCCGACGGCAAGTCCAACAAGGGCCGCATCCAGGCCTATGACGGTCCGATTCATGTGGCAGACGCTGCCAACTACCTGATGTTCCACAAGCCGGAACTCGGCATCAAGGACCCCTTCGAACTGAACGAAGACCAGTACAAGGCAGCCCTTGATCTCCTGCGCGTCCAGCGCACGCTGGTCAGCCGCTACTGGCACGACGCCTTCATCCAGATCGACGATTTCAAGAACGAAGGCGTGGTCGCCTCAGGATCCTGGCCCTTCCAGGTCAACCTCCTAAAGGCCGACCAGCCCGTCGCCTCGGTCTTCCCGAAGGAAGGCGTCACCGGTTGGGCCGACACCACCATGCTGCATGTCGACAGCGAGCACCCGAACTGCGCCTATATGTGGATGGAGCATTCGCTCTCGCCCAAGGTCCAGGGTGACGTCTCCGCCTGGTTCGGCACAGTTCCCTCGGTTCCCGCCGCCTGCAAGGGCAATGCGCTGCTCGGCGACGAAGGCTGCAAGAACAATGGCTACGAGAACTTCGAGAAGATCAAGTTCTGGAAGACCCCGGTCTCCAAATGCGAAAGCCAGGGCGAATGCGTCCCCTACCACCGCTGGGTTTCTGACTACATCGGCGTTATCGGCGGACGTTGATCTCGCGAACGGGGTATTTGCCCCTCACCCTAACCCTCTCCCCGTGAACGGGGAGAGGGGACTTGCCCCGAAGCCACCGCTCTGATTGCTGCCAGCCGACGCTTTGCGAGGCCGGCGGAAGTACGCCCTTCTCCCCGCCTGCGGGGAGAAGGTGCCGGCAGGCGGATGAGGGGCCATTGATCAAAACCGGAGCCCCCATGTCCGCAGCCGTCTCCTTCTCGAAGGTCTCGCGCCATTTCGGCAGCGTGAAAGCCGTCGATGCCGTCGACCTGACCGTCGAGCCAGGCGAGTTCTTCGCCATGCTCGGTCCCTCCGGTTCCGGCAAGACGACCTGCCTGCGACTGATTGCCGGCTTCGAACAGCCGACAGCTGGCCATATCGAGATCTTCGGCGAGACAGCCGAGGGCGTGCCGCCCTATCGCCGCAACGTCAACACGGTCTTCCAAGACTATGCCCTCTTCCCGCATCTGAATATTCTGGACAACGTCGCATATGGCCTGATGGTCAAGGGCGTCGCCAAGGCCGAACGCCACCGCGAGGCCGAACAGGCGCTCGAAATGGTGAAGCTCCCCGGCTACGGCGCCCGCAAGCCTGGCCAGCTCTCCGGCGGCCAGCGCCAGCGCGTGGCGCTTGCGCGGGCGCTGGTCAACAAGCCCAAGGTTCTTCTGCTCGACGAGCCGCTCGGCGCGCTGGATCTGAAGCTGCGTGAACAGATGCAGGAGGAGCTGAAAAGCCTGCAGCGCTCGCTCGGCATCACCTTCGTCTTCGTCACCCATGACCAGGGCGAGGCCCTCTCCATGGCCGACCGGGTCGCCGTCTTCAACGACGGCAGAATAGTCCAGGCCGGTACGCCGCACGAGATCTACAACCGCCCCCGCACCCGCTTCGTCGCCGATTTCGTCGGCTCGTCGAATGTGATTGCACCAGAAGGGATGAAAGCGCTGGGCGGTGAAGCCCGCTGGACAAGCCTTCGCCCCGAAGCGATCCGCATCGTCTCTGAAGGCGGCATGGAGGCGACCGTGCGCTCGACCAGCTTCCTCGGCGCCTCGACCAAGCTCTTCGTCGAGACAGCAGTGGCCGCCCTCACCATCTCGCTGCCCGCCGGCCAAGCCGCGCCTCAAGCCGGCGAAAGCATCCGCATCGCCTGGTCGCCCTCTGACCTGCACTACATGGAGGACTCCGCATGACGGCGATCTCCGCACCCGCGATTACCCCTGGCCGTCAGGGCCTGATGGGGCGGCTCTCGGATCTGTTCTGGCGGCGGCCCAACCTGCTGCTGGTTCTGATGCTGGTGCCGCCCCTGCTCTGGCTCGGCATCATCTATGTCGGCTCGCTGATCGCTTTGCTAATGCAGAGCTTCTTTTCGATCGACGAATTCTCCGGCCTGATCAATTACGAATTCACGCTCGCCACCTATGGCGAACTGCTGCGTCCGGCCAATTTCGACATCATCCTGCGCACGCTGCTGATGTCGGCTGCCGTCACGCTGGCCTCTGCCGTCATCGCCTTCCCGATCGCCTATTACGCGGCGCGTTACGCCAAAGGCCGCTGGAAGGCGGTCTTCTATCTCGGCATCATGCTGCCGCTCTGGTCGAGCTATCTCGTCAAGGTCTATGCCTGGAAGCTGATCCTCGCCAAGGAAGGCATTCTCACCTGGATCTTCGCCAAGCTGCATCTCACCTGGCTGCTCGACGGCATCCTGGCCATCCCGGTGATCGGCGGCAATTCGCTGTCGATCAGCTATCTCGGCACCTTTATCGTCTTCGTCTATGTCTGGCTGCCCTTCATGATCCTGCCGATCCAGGCAGCGCTCGAACGCGTGCCCGGCAACCTGATCGAAGCCTCAGGCGATCTCGGCGCAGATAGCCGCCAGACCTTCCGTCATGTGGTCTTTCCGCTCGCCCTGCCCGGCATTGTCGCCGGCTCGATCTTCACCTTCTCGCTCACCATGGGTGATTACATCATCCCGCAGATCGTCGGCACTTCGCGCCTCTTCATCGGCCAGGCCGTCTATGCCCAGCAGGGCACCGCCGGCAACATACCACTTGCCGCCGCCTTCTCGGTCGTCCCGATCGTGATCATGGGCATCTATCTCACCATCGCCAAACGCATGGGGGCCTTCGATGCGCTCTGACCGCTCCCAATCCGCAGGCCTGTCTCTCAAGATCGCCGCCGGCCTCGGCCTTGCCTTCCTGCATCTGCCGATCCTCTTGATCTTCGTCTATGCATTCACCACGGAGGAAAAAAGCTTCCAGTGGCCGCCGCCGGGCTTCACCACCAAATGGTTCGCTGTCGCCTGGAACCGCCCGGATATTTGGGAAGCGCTTACGTTGTCGGTGAAGGTGGCGAGCATCGCCACCGTGATTGCGCTGGTGCTCGGCACGCTTGCCGCTGCCGCTGTTGCCCGCACTAAGTTCTTCGGTCGGGAAGTCATCTCGCTGCTCGTCATCCTGCCGATCGCGCTGCCCGGAATCATCACGGGTATCGCCTTGCGCTCGGCCTTTTCGCTGGCGGATATCCCCTTCACCTTCTGGACGATCATCCTCGGCCACGCGACCTTCTGCGTCGTTGTCGTCTACAACAATGCGGTGGCTCGCTTCCGCCGGACCTCAGGCTCGCTGATCGAGGCCTCCATGGATCTCGGCGCAGACGGTTTCCAGACCTTCCGCTATGTGATCCTGCCAAACATTGCGACAGCGCTTCTGGCCGGCGGCATGCTCGCCTTCGCGCTCTCCTTCGACGAGGTCATCGTCACCACCTTCACCGCCGGCCAGCAATCCACCATGCCGATCTGGATGCTGGAGGAACTGATCCGCCCACGCCAGCGCCCGGTCACCAATGTGGTCGCGATGGTTGTCGTGATCGTCACTTTCCTGCCGATCCTGGCGGCCTATTATCTGACCCGCGATACCGACCAGATCGCAGGCAGCGGCAAATGATGAACCACCGAACCCGTGCAGCCTCGGCTGCCGGGCTCGCAATTGAAGTCTGATAAAAGGGAGAACGACATGGACACCCAGATGCTGATCGGCGCCAAGTTCGAAGCCGGCACAGAGATGGACGAGAAGATCCTGAACCCTAGGAACGGCGACGTCATCGTCGATCTCCCGGAAGCCTCGCTCGCCCAGGTCGAGGAAGCCGTTGACTCTGCGGAAAACGCCTTCGTCTCCTGGTCCCAGACGACCCCCGGCCAGCGCGCCGGCTACCTGCTGGCGATCGCCGACGCGATCGAAAAGGACGCCGCCGGTTTTGCCGCGCTGGAAAGCCTCAATTGCGGCAAGCCGATCAATGCCGTGCTGAACGATGAAATCCCGGCGATCGTCGATTGCTACCGCTTCTTCGCCGGCGCGATCCGCACGCTGCAGGCCCCGGTCTCCGGCGAATACCTCCCGGGCTTCACCTCGATGATCCGCCGCGATGCCGTCGGCGTCATCGGCTCGATTGCGCCCTGGAACTACCCGCTGATGATGATGGCCTGGAAACTCGCGCCAGCACTTGCCGGCGGCAACACCGTGGTCTTCAAGCCCTCCGAACAGACGCCGCTGACGGCCCTCAAGCTCGCCAAGGTCATGGCCGACATTCTGCCGGAAGGCGTGGTCAATGTCGTGCTCGGCCGCGGCGACAGTGTCGGCAATGCGCTGATAAACCACCCGAAGATCGCGATGGTCTCGATAACAGGCGATATCGCGACCGGCAAGAAAGTGCTGACCGCCGCTGCCAAGACCGTGAAGCGCACCCATCTCGAACTCGGCGGCAAGGCTCCGGTCATCGTCCATGACGATGCCGATATCGATGCCGTCGTCTCGGCGATCCGCACCTTCGGCTATTACAACGCCGGCCAGGACTGCACCGCCGCTTGCCGCATCTACGCGAGCGACAAGATCTACGACCGCTTCGTCGCCGATCTCGCGAGCGCCGTCTCGACCATCAAGTTCAACCAGGCCGATGACGCCGAAAACGAGATCGGCCCGCTGATCTCCAAGCGCCAGCGCGACCGCGTTGAAAGCTTCGTCACACGGGCTGCCGAACACAAGCATATGGAAGTCGTGACCGGCGGCAAGCTCGGCTCCGACAAGGGCTTCTTCTACACCCCGACCGTCATTGCCGGCGCAACGCAAGACGACGAAATCGTCCGCCGCGAAGTCTTCGGTCCCGTCGTCTCCGTCACCCGCTTCTCGGAAGCCGAACAGGCGGTCGCCTGGGCCAATGACAGCGACTACGGCCTTGCCTCCTCCGTCTGGACCAAGGACATCTCCCGCGCCATGCAGACCGCCGCCAAGCTGCGTTACGGCTGCACCTGGATCAACACCCACTTCATGCTCTGCAACGAAATGCCCCATGGCGGCATGAAACAGTCGGGCTATGGCAAGGACATGTCGATGTATGCGCTGGAGGACTACACGACCGTGCGCCATGTCATGATCGCGCATTGAGCTGAGGGCTCTCGCAAGGGAAATACCAGGCGGGCCGCGGGCCTCGCCTGGCAAATACCTGACCGCCTGTTTACCCTGACAGACCAAACCGGTGGCAGCCCGGCGCTCTCCTTCGTATCATGGAGCGGAATCAGGAGAGCCACATGCGCCGCCATCGGAAAGAGATCAGACACCGGAGCCGCGAGACCCTCATTGCGGTCGCGGTCCTTCTGTGTGCCGCGCCACTCTTTGCCACCCCATCGACCGCGCAGCAGCCCCAGGTCATTCCCGCGCCTGATCTCGGCGGCGACGGCTTGATGACAGACACGTATCTCTGGCATGTCCGCGGCCTGCCCCCCGGCCAGCGCCTTCCCGTCTATTCCGGCGCAGGTCCGAATTTCCGGGTCATCCACGCGCTCGATGAGGGCACGCCGATCGAGCGCCTTTCCTGCCGCGACAGCCGCGGCGGCTACTGGTGCCGTGTCGCCACCGTGGATCGCCCCCGCATCTCCGGCTGGGTCGACGGCCGCTTCCTGCTCGAGGAGGCGGGCTTTGCACCGCCGGACGACGTCCGGAACCCTTCCCTCGAGCCTGAGATCATCATCGATCCTTTCCCTCGTCCAAGACGGCCCTGAACGAGAAGGCACGCCTCACTCTCCCCGCCTCTCGCCGGGACGATCCCGCTCATAGCGATGCTCCACCGGAAACTCCGGCAGCCAGTGCTCCCGTCGGATCGTCCAGAGTTCGTAGCTCGGCTGAAAGAGGTTGATGTCGTCGAAGGAGCCGAGATTGACCTCGATCTCGTCGTTGCTGCGATTGAAGACGCGAGAGCCGCAAGTCGGGCAGAAACAGCGGCCGTCATAAGTTTGCGGCTCGCCGGTGACCTCGACCTGATTGTCCGCATAGATCGCCGCCGCATAGAAAAGCGCGCCGTGATATTTCCGGCAATCGAGGCAATGGCAGATGCCGACCCGGTCAGGATCGCCTTTCGCTTCGAACCGCACCTTGCCGCAGGCGCAGCCGCCCGTCAGAATCGCCATATCCGTCCTCCCTTCAAGATTGCCACCAGTCTGGCACAAACGAAAAATGGCCACAGCTTTCGCTACGGCCATTTCCGAACTCTGAACTGCCGGATCGGTTTCCCGGATCAGGCGGCAAGCGCCTTGGCGATCTGGCCGCGCAGCGTGCCCAAATCCTTGGCGAAGCCGCGAATACCTTCGGCAAGCTTTTCGGTCGCCATGGCATCCTCATTCATCGCCCAGCGGAAGGCCTTTTCGTCAAGCGAGACATGCGGCTCGGCCTTAACCGTGTCGGGTGACAGCGCCCTGGTCAGCGTACCCTCAGCCGCATTCAACTCGTCGAGCAGCTGCGGGCTGATGGTCAGGCGGTCGCAACCGGCCAGCGCTTCGATTTCGCCGGCATTGCGGAAAGAGGCACCCATGACGATCGTGCCGATCCCGTTCGCCTTGTAGTAATTGTAGATCGAGCGCACCGAGACCACGCCCGGATCGGTCTCGGACGTGTACTCTTCACCCGTCGACTTCTTGTACCAGTCGAGGATACGGCCGACGAAGGGCGAGATGAGGAAGACCTTGGCTTCGGCGCAGGCAATCGCCTGGGCCTTGGAGAAGAGCAGCGTCAGATTGCAGTCAATGCCTTCCTTCTGCAGGATTTCGGCGGCGCGAATGCCTTCCCAGGTGGAAGCGAGCTTGATCAGGATGCGATCCTTCTCGATGCCGCGCTCATTGTAGCCGGCAATGATCTGATGTGCCTTCTCGACAGATGCCTTGGTGTCGAAGGAGAGGTCCGCATCGACTTCGGTCGATACGCGCCCCGGAACCAGTTCGGCAAGCGCCGCACCAACGGAGATCGCCATGCGGTCGGCGATTGCGCCGATCACGGCATCGTCCTGCCCACCCTTCGCCTTGCCCCAGGTGATGGCTTCCTGAAACGCATCCTGGAACGCGTCGGTGCCGAGCGCCTTCAAGACGATCGACGGGTTCGTGGTGCAATCGACCGGCTTCAGGCGGCGGACGGCCTCGATGTCACCGGTATCGGCGACCACGGTCGTCATGGAACGAAGCTGTTCGAGTTTCGAGGTCATCGGATCATCCTTCGGCTGCGCTAAAAGGGTTGGCGACCGGCGTCTGCGGGCCAGTCTCGTTGCCCGGACTATCGCCATCCGCAGACAGCAAAGTCAAGACATATGTCCTTTGAATTTGACATAAGTACCAACCGAACGGATAGTGCGCGTCGGAAGTTCCCAGAACGAGAGAAATCTTGGCCAAACTCAGACGTGAACACCACACGACCCTGTCGGACGCGAGCGGACTGCGCATCCGGGCTGCTTGGCTCTATTACAACGAGGGTCTGACGCAGAAGGACGTGGCAGATCGTCTCGGCATCAGTCGCTCGACGGTCATCCGCATGCTGGAGGAAGCCCGAAAGCGGGCCGAAGTGCAGATCTGGATCAGCGATGGCGTCGCCGACTGCGTTGATCTCGCGATACGGCTGGAAAAAACCTATGGCCTGGACGAGGCGGTCGTCGTACCGTCGCCCGAGAGCAAGGACGCAGCTTCGATCGCCAAAGCCGTTGGCCTCGCGCTTGGCCAGTTCCTGACCGAGACCATCACCAATGACATGACCATCGGCGTCGGCTGGGGCCGCACCATGACCGCCTCGCTCGCCGGTTTCCGCCCTCCGAACCGGGAGAACTGCAAGGTCGTCTCCCTGCTCGGTGGCATCGTCGCGGTGCGCCAGACCAACCCGATCGACTACACCTGGCGGCTGGCAAGCCAGCTCGGCGCCGAATGCTACATGTTTCTCGCCCCGCTGCTGGTCGATTCCATCGCGACCAAGCGCGCGCTGATCGAGGAATGCGGATTGAAGGCGATCTACGACCTTGCCGAAAATCTCGACCTCGCCATCGTCTCCTGCGGCGACATCGGCCCGCATTCCACGTCGCTTTCCGAAGGCTTCATCAGCCAACAGACACTGACAGAACTCGTCGAAGCCGGCTGCGTCTGCGACACCATGTTCAACTTCCTCGACCCCGAAGGAAACTCCGTCGCCCACCCGATCAACGAGCGCGTGATGTCGGTTGATTTGGACACGCTGAAGAAGGCCAGACACATCGTGTTGTCTTCAGGCGGCGCACATCGCGCCAAGGCCATCCGCGCCACGATCCGGCGGATCGGCTGTAATACGCTGATCACGGACGAGGCGGCGGCGAGGGAGCTGCTGGAGCTGGCGACTACATCACTCGCCTATTCGTCGCCATAACTGAACGGCAGATGGCGCTCCAAATCCATCGCATCGTGCAGAATTCGCCCAACGCCGATCAATTCCGGCATGACACGTCGATAGAGTATGAAGTGTCGCGGCCGGCGAACAATTCCGGTTAAATGGCGCGCCCGATCGCGGCTGTGGCGTAGATGGTAGCTGTGAATCCCAGGCCCAAGCTCAGGCCGTGACACGACGCCGTGTCGCCAGTTCAAGACGGCGAGATCAGAGGGAGCAGTGACAATCAGACACTCGTAACGGAGTAGCGCGTCCCCGCCAAAGTCAGCATAGGTTTTGGTCAGAATATCGAGGATGTCGGCATCGGCTTCGGTCGAAAGCCGAACCTCAACCATCGCTCCTCACCCGCTTGCCCGCCTGTTGGATAGCGTCTCGACCGATCCTCGCAATATGGTCCGCCAGCTTTTCGACCGAAACGTCGGTAAATCGCCCCTGTTCCAGATCGGCGAAGCCCAGGTCGGCGGCTTGTCTCAAAGCCTCGAGTTTGCCCGCTTCACCGGCAGCCTGCTCCTCGACAAGCCGCAGTCCTTCGCGAAGCACATCATCAGCATGATCGAAGCGACCGGACTCGACCAAACTGTCGATCCGGCGGCTGATGTCGTCAGGGAGTTGAACCGTGTTGCGCATGGCCCATTCTCTCACAGAAGTAGCCTTCAGAAAAGCGCCGCGCGCTTCACCCCTTCCCGGCCTCCCAGCCGAGCATGGCCCGCTTGCGGGTCAGCCCCCAGTGATAACCGGTCAGGGCTCCGCTCTTGCCGAGCGCCCGGTGACACGGCACGACGAACGAGATCGGATTGCGACCGACTGCGGCGCCGACAGCGCGGCTGGCGGTTGGCTGGCCGATCTTCTGGGCTATGTCCGAATAGGTGACGGCGCGGCCGAGCGGGATCTGGAGAAGGCTTTCCCAGACGCGGATCTGGAAGTCCGAGCCGATCAGCACGACGCGCAGCGGCTCTTCCGCCGACCAGCGCTCGGGATGGAAGACACGTGCCGCGTAAGGTGCCGTCGCATCCACATCCTCGACATACTGCGCATTCGGCCAACGCTGCGCCATGTCCTCGAAACACGCGACCTCGCCGCCAACATCGGCAAAGGCAAGTCCCGCCAGTCCACGCTCGGTGATCATGACCAGCGCCAGACCGAACGGCGAAGGATGGTAGCCGTAGCGGATGGTGAGACCTGCCCCCCGCGCCTTCCACTCCCCGGGGCTCATGGCCTCGTGGGTGACGAAGAGATCATGAAGGCGACCCGGCCCGGACAAGCCGAGCTCGAGCGACGTCTCCAAGAGCGGCAATTCCTCCCGGCCGAGCAGCCGCTTGGCATGGTCGAGTGTCACAGCCTGGAGAAAGGCTTTCGGCGAAAGCCCTGCCCATCGGGTGAAGGTCTTCTGCAACTGTGTCGGCGACTGGCCGAGCCGTTCGGCGATGACCTCCAGCGATGGCTGGCTCTGATAGTCGAGCGTCAGCATCTCGATCACCTGCCGCACGGTCTCATAGTCAGAGCCATCAGGCGTGATGTCGGCGGCGCGGGAAAGATCAATCTGTTGCGCAAGCGTCATGGCGAAATCCTCAATCTGAACAGGACTTCACCACGGGCAAGCCTTCGACGCCACCCGTTTCTTGCACCAAAGTCAGGCACTCAGATCCGTTGCTTGGCCGTCGCAAGTGCCCCTGTGAGGGCCTTGGCGAAACTCTCACGATCATCCGGGTTGAGGAAGGAACCGACATCCGTGCCGCGGCCCTCGCCGCTGACCACCATCGACGTGATGCCAAACTCATCGTGGCGGTGCACGAAGAACCGCGCCCAAAGAGTCTTGAAGCTGTGTTCGGTCATCCGGCCGGCGGGGGTGAACTTGCGGATTGAGAGGTTCGTCCGAGACACCGTCACCTCTTCTCGCGCACGGGCTGCTCGATAGTTCAGCCAGAAGGCACCGTAAAGCAGGAGAAAGTCGATGCCGAAGAAGATACCGATCGGCCAGGCACCGGTGGCCATGAAGAAGATCGCATGGACGAAACATATTGTCCCGGTGATGGCAAATAGGATCCGATAGCCTTTACGCCCCAGCGACCGGTAGGGTGTGAGTTCCGCTGCGAAAATCGGCTGGTCCGCCGCCTGCTCAAGATTGCCTTCCATCACCGCGCCCGACTATAGGTTTTCCATGACTGAAGCGAAGCCGAAATCCAGCACCCAAACTTTAAAAAAGTCAAATCCGGCGACCCGACGCAAGCCGGCGACACGCCGTCGCACAGCCTATTCGCGGGCCGAACTGGAGGAGATCTTCCGCCGCTTCTCGATCCAGAGGCCAGAGCCCAAGGGCGAGCTGGAACACGTCAACCCGTTCACGCTGGTCGTTGCCGTGGCACTTTCCGCCCAGGCAACCGACGCTGGCGTAAATAAGGCGACCCGCGGCCTCTTCAAGGTGGCCGACACGCCGGAGAAGATGCTGGCACTCGGCGAGGAAAAGGTCCGCGAATACATCAAGACCATCGGGCTTTTCCGCAACAAGGCAAAAAACGTTATCGCGCTCTCTCAGAAGCTGGTGGACGACTTCGGAAGCGAAGTGCCGCGCACGCGCGAGGAACTGGTGACGCTGCCTGGCGTCGGGCGAAAGACGGCGAATGTTGTGATGTCCATGGCTTTCGGCATCCCCACAATGGCCGTCGACACGCATATCCTAAGGATCGGCAACCGCATCAAGCTCGCGCCCGGCAAGACGCCGGATGAGATCGAGGAGATCCTGATGCGGATCATCCCCGAAGAATATCTCTTCCATGCCCATCACTGGCTGATCCTGCACGGGCGCTACTGTTGCAAGGCGCGGCGCCCCGAATGCGAGAAATGCGTGATCGCCGATATCTGCAAGTCGCCGGAAAAAACCTGCGATGTGCCGGCGCCGCTGGTCGAACTGCCGCCGCAGGTCTTCAACGCGGCCGAGGAGTAACGCTAATCGGGCGACCGCCATCCCGCACGGCGAGCGCCTTGTGCAGATGCACCATCAGGCCTGCTGCAAAAAGCGGTGTCAGCAGGTTGACGATCGGCACGGCCAGAAAGAGTGCGATGACGAGACCCGCCATGAACACCGTGCCGGAATGCCGCGAACGCAAGAGCTTCGCCTCTTCGACACTCCGGAAGCGCATGGCAGCGAACTCGAAGAACTCTCGTCCGAGCAGATAGCCGTTCACCAGGAAGAAGGCGATGATGTTGATGCCCGGGATGAAGAGCAGCATCAGCGCGAAGAGATTGCCGACAATGACCACGCCGAAGAACTTGATCGAGGCGACGATCGCCTGGCCCATCGGCATCGCTGTGCCGGGCGGGTCGCTGGGATAATCCCGCTTCTCCACGACTTCGGCGACATCGTCGAGAAACAGACCGGCGATGATCGCGGTCACAGGCGACAGCAATAGCGCAAGACCGAGTGCCAGCCCGATGCTAGCCAGAATGCCGAAGATGAAGGTCAGCCAGCCCGCCCAGTCCGGCAGTTCCGGGACGACGCCCTGGATGAGGGGCATGATGAAGGCGATGAAAGTCTCGCGCAGCCCGAACCACAGGCCGATCAAAACGAGGATCGTCAGGCCGAGCGTCTTCCAGAAGACGGTGCGGGTCTCCGGGGCAAACAGATTGCGCAGCGACAGCATGGCAGCGTCGAAAATCATCGGAGACCTCCTTCATCAACAGCCGTGATGTAGGAGGCCGAAGCTGCCGCTGCAATGCGCAATCTCAGCCCAGGCGATAAAGGCCTGGCCGACGGTCTGTGAGATAGGGGTTCTGCGCCCTGGCATCGTCATAGGCGGTGGGATCGATCTCGGCCACAATCAAGGCTTCGCGCATGCCGGCGCGCGCCAGTTCGTCGCCATCCGGCCCGAGGATCACCGACCGACCGCCATAGGTAAGTCCATTTTCTTCGCCGCAGAGATCGGCATAGACGACGAAGACACCGTTCTCGAAAGCGCGTGTCGGCACCACCGTATCGGCCACCCGTCGGCTGATAATGCCTTGGGGAAGCGCCGTCGGCACCAGGATCAGTTCGGCACCGGCGAGCGCCAGCGTACGGACATTTTCGGGGAACTCGACATCATAGCAGATCAGCATGCCGGTCTTGATGCCGTTCAGATCGAAGACTTCAGGCGCCTCGGAGCCCGCCACGAAGGCGGCGCGCTCGCCATCGCCATAAAGATGGCTCTTGCGATAGAATTCCGTGCTGCCGTCGGGCCGGACAAGCACAGAGGAATTGAACACCTGATTGCCGTCGCGCTCGGGAAACCCGGCGCAAATCGAAAGCCCGCAGTCAGCCGAGATCTCCGTCAGCGCCCCGACGATCGAACCGTCACGCCCTTCCGCGACCTCCTTAAAACCTTCGCCAAGCGCATAACCGCTGGTGCCCAGTTCCGGGGTTACGAGAAGCTCCGCGCCCATTTCAGCGGCCGCCATAGCGGCCTGGGCGATCTTGCCGATATTGCCCGGCACATCACCGGAGAGGGGCTGCATTTGATAAAGGGAAATCAGCATGGGACGCACCTGTTGCCTTGTGGCGGAGAGCCGACGTTATTGCGGCATGGATAACCGAAGCAAGCGGCAACTCCAAGGCAGGCGCAAGCACCGTTGCCTTTCTGACCGACAACCTTATCTTGTTGGCATGGAACTTATTTTTGAGACAGACCGGCCGTGATGGCCTTTATCGTCACCGCAGCCGTGACACTGCTGCTGATCGAGCTTTTCCTTCGGCGCCGCCCCTGGGCGATCGCGCTCGCGTCCGGGATTGCAGTCGTCGCAACGGTCATCTGGATCTTCAGCGATTATCAGTCGCGCAGCCAACGGAATGCAGCCTCATCCGTGACGGTGGCCGTTGCGTCAGATGGAACGACATGCGTGGATCCCGCCCTTCCCGTTGCCGCGACTCTGACCAATGAGTCTGGCGTTGCGGTCAATCGTCTGGCTTTCGACCTCATCGGTCGCGAGCCTGGGAGAACAAAAATCCTCTATCGTGGGACACTTCGTCATGACCGCCCCCTGGCCTCAGGCGAAACGATCGTGCGTTGTTATGCACTCTTGTATCACGGCTTTTCCCATCCCCGCCCGGAGATCGTTGACGCTACCAAATACGAGTGGACGGCACATGTCTCATTTGTCGGCTTCGGTGAAGCCCCGCCAGAATGACGAGGTCCCACCTGGCCTGATCTGTGAGGTCAAGTAAAGGGCTCAGACCTGGACCAGATGCCCCTCGCCAACCTCGCGATACTGCCGAGCAGGCGGTTGGTAGCCCACGGGCCGAATGGGACTTTTGATCTCGTCGGTCGACAGATTGCGCTTGAGCTTGCGTCGCGCCGGGTCCGGCACAGGCACTGCCGCCATCAGCTTCTTCGTGTAAGGATGCTGCGGATTGTCGAAGACGGCCTGACGCGGTCCGATCTCGACGATCTCGCCGAGATACATCACGGCTACGCGGTGGCTCACGCGCTCGACCACCGCCATATCATGGCTGATGAAGAGATAGGCGAGATTGAAGCTCTGTTGCAGGTCGAGCAGCAGATTGCACACCTGCGCCTTGATCGACACGTCGAGTGCCGAGACGGCCTCGTCCGCGACGATGATCTTCGGATCGAGCATCAGCGAACGCGCGATCGCGATTCGCTGACGTTGACCGCCGGAGAACTCATGTGGGTAGCGCGGCATCATGTCGGCAGAGAGCCCGACCCGCTCCAGCAAATCTGCGGCCTTGTCACGCGCTTCCGCTTTCGAACCGAGCTTGTGTTCGACGAAAGGCTCCATGACCGCCTGCCCAATGCTCATGCGCGGATCGAGGCTGGCGAAGGGATCCTGGAAGACCATCTGGATGCTGCGACGCATGCGCCGGAGCGAAGCCTCGTCAAGGGTGCCAACGTTATAACCATCAACTGTGATCTGCCCTGAAGTCGGGGTCACCAGCCGGGTAATCGAGCGACCGGTTGTGGATTTGCCGCAACCCGATTCGCCGACCAGAGACAGGGTTTCGCCCGGCTTGAGGCTGAACGAAACGTTTTCCACCGCATGCACAGCACCGCTCTTGCGACCGAATAGGCCGGAGCGAATATCGAAGCGGGTGGTCAGGTTCTTCACTTCAAGGAGAGGTTGGCTTGCCTCTTCCGGTATCCCGGCTTCGGCCTCCGGCACCAGCGTGTCACCGGACTTGATATCAATGACCGGGAAACGCATCGGCCGTTCGCGCCCGCCCATGGATCCCAGTTTCGGAACGGCGGACAGCAATGCGCGTGTATACGGATGTTGGCCCCGATTGAAGATGTCGTCCGTCGTTCCCGTTTCCACGGCCTCGCCGCGGAACATGACAATGGTCCGGTCCGACACTTCGGCCACCACACCCATGTCATGGGTGATGAAGAGCACCGCCATGCCCTCCTCGTCCTGCAGCGTCTTGATCAGGTCGAGGATCTGACCTTGGATGGTGACGTCGAGTGCGGTGGTCGGCTCGTCTGCGATCAGCAGTTTGGGCCGGGACGCAAGAGCCATCGCGATCATCACGCGCTGGCGCATGCCGCCGGAAAACTGGTGCGGATATTCGTCAAAACGGTTCTTCGCATTCGGGATCCGCACACGGTCAAGCAACCGCAGCACCTCTGCCTTCGCTTCCGCACTGGAGATATCGCGATGGCAGGTGATGGCCTCGGCAATCTGCTTGCCGATCGGAAAGATCGGATTGAGCGAGGTCATCGGCTCCTGGAAGATCATCGAGATCTGGTTGCCGCGCACCTGGCGCATCTGCTCGGGATCGAGCGTCAGCAGCTCTCGCCCCTCCAGCTTGACGCTCCCCTCGATGCGGCTCGTCAACTGCGGCAGGAGCCGCATGATCGAAAGCGAGGTGACACTCTTGCCCGACCCCGATTCGCCGACGATCGCCACGGTCTCCCCTGGCGCGACGTCGAGATCCATGTTGCGCACCACAGACCGCCACTCAGTGCCGACCCTGAACGAGGTCGTCAGACCTCGCACCGACAGTACCGGCGCCGTGCCTGCATCTGTTGCCAGTTCCACCACAGCCATATCCCGTTCCCCTGTTTTTATCTGTGTCGAGATGTGGTCGTTTAATCAGGCCGCGAGTGCGCTCTCGGCAAGCGTCACCCAATAGCTGATGCCGTAGGGAATGACCTCGTCGTTGAAGTCATAGGCCGAATTGTGAAGGTTGGCCGTGTTGCCATTGCCGATGAAAACGAAGGAGCCGGGCCGCGATTCGAGCATGTAGGAGAAATCCTCTGCACCCATGGCCGGCGGAAAGGCATCGCTGACGGCATGGTCACCGGCCACCTTCCGCATGATGTCGAGTGCGAACTCCGTTTCCGGTTCATGATTGACGGTGACGGGATAACCGCGGTGATAACGCAGCGTCGCCTTGCCCCCCATGGCCATTGCGACGCCGGACGCGATCTCGCCGATGCGGGCCTCGGCCATGTCGCGCATTTCCGGCATCAGCGTGCGAACAGTGCCGGACAAGGTTACGGCATCGGGAATGACATTATAAGCATCGCCGCCATGGATCTTGGTCACGGTCACCACCACGGAACCGAGCGGATCCGTCTCGCGGGCGGCAATAGACTGCAACGCCACAACCACCTGTGCTGCGGCAAGCACGGGATCGACGCTCTTGTGCGGCTGTGCGGCATGGCCGCTGCGGCCTTCCACCACGATGTCAAACTGGTCGGCAGCGGCCATGACCGGGCCCTTCTTGGTGGCAAATGTGCCAACCGCCATGCCGGGGTGATTGTGCATGCCATAGACCTGGCGAATGCCGAATTTCTCCATCATGCCGTCGGCGACCATCTCGCGCGCACCGCCGCCACCCTCTTCCGCCGGCTGGAAGATCACGGCGATCGATCCACGGAAATTGCGGGTTTCGGCGAGATATTTGGCAGCACCGAGCAGCATCGCCGTGTGGCCGTCATGACCGCAGGCATGCATTTTGCCGGGCGTCTTGGAGGCCCAGGGCTTGCCGGACATTTCGTGGATCGGCAAGGCGTCCATGTCGGCACGGAAGCCGACGACCGGCCCATCGCCACGATTGCCCTTGATGATCGCAACCACGCCGGTCCGACCGATCCCCGTTTCGATGACGTCGCAGCCGAATTCCTTGAGCTTCTCGGCCACGAAGGCCGCTGTGCCATGCACGTCAAACAGGAGTTCGGGATTCTGGTGCAGATGGCGGCGCCACTCAGCAACCTCGGGCTGGAGTTCGCTGGCGCGGTTGAGCACTGGCATGAAGTAACCTCTTTTTGTCGTTGTTCCCCGCAGGATTTCGCGCATACTGTGCCGCGATGCGCAGCTTTGGCAAGCCGCAAAATTCCGTCTTGCATGGAAAATAGGCTTGTGATTACATGGCCTAAATTTTAGCCAACCCGACAGCGACAGGGCTGTCCGGGAACGATTTACGCGACTCTGGCGAGCGCCTAAAATTGCAAAACTTTCCTGCAATACCAAGAAGATAGGTGGTTGACATTTGGCGAATGCGCTGGCCACATCGCTGGCCGGCAGATCGGTATTCCATCATGCCTGCAAACAAAAATAATGGGGAATGAGCACATGAACACTCGTAAATTGATGCTGGCAGCGTCGGCTGCAGCTTTCGCGCTGACGGCAGCGCCGGCAATGGCCGAACGCGGCACCGACGGCGACCTCAAGATCATATTCTGGCAGGCCGTCTCGACGATGAACCCCTATCTGTCCGGGGGCACCAAGGAAGTTTATGCAGCCTCGATGGTCATCGAGCCCCTCGCCCGCTACGACGAGACCGGCGCCCTCGTGCCGATGCTGGCGATGGAAATCCCGACTGTTGAGAACGGCGGCGTCGCGGCCGATTTCAAGAGCATCACCTGGAAGTTGAAGCCCGACCTGAAATGGTCCGACGGCTCGGCAGTAACAGCCGAAGACGCAATCTTCACCTGGAAGTATTGCACGGCACCGGACGGTGGTTGCGCTCAGGGCGCCTATTTCGAAGGTGTGACCAATGTGGAAGCCGTTGATGCGTCCACCATCAAGGTCTCCTTCTCCGAAGCCAAGCCCTACCCCTACAGCGCTTTCGTTGGCGCCCAGTCGCCGATCATTCAGGCGGCCCAGTTCAAGGATTGCCTTGGCGCCAAGGCTCCGGAATGCACCGCAGCTAACTTCGGACCGATCGGCACCGGCCCATTCGTCGTCAACGAATTCAAGCCGAACGACGTCGTGACCTTCACTGCCAACCAGAACTACCGCGATGCTGCCAAGCCGGCTTTTGCGTCTGTCACCCTGAAAGGCGGCGGCGACGCAGCTTCTGCCGCCCGTTCGGTTCTGGAAACCGGCGAATTCGACTATGCCTGGAACATGCAGGTCGAGCCGGAAATCCTCGAGCAGATGATGGCTGCTGGCAAGGGCAAGATCGAAGTGGCCTTCGGCACGCAGGTCGAACGCATAGACATCAACCCTTACGGCGTGGATCCCTCGCTCGGCGACAAGCGCTCGACCAAGGAAGCCGGCCCGCATCCGGCGCTGTCCGACCCGGCCGTTCGTCGCGCGCTTTCGATTGCGATTGACCGCGAAATCATCGACGAAGCCGGTTACGGCCCGAACGGTCAGCCGACCTGCAACATCCTGCCCGCTCCAGATATCTATGTCTCGACCGCAGTTGACTGGTGCCTGACGCAGGACATCGAAGGCGCTAACAAGCTGTTGGAAGATGCCGGCTGGAAGATGGGTTCGGACGGCATTCGTGAAAAGGATGGAGTGAAGCTCTCCTTCCTCTATCAGACCTCGACCAACTCCGTCCGCCAGGGCACCCAGGCCCTGATCAAGGACATGTGGAGCCAGATCGGCGTCGCCGTTGAACTGCGCAACATCTCGGCTTCCGTCTTCTTCGGTGGGGACCCGGCCTCTCCGGACACCTTCCAGAAGTTCATGGCCGACGTCCAGATGTACACCAACAACTTCGACGGCACCGATCCCGAGAAGTACATGGCCGGCTGGATGTGCGACAAGATCCCGAGCCCGGCCACCGGCTGGCAGGGTGAAAACATCGTCCGCTACTGCAACCCGGAATACGATGCGCTTGTGAAGGAACTCGGCCAGACCGGCGAACTCGAAAAGCGTGCCGAAATCGCCAAGAAGCTGAACGACATGCTCTCCAATGATGTCGCCCAGATCCCGCTGATCCATCGCGGTCAGCCCTCGGCCGTCAACAACACGCTGCTCGGCGTGAAGATGAACGCCTGGGATTCGGAACTCTGGAACGTCGCCGACTGGTCGCGCGCGAAGTAATGCCACCGTGGCTGGATCCGTCGCTTGCGGCGGGTCCGGCCACAGCCTCTTCGCCGACAGTCTGGAGACCAACCGATGTTCACCTTCACCGTGCGGCGACTGCTGTTTGCAGTCCCGACGCTACTGGCCATCAGTTTCATTATTTTCGCCCTGCTCGACCTCGCTCCGAGCGATCCTTTGAGCGACCTCCCGCTGACCATCCCGCCCGAAGTGCGCGAACAGATCCGCGTCGCCATGGGCCTCGATCAGCCTTTCATCATCCGCTATCTTAAATGGCTACAGCAGTTCTTCATCAATGAACCGCTCAACGTGTTCGAACAAATCACCGGCATTACCGTCGGTTCGGGTGAACGCTTGCGCGTGCTCTCCTGGGCGACCCGCAGCCCGGTGGTCGACCTGATCGTCCAGCGTCTGCCGCAGACGCTCTGGGTCGTCGGCCTGTCCTACCTCTTCGGCGTCTTGATCGCGATCCCGATCGGCGTCATCTCGGCCTATCGCCAGTATTCCTGGTTCGACCAGATCGGCACCTTCGTCTCGATGGTCGGCTACTCGGTACCGACCTTCTTCACCGGCGTTCTCCTGATCGTCGTCTTCTCCTCCTGGCTCCAGTGGTTCCCGTCGATCTATGACACCACACTGGTGGTCAACAGCTGGGACAGCTTCGTGCTCCAGGTGAAGCAGATGTTCTTGCCCGTCCTGGTGCTGACGCTGTTCAACGTCTCGCAGATCAGCCGCTTCGTGCGCGCCTCCATGCTCGACAACCTGAACATGGATTATGTCCGCACAGCCCGCGCCAAGGGCGTCAAGGAAAAGATCGTGCTGCTCGTGCACGTGCTGCGCAACAGCCTGATCCCGGTCGTCACCGTGATCGCGCTCGGCGTCCCCACGATCTTCTCAGGCGCCATCATTACCGAGCAGGTCTTCCGCGTGAATGGTCTGGGGCAGCTGCTGATCACCGCGATCCAGGGTGCCGACATCCCGCTCGTGCAGACACTGACCTTCATCTTCGCGATCCTGATCGTGCTCTTCAACCTGATTGCCGACGTTCTCTACGGCATACTCGATCCGAGGATCCGCTATGAGTGATGCCGCAGTCGCAACGACCGGTACGCCGGCTCCACAGACAAGGCCCCAGAGCGGCGGCTTCTGGCCCATGCTCTGGCGGCAGTTCCGCGCCCACAAGGGCGGCGTCGCCGGCCTTGTTGTCTTCGTCTTCATCGTGGCTGCCGTCTTTATCGGCCCTTACATCCACACGATCGATCCGGCAAAACTCGACATCCGTGCTAAGAACCAGGGCCCGTCCTGGGAGCATCCCTTCGGAACCGACAATCTCGGCCGCGACATGCTGGCCCAGGTGCTCGCCGGCGGGCAGATCTCGCTCGCCGTCGGCATGGCAGCCATGCTGCTGGCCCTTGTCGTCGGCACCCTGGTCGGGGTCTTGTCAGGCTATTCCCGCAAGCTCGACGGCCCGCTGATGCGCCTGACAGATCTTTTCCTGGCGCTGCCACTCCTGCCGCTGCTGCTGGTGATCATCATGTTGTTCCGCGACACCTTGCGCACCGCATTTGGCCCGGAAACCGGCATTTTCATCCTGATCGTCTTCGTTATCGGCATCACCAGCTGGATGCACACGGCCCGCATCGTGCGCGGCGACGTGCTGGCGATCAAAAGCCAAGAATTCATTCTGGCGGCAAAGTCGAGCGGCATGCGCGAACACCGGATCATCATTAAGCACATCCTGCCGAACGTCATGTCTTCGATCATGGTTTCAGCAACGCTTGGCATCGCCACCGCCATCATCACCGAATCCGCGCTGTCCTTCCTAGGCCTCGGTTTCCCACCCGACTTCCCGACCTGGGGCCGCCTGCTATTCGACGGCGCCAACTTCCTGCAGATCAACCCGTCCCGCGTCTTGTGGCCGGGTCTCGCAATCTCGCTGACGGTGTTGAGTGTGAACTATATCGGCGACGCGATCCGCGATGCGCTCGACCCGAAGGCGTTGAAGCATTGAGGTATGAGCGGGCGCGTCAGCGCCCGCTTGGCCGCCCCAACATCCAGCGCGCCGCGAACCAGCTGGCACAGGCCCAAACCGTTCCCGCCGCCCAGCCACCGAGCACGTCAGTCGGGTAATGTACCCCGAGATAGATGCGGCTGAGGCCGATGATCAGGGTGAGGAAAACCGCAACGAGCGGGAAGAAGTAGCGCAGTGACGGCTGCTCTTCGATGCGCGACAGCATGGCGCCGAGCGTCAGGTAGGTAATGGCGGACAGCATGGCGTGGCCGCTCGGAAAACTCATATCCGACACCTCAACCAGATGCTGCACGACCTCGGGCCTTGGCCTGGCAATGCCGATTTTCATCGCGCTGCTCAGGGCCCAGCCACCGAGGATCGACACGGTGACGAATGCGGCGGTGCGGAATTTGCGACGAAGTGCCAGATAGACGACGACAAGGGTGACGAGCAGCGTCAGCACGGTCACGCCACCGAGGGCCGTAATGTCGACCATCATCTTGGTCAACCAAGCGGGTCCGACCGGCATGCCGACGTCGGAGGTATCGCGCAACATCAGAAGCACGCTCTCGTCCAAGGCCCGTGTCTCGCCCTCCAGCACTTCTCCCGTGAGCTCAAACAGGAAATAGGCGACGAGGGCCGCCACGAGTGCCGTCAGCCAGACACGGGCTTCGGCGACCGAGACGATGCGGGTGAGATGGCGCTTGAGCTGCTGCATGGGCAAGATCCTGATCGGTGGTGTTGAGGCTACATCGCCCTGCAAGACGCGTGCGTCAATTGGGATGCGGAGAGCAAATGTGGACGGGTCGCGGTTGTTCCATACGACTAGTCCAGCGGGATCGTTTCTCCGCGCGGGAAATGGTGGTGGCGATGATTGCAGCGAGCCCGGAGTTTTGCCCCTCACCCTACCCTCTCCCCGCAGGCGGGGAGAGGGAGGCACGCGCGGTGCATGTTCGGCCTTCTCCCAGCTTGCGGGGAGAAGGTGCCGGCAGGCGGATGAGGGGCAAGGGCCGGATTCTGCGGTTCGCACCGCAAAGCAACATCAAGAGACACGCTTGATCTTATCCCACGCCCCCGCCACTCTCCGCCCGCACATCTGGAGACATGCCCCATGCCCCAAGGCCCCCTCAATCTACTGACCGACATCGACGGCCTGGCCGTCGGCCATGCGACGGACCTCCCACTCGGCTCCGGCGTCACGGCCATCGTCTTCGACGAACCGGCGACCGCGTCCGGCACAGTGCTCGGCGGCGCGCCGGGCGGACGCGATGTGACGCTGCTCGATCCATCGATGACGGTGCAACAGGTCGATGCCTTCGTGCTCTCGGGCGGCTCGGCCTTTGGGCTGGATGCGGCGGGCGGCGTGCAATCGGGCCTGCGGGCTGTCGGTCGCGGCTTTGCCGTGGGCTCTGTGAGGGTGCCGATCGTGCCGCAGGCGATCCTGATGGATCTGCTCAATGGTGGGAACAAGGACTGGGGCTTGCATGCTCCCTATCGTGATCTCGGCTATCAGGCTTTCGAGAACGCCGCGAAAGGCGCCTTCCCGCTCGGCACTGTTGGCGCAGGAACGGGCGCGACGACGGCCAATTTCAAGGGTGGCCTGGGCTCGGCCAGCGCCGTCTCATCCTCTGGCCACACCATCGCGGCGCTGGTGGCCGTCAACGCCATGGGTTCCGTTACAGTTGGCGATGGTCCGCATTTCTGGACTGCCCCTTTTGAGGAGGGGAAGAATTCGGCGGTCTCGGCCAGCCCGCACATGTGACCGTTGAAGATCGGGCCATGCGCATCAAGGGACTGAGGCTGACGGCAACCACCATAGGCGCCGTCGTGACCGATTGCATGCTTTCCAAGCCAGAACTTCATCGCCTCTCGCTCTCGGCACATGACGGCCTCGCCCGTGCCGTACTGCCAGCGCATCTGCCGCTCGACGGCGACACGATGTTTTCGGCCTCGACGGGCAAGCGCCAGAGCAATGGCGCGGCGGACTTTATGGAGCTCTGCCATCTGGCAACGCTGGTGACCGCCCGGGCGATTGCGCGCGGGGTGTTCGAGGCGGTGGCACTGCCATATCCGGATGCGCAACCGGCCTGGCGGGATAGATGGGGGTATCTCTTCTCCCCCTTGGTGGGGGAGAAAGCGATTTCGATGAATTAGACGAGCGTAAGCCTTCGATTTTCCATCATCTCCCACAAAGGGAGAGGCTCCCCATCCCCCCCACAAGACTTTCGTCAAACCCTCCCTTGACCCAAGTCAAGGACAGGCCTTCCCTAGCTCTAGAGATTGCCCGCCAGGGTTGGTCATGCTGACGAAGCAGGCCTGCCGTATGACAAACGGATCGGGGAGGACGGTTCGAGAATGGAAGACGAAAGCGATATGGAAAGACCAATCCTCACCAACCGCACCTTCGAGGAGCTGAAACTCGGCGATGCGGCAAGCCTGACACGGATCATTGGCCCCGATGACATCGAACTCTTCGCCGCTCTCTCCGGCGATAGCAATCCGGTGCCCCTCGGCCAATCATTGATCCCGGCCGGCATGATCTCCGCCGTGCTCGACACGCGCCTACCCGGCCCCGGCACAGTTTATCTCGGCCAGGATCTGGAGTTTTGGAAAGAGATCGCGACCGGGGATCGCATTACCGCAACCGTCACCCTGGTGACCAAGGAAAGCGACGGCCGGACACTCATCTTCGATACCCGTTGCGTCAACCAGAATGGCGAGCCGGTGCTTGCCGGCAAGGCCCGTGTACGCGCGCCCGTCGAACGCATCAGCTGGTCGGAGAACCTTCCCCCCGATGTCTCGCTGCAGCGCCATGACCGCTTCGACGCCATCGTCGCCGAGGCTCGCAGCCTGCCCATGATGAAGACAGCGCTCGTCCATCCCTGCTCGCTCGAAGCCATCGAGGCAGCGGTCGAGATCCGCGACGAAGGCTTGCTCGAGCCGATCCTGATCGGCCCGGAGGTGAAGATCCGCGCGGCCGCCGAAAAGGCAGGCATCTCGATTGATGGGCTCGAAATCGTCCACACCGAACACAGCCATGCGGCAGCAGCGCTTGCCGTCCAGCTCGCGGTCGCCGGCAAGGTCGGCTCGGTGATGAAGGGCAGCCTGCATTCCGACGAATTGCTTGGCGCCGTCGTCGGCGGCGGCTCGGGGCTCAAGACAGAGCGTCGCGTCAGCCATGTCTATGTCATGGACGTTCCAGCCTATTCGAAGCTCCTGATCGTCACCGACGCTGCAATCAACATCGCGCCGACGCTGGAGCACAAGCGTGACATCTGCCAGAACGCCGTCGATCTCATGCACATGCTGGGCGTAGCCGAACCCAAGGTCGCGGTGCTTGCCGCCGTCGAGACCGTCAACGACAAGATGCCGGCAACGCTTGAAGCGGCAGCCCTCACCGTCATGGCGGCGCGCGGACAGATCCGGGGTGCGAAGGTCGACGGCCCGCTCGCCTTCGACAATGCCATCAGCATGGAAGCCGCCCGCACCAAGGGCATCGTCTCACCCGTGGCCGGCGACGCCGATATCCTGCTGGTTCCGGATCTGGAAGCCGGGAATATGCTGGCCAAGCAGCTTCTCTATTTCGCCAATGCCGATGCTGCAGGCCTCGTGCTCGGCGCGCGCGTGCCGGTCATCCTCACCAGTCGCTCTGACAGTCTGCGCGTCCGGATTGCCTCGGCGGCACTCGCCAAGCTCGTCGCCGCAAAGCGCGCAGCGGCCCTCGGTGACAAGGCATGAGCCAGAAACTGCTGCTAACCTTCAATGCCGGCTCTTCCACCGTGAAGATCGGCATCTTCGCCCGCGAACCTGGAGGAGCCAAGCGCATCGGCAAAGGTGTCATCGACTTTCGCGCCGAACCACTGACTTTCCATCTGGTCGAGGGTCCCCAGATCTTCGACGTGCCACTGGTCGCCAAAACCAATGACCTGCTGCACGACGTGCTGGAAGAGGTCTTCGACTGGCTCCGAGAACACTACGACCTCGACGCTGTCTCGGCCGTCGGCCATCGTGTCGTGCATGGCGGCGATCTCTTCAGCGATGCCGTGAGGATCGACGGCACGAGCCTCGCCGGCATCGAGAGCCTGGTGACCTTGGCGCCGCTGCACCAACCGCAGAACCTGCGCCTGATCCGGGCAATTGCCGAGCTCAAGCCCGGCCTTCTGCAGACAGCCTCTTTCGATACCGCCTTTCACCGGACCCAGTCCGATGTGGTGCGCCGGTTCGCGATCCCGCGAGAATGGTTCGACAAGGGGGTGAAACGCTACGGTTTTCACGGTCTGTCCTATGCCTATGTCGCGGGCGCCCTGAAGAGGCTCGAACCGGAAACGGCAGGCGGTCGGGCCGTCGTCGCTCATCTCGGCTCCGGTGCCAGCCTCTGCGCGCTAGACCACGGGAACAGCCGCGACACTTCCATGGGCTTTTCCACGATCGACGGCGTGCCGATGGCAACACGGTCCGGCGCAATCGATCCGGGCGTGCTCTTCCATCTGGTCGATGCCCATGGGCTGAGCGTCAAACAGGTCGAGGAGATGATCTACAAGCAGTCGGGACTGCTCGGTCTCTCCGGCATCAGTGCCGACAGCCGAATGCTGTTGGAGACACCGTCGAAGGAAGCCTGCGAGGCCCTCGATGTCTTCACCTTCCGGATCGCCGGCGAAGTGGCAAGGCTCGCCGCTTCGCTCGGTGGTCTCGACACCTTGGTCTTCACCGCCGGAATCGGCGAGAACCAGCCGACGATCCGCCGTTCGGTGGTCGAGCGCCTGCGCTTCCTCGGCCTGCTCCTGGACGGCGAGGCGAACGACCGGAATGAAGCCGTCGTCTCGCGCGAGGAAAGCCGCGTGAAGATCCAGGTGATCGCGACCGACGAGGAACAGGTCATCGCCGACGACTGCGTGAAATTGCTGGGCTGAAACGGCATTCACGGTAAGTGACACCAAAGCGTCATGAAACGCGCCTAGAGACGCTTCGATGAAAAGCGGATGGAGGCTTGGAACATGCTGCGACAAACGGATGCGCCGGGTGAGGCCCATGAGGCGGCGCGCGGCAAGGTCCTGATCCTCTCCAATGCCCGCGTTGTGACACCGAGCCATGTGCTGCATGGCTCGGTGGTGATCGAGAACGGCCTGATTGTCGAGATCCATGAGGGGCCATCGCACGACCCGCAAGCACTCGACTTCTCAGGCGACTATCTCCTGCCCGGCCTTGTCGACATCCATACCGACCATTTCGAAAAACATCTCTATCCCCGTGCCCATGTGCGCTGGGATTTCATGCGCGCCGCCTTGGCCCATGATGCCCAAATCATCGGCGGCGGCGTGACCACCGTCTTCGACAGCCTCTGCGTCGGCGCGACGACCGACAATCCGGAACGCGCCGAGATCCTGAAGCCGATGATCGAAGCCCTCGAACAGGCGCAAAGCGCCGGCATGTTCAGGGCCGAACACCTCGTCCACCTGCGCTGCGAACTGACAGACCCGGTCACCCCGCAACTGACGGCAGAGCACATCGACCGCGAGATCGTTCGCGTCATCTCGGTGATGGAGCACCTGCCCGGAATTCGCCAGAGCCGTGACATCGAGGCCTATGTCCACCGCGCCTGTAAATCGACAGGCGAAAGCCCGGAACTGGTGCGCGAGAAGATCAAGGTGCTAGTTGCCGAGAAGAGCCAGTTTGCCGCAAGCACACGGCCAGAGGTCGTCGCGCTCGCCCGGTCGCGCGCTATGCCGCTGATGAGCCATGACGACACGGACGTGGCGCATATCGAGGAGGGCATTGCCGAGGGCGTGTCGATCTCCGAATTCCCCTGCTCGATGGAAGCGGCCGAAGCAGCAAGAGAGGCAGGCATGCAGATCGTAGCCGGCGCTCCGAACCTCGTGCGCGGCGGTTCGCAGTCGGGCAATATCGCGGTTCGTGACCTGCTCGCGGCACGGCTCGTCGACATTCTCGCTTCGGATTATGTGCCGCGCTCGATGCTCGACGCCGCCTTCATGATCTCCGCCGATCCCGGCCTCGACTACGATCTGCCGAGCGCCATTGCCATGGTCACGCGCAATCCGGCACTGGCCGGCAACTTGGCGGATCGCGGTGCGATCGCGACCGGCCTGAAGGCCGATCTGATCCGCGTTGACCTGCAGGATGGGCACCCCTTTGTCAAATCTGCCTGGCGCTCCGGCAACCGGATCGCCTGACGAGGGAAACGACCTGGCTTACTCGTGCCAGGCGGAAGCCAGCACTCGAAGCCAGTTTTCCCGGCAGATCTTGTCGAGGTCGGAAGGACCGTATCCGCGCTCCTTCAAGGCGGTAACCAGCCGCTGGTTGCCGGTGGCGTCGCCGATGACATTCGGGATCGTCGCACCGTCGAAATCGGAGCCCAGAGCCACGCAGTCGATCCCCATGCGGTCGACGAGATAGTCGATATGGCTGACCATGGTCGAAAGCGACGTCTCCGCATCGTCGCGGCCATCTGGCCGGAGCATGGTGACGGCGTAGTTGAGACCGACAAGCCCGTGGCTGGCCTTGATCGCATCCATCTGCCGGTCCGTCAGATTGCGGGCGACCGGCGTCAAGGCATGGACATTGGAATGGCTGGCGATCAGCGGCTGATCGCTCAGACGCTCGACATCCCAGAAGCCCTTCTCGGTGATATGGGCGAGATCGATCAGGATGCCGAGCCGGTTGCAGGCCCGGATCAGGTCTTCGCCGGCTTTCGTCAGCCCGGGGCCGGTATCGGGCGAACTCGGATAGGCAAAGGGCACGCCGTGCCCGAAGATGTTGTGGCGGCTCCAGACAGGTCCAAGCGAACGAAGCCCCGCGGCGTAGAAGACTTCAAGCGTCTCGAGATCGGCATCGATCGCCTCACAGCCCTCCATATGCAGAACGGCCGCAAAGACACCGTCCGTCATGGCCTGGCGGATCTCGGCCGTTGTCCGGCACAGCCGCCAGCTGCCGTCCTGGTCGAGCCGATGGGCAATCGCCGCCATCTGCAGGGCGATGTCGAGCGAGGGCATCCTCTCCAGCGGCGGATCGAGTGGGGTGGAATAGTGACCGTTCACATCCGGTTCGCGCAGATTGAAGTCATGCGGCGAGGGAATGTAGATGGCGCAGAGACCGCCAGCGAGCCCGCCTTTCCGCGCGCGCGGCGCATCGATATGCCCGGCGCTCGTTCCGTTGCGGAATTCGGCCACCGGATTGCGGCCCTCGCTGCGGCTGCGCCAGAGGCGCAGAAGAACATCGTTGTGGCCGTCGAAAACTAGGTTCATGAAGAAGGATCCAGAAATAGCGTCCAGGCAAAAAGCCCAGACGGGGAATGAGGCGAAACACCGCGACTGTTTCGGAATCGTTGGACCAAATCATGTCGCGCTTCAAGTTGCGCGACGATTTATCCCGCGGTCACGGGAGTAAGTGGCGGCACTCGCGCGAGCCAGTCGGTCGCGGCCTCGTAGGCTGCGGCAACCGACAGCACCGCTCGATCCGCCCTCGGTCGCCCTATCAGCTGGAAGCCATTCGGCAGGCCCGTCGCCGAGAAGCCTGCGGGCAGTGCCGCGACCGGCAGCCCGGCCATGCTGGGACCGATCACGACTTCCATCCAGCGATGATAGGTGTCCATGTGCTTGCCCGCGATCTCGCGCGGCCACGGAATATCCGCATCGAAGGGAAAGACCTGCGCGGCCGGCGCCACGAGATAATCGCAAGTCTCGAAAACCTTCATCACCGCCTGATACCAAGCCGTCCGCACCGCCGAGGCTTCGTAGACATCAGCCGCCTGGATGCGCAAGCCGGAGCGGACCTCGTAAAGGATCTCGGCTTTCAGCGCGCCACGTCGGCCGGGATCCTCATAGAAGTCGCGCATGCTACCGGCCGTGAAATAGCTGCGCAGCGTGGTCCAGGCCCACCATAGCCTGTTCATATCGAAATCAATCTTCGCTGGCTCGACAACAAAACCCAGGCGCTCGAAGACACCGAGTGCTTTCTCGTTCAGGTCGAGCACGCCGGCTTCGAAGGAGAGATGTCCACCGAAATTGCCGAGCCAGCCGATGCGACCGCCCTTGCCAACGATCGTCGGATCGAGGGTAACCGGGCCACTTTCGAAGGAGGAGGGATCGCGCGGATCGAAACCGGACTGGATGTTGAGGAGCGTCACCACATCCTCGACCGAACGGCCCATCGGCCCCAGCGTTGACAACTGATTGAGATAGGCATCCCGCCCCGGAAGCGTGGGCACGCGGCCGAAGCTCGGGCGGAAACCGACGACATTGTTGAAGGCGGCCGGATTGCGCAAAGACCCCATCATGTCGCTACCATCCGCGACCGGCACGAGGCGGGCAGCAAGCGCTGCCCCTGCCCCGCCGCTCGATCCGCCCGCAGAGCGGCTAAGGTCCCATGGATTGCGGGTCACGCCAAAGACCGAATTGTAGCTATGCGAGCCGAAGCCCCATTCGGGCGTGTTGGTCTTGCCAATGATGATGGCGCCAGCGGCCCTGATACGCTCGACCTGGATGTCGTCGAAGTCCGGTACATAATCGTGGAAGAGCGGCGAACCATAGGTACAGAGAATGCCCTTCGCCTCACTCAGGTCCTTGATCGCAATCGGCACGCCGTACAGCGGGCCAAGCGATCTGCCTTGCTTGCGCTCCGCATCCCTGGAACGGGCTTCGGCAAGCAATGACTCACGCGAACGAAGGCTGACAAGCGCGGTGGTCCGAGGGTTGAGCCGCTCGATCCGGTCGAGATAGGCTTCCATCACCTCCTCGGCCGAGGCGCCTCCCGCATCAAGGGTTTTACGGAGATCGGCAAGGGACAGGGAGGTCAGGTCGGACACGCGGGGCTCCGTTCAAATGGGCGCTCTGGTCGGGCAGACAGAGACGATGGGCTTCCCGACAGGACACTGTCAAGCGCTGGGCCAAGCGCCTCACGCAGGCCAGCCATGCGCGTCCGGAAAACTTTCCACCCGTCCAAAATAAAAATGGTCAAACGACCAAATTAGAGGCAACATGCCACAAAAGAGGATGCTGCGGGTCTTGTCGAACCGTACGTCCGAAACACGGGAACATCGACGAAATCAGGCGAAATCCGGCTCAGATCCCGAAAATGGGGCAGTCCGGCGAGCGCCACGGAGGGAGAGATCAGCATGCCCATAAGCTGGCACGTCACTTGCGTGACACCACTTGCGCCATCCCTGACAAGGCGGTCTCCATCGTCTCAGGGGTCGAACGAAGCACTTCACGCATAACCCGAACGCCAGGGGGCACGGCTTGAGTTCCGCATCAGACAAGGCAGCCATCGAAATCCGCGGCGTCAGCCGCATCTACGGATCAGGACAGGACAAGGTCAAAGCCCTCGACGGGATCTTTCTCAAGATCAGGGAAAACGAGTTCTTCACGCTGCTGGGTCCATCCGGCTGCGGCAAGACCACCCTGCTCCGCCTGATCGCCGGCTTCGATTTCCCGACAACGGGCGAAATCCTCCTGCACGGCGAGGACATCGCCCCGCTTCCGCCCTTCAAGCGACCGGTCAACACCGTCTTCCAATCCTACGCGCTCTTCCCGCACATGACGGTCGCCGACAATATCGGCTTCGGCCTGAAGATGCTCGGCAAGCCGAAGGTCGAGGTCGAGGCCCGCGTCGCCGAGATGCTGGAGCTCGTCCACATGACCAAGATGCGTGACCGGCAGGTGAGCCAGATCTCCGGCGGCCAGCAACAGCGTGTGGCGCTCGCCCGGGCACTCGCCCCCAAGCCGAAAGTCCTGCTGCTCGACGAGCCCCTGTCGGCGCTCGACTACAAGCTGCGCAAGGAGATGCAGATCGAGCTGAAGCGGGTTCAGGCCGAGACGGGCATCACATTTATCTTCGTCACCCATGACCAGGAAGAAGCGCTCACCATGTCGGACCGCATCGCGGTCATGTCGACAGGAAGCCTGCGCCAGGTCGGCTCACCTTGGGACATCTACGACCGTCCGGCGGAACGCTTCGTCGCCGACTTCATCGGCGAAACGAACTTCCTTGAGGTTGAAGTCGCCTCCGTTCAGGGCGATCGGGCAAGTGTCCGGCTGCGCTCCGGCCGTGAGATCCCCGCGACCTTCCCGGACAACACAACACCAACAGGCAAGGTGACCATCGTCATCCGCCCCGAACATGCCGCCGTCGTCGACCCGACAGATGAGGCGACATTGCAGGGATCGATCGAAAGCGTCGTCTATCTGGGAACGGACACCAATATCAATGTCCGCCTCGAAGGTGGCTCGCTCTTCACGGTGCGCCAGCAAAACAGCCGCAGCGGCAGTTGCGGCCTGGTCGAGGGCCAACATGTCGGCATCATGGTCAGCCATGATGTCGCGCAGATCTTGAGGGATTGATCATGAGCGCGATCAAGACGGCCCCTGAAAATGTCAAATCGCGCGACATCCGAAACCGCTGGTTCCTGAGCCTCCCGGCGCTTGTCATCATCTTCGTCGCAGCCCTCGGGCCCCTGCTCGTCATGGTTCTCTATTCCTTCCTGGAGAAGGGCGACTATGGCGACGTGAAGTTCGGCACCTTCTCGCTCGAAGGCTGGACCTCAGTCTTCATGCAGCGCGACATCTTCGACGATACGCTGGGCATCGCCGACGCGCATCTCGCGATCTTCTGGCGCTCGATCAAACTCTCCCTCTACACCACCCTCTTCACCCTGATCCTCGGCTTCCCCACCGCCTATTTCATCGCAACAAGGCCGGCCCGGACCCGCGAGATCTGGGTCTTCCTGATCACCATTCCCTTCTGGACCAACCTTCTCATCCGCACCTTCGCCATGCAGCAGGTCATCCGCAACGAGGGCATCCTGAACAATGTTCTGATCTGGCTCGGGATCATCGATACGCCCCTGCAGATCATCTATACCGACACGGCCACCCTGCTCGGCATGACCTATGTCTATCTGCCGCTGATGGTACTGCCGCTTTATGCCTCGATCGAGAAGCTCGATTTCCGCCTGGTCGAGGCCGGCTACGACCTTTACGCCAACCGACTACAGGTGCTCTGGCGGATCGTCATTCCGCTGGTGAAACCCGGCCTGATCGCCGGCTCGATCCTCGTCTTCATTCCCTCGCTCGGCGCCTATGTCATCCCGCGCGTGCTCGGCGGCGGCAAGAACCTGATGCTCGGCAATCTCATCGAGCTACAATTCGGCGCCGGTCGCAACTGGCCGCTGGGCGCTGCAATGTCCATCACGCTGATGGCCCTCGTGATGATCGCCCTGCTCTTCTATGTCCGCAACGCCGCGAAATCGGGGGTGCGTCATGGCTGAACGTCGCTTCGACATCCGCTCGCAACCGGGCTTCGGCCTGATCGCACTCTTCACCTTCTTCGCGCTCTATCTGCCGATCGCGACACTGGTCGCCTATTCCTTCAACGCCAGCGACTCGCTGTCATCCTGGGGTGGTTTTTCCCTGCGCTGGTTCGCCTCGGCGCTTGAGAACGACGCCGTGCAAGCAGCAGCTCTGCGCTCCGTCATCATCGCCTTCTGGGCCGCAGGATTGGCGACGATCGCCGCGACCATGGCCGCGCTGGCCACCACACGCACCGAACCCTATCGCGGATTGACCGCCAAATACGCCGTCATCAACCAGCCGCTGATGATCCCGGAAATCGTCACCGCCGTGGCGCTCCTGATCGTTTTCTCCCGCATCAAGGTCTGGACCGGCTATTCCGGCCTCGGCTACCTGATCCTGGCGCATACGGCGTTTTGCATTCCCTTCGCCTATCTGCCCATCCGGGCCAGGCTGGAAAGCATGGACCTCACGCTCGAACGGGCAGCCGCCGATCTCTACGCCACGCCCTGGCAGGCCTTCCGCTTCGTGACGCTGCCTTTGCTGCGACCCGCCATCATCGCCGGCTTCATGCTCGCCTTCGTCATCTCGCTGGATGATGTCGTCATCACAGAATTCGTCAAATCCGGCGGGCAGGACACGCTGCCCACCTACATGCTCGGCCAGATCCGCCGCGAAACGACACCGGAGATCAACGCAATCGCGACGATCTTCCTGGCCGCTTCGACGGTCCTGATCGTGATCTTCTTCTTCATCAACCGGCGCAAGCCGCAAGCATAAAAGCAACCAACAGAGAGGAACGGACATGACAATGAAATGGATGACAACCACGGCGATCGCCGCGATCTCGGTGTTGGGTTTCGCAGGCGCGGCCACAGCCGCCGGCGAGCTCAACATCTACAACTGGGGCGACTATACCAGCCCGGAACTGATCAAGAAGTTCGAGGAGCAGTTCGACGTCAAGGTGACGATCACCGACTACAACTCCAATGACACGGCGCTCGCCAAGGTCCGTGCAGGCGGCCATGGCTTCGACATCGTCGTGCCCTCGGCCAACTACATGCCGATCTGGATCAATGAAGGCCTGCTGCTTGAGGCCCGCCCAGACCAGATGGAAAATTTTAAGAACGTCGATCCGCGCTGGGCGGATGTCGAATGGGATCCGGGCCGCCGCTACTCGGTTCCGTGGCAGTGGGGCGTCACCGGCATCGGCGTCAACACCAAGTTCTACAACGGCGACATCAACACCTCGGCAATCTTCCTCGACCCGCCGGAAGAGCTGGTCGGCAAGCTCAACGTCACGCCCGAGATGAACGACGTTCTCTTCGCGACGATCAAGTATTTCGGCGGTGACTGGTGCACGACCGACAGAGACGTGCTGATGAAGGTGCGCGACAAGCTGGTCGAGGCCAAGACCAAGTGGCTGGCCATGGACTATAGCGTCACCGACAAGCTGCCGACCGGCGATTATGCCGGCGTCTACTACTGGAACGGCGCGATCATGCGCTCACGCCTGCAGAACCCCGACGTCAAGTTCGGCTATCCGAAGGAAGGCTATCCGGTCTTCATGGACAGCGTCGTTATCCTCAAGGATGCCAAGAACGTCGACAACGCCAAGGCCTTCATGAACTTCATCATGGCTCCTGAAAATGCCGCGATGCTGTCGAACTTCGCCAAATAT
This sequence comes from Allorhizobium sp., assembly GCA_045377275.1. Classification (GTDB taxonomy): domain Bacteria; phylum Pseudomonadota; class Alphaproteobacteria; order Rhizobiales; family Rhizobiaceae; genus Allorhizobium. Next base: position 58,700 of record JBJIOA010000037.1, on the reverse strand, counting down.
GCCAATGGCATCACAGGTTCGGAGCAGTTCATGGACAAGGAGATGCAGGGCGCGCCTGAACTGGTGATCCCCGCTGAACTGGAAAGTGCGGGTGAGTTCCTGCTGAGCTGCGAACCCGACGTCCAGCAGCTCTACACCCGCATCTGGACCGAAGTGCAGAAGTAATACCGAACCACAAACGAAAAGACCGAAACGGGAGGGCCAATGGTCCTCCCGCAGGAGGAGCATACCCTGATGACGACGCAGTTTGCCAAGGCCTATGGTTTCGAGAGGCGTGACGTGACGCTCGCCAACTGGCGCACAGCCCCGTTCAGCCGCTTCAGCTTTGGCCATGCCGAAGAAGTTGTCCCGAGCGCCACGATCGCGGCCACCGCCGAAGTGAGCGAAGGCGAACCCGTTGCGTCCGATCTCTTGTCGCAGCCGCTGCCGCAGGGGCTTGCCGGGCAGCCGGACGTCCGCGCCTATCTCGACTACGCCCATACAGACGCCTTCGTGCTGATGAAGGCGGGCACGATCGTCGCGGAACACTATGCGCCGCATGCCGGCATCAACCAGCGCCACATTATTTTTTCGATCAGCAAGTCGCTGACCGCCCTCGTCATCGCGACGCTTGAAGCCGACGGGCTGATGGACCCCAATGCGCCCGTTACCAGCCTCCTGCCGGAAGCCGCCGGCTCCGCCTATGGCGACTGCAGTATCCGCGACGTGCTCGACATGCGCGTCAGCCTCGCCTTCGACGAAGCCTATCTCAACACAGATGGCGCCTATGCCCGCTATCGCCGCGCCACGCTCTGGAACCCGGCCGATCCGTCGCAGCCGGATGAGACCCTGCTGGCCTTCCTTCTGACGCTGAAGAAAGACGCCCACCCGCATGGCGGCGCACATTTTTACGCCTCGCCCAATTCCGACCTGCTCGGCATCCTGATCGAGCGTGCAACCGGCCAACGTTACAGTGATGTCCTGTCCGCGCGCCTCTGGAAGCCGCTCGGCGCGAAGAACCACGCCAGCGTTACCGTCGATGCAGAAGGAACCGCGCGTGCCGCTGGCGGCATTTCGGTCACCGCCCGAGACCTGGCCCGCGTCGGCGAGATGCTGCGCAACGGCAGTACGATCGCCGGCAAACGCCTCATCCCGCAAGCCTGGCTAACCGACATGCTCACGGCTGGCGACCACCAGGCTTGGGTGGACGGCAAATCCAACTTCTTTCCCAACGGTCGCTATCGCAGTCAGTGGTACCAGTCGGGTGAGCCTGATGGAGCCTTCTGCGCCATCGGCATCCACGGTCAGTGGCTCTATGTCGATCCGTCCACCGAGACCGTGATCGTCAAGCTCTCCTCCCAGCCCAATCCGCTGGACGATGAGCTGAAGCACGACAACTTCGCCTTCTTCCGCGCGCTCAGCGCGTGGACCGCATGACACCAAAGGATCCCGTCATGGCAACGACTGCAGACATCATCATCACCAATGGCCCGGTTCTCACCATGGATCCGGCAGCACCCCGCGCCGAATCAGTCGCGCTTTCCGGCAACCGTATCTTGGCGGTCGGCACACGATTTGAGATCGAGGCGCTGGCAGGACCCGAGACGCTGACCATCGACGCCAAAGGTGCCACCGTCATGCCGGGCTTCAACGAAGCCCATATGCATATTTTCCCGGGCTCGGTCTCGCTGCGCCAGCTGAACCTGCACGGCATCCAGGGCTTCGAGGCGCTGAAGGCAGCAATCCTCGACTATGCAGCCAAGAACCCCGACGAGCCGCTTCTGATGGGTTTCTCCGCAGATTATTCGATCATCTCGCTCACCGAACCCTGCACCCGCCATCACCTGGATGCGATCCTGCCCGATCGCCCCTTCATGATGTTTGCGCCTGACCATCACACCGCCTGGGCCAATACCGCCGCACTGGAGAAGGCAGGCATCCTGCAGGGCAAGGATGTCGGTATCGGCAACGAAATCGTCATGGGGCCTGACGGTCTCGCCAATGGCGAATTGCGCGAAGGCAATGCCTTCGGGCCCGTCTCGGCGCTCGCCTCCACAGGCGGCCGCGAAGAGCTCGGCATGGTCACCGGCATGGACCCGGAAAATGTCACGCCGGAACAGTTCGCCCTCGACCGCGCTATCCTGAAAGCCGGCCTCGATTATTGTGCCTCCTGGGGCGTCACCTCGATCCAGAATTTCGACGGCAATCACTATCAGCTGCGCCTGATGCGCGACCTGGAGCTGGCGGGCGAGCTCTCCTGCCGCATCCGCATCCCCTATCACATGAAGAACTTCATGGCGCTCGAGGACCTCGACAAGGCGGCCGAATGGAAAAACGAATTCGCCACCGACATGCTGCGCGCCGATTTCGTCAAGGTCTTCATGGACGGTGTGCTCGACAGCCAGACGGCCTATATGCTCGACGGTTATGGCGACCGGCCGGGCTATACCTATGAGCCGCTGTTCACGCCGCAAGCCTTCAATGCCATCGCCACCAAGGCTGATGCACTTGGCCTGCAGGTCGCGGTCCACGCCATCGGCAGTGCCGCGATCCACCAGACGCTCGATGGTTACGAGGCCGCCGTGAAAGCCAATGGCAAGCGCGACAATCGGCACCGCATCGAGCATATAGAGATCATCCATCCCGATGACATCCCGCGCTTTGCGGAACTCGGCATCGTCGCCTCCATGCAGCCCGTGCATTACCCCGGCGGCACATGCTTCCCGGCAGAACCGACAACGGCCAAGATCGGCGAGGATCGCTGGGACTATGCCTATGCCTGGCGCACGATGAAGGAATCAGGCGCGCCCGTCGTCTTCGCCTCCGACTGGCCGGTCTCACCGGTCTCACCATTCCAATGCATCCAGGATGCTCTGACCCGCAAGCCCTGGAAGGACGGTCTGAAGGACCAGCGCTTCTCGCTGATGGAAGCGCTTGAGGCCTATACCGCGATCGGCGCCTGGGTGGAGTTCATGGAAGACCGCAAGGGCATGCTGAAGCCGGGCTATCTCGCCGACGTCGTGATCCTGACCAAAGACATCGAAGCCGTCGCTCCCGACGAGATCATGGACACCGTCCGCCCCGCCGTCACGATCTGCGACGGCCGCATCACCTTCCAGGCCTGAAGAAAGAACCGCCATGAGCGCCGAGATCGTCATCCACAATGCCCGCATCCTGACCATGGACCACGAGCATCCGCGTGCGGAAGCCATTGCACTCACCGGCAATCGTATCATGGCCGTCGGTGGCAATGCCGAGATCTTGGCGCTGGCGGGGCCAAAGACGCGCGTCGTGGATGCAGGCAGCGCCACGGTGCTCCCGGGCTTCAACGAAGCCCATATGCATATCTTCGGCGGTTCGGTTGCGCTGGGTGAACTCTCGCTTTTCGGCGTGAAGGGCTTCGACGCTCTGTCGAAAGCCGTGAAGGACTATGCGGCGGCCAATTCGGATCTGCCGTTGCTCGTCGCCCAGACGGCAGATTATACCATCCTGTCAGAGAGTGAGCACGTCACCCGCCACCATCTCGACCGGATCATGTCAGACCGGCCCTTCATGATGGTTGCCCCAGACCGGCATACGGCCTGGGCCAACACCATCGCGCTGGAGACGGCCGGTATCCTCCATGGCCGCGATGTCGGCGTGGGCAACGAGATCGTCATGGGCGACGACGGGCTGGCCACCGGCGAGCTGCGCGAGAGCAATGCCATGCGCCCTGTCGCGTCGATGAGCGTGACCGGCGGTCGCGAAGGCCTCGGCGTCGGTACCGGCGGTGATCCCGAGCATGTCACTTCGGAAGAGCGCGCTGCAGACATCGAGGTGCTGAAGAAGGGCCTCGCCTATTGCGCCTCGCTCGGCATCACATCCTTCCAGAACATGGACGGTAATCTCTACCAGCTCGAAATGCTGGACGAGATCGAAAGGAGAGAAGGCCTGCCGGTCAGGGTACGCATGCCCTATCACATGAAGAATTTCATGCCGCTCTCGGATCTCGAAGAGAAGGCCGCCGCCTGGAAGGCCCGCTTCGACACGGACAAGCTGCGCTGCAACTTCGTCAAGCTGTTCATGGACGGCGTGACCGAGGGTGAAACCGCCGTATTCGTCGACGACTACGCCCACAAGCCAGGCTGGAAGGGCGAGCCGCTGTTCTCGGGTGAAGCCTTCAATGCCGTCGCAACGGAAGCCAATCGCCTCGGCCTGCCGGTTGCCGTACACGCGATCGGCGACGGCGCCGTGCGGATGGTGCTCGACGGCTATGAAGCTTCGATCCGCACCAATGGCCGGAAAGATATGCGCAATCGCATCGAACATATCGAGGTCGTGCATCCCGACGATATCAAGCGCTTTGCAGAAACAGGCACAATCGCTTCCATGCAGCCCACCCATCCGCCGGGCTCGGCGGGGCTGCCGCTTGAACCCTATCTCACCTATATCGGCCGCGAGCGCTGGCCCTATGCTTTCGCCTGGAAAACGCTGGTCGATGCCGGTGCAAAGATCGTCTTCGCCACTGACTGGCCGGTCTCACCGCTGCCGCCGCTGAGCTGCATCGGCGACGCCCTCACGCGCAAACCGTGGGCCGACGACATGCCGGACCACCGCCTTACCCTGCATGAGACGCTGGCCGCCTATACCCGCACGAGCGCCTGGGTCGAATATATGGAAGACCGCAAGGGCGTCCTGAAACCTGGCTATCTCGCAGATGTCGTGGTTCTCTCAGGCGATATCGAAGCGACCGCTCCGGAGAACATCGCCGCGCTATCGCCTGTTCTCACCATCTGCGACGGCCGTGTCACCTTCGAAGGCGGAGGGGGGCGATGAGCGAAACTGCGGAGGCGACGCAAACAACCGCGACGCGCGGCCGCCCACCGGGCGCGACCCGCAAAGGCCTCGAAACCCGCATCCGCATCATCAAGGGTGCACGCGAAGCACTCGAGGAGGGCGGCATGGAGGCCTTGACCACACGCCGCATCGCCGCCTCTGCGGGTGTCAAGCTCGCCACCCTGCATTACTATTTCGACAGCAAAGAAAGCCTGCTGCTGGCCGTGCTGGAAGACCTGATCGCCGATATGGAGGTTGCCTATCGCCAGGACGTCGCCCTGCCGAAGGCGCCAGAAGACCGAATAGAGACTCTCATCCGGGCAAGCTGGCGCTACATCCAGCGCACTCGCAACAAGCAGATCGCCCAGACGGAGCTGACGCTTTATGCCCTGCGGACCAAAGGCTCCGAATGGCTCGCGGCGCGCCAATACAATGCCTATATCGATTTCTACGGCCACCTCGTTTTCGAGGACGATACCGATGAAGAGCTGCGGCGGATCGGCCGCGCCGTCGCCCGTCAGATGCTGATCGGCATCGACGGTATCATCCTGCAGAGCTACGCCCTGCAGGATCTCAGCGGCCTCGAATGACGACATCGAAGCCCTCATCATCGCCATGCGCGGCTATCTCCGCAGGCTCATGGCAGAGGATGCCAAAGCGCGTTAGCCGAGCTGCCAGATCCGTCTCGCATTGCCGGAGAAAAGCTTGTCTTTCTCTTCTCTCGTGCAGCCATGCAGTAGCGCCTGCGTCGTCGCCACCCAGGTCGATAGCCCCCCGCCGAGTGTGCAGACCGGCCAGTCCGAACCCCAGATCGCGCGGTCAAAACCGAAGGATGCGATCGTGTGGTCGAAATAAGGCTTCAAATCCTCTAGCGTCCAATTCTCCAGATCGCCATAGGCCGGAATGCCGGAGATCTTCACACGAACATTCTCGCGCCTCGCAATGTCGGTAATTCCAGCCTTCCAGATGTCATAACCATGCCCCTTGATATCGGGCACCCCGCAATGGTCGAGAATGAAAGTGACGTCAGGCGTAAGATCGACAAGCACCTTTGCCTTGTCGATCTGATGCGGCAGCATGCAGAGATCGAACGTTAGGCCCGTCCCGGACAAACGCTTCACATTCTCGCGGAACAGCGCGCCCTCTGACACATCGTCAGGCACGACATGCAGTACGCGGCGGAAGCCTTTGACAAACGGGTTTGCCAGCTGTGCATCGAGATAGGCGGCAAAGCCGGGTCTTCCGGCCGGCAGGAGGCGATCACACCCTGGATGAGGCTATCCGGTGCCTGCGACAGGTCCTGGACCATAGCGGTTTCGCCCGACATGTCGTCGGGCGCCACATCCACCTCCATATGCAGCACTGATGAAATTCCAAGCCGCTGGGCTTCCTGCGCATAGGTCTCCCAGGTGAAGTCAGCAGCAAGCGCCGGTACATCCTTCAGCCAGGGATAGCTCAACCGGTCGCGATAGATGAATGCAGATGGGTATCGATGATCATGTACGGCCCCTCCCAAGGCAGCTTAAACGGATACGCTATCGATGGTTTCGCCACCGAGACCAGCGCCGGCAAGCTCGGAAATCCGACGTGCCGTTTCCCGCAGTGCTTCAAGCGTATGGGGGATATCCGGGCGCCTCGGGCTGATTGATGATGCCGATATAGGGCACGGTCAGCGCGCCCAGTGCCTCGCCGTCGGCGCTCAGGATCGGGGCCGAAAGGTTGGTGACACCAGCGGTCTGGGCACTCGGCATCATTTCATAGCCGCGTGCACGGATCTCGTTGAGGTGGCGCGCAAAGGCCTCGGTCATGCGTCCTTCCGGTCCGCCGCTGGCCTCATGCTCCGCCACCATCATCGCGCGGACCTCCGGGCTGCGATAGGCTAGTAGCACATGGCCGGACCCGGTATCGAAAAGGCCCATGCGCGAGCCGACCCGCATCGAGATGCCCCAATAGCCCGGTGCCTCCAGCTGGGCGATCACGACCGGATGGCCGCGGTCATAGACGACGATGTGGTTTTCCTGGCGGGTCACTTCGGCCAGCTCCCGCATCAGCGGCATGGCCAGCGAAGCCAACCGCCGCGTTGGCGCATGCAGTTGAGCAAGGCCAAACAGTTTAAGCGTCAGCACATAACGGTCGCCATCGAGCCGCGCGACATAACCGCGTTTCACCAGACGGTCGAGCATCCGATAGAATTCATTCGGGCTACGGTCGAGCTTCCTGGCGATATCCGTCTGGCTCAAGCCGCCATCGACGCCCGCAAGCAGCTCGAGAATATCGAGGCCCTTGTCGAGCGCAGGCGCCCGGTAACGATCCTGATCAAGATCATTCACTCAATTTCTCTCCTTGAAGTCCGAGGACTGACCTTGACGATTATGAATAAATGTTTTGCATATGAATGATGCTCGCATCACCGGCTGAAATATGCAAGGGTCGCATGACGAGGGATCGGCTGGAGGAGCCTGAAGGATGAACCTGCCCCTGAAGAACAAGCATGTCTTGGTGACTGCCGCCGGCCAGGGCATCGGCCGCGCAAGTGCAATCGCGTTTGCCCGCGCCGGTGCGACCGTCGTCGCAACGGATATCAACACGGAAGCCCTGGCAACGCTCGAAGGCGAGGCCGGGATCACGACCCGCCAACTCGACGTCTTGAACGAGGACGCGGTGGCGGCAGTGGTCGCCGAGACCGGTCCCTTCGACGTCCTGTTTAACTGCGCCGGCGTCGTGCATGGTGGAACGGTCCTTGATATGGCCGACAAGGATCTCGACTTTGCCTTTGACCTCAATGTCCGCGCCATGATCCGCACGATCCGTGCAGTGCTTCCCGCCATGCTGGAGAAGGGAGACGGCTCGATCATCAACATGGCCTCGGTCGCCAGCTCCGTGAAGGGCGTACCGAACCGCTGCGCCTATACCGTCACCAAGGCCGCCGTGGTGGGCCTCACCAAATCCGTCGCCGCCGACTATGTGACGCAAGGCATCCGTTGCAACGCGATCTGCCCCGGCACCGTCGAAAGCCCATCGCTGCAGGACCGCATGCGCGCACAAGGCGACTATGATGCCGCACGCGCCGCCTTCATCGCCCGCCAACCCATGGGCCGCCTTGGCACGCCGGAAGAAATCGCCGACCTTGCCGTCTACATCGCCGGCGCCACCTACACCTCCGGTCAGGCCTTCGCCATTGATGGCGGCTGGACCATCTAATTCTGAAGAAGGAAGAACACTATGAAACTGATGCGCGTCGGCCCGTTGGGTCAGGAAAAGCCTGCGATCCTCGACAAGGACGGCAAGGTCCGTGACCTCTCGGGCCACGTCGCCGATATCGGCGGTCCGGCCATCTCCCCGGAAGGTCTGGCGAAGATCGCCGCCATCGACCCAGCCTCGCTGCCCGAAATCACCGTTGACCGCATCGGCGCCTGCGTCGCCGGCACCGGTAAGTTCATCTGCATCGGCCTGAACTACTCCGACCACGCCGCCGAAACCGGCGCTGCCGTGCCGCCAGAGCCTGTCATCTTCATGAAGGCGACCTCCGCCATCTGCGGCCCCAACGACGACGTGCTGATCCCCCGCGGTTCGGAAAAGACCGACTGGGAAGTCGAACTCGGCGTCGTCATCGGCAAGACCGCGAAGTACGTGTCGGAAGCCGATGCGATGGACTACGTCGCCGGCTACTGCGTCTCCCACGACGTCTCGGAGCGAGCCTTCCAGACCGAGCGTGCGGGCCAGTGGACCAAGGGCAAGTCCTGCGATACCTTCGGCCCGATCGGCCCCTGGTTGGTGACTAAGGACGAGATCGCCAACCCGCACGACCTCAAGATGTGGCTCTCCGTCAACGGCAAGATGATGCAGGACGGCTCGTCGAAGACCATGGTCTACGGCGTCGCCCACGTCGTCTCTTATCTCAGCCAGTTCATGAGCCTGCATCCCGGTGACATCATCTCCACCGGCACGCCTCCGGGCGTCGGCCTCGGCATGAAGCCGCCGCAGTTCCTGAAGGCCGGCGACGTCGTCGAGCTCGGCATCGAGGGGCTTGGCACGCAGAAGCAGACCTTCAAGGCGGATGCTTGATCGGCAGCACAACCAAAGAACCCCGCCACAATGACGGGGTTCTTTGTCCTTTAGATCCGCATATTCAGAACCGATAGTTCAGACCGACGCGCAAAACGTGGCTAGACGGTTCCGACCGGTAGCTGTCCAGCGGACTGACCGTGCCCAGCGGCGAGGTGCGCGAGACATAATCGGTGTAGAGATATTCGGCCTTGAAGCTCAGCGCATCCGTCATGGCGTATTCGGCGCCCACGCCGGTGACGAAACCCAGATAGGTCTGCTTGTCTTCGCCGATGGCTGCACCGACCACCGGGTTGACACCGCCCTGACCGCGCGCGACGGCCAGACCGCCGGTGACGTAAAGCAGTGTCCGATCCATGGCAACGCCGACACGGGCGCGCGCTGTTCCCTGCAAGCCGAGCTCATAGTAGCAGTTCTGCGAAGGGAAGCCCTGGCAGGACTGGTCTCCCTTGACCTTGGCCCAGGAGACATCGCCCTCGACGCCATAGACCATGTTGCCGTTCTGGATGTTGTAGCCAGCGGTGACACCGGCAACGCCGCCCCGAAGTGTCGTGTCCGAACCCAGGGTACCGGAGCCTGTCTCCGTCTTCACCTCGCCGACGGCACCGCCACCGACGACACCGACATAACCACCGCTCCAGTCATGAATGATGTCTGCCACAGCACTTTGCGAAGACAAGGGCGGCGGCGAATCCGCCAAACCGAGGTCGGCGGCTGAAACCGTGGTACAAAGCAGGCCAGCACACAGGCTGGCAAAAATGAATTCGGTGCTCACGAAAACTCCTGCGCTGATCAACCGCTCTGCGCGGCGAAATGCTGGCGTCCGGTTCCCGTTCAATCCCGCAAGGATTGAAAAAGCCGGGCGTCACCACCCGGCTTTAAAGCTTAGATCTGATCCGAAGCTTACTTGATCAACGGCAGGATGCTGTCGATCGACTTCTTCGCGTCACCGTAGAACATCCGCGTATTCTCTTTGTAGAACAAGGGGTTCTCGATGCCAGAATATCCCGTACCCTGACCGCGCTTGGAGACGAAGACCTGCTTCGCCTTCCAGACTTCCAGAACTGGCATGCCGGCGATCGGCGAGTTGGGATCTTCCTGGGCGGCCGGGTTGACGATGTCGTTCGAGCCGATAACGATGGCGACGTCGGTCTCGGGGAAATCCTCGTTGATCTCGTCCATTTCCAGAACGATGTCGTAGGGCACTTTGGCCTCGGCCAAAAGCACGTTCATGTGGCCCGGCAGGCGACCGGCAACCGGATGGATCGCAAAGCGCACCGTCTTGCCAGCAGCACGCAGCTTGCGGGTGAGTTCCGACACCGACTGCTGCGCCTGGGCGACCGCCATACCGTAACCCGGGACGATGATCACGCTGTCGGCATCGTTGAGAGCATTAGCAACGCCATCGCCGTCGATCGCGATCTGCTCGCCGGTCACCTCCATCTGCGGACCTGTCGCCCCACCAAAGCCGCCAAGAATGACCGAAACGAAGCTGCGGTTCATGGCCTTGCACATGATGTAGGAGAGGATCGCACCGGACGAACCGACCAGCGCGCCGACGACGATCAGGAGATCGTTCGACAGCGAGAAGCCGATCGCCGCTGCCGCCCAACCGGAATAGCTGTTGAGCATGGAGACAACGACCGGCATGTCGGCACCACCGATGCCCATGATCAGGTGATAGCCGATGAAGAGCGCCAGAAGCGTCATCAGGATCAGAGTCCAGCTGCCGGCACCCTGAAAATAAAACACCAGCAGGATCAGGGAGCCGAGGGCTGCAGCCGCGTTGAGCATATGGCCACCCGGCAGTTGCTTCGCCGTCGTATCGACCTTGCCAGCCAGCTTGCCATAGGCGACCACTGAGCCAGTGAAGGTGATGGCACCGATGAAGACGCCGAGGAAGACCTCGATCTTCAGAACGGCGATCTCGGCACTGGTCTTCTCGGCAATCTTCAGGGCGAAGCCGCCGAAATCGCTGAACAAGGTCGCCTGCGTCGCCTGTGCCGCACAGGCAACGGCGCTCAGCGGATCGCAGCCGGTGAGCCCGGCGTCAGCAAGCGTGCTGGCAATGCGCCACATTTCGATTTCGGCATTGAAGCCGATAAAGACGGCAGCCAGACCGACCAGCGAATGCATGGCGGCCACAAGCTGCGGCATTTCGGTCATCTGCACCCGCTGGGCAACGACCCAGCCGATGGCACCACCAATGGCGATCATCACGACCGAGACGAACCAGTTGCCCGCACCGGGGCCATAAAGCGTTGCGACGACCGCAAGCCCCATGCCGACAATGCCGTACCAGACGGCGCGCTTGGCGCTTTCTTGGCCCGAGAGGCCGCCGAGCGACAGGATGAAGAGAACGGCTGCGACGACATAGGCCGCTGTGGTGAATCCGTATTCCATGAGTTTTCCCCTCCCCGCTCTTTAAGACTTCTGGAACATGGCGAGCATGCGCCGTGTCACCATGAAGCCGCCGAAGATATTGATGCCGGCCATCAGAACCGACAGCGCAGCGAGGATGATTACCAGGAAATTGCCTGATCCGATCTGCATCAGGGCACCCAGAATGATGATCGAGGAGATCGCATTGGTGATCGCCATCAGCGGCGTGTGCAACGAATGGCTGACGTTCCAGATGACCTGGAAGCCGACGAAGCAGGCGAGCACGAAGACGATGAAATGGCTCATGAAGCTTGCCGGCGCGTAGAGGCCAGCGAGCAGAATCAGCGCACCACCGCCGGCGAGCATCGCAATCTGGTTGCGGGTCTGCGTCTTGAAGGCGGCGATCTCATGGGCCCGCTTCTCTTCGGGCGTCAGCTCCTTCACCTTCTCCTTGGGCTTTGCAGCCGCAATCGCCTGGATCTTCGGCGGCGGCGGCGGGAAGGTTATCTCACCACCCTTGGTGATGGTGGCACCACGGATGACGTCGTCTTCCATGTTGTGCACGACGACCCCGTCCTTGGCCGGCGTAAGGTCCGTCATCATGTGGCGGATGTTGGTCGCATAAAGCGTCGACGACTGCGCAGCCATTCGACTCGGGAAATCTGTATAGCCGACGATGGTGACGCCGTTTTCCGAAACGATCTTCTGATCCGGAACCGTCAGGTCACAATTGCCGCCTCGCTCGGCGGCGAGGTCGACCACCACGGAGCCCGGCTTCATCGCGGCCACCATGTCGGCAAGCCACAGCTTCGGTGCATCGCGACCGGGGATCAGCGCCGTGGTGATGACGATGTCGATCTCCGGCGCCAATTCGCGGAACTTGGCAAGCTGCTTCTCGCGGAATTCCGGCGACGAAGGGGCTGCATAACCGCCGGTCGCTGCGCCATCCTGTGTCGCTTCGAACTCGAGATAGACGAACTGCGCCCCCATGCTCTCGATCTGCTCGGCGACTTCGGGGCGCACGTCGAAGGCATAGGTGATGGCGCCGAGCGAAGTCGCCGTGCCGATGGCGGCCAGACCTGCCACGCCCGCACCGATGACCAGAACCTTGGCCGGCGGCACCTTGCCGGCGGCAGTCACCTGACCGGTGAAGAAGCGGCCGAAATTGTTGCCGGCCTCGATCACGGCGCGATAGCCTGCGATGTTGGCCATCGACGATAGGGCGTCCATCTTCTGGGCGCGGCTGATGCGCGGCACCATGTCCATGGCAACGACGGTCGCGCCCTTGTCTTTCGCCTGCTCCAGCAGTGCAGAGTTCTGGGCGGGATAAAAGAAGGAGATTAGCGTCTTGTCCGGGCCGAGGCGATCGACCTCGGACGTCTCGGGCGGACGCACCTTGGCGATGATGTCAGCTGTATCATAAAGGGCAGCGGCAGTCTCGACCACCGTCACGCCGGCGGCGCGATAGGCGTCGTCCGACAAGCCTGCGGCTTTGCCGGCACCGCTTTCGATGACGCATTCATAGCCGAGTTTCTGCAACTGAATGGCGCTATCAGGCGTCATCGCGACGCGGGCCTCACCGGCATAAATCTCCCTTGGCGATCCGATCTTCAATCCCATCTCCCAAACTCCGTTCGAACGGGTTCCACCTACTGTCCTTCGCCCAAAGTCGGAGGACTCTCCGATCGCGGACACGACCAGAACTGAGGGCCCCTGTCTAGTCCAGCTCAGAGAACAAATGACGGTTTTGTTCTTGGGCTTATCCGCTTAAACCGATTTTTGTTGCAGCGCACACGCGCGTGTCACGCTGATGCCCGATGGAACAATTCACCGCCGGCCCTGTTTCCTCAGGGAACAACGCACCAGGGAGACACAAATGCTGCAATGGATCCTCATCCTTCTACTGATCGCTGCGGTCGCAAGCCTGCTCGGCTTTCGAGGCGTGGCCGGCGCCTCGGCAGGCGTCGCCAAGATCCTGATTTTCATCGTCTTGGTCGTGATGATCATCGCGCTCTTCACCGGCGTCGTCATCGTCGCCTAAGGAGAGTTTCACCAGACATGAAAAGGCCCGCACGCTTCAAGCCATGCGGGCCTTTTTGTTTGTGCCGCGATCAGATGAAGGGTCTGATCCTTTGCTCTCCAGGGCTTCATCCGGAAATCTCCTGCAGTCCGACAGGATCAACGACGTCGCAACCCCGCTCGCGCCAGCGAATAAGCCCCCGGTCGGCGAGCTTCTTCAGCGTTTTGTTCGTGTGCACGATCGAGAGGCCGAGCGTATCGGCGAAATGCATCTGCGTGACCGGAATATGGCGATGATTGTCGCCAAGAATTCCCGCATTCATGCCACGGTCGAACAGGAAGGCGAGAAGGTAGGACGCCCTTTCCAGTGCTGACCGCCGTCCAACGCTGAGCAGATGCTCGTCGAGAATGCATTCTTCGCGGGCTGCAAGCCAGGTCAGGTCGAAGCTCAGGCCAGGATGCAATTCGAATAGGGAAAACAGCCTGCTGCGTTCGAAGACACAGAGCGTCATCGGCGTCAGCGCCTCGACGGAATGCTGCATCTCCGCCATGACGGCGCCCTGCAAACCGACCATGTCACCCGGCACCACATAATTCAGGATCTGCCGCCGACCGTCTTCGAGGATTTTGTACCGGAACCCCCAACCCGAGAGCACCGTGTAGAGATGCGCGCTGCGAGCGCCTTCCACCAGCACTGTCGTCCCTGGATCGGCGACAAGTTCGCCACGCTTGAAGGTGGAGACGAACTCCAGTTCCGCTTCAGTGAAGGGACGAAACCGTTTCATCTGTCGCAAGGGACATTCGAAACAGCTGACACGAACAGGAGAATGACGCGGTTCGATTGCCACGGGATGACCTCGTTTGACTGCCATAAGGTTCCGACTTGGAACAATGCAGGTCGGACATGTCTTTTTTAAATGACGCTCGTCGAGGCACGTTCGATAACGCGCGCCTGACAAAAGGGAATTCCATGATGACTGCGCCGCTCCGCGTTCTCGTTGCCGAGAACCAGTATTTGATTGCCATGGAGGTGGAGCGCATTCTTCTCGACGATCTGCCTTGCGATGTAACCATCGCCCCGCTGGCCCGCCTGGCGGAGACCGTCGAGACAACGATGTTCGATGTGGTGATCATCGACGCGGTCTTGAACGAGGCCTTGAATGTCGAACGTGCAGACCTGATCATGAAAGCCGGCGCGAAGCCGGTCTTTCTGTCGTCCTACGGCCATTTCACCGACACTCCAAGCATCGTGACCGCTCATCCGCTGGTCACGAAGCCGCCGCAGGCCCATGAACTGGCTGCGGCGGTTTTGAAAGCGGCCCATGGTCAGGGGCCCTCAGACGGCAAAAGCCTTCTTGATGACCGCTGAACTGTGGGCATCGGGGCCATAATCGCCCTCGCCGCTCACACCCAGGATCTCCTGAAGCTTGTTGCGCGCGCGATTGATGCGGCTCTTGATGGTGCCTACGGCACAACCGCAGATCTCGGCGGCCTCCTCGTAAGCGAAGCCGGAGGCGCCCACGAGAATGATCGCCTCGCGCTGGTCGTTCGGCAACTGGTCGAGCGCACGCTTGAAGTCCTGCAGGTCGAGTGAACCATACTGCTGGGGATGGGTGGAAAGCTGAGACGTGAAGATACCGTCGGTATCGGAGACCTCGCGGCCACGCTTGCGCATCTGCGAATAGAATTCGTTGCGCAGAATGGTGAACAGCCAGGCCTTCATGTTGGTGCCGGGTTCGAAATGATCCTGCTTGGCCCATGCCTTCATGATCGTGTCCTGCACCAGATCGTCGGCGACGTGATGTCGGCCGGTCAGCGATACGGCAAAGGCGCGGAGGTTTGGCAGCGCTGCCAGAAGGTCGCGCTTGAAGGAGTGGTCGGTCGACTTATCGCCAACAGTCATCGAGCATTGTCCTTCATGCGAGTGGACTCACTGGCCTGGCGCTCGGCCACATCCAGCTGCTCCAGAAGCTGGAGGAACCGATCCGGGATCCCCTCTTCCTGTACCGATTGATAGTACTCGCGCAGTTGCGCCGACACGCCGGGATGAAAGGCGGCCATTCCAGGCAGCCCGTTCGTAGCCGGCGCTTTCTTCGAATGTTCTGTCATTTGGTCCAACGGGTTTGAAACAGTGTCGCCTGACAACGCGGATGGACGCACAAGGTTCCCGAACATGCAATTATTTTATTTCAACGCTGCACTGCTCTCGAAACCGTGATCCGGATGGAACAAAGTCAACCAGCCAACGTTCCTCCGGCATCAAAACACGGAGAACCCAACATGCTTTACTACGCACTCGTATTTCTGGTCGTCGCCTTGATCGCTGGCGTTCTCGGCTTCGGCGGCATTGCTGGCGCATCGGCCGGGATCGCCAAGATCCTCTTCGGCATCTTCATCATTCTTTTCCTCGTCTCGCTTGCCATGCGGCTCTTCCGCCAGGCGTGAGCGGAAGAATGAATTGACACAAAAAGGGTCGCCTCTTCGGGAGCGACCCTTTTTCATGTCCGAAATTGAAACTGAGGCTCAGATCAGGATCCAGACGACAATAGCGAAAAGCAGGGCCAAAATGACACCTAGTGTCGTGACGGTGAAAGAGCCGTAACGCGGCGGGACCTGCGATTCGAGATCCTGATCAAGGCCCGCCTGCTGTGCGACATGGCGATTCTGGTAGTCGACATTGACGGAATTCGGATCCGTCGAGGCTTCGGGCTTCATCATCATTCTCCATAACGTTCGGCAGGAACAGGCGGCACCAAGGCCTGCGCTTCGGCAGGGCCGGCGGTTGAAAGAGGCGCCTCGAGCACGGCCAGCTTGTTCGGGTCGATGGTCTGCCGGATGCTTCGACCAGCCACCAGATCGGCGTTCACGGGAAAACAATCGCCATAGATGATCTCGGCCATGGCCCGCGCGCGCTTAAGTTCTTTTGGTAGCGCGCCGTAGCAAGCCTCGTCTGTATCATAGGAAATAACAGCGACCGGGTCCTGCAGACACGTGGTGTCTTGGGGATGGCAGGCCACAATGACCATCAGGGCAGCCATACTGTTCATGATCGTTCTCCGTGTTACCTGAAGGTTAACGCGAAGACTGCACGACAGTTCCGGGAACAATGGCGGAGACGCCTGTTGTGTCAAGGTTTATGAGCGAATCAGACCATGAATGTAGTGCAGTTTGCCGATCACCGGCTCGGACAGCACAAAGGGATAAAGATCCGGCTGCCCCATGCTGCGATTGATGCTGTTGATCGCCAGTGTCAGCGGCACCCAGGCACGGATCAGGGCGCTCGCGCTACCCATGCTGTAGCTGTCGAAGGTCCGTTTCAATTCAATCGCCGGCACATCGGCCTCGACATCGGGATTGGTTCTAAGACCGAAGGCATCCGCGGTATCAAGCGCATCGACGATATGGAAGTAGTGGGCAAAGGTCTCGGCAAAATCCTCCCAAGGGTGGCTCGCGGCATAGGCGGAGATAAAACTGTTCTCCCAGCCCAGCGGGGGGCCTTCGGCATAGTGAAGTTTCAGAGCCTCACCGTAGTCGGCCCGCTCGTCGCCGAATACGCTCCGGAAAGCCTCGAAGGCATTTCTGTCCCGCACGAGAACATTCCAGTAATAATGGGCGACCTCATGGCGGAAATGACCAAGCAGAGTGCGGAAGGGCTCTCCCAGCGCCACACGTCGTGCCTCACGTTCTGCGTCGGAACCCTCGGCAATGTTGAGCGTGATCAGGCCCTCGGCATGACCGGTCAGCACTGGTCCGTCACTGCCATCACCCGGATCGTCTGCGAGGAATTCGAAACCCAGACCCTGCTCGGGATTGGCTTCACGGGTCACCAGCGGCAGCCTGAACTTCAGTAGCGAGTAGAACAGCCCGCGTTTCGCAAGCTCGATCCTCTGCCAGTTTTGCAGATTTTCCGGCACCGACAGATCGGGGATCGTCACATTGTGTCGGCAGGCCACGCAAAAGCCGCTGTCTTCCTCGTCTTCCACAAGCCAGTTGCACCCGCCCAGGGCCGCGTTGGCGCAAGGCCGGACAGTGCCAGTTTCCGTTGAGCCGTGGTCGAGCACATGCGTGCCCGAGACATCCAGTGCCACCATGTCGAGACTTGTCGAACGAAAGGCCAGGCGCGCGCCGCAAGTGACGCAGCCATCATTTTCAAAATGCACGACATTCGAACAGTTGCTGCAACTGAACAGGCGCATGACCAGGTCTTTCTGTGAAAGGGCGCCCGAAAAGGCGTCAAGGATCAGTCGAAGATCTCGAGCGGAAAGCGCAGCTCGTAGCGTACCTGTCCGTTCGTCAGTTCGTGATGGGCCTCGCCGTTCACCGAAGACGGGACGACCCGTTCCAGAACGGTGCTGCCGAAGCGAGCCGCCTTTGTTTCTTCGTTTTCGCGAGCGGTGAATGGTTCGGACCAGACGATCACCACCACAGGACCTTCAGGCGTTTCAAGCTTCCTGCACGAAACCTCAATCGGCTGGCGCCGCTGCAGGAAATCGCCATGACTGACGGCATTGACCACCAGTTCATGCAAGGCAAGCCCGATATGCAGCGAAGCATTGGGTGTCAAAAGAACGTCGTCCCCGGACACATGGACCAGATTGGCGTTTTCCTGAACGTATCGATCGACCTGTTGCTTGAGGAGATCCCGGAAATAGGCACCCCGCCAGCTGGAGTCCGTGATCAGGTCTTGCGACTGAGAAAGGGCGTGTAACCGGCCGCGGAATTTCCCGAGGAACATGTCCAGCGTTCCCGAATAACGGGCCGTCTGCGATGCGATGCTCTGGATGATGGCAAGCAGATTCTTCGACCGATGACTGACTTCCCGCAGCAGAGCGCGCAAAAGTCTTTCCCGACGACGGTCCTCGGTGCGATCGATGACGACGGTGATCAGATGCAGATCGTGATCCGCCATTTCGACCATGCGGCAGCGGAATTCGAAGAAGGTATCGTCTCCCGCCTCGATCTCGAGCTCAGCGCGATCCCCGGCGTTCTGCAACCCGGATTTGAGCTCTGCGAGTTTCTGCCCGATCTCCGGTCCGAAAATCGTGTCGTCGGACGGCCTTGTCCCCGCCGCCAGCCGCCAGCGAGCCGGCAGCGAGGTGATGCAGACATAGGTACCATCTTTGTCCTGAAGGGTGAGGCTGGCGCCCATGTCGATGAGCGCGGTTATGAAGAACTCCCGCAGCTGTTCGTCGCCGCGCTGAGGTTCAAACCATGTCAACCGATGTACCAATTGCCTGCTCCGCCATTATCGGCATTTGGGACCGGCTCCGTCTGCCGGCCCATTTCTCGCTCTAACCTATGCGCCTACAGGGCTATATCAAGCCTGCTCGGTCACGCGCTCGTTGAAGAAAAGCGCCTGACTGATCAGAGCCTTGACCATGTCGGGGTTGAACGGCTTGGTAACCAGGAAGGCCGGCTCCGGACGTTCGCCGGTCAACAGGCGTTCAGGGAATGCCGTGATGAAGATTACCGGAACAGTATCCACCTTGAGGATGTCGTTCACGGCATCAATGCCAGAGCTTCCATCTGCGAGCTGGATGTCGGCGAGGACCATTTTCGGGCTGGTACGCTTGTAGAGATCGACGGCTTCGGCATGGGTACGGGCAATGCCGGTCACGCGATGGCCGAGGTCTTCAACCATCTGCTCGATGTCGAGCGCAATCAGAGGTTCGTCCTCGATGATCATGATGTCGGTCGCGACCTGGCGAGAGATTTCCATCGAGGCCTCATTGAAGAGTGCGTTGAATTCGGCTTCGCCGACACCAAGCACACTGGCCGCCTCAGACGTACTAAATCCTTCGACGGTGATCAGAAGGAAAGCATGGCGAGCGCGCGTCGGTACTGCCGCAAGGTTGGCGGCGGCCCGCTTTTCCCAGGCAAAGGGCGAGGTTATCGGGGGAGCTCGACCTTGGTTGAGTCGTAGATCGTTACGAACAGTTTGTAGAGAGCGACACGGTCATCCCCGGTGTCGGGGAAAATAGAGATGTCAGCGATCAGTGCTTCCAGGACCGCTGCGACATAAGCATCTCCGGAGGTCTGCGAACCGGTAACGGCGCGTGCATAACGCCGCAGGTAAGGAAGATGGACAGCGACGCGGGCAGTAAGGGACATGCAGGTCTCCAATCGAAATGGACAAAGGTGCGGACTCGGCAGAAAACGCGGCTCGGAAAAAAATGTTCCATCGAGTTGGGAACTTTTTTGCCTCTTCGGGCTTAGCACGTTAATTGTCGTCTCGCTTGGCAAACTGACGGAATTGGACAGATATGGCTGAAGGCCCTCCGGATGGAAACAAATCAAAGAAGCTGTCCGAAGCAAAGCGGCAAAATACGAACGCTTTCATAGCTTCGAAGCTCCGCGGATACTATGACAGCATCGTCGATGAGGGCACTCCCTCGCACCTTCTCGAACTGCTGGATAAGCTTCACGATGCGGAAGCAGAAGCAAAATCCAGGAAATCCTGACAGGCCGACAGCCGGGCTCCGAAAAGCCCGGCCTCGTTATCAAATGCTATCGTCAATCGCGATCGCTGCCGACGCCTTGTGACTTTGCAACTCCGTAGGCGACCGCTGCAATGGCCGCAGCCGTCAACAAGGAGCGCCCCTTCATCAGCGCCGGGACACCGGCAAGCAATTGAAGCGTCATGGGGTCAGGCAACCGCGCTCTGGCAGCCCTTTGGCGTGCCTCCATGCGCCGCTCTGCGCGACGGTTGATCGCCTGAACCACGACGATGACGACGACAGCGCAAAACGCCGTCACGCCTGCAATGACCAAGGCCGCATAGACTGGACCGATCACCCCGCTCAGGTAGAAGCCGAGCGCCAGAAGCAGGGCGACATAGGTCGTAAGCCCCAGCACGCTAGCGATCAGACCCGCCATCACGGAGCGCCCGACCTTGTTAGCGGTCGGCCGCACCTTGCCGAAGGCAACGATACCCAGTTGTCTAAGGAGTGGCAGCATGATCAGCGCCGGCTGAGGAGCGCGAGAACATAGCCCACGCCGGCTGCCATGGCGAGCGACTGCAGCGGCTTGGCCCGAACATAGGCTTCGATATCTTCTTCAGCATTCATGAAGCGCTCGCGTGCGCTGTCGATATACTCCTGCGAGGTTTCGCCCGCCTGTCGGATCTTGCCGCTACCGAAGGAAGCGACGGTCTGCGTCAGAGCAGCGATATCGCGGCGAAGGGCCTCAAGGTCAGCCTGGACGTCGCCGCTGGTTGCGGTACCCGCCGTATTCGCCTTGTCTTCGATGCGGTCTGCAAAATCGTTTGCCTTCGTTTCGATCTTGCTTTTGGAGGCGCTCGGTACCTGGGCCATGGAATTCTCCTTCACTTGTTCTGAAATTCAGTTCGCAACAAGAACGCCGTGAGAGGACGAGTGTTCCATCATCTCCCCGGGCTTTTCTGCGAGATGGGACGAGCCCCTGCAATCTTGATGCGTGCGGTCCCGACGATGGAACTTCGCCCGACAGCCGACGTTTCCAGACCCGAGGACATCACGCCTCGACATTTCACCAGACACGGGAGAACACCGATGAATTGGAATCAGATCGAAGGCAATTGGGAACAGTTCAAGGGCAAGGCCCAGACCCAATGGGGCAAGCTGACAGGTGACGATCTCGACGTCATCGCCGGCAAGCGCAAGGAACTGTCGGGCAAGATCCAGGCTGCCTATGGCAAGACCCAGGAAGAAGCCGACCGCGAGATCGACGACTGGATGAGCCGCGGCTAAGACCTGAAGGTCTCAAGATGTACAAAACCCGGATCCTCACGGCTCCGGGTTTTTTGTTGTCCTCATGCAGCAGCCGTCGTTGCGCCGTAGGTCACGCCCTTTTCTTTCAGCCAGCGGCGATAGGCGATCGACGAGGCATCCGCGCGCGTCGGGATTTCCTTGCGTGGCTCGAGCGGCAGAAGCACAGGCCGCTGGTTCTCCAGGATGATGCGATCCTGCAGGAAGATCATCTGCTGAAAATGGATGAGCTCCGTCGTCGTCGAGACATCGTCGATCAGATACATGATCGGATGCGCCCGGCAGCGGCCCGGATCGAGCGGCTGGACGAAGAGACCGATGACATCCCAGCGATTGGCCGCATTCGGACAGGTCTTGTAGAGGATCGTCGTGAACGGCGTCATCACGCGGTACATGTATTGCGTGGTGATCCCGTCCTGCGCCGACAGAGCCGCCTGCGGCTGGAAGAAGGTGCAGTTGGTCGCCCAGACCTCGTCTTCCTCGCGCCTGATCTCGACATCGTAGCTCTGCACTTCCGTATGCGGCTCGGCGCCTAAAACATCCGTATGCACGAAGGGGAAATGCGCCATGTCGAGGAAATTCTCGACGATGCGAAGGCCTGATGCCTTTACGGTGACGACACCGCAGGGCACGTAACGCCGGTCGGGCTCGTCGGCCTCCGGCAGCGGAAATATCTCCCGCTCCGGCTCACCAAGCGTCGCCCAGAGAAAGCCGAAGCGATGGCGCAGCGGCAGCGGCTCGGCCCGCCCCTCGGCGAACACTTCGATTGCCCCATCTGCTTGTCTGACGACGGTGAGATCCGTCCCGAGCAAGCGGTTCTGCGACCTCCCGACGGGGATCACCGCCTCGGTATCGAGCACATACCACTGATCAATCGACGCCTTGTCGATACCGTTCTGCATGATCAAGTCTTTCCTCTGGAGCATGGGAGAAACCGCTTGAAACCCGATCGCGCCCGCCGCTAGATTGCCCAAAAATTAGAGCGCGCACAATTGCAAGGCAACACTGATCCCCATCCGATGACGGCGAAAGCCGACCAGATGACCGTCGGCTTTACCTTTTCCGGAAGGCTGGAGCCGTCCGGGTTCATTGCGTTCGCCGAACATCGCGCAGCAAGGCTCTCGCTCGGCCTGACAATTGCGGCCTGCGATCACGATCGCTGTCGCCTGACGCTGTCGGGCCCGGAAGCCCTGATCGATGCCTTCGAAATGGCGTTGAGCCTTGGCCCCTATGACAGCATCGTGCTCGACGTATCAAGATTTCAAACAGACGAAGACCTGCCCGCAAAGGCCGCATCATGACATCAGCCTCCCTCTGGATCCCCGTTGCCCTCTCCGCCGACATCGAAGCCGGCACCTCTGCCGGAACGCTCGTCAACGGCGAGGAGCGCGTCGTCTGGCGTGACGAAAAGGGCGAAATCCATGTCTGGGAGGACCGCTGCCCGCATCGCGGCATGCGCATGAGCTTCGGCTTCGTGCGCGGCGACCACATCGCCTGCCTCTATCACGGCTGGCGCTACGACACCGGCGGCCAGTGTCGCTACATTCCGGCCCATCCGGATCTTGAGGTACCCCAGACCATCAAGGTCCCGACCTTCGCGGCAACCGAACGCGCCGGCATCGTATGGATGGCACCGGACGGGGCAGATATAGCAGACCTTACCGGACTGCCCGAGACAGCCGAACCAGTTCGTAGCCTGTTCCTCGAATTATCGGCGAACGCAGCTCTGCTGGCGGTAACGGCAGCGGCACCCGAGGGCTATCGTCCGGTCGAGAGTGGGACTGGCTTGGGTACCTTCCAAGGTAACGACGCCACCGTGCTGATCGCGGCCCAACCCCGCGACGCCGGCCGGACCGCCTTGCACATCACGGTGAGCGGAAGCACCTCCACCGCCGTTCGCCGCGACCTCATCCTTTGGGCCACAGACCTCCGCAACCGCATCGAAGCCCAGACGACGGAGGCCGCGTAATGATCAGGCTCTACGATTACCATCTCGACGAAAACGGCTTTCGCGTCCGTCTTCTCCTCTCCATGCTCGGCCTCTCCTTTGAGACGGTTGCCATCGACAAGGCACCGGGGCGCGAGCAGGAAAAGCCGCAGATGCTGACGCTCAACCCGACCGGCACGCTACCGATCCTCGAAGACGGCGACATCAGGCTCTTCGGCACCGCCGCCATCCTCGCTTTTCTCGTCCGCGCCCATGCGCCTGACAGTCCTTGGCTGCCTGCCGAGGCAGCGGATTACGGCCGTGTCCAGCAATGGCTTGGCTTCTCCACCCGCGAGCTGAAGCACGCCGTGGACGCCCGCGAGGCAGCGCTCTTCAGCTCCAAAGGCCCAAGCGATGCCGACCTGAAGGCAGCCCGCAAAGCCTTCCGCATCATGGAAGACCACATGACGCTGCGGCACATCGAAGGCTCGGACTGGTTCGTCGGCGCCAATCCGACGCTGGCCGATCTGACACTTCTGCCGAGCTTTGCGCTCTCACGCGACTGCGGCATCGACCATGACGAATACCCGGCCCTTCGCCGCTGGCTGCGCCGTTTCCGGACGCTGCCGGGTTTCATCACCATGCCGGGCGTACCGGATTACCATTGACCTGCCTTGCCGGCCGAAAGCCGCTCGGCTAGGTCGATGGCAACGCAGGGAGGTCCGCCATGATCCGCATCGTCTTTCTCGACCGCGACACGCTGTCGCCGGAAACTGTGGTCCGCGCGCCCTCCGTGCCGCATGAAATGGTGGTCCATGCCCGCACCGCCCCGCACGAAGTGGCGGAGCGCATCCGCGACGCCGATGTCGTGATCACCAACAAGGCCCCGGTCCGCGCCGAGGCGCTGGCTGGCGCCTCGAAACTGAAGCTGATCGCCGTCTCCGCCACCGGCACCGATATCGTCGATCTTGCGGAGGCCAAAGCGCGTGGCATCGCCGTCTGCAACATCAGGAACTACGCTAAGCACACGGTGCCCGAACACACCTTCGCGCTGATGCTGGCGCTGCGCCGCTCGATCCTGCCCTATCGCCAGTCGGTCATCGAGGGTCGCTGGCAGCAGGCCGCGCAATTCTGCTATTTCGACTATCCCATCGCCGATCTCGGCGGCTCGACGCTGGGGATCATCGGCCACGGGACGCTCGGCCAATCCGTCGGAAAGATCGCCGAGGCCTTCGGCATGACGGTGCTCGCCGCCGGTCGTCGCGGCGCAACTGACCTCAAGCCGGGCCAGACGGCTTTCGACGAGGTCTTGAGGCGCGCTGACGTGATCACCCTCCACTGCCCGCTGACGCCGGAAACTCGCGGCCTGATCGGTATCAGAGAATTCGCCCTGATGGAACGCAAGCCGCTGCTGATCAACACCGGTCGCGGCGGTCTCGTTGACGAACTGGCGCTGGAAAAAGCCCTCGACGCCGGCCAGATCTCCGGCGCCGGCTTCGACGTCACCGATGGCGAACCGCCCACCGCCGACAGCCCGATGATGCGGATCGCGTCACGCGAAAACGTCATCCTCACCCCGCATGTCGCCTGGGCCAGCCGCGAGGCAATCCAGGCGCTGGCCGACCAGCTGATTGAGAATATCGAGCTGTTTCTTACGGGTAAGCCGCGCAATCTCGTGACCTGATACTGCGAAGGGGCAGAGCTCTCGCGTAGGGGTACCCGCAGCGATTGCGGGCTCCCTCTTCTCCCCAGCGGGGAGAAGTGCCGAGCGTATGCGAGGCGATGAGGGGGCTGCCCGGCACAACTTCAGCGCTTCGCACCCCCTCATCCGGCGCTACGCGCCACCTTCTCCCCGCTGGGGAGAAGAGGGAGGCCGCAACAGCCGCCGTCGCCCCTATACGCCACCCCACCCCTTGCCCTTTCTCCGCGACGCATATCTAACTCTCTCAAAAGACAAGGGAGGACGGCATGCGGTATCTGGAGGCGGACTATCAGGGCGAGGAAATCCTGACAGGAAGACAAGGCGCGCTCGGCCTGATCGCTCTCAACCGGCCACGTGTGCTGAACAGTCTCTCCCACGACATGGTCCTCGCCTTCGGCAAGGCGCTCGATGCCTTCGAGGCCGACCGCCAAGTAGCAGCCGTCCTCGTCACCGGCGAGGGCGAACGCGGGCTTTGCGCCGGCGGCGATATCAGGATGTTTTATGAAAGCGGCAAGGCCGGCGATGGCAAGGCCTCGCACTTCCTCAAGGCCGAATACCGCCTGAATGCGCGGATCGCCCGGTTCAAAAAACCCTATGTCGTCGTGATGGACGGCATCACCATGGGCGGCGGCGTCGGTGTCTCCAGCCATGGCAGCCACCGCATCGTCACCGAAACCACGAAACTCGCCATGCCCGAAACCGGCATCGGCTTCTTCCCAGATATCGGCGCCACCTGGCTTCTCTCCCGCGCAGCCGGCGAACTCGGCACCTGGATGGGCCTGACAGGCGAGGCAGTGAACGGCGCTGACGCCATCACCGCAGGCTTTGCCGACTGGTTCGTGCCGCAGGATCGGGTGGCGGAACTGCTGGAGCGGATCGCCGCCCTGCCCGCCCCCGCCCTTGGGGCAACCATCGCCTCGATCATCCGCGACTATACGGTGGACGGCCCGACCGGCATCTTCTCCGAAGGCCGCACAATGATCGACCGCTGCTTCGCCTTCGACACGGTGGAGGCGATCATCGCCGCCCTCGAAAAAGAACAGTCCGACCTCGCCGCCAGAACGCTCGCCGCCATGCGCGCGAAGTCACCGACCAGCCTGAAGGTGACGCTCAGGATGCTGCGCGAGGCCCGCCGCTCCAGGGACCTCGAAACCTGCCTGGAACGCGAATTCGCCGGCACCCTCCAGGTGGTGAAAGTCCCCGACTTCTACGAAGGCATCCGCGCGGCGATCATCGACAAGGACAGGAACCCGAAATGGTCCCCCGCGACGCTGGAGGATGTGGCGCCGGAAAGTGTCGAGGCGTTCTTTGCGGCGCGGGATGAGCGGTTGTTTGTGTAGGGTCGGAGAGGCCTAGAGTTCGCGACCGACAGACGGCGTGTCCATATGCTCGCGGACAGACTCGTTAAGCTGGGCCAATTGATCCGCGCCGACCAAGAGTTCGGCCAGGCTATAACGTCGGATTGGGCGGTCAACCGGCCGGCCGATCAATACGCCATCCTGGACATCGAGGTTGAGAATGTCGTGAGGTTCCACATTCAGGCGCCGCAGGAGTGCGGACGGAATGCTGAGAATAGCCGAGTTGCCTTGTCTGCGGATCCTTCTCTTGAACGGCACGAGACTCTCCATTTGCGGCAACTCGATATGGTCGCTTATGATTTGGTGTTGGTAGCGACTTCCTCGGCAGGCAACGCAATATCGAAAGGTAAATTTCTATGCCCCGAGAACTTATAGATCCGCTTCACTACGCTTTTGCCATCTCCCCTCAACCCAAGATTTAAGCCCTCTCCACTTACGCCAAGACCAGCCTGGCCGCTTCCGGATTTGTCATAAAACTCTTCAATCTCGACAATCTCCGCGTTGGTGATGCGATGAGCTATCGCCAATTCCTGCGCAATTCGGGCCTGTTGCGTGTCGAAGCCCAATCTCAATTCTTGCTTCGCAATCTCCTGGCGCAGTTCTTCAATTCCTCGTCCAGATGCAGCATCGATCTCCTTGGAGGAATTCTCGATTACGCGAACCAGCACTTCGGCACTCGGAATCATCGTTGCGGCCATGGTCTTCGATGCCGCCGCCAAAACTTCAATAGCCGTCTCAAGAGCGGATCGCGATACTTTGCCCATATTCGGTCCTTTTCAAATCAATGTCCCGTAGCGCATGTATTGCATCCCGACTCAGGGAGCACAACGGCGACTAGCATCGGCTAGAAAGGGATGTCTTCGTCTTCCATTGAGGAGCTACTCTGGGCATCCGGGGCAGGTAGCTGCTTTCTAGGCGCCTCAATCTTTCGCCGGTCAGACCACGGCGGAAGAGACTCAGCTAGTTTCTTCCCTTTTTCTATCCAGTCAAACACCTTGTCGATAGTTTGCTGCAGAGGCTTCAATTCGTCGTTGACTTGTTTTGCCGCACGAGCTGTCTCTATCGCGAAAGCATAAAACGCCTCGGGTCTAGTCCTATTGAGATCTAGTTCCCGAGCGAATGCATTGAGCTTATTGAAAAGTGCCTCCCGCTTTTGTTCGGAAAGGTTGGCAGCGTCCAAATGCTCCCTGATCTTTTGGATCAAATGATGGATAGCTTGCCGTTGAGCCTGATCGAAAACGAGGATCATTTGGGCGCCAGTCTTTTGGCGCCTAGCCGCCTCTATAAGAATTTTTTGGCTTATAACCTCGACTTGGCGACGAAAATCTTGAAAGTAGGGTGCGAAATTTCTGTCACTATTCGGCACCGGCTTCAGTTGATCCAAATAGTTCAGACCCATAACCTCGTCGAAGGCGACCATTACATCGACGTATTGTCGTTCATGGTACCAGTTACTACTGCCTTCACCGCTCTCCCACACCCTCTTTAACTCCGCGTAGCGTTTTTGGTGAAGTGCAGCAAAACCTTCTTCTGGATCATCAGGAAGGTTGAGGTATTCATTCTCCATAACGGCTCCGTAGAAAAGGTGTACGGAGAAGATATAGTGCCTACGGGTATCGACTCAAAGGGGAAACTTCCTGCGTTTATCGTTCCTCAGCTGCATAGCCGAACGTTATCAGCGGACCACACCAAGGGCCGAATGGGAAGACCGTGAGCCTGGACCCAACGAGAGAAACACCCCTCACTCAATCTCATACGGCATCGGGTTCCGCACCCGATGATCCACCACCAGCTTCCTTTTCAGCGGCGGTACTGCGCGGCTGGTGCATTTGACGCGCTCGCAAATGCGGCAGGAGATACCGATCGGGTCAAAGGCGCCGCGGTTGGAGAGGTCGAGGGCGTCGGCATAGACGAAGGCGCCGGCATAGGAGATCTCGCAGCCGAGCGCCAAGGCGTAGCGCGGATTGGCGGCGCGGAAGCCGGCGGAGCCTTTTGACACTTGCGTCGCGATGCAGAGATAGCGCACGCCGTCGGGCGTCTCCGCCGTCTGGCGGATGATCCGGCCCGGCGTCTCGAAGGCCTGATGCGCATTCCACAGCGGACAGGCCGCCCCGAAGCGGGCAAATTGCAGGCGGGCAGCGCTATGCCGCTTAGTGATGTTGCCGGCCCGGTCAATGCGGGCAAAGAAGATCGGCACGCCCTTGAGGCCCGGGCGCTGCAAGGTCGACAACCGGTGGCAGACCTGTTCCAGCGAGGCCTCGAAACGGGCGGCGAGCAGTTCGATGTCGTGGCGGAGGTCGCGGGAGGCAGTGAGGAAGCTGCGATAGGGCAGGATAAGCGCGCCGGCGAAATAGTTGTAGAGCCCCATGCGACAGATCTCGACCGCCTCTTCGCTGCGGAAATTCGCCTGTTTCAGCACCTGGTCGATCTTCGTGGCCGCCGCCAGCTGGGCGATCTGGATGGCGATCTGGAAATCGCGCGTGGGCGCCGAGGCATAACGACTGACGGTCAGGATCCGCCCCACCGGATCGAAGCGGCGGATGGCCTCATCACCCGCCTCGCCGCGCACCACGCGCACGCCGTGCCGCGCTTCGAGATGGCCTGAAAGGGCCGCGTAATTCTCCCCCTCCCCGAGCTTCAGCTCTGTCGCCAGCTGCTCGGCGGCAAGGTCGAGATCGTGGATGTAATTGTCGACGAAGTGGAAGAAGTCGCGCACCTCGTCGTAAGGCGTCACCTCCTGGCTGGGCGTCGCGCCCAGCCGGTCGTCGAGGCTCGCCAGCTGCTCGTTGCCGCGCCTGTAGGCCTGGTGCGCCGCGATCAGCGCATGGGCAAAGCCGGGCGCGTTCTGGGTGACGAGCTTCAGCTCCTGCAGGCTCGGCGAATAGGTCTCGAACAAGGGATCGGAGAGCGCCTCCGTCAGCGCCGACATCAGCCGGTCGTTCTGCCCGGAGGACAGCTCGGTAATATCGATGCCGAACTTTTCCGCCAGCGACAGCAGCACCGAGGCCGAGACCGGGCGCTGGTTGTTTTCGATCTGGTTGAGATAGCTGGTGGAAATGCCAACCATATCGGCAAACTGTGCCTGGGTGGCCCCGTTCGCCTGGCGGATGTCGCGGACCTTGCGGCCGATGAAGAGTTTTCCGATGGCCATTTCGCAAATTCGCAATTTTCACTTTGCAAATTCATAAATCCACAGATGCACCTGTTCAACCGTTTTCTTCTGCGGCACAGTGGAATAGGTGTCACATCAAGGCTTAAGAGCCAGAAGACCATTCGGGAGGAAGCATGTCGACGATCCTGGACCAGCTCGAAGCGCGCCGCGCGGAGGCCCGCCTCGGCGGCGGCGAAAAGCGCATTGCCGCCCAGCACGGCAAGGGCAAGCTGACCGCCCGCGAGCGCATCGAGGTCCTGCTCGACGAAGGCTCGTTTGAAGAATACGACATGTATGTCACGCATCGTTGCGTGGATTTCGGCATGGCCGAACAGAAGGTGCCGGGCGACGGCGTGGTCACCGGCTGGGGCACGATCAATGGCCGCCAGGTCTATGTCTTCTCCCAGGATTTCACCGTGCTCGGCGGCTCGCTGTCGGAAACCCATGCCCAGAAGATCTGCAAGATCATGGACATGGCGATGAAGGTCGGCGCTCCCGTGATCGGCTTGAATGATTCCGGCGGCGCCCGCATCCAGGAAGGTGTTGCCTCGCTCGCCGGCTATGCCGATGTCTTCAAGCGCAATGTCGATGCCTCTGGCGTCATCCCGCAGATCTCCGTGATCATGGGCCCTTGCGCCGGCGGTGCTGTCTATTCGCCCGCGATGACCGATTTCATCTTCATGGTGCGCGATAGCTCCTACATGTTCGTCACCGGCCCCGATGTGGTGAAAACCGTCACCAACGAGATCGTCACGGCGGAAGAACTGGGCGGCGCCTCGACCCACACGAAGAAATCCTCCGTCGCCGATGGCGCCTATGAGAACGACATTGAGGCGCTGGAACAGGTCCGCCTGCTCTTCGACTTCCTGCCGCTCAACAACCGCGAAAAGCCTCCCGTCCGGCCTTTCCATGACGATCCGGCCCGCATCGAAATGCGGCTCGACACGCTGATCCCCGACAGCTCCAACAAGCCATATGACATGAAGGAGCTGATCTACGCGCTGGCCGACGAGGGTGATTTCTTCGAGATCCAGGAGGCCTTTGCGAAGAACATCATCACCGGCTTTATCCGCATGGAAGGCCAGACGGTCGGCGTCGTCGCCAACCAGCCCATGGTGCTGGCCGGCTGCCTCGACATCGATTCATCGCGCAAGGCCGCCCGCTTCGTCCGCTTCTGCGATGCCTTCTCCATCCCGATCCTGACGCTGGTCGACGTGCCCGGCTTCCTGCCCGGCACGGCGCAGGAATATGGCGGCGTCATCAAGCATGGCGCAAAACTCCTCTTCGCCTATAGCCAGGCGACGGTGCCGATGGTGACCCTGATTACCCGCAAGGCCTATGGCGGCGCTTACGACGTCATGGCCTCCAAGCATATCGGCGCGGATATCAACTACGCTTGGCCAACCGCCGAAATTGCCGTGATGGGCGCCAAGGGTGCGACCGAGATCCTCTACCGCTCCGAACTCGGCGACGCCGAGAAGATCGCGGCGCGGACGAAGGAGTACGAAGTCAACTTCGCCAACCCCTTCAAGGCGGCCGAACGCGGCTTCATCGACGAGGTGATCATGCCGCATTCCTCGCGCCGCCGCATCGCCAAGGCTTTTGCGAGCCTCCGCACCAAGCAGGTCGGCACCCATTGGAAGAAGCACGACACGATCCCGTTGTAATCATGCATTGAGAGTGGGCAAGGACAACACGGAAGGCCTATATAACTCTCGGCGCGCCCGAGGCGCTTCACCGAGAAAGGACCCGATTTCATGACCGAGACAAAATTCCCGCCCGAGAAGAACCTGCCCGCAGGCTATCAGCCGCCGAAGGTCTGGACCTGGGAGCCCGGCAATGGCGGCGCCTTTGCCAATATCAACCGCCCAATCGCGGGCGCGACGCATGACAAGGAACGCCCGGTCGGCAAGCATCCGCTGCAGCTTTATTCATTGGGCACGCCGAACGGCCAGAAGGTGACGATCCTTCTCGAGGAACTCTTGGCCGCTGGCCATTCCGGCGCGGAATACGATGCCTGGCTGATCAATATCGGCAAAGGCGACCAGTTCTCCTCCGGCTTCGTCGAGGTCAACCCGAATTCCAAGATCCCGGCCTTGATGGACCATGCACCTGTCGATGGCGGCGAGCCGATCCGGCTGTTCGAGAGTGCCTCGATCATGACCTATTTGGCGGAAAAATTCGGCGCCTTCCTGCCGACCGAAACGCGCGCCCGCGCTGAAACGCTGAACTGGCTGTTCTGGCAGATGGGCTCTGCCCCCTTCCTCGGCGGCGGCTTTGGCCATTTCTACACCTATGCGCCGATGAAGATCCAATATGCCATCGACCGCTACGCCATGGAGGTGAAGCGCCAGATGGATGTGCTGAACCGGCATCTCGCCAACAACGAGTTTATGGCCGGCAAGGAATACACGATTGCCGATATGGCGATCTGGCCCTGGTATGGCAGGCTTGCCCTGCACGGTGCCTATGATGATGCCGGCACTTTCCTCTCTGTCGACGAATACGAACACGTCCAGCGTTGGACGAAGCAACTCGCAGCCCGTCCCGGTGTGAAGCGCGGCGCCATGGTCAACAAGACCTCCGGTCCGCTTTCCGAACAGCTGCATGAACGCCACGATGCCTCCGACTTCTTGACGAAGACGCAGGATAAGTTGGCCGATCAGGCGTGAGGGAGAGCGGTATGTCCAAAGCGCCCGACATGATCAAACATCGCGGTTTTCCCTCCGGCATGCCGGGGACCGGTGTGCAGTTCACCATTCGCCGCGCCAACGACAAGGGTGTCACCCCGATCAAGACCCTGCCGCGAAAGGCGCGGCCGGGGACGAAGGAGCACCGGATCGACGCCGCCTTTCTGCATGCGCTCTGGCACCAGTTCGGGGCTGAGCCATTCATACGCGGCAATCTCGATGCAGCCCGCCTCAGCCTGTTGTTCGGCCGCGAGGTCGTGGCCGTCAACAAGGACTTCGACCCGCAGTCCTACGACAAGCTGCTTGTCATAAACGAAAGGGTGGCGCGAAAGAATTTTCCCGAATCCTTCGAAGACGTGTTCGAGGTCTGAACCCATGGCAAAAGATCCGCTCATGCCGAAACACCAGGGCTTTCCGCTCGGTCTGCCCGGAACGCAATGGCAATACACGATCCGCCGCGCCAATCCGAAAGTGACGCCGGTAACCAACTGGCCGCGCCACCGCACCATGGACCAGACGGTGGCACTGGCCGATCTCGGTTTCATGCAGGCGCTCTGGCAGTATTTCGGCACCGAACCCTTCGAGCGCGGCAATCTCGACGGTGAACGCCTCTGCCGCCTCTTCGGCCGCGAAGTCATCGCCGCAGAGCGTGGTTTCGATCCGCAATCCTATTTTGCCAAGCTGAAGATCAATGAGCCGCTGGCGCGGAAGAACTTTCCGGAAGCCTTCGGCGAGGTGAAGGACGAGCAGAGCGTGGCCAAGGGCTTGAAGAAGAAGGCGCGGGAATAGCGGGCAGTGGA
Source organism: Allorhizobium sp. (assembly GCA_045377275.1). GTDB lineage: Bacteria > Pseudomonadota > Alphaproteobacteria > Rhizobiales > Rhizobiaceae > Allorhizobium. Next base: position 26,067 of record JBJIOA010000037.1, on the reverse strand, counting down.
ATTTGGGGCCGGGAGGAGCCGTGGAATGACCACTTTGGACATTGATGAGCGGCAACTGCAAGTCCGCTCCGTGGATGTTACGGACGACAGCAGCATCTTCGACATGAGGGATGGGCGCAGGATCGTGGCGCCGCTCTGGTGGTATCCGCGCCTCGCGAAGGCCTCTCCCGAGCAGCGCGCGAAGGGTGAGATTCTCCCCTTTGGTGACGCCGTCGGCTGGGAAGAGATCGACGAATATATCAGCGCCAAGGCGCTCATCATCGGAGGTGCCGCTCCCGGCGCCGTCCCACCTGCTCAAGCTGCCGAGTGACAACAATGATCCAGAAAATCCTCATCGCCAACCGGGGCGAAATTGCCTGCCGGGTCATCAAGACCGCGAAGAAGCTCGGCATCAAGACGGTCGCCGTTTATTCCGATGCCGACCGCAATGCGCTGCATGTCGAGATGGCCGATGAGGCGGTGCATATCGGCCCGGCGCCGTCGAACCAGTCCTATATCGTCATCGACAAGATCCTCGATGCCATCAGGCAGACCGGCGCCGATGCAGTCCATCCGGGCTATGGCTTCCTGTCGGAAAACGCGGCCTTCGCCGAAGCGCTGGAAAAGGCGGGCGTAACCTTTATCGGTCCTCCGGTTGGTGCGATCCAGGCCATGGGCGACAAGATCACCTCGAAGAAGCTGGCGGCTGAAGCCGGTGTTTCGACCGTGCCCGGCCATATGGGCCTGATATCAGATGCCGACGAGGCGGTGAAGATCTCCGATCAGATCGGCTATCCCGTTATGATCAAGGCTTCCGCCGGCGGCGGCGGCAAGGGCATGCGCATCGCCTGGAACCCGGACGAGGCCCGTGAAGGATTCCAGTCGTCGAAGAACGAGGCGAAGAACTCCTTCGGCGACGACCGCATCTTCATCGAGAAGTTCGTCACCGAGCCGCGCCATATCGAGATTCAGGTGCTCGGCGACAAACATGGCAACACACTTTACCTCGGCGAACGCGAATGCTCGATCCAGCGGCGCAACCAGAAGGTCATCGAAGAGGCACCCTCGCCCTTCCTCGATGCCGCCACCCGCAAGGCCATGGGCGAACAGGCAGTCGCGCTCGCCAAAGCCGTCGGTTACCATTCGGCCGGCACGGTCGAATTCATCGTCGATGGCAAAGAGAACAAGTTCTACTTCCTCGAGATGAACACCCGCCTGCAGGTCGAACATCCCGTCACCGAACTGGTGACCGGGCTTGATCTCGTTGAGCAGATGATCCGTGTCGCCTCGGGCGAAAAGCTCTCATTCGGTCAGGACGATGTGAAGCTTGAGGGATGGGCGATCGAAAGCCGGCTTTATGCCGAGGACCCCTATCGCAACTTCCTGCCCTCGATCGGTCGCCTCACCCGCTACCGCCCGCCGGCAGAGGGCACGACCGCCGAAGGCACCGTTGTCCGCAACGACACCGGCGTCTTCGAAGGCGGCGAGATCTCGATGTATTACGACCCGATGATCGCCAAGCTCTGCACCTGGGCCCCCGATCGCCTGACCGCTATTGATGCGATGAGCGAAGCGCTCGACAGTTTCGAGGTCGAAGGTATCGGCCACAACCTGCCCTTCCTCTCGGCCGTGATGAACCAGGAGCGCTTCCGCTCCGGCAAGATCACCACGGCCTATATCGCCGAGGAGTTCAGGGACGGTTTCACCGGCGTCACCCCGGATGCGGCCTCGGCGGAAAAGCTCGCCGCCATCGCCGCTGTGATCAATCATCGCCTGCAGTCGCGCGCGATCCAGATATCCGGCACCATCGGCAACCATACCCGTAAACTCGGCAAGGACTGGGTCGTCAATCTCGCCGGTAGCGACCACGCCCTGGCCGTCACCGAAGGCACCGGCAACACCCGCGTCGCCTTAGAGGCCGGCAACGAGCTGGTGATCGCAACCGACTGGGAGCCGGGTCAGACACTCGCCCATGCCGACATCGGCGGCGAGACGCTCGCGGTCAAGGTCGACCTCAAGGGCCCCGCCATCCGGCTGCGCTGGCGCGGCATGGATTTGACCGCCCGCGTCCGCTCGCCGCGCGTCGCAGCACTTGCCAAACTCATGCCGGAAAAACTGCCGCCGGATACCTCCAAGATGCTGCTCTGCCCCATGCCGGGCGTCATCACCGGGGTTGCGGTCAAGGAAGGCGAGACAGTGGAAGCCGGTCAGGCGCTTGCCACCGTCGAGGCGATGAAGATGGAAAACATCCTGAAGGCCGAACGCCGCGGCACCGTGAAGAAGATCGTCGTCAAGCCGGGGCAGAGTCTGGCGGTGGATGAGCTGATCATGGAGTTTGAGGGGTGAGGACACCGTCGCCAATCGCGGTCGGGGTACCCCCCTCTGTCGGCTCCGCCGACATCTCCCCCACGAGGGGGAGAGTGGCCGCTCGCGTTCCGCCTGCCTCACAGATTCGAAGTTACATTTGGGGCAAAAGGCCGGCCCCACCCCGTTCTCCCCCCTTGTGGGGGAGATGTCCGGCAGGACAGAGGGGGGTACCCGCGCAGTACGCCGGCACACGATGCAAAGCCGCCTAGGACAGACGCTTCAGCATATGCCGCTGATGGTCCTGCCCGCCGAAGAAGACGGCAAGGACGTGAACGACTTTAGCTGCCTCGTCTATACGGAAATAAATGACAGCATTGTTTTTCGAAAAGTGTCGAAGGTCGAAGCCAAGGCCTGCATCGAGCGTGCCGCGATGTGGATAGGCGGCCAGCGCAAAGATGTCTGCCGTTATTCCGCGAACCCGCTTCCCCGCCCGCTCATAGGCAACCGGCAATTCGTCGCCGAAGCCAAGATAGGTGCTTACCAGGTGGTCGAATATGGCATCGAGATCTTGGATGCTGTCTTTGGTACGCCTGATTTCATAGGCCATACTCGACCTTCTTGCGCGCGATCATCTCCTCGATCTGCACTCGGCTCTCTTCTTCCGAGAGAAATGGCCCTTCCATCCGACGCAGAAGAAGAGCACGCAACGCCTCGACATCGTCCTCCCGCATCTCCGTCTCTTCCCGCACCAGATCCAGCCCTCGCTCAACGACGGCGGCAAGGCTTGGAAAATGGCCGTCCTCGACCAGCTTGCGGGCGAATTCTGCCTGCTGCGGCGAGAGCGAGACAGAGGCTTTTACGGTCATGGCAAGGCGCTCCGGTTGAGCCTCAAAGAATAGCCCGGACCCCAAATCCCGTCAAATTGACTTCCCTCGGCGAACCGCCGAACCGCGCAGCCTTCAGATAAGGATCGCATCGATGACCAAGAAAACCATCGCCGACTGGCAGGCGCTTGCCGAGAAGGAATTGAAGCGTCCGGCGGACAGCCTCGTCTGGAACACGCCGGAGGGCATTCCGGTGAAGCCGCTTTATACGGCGGATGACATCGCCGGCATCGGCCATCTCGACAGCCTGCCGGGCTTTGCCCCCTTCGTGCGCGGGCCGCGCGCCACCATGTATGCCGGGCGCCCCTGGACGATCCGGCAATATGCCGGCTTCTCTACCGCCGAGGAGAGTAACGCCTTCTACCGCAAGGCGCTTGCCGCCGGTCAGCAGGGCGTCTCCGTCGCCTTCGATCTTGCCACCCATCGCGGTTATGACTCGGATCATCCCCGCGTCGAGGGCGATGTCGGCAAGGCGGGTGTGGCAATCGATAGCGTCGAGGACATGAAGATCCTGTTCGACGGCATTCCGCTGCAGGACATCTCGGTGTCGATGACCATGAATGGCGCGGTTATCCCGATCCTCGCCAATTTCATCGTCACCGGCGAGGAACAGGGTGTCTCGCGCGACAAGCTGTCCGGGACCATCCAGAACGACATCCTCAAGGAGTTCATGGTCCGCAACACCTATATCTACCCGCCCGAACCCTCGATGCGGATCATCGCCGATATCATTGAATACACGGCGAAGGAGATGCCGAAGTTCAACTCGATCTCGATCTCCGGCTATCACATGCAGGAGGCGGGCGCGACGCTGGTGCAGGAGCTTGCCTTCACGCTGGCCGACGGGCGCGAATATGTCCGCGCCGCCATCGCCAAGGGCATGGATGTCGACGAGTTTGCCGGCCGCCTGTCGTTCTTCTTTGCCATCGGCATGAACTTCTTCATGGAGGCAGCCAAGCTGCGCGCCGCCCGCCTGCTCTGGACCCGCATCATGCAGGAATTCGAGCCGAAGAAGGCGTCCTCCCTGATGCTGCGCACCCATTGCCAGACCTCGGGCGTGTCGCTGGCCGAACAGGATCCCTATAACAACATCATCCGCACAGCCTTCGAGGCCATGTCGGCGGCGCTTGGCGGCACGCAGTCGCTGCACACCAATTCCTTCGACGAGGCAATTGCGCTGCCGACGGAATTCTCCGCCCGCATCGCCCGCAACACCCAGCTGATCCTGCAGAACGAGACGGGTGTCACCAAGGTCGTCGATCCGCTGGCCGGCTCCTACTATGTCGAGAGCCTGACCAACGAACTGGCGGAAAAAGCCTGGGCGCTGATCGAGGAGGTCGAAAGCCTGGGCGGCATGACCAAGGCTGTCGATGACGGTCTGCCAAAGCGCCTGATCGAGGAAGCCGCCACCCGCCGCCAGGCCGCCGTCGACCGGGGTGAAGAGGTGATCGTCGGGGTCAACAAGTTCCGACTGGAAAACGAAGAACCCATCGACATCCTCGAAATCGACAACACCGCCGTTCGGCTGTCGCAGGTCAAGCGCATCGAGCAGACGCGCCGCCAGCGCGATCCGAAGCGGGTCAGCGAAACGCTGGCACGCCTGACCGAGGTCGCCAAAACCGGTCAAGGCAACATCCTCGAAGCCGCCGTCGACGCCGCCCGTGCCCGCGCCACGGTCGGCGAAATTTCGGATGCCATGCGCGCCGTCTTCGGCGATCACGTCGCCGTTCCCGAAGTCGTGCATGACATCTACGGCAAGGCTTATGAAGGCGATCCGGAAATGGAGACGCTGTCGAGCCGCCTCAAGGATTACGGCAAGGCGGCCTCCAAGCCGCGCATTCTGATCGCCAAGCTCGGCCAGGATGGCCATGATCGGGGCGCCAAGGTGATTGCATCTGCCTTTGGCGATATCGGCTTCGATGTCGTGGCAGGCCCCCTGTTCCAGACACCGGATGAAGCGGCAGACTTGGCCGTCGCCAACAAGGTCCAGGTCGTCGGCATGTCCTCGCTTGCCGCCGGCCACAAGACGCTCGCCCCGCAGCTGGTCGAGGCGCTGAAGGCCAAGGGCGCGAACGACGTGATCGTGGTCGTCGGCGGGGTCATTCCGCGTCAGGACTACGACTTCCTGCTGGAGCATGGCGTCTCCGCCGTCTTCGGCCCCGGCACCAATGTCATGGACGCCGCCCGCTCCGTGCTTGACCTGCTTGAGGGTCGCCTGCGAAACAGTTGAGACGCAGGCAGCGCTCGGGGAGGAGCATGGAGACCTACGATTACATCGTCATAGGCGCCGGCACCGCCGGCTGCCTGCTCGCCAACCGGCTCTCTGCCGATCCGACGCGCCGCGTGCTGCTGCTCGAAGCCGGCGGCAGCGACAACTATCACTGGATCCACATCCCGGTCGGCTATCTCTACTGCATCAACAACCCGCGCACCGATTGGTGCTTCAAGACGGAGGCCGAGCCGGGCCTGAACGGTCGCGCCATTGGCTATCCACGCGGCAAGGTGCTCGGCGGCTGCTCCTCGATCAACGGCATGATCTATATGCGCGGGCAGGCGCGCGACTACGACCAGTGGCGCCAGATGGGCTGCGACGGCTGGGGCTGGGATGATGTACTGCCTCTGTTCAAAAAGACGGAAGACTTCCACCGGGGCGCCGACGACAAGCATGGTTCAGGCGGCGAATGGCGGGTGGAGAAGGCCAGGCTTCGCTGGGATGTGCTGGAGGCGTTTCGCGAGGCGGCCAAACAGGCCGGCATCCCGGAAACGGACGACTTCAATCGTGGCGACAACGAAGGCTCCGGCTTCTTCGAGGTCAACCAGCGCTCCGGCATCCGCTGGAACACGGCGAAGGCCTTTCTGAAGCCGATCCGGCACCGCAAGAACCTGACCATCCTCACGCAGGCCCATGTCAAGCGGCTGACCATTGAGGGCGACCGCGTGACCGGCGCCGAGGTGCATCACGATGGCGAACTGAAGCGTTTTTCCGCCCGCCGCGAGGTCGTGCTCTCAGCCGGCGCCATCGGCTCGCCGCAGATCCTCGAACTCTCCGGCATTGGACGCGGCGATGTCTTGCAGCAGGCGGGGATCGAGACCATCCGCGAGGTGCCCGCCGTCGGCGAGAACCTGCAGGATCATCTCCAGCTCCGCCTTGTCTTCAAGGTAACCGGTGTTCCGACCCTCAACGAACGCGCGTCTAGCCTCCTCGGCAAGGCGATGATCGGGCTCGAATATGCGCTACGGCGCTCGGGGCCCATGTCCATGGCCCCGAGCCAGCTCGGCATCTTCACTCGCTCCGGCCCGGACAAGGAGACCGCCGATCTCGAATACCATGTCCAGCCGGTCTCGCTCGACAAGTTCGGCGATCCGGTCCATCCGTTCCCGGCGATGACGGCCAGCGTCTGCAATCTCAGACCCGAAAGCCGAGGCTCGGTGCATATCTCGGGTCCGGACTTCACCGCCCAGCCGAAGATCGCGCCGAACTACCTCTCAACACCTGGCGACCGCGATGTCGCCGTGCGCTCGATCCGCCTCACCCGCCGTATCGCCTCCCAGCCTGCCTTTGCGCGCTATCAGCCGGAGGAATATCGTCCCGGCCCAGCGCTTGAAAGCGATGCCGATCTGGAACAGGCTGCCGGCGACATCGGCACGACGATCTTCCACCCCGTCGGCACCTGCCGCATGGGGGCGGATCCGGACAGCGTCGTCGATCCGCGACTGCGGCTGCGCGCATTGAAGGGCCTGCGCATCGCCGATGCCTCGGTCATGCCGACGATCACCTCGGGCAACACGAATTCGCCCACCCTCATGATCGCTGAGAAGGCGGCCGCGATGATCCTGGAGGATCACCGCTAACACCAAGAGATCAGCTGCGATCGTCGGCATTCGCCCCAAGCAGCTTCGGCAGGTCGCCGAAGCGGGCGACAAGTCCGAACACGGTGGCGGCAACTGCCACGAACAGGATCGTTACTGAAGCCATGACCGGTGTATAGCCGTAGCGCAGGGCATTGAAGATCTTGATTGGCAGCGTCTCCATGACGAACCCCACCGTCATATAGGCGACGATGTATTCGTTGAGCGAGAGCACGAAAGCGAAGGCATAGCCAGAGACGAGGTAGGGCGCAATCAGCGGCAAAACGACCGTGCGGAAGATCGTCCGGTCATCGGCCCCCATGGTGGCGGCTGCCTCGACCAGCGAACGGTCGATCGCCGAGAAACCGAGCGATAGTGTCACCAGAGGCAGCGTCACGAAGAAGATTGCGTGGCTGATGACGGCCGTCCAGGGCTGGCCGTAGAAACCGGTCGCGGCCCAGAAGGTAAGAAGTCCGAGCGCCGTAATGACGGGCGGCAACGTGAAGGGCGCGATGCCGAGCAGCTGGAACACCTGCGCCCAGGGTGCAAGGCGCCGCCAGAGGAACCAGGCGAGCGGCAGGGCGATGGCAACCGCAAGAGCGGCGGCACAAAGCGCGAGGATGACCGAGGCGAACAAGGCCGCGCGCCAGCCCGGATCGGTGAAGATCGCACTATACCAGGAGAGCGAAAAGCCCTGCGGCGGGAAATTAAGGCTCTGCTTGGCATTCACCGAGACGCCGGCGACGACGACGATGGGAGCGGCGAGGAAGATGCCGATTAGGGTGAAGTAGAGACGGGTCAGAGCTGTGTTCATGCTGCCTCTCCCTTTCGACCTATGAGAAGCGTCAGCGCCACCATGCCGAGCGTGACCAGCACGAGGAACACGGCCATGGCTGCCGCAAACGGCATGTTCGACTGGTAGATCGCCTGATCGGTGATCAGCACCGACAGCGTCCAGTGCGAGGGACGACCGAGGATCTGCGGCAAAAGATAGGAACCGAGCGCGAAGATGAAGACCATGATCAGCGTGGCGATCAGCGTATTGCGCAGCGCCGGCACGACGACGGTGAAGAAGGCGCGCAGTGGCGACGCCCCGAGCGTCCGGGCTGCTTCGGTCAGCGTTGGATCAAGCCGAACGAGAGCGGGGTAAAGCACGAGCACGGTATAGGGCAGCGCCTGATAGGTCATGCCGGTGAGCACCGCGCCGAAATTCGGCATCAGCGCCACCGGGCTTTCCATGAGGCCGATCATGACGAGCAGATTGGTAATGCCGGCGGTGCGCGAAAACAACGTCGACCAGGCAAAGCCGATGATGACTTCCGAGAGCGACAGCACGGAGAGCAACGCCACCAGCCACAGCACCTGCGCTTTGCGAGACATACGCGCCAGCAGATAGGTGAACGGCAAGGCGAGAACGACGCAAACGACAGCCACTGCGATTGCGAGGCCCAGTGAAAAGCTCAGCACGCCCCCGAAGAAGAACGATAGGAAGCGGGCATAATTGTCGAACACAAAATTCGGCGAATAGAAGCCGGTCGGGTCGCGCTTGAAGAAGGAGACGGCGATCATCGTCGCAAAGGGCACGACGAAGAAGAGGATCAGCATGCCTGCGGGAAAGGCAAGCGGCGCGTAGTCGAGCGCGGTTTTCGGGGGCTCGCGTCTCATGCTGAGAGCACCACGGCAGTTTCAGGATCGATGACGATGCCGACATCCTGGCCGACGGTGACGACCGGCCGCTCGCGCGGGGTCGAGACGGCAACCACCTCGGTGCCGGAGACATCGAGGAAGGTTTCGATCGTACCGCCGAGATCGCGGATGAAGGTCACCTTACCGGTGATGCGGCCTTCCCCGGGGGCTGCGAGCTTCACGTCTTCGGGGCGCACCGAGAGGCTGGCCTGCCCATGCCCCGACGGCGCAGAAATTCCGGCGACGCTATGGCCGAGCACCAGCGCAGAACCGCCCTGCGCGGTCAGCGGCAGGAGGTTGGTCGAACCGATGAAGTCGGCGACGAAACGATCGGCAGGCTTGCGGTAGATCTCGATCGGGCTCGCCGCCTGCCGGATCTTGCCGCCGCTCATCACGACAACCTTATCGGCCATGGTCATCGCCTCGCGCTGGTCATGGGTGACGACGATGGTGGTGATGCCGAGCTGCTGCTGCAGCTTGCGCAGCTCCACCTGCATCGCCTCGCGCAGCTTGGCATCGAGCGCCGAAAGCGGCTCGTCGAGCAGGAAGAGTTTCGGCGAAATGGCAAGCGCCCGGGCAATCGCCACACGCTGCCGCTGGCCGCCGGAAAGCTTGTGCACCGGACGGTCCGCATAACCGGGCAGATGGATCATCGCGAGCAACTCGTCGACGCGCTTCACCTGCTCCTCGCGTCCAATCCCGCGGATGCGCAGGGGATAGGCGATGTTCTCGCCCACAGTCAGATGCGGGAAAAGCGCCAGCGACTGAAAAACCATGCCGAGATCCCGCTTGTGCGTCGGGACCTGGGTGATGTCCTTGCCATCAAGCACGATCGCACCATCCGTTGGACTATCGAGACCCGCGATCATCCGCAGCAGCGTGGTCTTGCCGCAACCAGAGGGACCGAGCAGGCAGACGAAGGTGCCGTGCGGCACCGAAAGCTCGACATTGTCGACCGCCGTGAATGGACCGAACTGCTTGGTGATGGAATTGAGGGCGAGGCCGGACATGGGCATCCAATCAGACGAGTGTTGTTCAAAACGGTGCGAGACAGTCGACGCCCAGGGGCACGAAGTCTCTGGTATTGGCGGTCACGACTGTCAGACCATGCGTTACAGCCGTTGCGGCAATGAGGATATCGGCGAGCTGGCCGTTGTGACCGCGTGCGCGCATCGCACCATCGAGGGTCCCGGCGGCAAGCGCAGTTTCAGTATCAATGACCAAAATGCTCTCCGCATACTGCTCGATGAGCCTTTGCAGCCAGAGTTGCAGTTGCCGCGCACGAGTGGGGTTACCGTTCTTGACCAGTTGTAGCTTCGTTGCGCCCTTCTGTATTTCAAGGACAGTGATCGTCGATAAATACAGGACCCTTTCCACAAAACGCTGCCTTAGCCACTCCTCGAAGGGCTGCGAGGCCCTTCCGTCAAAGAGCAGCGAGACCGCATTGGTGTCGAGCAGGTAACCACTCAAAGATCGACATCCCGGCTCGGTGACGGGTTGCGTTCGAAGACCATGCCGGGTTCCGGAAAACTCTTGAGGAAATCCACAAAGTTGAGTTTCTGCGCTGGGTCAGTTTGTGGCTCGCTTTCAACCGGCACCAGCGTCGCCACCGGCTTGCCGTCGCGGGTGATGATCACACTGCCACCCTTGATCACCTCATCCACCAATTCGGAGAGATCGGTGTTCACATCACGCACATTGACCGTCGCCATGAGATTATCTCCGATTAGATGCATCTCTTGATCCTATCACGGCCCTTGAGATGCCGCAAAACCCCGCAACTCTCCCAGATCGCGGCACGATCTGCCCCTTACCCTACCCTCTCCCCGCATGCGGGGAGAGGGGAAGCAGGCGCCGCGCGAGCCGCGTGTCTCCTTCTCCCCGCGTGCGGGGAGAAGGTGCCGGCAGGCGGATGAGGGGCAACCACTAAACCGAGGCTCAACCGACGATCAGCTCCGTCCACTTCTGGTTCAGCCAGTCCGACTTGGTCTGGTAAAGATCATAACGCGGCGTGATCGGCTCGATGTCGGAGGAGACGGCGGCGAATTCCTCTGCAGTCAGGTCGAGCAGTTCGCGCTTGACCGTCGGCGCGGTACCGACCTTGCGCGACAGGGTCGCCTGGATCGAGGGCTGGCACATGTAGTCGATAAAGACATGCGCCTCCTCCGTCTTGGCCGAAGCGCGCGACAAAGCCCAGCAACCCGAGTCCTGAATGCCGCCTTCCTTCGGGAAGGTCGAGCGAACAGGCTGGCCGTCGGCAGCGGCAAGGCCGGTGACGTCGTGGTAATACTGGCCCATCGGGATTTCGCCCGACTTCAGCGACTGCTCGAACTGCGCCTCGTCACGATACCAGAGGCGCACGTTCGGCTTCACTTCTGCAAGCTTTTCGAGCGCCTTCAGGATACCCTCTTCGGTATCGAGCGCGTTGGTGCCGCCCATAAAGGTCTTGGCTGTCACTTCCAGAAGGAAGGAGTTGGAGACAAGCGCGAGCAAGCCGAGCTTGTCGGCATTCGCCGGATCCCACAGGGCTTCCCAGGAGGTCGGCGCTTCCTTGTAGACATCGGTATTGGTGACCAGCGTGATGTACCAGGCAACGGCACCGACGCCGGCGACGCGACCATCCGGATACTTGTTGACGAAGCGGTCGATCAGGCCCGAGGCATTGCTGATCTTCGCCATGTCGATCGGCGCCCAGAGCTCGGTCGCCTGACCCTTGAGCATCGCGACCTGCGACATCATCGAGAGGTCGGCGGGTGCCTGTCCGGCCTTGGCGGCCTGTTCAAGCTGCACGAGCCAGGCTTCACCGGTCGGCTCGGCGATGGATTCGACGGCGATGCCGATCGCCTTGGTGAATTCCGGGAAGATGTTCGCGTCGAACGAGTCCTTGAAGTAGCCGCCATAGACGCCGATCTTGATCGACCTGTCCTGGGCGCGCAGGATCGACGGCATGGCGAGCGTGCCAGCAATGGCGGCAGAGCCCGCGAGCACGCCGCGGCGGCTGACGGAAGTGGAGAGAATGTCTTTCATGGTCCTGTTCCCTTGTTGTGGTTGAGGCGTTTTCGCCCGTTCATCTGCATTTGTGACCGGACGACATCAGCCGTCCGGAGTAAGCGCCTCAGCGCGGTTTGATGGCCGGACTGTAGACCATCAGGCTGAGGATTTCGAAGAGGATTTGTGCGCCCACATGGGCTGTATTGTGGTTCGCGTCATATTGCGGCGCGACCTCGACCACGTCACCGCCGATCAGGTTCATGCCCTTGAAGCCGCGGATCAGTTCCAGTCCCTCGCGTGACGTCAGACCACCCACTTCCGGCGTGCCGGTGCCGGGAGCCACGCTCGGATCGAGGCTGTCGATGTCGAAGGAGAGATAGGTCGGCCCATCACCGATCACGGCCTTCGCCTTCTCGATGATTGCCTGGATGCCGAGACCATTGATCTCCTCGGCGTGAATGACGGTCATGCCGGACTCGTAGGAGAATTCCCAGAGATATTCGGCGGGGCCGCGAATGCCGATCTGGATGGTGCGCGTCGGATCGAGCACGCCGTCGAGCACGGCATTGCGGAACGGACCGCCATGGTGGAATTTCGTCTGGTCGAAGGCGCCGCCGGTGTCGCAATGCGCGTCGATATGGATCATGCCGACAGGGCCATGCTTCTTGGCAATCGCCTTCATGATCGGATGGGTGATCGAATGGTCACCGCCGACGGAAAGCGGCAGCACGCCTTGGTCGACCAGCTTGGTGTGATAGGCCTCGATGTCGTCATGGCTCATTTCCAGACGATAACGGCTGGAAAAAGGAACGTCGCCGATATCGGCGACCTTGAGATCGAAGACCGGAGCGCACTCGAGCACGTGGTTGTAAGGCCCGATGCGATCGATCGCCCGCAAGGCGCGAGGCCCGAAGCGCGAGCCCGGCCTGTTGGTGACGCCGAGATCCATGGGAACGCCGACGATCGCGACATCGAGATCGCTGACTTGAGGGTTTCGCTGATCAACCTGGCGATAGGGCGCAGACACGAAAGTCGGCACGCCGGCGTAAGGGGCAGCGCGCGTACCGTTCGAGAAGATCTTCTCACCAACCTTGGCAAACTTCGGATCGAAGATCTCGCCGGCCTTGTCGTTTCCGTATTTCTCGCGCAGCGCGGCCAGGCGCTTTTCGTCGAAAGTCATGTCTCGTTCCCTGTTTGTGAACGATGGAGAGACCATCGTCCATTTTTGCGGCACGGTCCGTACCTGCCTTTATTGTGAGCATTAACCCGCAACGGACTTGGAAAATCAATTCACGATGTTATAGCATTCGATGTGAGAAAAATTCACGGATTTTGACCCCACCATGGCAAGTCGCCTGCCCCCGCTCAACCCTCTGCGCGCCTTCGAGGCAGCGGCTCGCCGCGGCTCGATCTCGGCTGCAGCGCGGGAGCTGAGCGTGACCCATGGCGCGATATCGCATCAGATCCGCAGCCTTGAGGAAACGCTGAAGACCGCACTCTTCGAGCGCGGCGGCAAGCGGCTGAAACTGACGCCGCAGGGCGCGCTTCTCCTGCCGGCTGTCACCCAGGCTTTCGACGGCATTGCGGCGGCAACCGCGCTGATGAACCGCCCCTCGACCAGTGGCAGCCTGCGCATCTCCTGTGTACCCGCCCTGCTTTCGCTGTGGCTCGTGCCTCGCCTCGGCTCCTTCACCGATCGCTATCCCGAAATCAGCCTGACGCTGACCTCCAGCAATGATTCCAGCCTGATCTATTCCCCCGACATCGATATCGCGATCCTCTATGGCCCGGGCGGCTGGAAGGATTGCTGGACACGGCTCTGGAGCACGTTTGATCTCTTTCCGGTGGTCAGCCCAACTTTGCTCAACACGCGGCCGCTGCGCTCGACCCGCGATCTGCGTGATCATGTGCTGCTGCATGGCGACGACGGACGCGAATGGCGAAGCTGGCTCGCGGCCGCCGACGAACTCGACATGCCAAAAGCGCGTGAACATTTCATGGGCGATGCGAGAACTCTCGACCGAGGCTGCCCGTTTCGGCCAGGGCGTGGCGCTCGGAGACAGCATCACGGCATCAAGCCTGATTGCCGCCGGCGAACTGGTGATGCCCTTCGATCTCGCAGTACCCGCACCGGATGCCTTCTATGTCGCCGCTCGCAATGATGTGCGCGCGGCTCCGATCGCCAAGGTCTTCATCGACTGGATCTTCGACATGATCGAGACAGAGCGCGCTGCCCAGCCGCGCCCAGCAAGCCGGACAAGTGGGCGAAGCCTGCCATCCGCCCGTAAACGCAACGCCAATATCACTGCCGCGCTCTCGGAAGAGAGCTGACAACACCGAGGACAGAGACATGCCCGCCGCCCCTTTCAATCCGCTCGTCGCAGACTCTCGGCTCCGCCGGTCCCCTCGGTGTTTGCCTGGGCGCGCGCCTATGACGGCGCGGCAGGCCCGATGATCGACTTGAGCCAGGCCGTGCCCGGCTATCCGCCGCATCCCGATATCTTTGCTTGGCTGGCCGAGGCCGCTTCCGCCCGGGCGAACGCCGGCTACGGCCCGATCGAAGGCGAAGCGCCGCTGCGCGAGACCTATGCGGCGGAGGTTGCTGCCGTTTATGGCGCACCGGTTACGGCCGAGAACATCCATATCACGGCAGGCTGCAACCAGGCCTTCATGGCAACAGTCTCTGCAATTGCCGCAAGCGGCGACGCGGTGGCGCTGACCGACCCCTTCTACTTCAACCAAGAAACCACGCTGGCGATGATGGGCATTCGTCGCGAGCTGATCCCGCTTGATCCGGCCACCGGCTTCGTCCCCACCATTGAAGGCATCGAGGCCGTCCTGGCGAAGGGCGTCAAGGCCGTGGCGCTGGTCTCGCCCAACAACCCGACGGGCGCCATCTATCCGGCGGCTCTCTTGCATCAGGCATTCGAGGCTTGCCGCAAGGCCGGCGCTTTCCTGATCCTCGACGAGACCTATCGCGACTTCCTGCCCGGCGAAGGCCGCCCGCATGATCTGCTCTCGATCCCCGGATGGGACGAAAACCTCGTCCTGCTCTACTCCTTCTCCAAATCCTTCTGCATCCCCGGCCATCGCCTCGGCGCAATCACGGCCGGCCCCCGCGCCGTCGCCGAAATCGCCAAGGTCATGGACAATCTGCAGATCTGCGCACCTCGTGCACCCCAGGCGGCCATTGCAAAGGCAATTCCGGCACTGAAGGCCTGGCGTGAAGACAATCGTATCGAGATACTGAAGCGCGCCGAGACGCTTAAAGGCGTCATGGCCAAGCTGCCCGCCTGGAAGATGGCCTCGCTCGGCGCCTATTTCGCCTTCATCCGCCATCCCTTTGCAGGCCAGGACTCCGCCCATATGGCGGAAAGGCTGGCGAAGAAGGCGGGCGTGCTATGCATCCCCGGCGCCTATTTCGGCGACGACTGCCAGGATTACCTGCGCTTCGCCTTCGCCAATGCCGACAGCGCAACGATCGAGGGGCTGGTCTCCCGTCTCTCGACTTTCACCTTGGCTTGATCCACGATGAAGAAGAACGTGGCGATCATCGGCGGCGGCCCGGCGGGCCTGATGGCGGCAGAACATTTGGCCAGCAAGGGCCATCGCGTCACCGTCTACGACGCCATGCCGACAGTGGGCCGCAAGTTCCTGCTCGCCGGAAAATCTGGCCTCAACATCACCCATGCGGAGGACTATGCGCGCTTCGTCACCCGCTATGGCGCGGCGAACGACAGGCTGCGCCCCGTGCTCGACCTCATGACGCCCGAAGCGATCCGCGTCTGGGCAGCGGGCCTCGGCACGGAAACCTTCGTCGGAACCTCAGGCCGCGTCTTCCCGAACGTCATGAAGGCCTCGCCGCTCTTGCGCGCCTGGCTGAAGCGTCTGGAAGGCATGGGCGTGACCATCCTCACCCGCCACCGCTGGACGGGATTTGACGTTGACGCCCTGCTCTTCGACGCGCCAGAAGGTCCAAAACGCGTAACGGCAGACGCCACGCTTCTGGCACTCGGCGGCGCCAGCTGGCCGAAGCTCGGCTCGGATGCCGCCTGGGTGCCGCTGCTCGAAGCCGAAGGCATTGATATTGCCCCGCTCCGCCCGGCCAATTGCGGTTTCGACTGCGATTTTTCCGAAAACTTCGACGCGCGTTTCTCCGGCCATCCGGTCAAGTCGGTCAAGGCCACCTCGGCAGCCGGCACCACCCAGGGCGAATTCGTCATCAGCCGGGGCGGCATCGAGGGCAGCCTGATCTATGCCCATTCGGCAGCACTGAGGGACGCGCTTGACCGGAATGGTCAGGCCGCGCTGCTCCTCGATCTGGCACCGGGACGAACGGAGACAAGGCTTGCCACAGACCTCGCGCGACAGGATCGCAAGGCGAGCTTTTCGACACGATTGAAGAAGGCCGCCAATCTCGATGGCCTGAAGATCGCCCTGCTCAGGGAAGTCGACCCTGCAGCCAACCAGCGTGAGGCGGCCAGCCTCGCAAGCCTCATCAAGGCTCTGCCGCTCCCCGTCAAACGCCCGCGCCCGATCGCCGAGGCGATCTCAACGGCGGGCGGCGTAACCCTCGACGCGATCGACGACGGCTTCATGCTGAAAAGCCGGTCGGGCACCTTTGTGTCAGGCGAAATGCTCGACTGGGAGGCGCCAACCGGCGGCTATCTGCTGACCGCCTGTTTCGCGACCGGCATTGCCGCTGCCGATGGCATCGACCGCTGGCTCGCGGCAAGAGAGGCTTGAGCCTTAGCGGCTTGCCGTCTTGTGCGAAGAACCGGGCTTGCGGAACTCGACGGTGGTCTTGGCCACCGGGATGCCGAACTTGGTGACGAGCGCCGTATTCAGCACCGTTCCATCTTCGCGCAGCACCATCTTGTCCCAGAAGCGCACCTTGTTGCTCTGCGTCTGCGGCGTCAGGTAGACGAGGTAGTTGAAGCGGGCGACGGCGCCGTTGATCGTCACCTTCGTCTCGCCAATCACGTCGTCGCGGGTGCCGCTATAGGTGTTGGGGCTGGTCTTGGTGAAGCGCCAGGTCTTGCGGTCCTTGGTTCCGTCATCGAAGATGAAGTCCTCGCGCAGCGTCAGCGTCTTGCCATCCCAGTTACCGGTCAGATCGACCGTGAAGGTCCGCTTGACGCCGTTGATCGCACTAAACGATCCGACGGCTTCCGTGCGGCCGGTGAAATAGTCTTCAAAGGTGAATTTCTCGGCCGCCTGTCCGGCGGACGGCAGCAGACTCAGGGCAAGCCCGACAAGGGCGAGGCTGATCTTCGGCATGGGTGCGTCTCCATCATTGGCGCGTTGTGCTCCCACTACGGCGCCAATTGATGAACGGATTTGGAATTGTTCCAGGAAACGCATTCGTGAAGGTCTTGAGCGCCCTCACCCAGCCTTACGGATTGTCGCGCTTGTAGATCCAGTCGTGGTCCGGGTGGTTCTGGAAACGCCATTTGCGCATCGGCCCGGCCATGACATTGAGATAATACATCTCGTAGCCATGCGGCACGCCGCAGGGGTGGTGCCCCTTCGGGACCAGCACCACATCACCGTCTGATACGGCCATGGTTTCGTCGAGCGAGCCATCTTCGGTAAAGACACGCTGGAAGCCGAAGCCCTGGGCGGGGTTGAGGCGGTGGTAATAGGTCTCCTCGAGATAGGTCATCTCGGGATAATTGTCCTCGTCATGCCGATGCGGCGGATAGGACGACCAGTTGCCCGAGGGCGTGAAGACTTCCGTCACCAGCAGGCTGTCGGCGACATCCCGATCTTCCATGGCAATCGGATAGATATGCCTTGTATTGGCACCCTTGCCGCGCTCGACGAAGGAGATACCCTCAGGCCCGATCTGCTGTGCCTCGCGGCCCGGCATGGCCGGAGCCGTGCAGACCGCAAGCACGCAGTCGGTCGTCGCTTCCGCCGTCCAGTCGCTGCCGGCTGGCACATAGACACAATGCGGCGGCGTCTTCTCGAACACGGACATGCGCTGGCCGAGTTCGCCGAAATCCTTGCCCGACGCGCTGATCGTCGCCTTGCCCTCGACGAGAACCAGGATGACTTCCGTCTCGCCGGTCTGCTCCGCCGCCTGCTCGCCCGCTTTCAGGTGATAAAGCCCGAAGCCGACATAACCCCAGCCCGCGCTGGCCGGCGTGATGGCATGCACCTTGCCGGATTTGCCGGCAGGCTTGCGCAACAGATCGGTCATTCCTCGTCTCCCGTGTTTTTTCTCAATCGTCGTCGGAGCGCTCGGCTTCTGCCGCGATCCTGGCACGCTCAGCCTCTGCCTTGGCTTCGGCCTTCTTGATTGTATGGTCGTACATGAACAGCAGTTCGTAGCCGGCATAGAGACCGCAGGCAGCGAAGATCAAGGCCCAGCCTGTGGCCGCATTCGAATACTCCACCCCGGCCCAGGCGAGTGGCACAACAACGCAGAGGATGCGGATCCACAGCGGCTTGAAGAAGGGGTGGGTCGGATCGAGGATCTGGAACTTCAAGGTCTGCTCCCGGCAGTCAGAGTGTTGAACGTCGGCTGCAATAGAGCCCAAATCCGCGATCTGTCAAAACACGAGGCGGAGTGTCTGCTCCGCCCCGTGGGCATTATCAGATCAGGCCCGCCTCCTTGGCGAAGCCCTTGAGCGACTTGAGACCCAGGCTCTGATACTCGAAGGGATTGCGCACATCCGGGTCCTGCTCGGCCTCGATGACGATCCAGCCCTGATAGCCATGCTCGGCCGCGATCTTCAGCACCGGCATGAAGTTCACGCCGCCTTCGCTATCGCCGGGCACGGTGAACACGCCGCGACGCACGCCTTCGAGGAAGGAGAGCTTCTCGTTACGCACCTGATCGGCGATGACGGGACGAACATTCTTCGCGTGGATATGGCCGACGCGATGCATGTATTTCTTCGCAACCGCTTCCGGATTGCCGCCGCCGAAATAGCAATGGCCGGTGTCGAGCAGCAGCTTGGCATGCGGACCGGTATGCTCCATCAGTCTGTCGATCTCGGCCTCTGTCTCGACGACCGTTCCCATGTGATGGTGGTAGACCAGCGAGATGCCCTGACTTGCCGAGAATTCGGCCAGCGCCTCGACGCCGGCGCCGAATTTTGCCCATTCCGCATCGGACAGAACCGGACGGTCGGCAAGTGCCGTATCATCGGCGCCGTGAATGGCGTTCGAGGTTTCGCAGACAATGATGACCTTGCAGCCCATGGCCTTGAGCACATCGAGGAAGGGCTGCATGGCGGCCTTTTCTTCCCCGATGGATTTGGTCAGCAGGTTCAGCGAATGCCAGCCGGACACGAATTTCAGGCCGCGCGGCTCCAGCACCAACTTCAATCCGGCCGGATCGGTCGGCAGCTTGTGGCCCTTCTCGATGCCGTCGAAACCGATCTTGGCGGTTTCGTCCAGGCACTGTTCGAGGCTGATATGGGCACCGAGACGGCGGTCGTCATCGTTCGACCAGGCGATCGGGTTGGTTCCGAAAAGGATCATGATCAGGTTCTTTCCTTCAGAGCCGCTTCATAGGCAGTGCGGGCTTGATTGACTTCGGCGCGGGCCGAGACTTCCGGCACCGCGACATCCCACCAGTAGCCGCCGGCACCGGTGGTCGGATAAGGATCGGTATCGATGACGATGACAGTGGTCTCGGTCGCCGCGCGGGCGGCATCGAGGGCTCTTTCCAGCTCCGCAATCGACGACACCTTATGCGACCGCGCGCCCATCGATGCCGCATGAGCGGCAAAATCGATGGCGATCGGGCTCACATTCGAATGGGCGTAGAGATTGTTGAACTGCGCGCCTCCGGTGCCCATCTGCAACCGGTTGATGCAGCCATAACCTCGGTTATCGGTGATCACGAGCGTGATCTTCACGCCCATCCCGACAGCGGTTGCCAGCTCCGAATTCATCATCATGTAGGAACCATCGCCGACCATGACGATCACGTCGCGCTCGGGCTCAGCCATCTTGATACCGAGACCACCGGCGATCTCGTAGCCCATGCAGGAGAAGCCGTATTCCATGTGGTATGAGAGCGGCAGCTTCGACTTCCACAGCTGATGCAGCTCGCCCGGCATGGTGCCGGCGGCGCACATGACCACCGTATTGTCCCGCGAGGCGCGCTGCACGGCGCCGATGACCTGCATGTCGGTCGGCAGCGAATTGCTGTCCTTGGGAGCCGCCGTCACGGCATCCGCCTTGGCAAACCAGGAGGCCTTGAGACCGGCATCCGGTGCGGCAAACCTATGGTCGCCAAGCGCAGCCGAAAGCTTTTCCAGCCCGATCTTCGCATCCGCCACCAGCGGGATCGCATCATGCTTGGCGCTGTCATAAGGCTGGACGTTCAGCGCCAGGATCTTGCGGTTGGGGTTCTTGAACAGCGCCCAGGATCCCGTGGTGAAGTCCTGGAAGCGCGTGCCGACGCCGATGACCAGATCGGCTTTTTCCGAGACGACATTGGCGCTTTCGGCGCCGGTAACGCCGACAGGGCCGAAGTTGAGGTTATGGTCCCAGGCCAGTGCCGACTTGCCGGCCTGCGTCTCGACAACCGGGATCTGGTGCTTCTCGACAAAGGCCTTCAGCGTGTCCGTGGCGCCTGCAAAATGCACGCCGCCCCCGGCGACGATGACAGGGTTCTTCGCTGCCTTCAGCGCCGCAACCGCCGCTTCGAACTCCACGACATCCGGCTCCGGACGGCGGAAACGCCAGGTCTTTTTGGCAAAGAAGCTCTCGGGATAATCATAGGCCTCGGCCTGGACGTCCTGGCAGAAGGCGAGCGTCACAGGGCCGCAATCGGCGGGATCGGTCAGTATGCGCATGGCGCGCGGCAAAGCGGTGAGGAGTTGTTCCGGCCGCATGATGCGGTCGAAATAGCGCGAGACAGGCCGGAAGCAGTCATTCGCCGACATCGTGCCATCGCCGAAATCCTCGATCTGCTGCAAAACCGGATCCGGGCCACGATTGGCGAAGACATCGCCAGGCACGAAGAGCACCGGCAGGCGGTTGACATGCGCAAGCGCTGCCGCCGTCACCATGTTGAGCGCGCCGGGGCCGATGGACGAAGTTACCGCCATGGCGCGGCGACGACGCAGCTGCTTGGCATAGGCGATTGCCGCATGGGCCATCGACTGCTCGTTCTGGCCGCGATAGGTCGGCAGTTCGTCGCGGATGCCATAGAGCGCTTCGCCGAGACCAGCGACATTGCCGTGACCGAAGATCGCCCACATGCCGGCGATATAGGGAACGCCGTCCTCGTTCATCTGGTTAGCGAGGTAACGCACCATCGCCTGGGCGGCGGTCAGCCGGATCGTCTTCATGCTTTTCCTCCCTTGGCGGAAACCGCCTTTTGGCGTGCCGCATCCCAGATCGCACAGAGGCTCTGGTAGCGGGCCGCCATGTCCTCCACGGCAGCGGCATCGCTCAGCGTACCGGCGAGCCACTTGCGCGCGGCATCCCCGAAGATGGTGCGGCCGACGGCGAAACCTTTGACCAGATCGAAGCCCGCAGCAAGCTGGAAGCTCTCCTCAAGCTCCGCCTGTGGCGCATCGAGACCGAGCACGACGATGCCGCGGGTGTTCGGGTCATTGCGTTCGATGGCGTTGCAGGCATTCGCCCAGGATGCCGTGGTCTTCATCGGCTCGAGCTTCCACCAATCGGGATAGACGCCGATTTCGTAGAAACGCTCGATGATCTTGGCCACCGTCTCGTCATCGCAGGCGCCGACCTTTGAAGGGATGACCTCCAGCAGAAATTCCAGGCGGTTGCGCCGGGCCGCATGGAAGAGCCGCTGCACAGTCTTTTCCTGCTCGGCCTTCATCTCTGCGCTATCGTCGGGGTGATAGAAGCAGAGAACCTTGACGACATGTTCGAGCGGCCATTCGACCAGGCCGCCGAAATCGGGACCGATTTCCGGTTCCAGCGTCAGGGGGCGTGAGCCCGGCCATTCGACCGGACGACCGATCCACAAACCGGTGCCAGCCGCGCGATACAGTGCCTCGCGACCAAGGCGGCTGTCGCAGAGCAGGCCGTAACCCGCATTGCCGCCGGAGACCTTCAGTGCCGCATCGAGGCAGAGGTTCTTGAAGGCACCGATCTTTTCGTCGGCAACACCGGCATCCTTGGCCATGGCTTCGAGCTGCATGCGATGATCGAAGGCGAAGACCCGCATCGTCGACCAGTCATTCTTGCGGTTGGTCGACCAGTGGACTTGCTCCAGCGCCTCGTCCTTGCGCAGCGCCTTGTTCTTGATGCCAGTGCGGAAGAAGTATTGCAGCTCTTCCCAGCTCGGATAGGCCGGCGTGCAGCCGTGGCGCGAGACGGCGAAAGCGCCGCAGGCATTGGCGAATTTCAGGCTGGTCGGCCAATCCTGACCGGTGAGCCAGCCTTTCAGCAACCCCGACATGAAGCCATCGCCGGCACCGAGCACGTTGAACACCTCGATCGGGAAACCCTGGCCGGTCTGGCCGGCATCGAGACTGTCGGGGATCGCGCCGTCAAAGACCACGGCGCCCATCGGGCCGCGTTTGCAGACGAGCGTCGCCGAGGACACCTTGCGAACCGCCTTCAGCGCCTCGATCGTATCGGTCGAGCCACCGGCGATATGGAATTCCTCTTCGGTGCCGACGATCAGGTTGAAGAGATGCAGCGTCGACTGCAGCTTCGCCGTAACCTGAGCGGATTCGATGAAGCGGCTTTCGCCGTCACCATGGCCGGCAAGACCCCAGAGGTTCGGGCGGTAGTCGATATCAAGCGCCGTCAACCCGCCCTTCTCGCGGGCGATCTTCAGCGCCTTCAAGACGGCGGCCTCCGTGCGCGGATGCGACAGATGCGTACCGGTCGCGCAGACGCAGCGCGCCTCGGCGATGAAATCGGGATCGATATCCTCTTCCGACAGCGCCATGTCGGCACAGTTTTCGCGGTAGAAAATCAGCGGAAACTGATGCTCGTCGCGAATGCCCAGCAGGACAAGCGCCGTCAGCCGCTCCTTGTCGGTCTTGACCCCGCGCACATCAACGCCCTCGCGCACCAGCTGCTCGCGGATGAAGCGACCCATATGCTCATCACCGACGCGCGTGATCAGTGCCGACTTCAGACCGAGCCGGGCAGTGCCCGCCGCGATGTTGGTCGGCGATCCCCCGATATACTTATTGAAGGAGGCCATGTCCTCCAGCCGACCGCCAACCTGGGCCCCGTAAAGGTCCACAGACGAACGACCGATCGTGATCAGATCGAGCGAAGCCAAGCAATGTCCTCCCTGTGATGCGGGATCTGACGCCCCGCCTCGCGACCGCCCCTGTTTTGGAACAGCCATTCATAAAATGGACTATAAATTCTATTTTCCAGAATTTCAATACGGACGTTCAGCCATCCTGACGTGCCGTACCGACGGCGACGGAGAGCGTGATCGCCAGACAGAGCGTGGCCGAGAGAGAGCGAAAAGCGCCGAAATCGACTTCGGAAACGGAAAGCAACGTCGCCCCCATCCGCCTGAGCGGACTGACCACCGTATCGGTGACAGCGATGACGGGAACGCCGCGCGCCCGGACCTGCTCGACAAGCTCGAGCGTTTCGGCGGAATAGGGAGAAAAGGTGACGGCAAGCAGCGCATCACCTGCCTGGATCGCATGATGATTGTCGAGCCGACCGACGACGCTGTGCAGCATGGCCGGCACGCCCATCTTTTCGAAGGCATAGGCCATGTAACTTGCAACCGGAAAGGAGCGGCGCAGACCGATGATGTGGATCATCCGCGCGTCGGAAAGCTGCTTGACAGCCACCTCCATCGCCTGAGGATCAACAGTTTTGACCAGATTTTCCAGCGAAAGCCGCCCGGCCTCGACAAATTCGGCCAGAAGGGCGGAGGGCGAGCCCTCAGCCTTTTCCCGCAAATGCTGAAGACGCGTCGAATAATCCGGCCAGCCACCGACGAAGCTCTCTCGAAAAAGCTTCTGCATCTCCGAAAAGCCGGAGAAACCCATGATCTGGCAGAAGCGCATGAAGGCCGAGGGCTGCACGCCAGCCCCGTCCGCCATCTCGGCCACGGTAGAGACCGCAATGCGATCCTTGTTCGCAGCGACATAGTCGGCGCATTGTTTCAGCCGCTTGGGCAAACTGCCAGAGACTTCCAGCAACCGGTCTTCGAACTCCTTGATCGTCTGCGGTCCGCCGCTCTCGCTCATGCCGTCCCCTACCCTCATCCGGACACATCGTCACGCTTGACAGAAACTGTGTCACGATCTAGCAAAATGGAACATATATTCCAAAAGCTGGCATTTGCCAGCGTGAAATGGAACATGGATCAGGCGCCTCCACCAGGAGCGCCCAAAGACATCACTATCGCCTCCTCTTAACGAGAGACCAAGGCGTGACAGGGAGGAAATGAATATGGTCACGAGACTGGCACTTCTGGGCGCTGGCCGGATCGGCAAAGTGCATGCAAAGGCAATCGCCGAAGACAAGCGCGCGAAACTCGTCGCTGTCGCCGACGCCTTTGCAGACGCCGCAAACGCCATCGCCGCCCAGACCGGCTGCGCGGTGAAGACGATCGAGGAGATCGAGGCCGATAAGGACATCGACGCCGTCATCATCTGCACGCCGACCAACACCCATGCAGACCTGATCGAGCGCTTCGCCAAAGCCGGCAAGGCAATCTTCTGCGAAAAGCCGATCGATCTGGATGTTGACCGCGCCAAGGCCTGCCTCGAGACCGTGCGCGCCGTCGGCGGCAAGGTCATGCTCGGCTTCAACCGCCGCTTCGACCCGCATTTCCAGGCCGTCCGCAAGGAAATCGACAAGGGCTCGATCGGCAAGGTCGAGATGGTGACGATCACCAGCCGCGACCCGGGCGCACCGCCTGCCGAATACATCAAGGTATCGGGCGGCATCTTCCGCGACATGACCATCCATGACTTCGACATGGCCCGCTTCCTGCTCGGCGAAGAAATCGAAACGGTCCAGGCCTCGGCCTCTGTTCTGGTCGATCCCAAAATCGGCGAACTCGGCGATTACGACAGCGCCTCGCTGATCCTGACGACGAAGAGCGGCCGCCAGGCGATCATTTCCAACTCGCGCCGCGCATCTTACGGCTACGACCAGCGCATCGAAGTGCATGGCTCGCTCGGCTCGGTTTCGGCTGAAAACCAGCGCCCGGTCTCGATTGAGGTCGCCAACAAGGACGGCTACACTCGCCCGCCGTTGCACGACTTCTTCATGACCCGCTACACGGCAGCCTATGCAGCCGAAATCTCCGCCTTCATCGACGCCCTCGATAACGGCACGCCGATGGCACCTTCAGCAGAGGACGGTCTGATCGCGCTGGCGCTGGCCGACGCTGCCGTCAAGTCCGCAAAGGACAAGTCTGCCGTTACCGTCAGCTATTGAGACGTAAGAGCTCCCGCGTAACCTAATGGTCACGCAGAATGGAAACGCCGCCCGAACCTCCTCGGGCGGCGTTTTCCATTTCGATCGCTAAGACTAGACCGCCAGCTCGCGCCGCTCGACTTCCGTCAGCATGGCCAGATCGAGGATCTTCTGCAGATTGGCGGCATGCCGGAAGCTCGGCTCCTGGCCATAACCGGAGCGGATCGCCGTGATGAACTTTTGATAGTTCGTTTCGACCGGATCGACCTCGATCTCGCGCCAGACGGCCTTTTCGACATCTTCCTGCAGGCAGGCACGCAAGCTGGAACCATCCAGACGGTGAATGACCTCCAGTGCTCCCTTGTCGCCATGGACACGAAGCCGCAACTCGTTGAGGTGACCTGTCGCCCAGCGGCTGGCGTGAACCACGCCCATCGCGCCGTTGGTGAATTCGGCCGTCATGGTGAAGCTGTCATTCGCATCGAGGTCGTATTCCCCGATCCTGTTGCCCGGCGCCTTGTCGAAGGTTTTCAGCCGCGCAAAGACATGATCGATGTCGGTCGCCGCACCATAGCCGGCAAAGTCGAGAATATGGATGCCGACATCGCCGAGCACGCCGTTCGAGCCGTGTTTGGTGGACAAGCGCCAGAGCCATTGGCTCTCGGTCGACCAATCGCCCCAAGCCTTGGAGACGAGCCAGCTCTGCAGATAGGAGGCCTCGATGTGGCGAACCTTGCCGATCTCGCCATTGACGACCATCTGCCGGGCCTTCTGCACCTGAGCGACATTGCGATAGGTGAGGTTGACCATGTTGACGAGACCGGACGCTTCTGCGGCCGTCGCCATTTCGTCGGCCTTGGCATAGTTCTCGGCCAGCGGCTTCTCGCACATCACATGCTTGCCGGCAGCAAGGAGCTTGAGCGTCGTCGGATAATGCACCTTGTC
Organism: Allorhizobium sp.; assembly: GCA_045377275.1. Taxonomy (GTDB): domain Bacteria; phylum Pseudomonadota; class Alphaproteobacteria; order Rhizobiales; family Rhizobiaceae; genus Allorhizobium. Next base: position 67 of record JBJIOA010000037.1, on the reverse strand, counting down.
CGGCGTGACATTGGTGACTGCATCGAACTCGCCCCAGGCGATCGCCTCGTCGAGCGAGGTGAACGTA
>JBJIOA010000036.1:0-15530 GCA_045377275.1 Allorhizobium sp. | reverse complement strand
CGACAGTATCGCCGCGTGCAGGCTTTTCGACGCACTCGACATAGATGCCCCAGACGAGATCCGAATATAGGTAACTGTCTGCTATCCCGATCACCTGATTCATCACCGCGCGACGGCGAGGATCGGCTGGCTGCAGGGGAGGGCCATCGAAGGCCTCATCGACATAGCGGGTGATAGCGCCGGTTTCGAACAAGACGAACCCGCCATGGTCCAGTGCGGGTATCTTACCGAACGGATGGAGATTCCGATAGAAATCCGGCACGTCATTCGGGGAGAAGATATCGACAGGTTGTCGATCATGATCCACGCCCTTTTCTATGAGCGCTAGCCGGGCAATACGAACATAGACGCTATAGTCCGCGCCATACAGCAGAGGTGCAGTCATGACGGTTCCGTTTTGCAATGGCTTTGGCTTCCTCGATCTATCCTTGAAGAGAAGAACAGAAGCGCGCCGATCGCGCAACATCAGGGGAGCCGGTCACCGTTCTCGCCGGAACCACTCCTGCTTCTGGGTGTTGCGCACCTTCGCCAGATCGAAATCGGCGAACACGAGGCCCTCATCCTGTGTGCCCATGGATGCGAGCTTACCGAGTTCGTCCACCGCCACTGAATGACCGTCATTCTTGGGTAGAGGATAATTGGCTACCGCCATGCAGGTCACGGTCTGATAGGCCGTGGCACGGATTCCGGCTAGACGCACATCCCCGATTTCGGGGTCGTCGACCAGTGCGCAACTGTTGGGAACCAAAATGATCTCGGCGCCAGCGCGCATCAGGTCCGTGGCCACATCCGGAAACTCCCGGTCCATGCAGATCATCATCCCGACGGTGACCGTGCCATGTGCGGTGACAAGTTCAACCACGTCGGAGCGCTCCCCGGCAGCGCAGACGTCTTCCGGATTGTCGAAGAAGCAGATGTGTCGCTTGCGCTGCTGCAACACAGTACGGCCCTCTCGGTCGATGAGAAGCGCGGTGTTGAACGGCTTTTCCGGTCCCCGCTCCAGCAGAGTAACGACGACAGCGATGTGATTGCGCTGCGCCGCCTGGCGAAACCGTACGACAAAGGCCCCGTCAATCGGCTCGGCTGCATCGATCCAGGCCGCACGCGCAGACGGCGTCGTGTCATACCGGCGATATCCATTCAAGAACATTTCCGGAAAGACGATAACGTCGGCGCTTTCCGCTGCCGCCTGAGCGAAGAGCGCCTCGATATCCACGCCAGGCAGCACCTGTGCCAGCGCCACCTTGATTCGTTCGGCTTTGACCATTGCTGCTCCTCCGCCCATAGCCATGACGCAGAGCAGATAGGCGCAGCTCGGTGTTCGCGCAATGCGTGTTGACTATTCCAATTGCCGCGAAAGCGAAGAAACTGGCCAGCAACACCGCCTGGACCTCAGTCCCGGTAGCTCGGATCCTCCTTGTCGAGACACGATTTCAGATAGGCGAAATGCTTCTCCGCCATGCCGCGATAGGGGATCCAGCCATCCGACGTGCCTTGTGCGATCTCGTCCGACAGAACCGCCAACGGCTGGCCGGTTGACAGCGCCAGGATCATGGTCTGAGCGGCCTTCTCGAAGAAATAGAGGTCCTCGAAAGCTTCCGCCACCGTCTCGCCGGCAACGGAGACGCCGTGATTGCCCATGACCAGCACAGCCTTGCCACGGATCATCTCGGCCAGCCGCTCGCCTTCTTCTGCCGCATCCGCGATCCCGCCGAAGTCGAGGTCATAGCCGATCCGCCCGAAGAAGCGCGCCGTGTTGTTGTCGAGCGGCAGAAGCGTCGGATCCTTCAGGCAGGAGAGCGCCACCGCATAGGGCGAATGGCAATGCAGGATGACCCGCGCTTCCGGCAGCATCCGGTGCAGCGTGCCATGCACGGTCCAGGCCGACGGGTCGGGGGCATTCGGCCGGTTCATCACATCGGGATCGTCGGCATCGAGCAACAGCAGATCGCTCGCCTTGATCGTCGCAAAATGCTGCCAGCGCGGATTGAGCAGGAATTTGCGTCCATTGGCAGAGACGGCTGCACTGAAATGATTGCCGACCGACTCGCTCCAGCCGAAGCGATGGCAGAGCCTGAAGGCGGCGGCGAGATCCTGACGCAGCGTGGTCAGCGCCGCGTCATCGAGCATGTCGTTGACCGAAGGGGAAATATTCATGCCTTGAACCGTCCTTCCGTCGTCAGCGCCCGGTAGGTCGAGCGCATCTCCTCGCGATCGGCATAACAGCCGCGCAGATAGCGGTCGCCGCTGGTTGCCGAATAGGCCATGCGGCCATGCACGATGCGGTGATTGTCGAACACCATGCACTCGCCAGCCTTCATCAGGAAGCGCATCATGAAGCGGTCGTCCTGCAGCATTTTGCCGAACCGGCAGAAGGCCGGGTAGTAGTCGTCGAGCACGGTCTGCGGCAGGTCGAACAGGTCGGCCATGTGCTGGCTGATCGTAAGCCCAGAGACCTCACCATGTTTGTCGAGCTCGATCACCCGTTGCCGCGAGCGCATGTCGTAAGTGTCGTGTTCGCAGTAAAAGGGAATGTCGATTTCCGACAGCAGCTTGAAGCCATCAGGATCGATCTCGCGGAAAGCATTGGCGACTGCGACGCCGTCGGAATAGATGCTCATGCCGCCCTCGACGGTGTTGGCCCGGCAATGCAGGAACTGGATGCCCGGCGCGTGTTCCTCGGCCGGCGTGTCGGTATGCAGCTCCAAGGCCTTCGCCGTATAGGCGGTGTTGGTCGGGTTGATATGCGTCTTCACGTCGAAATATTCGCCGAAGAAGGTCGGCCGTACATGGCCCATCAACTTGACGGTCTCTGTCAGTCCCTGATCGCTGTCCGGCATGTCGGTCACGATCGTCAGCCCCTCGATGATCATCGCTTCCAGCCATTTCGCCACCATCTTCGGATCGCGCATCAGCTCCGGCTGCGAAAACCGGGGGATATCGGGATAGTGGTCGCTGAACCAGGCCTTGCGCGGCAGGTCGGCGGGATCCGGCCGGTGTTTGCCCTCGGTATAGAGCGCAAGCAGCGACAGCGGAAACCGCGACACGTGGTTTTCGCCCGCCCAGCGGATGACGAGTGTTTCGCCCTCCAACTCGGCACTGTCAGCGCGCGGCGCCGCCGAAAGATGAAAGATGTCGAAGCTCCGCTCGCGCGTCTTGCTGTCGAACGAAGTGGGGCAATTGTCACGCAGCCAGTAGTAATTGAAATAGGCCTGTTTGCCGTCAGCGAGCGGCAGGTGCAGGCCTTTTTCGGCGAGTGTGACGGCCCCGGTCGCAACATGCATGTTCATCGCGGATTTCCTTAAGTCTGGATCAAGTGAGAGCGGATCTGACCTGGTGATCATCATCCGGCTTCCCAGGGGAAAACAGAGCGATTATGCTTATGCTGAGTTAATCTGGAGGTTAAGTTGAGCCGTCTGCCGCCCTTGCGTCTGCTGACCACTTTCGAAGCCGTCGCGCGGCTCGGCTCGATGCGCGAAGCGGCAAGCGCCTTGAACGTAACTCAGCCCGCCGTGACGCAAGCCCTGAAGGCACTCGAAGATCATGTCGGCGCCATCCTGATCGACCGCTCGACCCGGCCGGCCAGGCTCACCGAACCGGGCCAGCAACTCGCCCGCGCCACCCGTGACGGCCTTGACCTGATCGCCGACACGATCGAGGAAATCCGCAGCAACACCGGCCTTGAAGACCAGCGCCTGACCGTCGCCTGCACCATGGGTTTTGCCACCCACTGGTTAATGCCGCGCCTCAGCGATTTCTACGCCCGAAATCCCGGGCTCTTCGTCAATGTCCAGGTCCCGCCCACCGACCTCCCGCAGATCTGGCCCGGCACCGATCTGGTGCTGCGCTACGGTCGGGGCACCTGGACCGATGGTGAGACGCTACGCCTCTTCGACGAGACCGTTTGTCCCGTCGGCCACCCGGCCCTCGTTGAAAACCTGCTGGCAAAAGGCGCCGGGCTGGATACCGCACCGCTCATTCATGTGCGTACAGTGGAGGCGCGACACTGGGAAGGGTGGAGCGATTATCTCGCAAGATGCGGCCTGCCTAAGCAGCGCGGCCAGTCCCATGTCTTCGACAACTACGTGCAGGCGGTTCAGGCTGCACTTGACAGCCGTGGCTTGATGCTCGGCTGGCGTTCGATCACCGAAAAGCTCGTTGCCGATGGCAGCCTCAAGTCCTGGCCCGATGGCGCGCTTGATCTCGGCACCGCCTATTTCGCAACGGTCGCGCCGTCAGCGGCAAAGCGGCCTCCCGTGAACGCTTTCGTGGCATGGCTTGGGGCGGAGGCGGAGAGTTCAACCCGCTGACGCCACCTCAAGGCCGTGAGAACTGCGCCATGTCGATCTCCACCGCCGCTGACAGGCTTTCAAGACTGTCATGCAGCAATTGCAGCAGATAGGCCGGATTGTGGACATAACCCGCCGGGTCCTTCGCCACGACCTGATAGTTGTAGGCCGCCTTGAGCAGGCGAGGGGTCCAAGTGTTGTAGGCATTGTCGCGAATTGCTTCCTCGTCGCCGATGACGCCGTCTCCATTTATGTCCCTGAAGAAATACGGATGCCGGTCCTTGTGATAGCCGATCGGCGCGCCGAGCACGGTTTCGCCATAGGCCCGGATCGCGGCGTAGAGTTGCTCATGCAGGGTGCCGATCTCGCCATGCACGCCTTCCCGGATATCGCCGTCGCCATCGAAGTCGGCATGCCGCATGCGGATGTCGCGGATGAACTCCACGCCCCGGTGGCAGCTTGCACAGCCGTCTTCCGCCACCTTCGTCGTGTGCGGATCGTGACAGGCGACACAGCTGTTGGCGCTTGGAACATGCTGGAAGCGTCCTGCATAGGTCTTGCCGGGATAGTGATAGCCGCTTGCCGTATCTGCGCCATGCATGGTCGCGGCAGCCACGGCATAATGGATGTTGATGAAGGAGAGCTCGCCCGACACCTCGTCTTCGCCGAGTGTCCCGACGGCCTTGGTGACGGCCGCGCCCGACTGCCGGCCCTGATGGCAGACGCTGCAGGTCGCGGAGCTCCCCAGTCCGCCAACCTCCGTGCCTGAGGGGAAGCGCACGGCATCCAGCGCATGCGCCGCCTCCGTATGACAGGAGGCGCAGCCGATCGGCGCATTGATCACACCCGGCTGTTCGATGCTGCCGGCAGCACTGCCGTCTGCACCGAGAAAATCGCGGAAGCCCGTGTCGGAGTGACAGGTGGCACAAGCCTTCGGCACCTCGCCCTCCTTGTTCCAGTAGGTGAACGAGGGAGAATGGTAATTGGCATGGGGCGAAGAAAGCCGGGATTCGACCAGTTTGCTGATCGGACTGTCGTCGCTCGCCTGCACTGATGGTGCGGCGACCAGCACGGCGGCCCATGCCAGCAGGGTGGTGAAAAGGGTGAAAAGGCGGCTTGGTCGTCGCGGCGTCATGGGATCCTCCTCGGTCTTATGCGTCGTGGCGATGGGATCATGATGAACGGCAAAGCAACGTTGCGATATGACCGAGATCAATTCCGGGCCGCGTTCTTCTGCTAGAAAGGCATTCAGGAGGACCTCATGACCGACACCGTGACGCCCGGCATGCCTGCCATGTCGCAACGCTCCACCCGCCGCTTGCCCCGTCTGCCGGCCAGCCTTCTGGCGGCCCTCTATCTCGGGCTATGCACGCTGCCACTCGCTCTATCGATGATGACGGATGCTTCCCCGCACGATCCGCTGGAGCGACTGGCCGCCGGTCTCGGCATGGTCGGACTGGCCGGTATGGCCGTGCAATTCGTGACGTCAGGCCGCTTCGAAGTGGTCTCGGGCCGGCTCGGCATCGACAAGATCATGGCCTTTCACAAGCTGGCTGCGTGGTGGATCCTTTTGGCCATCGTGCTTCACCCCCGGCCTACGTCGCCCCGACCTGGCTCGAGGATCCCGATCTCGGCGCGCAGCGTCTGGTCGCCTACCTGACCCGGCCACATTATCGCTCCGGCGTTATTGCCTGGGCAGCCCTCGTGCTTCTGGTCCTGTCGTCGGCCCTGCGCAACCGGCTCCCCTGGCGTTACGAAGTTTGGCGGGGAACGCACCTTGTTCTCGGGACGGTGGCAACCGCCGGCGGGCTGCACCATGCCATTTCCACGGGCCGATTTGCAGCGAGGGGCGCACTGGAGATCTACTGGTTCCTGATCGCCGCCACCATTCTTGCTGTGCTTGCGATCCTCTACGGTTATCGCTGGCTCAATCTCCATCGCAAGCCGTGGCGGCTCCGGTCAGTCACCCGTCGCGCCGATCGTCTTTGGGAACTCGACATCCAGCCCGCCGAAGATACACCGCCGCTCGATTATCACGCCGGCCAGTTTGTCTGGATGAGCGAAGGCGGCAGGCGCTTCCCGCTGTTCGATCACCCGTTTTCGATCGCCGACAGCCCGACCCGTCCGGGCTTGAGCCTGATCATCAAGGAGGTCGGTGATTTCACCCGTGGCATCGGCAATCTGCAGCCCGGCACACCGATCGGCATTGACGGCCCCTATGGTGAATTCGCCCTGGAGGCTCATCCGGGCGAGGCGTTGCTCCTCGTCGCCGGCGGTGTCGGCATCGCGCCGATCATCGGCATGCTGCGCGACCTCATCGCACGGCGCGACAAACGACCCATCCGGCTCGCCTACGCGGTGGGAACGCCGAGCAATTTCGCCTGTCTGGAGGAAATAGCTGCAGCACACGCCGCGCTGGATCTGAAGGTCCTGCTGATCAGCGAGGATTTGCCACCTGGCTTCGAGGGCGCGGTCGGCCGGCTCGACCACGCCCGGCTGAAGGATCTCCTTGATGGGATCGAGCCGCGCAACTGTGTCGCAATGATGTGTGGCCCCGGCGGCATGGTTACGGCTGTGTCCGATACCTTGCTCGATCTCGGCCTTCCCATGAAGAACGTGGTCTATGAGCGGTTCGATTACGCCGGAGGGGCGACCTCGCGCCAGGATCGCCGCCGCAGTCTCGCCTTTGGTGGCGTCGCAGCTTTTCTGACAGCCGCCTTATCGCTCTATTATTTCACTAGTTAGCGAAAACCCTAATTGCCTCGTTCGGTCGGCGGTACGCCCTCGATCAGGCTCAGCACTTCGCCAACCCCGTTGCGCAGCTCTGCCATGCGACTGGCATAGGCCGCGGCCAGGCAGTCGAGGTTGGCCTCGCAGGCGCGGCGCTTTTCCAGCCATTCGATTTGCGAGGATTCCAGCGCGCCACGGCTGCCCATCGGCAAGACTTCGCGCAGCAGATCGAACGTCGTGACCATACGGACATCCATGTCGTTGAGGTCGATGTTCTGGCAGATCGCCGCCTCGTCGGGCGCTAGGCCAGCCGTACGGCAAGGGCGATCACCATCGGGCTGACGAAAGCAAAGGCGGCGAGGGTGGATGCGATAAGGCGGGTTCGAGACATGGTCGCTCTCCTTTTCCTGATGACAGGGGCAACGGTTGCCGCGTGGAGAACGTTCCGGGCTCCGTTTGTTGTAATTCCCTCACGATCCGGTGAGATGTTGGCTGCTCAGGCTTTTCTCACGCGCGATGCTCACTACCTTGGGACGCATGCACAGAAGAACATTCCTTTCCATCCTAGGCGCCTCCGGTGCCGTCTCCGTCCTCTCGGGCCGTCAGGCGCTGGCACAAACCGGCACGCCGGAGGCTACGCCGCCGGTGGAGACGCCCGTGGCGGCTGAGGCCTCCGCAGCCCGCATGGATATCGACGCGTTGCGACCGCGGATCTCAAACTTGCTGGAGGAGGCGCGTCGGCCTGGAGACTCTGGAAACGGTGATCGTCACCCGCGACGGCGAGACGCTCGCCGAACGAGCCTATGGCAACAATTCTTTGACAGGCTCGACGAACATCAAGTCGGCGTCCAAATGTGTCGTCTCCGCACTGGTCGGGATCGCCATCGACAAGGGCCTGCTGGAAGGCGTCGACCAGCGGATCGAGACCGTGCTTCGCTCGGAGTTTCCCGCCAATCCCGATCCCCGCCTGTCGCAGATCACCATTGGCCACCTGCTTTCGATGCGCGCAGGGCTCGACCGCATGTCCGGCGCCAACTACGGCCGCTGGGTGTCGAGCCGCAACTGGACCCGTTTTGCGCTTGCCGCCGATTTTGTCGGGGAGCCCGGCGGCGGCATGCTCTATTCGACCGCTTCGACGCATCTGCTCTCCGTCATCCTTACCAAGGTCTCCGGCAAGCCGACGCTGGCTCTTGCCCGGGAGTGGCTCGGGCCGCTCGACGGCTTCCGCATCGGCTCCTGGCACCGCGACCCCCAGGGCTATTATCTTGGCGGCAACCAGATGGCCATGACGCCACGCTCGCTGCATGCCTTCGGCGAACTCTATCGCCGGGGCGGCGTGACGGAGGATGGTACGCGGCTCATCTCGGAAGAGTGGATCCGCGAAAGCTGGATCCGCCGCACCAACTCCGTCTTCAACGGCGATGGCTATGGCTATGCCTGGTTCCTCAAGGAAATGGCCGGCGAGCAGGTGAACTATGCCTGGGGCTACGGCGGCCAGATGCTCTACATCACACCGGGCCTTGGCGTAACCGTTACCATGACATCGAATGAAGGCGCGCCGTCAGCCCGCACCGGATACCGTGACGAGCTTCACGGCCTGATGACACGCATCATCGAAACCGTCAGCACTTGAGGCCGACGCGCGTTATCCCCATCTGCGATACACCTTCCTTGGTTCTGCCTATTTGACGGCGCACGAACCGGGTCTAGAACGTCCATATCGCATGAAGGATCTTCGAATGCCGCGCTTCGACTGCCTCAAACCTGTTGCTGTCATCATCGCCCTGATCGCGCCGGTCACCACGCCGGCGCTTGCCCAGGATAAGGCGGTGCCGAAAAGCCAGGTCGAAATGCAACTCTCCTTCGCGCCGCTGGTCAAGCAGGCGAGGGGCGCCGTCGTCAATGTCTATGCCGAGCGCCTCGTCCAGACCCGCTCCAGCCTGTTTGCCGGCGACCCCTTCTTCGAGCAGTTCTTCGGCCAGCGCATGCCGAACCGCACCGAAAAGCAGTCATCGCTCGGCTCCGGCGTCATCGTCGAGGCAGACGGCGTCGTGGTCACAAACAACCATGTCATCGATGGCGCCGACGACATCAAGGTTGCGCTTGCCGATGGCCGGGAGTTTCCGGTCAAGGTCGTGCTGAAGGACGACCGGCTCGATCTCGCGGTTTTGAAGTTCGAGACCAACGAAGTCATGCCGACGCTTCCGATCGGCAATTCCGATGCAACCGAGGTCGGCGATCTCGTGCTCGCCATCGGCAACCCCTTCGGCGTCGGCCAGACCGTGACCTCGGGGATCGTTTCAGCACTTGCCAGAAACCAGGTGACGGAAGGCGATTTCGGCTTCTTCATCCAGACCGATGCCGCGATCAATCCCGGCAATTCCGGCGGTGCCCTCGTCAACATGAATGGCGAGTTGATCGGCATCAACACGGCAATCTTCTCGCGCGGCGGCGGCTCCAACGGTGTCGGCTTCGCCATCCCGGCCAATCTGGTCCGCGTCTTCCTCGATGCAGCCGATCGCGGCGAAGCGAGTTTCGAGCGGCCTTACGTTGGCGCGAGCTTCGAGCCGGTGACCTCCGATGTCGCTGAAGCCCTGGGCCTTCAGACCGTGCGTGGCGCGCTTGTCGTCAGCGTCGTCGAGGGCGGGCCGGCGGAGAAGGCAGGTCTCAAGCCGGGGCAGGTCGTGACCGCAGTCAATGGCGTTCCGGTCGAACACCCCGATGCACTCGGCTATCGCCTCACCACTGCGGGTCTCGGCAAGGTTGCCGAACTCACCATCCAGCAGGATGGCAAGCAGGAGGCAATTCCCCTGCAGCTGGCATCGGCGCCCGAGACCCGGCCGCGCGATATCCAGCTGATCGAGGGCCGCAGCCCCTTTGCAGGCATCCGGGCCGGGAATCTTTCGCCGCGCCTTGCCTACGAGCTGAAAATGCCTTCGGAAGTCACTGGCGTCGTCGTCACCGAAGTCGTACGTGGCTCGCCGGCCGCTCGTCTCGGCTTTGCCCCGCGCGACATCGTTGTGGCCGTAAATGGCGAGCAGATTGCATCCGTCGATGATCTGCAGACCTTGGCCGAAAGCGATCCTGGCTTCTGGCGCGTCGAGATCGAGCGTGGTGGTCAGCGCATCCGGCAGATCTTCCGATGAGCGATCTCTTCGCGCCGCAGTTGTCGAAGGAAATGGCCGAGCGTCGTCCGCTCGCTGATCGTCTGCGGCCGAAGAACCTGGGCGAGGTGACCGGTCAGGAGCACCTGACCGGCGAGGATGGCGTGCTCGCCCGGATGATCGCCGCCGGCTCTCTCGGCTCGATGATCTTCTGGGGCCCGCCGGGAACGGGCAAGACCACCGTCGCCCGGCTCCTGTCCGGCGAGGCGGGGCTTGCCTTCGAGCAGATCTCTGCCATCTTCTCCGGCGTCGCCGACCTGAAGAAAGTCTTCGAAAGCGCCCGTCTGCGGCGCATGGAAGGCCGCCAGACCCTGCTCTTCGTCGACGAGATCCACCGCTTCAACCGCGCCCAGCAGGACAGCTTCCTGCCGGTCATGGAAGACGGCACCGTGATCCTCGTTGGTGCCACGACGGAAAATCCGAGCTTCGAGCTGAATGCCGCTCTTCTGTCGCGCGCCCGGGTCCTCACCTTCAAGAGCCATAATGCCGAAAGCATCGAGACGCTTCTGAAACGCGCCGAGGAAACCGAAGCCAAGCCGCTGCCGCTCGATGCCGATGCCCGTCAGGCCCTCATCCGCATGGCCGATGGCGACGGCCGGGCGTCGCTCACCTTGGCCGAGGAAGTCTGGCGCGCCGCCCGGCCTGACGAGGTCTTCGACACCGAGGGGCTTGGCCGGATCGTCCAGCGCCGCGCGCCGGTCTACGACAAGGGCCAGGACGGCCACTACAATCTGATCTCGGCGCTGCACAAGGCCGTGCGCGGTTCGGATCCCGACGCCGCCCTCTACTATCTCTGCCGCATGTTCGATGCCGGGGAAGACCCGCTTTATCTCGGCCGCCGCCTGGTGCGCATGGCCGTCGAGGACATCGGGCTTGCCGATCCGCAGGCGCTTGTCGTCTGCAATGCCGCCAAGGATGCCTATGACTATCTGGGCTCCCCGGAAGGCGAGTTGGCGCTGGCGCAGGCTTGCGTCTATCTCGCAACCGCTCCCAAGTCGAACGGCATCTATGTCGCTTACAAGGCCGCCATGCGCGCCGCCAAGGAGAACGGCTCGCTGCTGCCGCCGAAGCACATCCTCAACGCCCCGACCAAGCTCATGAAGGCGGAAGGCTACAACGAAGGCTATCTCTACGACCATGATCAGCCGGACGCCTTTTCCGGCCAGGACTATTTCCCGGAGAAGATGGGCCGCAAGACCTTCTACGATCCGCCGGAACGCGGCTTCGAGCGGGAGATCAAGAAGCGTCTCGACTGGTGGGCGAAACTCCGCCGCGAACGCGGCGGCGGCTGAGGCCGGCTTGCCTATCGTTATTTCAGCTTAAGCTGCCTTTAAGCGCTGTGATCTAGATTCCCTGGCCGAAACTAGGGATCATGCATGGCAAAAGAGATGAATGGATGGGACATGCCAGGCGCGATCGTCGCGCCGCGCCTTGGCCTGCCCGCCATGGTGAAGCTGTTTTCCATCGTGCTGATCACGCTTTCTGCTCTGTCGCTGCTCTTCATCGGCTATATCGCCTCACTCAAGGCCGACGACATCGCCGCCGAAAAGCAGACCATGCTGCTGGAGAATGTGCTCCGCGACCGCCAGAGCCTGCTGGCCCGCGACCAGCTCGGTCTGGCGCGCTGGGATCGCTCGGTGAAATACATCACCCTCAAATTCCACGCCTCCTACGTCATCGAGGAATTCGTTTCTTCGCTGTGGTACGATTTTGGCCATGAGCGCAGTTTTCTGATCGCCCCAGGTGGACGTCTCTTGATGTCGGCCTGGCAGGACGATGTGGATCTGACAGCCCGAGATCTGAAGCCCGGCGATGATCTGCGGGCGATCGCCGAACTCGCGCTGACCCGCCACCATGCGCACCGCATCACGATCGAGGGCGGTTTTGGCCAGCACCCGGTGCCAGCATCGCAGGTCCATGCCATCGCGGCCTTCGGCTTTGCCGAAGTCGATGGTGAGGTCATGCTGGCGACTGCCATGGCGATCGTTCCCGATGACGGCGAGGTAGCTCTGCCGGAAGGCGACCCGGTAATCCTGGTTTCCGCTCGTCCGATCGATGCCGATCTGGTGGCGGACATCAACGCGCAACTCGAATATGAAGACCTGCAGTTCCAACGCAATGGCGATGGCTTGCTGACGGTAAGGAGCGCAGATGGTCAGGCACTGGGCAGCTTCCACTTTTCGTTGTTCATGCCTGGCGCGGATATCTGGACCATCGTCGTGCCCGCCGTTGTCCTGCTCTGCGGCCTACTGGTCGCTGCAAGTTTCGTGCTCGGCCGCTCTATCGGCCGGCTGTCGGAGCGTCTGGAGGAGAGCGAAAAGATGAACCGCGAGCTCGCCCATCGAGACGCCCTTTCTGGCCTTGCCAACCGCCTCTGCTTCGACAAGGCGCTGAACGAAGCTGCCGAGCGACTGGCTTATGCGCCGTTTGCGGTGATCGCCTGTGACCTCGATCGCTTCAAGGCCGTCAACGATCTCCATGGCCATAGCGCTGGCGACGAGGTCATCCGTGAGGTAGCCGAGCGGCTTCGCGGCGCCGTCGGCGATAAAGGGCTGGTCGGCCGCCTTGGAGGCGACGAGTTCGTCATCCTTGTTCACGCTTTCCGCGACCGGCGGCGCCTGTCGATGCTCGCCCAGTCGATCATCGCCTCGGTCTCCCGGCCGATCACACTCTCGACCGGACCGGAGGTCGACATCGGCATCAGCCTTGGCGTGGCGACTGCACCCGAAAACGGTACCGCTGCACGGCCGATCATGGTGACCGCCGACCGGGCGCTCTATGCATCAAAGGAAGGTGGGCGCGGTCGCACTTTCTTTGCCGAAGATCTGCCGCCGGAAGAGGGGCGGGAGCCGCCACGCGGGGCGACGCCGCCTGATGCTCCCGACGCGAACCGGAAAGCGCTCCATGGCCTTCAGGAGCCCGGATTCAAGGCGAAGGTGGCGTAAATTCCCACTGGGCTCACCTGGCTGCTCGCTGATGAACAGTACCGGTGGGGCGGTGAACCCGCCTTCACGCAAAGAGTGGCCAGCGCCACGGTGGGGCTTGAGGAAATCGCCGGGCGAGAGAGCACTGAGCCTTTTCAGGACGCCTTCTGCTTCGGCTGCACGGCAGGAGCGGCGATCATCTTGACCTTGGATTCGGCCAGCCCGTGATGGCCTTCCATGTCGACGATCAAATGCCAGTGGCCGCTTTCCGGAATGACGATCTTCAGCGGCGACTTCTTCGCCACGCCACCGAGAAACTTGTAATCGAGCGTTTCCTTGAAGCGCTGGAAATTGGTCGGCGTCATCAGCCGCACATTGTTCACGGCCGAGAGGGTCACCTCGATGATCGTTCCGGCGCGCTGTTCTTTGAGGTCGTAATGGGTGAAGCGGAAGGCCGGTTTGGACATTTCGCTTAAGTCTCCGTGCGTCTTTTAAGCTATCGTAATGTACCGCAAGGCCGTTAAGGAAGCGTTGGGCGGCTGGCCCTGAAAGAGCGAGCAGGGCGGACTTTTTTGGGACGGCCCGTTCATTGGAAAGAAAGGTACTGACCGGACGGAAACAGGGCCGGCATGGCCGGCCCCGTGAACTGCGGCCTGAAATGGCGACCGCAATCTCAAGATGGGTTTCGATCAGCGATGGCCCCCGAGATTGGCTTCCGCTCGCGTTTCGCCGACCGACATGGCCTTGGCGAAGGGGACGATCTGCCAGAGGGCCGACAGGCCGACCAGAACGTAAACGATCGTGGCAAGCGCCGTGTCCTGACCGCCGAATAGGGTAGCGACCAGGTCGAAATCTGCCAGCCCGACGAGCAGCCAGTTGACGCCGCCGACGATGACGAGCAGCAGGGTGACGAGGTTGAGTGCGCGCATGATGTTCTCTCCTTGGCTGTTGTAAGGGGCTAACAGTTTCAATTGTAATTGGTTCCGGTGTCCTGCTTCTCGACCAACGGGACTGCGGGCGGTTGATGCCCTCATGCTGAGGTGCCCGCGTGAAGCGCGGGCCTCGACGCCTCCCTGTGCTTTGATGTGCCGGTGGCCTGGTGCTTCTGATGTTGCTTGCCTTCCAGGCAGCATGTGGGCTGGAGAGGGCTGGCCTCGCCCTTCTAGGTCCGACAAGTTCTGGCACCTCAGGGTGAGGGGTGATCTTGTGTTGTCAAAAACCGCAAGCTTCGCCGCCGGTCGGGATCGCTCCCTCCGGGTAGGCTGAAATTTGTCTCGGACGAGGCGCCAGAAGCAACCTGTCTAAGTAGTTATGTGGCTCCTTCCGGCGCCTCGTTCGGCGTCTATTCCCGCTGCATGCGTCTCTCTGGCAAGGCGGCGACGGTCCTTGGTCCTCGGGCTTGACCCGAGGATCCAGTCACAAGCACACTGCACGCATGGCGGGATATGTCTACATCGTCACCAACCACAAACGCGGCACCCTCTATATCGGTGTGACGTCCGATCTGGAGCGGCGGATCTACGAGCATCGGGAGGGCCAGACGCCGGGCTTTGCCTCCAAGTATGGTTGCCGTCAACTGGTCTGGTACGAGGAGCACGATCGCATTGGCACGGCGATCCAGCGGGAGAAGTCGCTGAAGCGCTGGTATCGGCAGTGGAAGATCGAGCTGATCGAGGGTTTCAATCCTGATTGGCGGGATTTATATTATGAGCTGTGAGGCTGTGCTTGCCGCCGCTGATGAAGGGCTTGTGTCTGGATCCTCGGGTCAAGCCCGAGGATGACGGAGTGTGAGGAGGCGACTGGTATCCTCCTTTGCTGTCCTAGCTGTCCTAACCGCACAACGTCTGAAGAGGGTTCCCTTTTCCTCCCTGCAGGTAGTCATCCTCGGGCTTGACCCGAGGATCCCAAACACACGCCATTTCGACTTTCTCGCCTTTTGAGTGTCACCAGTTCCATCCCAAGGCTGATATGGCGTAGTCCAGATTGGCTTGCTCTTGCGGAGCAACATCGACGATATCTGCGTGGAATAGGGACTTGTAGGCGAAACCGCCAGCTTGGGCCGCACGCCAGGCGAGCTCTGTTAAATCACGGTATGTGTTGCAGAACAGAGCTTCATTGACATGTGGCCCGACGTGTAAGGTTATCCCATCAGAATGAGCTACGATGGACTTACCTGATGGATGAATTCCGTACTCGGAGAATAAGTCAAACCATTGATTAAACCAGTCGTATCTATTCTTGTCACTGATCTTTATCTGTAGTTTGCTTCTGCCAAATTTTCGATATCGGTCTACGCCTTCCAGCCTTGTCCACTCGAGAATATCGTTGGGCCTTTCAGCAAAGTAAAGCGCCAGCATGCCGATCTCAGCCAGATATCTCGACCGAAGGCGGCTGCCTGCACGAAGTATCCACATTCCAAAAGG
>JBJIOA010000035.1:0-24712 GCA_045377275.1 Allorhizobium sp. | reverse complement strand
TGCTGGAAGCGGCGACGGAAGAGATCGGTTCCGACGCCGCCACCCGCAAGGCGCCCTTCGCCTTTCAGAAGATCGGCGATGGACCAGGCCGCATCAGCCGCCATCTCGTCCAGTCGAGGTTTCGCGTCTTCAAGCACCTGATCGACGAGTTCGCGATCTTCGGCGCTCATGTCTCCCTGGGCTGCATAGGTTCGATAACGTGGGAAGGCGAGAAGTAGCTCTTCCAATGCGCGGTTCATCGTCTCCTCGTCGAGCCGGAGCAAATCGGCGCCCTGGCTGACCAGGGCCTTCACCTCACCGGCGAAGTTGACCCGGATCATACGAAGCTTCGCCTCACGCATCTTGTCGGCAACAGGCGTCTGTTGCCCGGCGATCCCGTTATAGGCCTGACGCATGGCAAGGAAGCCCGCAGGATCGAGCAGAACCGGCACCTGGGCCGCGATAAATTCGTAGCCAGTCGAACCTTGCACGGGCCAGCCTTTCGGCAGATCCTCTCCCGGCGCCAGGATCTTCTCGACATAGATTGGAATGTCCTGCCCGACAGCGTCGCGCAGCTGCTGCAAGTAACGGCCAGGATCTGCGAGACCATCGACATGATCGATGCGCAAACCGTCGACCTGACCGGATTGCACCAGTTCCAGCACCGTCCGATGGGCAGCCTCGAAAACATCCGATGCCTCGACGCGCAAACCGACAAGACCGGCGATTTCGAAGAAGCGCCGATAGCTGAGGCCCTTGGCGGCTTCCGTCCAATGCATCAGGCGAAAGGGCTGGAGGTCGTGGAGAAAGAGCAGAAACTCATGTTCCTGTCCCTTGGCCCGCAGCTCCTTGAGCAGCCCGTCGCAACCCTGCTCGCGACAAAGCGAAACGACGGCTTGATGGAACTCGGCCTCCTCCCCGGCCGTCGCCTGGCGCCCGAGATCCGAGAGCGGTGCGGCCATGGAATTCTCGCAGCTGGCGAGAGCCGCCGGATAGGTCGATGGGTTCAGCGGATAAAGACCATCGAAATAAGCGAGTGCGAGCACCCCTCGGTCAGCATCGAGCGTGAGCGAGATCTCTCCATCCACCACCGCCTGCTCGAACGGCTTGCCGAGAAACGGAAGCGTGAGCCGCTGGCTCCAGTCGGTGTCGAAATAGTGCCCATGGCGGCTCGCCTCGCCCCACTCGATGACGCTGCGCCACCATGGGTTCTCGAGACTGGCGGCCATGTGGTTCGGCACGATGTCGAGGATCAGGCCGAGACCTTCGGCCTTCAACGCGGCAGCCAGCCGTTCGAGCCCCTCCCGGCCGCCAAGCACGGGATCGATGACATTGGCATCGGTCACGTCATAGCCATGCGTCGAGCCGTCGGTCGCGGCAAACACGGGCGACGCGTAGAGATGGGTGATGCCGAGGCGCTTCAGATAGGGCACGAGCCCGATGGCGCGATCGAAGTCCATGCCGCCGCGAAACTGCAAACGGTAGGTCGAAACGGGAAAGGGCATGCTGGCATCCTTGGGGTGGGGTGTCCGACCCGGACCAACGCCCACCAGCCTGCCTTGTTCCCCTCGTCCCGGTGGATCCAGGATCCTCAGTGGAGGTTGAATTCCCCGTCCACCTTGCGCCATTCGTTGGGCCCGATCAGCCGCTTGTGGCTGAAGCGCACGGAATGCAGGTTCTCATCCAGATTGGTCCGCCAGAAATCGAGAAATTTCGTCATCTGGGGAAAGTCGGGAGCCAGATCGTAGTCCTGCCAGAGGAAGGTCTGAAGCACCGAGCGGAAGTCGGGCATGCGGTAGAGAATATGCGCGGTGGTAAGGCCATAACCCTCCATCTGGAGGGTGAAGTCTGCAGAAGATTTCATGCGGTTTCCCTCTTGGTCACGGACGATAAAAAGTTTGACAAAAATTTTGCATCTGACAAGAGGGCGTCAAAAATTGTGATTGAAAATCATATTGTTAGCAGCAAGAAGTCGTGAGTGCTGATTTTTTCTCAAACCCCTCTTGAAACGCAAAACCGCAAAAACCAAATCTTCGCGCGCCGGATGCCGTGACTGGGTCCGGCAACCCGTCCGGACCTTATCCGGTCCGGCCTTTGGGGACGTTCCATTTTGTTTGTCCAGGAGGAAAACATGAAGTTCCGTCCGCTGCACGACCGCATCGTCGTCCGCCGCGTTTCGTCCGAGGAAAAGACCAAGGGCGGCATCATCATTCCCGACACTGCCAAGGAAAAGCCGCAGGAAGGCGAAGTCATCGCCGTCGGTCCTGGCGCCCGCAATGATCAGGGCCAGATCGTCGCCCTCGACGTGAAGGTCGGTGATCGCGTTCTCTTCGGCAAATGGTCCGGCACCGAAATCAAGATCGACGGCGAAGAGCTGCTGATCATGAAGGAAGCCGACATCATGGGCATCATCGAAGCCCAGGCTGCCGAAAAGAAAGCCGCCTGATCCATATCGGTCATCATTTGCTTTATTGAGGAGTGAACCATGGCTGCAAAAGAAGTGAAATTTAACACCGATGCCCGCGAGAAGATGCTGCGTGGCGTCGATATCCTCGCCAACGCCGTCAAGGTGACGCTCGGCCCAAAGGGCCGCAATGTCGTCATCGACAAGTCCTTTGGCGCGCCGCGCATTACCAAGGACGGCGTTTCGGTCGCCAAGGAAATCGAGCTCGAAGACAAGTTCGAGAACATGGGCGCGCAGATGCTGCGGGAAGTTGCGTCCAAGACCAACGACCTCGCCGGTGACGGCACGACCACCGCGACCGTTCTTGCCCAGGCCATCGTCAAGGAAGGCGCCAAGGCCGTCGCATCAGGCATGAACCCGATGGACCTGAAGCGTGGCGTCGATCTTGCCGTCGAAGCCGTCGTCGCGGAACTGAAGGCCAATGCGCGCAAGATCTCCAACAACGCTGAGATCGCACAGGTCGGCACCATCTCGGCCAATGGCGATACCGAGATCGGCCGCTATCTGGCCGAAGCCATGGAGAAGGTCGGCAATGACGGCGTGATCACCGTCGAGGAAGCCAAGACGGCCGAGACCGAACTCGAAGTCGTCGAAGGCATGCAGTTCGACCGCGGTTATCTCTCGCCCTACTTCGTGACCAATCAGGAGAAGATGCGCGTCGAACTCGACGATCCCTACATCCTGATCCACGAGAAGAAGCTCTCGAACCTCCAGGCTCTGCTGCCGGTGCTTGAAGCCGTGGTCCAGTCGGGCAAGCCGCTCGTCATCATCGCTGAAGACGTCGAAGGCGAAGCGCTCGCCACCCTCGTCGTGAACAAGCTGCGTGGTGGCCTCAAGGTGGCGGCCGTGAAGGCCCCGGGCTTTGGCGATCGCCGCAAGGCCATGCTTGAGGACATCGCCATCCTCACCGGCGGTACGGTCATTTCGGAAGACCTCGGCATCAAGCTTGAGAACGTCACGCTCAACATGCTCGGCCGTTCGAAGAAGGTGTCGATCGACAAGGAAAACACCACTGTCATCAATGGCGCCGGCTCCAAGGCCGAGATCGACGGCCGCGTGGCCCAGATCAAGGCGCAGATCGAGGAAACCTCCTCCGACTACGACCGCGAGAAGCTGCAGGAGCGTCTGGCCAAGCTTGCCGGCGGCGTTGCCGTCATCCGCGTTGGCGGCTCGACGGAAGTCGAGGTGAAGGAAAAGAAGGACCGCGTCGACGACGCCCTGCACGCAACCCGTGCCGCCGTCGAAGAAGGCGTCCTGCCGGGTGGCGGTGTCGCCCTGCTGCGTTCGGTCAAGGCGCTCGAAAACCTGAAGACCGCCAATGAAGACCAGCGCGTCGGCATCGACATCATCCGTCGTGCAATCGAGGCCCCGGTCCGTCAGATCGCTGAGAATGCCGGCGCGGAAGGCTCGATCATCGTTGGCAAGCTGCGCGAGAAGTCTGACTTCGCCTTTGGCTGGAACGCCCAGACCGGCGACTATGGCGACCTCTTCGCCCAGGGCGTCATCGACCCCGCCAAGGTGGTCCGCACGGCGCTTCAGGATGCAGCCTCCGTCGCAGGCCTTCTGATCACCACGGAAGCGATGATTGCCGAGAAGCCGAAGAAGGACGCAGCCCCGGCACTGCCGGCCGGCGGGATGGACTTCTGAGATCCGCTCTCGCAAAAACGCAAGGGGCCGCCTGTCGCGGGCGGCCCCTCCTTGTTTGAAACGGACTGGCCTCAATCAGGCCGCAAGCGCCGGGGAAACCGGGCTCAGCCCCTCGAAGGTCGGACGGGCGATGTAGTAGCCCTGGATCAGATCGACGCCGAGTTCCGTCAACACCTGAAGCTCACCAGCCGTCTCCACACCCTCGCAGACGGCGGTCACGCCGAGATCGCGCAGCATGTCGAGCGTCCGCCGGACCACGACCTGCTTGACCGCATCGGTATCGATGCCCCGGATCAGATCCATGTCGAGTTTCACAAGGTCAGGCTGGAAGCGGGTCAGAAGATTGAGCCCGGAATAGCCCGCGCCAAAATCGTCGATCGCCGTCTTGAAGCCGATCTCGCGGTAGCTTCGGAGAATGTTGAGCAGATGCGCCGTGTCGAGCTTCTCGACTTCGGTGAATTCGAAGATGATGCGGTCGAGTGGAAAATCGGTGCGCCTGGCAGTCTCTAGCGTCTGCCTGATGCAGGCACGCGGCTCATAGACCGCATTGGGCATGAAGTTGATCGAAAGATGCGGCATGTTACTGCGCGGAAAAAGGTGAGCCGCGAGCTCGATGGCCCGCACGCGACACTGTTGATCGAACGCATAGCGGTTGTCAGGATCGACCAGGGACAAGACGGAACCTGCCCCGCTGCCGTCAGCGCCTCTCACGAGCGCTTCATGGGCGAAAATCTCTCCGCGCCGCGTATCAATGATCGGCTGGAAGGCCATCGTGAACGTGGAACTGAACGCAGCCCCATTCTTGCAACCCTGGCAGGTCATGTTGTCTCCTTGAAGCCAAGGAATGCATTAAAGCGTGGGGCTCTTAAGGAAGACTGAAGGCGGCTACACAGGTCATTCTCAGAATTTCAACCGGCATCGCCGTTAATTCATGACCTTTTTTGGGTAACTCATTTAATCAATCTTAATAATAGCATATCCTCCATTATGAGGCTGATTCGAGAAAGCCTCGCGGGCTAAATGACTTAGCTGGGGATGCGGACATGAGAGAACAGACTGACATCGAGACCTGGGCGATGGTCCGGGCTCAACAGATCGTCATGCAGCAAGGCGCAAATCTCGTCGTCGCGGCGCAGAGACTGGATCACAAGAAGACCACCGCAAATACTTATGCGCTGCGGAGCGCGATCATGGCATCGCTGATCGAAGCCATGAAATCACCGCCCGCGGAAGCCTTGGTTTCCATGGAGGCGCAGGCCTGAGACAAGGCTCGAGCAGCCGTAAATCAGAACCTGGCAAAGGACATCGAACGAAGGTCTTGGTGAACGCGCCGTTCGATTGGACGCCTCGTTCTAACGGAACTGACCGGGAAGCTCTCAGTTCGCTTTTTCCCCGGCTTACGCAAGCGTTACCTCACCTTGATCGCAGCTGTCAGACATGCGAGCGTCCGACCATGCGCATTCTGCTCGTGGAAGACACGCTCGACGTCGGAGAGGCCATCTCTCGCCGCTTTGAAACCATCGGCCACACGGTCGATTGGGAGACGAACGGCCGTGCGGCCTCCGAGATCCTCGATTTTACCGAATATGATCTGGTGATCCTCGATGTCATGCTTCCGGACATGGATGGCTTCTCGATCCTGAAGCGGATGCGTGACCAGGGATCGGCCGTGCCTGTCCTCGTTCTGACGGCTCGTTCAGAAATCGATGATCGCGTCGGCGCACTCGACCTTGGGGCGGACGATTACCTGGTGAAACCCTTCGACTTCCGCGAACTGGAAGCCCGCGCCCGTGTGCTGCTGCGGCGACACGCCGGTGGCGAGGCGACCAACGTGATTGCCTGCGGTGATGTGCTGCTCGACCGCACCCAGCGTACGGTCAAGGTCGGCAACCGCGAGGTTCAGCTCAAGCGCCGCGAAATGACCCTGCTCGAAATCCTGGCGAGCCGTCCGGGACGCGTCTTCAGCAAGGATCAGCTGCTCGACCAACTCTTCGGCTTCGACGAGCCGGCAGGTCCGAATGCCATCGAGCTCTATGTCGGACGCCTGAGAAAGAAGCTCGAAGGGGCAAAGGCACGGATCGTGACAGTGCGTGGTGTGGGGTATCAGTTGGTGTCCGATGCAGAGGACTAGGCGCTCCCTGTTTGCACGCCTTGTCATCCGCGTTGCTGTGGTGCTCGCGGGTGGCGCGGCGATCCTGATGACCGCAGCGTGGCTTTATGCCCGTGCAGCCGCCGATGAAGCCTATGATCGGCTCCTGCAGGGTGCTGCCATTCAGATCCTCGACGGCCTGCTGGTCGAAGAAGGCCGCATCACGGTCAACTTGCCGCCGAGCGCATTTGAACTGCTCGGACTGGCGCCGAGAGACAAGATTTTCTACCGCGTCATGGCGCCCGACGCCTCAACACTCACCGGATACGAAGACCTGGAGTTTCCCGGCGACATCAGCAATGCCCGTACCGAGGCCTTGTTTCAAACGTCACGCTTCCGCGATCAGCCAGTGCGCATGGTGGCCGCGAGCCGCGCGATTGCCGATCCCGCGATCGGTGGTTGGGCCAAGGTCCTGATCGCCCAGACCATCGAGGCCCGTCAGGAATTGACGACCGAACTGACGGCCCGTGCCCTGGCGCTGGTCGGGGTCATGAGCCTGCTTGCGCTCGGCGGCACCATCCTTGCCGTGCGTTATTCTTTACGACCGCTCGATGCACTGGGCGACACGCTTCGCCGCCGCGACAGCCAGGACCTGACACCGCTCGCCGTCGACGTGCCTCGCGAGCTCTCCCCCTTCGTGGAGTCCATCAACCACTTCATGGGCAGACTGGATGACCGATTGCAGCTCTTGCAGCGCTTCATTGCCGATAGTGCCCATCAGATCCGAACGCCCCTCACCGCGCTATCAGCGCAGGTCAGCCTGATCAACGAAGACGCGCTTTCGGAAAATGACCGCCGGCACCTCGACCGGGTGAAGAACCGAGCATCGGAGCTCGCGCGCTTCACCACGCAGTTGCTCAACCATGCCATGGTCATCCACCGCTTCGATTCCGTACAACTCATGCCGATCGACGTCGTCGATGTAGCACGCAAGGCGTTCCGGGCGGCAGTCCCGATCACCATCGACCCTGACATCGTCGTTTCCTTCGAGGCGCCGCCGGAGCCGCTGATGGTGCTTGGCGATGCTTTGAGCCTGCGCGAAGCGATCGTCAACGTCATCGACAATTCGCTGCGCCACGGTGTGGTGTCGAGCCTTGCCGTTCGCGTGATCCGGCGCGGCGATTTCGTTCTGGTTGAAGTGGAAGACGATGGCCCCGGCATTCCGGCTCAGGACTGGGCGCAGGTTACCCGACGCTTCGTCTCATCGAAGTCAGGCGAAGGCAGTTCCGGCCTTGGCTTCGCCATCGCCTCTGAGGTGGCCACCACGCTGCATGGCGCACTGGCCTTCCGCGAACGGACGCCCGGCAGGGGCTTCACCACCTTCCTTGAACTCCCCCTGATCGATGCGAGGCCGACCATATGAGCCTTTCAACGAAATTCCGCACCCTTACGAGCAGCTTGGTAGCGGTGGGCCTGGCCTCGACCGCGGCTCTTGCTCTTGAGGGCGAGCGCTCCGTCTTCCCCGCACCGGGACAGGAACGAACGAGACTGGTTATCAACGGGGTGACGGACGCCGACGTCATTGCACCTCTGATCCAGGATTTCCAGGAAACGGCACGCGACGTGACGGTCGAATTTAACGACTATGTCAGCAACGATCTATTCCGCGAGGCGGAACTGGCCTGTCGCCAGCAGACGAGCCACGGCGACCTCTGGATTTCCTCGTCGGTCGACCATCTCGTCAAGCTCGCCAATGACGGCTGCGCCAGGTCCCACCGATCGGAGGAAACAGAGCGTGTTTCGGCCTGGGCCAACTGGCGCGACGAAATCTTCGGCTTTGCCTTCGAGCCCGCTGTCATCGTCTATGACGCCTCCCAGGTGCCGCCGGACGACGTGCCACGCTCCCATGTTGAGATCGCTGAACTCTTGCGCCGCAAACCGGACGAATACTGGACCCGGATCGGTACCTACAATGTTCAGCTGTCGGGTGTCGGCTATCTCCTCGCCTTCCACGATGCCCAGCAGGCGCCGACGAGTTATGGCCGCCTCCTCGAAAGCTTCAGCCGTGCTCAGGTGGTGACCAGCTGCTGCAACAAGGAGGTGCTCGATCTGATCGAGGAAGGCAGGCTGAAGATCGCCTATAATATCCTCGGCTCCTACGCCTATGCCCGCTATCTGCGGAACAACGACATGCGCGTGGTCGTCCCCCGTGATTACACGCTGATCCTGACCCGCGGCGCGATGATCCCGACGCATTCGCCCCAGCCGGATCTCGCCGCACGCTTCGTCGATTATCTCGTCTCGGAGCGCGGCCAGAATGTGGCGCGGGAGAAAGCCTTCTACTTTGCGGAGAACGCCCCCCTGCCCCCGGGCGTTGACGGCCCGACCTCGTTGATCGAATACGGCATCGGCAGACCGATCCGCGTTGGCCCGGCCCTGCTTGCTGCACAGGATCGGGCGACCCGGGAAGAATTCATCCGCAACTGGAGCTCGCTCTTCGCGCCAAGCTTACCTTGATTGTGGAAGCAGCATAATCTCAATGAAAAGGGCGGCCCCCAGTCGGCACCGCCCTTATCCTCTTCTTCGTTGCTTGTCGTAGAGGCTTCAGTCGGCCCCGCGCGCAATCGCTGTGGTTGACACGAAGCGACGCTGGTAAGCAAAAAGCGAGCCCCCGACCAACAGTCCAACGACATCGGAGATCAGGCCACCACTGATCATGCTCAGCGCCCCGACGAGCAGGAGCAGTCGCAGCGGCACGCCGAGTGCGCCGAAGAACCATCCCTGGACCGCAGCCGCCAGCATGTAGATGCCAAAGCTCGCCGATACGAACACATGCAGGACTTCCAGCCAGGTACCCTGCATCAGCATGGCCTGCGAGTAGAAGAACATGAACGGCACCACGAAGGCCGCGAGGCCGATCTTGAAGCTCTCGACAGAGGTCTTCATCGGATCGGAGCCCGAGAGCGCCGCCCCGGCATAGGCCGCAAGCGCCACCGGTGGCGTGATCGCAGACATCACCGCGAAGTAGAACACGAAGAAGTGCGCGGTGAGGACCGGAATGCCGAGATTGATCAAGGCCGGGTGCCAGCAACGGCTGCAGCAACGGCATAGGCAGCAGTCGTCGGCATGCCCATGCCCAGCACGATGGAAATGCACATTGCGAAGAACAGTGCCAGCAGCTGGTTCTGTTCGGCAATGCCCAAGAGCAGGCTGGAGAAGCGAGCCCCGACACCCGTCAACGCGATGACGCCGACGATGATGCCCGCACACGCGCAGACCGCGACCAGTTGCACCGACATGCGCGCTGCGATGTCGAACGCCTTCGCCAGCAGTCGCGGCCCCATGCGGTGCGGTGTCAACCAGCTGACCACTGCCGCGGCCATCATCGAAACTGTGCCAGCGCGGATAACCGAGTATCCGGCAAACAGCGTGTAGATCAGCATGATGATCGGGATGAACAGGTAAGCCTGCTTGAGCAGCTGCTTGAAGACCGGCAGCTCTTCCTTCGGAAGTCCCTTCATGCCGAGCTTCGTCGCCTGCAGATCCACCATGAAGTAGACGGAGGCGAAGTAGAGTACCGACGGAATGATCGCCGCAATGACGATATCCGTATAGGGAATGCCTGTGACTTCCGCCATGATAAAGGCACCGGCGCCCATGATTGGCGGCATGATCTGGCCACCGGACGACGCTGCAGCTTCGACCGCCGCTGATGTCTTTGCTGGGTAACCGACCTTCTTCATCAGCGGGATCGTCAGCGAGCCCGTGGAAACGACGTTACCTGCGGAGGTACCGTTGATCATGCCCATCAGACCAGACGCGAGAACCGCAACCTTGGCCGGACCACCACGCGCACGACCGGCTGCAGCAAAGGCGAAGTTGACGAAGTAATCGCCGACTTTCGATGCCTGCAGGAAAGCCGCGAAGGTGATGAAGAGAATGATATAGGTCGAGGACACCGCCACGGGATCGCTAAGGATGCCCTGGTCGGTGAAGATGTAGGTGAAGAAGCGCCGCGCATCGTATCCACGATGTGCGAGGAAGCCGGGCAGATAGGGACCGGCGAAAGAGTACAGAATGAAGATCGAGGCAATGACCACCAGGGCGAGGCCCGCGACACGCCGCGTTACTTCGAGGATAAGGATGACCCCAACCAGCGCGGCATAGAAGTCCGCCGGCTGCGCCATGGCCGTTCCCGCCCTGAGACGAAGCGGCCCGACATTGAAGAGGATGTAACCAAGGACCGCTATCGAGGCGATGCCGAGCGCGTAGTCAGCCCAATCGACGCGGGTGCGGTCACGGCTGGGGAAGAACCAGGCAGCCAGTAGGGCTGCTGTAGTGCCGGCGATGAGCGGCAGTCCATAGGTCGAGAAGATGAAGGCTGGAGGACGCGCAATGCCGGCAACCCAGTAGGCGCCCCAGGCATAGGCGATCATGGCAAATCCGTAGCCGATGCCACCGACACCTACCAGAAGAAGCAGCCATTCGATTGGATTGCGCCGCACCCGATCCGGCACGGTGACTGGTAGTTGCACGGCCGAATAGATCAGGAAGCCGAGAAGCAAACCACCACACACATGGATCAGTCGATAGGTCCAGGTTTCCAGCGGATAAAGGTTCATCACCCCGATATGGAAGGCGGTATAGGCGATGCAGAGAACGATGATTGCCTTGTTCGTCCAGTTGGCATGAAGCCGCTGGTTGCTCGCAACCGGCTCGTCATCGACGTTCTGAGCCACGATGGGCCCAGCGGCTTGCTGCGCTGAGATGTTGTCAGCTTGTGTCATGGTAGTGTGTCCCGATAAGGAAGCCGGATCTTGCACGAAGGACGGCGGCAGCCGATGCTGCCGCCAATTGCCTGCACATCTAGGTGCAGGTTCGGGATTACTGGCCCTTCAGGTCATCAGGAATGGTGATGCCTTTTTCTTCGAAGTAGCGCACAGAACCCGGGTGGAACGGCAAGAAGGTGTTCTTCTCGATGTTCGCCGGAATGGTTTCCGCAGCCGTTGCATGGATCTGTACCATGCGATCATTGCTCTCCATCACGAGCTTGGTGATCTCGTAGGCAAGCGTCTCAGGCATTTCCGCATTGGCAACGGCGAAGTTCCAGAGGCTGACGGTATTCTGCGGATCAGGGAAGCCCTGATACAGGCCACCGGGTACTTCGAAGGCAGCCAGTTCCGGCATGGCTTCGAGGATCTTCGCCTGCTCTTCTGCGCTGAAGCCGAAGATGTTGACATCGTTTTCAGCCGCGATCTGCGCGAAGGCCGAAATCGGAACGCCAGCAGCGAAGGCGAAGGCGTCGATCAAGCCGTCCTTGACCTGGCTCGTGGCATCATTGGCACCCGAGAAGGAGATGACCGGGTTGACACCGACGCTTTCGAAATAGCGCGGCCAGTAGGTCGCGGCAGTACCGCCGGCAGGGCCGACCGAAACGCGCTTGCCATCGAGGTCAGCAACGGACGTGATGCCCGACGACTTGAGAGCAACGACCTGGAACGGGGTCTGGTACATCGGGAACAGAGCGCGCAGGTTCTTGTGTTCAACGCCCGGTGCAAGCTCGCTATTGCCGGTCCAGGCTTCATAGGCCGGGCCCATTGTCACGAGACCCATCAGATGGTCGCCGGTCTCGATGAGCGTGGCGTTCTGGACAGGACCACCGGTAACTTCAGCAGATGCATTGACACCCAGCTTTTCCGTGATCAGGCCGGCAAGACCCGTGCCGTAAATGAAATAGGTGCCGCCCTGGCTGGCGGTGCCGATGGTCAGGCTGCCCGGCCAGTCGGCCTTGTCCTGAGCGGAAACGGATGCGGCAAACGTCAGAGCCATGGCCCCAGCCATGGCGATCATGAACTTTTTCATGAAGTCCTCCCTACATGTTATGACGTGGCAAAGTCCGGCGCCTCCTCTGGGCCAGACCTTGTGCGAGCTAAGCCTCGGCTTGAGCGGGAGGCAACGTGGCGTGGTCGCCCCTTACCCGCGCCCAACGTTTTTCACGCCGTCCATGGGGGGAAATCGTAACATTTCGACGAGTCGATGGGTGGAAAGCCACCCATCCATTGCCTGGGCACCAATGCCATGCAGACCGATCCGAGCTTAAATCTCAGCTGTCGACAGCCAGGTTCTTGTCCAATCCGTGTTTCTGCATCTTCTCGTAGAGCGTCTTTCGCGAGATGCCGAGCTGTTCATAGACAGGCTTCAGCGCACCCCCATGGGCCGCAATCGCGCTGGCGATCAACTGCTTTTCGTAGGCTGCCACTTTTTCGGCGAGCCGTGGGGAAGATGGATCATGTTCCGCCCCAACGTCGAGCCCGGTTTCAATACCCAGAACGAGACGATCCGCAGCATTCCTCAGCTCGCGCACATTGCCCGGCCAGTCACGCTCGGCGATATCGGACAGGATCTCCGGCTCGACCTCCATGTCGTCGCGACCGTAGCGCGCGGAGGCTTCGCGCACCAAATGCAGGAAAAGCAGCGGAATATCGGCCCGTCGTTGCGAAAGCGACGGCACCCTGAGCGTCGCGACATTGAGCCGGTAGAAGAGGTCGGCGCGAAACCGCCCGGCGGCCACCTCGCTTTCGAGGTCGACCTTGCTCGTCGCCAGAAAGCGCACATCGAGCGGCACGGCCTCGTTGGACCCGAGCCGGGTGATGGTACGCTCTTGGAGGACACGCAGGAACTTCGCCTGCAGGTCGAAGGGCATGGAGCCGATCTCGTCGAGCAGGATCGTCCCGCCGCGGCCATGCTCAAACTTTCCGTAGCGCGCACGGATCGCGCCCGGAAAGGCGCCCGCCTCGTGACCGAAGAGCTCGCTCTCGATTAGCGTCTCCGGCAGCGAGGCACAGTTGATCGCAATGAACGGTCCCTTCGACCGCGCGCTGACGTCGTGCAGGCTGCGCGCCACGACTTCTTTGCCGGCACCGGTCTCGCCGATGATCAGCGCATCCGCCTCGGTGGCGCCGATGGCCCGTACCCGGTAACGCAGGTCGACCATGACGGGCGTGCGCCCCGGAAGCCGCGTCTCGATATCGTCCCGCTTGCCAGCAACCGCCCTCAAGCGCCGGTTCTCGAGCACCAGCGAGCGACGGTCGAGCGCATGGCGCACGACACCGGCAAGCGCCTGGCTGGCAAACGGCTTTTCGATGAAGTCATAAGCGCCTTCACGCATCGCCTTGACGGCAAGCTGCACCTCACCATGTCCGGTCACGAGAATGACGGGGATCTCGTGATCGAGTTCGCGGATGCGGTGGAGAAGCGTCATGCCGTCCATCCCCGGCATACGGATATCGCTGACGACCACGCCATCGAAACCGAAACCGACCCGCGAGAGTATCTCGTCTCCCGAGGCGAAGGCCTTGACCTGCAGGCCGTGCAATTCGAGCGCCTGACTGGTGGAGAAGCGCAGCTCCTCCTCGTCATCGACGAGCAAGACCTGTCCTGAATTCATTCTGCCGCCTCGTTCAATGCTTCCGCTTGCAGGAGTTCGATCCGAAACAACGCGCCGCCGCCTTCCCGTTTGCCGACTGTCAGGCTGCCGCCGAAATCCTTGATGATATTGTAGGAAATGGAAAGACCGAGACCAAGCCCCTTGCCCACGCCCTTGGTGGTGAAGAAGGGATCGAAGATGCGCTCGACGATGGCAGGCGGAACCCCTGGGCCGCGGTCGGCGATCTCGATCACGACGCGTCCCTGTGTGCTTCGCGCCGAAAGTTCGATCTTGCGGTCCTCCAGACCCTCGACGGCATCGCAGGCATTGGTGAGGATGTTGACCAGCACCTGCTGCAGGCGCACCGGGCCGCCCTGGACGGCTGGCAGTCCAGGTTCGAAACTGAGAGAAAGGCTGGCATCCGCTGTCCCAAGCCGGGAGGAGACGATCTCAAGCGTCTCCCGGACCACCTCATCGATCGAGATCGGGCCGAGCTTTTCATTCGGTTTGCGGGCGAAGTTGCGCAGGTGGCGTGAAATCGAGGCCATGCGGTCGATCAGGCTGGAAATGCGCCCGAGATTGTCGCGTGCCTCTGGTATCCGGTTGCGATCGATCAGCATCGTAGCGCTGTCGGCATAGGTCTTCGCAGCGGCAAGCGGCTGGTTGAACTCATGCGACAGGGCCGCCGACATCTGGCCGAGACCGGCGAGCTTGCCTGCCTGGATGAGATCCGCCTGAAGTCTGGCGCAGTTGCAGGTTCACGCGCGCAAGATCGGCCGTCCGCTCCTCGACCCGCCGCTCCAGCTCGGCCTGAGCTTCGATCTGCATGTGCATCCGCTCCTGCAGCCGGGCGCGTCGCTGGATGACCACGGCAAGCCCCAGAACGAAGAGGCAGAGAAAGAGCAGGATGGCGACCAGCATGGTGCGCGCCTGGGCGTGGATGGTCCCTGTGTCGAAGAGCACCTTCACGGTCCAGTCGGCATCCGGCATATAGTGTTGCAGAACGAGATATTCGCGATTTCCATCGCTCTGGTTGATGGTCATCAGAACATGGTCGTCGAGCGCGCCGCGCTTGATCGGCAGTTCCCGCAAAACGGCGTCCGAATACCGCCGCGAGGCCGAGGTACGTTCAAGACGTTCAGGTGTCAGCGGCAGCACCGAGGCATAAAGCCATTCCGGGTTGCCGGTCATGAAGATGATGCCTTCGGGGTCATGTACCAGGATCTTGTATTCACCGCCGCGCCAGGACGTTTCGATGTCTTCGATGTCGACCTTGAAGGCGATCACGCCGCGCACCGCACCATTCACTTCGATCGGCGAGGAGAAATAGTAGCCACGCTTGGCCGACGTCGTGCCAAGCGCATAGAAGCGCGCCTGCTTGCCGGCCGCCGCTTCGTAGAAATAGGGACGGTAGCTGAAGTTCTCGCCGACAAAGCTCGCCGAGCCGTCGAAATTGCTCGCCGCGATCGTGTTTCCATCCATCGTCATCACATAGATGTCGGAGGATTCGAGCAGCGCGTTGATCTCCTTGAGATAACGATTGGTCGCGTCACGCAGCGCCGGATTGCCGGGATCGAGAACAAGCTCCTTCATGTCGTCGTGGTCGGCGATCAGCGCTGGCAGCGTTTCGTAGCGGCTGAGATGGCCCGATAAGGCCGAACTTGCCAGACGCAGAGCGCTATTGGCCTGGAGCGAGGCTTCTTCCATGACCTTGCGCGTGATCAGCCGGTTGCCGACCGTCAGCAGCGCGAGGCTTGCGGCCAGCAGAACCAGAACGAGCGCGATGATCATGCGCCGTGCTGCAGCCAATCGCCGTGCGGGTGGTACCATTCCGATCGTCAAATGCGCGCTCCTCGTTGGTCCGAGGATAACTGCCTGTCTCATGCTTTCCAAGCCGGCTTGCACGCGCGAATGTACGGCCGCGAAAAAGCCGCCGATCCATAGGGACCGGCGGCTCGTGATCTTGCAACGATTGGCGGCAATCAGGCGGCGCGATGCTGCGCGTGCGTGGCCTGTTGACGACGGCCTTCAGGCGCGAGCTTGAACTGGTTGACGAGCTGCATCAGTGCATCCGCTTCGTCGGCCAGCTGGCGGGTCGCCGCATTGGTTTCTTCGACCATCGCGGCGTTGCGCTGGGTCATCTGGTCCATCTCGTTGACGGAGGAGTTGACCTCAGCCAGCGCATTCGACTGGTCGCGGCTGGCCATCGCGATGACAGAGACGCGATCCGCAACCGTGATGATGTTGGCCGAGATCTCGGCGAGCACAGACCCTGTCTGCTGCACCAGCTTGGCGCCGGAAGAGACTTCCGTGCTCGACTTGTGGATCAGATCCTTGATCTGCTGGGCAGCACCGGCCGAACGCTGGGCGAGTTCGCGCACTTCCTGGGCAACGACCGCAAAGCCCTTGCCGGCTTCACCCGCACGGGCTGCTTCGATGCCGGCATTGAGCGCCAGCAGGTTGGTCTGGAAGGCGATTTCGTCAATCACGTCGATGATCTGGACGATCTGGCCAGACGCGTCTTCGATGCGACCCATGGCATCGATGGCGTTTCCGACAACCGTCGACGAGGTATCGGCACGGCCCTTGGTATCGGCGACTATGTTGTTCACTTCCTCGGCGCGCTCTGCGGACGACTTGACCGTCACGGTGATCTCGTCGACCGCCGCCGCCGTTTCCTCGAGCGAAGCTGCCTGCTGTTCGGTGCGCTTGGCCAGCTGATCGGCCGCACTGCTCATCTCGGCGGCATTCCGTTGGATCATGTAGGTGTTAGAGCGGATCTGCGTCATCGTATCCTGCAGATGCTCGAGCGACTGGTTGAAGTCGTTGCGCAGCTGCTCGAGACGGCCGTGGAACGGCGTGTCGATGGTTTCGGAGATATCACCCTTGGCGAGACGGCCGAGACCGGAGGCAAGCGCATTGACGGCGAAGTCGATCTGACGGTCGATCTCCTGCTTCTCAAGGTCGTTGCGGCGGCGTTCCTCCTCAGCCTGGGCGCGTTCTGCCTCGCTGCGGCTTTCGATTTCGATTTTCGACAGCGCGTTCTGCTTGAAGACGCCGAGCGCACGGGCCATCTCGCCGATCTCGTCGACGCGTGCCTCGCCATTGATCTTCGTATCGAGAACACCTTCGGCCAGGCGACGCATGGCGCCGGTGATCTGGCCGATCGGACCCTTGAAGGTGAGCACAAGACCGATGCCGGCGAAGATGGAGATCAGGATGCCGAGCGCGGTCGCGCTGATCGAGATGGAGTTGGCCTCCTGCCGTTCCTGGCCTGCCGAAACCTTCTGCATCTCCGCAAAGGTCGTCAGCTGCCTCCAGATGACATTGAGGTCTGCGGCCGCCTCTTCAAAGCTCGCCTTGCGCTCCTGGCTGACCTTCACAAGCTCGGCGCTGGCACCGATCATCGTATCGACAGCCGGGCCGAGATCCTTCTTGACCTGCATCAGGATCGGCTGATCGGCAGCCGTCTTGTCGAGTTCTGCGAGGAACTTCTTTACAGCATTAAACTGCTGCTCAAGCAGCATGCGGTTCTGTTCGGTCGGCTCCAGCAGGAAACGGGCCATCATGATCTGCACGGCGTAGCCGGCGGCCATGACCTGTCGACCGTCTTCGATGACAGCCTGGGCCTTGGCGAGCGGCGCATCGAGTTCGCCGAACTTGATCGTCGCTTCCTTCATCTTCTGCTGTGCGGCAAGGCCGAGATAGGCATTGAGCTGTGTGAAATTGCGCAGCTGACCGGTCATGCTTTTGATCGCATCCTCGGACATGTCGTTGCTTGCGAGCGCTGCCTTCAGTTCGCCGCCGATCTTCTCAAGCGTCTTGGCGGCCGACAGGTTCGCCTTCGGCAGCACTTCCGCCAGCACTTGCTGGCGGGCAAGGATTTCGTCGATGCGCTCCCCGATGACGGCGAATTTCTCCTCCGGCGTCTTGGCTTTGGTGAAAGCGGAATTGGTTTCGGTGAGGAAAGTGCCGGTGCTGCGAATGCTTTCGGCGTCGCGCAGCATGGTCTTGGCTGCAGCGTCATCCGCCTGGACGGCGCGCTCCATGGTCGCCATGGCGGCCGTGACGCGTCCCTGAGCGACGACCACCTGCTTGCCTCCCTGCTGAAGGGTCTCGACAAGCGCCTTCTCCGAAGCATGCAAGGTCCAGAGATCGTTGATATGGACGAAGACCTTGTCGATCAGCTTGCCGGCGTCTTCCAGCTCCCCACGACCGTCGGCGTCGGGAGCAAGCTGGGCAAGCGTGCTGTCCAGATCACGTCGCTGCTGTTCGAGGCGGCCGGTCAGATCAGCCTTGGCCTCTTCGGTCGTATTGGCGAGAAAGCTGCTCATCGAGGCGGAAACGTCACGGAAACCGCTCAAAGACTGCAGCACGCTGTTCGAGATTTCGATGCGGCCCTGTAGCAATCCCGACGCATAGAGCCCGGTGAAGCCGACAGCGGAAATGCTGATGACGAAAGGCAGAATGAAAATCAGCACCTTCGTCTGGATGTTAAAGCGCGACAATATACGGTCAATGAACACGGTTTTGGTCTCCCCCGACATCGAAGCCAGCAAAATTGCTGCCATCGGCGTCCATGCATGAATCGCCTGGAGCATGGCCAAGGAAGACTAATATGACCTTAATGAGACGGGTCTGAATGTATCCAGACGGGGGCTTCTGAGAGGCTCGGGAAAGCGCCGAGATAACAACCCAAGATAGAAAACACGCACAGAAAAACGGCATGCGGAATGGACGATCCCGCATGCCCGAACCGAGTTACCTGAGCGACGGAAATCCCGCCTCAGCGCATGTCCTCGATGGCGACAGCATCGACATCGGTATAGTCGACATTGTCGCCGGCCATGGCCCAGATGAACGAATAATTCGCCGTGCCGGCCCCGGAATGGATCGACCAGCCGGGCGACAGGACGGCTTCCTCGTTCTTCATGATGATGTGGCGCGTCTCGTCCGGTTCGCCAAACAGATGGAAGACACGGGCCTTCTCCGCCATGTCGAAATACAGATAGACCTCCATGCGCCGGTCATGAATGTGGCAGGGCATGGTGTTCCACACCGAGCCCTTGGCAAGGCTTGTCATGCCGACCACCAGCTGGCAGGTCTGCACGCCTTCTGGGTGAACGAACTGGAAGATCGAGCGCTCATTGCTGGTTTCCTGCGCGCCGAGGTCAAGCCGCTTGGCGTCACCGATACCGATGTGACGTGCCGGATGGCGGGTATGTGCCGGAGCACTCAGCAGGTAGAATTTCGCCGGCTCATCTGCCGAGATGGAGGCGAAACTGACCTGGGATCCCATGCCGGCATAGACCATGTCGCGAGTGCCAGCTTCGAACCGCTCTCCATCGACAGTCACTACGCCTGCCCCGCCGATATTGACGGCGATCATCTCGCGACGTGCGAGAAGCTCTGGCGTACCCGCCGGCTTGATGGTTTCGAGCGGCAGTACCGAGGCGAGCGGCACGGCACCGCCGACGATCATGCGATCGTAATTCGTGTAGTGCAGCTGGATGCGACCCGGCACGAAGAGCGGCGGCAGCAGAAAATTCGAGCGCAGTTCATCCGTGCCAAAGCCGGCAGCGGTCAACGGATCGATGGCGAAGCGATTGGTAAAATCGGTGTGCGACATCATTCCTCCCATACATGTCATATCAACTTATCATACATGTTGAGAGCCACGCTGCAAGCGCAAAATGTTTTAACTGGTGCCATGAAAGGATGCACCAGGATAAAGTCATAAGACAGGTTATCAGTTCCGCGGCAGCGGATAG
Organism: Allorhizobium sp.; assembly: GCA_045377275.1. Lineage (GTDB taxonomy): Bacteria > Pseudomonadota > Alphaproteobacteria > Rhizobiales > Rhizobiaceae > Allorhizobium. The sequence continues at coordinate 5,336 of JBJIOA010000035.1, read as the reverse complement.
ACCACCTGGCCATCTTCCTCGCCCCTCGGAAAGGCGCCCTCCCGGTTGCGCCGCTCAGCTTCCCTATATCCCTGCGGACTGATCCCGATATAGCGCTTGAACATGCGGGAGAAGTAATAGGCGTCTGCATAGCCGGAAAGTGCAGCGGCCCGCTTCACCGTGCATCCCCCGGCCAGAAGCCCCATGGCGCGCTCCATGCGCTTGAACTCCTGAAACTTGTCCATAGTCCAGCCGACGCGCTTGCGGAACTCGCGCTTGAAATAGTCGGGATTGTAGGGCGCGGCCGAAAGCACCTGCGCGATGATCGCCTCGTTCAGAGGATCGGCGGCGATCTGGCTGGCGGCGACCATGATCGCGAGCGACAGCTGGTCGGGATTGGCGACCGTTCCGACGGATTGCTCTCGCCAGCCGATGAAAGCCTGCTCGATGAACTCGATCAACAGGAACATGAAGACATGATGCTGCTGCAGGCTCGTCGAATAAGGTGGCGCGGTTTCGCGAAAGTGACGGACGACCTTTTCCAGCATGTCCCAGCGGGCAAGCTTCACCGACAAGGCGAGATCCATCTGCGCGATGAGATCGAGCCGACCGAAAAGATCGAGAGTGAAATGCTGCGCAACCCCGGTATAGGCTTCGACCGATGCGGACCGCCCGACAAACCGCGTATTCGCCGGCAAAAGCATCGCCGAACCCGGCTCCACCTCCACTGTCTGCCCCTCGATCTCATAGAACCCGCGACCGCTCAGGCAGATCACGAGGTCATGTACCCGGTTCGATTTGTCGATCGACCAGGTCTGCGAATGCTGCATGCGGATGGTCGAGCGTGTCAGGTTGAGAGCCAGCGCCTGCATCGGAATACCACCGAGCACGCTACCTTCAGTTTCGTCCATCATTTTTCCCCTATTTGTCGATTTCCGCGCGAACCGTATAGCGAGATAGTAGACACAGGACCGGTCGACTTGGGAAGACCGGGGAGGATATCAGGAGGAGGAGGGTAGACGGCGAGACAGGCCACGGAGGTGGCCGGTCTTGGGCTCGTCCACCCTAAATATTGCGATGCAGAAAACGGAATACACTCGCCCCGTCACCATCGCCTATGTCGGCGGCGGTTCGCTCAATTGGGCGACGAAACTGATGGGCGACCTCGCCCAGGACGGAACGGTGCCGGCGACCGTCCGGCTCTACGACCTCGACCATGCTGCCGCCGAGCGTAACGCCCGTATCGGCACCCGCTACGCCGCCCGCAGCGAGACCGGGGCGCCCGTCACCTATACGGCAGAACGCACGATGGAGGCAGCGCTTCGTGGTGCCGACATCGTCATCATCTCGATCCTGCCAGGTTCTTTCGAGGACATGGCAAACGACATCGCGATCCCCGAGCACTACGGCATCCGCCAATCGGTCGGCGACACCGTCGGGCCCGGCGGCTTCGTCCGCGCCATGAGGGCAATCCCGATGATCGCCGAGATCGGCCGCGCCGTCGCCCGTTACTGCCCGGAAGCCTATGTCTGCAATCTCACCAACCCGATGTCGGTCCTGACGGGCACGCTCTATGCCGTTTTCCCGGAGATCCGGGCATGGGGGTCCTGCCACGAGGTGATCAAGACCCGCAAGATCATGGCTTACCTTGCAAACCGCCGCGCCGGTGAAGTGCTCTACGGCTATCGCGATGCGAAGGTGAACGTGCTCGGCATCAACCATTTCACCTTCGTCGACCGCGCCGCGGTTGGCGGTGTCGACATGATGCCGGCCTATCTCGATTTCGCCAGAGAGCACCATGCAACCGGCTGGCGCGAGTCCCCGCTCGACCCCGCCAATGAACACGACCGTTATTTCACCGACAGCTTCCGTGTGAAGTTCGACCTCTCGCTCCGCTTCGGCATCGCCGCAGCAGCGGGCGACCGGCACCTAGTCGAGTTCCTGCCGCAAAGCTGGTACCTCGATGAGCACGCCGCCTGGAAGTTCGGCCTCACCCCGGTCGAGTTCCGGATGCGGGAACGACAGGAGAAGGTCGATTATGCCGATGCCCTGGACAAGGGCGCCGAACTGCCGCCAGCTCGCGCCTCGGACGAAGCCATCGTCGAGCAGATCAAGGCTCTGATGGGCGGGCCTGAGCATGTGAGCAATGTCAACCTGCCGAACCGGGGGCAGCTCGCGGGCTTCAAGGAGAATACGATCGTCGAAACCAATGCCCGCTTCAGCCCACTCGGCATCCAGCCCATCGTTGCAGGACGACTGCCGAAGGGTCTTGAACTGCTCGCCCGTCCCCATGCCGACCGGCAGAACGCCCTCGTGGCAGCGATCCTGTCTGATGACGTCGATGCGCTCCTGCCGCTCTTTGTCTCGGATCCGCTCGTCGCCGCCCTGCCGCAGGATAAAACGACCCGCCTCTTCCGAGAAATGGTGACGGCTACCCAGCATCGCCTGCCTGAAACCTTGGCGAGAGCCGGAGGTGCTGCATGAGCGGAGACAGCCGTTACCTCGGGCTCTTCTATCTCGCGCCCTATATCATTGGGCTCCTGATCTTCACGGCCCTGCCTTTCGTCGTGTCGCTCTATCTGAGCTTCACCGACTACAATCTGATGAGCGCGCCGATCTTCACCGGCTTCGACAACTATATAAGGCTCTTCACCGGCGATCGGACCTTCCGCAAGTCGCTCTGGGTGACCCTGATCTACGTCTTCACGACGGTGCCGCTGAAGCTGATCTTCGCGCTCTTCGTCGCCGTGATCCTGAACTACAAGCTGAAGTTCATCAACGTCTACCGCACGGCCTTTTACGTGCCCTCGATCCTCGGCGGCTCGATCGCGATCGCTGTTCTCTGGCGCTACATGTTCGCTGATGTCGGCCTGGTCAACATGGGCCTGACGATGATCGGACTCGAGCCGGTGAACTGGTTTGGCGACCCGACCAATGCGCTCTTCACCATCACGCTCCTGCGTCTTTGGCAGTTCGGCTCGGCCATGGTGATTTTCCTCGCCGCCCTGCAGAGCATCGACAAGAGCCTCTACGAGGCGGCCGCCATCGATGGCGCCGGCAAGTGGAAGAGCTTCGTCCACATCACTCTGCCGTTGATCACGCCTGTCATCTTCTTCAACCTGATCATGCAGATGGTCCAGGCCTTCCAGGAGTTCAACGGCCCCTACATCATCACGCAGGGCGGCCCGCTGAAGGCCACCTATTTCCTGCCGATCTACATCTATGACGAAGCCTTCAAGCGCTTCGACATGGGTTATGCCTCGGCCATCGCCTGGGTGCTCTTCGTCATCATCATGGCGCTCACCCTCATCGCCTTCTGGTCGTCGCGCCACTGGGTCTACTACGCCGGCGACAAGCGGAGCTGATCATGACAGACCACGCCCTCACCCCCTATGCCGCTGGCGTCGAAGAAGCCGACAAGGCCCACCGCCGCGATCTGCGCCGGCAAAAGATTACGACTGTCTTACGTTATGCTGTCCTGACGGTGGTAGGCCTGATCATGATCTACCCGCTGGTCTGGCTGATCGGCGCCTCATTCAAGACCAATTCCGAGATCTTTGCCAATCCCGGCTTCTGGCCGGAAAACCCGACGGCAGACGGTTACATCAGGGGTTGGCAGACCTCGACGCCCTATACCTTCGGGACCTTCTTCCTGAACACGCTCTGGATCGTGTTGCCCAAGATTATCGGGACGGCGATCTCCTGCACGGCGGTGGCCTATGGCTTTGCCCGCTTCGATTTTCCGTTCAAGAAGCTGCTCTTCGCGACCCTCATCGCCACGCTGCTGCTGCCGAATGTCGTCACCCGCATTCCGCAATACCTGCTGTTCCGCGATCTCGGCTGGCTCGACACCTATCTGCCGCTCTGGGTCCCCTCGGCCTTTGCCGGCGACGCCTTCTTCGTCTTCATGCTGGTACAGTTCCTGCGCGCCATTCCGCGCGACATGGAGGAAGCTGCGCGGGTGGATGGCGCCAATACCTGGCAGGTCCTCGTCTTTATCGTCATTCCGCTGCTGATGCCGGCACTGATTTCGGTCTGCCTCTTCCAGTTCATGTGGACAATGAACGATTTCTTGGGACCGCTCATCTACATCTCCTCCGTCGACAAGTTTCCCGTCTCCCTGGCGCTGAAACTCTCGATCGACACGACGGAGGCCTTTGAATGGAACCGGGTGCTCGCGATGTCGGTGCTGACGCTGTTGCCGGCCCTCACCGTCTTCTTCCTCGCCCAGAAATACTTCATCGACGGCATCTCCGCCGGCGGCATCAAGGGATAAAACAATGGCCCGGTTGCAACTGAAAAACCTCGAAAAAGACTATGGCGCCTTCCGTGCTGTGCATGGCATCAACCTCGATGTCGAAGATGGCGAGTTCATGGTCCTGGTCGGCCCCTCCGGCTGCGCCAAGTCGACCACGCTGCGCATGATTGCCGGCCTGGAACGCATCACAGGCGGCGAGATCCGCATCGGCGGCGAACTCGTCAACGACCGCGCCCCCGGCGACCGCGGCATTTCCATGGTCTTCCAGAATTACGCGCTCTATCCGCATATGAAGGTGAAGAAGAACCTCTCCTTCTCGATGCGCCTGAAGCGCCGTCCGCAGGCAGAAATCGACGAGGCGACCGACAAGGTGGCGGGCACACTGGAGATCGGTGCCCTGCTGGACCGGCTACCAAAGCAGCTGTCGGGTGGCCAGGCCCAGCGTGTCGCCGTCGGCCGCGCCCTCATCAAGAAACCGCAGGTCTTCCTTTTCGATGAGCCGCTGTCGAACCTCGACGCCAAGCTGCGCGCCTCGATGCGCGTGCGCATCACCGACCTGCACAAGCAGCTGAAAGCCGACGGCATGGCCGCGACCGTCATCTACGTCACCCACGACCAGACCGAAGCCATGACCATGGGCGACCGGATCTGCGTCATGAAGGACGGGCACATCATGCAGGTGGCCGACCCGGTAACGCTTTACAACCGTCCGGCCAACGCTTTCGTCGCCGGCTTCATCGGCAGCCCGGAGATGAACCTGATTGCGGCCGAGCTGACCGGGAACGGCGACCTCGTCACAGCCGGCCAGACGCTGTCGATTGCTGACGGTCTGTCTCACAGGCTGGAGCGCGATGCTCCGCGCGACGTGACCATCGGCATTCGTCCGCAGCACCTGCGCATCGCGCCACCCGAGACCTCGGGCACGCTGTCGGGGCGCATCAGCCACGTCGAGTTCATGGGCCACGAGGTCTATCTCTACGTGAAAATCGGCGGCGAACGGGTCATCGCTGTCGTGCCCTCCAGCCAGTACGACAGATCGCAGATCCGCGACGACCATGTCTGGCTGAGCCCGGACATCCGGTCCGCACACATCTTCAAC
>JBJIOA010000034.1:0-17365 GCA_045377275.1 Allorhizobium sp. | reverse complement strand
TGAACTGGTGAACGCGCTTGTCAGCCGGAAGACCGACCTTCTCCATGATTTCAGATGCGAACTTCGGTCCAATCCCGTGAATGTAGGTCAGCGCGATAACAACGCGCTTCGCAGTCGGGATGTTGACGCCAGCGATACGTGCCACGCCTATTCTCCTTGCTTCCAGTTGCCATCCGGCAAGTGGTGTCTCGTTACACGGCCCAAAGGGACCGCAATTACAATTCGGGTTCTCGACAAACCAAAACGATCGAACCCGGTCTCCCAGCGTTTTGGAAGAACGCGCCGATCGCAGTCATGTCGCGAGTTGGCGCGGTCTTTAGCGGAATCGGCTGCCAAAAGCAACCGGCCCCGCGAAGATTCTTACGACTGACGGCTGTCAGAGCTTGGCCAGAATGGCCTCGATCTCGCCGGTGACGGCATCGATCTCACCCATGCCGTCGACCGAATGCAGCTTACCCTTGGCGTGGTAATAGCCGATCAGCGGCGAGGTTTCCTTGTAATAGGCCTGCAGGCGGGTGCGGACCGTATCACGGTTGTCGTCAGGACGACGCTTGAAGTGGGTGGAACCACACTTGTCGCAGACGCCGTCCACCTTCGGCTTCAGGTTCTCGTCGTGGTAACCGGCACCGCAGTTGGCGCAGGTGTAACGACCGGCGATTCGGTCAGCGAGGATCTCGTCGTCGACGCGGATCTCGATCACGCCCGACAGGTCGAGGTTCTTGCCCTTCAGCATCGCCTCGGTGGCATCGGCCTGGACGAGCGTCCGGGGAAAGCCATCGAGAATGAAGCCATTGGCACAGTCGGGCGCATCGATGCGCTCGGAGACGATGGCGATGACGATATCGTCGGAGACAAGCTTGCCAGCGTCCATGACGGCCTTGGCGCGCTTGCCGACCTCCGTGCCAGCGGATACCGCGGCACGGAGCATGTCACCGGTGGAGAGCTGCGGGATACCGTGCTTCTCCACGATCCGCTGGGCCTGGGTTCCCTTCCCCGCGCCCGGCGGTCCTAAGCAGAATCAGTCTCATCGTCCCCTCTTTCCTCCACGCAACTTCGACTTCTTGATCAGGCCCTCATATTGCTGGGCGATCAGATGTCCCTGAACCTGTGCTACAGTATCGAGGGTCACGCTGACAACAATCAAAAGCGAAGTACCGCCAAGGGCTAATGGGATCCCGGTGCGCTGCGATGAGGATTTCTGGCAGAACAGGCAGACGAAAACCAGGTAGACCGCGCCGACCGCCGTGATGCGGGTCAACACGTAGTCGATGTACTCGGCGGTGCGCTCACCCGGACGGATGCCGGGGATGAAGCCACCGTGCTTCTTCAGGTTGTCGGCCGTGTCCTTTGGGTTGAAGACGATGGCCGTGTAGAAGAAGGCGAAGAATGCAATCAGCGCGCCGTAGAGCAGCATGTAGACCGGATGGCCGTGCTGCAGGGCTGCGATGACCGTGGTCGCCCAGCCCGGGAGCTGGCTGTTGCCAGTGAAGCCAGCAGCCGTCGCCGGCAGGAGCAGCAGCGACGAGGCAAAAATCGCCGGAATGACGCCAGCAGTGTTCAGCTTCAGCGGCAGGTGCGACGTGTCGCCCTGGAACATGCGATTGCCAACCTGGCGCTTCGGATACTGGATCAGAAGACGGCGCTGGGCACGCTCGAACGAAGACGATCAGCGCGATGACGGCGATGGCCACGACGATGACAGTCAGAATCATCAGGGTGGACAGCGCGCCTGTACGGCCGAGTTCAAGCGTTTGGGCGACAGCGGCCGGCAGACCGGCAGCGATGCCGGCGAAGATGATCAGCGAAATGCCGTTGCCAATGCCGCGCGAGGTGATCTGCTCACCGAGCCACATCAGGAACATCGTGCCGCCAAGCAGCGTCAGAACGGTTGAAATGCGGAAGAACCAGCCTGGATCGGCAACGATCCCCTGCCCCGATTCGAGGCCGACGGCGATGCCGTAGGCCTGCAGCGTGCCGAGAAGCACGGTACCGTAGCGGGTATATTGGTTGATGATCTTGCGGCCCTGCTCGCCCTCTTTCTTGAGCTGCTCGAGGGACGGCACGACCGACGTCATCAGCTGCACGATGATCGACGCGGAGATGTAGGGCATGATCCCCAACGCGAAGATCGCCATGCGCTCGACGGCGCCACCGGCAAACATATTGAAAAGACCGAGGATACCACCGGACTGGCCCTGGAAGGCCGCGGCATAAGCCTCCGGGTTGAGGCCGGGCAGCGGAATATGCGTGCCGAGGCGATAAACCAGCAATGCGGCCAGGGTGAACCACAGACGCTTCTTCAGATCTTCCGCCTTGGCGAAAGTCGAGAAGTTGAGGTTCGAGGCCAGTTGTTCCGCTGCAGAAGCCATAGAATTCTCCGCAAACCTAAACCGGAGACGGTAATCCGTCGAAACCGGAGGCTATTCGTTCAAACTGTTTTTCAGAAAACAGGGCGCGGGAGAAGTTGCGAACAACCGCATGCCTCACACCCTTGTTTTCCAGATGACCCGGAAGACGAAACGACGTCCATTCCGTCCTGGGATCGTGAGGCTCACATATGGGAGCAAAATCGCCCGGTGTGAAGCACCCCGGGCGATTGTCTGTCACTTATTCAGCGGCTTCCTTGGCTGCTTCGAGCAGCTTGATGGAACCGCCGGCCTTTTCGATCTTCTCAACAGCGGCCTTGGAGGCGCCGGCGACTTCGATCGTGACCTTTGCCTTCAGTTCGCCGTCGGAGAGGACGCGCACGCCGTCCTTGGCACGGCGGATCACGCCAGCTGCCTTGAGCGAAGCGGCGTCAACCGTTGCCTTGGCGTCGAGCTTGCCAGCATCGATCGCGGTCTGGATACGGCCGAGCGAAACGGTGACGTATTCAGAAGCGAAGATGTTGTTGAAGCCGCGCTTCGGAAGGCGACGGTAGATAGGCATCTGACCGCCTTCGAAGCCGTTGATAGCAACGCCCGAACGCGAGCCTTCTGACCCTTTACACCGCGACCACCGGTCTTGCCCTTGCCGGAACCGATACCGCGACCTACGCGGATACGTTCCTTGGAGGCGCCTTCGTTGTCTTTGATTTCATTCAGTTTCATGATGACTTCCCCCGTCTCACTTCTCGTCGACGACGCGAACGAGATGCTGGACAGCACGGATCATGCCACGAACGGAAGGCGTATCTTCCAGGGTGCGGACCCGGTGCATCTTGTTGAGGCCCAGACCAACCAGCGTTGCGCGCTGAATAGCCGGACGGCGAATAGGCGAACCGATCTGCTCGACCGTGATCGTCTTTGCTTCAGTCTTCTTCGTAGCCTTAGCCATGGATCAGACTCCTCTTATTCTTCAGCTGCGTTGCCGGAGGCGGCGCGGCGAGCCTGAAGCGTAGCGTACTTGAGGCCACGCTGAGCTGCCACATCCTTCGGATGCACCTGAGCCTTCAGGGCGTCGAAGGTCGCGCGAACCATGTTGTATGGGTTCGACGAACCGGTCGACTTGGCGACAACGTCAGACATGCCGAGCGTTTCAAAAACGGCGCGCATCGGACCACCGGCGATGATGCCGGTACCAGCCTTGGCGGAACGCAGCAGAACCTTGCCGGCGCCGTGGCGGCCGTTGACGTCGTGATGCAGCGTACGGCCGTCACGCAGGGGAACGAAGATCAGGTCGCGCTTTGCAGCTTCGGTCGCCTTGCGGATGGCTTCCGGCACTTCACGTGCCTTGCCATGGCCAAAGCCTACACGGCCCTTCTGGTCGCCGACGACGACGAGGGCTGCGAAACCGAAACGACGGCCGCCCTTGACGACCTTAGCAACGCGGTTGATGGCGACCAGCTTGTCGACAAACTCGCTATCGCGTTCTTCACGGTTCTGACGGTCATCCCGCGAACCACGCTTTTCTTGTGCCATTGTCCTTTTCCTTTTTCTTTTCCGGGTGCAATCGGCAGATTACGCGAAGTTCCACCCTGCCCTGTCGGGCCAAGGTGGAATCCGGTGTGACCGGCATAAAGCCGGAAATCCACCCGGACGCAAGTCCGGGTGGAAATTCTTTGATTAGAAGGTCAGACCACCTTCACGAGCCGCTTCGGCCAAAGCCTTGATGCGGCCGTGATAGATGTAAGCGCCACGGTCGAAGACGACTTCCTTGACGCCAGCCTTGGAAGCGCGCTCGGCCACCAGCTTGCCAACGGCAGCTGCTGCTGCAATGTCGGCGCCGGTCTTGAGCGAGCCCTTCAGGCCGCCATCGAGGGTCGATGCAGCGGCAAGGGTCTTGCCAGCCACGTCGTCGATGACCTGAGCGTAGATGTTCTTCGAAGAGCGATGTACCGACAGACGCGGACGGCCATTTGCCACCGCCTTGATCTGACGCCGTACGCGGTTCGCACGGCGAACAAGTGCTTCTTTTCTGCTTGCCATTTCGCGCGATCCTTACTTCTTCTTGCCTTCTTTGCGGACGATCCGCTCTTCGGCATACTTGACGCCCTTGCCCTTGTAGGGCTCCGGACCGCGATATTCGCGGATCTCGGCGGCAACCTGGCCGACCTGCTGCTTGTTGATGCCGGACACGATGATTTCGGTCGGCTTCGGAACAGCGATCGAGATGCCAACCGGCGGCTGATAGACGACATCGTGGCTGAAGCCGAGTGCCAGCTGCAGGTTCTTGCCCTGAATGCGACGCGCGGTAACCAACGCCGTTGATTTCGAGCTTGCGCTCGTAACCCGTCCTTGACGCCCTTGCAGGATGTTCTCGATCATCGGTGCGGGACATGCCCCACTTCGAACGAGCGTCCTTGGATTCGTCGCGCGGCTGAAACCTGGCATCTGCGCCGTCTTCCAGCTTGACCAGAGACTTCGTCGTTTGACGACGTAGTTCAGTTCGCCCTTCGGGCCCTTGGCGCTGACCGTGCTGGCCGTCGACGGTCGGCGGTCACGCCCTGCCGGGACCGGAGACGGGCTTCTTACCGATACGAGACATAGTTTTTATCCTGTCTGTTCGCTATGGAGATCCCCTGCCCGATCTTAGAAGATCGGAGCAGAGTACCTCACCACCAACGTTCTGTTCGCGAGCCTGGTGATCGGCCATCACACCCTTCGGAGTCGAAAGGATAGTGATGCCGAGACCGTTCGCGACCTGCGGGATGGACTTAACCGAGACATAAACTCGGCGGCCCGGCTTGGATACGCGGCCGATTTCGCGAATGACCGACAGAACCTTCGTAGTACTTCAGTTCGATCGTCGATTTCGGACTTGCCATTGTCGTAATCGACCTGGGCTGTAGCCGCGGATGTAGCCTTCGGCCTGCAGAACGTCGAGAACGCGGGCACGCAGCCTGCGAGGCCGGCGTCGGTGACCTAGAGTCTTCTTGCGGCGAGCAGCGCCGTTGCGGATGCGGGTCAGCATATCGCCGAGACGGATCAGTCATCGTCATGGATTGGCGTCTCCTTACCAGCTCGACTTTACGACGCCCGGCACCTTAGGCCGGTGTTGCCGAGCTCACGCAAGCGCGATACGGCGACATTCCAAGCTTGCGGTAGATATGCACGCGGACGGCCGGTGACTTCGCAGCGGTTGCGAATACGGGTCTTGGACGCCATCGCGCGGCAGTGCTGCCAGCTTCAGGGCTGGCCTTGAACCGCTCTTCAATCGAAAGAGACCTGGTCCATGATGATCGCCTTCAGGCCGGCACGCTTGGCAGCCTGACGCTTGCGACGAGCTTGCGGCGGCGCTTCTGGTTCTTCTCGACTGCGCTTGTCTTCGCCATTTCAGATAGTGTCCTCTTATACGCTCGTCGTTACGGTTACTGACGGAACGGGAAGTTGAACGCCTTCAGCAGACGCTCGAGCTTCGTCGTCGATCGGTCGCAGTCGTGCAAACGATGATGTCCATGCCCCACATCTGATCAACCTTGTCGTAGTTGATCTCCGGGAACACGATGTGCTCCTTGATGCCCATGGCGAAGTTGCCACGGCCGTCGAAGGACTTCGGGATTCAGGCCGCGGAAGTCGCGAACGCGCGGGAGCGCGATCGTTGACCAGGCGATCGAGGAACTCATACATGCGGGCGCCGGCGCAGGGTGACCTTTGCGCCGATCGGCATGTTTTCGCGAACCTTGAAGCCAGCGATCGACGTTGCGAGCACTTGCGTGATGACCGGCTTCTGGCCGGCAATCGCTGCAAGGTCGGCAGCAGCAACCGAAGGCTTCTTGGAATCGGCAGTTGCCTCACCGACGCCCATGTTGATGACGATCTTGTCGAGCTTCGGGATCATGCATCTCGTTGGCGTAGGAGAACTGCTTCCTGCAAAGCCTTGCGGATGCGGTTTACGTATGTCGAGCTTCTTGAGCCGCGGCTCGTACTTGGACTCAGCCATCGATCACTTCTCCCGAACGCTTGGCCACACGAACCTTCTTGCCGTCCACGGACCTGGAAACCGACGCGGGTCGGCTTGCCGTCCTTGGGTCGACGATCGCAATGTTCGACAGATGGATCGGAGCTTCCTTGCGGATGATCCCGCCTTCCTGCGGTCTGCGGTCTGGCGTCTGGTGGCGCTTGACAATCATGTTGACGCCGCGGACGACCGCGCGGTCTTCCTTCGGCATGACCTGGACGACTTCACCGGTACGGCCCTTGTCCTTGCCGGCGAGTACGACGACCTTGTCGCCCTTACGAATCTTCTGCATCGTTCGTCGCTCCCTTACAGCACTTCCGGTGCCAGCGAGATGATCTTCATGTGGTTCTTCGCGCGAAGCTCGCGCGGAACCGGATCCGAAGATACGCGTGCCCACCGGCTCTTTCTTGTTGTCGACGAGAACGGCTGCGTTCTTGTCGAAACGGATCACGCTGCCGTCCGGCGCGACGGATGTCCTTGGCCGTGCGCACCACGACCGCCTTCATCACGTCACCCTTCTTCACGCGGCCGCGCGGAATGGCTTCCTTCATCGGAGACGACGATGATGTCGCCGACGGAGGCGTACTTCCGCTTCGAGCCGCCCAGCACCTTGATGCACATGACACGACGCGCGCCGGAATTATCCGCGACGTCGAGGTTAGTCTGCATCTAAATCATGTCAGGTCGCCTTCTTGTTGTAACCCGAACGGTTGGGCCAAGGCCCCCTATTCCGGCTTATGATAAATTTCTGGTGTGCGCGGGAAGATAAATACAGGGTGGTTTCCCATATGGGACCTTCCGTGCGCTCAAAGCAAAAGAACGCCCGATTCCGAGCGTTCTCAGCCGTGGCCTGCTTCATACAGATTTCTGCGCAAGGTGCAAGCCCTTGCGCAGCAAGTCCGTAAATTAAGCCTGGGCGGCAATTACCGATCCAGCGCTTGTCCTTGGAGATCGGTGCACGATTCCTGGATGGAGACGACATCGCCGGTCTTGTACTGGCATTGGTCTCGTCATGTGCCTTGTACTTCTTCGACCGGCGAACGGTCTTCTGAAGCAGCGGGTGGGCGAATCGACGCTCAACGCGAACAACGACAGTCTTGTCGTTCTTATCGCTGACAACTACGCCCTGCAGAATGCGTTTCGGCATATTTCTCGGTCCTTAGGCCTTGGCTTCTGCCGCCTTCTGGCGGGCGATGGTCTTCACGCGTGCGATGTCACGACGGACTTCCTGAATCACGCGCGAAGACTTCTCGATCTGGCCGGTCGCCTTCTGGAAGCGCAGGTTGAACTGCTCCTTCTTCAGCGCAGCCAGCTCGTCGTTCAGCTCGTCGAGCGCTCATCGCCCGAACGTCAACGGCCTTCATGATCAGCCCTTGATCCTCACTCTGCGATGCGCTGTACGAAGCGCGTCGTGACAGAGAGCTTGGCGGAACCGAGGCGAAGTGCCTCGCGCGCGATCTCTTCCGATACGCCGTCGATCTCGAACATGATACGACCAGGCTTGACCTTGCACGCCCAGTATTCGACCGAACCCTTACCCTTACCCATACGAACTTCGGTCGGCTTTGCAGTGACCGGGACGTCAGGGAATACGCGGATCCACACGCGACCAGCACGCTTCATGTAGCGCGTGATCGCACGACGGGCTGCTTCAATTTCGCGAGCATTCACGCGGTTCGGTTCCAGAGCCTTCAGGCCATATTCACCGAATGCCAGATCAAAACCGCCCTTGGCGACGCCCTTGATGCGGCCCTTGAACTGCTTGCGGTACTTTGTACGCTTTGGCTGCAACATTTTCTTACTTCTCCGAGCTTATCTTTCGCCAGCGTTCAATCAAGCGTTCTCGCGGCGACGGTCGCCACGATCACCGCGTTCACGGCTTGCGGGACCCTGGGCATCGCCCTCGAGTGCACGGCGTTCCGATGCCATCGGATCGTGCTCGAGGATTTCGCCCTTGAAGATCCAGACCTTCACGCCGCAGATGCCGTATGCGGTTTCGGCTTCAGCCGTACCGTAATCGATGTCTGCACGAAGGGTGTGGAGCGGAACGCGACCTTCGCGATACCATTCGGTACGAGCGATTTCGGCACCACCGAGACGGCCGGCGCAAGTGATCTTGATGCCTTCGGCACCGAGACGCATGGCCGACTGAACGGCGCGCTTCATGGCGCGACGGAATGCAATACGACGCTCGAGCTGCTGGGTGATCGACTGAGCAACGAGCGTTGCGTCGATCTCAGGCTTGCGCACTTCAACGATGTTGAGGTGCGTTTCCGAGTTGGTCATCGACGAGATCTTCTTGCGAAGCTTCTCGATGTCTGCACCCTTCTTGCCGATGATCAGACCCGGGCGAGCCGAGTGGATCGTGACGCGGCACTTCTTGTGCGGACGCTCGATGACAACCTTCGCGATGCCGGCCTGCTTCAGCTCGTCCATCAGATACTTGCGGATCTTCAGGTCTTCGTGGAGCAGCTTGCCATATTCGGCATTGTCGGCGAACCAACGGCTATCCCAGGTGCGATTGATCCCGAGGCGGAAGCCAATCGGATTGATTTTCTGACCCATTATGCGGCCTCCCCTTTGGCTTCGACTTCACGCACCACGATGGTGAGGTGCGAGAACGGCTTTTCGATGCGCGATGCGCGGCCGCGGCCACGAGCGTGGAAACGCTTCATGGTGATCGACTTGCCAACATAGGCTTCGGCGACGATCAGCTGATCGACGTCCAGATCATGGTTGTTCTCGGCGTTAGCGATCGCAGACTTCGAGGGTCTTGCGAACGGTTCCGGCGATACGCTTGCGGGAGAATTCCAGCTCAGCGAGAGCGCGCTCGACCTTCTTGCCGCGGATGAGCGCGGCAACCAGGTTGAGCTTCTGGGGGCTGACGCGGATCGTGCGGGCGACTGCCTGCGCTTCGTTGTCCTTGAGCCGGCGTTCGGTTTTAGCCTTGCCCATCGTTACTTCCTCTTCGCCTTCTTGTCCGCACCGTGACCGTAGTAGGTCCGGGTGGGAGCGAATTCACCAAACTTGTGGCCGACCATGTCTTCGTTGACCGAGACGGGCACATGCTTCGAGCCGTTGTAAACGCCGAAGGTAAGACCGACGAACTGCGGCAGGATAGTGGAGCGACGGCTCCACATCTTGATCACTTCACTGCGGCCAGTCTCACGAACCTTCTCAGCCTTCTTGAGAAGATAGCCGTCGACGAACGGGCCTTTCCATACTGAACGAGCCATTTCTGACTACCTCTCTTACTTCTTCTTCAGGTGGCGCGAACGCATGATGAACTTGTCGGTCGACTTGTTCGAGCGAGTCCGCTTGCCCTTGGTCGGCTTGCCCCACGGGGAAACCGGGTGACGACCACCGGATGTGCGGCCTTCACCACCACCATGCGGGTGGTCGACCGGGTTCATGACGACACCGCGGTTGTGCGGGGTCTTGCCGCGCCAACGGGTACGACCAGCCTTGCCGTCGTTGGTGTTGCCGTGGTCCGGGTTGGAAACGGCGCCGATGGTGGCCAGGCAGGAGCCCGGGACCAGACGCTGCTCGCCCGAGTTCAGGCGCAGGATTGCCATGCCGGCATCGCGGCCGACGAGCTGGACATAGGTGCCAGCCGAACGTGCAATCTGACCGCCCTTGCCAGGCTTCATCTCGACGTTGTGGACGATCGAACCGACCGGGATGTACTGCAGCGGCATGGTGTTGCCGGGCTTTACGTCGACAGCCTTTTCCGATGCGATGACCTTGTCACCTGCAGCAATACGCTGCGGAGCAAGGATGTAGGCCTGCTCGCCGTCGGTGTAGGTTACGAGAGCGATAAAGGCCGAACGGTTCGGGTCGTATTCCAGGCGCTCGACGGTGCCTTCGACGTCGAACTTGCGACGCTTGAAGTCAACCAGACGATAGGTGCGCTTGTGACCACCACCAATGAAGCGAGCGGTGATGCGACCGTAGTTGTTACGGCCACCGCTCTTCGAAAGACCTTCCGTCAGCGCCTTGACCGGCTTGCCCTTCCAGAGGCCCGAGCGGTCGACGATGACCAGCTGACGCTGGCTGGGGGTCGTCGGATTGTAGCTTTTCAATGCCATTGTTCTTGTTCCCTACCTCAGACGCCCGTCGACACGTCGATGGACTGACCTTCGGCGAGCGTCACGACAGCCTTCTTGACGTCCTTCTGCTTGCCGGCGAAGCCGCGGAAACGCTTGGTCTTGCCCTTGCGGACGAGCGTATTGACGGCGGTGACCTTGACGCCGAAGAGGGCTTCGACAGCAGCCTTGATTTCCGGCTTGCTTGCACCCTTGGCGACGTTGAAGACGACCTGGTTGAACTCAGACACCATGGTCGACTTTTCCGTGATCGACGGAGATACGATCACGTCGTAGTGGCGAAGATCCGTCATTTGAACCGCTCCTCCAGAGCTTCCACAGCAGCCTTGGAAAGCACAAGCTTGCCACGGCGCAGGATGTCATAAACGTTGATGCCCTGAACCGGCAGAACATCGATGTTCGGGATGTTCGAAGCGGCGAGCTTGAAGTTGCTGTCGATTTCGGCGCCACCGATGACGAGAGCGTTGGTGAGGCCGAGGGAGGCGAAGCTTCCGACGAGCAGCTTGGTCTTGGCATCAGCCGCAACCAGGTTGTCGACGATGATCACATCTTCCGACTTCATCTTGGCAGAGAGGGCGTGGCGCAGAGCGAGCGCACGAACCTTCTTCGGCAGATCATGGGCGTGGCTGCGAACAACCGGACCATGAGCCTTACCACCGCCGCGGAACTGCGGAGCGCGGGCCGAATGGTGACGAGCACGACCGGTACCCTTCTGCTTGTACATCTTAGAGCCGGTGCGGGAGACTTCCGAACGGCCCTTGATCTTGTGCGTGCCGGCGCGCTTCTTGGCGAGCTGGTAGCGGATCATGCGGGCGATCAGGTCTTCGCGGGGCTCAAGGCCGAAGATTTCTTCAGACAGAGAAACCTTGCCAGCGTCCTTGCCCTCGAGGGTCTTGACGTTGAATTCCATGTTCTTGGCTCCCTTACTTCGCCGACTTGACGGCGTCGCGGACGATGATCCAGGAACCCTTGGAACCGGGAACAGCGCCCTTCACAAGGATAAGACCACGATCTTCATCGGTCGAAACGACTTCGAGGTTCTGGGTGGTGACGCGCGTCTGGCCCATGTGACCAGCCATGCGCTTGCCCTTCCAGACCTTGCCCGGATCCTGGTTCGAACCGGTCGAACCATGCGAGCGGTGCGAAACGGAAACACCGTGGGTCGCACGAAGACCACCGAAGTTGTGACGCTTCATGGCACCGGCAAAACCCTTACCGATCGTCGTGCCTGTGACGTCGACCAGCTGGCCGGCTTCAAAATGGCTCGCGGTCAGCTGAGCGCCGACATCGATGAGGTTGTCTTCGGAGACGCGGAATTCAACGAGCTTGGCCTTGGGCTCAACGCTCGCTGCTGCGAAGTGACCACGAAGGCCCTTCGACGTGTTCTTCACCTTCGACGTACCGGCACCGAGCTGAAGCGCGACATAGCCGTTCTTGTCGGCCGTGCGCTGAGCCACGACCTGTACGTTATCCAGACGCAGAACTGTAACCGGGATATGTTCGCCGGCGTCGTTATAGACGCGGGTCATTCCCACTTTCTGTGCAATCACACCTGAACGCATTGGTTCATTCCTCTTGAGAGTCGCGGCCGGGAAAAGTGATCCAGGCCTTTCCTCTTTGTTTAAGGATTCCACTCAGGCCCTTCCGAACCATCGGGTTTCCCGTTTCGAGAAGTCGTTGGCAGGTCTTGCCACGTACCTTCCTTGTTATTACGGCTCTCGCCGGAATTTCTTCTTAGAGCTTGATCTCGACGTCAACGCCGGCAGCCAGGTCGAGCTTCATCAGCGCGTCCACGGTCTGTGGGGTCGGGTCTACGATGTCGAGCAGGCGCTTATGCGTGCGCATTTCAAACTGTTCGCGGCTCTTCTTATCGACGTGCGGCGAACGGTTGACGGTAAATTTTTCAATGCGGGTCGGGAGCGGTACCGGGCCGCGAACGCTTGCACCGGTGCGCTTTGCGGTCGAGACGATCTCCCGCGTAGAGGCATCGAGAACCCGGTGATCAAACGCCTTCAGGCGGATGCGGATATTCTGGCCGTTCATTCGACTTGTCCTTGTTTCTTTTCGTGCGTCCCGCATACGCAGAGACAGTGAATTACCATGACTGGCCGGCCCCTAATTTTCAAAAATCACAGACGCACCGCAGGTGCCCCTGTCACTCTCTTCATTCATGAGGAGCCCTGCCGAACTCAGCCCGTAACCAGGCCTTGAAATCTGCAGCGCTGAGAACCGCCAGTGCAAATCACCGTGCGATTCTGATCGTGGCCGGCGACATACACCGCAAACGGCCCTTCGTCAATCCGGCCAAGGCCGGGAATTGGCGACATGCGCGCTGTCTGCATGACTGGCTTGCACCAATCAACAGACGGAAACGAAAAGCGGCCCCGGGCTTGTGGCCCAGGGCCGCCATTTCAATCGATTACTCGATGATCGAAGCGACGATGCCGGCGCCGACGGTGCGGCCGCCTTCGCGGATCGCGAAGCGCAGCTTTTCTTCCATCGCGATCGGAACGATCAGCTCGACTTCAACCGTGACGTTGTCGCCAGGCATAACCATTTCCGTGCCTTCCGGAAGCGACACGATGCCGGTCACGTCCGTCGTGCGGAAGTAGAACTGCGGACGATAGTTGGTGAAGAACGGCGTATGACGGCCGCCTTCTTCCTTCGTCAGGATGTAGGCTTCAGCCATGAACTTCTTGTGCGGCTTGACCGAACCCGGCTTGCAAAGGATCTGGCCACGCTCGACGCCGTCACGGTTCACACCGCGCAGAAGCGCACCGATGTTGTCGCCAGCCTGGCCCTGGTCGAGCAGCTTGCGGAACATTTCAACGCCCGTGCAGGTCGTCTTCGTCGTCGGACGGATGCCGACGATTTCGATTTCTTCGCCGACCTTGACAATACCGCGCTCAACGCGACCCGTCACAACCGTACCACGGCCTGAGATCGAGAACACGTCTTCGATCGGCATCAGGAACGGCTGGTCGATCGGACGCTCAGGCGTCGGGATGTAGGCGTCGACTTCTTCCATCAGCTTGCGGATGGCGTTCTCGCCGATTTCCTTGTTCGAGTCTTCCAGAGCGGCCAGAGCCGAACCCTTGACGACCGGGATGTCGTCGCCCGGGAAGTCGTAGGACGACAGAAGTTCGCGAACTTCGAGTTCAACGAGCTCGAGAAGCTCGGCGTCGTCGACCTGGTCAACCTTGTTGAGGAAGACGACGATCGCGGGAACGCCAACCTGACGGGCAAGCAGGATGTGCTCGCGGGTCTGCGGCATCGGGCCGTCGGCTGCCGAGCAAACCAGGATCGCGCCGTCCATCTGCGCTGCACCGGTGATCATGTTCTTGACGTAGTCGGCGTGGCCGGGGCAGTCGACGTGCGCGTAGTGGCGGTTCGGCGTCTCATACTCGACGTGCGCCGTCGAGATGGTGATGCCGCGCGCCTTTTCTTCCGGAGCGGCGTCGATCTGGTCATAGGCCTTGAACTCACCGAAATACTTGGTGATCGCTGCCGTCAGAGACGTCTTGCCGTGGTCGACGTGGCCGATCGTGCCGATGTTGACGTGCGGCTTGTTGCGCTCAAACTTACTCTTTGCCATTTTCGGCTCTCCATTTTCTGGTCCCCGTCAGGGGAAATTCACAAATTCAATTGGACGGTCGGGATATTCCGGTCACTTCTGACCGGAATACTTAGCCTGGATTTCAGCAGCAACGTTCGACGGAACCGGCGCATAATGGTCGAAGACCATCGAGTACTGGGCGCGGCCCTGCGACATGGAGCGCAGGTTGTCGACGTACTTGAACATGTTGGCGAGCGGGACGTGAGCGTTGATCACGATCGCGATGCCGCGCTGTTCCTGGCCCTGGATCTGGCCACGGCGCGAGTTCAGGTCACCGATAACGTCACCGACGTAATCTTCCGGGGTCACGACTTCGACGCGCATCATCGGCTCGAGCAGCTGAGCGCCGGCCTTCTTGGCTGCTTCACGGAAGCAGGCACGCGATGCGATTTCGAAGGCGAGAACCGAGGAGTCGACATCGTGGAAGGCACCATCGATGAGGGTGGCCTTGACGCCGAGCATCGGGAAGCCCGCGAGCGGACCAGATGACAGAACGCTTTCGATACCCTTCTGAACGCCCGGGATGTATTCCTTCGGAACCGCACCACCGACGATCTTGGACTCGAACTTGAAGTCTTCGCCTTCCGGGTTCGGTTCGAAGACGAGCTTGACGCGCGCGAACTGACCGGTACCACCGGACTGCTTCTTGTGCGTGTAGTCTTCTTTCGTGCTGACGCGTGATCGTCTCACGGTAAGCAACCTGCGGAGCACCGACATTGGCTTCAACCTTGAACTCGCGACGCATACGGTCAACGAGGATGTCAAGGTGAAGTTCGCCCATGCCAGCGATGATGGTCTGGCCGGATTCCTGGTCGGTCTTGACGCGGAAGGACGGGTCTTCAGCAGCCAGGCGGTTGAGCGCGAGGCCCATCTTTTCCTGGTCGCCCTTGGACTTCGGCTCGATCGCGATCTGGATGACCGGCTCGGGGAACTCCATGCGCTCGAGGATAACCGGCTTCAGGGGATCGCAGAGCGTGTCACCCGTGGTGGTTTCCTTGAGGCCGGCGAGAGCAACGATGTCGCCTGCAAAGGCTTCTTCGATGTCTTCACGGGAGTTCGAGTGCATCTGCAGCATGCGGCCGACGCGCTCGCGCTTGTCCTTGACCGTGTTGATGACAGAGGAACCCTTTTCGAGCTTGCCCGAGTAGATACGGGCGAAGGTCAGCGAACCGACGAAGGGGTCGTTCATGATCTTGAACGCCAGCATCGAGAGCGGCTCGGCGTCATCTGCATGACGTTCGATTTCGGCTTCGGTCTTGAAGTCGATGCCCTTGATGGCGGGGATGTCGACAGGCGACGGCAAGTAATCGACAACAGCGTCGAGGAGCGGCTGAACGCCCTTGTTCTTGAAGGCAGTGCCGCAGAACATCGGGTGGAACTTGACATCGATGGTGCCGCGACGAACGAGTTCGCGGATCTTGTCGTTGTCGGGCATGTCGCCGTTCAGGTAGGCTTCCATCGCTTCTTCGTCGATCTCGACAACCGTCTCGATCAGCTTTTCGCGATATTCTTCAGCCTTGTCCTTCAGGTCGTCCGGGATCTCGACAACGTCCCAGGCAGCGCCGAGGAACTCGTCACGCCATACGAGAGCGTTCATCTCGATCAGATCGACAACGCCCTTGAACTCGGACTCAGCGCCGATCGGGAGCTGCATGACAACAGCGGTGGCGCCGAGACGGGTCTTGATCATCTCTACCGAGCGGTAGAAGTCAGCACCGGTCTTGTCCATCTTGTTGCAGAAGATCATCCGCGGGACGTTGTACTTTTCAGCCTGACGCCAGACGGTTTCGGTCTGCGGCTCAACGCCAGCATTGGCGTCGAGAAGGGCAACAGCACCGTCGAGGACGCGCAGCGAACGCTCCACTTCGATCGTGAAGTCAACGTGGCCGGGGGTGTCGATGATGTTGAAGCGGCGCATCTTGCCGTCGCGACCCTTCCAGAAGGTCGTGGTGGCAGCGGAGGTGATCGTGATGCCACGCTCCTGCTCCTGCTCCATCCAGTCCATGGTGGCTGCGCCGTCATGAACTTCGCCGATCTTGTGCGACTTACCGGTGTAGTAAAGGATACGCTCGGTGGTCGTGGTCTTGCCGGCGTCGATGTGCGCCATGATGCCGAAGTTGCGGTAGTCTTCGATTTTATATTCGCGAGCCATAACGGACTGCCTTTCGATATTCGATCGGTTGATTACCAGCGGTAGTGCGAGAAGGCGCGGTTTGCATCGGCCATCTTGTGGGTGTCTTCGCGCTTCTTCACGGCGCTACCGCGGTTGTTCGCTGCGTCGAGCAGCTCGCCGGAAAGGCGATCGACCATAGTGGTCTCGTTGCGCTTGCGGGCAGCAGTGATCAGCCAGCGGATCGCGAGAGCCTGACGGCGCTCCGGACGGACATCGACCGGGACCTGATAGGTCGCACCGCCGACGCGGCGCGAGCGGACTTCAACATGCGGCGCGACGTTGTCGAGCGCCTGATGGAAGACGGCAATCGGTTCCTGCTTGGACTTGTTCTGAACGACGTCGAAGGCACCGTAGACGATGCTTTCAGCAACCGACTTCTTGCCGTGAAGCATGATGGCGTTCATGAACTTGGTGACGACGAGATCGCCGAACTTCGGGTCCGGATTGATTTCGCGCTTTTCTGCACTGTGGCGACGGGACATACTATTTGTCTCTCAACGGTTAGGGACGCTTTATCACGCGGAGAACCTCGCGCAGCGCCGGTATCTTGTGAATGAAGGACCGAAGCTTACTTCGGACGCTTCGCACCGTACTTCGAACGGCGCTGCTTACGGTTCTTGACACCCTGGGTATCGAGAACGCCGCGGATGATGTGGTAACGAACACCCGGCAAGTCCTTTACGCGGCCGCCACGGATCATGACGACAGAGTGTTCCTGCAGGTTGTGGCCTTCACCCGGAATGTAGCCGATGACTTCGAAGCCATTGGTCAGACGGATCTTGGCAACCTTACGGAGAGCCGAGTTCGGCTTCTTCGGGGTCGTTGTGTAGACGCGGGTGCAAACGCCACGCTTCTGCGGGTTTTCCTGCAGAGCAGGAACCTTATTGCGCTTTACCTGTGCCTGACGCGGCTTGCGGATCAGCTGGTTTACGGTAGGCATATACCCATCCCTTGCAAAATCTAGTCTCAAGCCCTTTCAGGCCCTGGTGGTTTGCCGTTTCCGGCGGCGGCCGCACAGTTTTCTTCATGCGCAAAATGTGGCCCGACCCGTTTTCGCGGATGGACCACAAAAGACAGAGGGGCACACAGCAA
>JBJIOA010000033.1:0-87681 GCA_045377275.1 Allorhizobium sp. | reverse complement strand
CCCCTCGACGCTTACAGAGACTTGCTCGACAAGCTGCGTGTCCAGAATTTCGCGGATTTCTCGGTGGCCGTGAAACAGGGCGCTTCTGCCGGTCGCTTGGCAGGCACCGTTATCTCGCGCCAGGAGCGTAAGACCCGCACTGGCAACAAGATGGGCATCGTCACCTTTTCGGATGCCTCCGGCCAGTATGAAGCGGTTCTGTTCTCGGAAGGTCTCAATCAGTATCGCGACCTGCTCGAGGCAGGAAAATCACTGGTCCTGACCGTTCAGGCGGAAGAGCGCCCAGAAGGTATCGGCCTGCGCATCCAGACGGCCCAGTCGCTCGAAGAACAGTCAATCCGCATGCAAAAGGCGATGCGCGTCTTCGTCCGCGATTCCGGTCCGCTCCGCGCTGTCGCCGCCCATCTCAACGCAAGGGGCGACGGGCTTGTCTCGTTCATCGTGATCAAGGACGAAGGCCAGCGCGAAATTGAGGTGGAATTGACCGAGCGCTTCCGCATCTCGCCCGAAATTGCCGCTGCCATGCGCTCAACCCCCGGCGTCCTCGACGTCGAACTGGTTTAAGGTAAGGCTGGTTTGAATACTCGAAATTTACCTTTCAGGTTAAGTCAACTGAAACTGGGATGCAGCTATAGATTGAGCCTCTTGCTGGAGGTTGCTGTATGTCATTTTCGTCTCGGATGCTGGAAAGTTTCAAAAGTCAGGCAGTTCGAGCCATTCTGTGGGCAGCCATTTTCGCCTGGGCGGTGACGTCAATCATCGATGTCAGCGTTGAACTGATGCCTTCTTGGCGTCCCATGCTGTTTACCGGGATCTTCTTGTTCCTGTATGTCTTCTCGAAGGTGTATCCCGAGAAGCAACGTGTAACACTGCGTTGGACCTATGCTGCGACGCTGCTTCTCGCTGTCTGGTATATCTTGTACTCGCTGTTCGGCGCCGTCGACGTGCAGGCCATTCTATTTCACCTGAACTACGACGTCGGGTCGGAAGCCGTTCAAGATCAGGCTTTCGAGCAGTCCATGGTCGCAATCATCCCCTTTGTGTTGGTCATGATCAGTTGGTGGCAACTGGCCAGCATATCGCGCGGCATGGCCTTTCTCAACCGGTGCCTTCCAGTCGTCCTGCTTGCGCTCAATCCGCTCACATGGCTCGGTGCTGCCGGCGCCTTGGCCTCTGCCGGGCCGCCGCCTATGGACTTGAGCTCGGCCTTCAAGGACCCGGAGAAGGACGTTGTAGCTTCTGGCACGACGAAAAACCTACTGCACATATTCGTTGAGAGTGCGGAACTCACCTTGTGGGACGAAGAACGTTTCGGAGATGTGGCTCGACCGTTGAAAAACCTTTCCGCCAAAGCTTGGTCCGCTGACAACGTCGAGCAAGTCGAGCTGACAGGTTGGACACTTGCGGGACATGTGGCATCGACCTGCGGCGTGCCCCTGCTGTCGTTGGGAGTCATACACCGCAATTCATTCGACCTCGTGGATGAGATACTGCCGGGAGCAGAGTGCCTGGGCGATATTCTCGAACGCAACGGTTACACGAATGTCTTCCTAAAGGGAGCGAGCCTCGATTTCGCCGGCACGCGCGGTTTCGCGGCCAACCACGGCTATGAACGCCTGCTTGGGTTCGATGAACTTCATCACCGTTTTCCCGGCCGCGTGAAATCTTCGGGGACTGCATGATGAGGACATGCTTCAAGTTGCATACGAGCAGGTGTCTGAACTCGATAAGCAAAGTGCACCGTACAGTCTGATGCTGACGACGCTGGGCGGTCATGCGCCAACAGGTCTTATTTCTCCGTCCTGCGAGGCGCTTCCGTTCGTGTCCCGCCAACCCAATGATACCCTGAAGGCCTTCGCCTGCACCAATTGGCTCGTCGAACGCTTTGTCGATCGCCTAGAGCGTGATGGCCTGCTGGAAAACACGGTGGTGGTTATTCAGAGTGACCATCTCGCCATGCGAAACGAGGTCTATGGAGACCTACAAGCTTCCGATCGCCGCAACATGTTCATGGTTCTGGGCACAGATCACCGCGACACAGTCAGCAAGCCCGCAAGCACGATTGATCTGTTTCCGACAATTCTTGCGGCCATGGGTTTCTCCATACCGGATGGCCGGGCGGGACTTGGGGTGGACCTGCGCTCAAACATGCCGACGCTTATCGAAAAGCTGGGCACGGACGATATGAACCGCGCGATTGCAAAAGCAGATGGCTTGCGCGACCGGGTTTGGGCACTTGATCGCCAGCTTCACTAGCTGGTCGTCAGGCCCGCGGCTTGGAACGTGTTACGGTGATGAAATCCGTCCCGTTGCCAGTTTCCGGGCCGATGCCGGTATCCGAGATGGTGATCGAGGATCCTTCGCTCAGCATGGTTTCGATGCGGGCGCGAAGCTCGTCCGGGATAACGATACGCGACAAAGCCGCCTCGGCAGAGAAGATTGATCTGTCGTCGGCCGGGATCGTGATCCCGAGACGCTTCTGTGCCGATGCCGGAAGATGGTCGTCGAGCGTTGCGCCACGCCATTCGGCCCTGCGTTTGTAGCGATCGATGTCGGTTGCTTCGAGGAAATGCGTGCCGAGCGCCTTTTCAGGCTCCCGGATATCGACAGGCGACGAAAAGAGAGGTGCGAATTTCTGCCGGATCATCAGTTGGCCGGTCGGCGGGTGATCCTCACCGGCTTGCTTGTAGAGTGCCGCAAGAAACGCCTCGGATAGGATCTGGGCGTCCTTTTCGATGCCGTTCTTGTCCTTGAAGGCCTTGATCGCCGCAATCGTCCGGCTGCCGAGCAGGCCATCGGAAACGCCCGCGTCGAAGCCCAGCGTACCGAGAAGACGCTGGACGTCTGATACCGCGTCTCGTTGGGTACGGCGGGTGATCAGGATGCGCAGCGGCGGCGGCTCCGCAAGTGTCACCTTTGTTTCGGCACCGCTTCGCGGTGGAACTGCGTTCATGGCCACTTCGACAGGTTCCAGACCCGCCTCGACTCGGCTAGGCCTTAGCTCCACGTCCGATAGTAACCCACCATCGTCAACCGGCAGGCGCGGCGTGAACAGATTGGCGTGAGTGATTGACTTCGGCGTGACGGGATCGTCGGTGATGATCACATGCGCGCCACGCTCCGTCATGGAAAAGAGCGTCTTGGCAAAGCCGTTCGGCAGACGCACGCAGCCATGCGAGGCCGGATAGCCGGGCAGCTTGCCTTCGTGCAGGGCAATGCCCGACCATGTCAGGCGCTGCATGAAGGGCATCGGCGCGTTCGAATAGAGGTTGGATTCGTGATACTTGCGCTTTTCCAGGATCGAGAAGATCCCCGATGGCGTCGTGTGTCCGGGCTTGCCGGTCGAGACCTTCGTCGTCGCAACAACCTCGTCTCCGTCATAAACGGTCAGCGTCTGTTCCGCCTTTGAGATATAGATCTGCAGGGGTCCATCGGCAGCAAGCGCCGTGCTGGAGAGCAATGATAGGCTGATGGCGAGGGCGAAACGCTGAAACATGATTGACCATTCGAAACGCAATACACAACCGGTCGCAGTCTAAGCGACGATGTTTAAGAAAAGTTTCGCGAAAAGACCTGGATGTGCCACTCACGCCGCTGTGATCCGCTGTCCACAGATCCCAAGAGCAGGTTTTTTCACGGGGCGGCTGTCTGCTGCGGTCTCAGTTGCGGCGAGGCCACGGCCAGCAGTACGGCGGCCAGCGGCAGGGAAAAGGCATGGCCAATATGCTTGAAGCCGAGCGCGCCGACAAGCCCGCCGATGAAGAACATGCCGACGATGGGCAGCAGGATGCCGAGCTTGCGGCTATCGGTTGAAAGCGGTGGAGGGTCGAGGGACCGCACAATCCGGCCATAGGCGAGCTTGCCCAACTCGATGCCGACATCGGTGATCATGCCGGTCAAATGGGTGGTGCGGATCCGGGCGCCGGAAATCTTGGTGATCGCCGCGTTCTGAAGTCCCATTACGAAACAGAGGAGTAAGGCGGTGACCGGCGCGGCCGAAGCCGCTGGCAGGACCGCACCGATCCCGGCAAAGGCGATCAGCAGGCCGGACTCGAGCGCCAGCGGATAGGCATATTGCTGTCGCCGCGCATGGCGCCGAGCCCAGTTGATGAGAATGGCCGAGCAAGCGGCGCCCACGGTGAAGCTGACGAGAAGGGCCATGCCGCCCCCGACGAGCCCGAAAAGACCGAGCGCCAGATTGTCGGCGATTGCAGAGGCGATGCCGGTCATGTGCGATGTATAGTGGCCGATGGCAAGAAAGCCGCCGGCATTCATCGCGCCAGCGACGAAGGCGAGGATGGCGCCCAGCATGAGGTCGTTGCGGCGCGTGCGGCGATGGGCAGCGGCAATGCGCAGGAGCCGCATCTGTGCACCCGGGCCGCCCGTGCGCCGACTTTGACCCTTGATGATGGAGGGTAGATGCGTCACGGGATCGCCTATCGTTTGGACGGGAATGTATAACCCGTCTGAACCGTACCCTTGCCGAACTTATCGCGCAACTTGTCCATCGCGGCCTCTGCCGCTGCCCGCCGTGCAGCCTGGACATCGACAAGGTCAGGCGGATCGGCAAGCGCCGGATCCTGCAGATCGCTGACACCTATCCCGATCAGCCGGAAGCGCGTTCCATCAGCCTCTCTCTCCAAAAGCGACATGCCGGTGCGGAAGATCCGGTCGGCCAACTGGGTGGGGTCATCGAGCCGTCGGTTGCGTGTCCTCAGCTTGAAATCAGCCGTCTTGAGTTTCAGGACAACGGTCTGCCCGGCGATCTCGTGTCGCTTCAGTCGCCAGGCGACCTTCTCGGACAGGGCTCTGAGATGCACCACGAGATCGTCGAGCCGGTGGATGTCGTCGAAGAAGGTCGTTTCGGCCGAGACGCTTTTGGCCGGGTCGTTTGGGTGTACCGTCCGCTCGTCAATTCCACGGGACAAGCGCGCGAGTCGCTGCCCCATTGAGCCATAGCGGCGCATGAGATCGCTCTCGTCCATCACCTGAAGCTGGCCGATGGTCCGGATGCCGTCGGCCTGTAGCGTCGTGGCAAAGGCCTTTCCGACGCCCCAGATCATCGTGACCGGCTTGTCGGCGAGGAAGGTCAGCGCCTCGGCCTCGCCGATCACGGAGAAACCGCGTGGCTTCTGCAGGTCGGAGGCGACCTTGGCGAGGAACTTGCAGTAGGACAGCCCGACGGAGACGGTAATGCCGATCTCCTGCTCGATGCGTCGGGCAAGCCTCGCGAGCACCCGCGCCGGCGGATCATGATGCAGCAGTTCGGTGCCTCGCAAATCGAGAAAGGCCTCGTCGATCGAGATCGGCTGCACGAGCGGCGTCAGTTCCTCCATCATCGCCCTGATTTCGCGACCGACACGGGAATACTTCTCCATGTCGGGCTTGATGACCACCGCCTGCGGGCAGGCTTCCAACGCCTTGAACATCGGCATTGCCGAGCGCACGCCGTGTATGCGTGCCACGTAGCAGGCGGTCGAGACGACCCCGCGTTTGCCGCCGCCGATGATGACCGGCTTGTCGATGAGCTCTGGATTGTCGCGCTTTTCCACCGAGGCATAGAAGGCGTCGCAATCGATATGGGCGATCGACAGGTCGTAGAGCTCGGAATGATAGACGAGCCTCGGGCTGCCGCAGGAACGACAACGTCGCGCACCCTCTGCCTGCCTGGTCAGGCAGTCACGACAAAAGCCGGAATGATCAGGAGCAGCGCGCGTCATGGCCAGAACAAAGGTTGAACAAGGCGACCATAGGCCGCCCTTTGAACGCAGGCAAGAGCGCTGATGCCGGGAAGGGGGCTCGCCGCCAGATTAGCCAGCGAAATGCGATCGGATCAGCTCTGATGCCTCTGGCCAGGTGCCGACACGCCGGACGTTTTCGGGCGGCTCGGGTGCGAAGCGAAAGATCTCGAGCGGTGGCGGAAGGTAGATCAGCAGGCAGTCAGGCACGTGCTGGCCGACCGAGTGGAGATTGTGCACCATGTCGTCGACGAAGGCGACGGGCAGGGGCCTTTCCCCTTGCAATGCCGCTACCATCGGCCCCTTGGCCTCTTCTGTTGCAATCATGGGAAAGGTCAGCGTCAGCTGGTCGAGCAGGCGTCGCCGCACCTCTGCGTGACGAGGCGGCATGGCGGTGAGGAACACCAGATCCGCATCCTGGCCGAGCGCATGAAGGCTGTCGACTGCATTGGCAAACGGCGTCTGCCAACGCTCCTGCTCAACGAAGAAGTCATCGATCAGCGCCTTGACGGCGGGCGCTTCGATCACGCTTTCGCCGGTGACGATGTTTCCGGTCAGCTTGAAGGAGCGCGGTAACAGCCTGTGGCCGCGGCTCTGCAGGAACGCCTCGAACGGTGCGGCGAACTGCAGGACGACATCATCGACATCGCAGACGATCAAGGGCCTGTCCGTCAGGCGGATGTGGTCCAGATCCGTCAGCATCAGAAATCGGCCGAATCGAAGCTCGGACCGGCGTAGCGGTGATAGGCCTCGACCACCGTTTCGGGCTTGGTCTCTGTCGCAGTGCAGAACTCCATCAGCGTCGGTTCATGCTGCATCAGAAATTCCAGCATGCCGGCGAGAAAGGCCGGATCGCCGACCGCCTGGCGCAACTGTGTGGGTTGCACGCCAGACAGTGCGAGGAAACGCGACAGCATCTCCGGTTCATTTGCCAGCCAGCCAAGCACGGCAACCGCAGTGGCTTCGGCATCGGCAGGTATATCTCTGTTTTTCATAAAGTCTTTTCCTCTTGCCCTGGCAAATTACCGATTTCGAAACCAAATAGCACTAGCATGCTCGATGACGGAAGACGCTACTCGCGCAGGATCCGGTGTTCCGGACTGACTGTACGCGCGAGACAAAGGACCGGGTGAATGCCGAAAAAAGTGATGATTGTCGAAGACAACGAGCTCAACATGAAGCTCTTCCGCGATCTGATCGAGGCATCCGGCTATGAGACTGTCCAGACCCGCAATGGCATGGAAGCCATGGATCTCGCCCGGCGCCACCGCCCCGATCTGATCCTGATGGACATCCAACTGCCGGAGGTCTCGGGGCTCGAAGTCACCAAATGGCTGAAGGACGATCCCGATCTCCACGTCATTCCGGTGATAGCCGTGACGGCTTTCGCCATGAAGGGCGACGAGGAACGGATCCGCCAGGGTGGCTGTGAAGCCTATGTATCGAAACCCATCTCGGTCCCCAAGTTTATCGAGACGATAAAGACCTATCTCGGAGATGCGTGAGGACTGAAAGCCATGACTGCGCGTATTCTGGTCGTCGATGATATTCCTGCCAACGTGAAGCTGCTCGAAGCGCGGCTGATGGCGGAGTATTTCGACGTGCTGACGGCAAGCAATGGCCGCGATGCGCTCGACATTTGCGATCGCACCCAGGTCGACGTCATCCTGCTCGACATCATGATGCCGGAAATGGACGGCTTTGAGGTCTGTGAGCGGCTGAAGTCCAATCCGCGTACGGCGCATATCCCGGTGGTCATGGTGACTGCGCTCGACCAGCCCTCCGATCGCGTCCGTGGTCTGCAGGCCGGTGCCGATGATTTCCTGACGAAACCGGTCAATGACCTGCAACTCATCTCGCGGGTGAAGAGTCTCGTGCGATTGAAGACGCTGACGGACGAGTTGCGCATCCGCCATGACACGACCCGCGAGGCCGGCATCGGTGATATCTTGAGGCTGCACGACGGGCGCCTTGAAGAGCAGGCGCAGGTCCTGCTGGTAGACAGCCGCGGTGCCTCCCAGGAGCGTATCATCAAAGCGCTGAAGCCGATTGCCGAAGTCAGCGCCATGTCTGACCCACAGGCTGCGGTGTTCGAGGCGGCTGAAAATACTTTCGATCTGATCATCGTCAACAGCAATCTCGAAGACTACGACCCCTTGCGCCTCTGCTCGCAGATCCGGTCGCTGGAACGCACCCGCTTCATCCCGATTCTCCTGATCACCGAGCAGGGGGATGAGCAGATGATCATCCGGGCGCTTGATCTCGGCGTGAACGACTACATTGTCCGCCCGCTCGATCCCAATGAGATGATTGCCCGCACGCTGACCCAGGTCCGCCGCAAGCGCTTTAACGACCGCCTGCGCAACAGTGTGCGCCAGACGATCGAGCTTGCCGTCACCGATGGGCTGACGGGGCTGCACAATCGCCGCTATCTCGACACGCATCTGCGCACCCTGTTTGCCCGCGCCAAGGTGCGTGGCCGGCCGCTGACGCTTTGCATCACCGACATCGACCGTTTCAAGTAGGTCAATGATGTCTATGGCCATGATGCCGGCGATGAAGTGCTGAAGGAGTTTGCCGGCCGCATTCGCTCGACCGTGCGCGGTGCCGATCTTGCCTGCCGTTTCGGCGGTGAGGAATTCGTGGTCGTCATGCCGGATACGCCGGCGGAAGTCGCAGCAACCGTTGCCGAGCGGCTACGTGGTATGATCGAAGCGCGTCCCTTCCAGCTTCGCTCCGGTGAGAGCCCGCTGATGCTGACGGCATCCATGGGTATTGCTACGATCGGTCCAGCGGTTGAAACGCCCGAGCAGCTTCTGAAGCAGGCCGACCGCGCCCTCTATGAAGCCAAGAACTCCGGTCGCAACCGCGTTGTGGCCGCTGCCGCCTGACCGAAAGGGCCAGCGGATGGCGTTAAAAGCTCGAGTTTCTTCAGGCTATCAGAAAGATTTTCACAGCTTTTTCAATTGCCGCCATCTATGGCATGTCGGGTAAATCTTGCTGACTTTTTGAGCAGTTACAAAACGACTTATTTTTACCAGCTCGAATAGTATTGAGGCTGATTGTGCCAGCGGCATTCGATCAGACCCGGAATGTGCTTACTCGAGTTTGTATTTAATTGAATATTAGGTTCCGCTGCCGCTGCCTGATCTCACTTGCTCAAGTCAGCCTCTGTGATCCATGCAAACTAAACTTGAGAAGATTTGAAATGTCTCTGCGGTAATCTCAAGTTTCAATGTGTGTAGAACTGACTATCGCCTGAGAATCGTAAGTTCATCCGAGCCTAATTTAACCATAAAGCAGTGAGGTTCGGCTAAGCGGTTAATAAAATGTTGATTTTTGTCTCTACTTGAGAGAACTTGCAGCCATCGGACAAGACCTCTTCGGGGGTCATCAATACCCCATGATGCTCAGGTCCGCCGCATCTCCTGGGTCGTGGGGTCGGTCGGTTGGTATGCAACATCAAAAACGGTTCCTCGTGCCGTGTTGTGTGCCGGCCGACCCCCTAATCAGACACCGGTTTCCGCAAGGAAGCCGGTGTTTTTCGTTTGGCGTCAGTGTGCGAGCAGGCGGGGATCGCTGCAAAAGAAAAAGGCGCGTCGCCGGAAGCGACACGCCTTTTTGAGAAGCCCTCGATCAAGTCTTACTTGATCTTGGTTTCCTTGAACTCGACATGCTTCTTAGCAACCGGGTCGTACTTGGTCTTCGTCATCTTTTCCGTCATGGTGCGGCTGTTCTTCGTGGTTACGTAGAAGAAACCCGTGTCAGCCGTCGACAGAAGCTTGATCTTGATGGTTGTAGCCTTGGCCATGGTCGTCCTGCCTCTAATAAACGAAGCCGTGGACGACCGAACGAGGCCCACGGCAAATCTGGCGCGAAACTACAAATCGCGCCCGAAAAGTCAAGTGCGTTTCGGCTTAAAAAGCAGACGTCCCAGGGAAAGCACCACATAGAGCGCGAAGAAGCCCGCAATTGCCCAGGCAAATCCGTCATTGCCTGTGAGGTCGATGGCAGCTCCGATGGCCTGCGGACCCGCGACAGTGCCGACTGCATAGCAGAAAATGAAGGCGGCATTGGCCGCCGCGAGGTCGGCGCCGGTGAGTCGCGATCCGAGATGGCTCAAGCCCACAGTGTAGAGGCCGGAGACACAGCCGCCCCAGAACAGGAGAACCACCGCCATCAGCTGCCAATGGCCTGACAGCCAGGGCAAGGTGAGCGAACCGGCAAGTCCGACAAGGGCGAGTATCGACAGAAGCAGGCGCCGGTCACGCATACGGTCGGAGAGCAGGCCCAGCGGGATCTGGAAGATCATGTTGCCGATGCCCATGACGGTCAGGAGAAGCGCTGCCTGCGTCTCCGTGAAGCCGCTGCGGGTGGCATAAATCGGGAAAAGCGATAGGCCGCCGGCTTCCACCGCCCCGAAGACGAAAACGGCCACCGTCGCCGTCGGTACCAGGAAGATGTAGCGGAAGAAATGCATCTCCGGCTTTTCGCCGAGCACTGGGCTTTCGTTGCGAGCGATGTAGATCGGGATGGCAGCTGCGAGGATCGCGATCGCGCCGACCGCAAACGGCAGGAGCCCGTCGCTTCCAAGCACGGAGAAGAGCAGCGGACCAC
This sequence comes from Allorhizobium sp., assembly GCA_045377275.1. GTDB lineage: Bacteria > Pseudomonadota > Alphaproteobacteria > Rhizobiales > Rhizobiaceae > Allorhizobium. The sequence continues at coordinate 77,326 of JBJIOA010000033.1, read as the reverse complement.
AGGCAAACCCGACGGCCAGCATCGTCGCGTAGATGCCCATCACGAGGCCGCGCTTGCGCGAAGGCGCTGCCGCATTGATCCAGAATTCGGAAAGGATGAACAGTGTCGTGGTCGCGCCGTGAAACACGATACGCAGCGGAAACCACATCCAGAACTGTTCGGCATAATAGAAGCCAACCGCGCTCACTGCCGAAAGGACAACGGCCCAGAGCATGGTCGGCACGACACCGAGCTTGTGGGCAAGTTTGGTGGTGACCGGAGCCGCCGCCATGGCGGCAATGCCAGCCATCGCCGAATTGAGACCGATCAGCGTCGAGGAGATGCCGCGCTTCTCAAGAATGATGCTGAGCAGCGGCAGGCCGAGGCCGATTGCGATGCCCACAGCCGAGATCGCCGAAATCGCTGCGAAGAGCGAGGGCCAGTGGATGTCCTCGCGGTCGCCGTTCAGGCCGCCATGGGTCTTAGACATCGGACACCCGGTCGCTCAATTCGTATTGGTGCCCGGGGCATGACCGCAGGCGCGCAGGTGTCGAAATCTGTGATGGCATCGGCGCGTACCGGCTCCCGGGCATAGTCAATCGGCGGGGCATGTTCAGACTGGAAACCGCGCGCCTGTCAAGCGCTTCTGATCTCTCTGTTCGAATCAAGACTGCGCCTCTGGGCGACGTTTAACGACAAACCGCCACAGTCACGTGACGGGTCTATGACTTAATCGCGGCGGTCGCCAAAGGCATCCGGCTCGTCATCATGCCCCCCGAACCCGTGCATGCGCAGTGCCCATTGCAGCCCGACCACGCCGCCCTTGATCGGCTGCAGGCACAGGAGGGAGGTGACGACGCCGATCGGTGCCCAGATGGCAAAATGCACCCAGGCCGGCAACACGAAGACCAGATCGGTCGCCATGAAGCCGCCGACGAGAATGTGGCCGAGGATGAGAATGACAAGATAGGCCGGTAGGTCGTCTGCCCGATGGTGGTGATAGTCTTCGCCGCAGGCAGCGCAATTGTCCACCACCTTCAGGTAACTGCGGAAGAGCTTGCCTGAGCCGCACGAGGGGCATTGATTGAGCATGCCGCGCTTGATCGAGCGACCGAGCGGGCGATCGGCTTTCTCGCCGCCGCCGTATTGGATCGTTGCCTGGGTCTGGTTGCCGCTCATGTCATGCCTCCGGGGCCAAAGTGTCAACGTCGCGAGCGCGGTGGACGTGTGCCGGGCTGCTTGCGCCCATTGCGTCGTCCGGCCTTGTGGAAGGAACGCGTCGCCACCGGCATCTTGCGTCCCTCGCTCAGCATCTCGAAGCGTAGCGCGCCGGCCAGCGGCACCGCTTCCACAAGCTTGACCTCGACGAGGTCGCCGAGCTGATAGCCGAGCCCGGACTTCTCGCCCGTCAGGGCCTGATGCGCTTCATCGTAGATATAGTAGTCCCGGCCCAGTGTTGAAACCGGGATAAAGCCATCTGCGCCAAATTGCGGCAGGGCGACGAACAGGCCGGACTTGGTCACGCCGCGGATCTGCCCCTCGAACTCATCGCCGATGCGCCCGGCAAGATGATGCGCGATCAGGCGGTTGACCGTGTCGCGCTCGGCCGCCATCGCGCGGCGCTCGAAGGTCGAGATTTCAGCCGCAATATCCTCAAGGCTTGCTTCCTCGTCTGGGGTGATCCCGCCTTCGCCCAAGCCCAGCGATCCCACCAGCGCCCGGTGAACGATAAGGTCGGCATAACGGCGAATCGGTGAGGTGAAATGGGCGTATTTCATCAGGTTGAGGCCGAAATGGCCGATATTGTCAGGGCTGTAGATCGCCTGACTCTGGCTGCGCAGCACCATCTCGTTGACGATCACCTGATGTGGCGTGTCCTCGGCTTTCGCCAGAATGCCATTGAAGGAGTTGGACCGCATGTTGCCGCCCTTGACCAGCGACATGCCGAGCGTTGCGAGGAATTCCCGCAGCACTTCCTGTTTGGCGAGCGTCGGTGCGTCATGGATGCGGTAGATCAGCGGCTGGCGCTTCTTCTCCAGCGTCTCGGCAGCCGCGACATTCGCCTGGATCATCATTTCTTCGATCAGCTTGTGGGCGTCGAGCCGCTCGGGCACATGCACGCGATCGACCGTGCCGTCCTCCTTGAGGATGATCTTACGCTCCGGCATGTCGAGCTCGAGCGGCTGGCGACGGTCCCGCCCGCGCTTCATCACCGCATAGGCATGCCACAGGGGCTTCAGGATCGGCTCCAGCAACGGGCCTGTCTTGTCGTCGGGCTTGCCATCGATCGCAGCCTGCGCCTGCTGGTAGGACAGCTTGGCCGCGCTCTTCATCATGATGCGGTGGAAGGTGTGGCTCGCTTTGCGGCCCTCATGCGAGAAGACCATGCGCACGGCAAGCGCGGGACGGTCGACGCCTTCGCGCAGCGAGCAGAGATCGTTGGAGATCCGCTCGGGAAGCATCGGCACGACGCGGTCCGGGAAGTAGACGGAATTGCCGCGCTTCAACGCTTCGCGATCGAGTGCCGATTTCGGCCGGATATAATAGGAGACGTCGGCAATCGCGACGGTGACGATTACGCCATCCGGATTGTCGGGGGAGGTGTCGAGCTCGGCATAGACGGCGTCGTCATGGTCCTTGGCGTCATGCGGGTCGATGGTGATGAGCGGCAGATCACGCCAGTCCTCGCGATGTGACATGGACGCGGGCTTGGCGTCTTCGGCCTCGGAGATCACCGACTGCGGGAAGATATGCGGAATGCCATGCGCATGGATGGCGATCATCGAGATCGCCTTTTCCGAGGCGACCGATCCGACGACGTTGAGCACCTTGGCCCGCGCCAGGCCGAAACGAGCTGAACGACCGACCTCCACCTCGACGAGGTCGCCATCCTTGGCCTCGCCGATATCGGTGGCATCGATCTGCATTTCCTCGCCGCGCCGGTCGATCGGCATCAGGCGTGCGCCACCGTCAGGCATCATCCTGACAACGCCCATGACGGCGCCGACATGGCGATCGAGGATCTTGATCACGCGGGCGGTATAGGCCGGGCCGGAGCGGTCCTTGTTAGCGAAGATCTTGGCGAGCACACGGTCGCCAAGGCCGCCGACGGCCGCCTTGCCCTTGGAGCGGTCGGAACTCGACTGGCGGATCAGAACGGCCGGCGCCGCGCCCGCCTCTTCCGGCCACTCCGCCGGACGGCCGATCAACTCGCCGTCCTTGTCGCGCGTGGTGATGTCGAGCACCGTGACCGGGGGTAGGGCGCCGGGTCGCGTCAGGGACTTGCGGCTCTTTTGCACGAGGCCGTCTTCTTCGAGATCCTTAAGCGCCTGCTTCAACTCGACGCGCTGCTCGCCCTTGAGCCCGAAAGCCTTGGCGATCTCGCGCTTCGACGCGCGATCCGGATTGTCGGTGATGAATTGCATCAGCACGTCCCGCGGCGGTACCTCGCCGTGGATCAGTGCGGCCGGATTGCCGGCCTTCGCCTTGGCCGCGCCTTCCGCCCGCCGGCTCTTGCGGTTGCCGGAGCCGGGTGTCTCGGAGGGGTCGCGGTGTCTCTTGCTCAAGTCGCACTCTTCTTCGTTGTCTTTGCTTTCGTCGCGGTCTTTGCCGGCGCCTTCTTGGCGGCAGCGGCCTTCGACTTCGCGGCCGTCTTCTTCGGCTTTGCCGCCGCACCGTCTTCCGACTTTGCCTTGGCTGCCTTGGCTGGGGCCTTCTTGGCCTTGCCCTTGCCGCCGCCATCCTTGGCGGCGCGCTCGGCGATCAGCACAAGGGCTTCCTCGACGGTGACGCTTTGCGGATCCTTGCCCTTCGGCAGGGTGGCATTGACCTTGCCCCAATTGACGTAGGGACCGAAACGACCTTCGCGGACCGTCATCGCGCCACCGTCAGGATGCTCTCCGAGTTCTTTCAGCGCAACTGCCGCCGTGCGTCCTCGGCCACCTGGATTGGCCTTCTTTTCCGCAAGCACCGTCACGGCGCGGTTGAGGCCGATCGACAGCACGTCCTCGATACCATCGAGATTGGCATAGGTGCCGTCATGCAGCACGAAAGGCCCGTAGCGTCCGAGACCTGCCGTAATCATCTTGCCGGTTTCCGGATGTGCGCCCACGTCGCGCGGCAGCGACAGAAGCGACAGCGCCTTTTCGAAATCGATATCCGCTGGCGCCCAGCCCTTCGGAAGCGAGGAGCGCTTGGCTTCCTTGCCCTCGCCGCGCTGGACGTAAGGCCCGAAACGGCCCGAACGCAGGGTGATCTCTTCCTCTGTCACCGGATCCTTGCCAAGTGCCCGCGGCTCATTGCCGCCGGCTTCGGCTTCGGCGCCGCCGTCGCTAGTCAACTGCCGGGTGAAGCTGCATTCCGGATAGTTCGAACAGCCGACGAAAGCGCCGTATTTGCCGAGCTTCAGCGAGAGATTGCCGGTGCCGCACACCTGGCAGATGCGCGGATCGGACCCATCCTCGCGCTTCGGGAAGACGAGTGGCGCCAGCGCCTCGTTCAGCGCGTCGAGCACGTTGGTGACGCGCAGTTCCTTTGTGTCTTCGATCTGGGCGAAGAAGTCCTGCCAGAAGGCGCGCAGCACGTCCTTCCAGTTCAGTTCGCCGGCCGAGATCTTGTCGAGCTTCTCTTCGAGATCGGCCGTGAAGTCGTATTCGACATACTTCGTGAAGAAGTTTTCGAGGAAGGCCGTGACCAGTCGTCCCTTGGAGTGGGGGATCAGCTTTCGCTTGTCCATCACCACATATTCGCGGTCGCTCAGCGTCTTCAGCGTCGCCGCATAGGTCGAAGGACGACCGATGCCGAGCTCTTCCATCTTCTTGATCAGCGAGGCTTCCGAATAACGCGGCGGCGGCTCGGTGAAATGCTGGCTGGCGTTCACTTTCTGCTTGGCCAAAGCCTCGCGCGCATTGATCTCGGGCAGGCGACCATCCTCGTCGTCCCCGTCTTCAGGTGCTTCGCCTTCCTCGCGTTGGTCCGTATAGGCGGCAATGAAGCCGTCGAAACGAATGACGGAACCGACGGCGCGCAGGCCCGCTTTCTCGCCCTTGTTGTCAGCCAGGATCTCGACCGTCGTACGCTCGATTTCGGCAGACGCCATCTGGCTCGCGATCCCGCGCTTCCAGATCAGGTCGTAGAGCCGCATCTGGTCGCTGTCGAGAAAGCGGCGCAGCTTGTCCGGCGAGCGGTTGAAGTCGGTCGGGCGAATGGCTTCGTGGGCTTCCTGGGCGTTCTTCGCCTTGGTCGAATAGAGGCGCGCCTTTTCGGGCACATAGCGCGGGCCGAACTGGTCGAGCACGGCTGCACGCGCTGCCTCGATCGCCTCGGGCGCCATTTGTACGCCATCGGTACGCATATAGGTAATGAGACCAACGGTTTCGCCGCCGATGTCGATGCCTTCATAGAGCTTCTGGGCGATCTGCATGGTGCGCGATGCCGAGAAGCCGAGCTTCGAGGATGCGGCCTGCTGCAGGGTGGATGTGGTGAAGGGCGGTCCCGGATTGCGCTTGACCGGCTTTGCCTCGACGCTGTCAACGGCGAAGGCTGCACCCTCGAGCAGGGCCTTGATGCCGGCTGCCTGGTCGCCATTGGTCACCGAGTTGCGCTGCATGCGCTTGCCCTGATGCGAAACGAGCCTCGCCTCGAACTCGTCGCCGCGCGGCGTCTTTAATAGCGCCGAGATGTTCCAGTATTCCTCGGCGACAAAACGTTCGATCTCGGTCTCGCGGTCGCAGACGAGGCGCAGCGCCACCGACTGCACGCGACCGGCTGAGCGCGCACCCGGCAGCTTGCGCCAGAGAACCGGCGAGAGATTGAAGCCGACGAGATAGTCGAGGGCGCGGCGGGCGAGATAGGCGTCGACCAACGGTGTGTCGATATCACGCGGATTGGCCATGGCATCGAGCACGGCCTTCTTGGTGATCGCGTTGAAGACGACGCGCTTCACAGGCTTGTCGCCGATCACCTTCTTCTTCTTCAGAAGGTCGAGCACGTGCCACGAAATCGCTTCCCCCTCGCGATCAGGGTCGGTTGCGAGAAACAGGCCGTCGGAGGACTTCACCGCATCGGCGATGTCCTTCATGCGCTTCTGCGAGGCCGTGTCGACCTCCCAGAACATCTCGAAATCCTGGTCTGGCAGAACGGAGCCATCCTTGGCCGGCAGATCGCGCACATGGCCGAACGAGGCGAGCACCTTGTATCCGGAACCCAGATACTTGTTGATCGTCTTGGCTTTGGCAGGGGATTCTACGACTACGACGTTCATTGGATAGCTGTACCTTCAACGCATCCGATCAGTGGCACCGCACCACAGTCTTCGGAACACGGTTTTCCGACATGGAGGGCGAAACGGCTGCGGTCAAGAGGTGAGGCCTATTTTCCAGCTTGCGAATATATGCAACCGGAGGGAGATCGCAGGTAGATTGCAATCTTAGATAAATGAACTATTGTATCACACAAGGGATGGCGAGGCTGGGTTGTGATGGCCTCCGGTGAGACGGACAAAAGCGATGGCACGAGACACAGCCGACATGAACGGTCGCGGAACCCGCACGATGGAAAACATCGCCTACATCCGCCAGATGCTCGCCGAGTTGCGGCTGGTCGCCGAAAATGAAGGCGCCGAGATGCTGTGTTACCTGATCGAGATGGCCTATGTAGAAGCCGGCGATGTCCAGTCCGGGCGCCGTGCGCTCTCAATCCATCATGCTCAGCGAGACAAACCCTCCCGCATGCCGCTCTAGGCGCCCGGCGATATCGAGCTCCAGCAACACCAGATAGACCGAAGACGCCGGCAAGGCCGTGTGGCGGATGATATCGTCGATCTCGACGGGCGTCGGGCCGAGCGCCTGCACGATGACGAGCCGTTCGTCATCATTCGGCGGAGGAGCAAGCGGTCTGTCTCCCGCCTCGTCGGCAGGCTCGTCTGCCTCGGTCGGACTGAACAGATCGAGTTCGGAGACCGGCGCCAGCGCCTGCAGCACATCCTGTGGTCTGGTGGTGACGGTCGCCCCGTCCTTGAGCAAGCCGTTTGTACCCTCGCAGCGCGGATCGAGGGGGGAGCCGGGAACCGCAAACACCTGGCGACCGAATTCTCCCGCGAGCCTTGCGGTGATCAGCGAACCCGAGCGCGCTGCCGCCTCAATGACCACCACGCCGAGAGCCACACCAGCGATCAACCGGTTGCGCCTTGGAAAATCGCGCGCCCGCGGTTCCCAGCCGAAGGGCATCTCGGAAATGGCGAGGCCGCGACCTTTGCAGATCTGGTCCAGAAGATCGATATTCTCGGGCGGGTAGGGCTGGTCGAGCCCGCCGGCCATGGCCGCAATGGTACCGGTGTCGAGGCTGGCCCGATGGGCTGAGGCATCAATGCCGCGGGCAAGGCCTGACACAATCGTGTAGCCGGCACGCCCGATCTCCCCGGCCATCATGGCTGCAAACTTGGCGCCGCTGATCGAGGCGTTGCGCGATCCGACAATGCCGACGGCCGGAAGGCTCGCGACCTCAAGGTCGCCCTTGGCGGCAATCAGGGGAGGGGCGGCATCGATCTGTCTAAGTGCGGCCGGATAGTCGGGCTCGCCGATTCCGATGAAGCGGGCGCCGAAGCGAGTGGCCGTGTCGATTTCGCGCTCGGCCTCACCAACGGTTGCGATGCGAATGCTGCGGGTCGATCCACCCCGCCTCGAAAGCTCGGGAAGAGCCTCGATTGCCGTCTCGGCCGAGCCGAAGTGGTTGATCAGGTCCCGGAAAGTGGCGGGCCCGACATTGTCGCTGCGGATCAGCCTTAGCCAGGCGATCCTCTGGCGGTCCGTCAGCGCAATCCCCTTTCGTCTTGCGCTGCCTGATCCCATGGCGCTCCTCTAGCCCTTTTTGCCGATCTTGCTTTCCGTTCCCGCGATCAGCCGCCCGATATTCTCTTTGTGACGCCAGTAAGTGATGACGGTCATGACCGCCGTCACGACCGCAGCCTCTTCAACCCCAAGTATCCACAATGCAACCGGAATGACAAGTGTGGCGACGAGCGCGGACAACGAAGAGTAGCGGGTGATAAACGCGACCGCGAGCCAGACGATGGCGAAGACGAGTACCATGAGGGGCGCAACGCCGAGCAGCGTGCCGATATAGGTCGCGACCCCCTTGCCGCCCTTGAAGCCGAGCCAGATGGGGAAGAGGTGACCGATAAAGGCGGCGAAGCCACCGAAGAGAGCAGCGTTCTGTCCGAAGACCGCATGCGCAATCAGGGCTGCAGCCGTGGCCTTCAGTGCGTCGAGGAGGAGGGTTGCGGCCGCGAGCTTCTTGTTGCCGGTGCGCAGCACGTTTGTCGCGCCGATATTGCCCGAGCCGATCGAGCGCAGGTCGCCGAGGCCAGCCATCTTGGTCAGCACCAGCCCGAAGGGGATGGAGCCGAGCAGGTAACCGAACAGGAGGACGATGGCGAGGTTGCCCCAGCCGAGGGCGGAAATGTCGATCATGGGTATCCCTGTCCCCTTGAGTCTAGAGCGAGTGGACGCACTGGCCTGCAACATAGGTTGCAACGGCCCGGCCCGAGAAGCGCGCATCTTCGAAAGGCGTGTTCTTAGAGCGTGCCAGAAGACTGTCGCGTGACACGAGCCACGGCTCGTCGAGATCGACAAGCGCGATGTCGCCGTGAGCACCCGGCTTCAGCGTGCCACCGGGAAGGCCGAAGATCTCGGCGGGCCTCGTCGACATGGCATCGATCAGCCGCATCAGCGGCACTTGGCCGGCATGGTGCAGGCGAAGGGCTGCCGAGAGCATGGTCTCCAGGCCGATTGCGCCATCGGCGGCCTCCCCGAAAGGCAGGCGCTTGGTGTCGACGTCTTGAGGATCATGCGATGAGACGATGATGTCGATCTGGCCCTTGGCCAGCGCATCGACCATCGCCATGCGATCGTCTTCCGAGCGCAGCGGCGGATAGAGCTTGAAGAAGGTCCTGTATTCGCCGATGTCGTTTTCGTTGAGGCTCAGGTGATTGATCGAGATGCCGCAGGTGACCTTGGCGCCGCGCTTGCGCCCGAGCTCGATCGCCTCCACCGATTCGGGAATGGAGATCTGCGAGGCGTGATATTTGGCCCGCGTCAGCGCCGCGATCCTGAGGTCGCGCTCCAGCGGTATGAGTTCGGTCTCGCGCGGAATCCCGCCGAGCCCGAGCCAGCTTGCGAGCAGTCCCTCGTTCATGACGCCATTCGCCGCGAGATATTTCTCACGCGTTTCGAGCGCGATCACGGCGCCAAATTCACGGGCATAGGTCATGGCACGCCGCAGGACCTGCGTGTCGTTCAGCCCGTAGCGGCCATTGGTAAAGGCGACAGCTCCAGCCTGCTGCAGGAGACCCATCTCTGTCATCTCGGCGCTGGTCATGCCCTTGGTCAGAGCCGCTGCCGGATAGACGCGGACATCGGCCGTATCGCGGGCCGTCTTCTTGACGAATTCCACAAGCGCGATGTCGTCGATAACAGGATCCGTTTCCGGCATCATGATGAAGGACGTGATGCCACCGGCCGCTGCCGCCTTGCTGGCCGAGGCGATGGTTTCGCGGTGTTCTGCACCGGGTTCGCCGACGAAGACACGCGCATCCACGAGACCGGGAATGGCGGTGAGGCCTCTGCAGTCACGGATTTCGGCGCCATCAGGAGCACCCTGGTTTTGCGCATCGGCGCCAGACGCGAGGATCTTGCCGTCGGCACCGACGATGATGGTCCCGATCTCATCGAGCTTGCGCGAGGGATCGACGATGCGGGCATTCTTGAGGATAAGCGGCTTTTTCATGCGCCCATTCCCTCCGAACGCAGTCCCTGGTTCTGCGACACCAGCAGCGTTTCCATGACGGCCATGCGAACCGCGACCCCCATCTCGACCTGGCTCTCGATCACGCTCTGCGGACCGTCGGCAACTTCCGAAGCGATCTCGACGCCGCGGTTCATCGGACCCGGATGCATCACCAGCGCATCTTCCTTCGCAGCCTTCAGCTTTTCGGCGTCCAGGCCGTAGAAGTGGAAGTATTCGCGCACCGACGGCACGAAGGAGCCGGACATGCGCTCACGTTGCAGGCGCAGCATCATCACGACGTCAGCGTCTTTGAGCCCCTCCTTCATGTCGTGGAAGACCTCGCAGCCCATGTCGGCGATCCCTGCGGGCAGAAGCGTCGCCGGTGCTACGACGCGGACGCGGGCGCCCATGGCGTTGAGCAGCAGGATATTGGAGCGCGCCACACGCGAATGCAGCACGTCACCGCAGATTGCGACGATGATGCGCGACAACTTGCCCTTTGCACGGCGAATGGTGAGCGCATCGAGCAGCGCCTGGGTCGGGTGCTCGTGCTGCCCGTCACCGGCATTGACCACCGAGCAGGCGACCTTTTGCGAAAGAAGCGCGGCAGCGCCCGCCGAAGAATGGCGCACCACGAGCACATCAGGCCGCATGGCGTTCAGCGTCATGGCCGTGTCGATCAGCGTCTCACCCTTTTTGACGGATGAATTGCCGACCGACATGTTCATCACGTCGGCGCCGAGGCGCTTGCCCGCCAGCTCGAACGAGGCTTGCGTCCGCGTCGAGGCTTCGAAGAAGAGGTTGATCTGGGTGAGGCCCCTCAGCGTGGAAGTTTTCTTCTCCCGCTGGCGGCTGATTTTGACGGCTTCGTCTGCCTTGTCCAACAGGAACGTGATGTCCTGCTCGGTAAGGCCCTTGATGCCGATGAGATGGCGATGGGGAAAGAAGACCATGGACGTCCTCCTGAGATGTCACGCGGTCTATAAAGTGTGGGATCGGACCCGGCAAGCACATGCTAGGTGGATTGACGCACGGTCCCCATGTAATAGGAGCGAATGGACGGTAGGGAACATCGGCGGTTTCGCCCTGGATGCTCCAACCGTAATGGATGACGAAGACGAAGCGTTGGCGGGCCAGCGCATGTCTCCTCTCAAGATCGGCAGGATTGATGAACCGGACTGAAGAAAAACTCGCAGCGCTGAACCAGCCCAAGCCCTGGTCCGGCATCAATGCCTACCGCGCCGATCCACTCCTTGTCGATCTGACCTCGTCGCTGTCACGCCCCCTGCGCGATGAATACGACGTCATTGGCAAATACGTGACTTCGCCGGAAGCACAGGAGCTGGCTCGCATGGCGAATGCCAGCCCGCCGCAGCTGAGAACTCATGGCGTGCGCGGCGAACGCCTTGACGTCGTCGAATTCCACCCCGCCTGGCATGCCCTGATGCGCCGCTCGATGGCGTCGGGCCTGCATTCTTCCGTCTGGGAAAATGCGCCGGAAGCCCGTGGCCATGAACACAAGGCCCGCGCTGTCCGCTTCTTCCTCACCGCCCAGCTCGAATCGGGCCATCTCTGCCCGCTCACCATGACCAGTGCCTCGGTCGCAGCCCTTGTTGCTTCGCCGGCTGTGCAAAAGGAATGGACGCCGCGGATACTGTCGCGCAAATACGACAGCAGCAACAAGCCGCCGATGCAGAAGAGTGCCGTCACCATCGGCATGGGCATGACCGAAAAGCAGGGCGGAACGGATGTCCGCGCAAACACCACCATGGGGGAACGGGTAGGCGAGGGGATCTACCGCCTCGCAGGCCACAAGTGGTTCATGTCAGCTCCGATGAGCGACGCTTTCGTCATGCTCGCCCAGACCAAGGACGGCATGGGCTGCTTCCTCGTGCCGCGCCTGCTCGAAGACGGTTCTGCGAACGGCCTTGAATTCCAGCGCCTGAAGGACAAGCTCGGCAATCGCTCCAACGCTTCTTCCGAAGTCGAGTTCTCCGAAACCTTCGGCTTCCTTCTCGGCACGCCCGGTGATGGCGTGCGCACCATCCTCGACATGGTGACGCTGACGCGCCTCGACTGCGCGCTCTCGCTCTGCCGGCATGATGCGCGCCTCGATGGCCGAGGCCGTCCATCACGTGCGCGGCCGCATGGTTTTCGGCAAGAACCTCATTGACCAGCCGATGATGACCCGCGTACTCGCCGACATGGCGCTCGATGTCGCTGCGGCCACTGCCCTCGCTTTCCGCCTCGCCGATAGTTTCGACAAGGCGCGCGAAAGTCCGATCGATGCAGCCTATGCCCGTGTCATGACGCCGGTTGCCAAATACTGGATCTGCAAGATTGCGCCCGCGCTGATCTATGAGGCAATGGAATGCATCGGCGGCAGCGGATACGTCGAGGAGCGCCCGATTGCCCGACACTACCGAGAGGCCCCGGTCAACGCGATCTGGGAAGGCTCCGGCAATGTCATGGCGCTGGATGTCCTGCGCGTCTTGAGCCGTGGCAAGGACCTCTTCGAGACGCTGTTTGCCGGGCTTGAGCGGGACCTCGGCCCCTCCGGCAAGAAAACCGTCGAAGTCTTGCGTGCTGCAACAGCGCTCGCGGAACGTGACGAAGCCGCCGGTCGCCTGCTCATCGAGCAGCTTGCCCTCGCGGCCGGTGCCGCCGAGCTCTACCGGCTGGGTGCCGGCAAGATCGCCGATGCCTTCCTCGAATCACGCCTCGCGGGTGGCTGGCGCCATACCTATGGCGTGCTGGATGCCCGCTTCGATTCGCGCTACGTGCTCGATCTCCTTTATCCACCGGCTGCCTGAGCGGCGAGGTAGAGCACGACGGGGATCGTGAAGAAGGCTGCGACCGTCTGCACGGTGGCCGCTGCCGCATAGAGATCGGCGTCGCCACCCATCTGCTTGGCGAGCACATAACCGTTCATCGCGGTCGGAACTGCTGCACCCAGCGCAATCATCACCAGGATCTCGCCCGAGAGACCGAAGACAAGAGCGAGCAGCACCGCGACAGCCGGGAAGACGAGGAGCTTCAGCACGACCGTCATAAGCACGCTCGGCTGCGGCTTCAGGGCATCCGCGACCCGCAGACCTGCGCCGACGGTCACGAGACCCAGGCCGAGCGAAGCGCTGGCAATCAGGTCGACCGCGGTCATGACGGGCGCATAGATCGAAATCCCCGCGAAGTTCACGAGCACACCCAGCAATGCCCCGATAATGATCGGATTTGTGACGATCCGGACGACGAAGGTCTTCAAGCCGCGACTCTCGCCGGAGAACCAGACCATCACGCCGACATTGATGAGATTGAGCGGTATGATGATCGACGCCATGATGATTGCGATGACGGAGAGGCCCGTCTGTCCCGTCAGCTTCTCGGCGATCGCAAGCGCCATGAAGCCGTTCCAGCGCGTCGATGTCTGGAAGACGGAGGTGAACGAAGGCCCGCCCATGCCGCGCGCCTTGAGCAGCGGCCAGATCGCAAGAACGAGTGCGGTCATCACCCCGACCGCGAGCAGCGACACAAGTCCGACACTGCCACTGTCGAGTGCCGAGAAGTCCGTGGTCGATAGCGTCTCGAAGAGCAGCGCCGGAAACAGAACGAAGTAGCCGAATTGCTCAAGCCCGCTCCAGAAGCTCTCGTTGATGAGCGTGCTGCGTTTTAACACGACGCCGAGAATCACGAGCAGGAAGATCGGCAGAATGCTTTCGAAGATGATGAGCATGGCGGGTCCAGTATGGCGGGAAGCGAGGGGTAGACCCGGCAACCCCTGCTTTCAATTGAAAATCGTGTCCCGACGACATTTTTTACCAAGGCCCTGAAAATGCTCGTCCACAGGCGACGTTAACCTTAACAAAGGGTTTACGTTGCGCGTTCGTGCCGAACAGGCCACCTTTCGCACGGGACAGACGTTAAAGGGTAGAGTGGTGACGGACGCGCTTGTGGCACGACCGGTGGCAACCATCATGATGATGGTATTTTTCTCAGGGCTGGCGCTCGATATCGCCTTCCCGGCCGCCGTGCTGACCGTCATGGCTTCCCTGAAATGGCTGGTGGAGAACTGGCCGGCGACAAATGATTTGTCGTTTGATCAAAAGGCGGAAACGGCATGAAGACACTTCTGCTCTTGTGGGCATTGCCCATCACGATCTTGGGCGCCTGGTACGGTCTGTCCTACTACGACATGAGCTTCGGCATTTTCATGCTGACGCGGGACGCCCATGATCTCGTCTTCCAGATCTATGGCAACGTCCTCGGCATTGCGCCCGAGACGATCCCGCCTCTGGTCGCGCGGGCGATCGTCGTTGACAGCCTGATCCTGTTTGCGATCATCGGCTTTCGCCGTCGCAAACAGATCAAGGCTTGGTGGGCCGCCCGTCAGGCGAAGTCGGCGGAATTGTCCGAAGTGCGGACAAGGCCGGACAGCCTGTCGAGCGCTCCCTGAAGAATAAAGCTCGCAGCGGCGGAATCGATCCGCTCGCTGCGCTTGGCTCTGGAGACGTCCATTTCCAGAAGCGCTCGTTCGGCAGCGACCGTCGACAGCCGCTCGTCCCAGTAGATGAAGGGTATGTCGGTTTTCTCCGACATTGAGCGAACAAAGGCGCGTGTCGCCTGGACGCGAGGGCCCGACGAGCCATCCATGTTCATCGGCAGACCGATGACGAAGGCGGCAATCTTCTCCTTCGCCGCAAAGGCGAGCAGAACCTCCGCATCCTGCGTGAATTTAATCCGCTTGATAACGGGGCGAGGGGTGGCAAAGCGCCGGCCGAGATCGGATGCCGAAAGACCGATCGTCTTCGTGCCCAGATCGAGCCCGGCAATGGCCTCGCCGGGTTTCAACCGTTCAGCCAGTTCCTCGATCGTCAGCGTCGCCATGTGATGTTTGCTCCGTTGTGGTTCAGCGCTTGCGCACGAATTCGGTTCGAAGCACCAGCCCCTTGATGGCATCGTGGCGGCAGTCGATATGCTCCGGATCATCGGTGAGGCGGATCGAACGAATGACGGTGCCCTGCTTCAGCGTCTGGCCTGCACCCTTCACCTTGAGATCCTTGATCAGCACCACCGAATCTCCGTCGGCAAGTTCAGTGCCGGACGCGTCCCGAGCGACGGGCTTGGCTGCGGCTGCTGCTGCAACTTCGGACGCCGGACGCCATTCACCTGTCGCCTCGTCATACACGTAGTCGTCATCGGCCATGGTCGATCCTTTCTTGCACTCAGCGCTACGGCTGTCATGCTCGTCGCTTAAACCGTCCGGACCGGCGAGGCAACTCGACGCCCCGTTGCCGACGGAGCCCCTCGCCATATATTGCAGACGATATTCAAGGACCGGAGACTCAACGCATGAAAATCACCTGGCTCGGCCACGCCGCCTTCCGTCTCGATTCTGCCAAGGCATCGATCCTTATCGATCCCTTTCTGACCCACAATCCGGGCTTTGCCGGTCTCGACCGCAAGGAAATGACCAAGGGGATCACGCATATTCTGCTCACCCACGGTCACGGCGATCATGTCGGCGACACGGTCCAACTCGCGCAGGAAACCGGCGCGACGGTGCTTGCCAATGCCGATCTCGCCGCCTGGCTCGGATCCAAGGGTGTAGACAAGCTGGAAATGGGCAATACCGGCGGCACCATCCATTTCGAGGGCTTCACGGTGACCTTCACCAACGCCCTGCATTCCTCCGCTCAGATCACCGAAGACGGCGTGTCGCACGCGCTTGGCAACGCCAACGGCCTGATGCTGCATTTCGACGACGAAGCTTCGGTGCTGCACATGGGCGACACCGATATCTTCTCCGACATGAAGCTGATCCACGAATTGCATCAGCCCGATGTCGGCATCGTCCCGATCGGCGATCGTTTCACCATGGGTGGCGCGGTGGCGGCCCTGGCCTGCCAGCGCTTCTTCGACTTCAAGACGGCGATACCCTGCCACTACGGCTCCTTCCCGATCATCGACCAGACGCCGGAGAAATTCGTCGCCGGCATGGATGGAACGCGCACCCGTGTGGCCACCCCGCAGGCCGGAACGGCCATCGAGGTCTGACAAACCCCGTTGCTTCGGCGCTTGACGGCCATTATAGCGAAGAAAACAGCTTATCCGGAGAATGCCATGTCTGTTGACCTCGCCACCGTCAAGCGCGTCGCGCGCCTTGCCCGCATCGCTGTCAGCGAGGAGGATGCGGCCCGCATGACCGGGGAATTGAATGGCATTCTCGGTTTCGTCGAGCAGCTCGACGAAGTGGATGTGACCGGTGTCGAGCCGATGACCTCGGTCACCCGCATGGCCATGAAGAAGCGCGAAGACGTTGTCACCGACGGCAACAAGGCCGACGACATCGTCGCCAATGCGCCAGCCACCGATCGCAATTTCTTCCAGGTGCCGAAGGTCGTCGAATAAAGACGCCGTCCGGATTCTGAGCGCCTCCCGTTTATCAGGGCCTGCCGGCCCGCCGACAGTTTGAAGTGAACCTGCCATGAGCGAATTGATCAGTCTCACCATCGCCGAAGCCCGCGCGAAACTCGCCGCAAAGGAGATCAAGGCCGTCGAACTGACGGACGCCTATCTCGCCGCGATCGAGGGTGCGAACAACGATCTGAACGCCTATGTCGCCGTGACCCCGGATGTCGCCCGCGAGATGGCCAAGGCATCCGACGCCCGCATCGCAGACGGCAAGGCCGGCGTGCTCGAAGGCATTCCGCTCGGCGTCAAGGATCTCTACGCCACCCGCGACGTGCATACCCAGGCCTGCAGCCATATCCTCGACGGCTTCAAGCCGAAGTATCAATCGACGGTGACCCAGAACCTCTGGGATGCCGGCGCCGTCATGCTCGGCAAGCTCAACATGGACGAATTCGCCATGGGCTCGTCCAACGAGAGCTCCTATTACGGTCCTGCGGTCAACCCATGGAAGGCCAAGGGCTCCGATCGAGACTCTGGTTCCCGGCGGCTCTTCCGGTGGCTCGGCCGCAGCCGTTGCCGCGCATCTCTGCGCCGGTGCCACGGCAACCGACACCGGCGGCTCGATCCGCCAGCCGGCTGCTCTCACCGGCACCGTCGGCATCAAGCCGACTTATGGCCGTTGCTCGCGCTTCGGCATTGTCGCCTTTGCCTCGTCACTCGATCAGGCAGGTCCCATCGCGCGCGACGTCCGCGATGCGGCCATTCTGTTGAAGTCCATGGCCAGCGTTGATCCGAAGGACACGACGTCTGTCGATCTGCCGGTTCCGGATTATGAAAAGGCCATCGGCGGCTCGGTGAAGGGCATGAAGATCGGCATTCCCAGGGAATACCATATCGAAGGCATGTCTGAAGAGGTCCTCGCCCTCTGGCAACAGGGCATTGCCTGGCTCAAGGAGGCCGGCGCCGAGATCGTCGACATTTCCCTGCCGCACACGAAATACGCGCTGCCGGCCTATTACATCGTGGCACCCGCCGAAGCCTCGTCGAACCTCGCCCGCTATGACGGCGTTCGTTACGGTCTGCGCGTCGACGGCAAGGACATCGTCGACATGTATGAGAAGACGCGCGCGGCAGGCTTCGGCAAGGAAGTCCAGCGTCGCATCATGATCGGCACCTATGTGCTGTCCGCCGGCTACTACGACGCCTACTATCTGAAGGCTCAGAAGGTCCGCACGCTGATCAAGCGCGACTTCGAACTCGCTTTCGAAGCCGGCGTCGACGCAATCCTGACGCCGATCACGCCGTCGTCTGCCTTCGCGATCGGCGACAAGGAACTCGCGGCCGATCCGGTCAAGATGTATCAGCAGGACGTCTTCAGCATCACGCTCAACATGGCCGGTCTGCCAGGTATTTCGGTTCCGGCCGGCCTCGATGCCAAGGGCCTGCCACTCGGTCTTCAAGTCATCGGGAAGCCCTTCGAGGAAGAAACCCTCTTCAAGACGGCCCATGTCATCGAACAGGCTGCCGGCAAGTTCACGCCAGCCAAGTGGTGGTAAAGGACTTCGTCATCCGTGACATGACAGCGGCCGATGCGGACAGCGTCGGCCGCGTCGGTTTCGATGCCTGGGCCGCCAACCCCGTGCTGAATGCCTTCGGCGTCGACATGATGGTCCGTATTCGCCTGAGCTTCCGCCGTTTCGCCCAGGAACAGTTCAGCCTGATCACCGTCGGCGAGCTCGGCGACGAAATTGCGGGCTGGATCGCCCGTGACGGCGCGCGCGACTACATCTCCGATCTCTGGGTCAGCCCCGCCCATCAGGGCCTCGGCATCGGCTCGGCACTGGTCTCGAGGCTCCTGCGCGAGATGCGCGCCGAAGGCTTGAAACGCGCACGGATCGACACGCATGCCGCCAACGAAGCTGCGATCCGGCTGTACAAAGATCTGGGCTTCACCATCGTCTGGCGCGGCATGCTACACTCGCCGTCCATGGGCATGGCGGTCGACAAGGTGAAGATGCAGTTGGTGTTTTGAAAGCTCTCTAAGCTGGACTGTGGCTCATTCCTCCGACGGCGGATAGAGCCGGCGCTGATGAAGAATGGTCACGATGTCGAGTTCTGCTGTGGAGACGACCCGATAGACGACGGTGTACGGGAGGCCAGGGACTGCAAACTCCCGGGTTTCCGAGATCGCACCCGGTCTCCCGAGCGTCGGGAAATGACCTAGAGTGTCTGTCACCTGCCGAAGCCGCGACAGGATCCTTGCTGCGGCCAAAGCGTCTTGGTCGGCGATATACGCATGAATGGCGATAAGATCTGCTTTAGCTTGTGGTGAGAACTTAACGTTCAAAGCCAAAGCTCTCCCAAACCTCAGCAGCCGGGATCATGGCCTCACGATCCTCGCACTGTTTGAGCGCCTTGGTGACTTTCTGGAGTTTCCAGGCTTCATATTCCTTCGCAGATGCGTCCGCAGACGCGGGCGCGAAGTCTAATTCATCCGAAGGTTTCGATCTTGGGCCAGCCATCTCCGCAGCATAGCGCATGTTTGCACCCGGGCCAACTGAGTGAAAGAGAAGCCAGCACCGCAACAAGCAGTGCTGGCGACTAAGCTCACCGGTTATCCAGTTCCGCCCTGACGAGCCTCAAGCCCCGTTCGGTTATCCGATAGGGTTTGCCCTGTTTCGAGCTGATCGCCTTCAGGCGTTTCAGCCTTCGGAAGAGCTCGACGTCGAAGCCGGGATAGAGCCAGCCGTCGCGGGAGAAGCACAAGGCCTTCTCGATCTTGCGTCGGTCGTCGCGGTGGAGTTCGATCCAGCCGCCCTGGGCCATGAGATGAAGGATACGCTGATCCGTGCGTGAAATGTCCATGAGAGTGTGTCCGGAGAAGCGCGCTTGAAAACACGCATGAAAACGGGTCCGGCGCCTGAAGGCGTCGGGGCTTCGTTTTCTGGCCCTGGCCGATCGCTCCCTCGAAGGGGCGCCGGCCGGGCCTTTACCGGGTCTCGGACAAACCGAACATCAAAACTCCTGTAGACTGCATCTTGATATCACGATGCGCTTTGCGGCGTCCATGACCGCAATGTCACACGCTCTGGCCAAGAATCATCACAGATGTTTTACTATTCTCAACGACGAGGTGAGGATGGTCACGATCCGCAAGGCACGACAGGACGATGCAAGGCTGCTGACGGAGATCGGCATGCGCGCCTGGCGCAAGGCCATGGCATCCGTCGGCGAAGCGGAGGAAATGGCGGCCAATGCACGGGACGCTTTTGCGCGCTTCGCGGAAGACGGCTGGATCACCATCACGGTCGTCGAAGTCTCCGGCGTTCCCGCCGGTTGGGCGGCGCGCGAAGACATGGATGAAAACATCACCGATTTCTGGATCGAGCCGGATCTGGAGGGGCAGGGGCTCGGCACCGCCTTGCTCAAGGCTGTCGAGGAGGGCCTGAGGGCACAAGGCATCCCGCTCGCCCGTCTTCAGACCCATGCGATGAACAGCGATGCGCTGAAGTTCTTCGAAAGAAAGGGCTATCAGGTGAACTGGCTGACCGTCAGCTACAATCCCAAGCTCGATCGCGATGTGCAGTCCGTTGGCCTCTCCAAGTCGCTGTCGGAAGCCGGCGGCAGCGGCTATGGCCAGGAATTCTAAATCAGCCCGTTAAGAAGCAGAGCAGCCTCGTCCACCACCTGAAGGAGTGCATCTGGAACGAGCGCGATCAGCAGGACGATGGTGAGGTGCAGCCCCGCCATAAGCGGCAGCAGGACAGGAAAAGGGCCCTTCCGCGTCTTGTGACGCAGGAGCCGCTGACACGCAAATGCGCCCACGCCGCCACCGAAAACCGCAAGCAGGATGAGGGCGTCTTCCCGCACGCGCCAAGCCCCTTGCGTGGCCGCTATCTTGTCGAACGCATAGACGCAGAACACGATCCCGTTCCAAAGGGCAAAGATCGCAAGCAGGGTGAGGATGGAGTCGGGTATCATTGCGACAATAATCTAGGCAGTCTTTGTGTGTTTTCCGTCAACGGCGGGTCGCGTTGCGAACATCCCACAAGTCTTGCACCTTCGGCCCAATTGCTCTACCTCACGAGACAACACGTCCACGCATGACACGAGCATCCGATGACCCTGGTAGACACCCGCACGCCTGATCCGAAACGCTTCATTCCCGGCGCCACCGGCGATTGGGAAGTCATCATCGGTATGGAGGTCCATGCCCAGGTGCTGTCGAATTCCAAGCTGTTCTCCGGCGCCTCGACGGTCTTCGGCAATGCGCCGAATTCCAACGTTTCGCTCGTCGATGCCGCCATGCCCGGCATGCTGCCCGTGATCAACGAGGAATGCGTGGCCCAGGCCGTGCGTACAGGTCTCGGCCTGAAGGCTCAAATCAATAAGCGCTCGATCTTCGACCGCAAGAACTATTTCTATCCCGACCTGCCGCAGGGCTATCAGATCTCGCAGTTCAAGGACCCGATCGTCGGCGAGGGCAAGATCATCATCTCGCTCGGCCCCGATCGTCAGGGCAATTTCGAGGACATCGAGATCGGCATCGAGCGCCTGCACCTGGAACAGGACGCCGGCAAGTCGATGCATGACCAGCATCCGACAATGTCCTATGTCGACCTCAACCGCTCGGGCGTCGCGCTCATGGAAATCGTGTCGAAGCCCGACATGCGCTCATCCGATGAAGCCAAGGCCTACATGACCAAACTGCGCTCAATCGTGCGTTACCTCGGCACCTGCGACGGCAACATGGATGAAGGTTCGATGCGCGCAGACGTAAACGTCTCCGTGCGCAAGCCCGGCGGCGAATTCGGCACGCGCTGTGAAATCAAGAACGTCAACTCGATTCGCTTCATCGGACAGGCCATCGAATACGAAGCCCGTCGCCAGATCGCGATCATTGAGGATGGCGGGACGATCGACCAGGAAACCCGTCTTTTCGATCCGGGCAAGGGCGAGACGCGCTCCATGCGCTCCAAGGAAGACGCGCATGATTATCGCTACTTCCCCGACCCGGACTTGCTGCCGCTCGAATTCGACGATGCTTACATCGAGAACCTGAAGAAGGACCTGCCGGAACTGCCCGATGACAAGAAGGCCCGTTTCGTGTCGGAACTCGGCCTCTCCGTCTACGACGCCTCCGTGCTGGTTTCGGAAAAGTCGATTGCCGACTATTTCGAAGCCGTGGCCGAAGGCCGCGACGGCAAGACGGCCGCGAACTGGGTCATCAACGACTTGCTGGGCGCCTTGAACAAAGCCGGCAAAGGCATTGAAGAGACTCCGGTTTCGCCCGCCCAGCTCGGCGGCATCATCGACCTGATCAAAGCCGAAACCATCTCCGGCAAGATCGCCAAAGACCTCTTCGAGATCGTCTGGAACGAAGGCGGCGACCCCGCCGAAATCGTCGAAGCGCGCGGCATGAAGCAAGTGACCGACACCGGCGCCATCGAAAA
Source organism: Allorhizobium sp. (assembly GCA_045377275.1). Classification (GTDB taxonomy): domain Bacteria; phylum Pseudomonadota; class Alphaproteobacteria; order Rhizobiales; family Rhizobiaceae; genus Allorhizobium. Next base: position 55,703 of record JBJIOA010000033.1, on the reverse strand, counting down.
GGCTGTCGACGAGATCATCGCCGCCAACCCGGACCAGGTCGCCAAGGTACTGGCCAAGCCGACGCTCGCCGGCTGGTTTGTCGGCCAGGTGATGAAGGCAACCGGCGGCAAGGCCAATCCCCAGGCCGTTCAGGCACTGGTCAAGGCCAAGCTTGGCCTGCCAGAGGAGTAAGCACCGGTGTTCTTCGTCCGTACGGCCAACGATCGGGATGTCGAACCGCTCCGCGCCCTGCTGACGCAGAGTTTCCATGCGACCTATGACCGGTTCTACGGGCCGGCCAAGGTTGCCGAGCTGATTGCCGCCTGGCATTCGCCGGCCGAGATCAAACGGCGTATTCACGTCAAAGGCGGCGAATATCTCGTCGCCGACGACGGCAAGCGGATCGGAGGGATGGCTTTTGCAGCCATCTCCGAGAAGCTGACCAAGACAGCGATCCTGCATCAGCTCTATGTCCACCCGGACCATCAGCGCCAAGGCATCGGCCGCGATCTCTTCGCTGAGATCGAGACCTGTTTCCCTGATGCCGAGATCCTGCGGCTGGAAGTCGAACCGCAGAATATCGGCGCCATTGCCTTCTATGAGGCGCATGATTTCGTCGAGGTCGACAGGACGAAGAATTGCGGCGGTCCCGGTAGCGGGATCGAAGCTGTGATCATGGAAAAGCCGCTCAAGTGAGCGGCTTTTTTGTTGCTGGCGCAAGCGTCAGTTGAACGGCGGTTCGGTCACCGTGCCGTCCTCGTCGATCAGCTGCACGGCTGTGCACTCGATCAATCCGCTCCCCTGTGCATTGCTGCAGGCAAGCTCGGCCGCCTTCAATGCCAATTCCTTCGACTGCCAGCCGCAGGAAAACTGGTGCCAGTGTGGCCCGCCATCCGCCATCATGAAGATATCGACGCTCCAGTTGGCCGGATAGCAGACGGCATTCACCTCGCAGGCCTCTACCGTCCCGCCGCCCTCGATGCACTGTTTGACGGCGCAGTCGATGGCGCTGGCCGCATCCTTCGCCGCGCAGAGCCCCGAGCTCATCTCTGGTGCCTGCACATAGGCGATTGCCTTTCGTCCGCCATCCTGAGCTTGAGCGGCCACAGTCGAAAGCGTTACGCACAGAATTGTTAGAAATCGTCGCATGCCTGTCATCAAGAAGTCCCCCGGGATCGCTATGGAGGGCAAGACTAGCGCAACAGCGGGGGCAGCATGCAAGCGCATTCGACACGGATCCGGGAAGCCACCGAGAATGATCTGGAGGCGATCGTCTCCCTCTCCGCCGATGACCCCTTAGGCGGCCATGGCGACACGACCGATGCTGAGGCCTTGCCCTGTTATCGCGCTGCATTCCAAAAGATCGCCGTCTCGCCAAACGAGACGCTCTATGTCGCCGAGCTTGAGGGCGAAGTGGTCGGCACCTTCCAGACGATGGTCACCACGACCATGACGGCGCGCGGCTCTTCCTCGCTGATCATCGAAGCGGTTCAGACCCGCGCCGACATGCGGGGCAGGGGCATTGGTGCCGCCATGATCGGTTTCGCCATCGAGAAATCCCGCAAGGACGGCATGCGCCTCGTTCAGCTGACGTCGAATGCCGTGCGCAAGGATGCCCATCGCTTCTATGAGCGGCTCGGCTTCACGCCCTCCCATATCGGCTTCAAGTTGAAGCTGAAATGACGGGGTGCGACGGGGAATCACTGGACAAGCCGAGAGTGAGGCGGCATAAGCGACGAAGGATCGACAAGGCCGTCCTGCGGCCTGCGGTAATTGCCCAAGGATAAGACATGAAGCAGCTTCTCTTGCAGATCTTCACCTGGTGGAACGGTCAGACCATGGGGACCCGCTTCTTTACCTGGCGTCATGGCAAGCGCGTCGGCGAAGACGAGTTCGGCAATGTCTATTACGAAGGCCCGATGACGAGCTGGGGCCAGCCGAAGCGTTGGGTAATCTACAACGGTTACGCCGAAGCCTCGAAGATTTCTGCCGGGTGGCATGGCTGGATGCATTACCGCACCGACACGCCGCCGTCGAAGGAAGACTACAAGCCGCGTGAATGGGAAAAGGCGCATCGCCCGAACCAGACCGGCACGGCTGCCGCCTATCGCCCGCAGGGCTCGATCTCCGCCACGGGCGAGCGTCCGCGCGTCACCGGCGACTACGATGCCTGGACGCCGGGTAGCTGATACCCGATTTGGCCATAATCCGGCATTAGGGCCTCTATCGTGAGGCCCTTCTTGTATCTGGCATCCGGTCGAGACGGGCAAGAGGATCGATGAAAGCGAGCGGGATGATGAAGTTGAGTGCATGGGCATGGGCCATTCCGGTAGTCGGGTTCGCCGCCGCCGCTTCGCTTGGTCTGGCCGGCAAAGCCGATGCCGCTCGCCTCGAAAATCCCGTCGCCGAATTCGCCGGCATCGACAAGATCACCGGCCGCATCACCACCTTCGACGTCTATGTCAACGAAACGGTCCAGTTCGGCGCCCTGCAGGTGACGCCGAAGGTCTGCTATTCGCGTGACGAGACCGAAGCGCAGAAGATCGACGCCTTCATCGAGGTCGACGAAATCACGCTGGACCGCAAGATCCGCCGCATCTTTTCCGGCTGGATGTTCGCCGACAGCCCGGCGCTGAATGCCGTCGAGCACCCGATTTACGACGTCTGGCTGACAGGCTGCAAGGTCGAGTCCGAGGTTCCGCCACCACCGGGTGTTGAGGCTGTCGCCAAGGTCGCACCGGAACCGGCCAAGCCCGCAGACGCCGCAACGCCGGCACCCGCAGCAGTCTCCGCTCAGCCGGGTGGCGCAGTCACGGATCCGTCTCAGGGCACGGTGCCAGACGTTGATCCCAATCAGACCGTCGTTCCGCCGCTCGACGCACCGGTGGAAGTCCCCAACGAGACCTTCGGAGGCGCGCTGCCGGAGCAGGACGGTCTGCAGCAGGATGACCTCATTCCAGACGGGCAGCCGCTGCCGCCACCGACCCAGGTGACACCGCCCCCGGGCGTCGGCCTCTTCTGACGCTCTTCCAAGGCATGCCTGCTCGCTCTATCCGGGAAGGGACCTCGCGGCTTGCAGTCCCTCGTTGCGGTGGTGCCGCAGTGCAATCCGCGCATCACGATTGAAAAGCCGTTCAAGATAATTGACATCCTGGCTTGTGAGAACAATAAGAGAACAAACAGGAGTTCCCTTATGTCGCTCGCCGAAAAATTCATTGTCCTGCCGTTCAAGAAGAACCGAGGCAACATCGTGCCCGGCGAAATGCGGCAGGCCTCCAGCGTCGCCTCGGCTGAAAAGATCGCCGCCGCCATGTCCGCCCGACACCTCGGCGTCGCCGCCTATTCCATCCAGGTCGACGAGGAGAGCGGCGATATGACCAGTCCCAGGCTGATCATCGCCTTCGGCGAGACAGCCGATCTGACGGTGAACTGACAGAGCCCTCACGGGCCCCAGCATGACGTTTCCGGGTTGCCACCTGTCGTTTTTGATAGCAAGGATTCCGCAGGATATTTTCTTTTCGAATTGGACCGATATATCAGATGACTGACCCTGTGATTCAGTCCAAGACCACGGTTTCTGCCGTTGACAGCATGGTAGGCGAACTGAGGGCGGCGGATCCGCTGCTGGTCGGCAATGACGCCTTTCTGGCTGCGGTCCTGAGTGGCTCCGGTGATTGCATCAAGGTGCTCGACCTCGAGGGCCGCCTGCAATTCATGAGCGAAGGCGGCAAGCGGGTCATGGAAGTTGACGATTTCGCGCCGCTCAAGGGCTGCCCCTGGCCGGATTTCTGGAGTGGCGATGGCAACACCGCCGCAAGACAGGCCATAGAGGCGGCGATTGCGGGCAAACCGTCCCGCTTCTTCGGCGAAGCGAACACCGTCAAGGGCAACAGCCGCTTCTGGGAAGTTCAGGTGGCACCGATATTCAAGGCCGACGGCAGCCCCTCCCACATCCTGTCGATATCCAAGGACATCTCGGACGTCACCGACGCCCGGCAACGGTTGGAGCTTTTGAACGGTGAACTGCAACACCGCATCAAGAACACGCTCGCTATCGTCACCGCAATCGCGCGCCAAACGCTGAAGGGCGACGACATCCGTGATCGCCGCGATGCCTTTACGGGTCGATTGCAGGCTCTGGCCGAAGCCAATGACATGATTTCGAAGAAGGCGCTGCAAAATGCGCCGATCCGCGCCGTGGTGGGGAATGCGCTGCGTCCGCATGTGCAGAACGAGCAGCGTGTCTCGATTTCCGGCCACGATCTCGATCTGACCGCCAACCATGCCCTGACGGTGGCACTGATCATCCACGAGCTTGCCACCAATGCGACGAAATACGGGGCTCTCTCGAATGGCGATGGCAAGGTCGACATTCGTTGGCAGGTCGATCGCAAGGCGGAAAATCCGGATGAAGGTTTCCAATTCTTCTGGCAGGAAAGCCTTGGGCCTCATGTGCAAGAGCCCAGAGCGCAAGGCTTTGGCTCGAAGCTCATTTCGCGCATCTTCGCCGCCGATTTCAGCGGACAGGTCAGCGTTGAATACCACCCGACCGGCCTTGTCTGCACGATGAGAGCGCCTATCCCGCAATAAGCGGGATCAGGGCAACCCTGAACCAGCCAGCGGCCGCTCTATGACTGCGCAGGATTGCCGCGGCCACCGGCAACGGCAAAGTGGGCGTCTGAAGCGATGAGGGAACAGAGCAAGATCGTGACGGCTAGCTCGGCTGAGGCGTGGCTTTAGCACAAGGTTAGCCACATTACCCCGCCATAGGTGATCACTGTCGCCACAAGGGCAGCCGCCTGCAGCATTCCGGCGATCTTGTGCAGCAGCCGCACCTCATCGGTTTGTGGCTCGGTGAGTGCCCTGGTCGCAAACCAGTGCAGCCCACCGATCAGCGCCAGCACCAGGACGAGCATCACCGCGAGCAACAGCCGCAGCGCCGAGACCGGGCCGACATCGATCTGATGCCAGCCGAGATGGCATCCGGTCGCCTGCACCCCATAGAGAAGCAGGAAGGCACCTGACCAGATCACGAAGCCTGTCAGCAGCAGGATGAACGGGGACACCTTCATCTCATCGCCCTCCGATCCCGGTCAGGCTCTGTAGCACGAAGGGGAAAGCGAGGCCGATCAGGCCGGCAACGGCCGTGTAGTCGTGCCACAACTGCCCGATGCGCAGATCGAGCACGCGTGACGGCCCTATATACCCGCTGTTCCAGCGCCATAGCCCGTAGATCGCCAGCACCGCGCCGATCGCCGCATGCAGCCCGACGTAGACGGCGACCGCGAAAGCCGCCGCCGAGGCCGCATGCCCCGTCGGCGCCGGGATGGACATCAGCAGCACCGCGACCGCGCCGACGCTGATGATATGCGCCGCAAGCGTTACCGCCAGGCTCGAAACCGTCCGTCCGGCCTGACCATCGGCGAAGCGTCCGGCAATTGTAGCCGTGACGAGCGCGCCAGCACCGACTAGCGACGGCAGGACAAAGGTAAAGTCGAGATCCGGCGGCGGCCAGTTGGGGGCGGAAAGCCAGAGGAAGAAGGCACCGAACACCAGCGAGGTATAAAGCGTTGCATTGGCGGCCAGTGCAAAGACCACAGCCCACCAGGAGGGCGGCTGCGCAACTTCCTGGTGGTGCAATGCCCGTTCGCCGCGCCCAACCTCCAGCAGGCCGACATCCTGCTTCAACCCCGTCGCCGGCGTCCAGAGGAAGAACAGGACGACGACCGCCACAAAGGCGACTGGTGTGAACCAGTAAATCTTGGCGAGCAGACTGGCGAAGAACGCCGCCGTGGCCATTGCCGTCCAGAGAGGCAGATAGGTTGGCCGGGGAAGTACGACCACATGGTCGAGGCGGCCGCTCACCATGTCGACTGCCAGCGTTTCCATCCAGCCATTGCGCATGAAGCCGAGATAGCCACGGCCCGCTGCGAGCTCCGGGCCGAGTTGGCGCGGCACCAGCGCATCCGCGCGGGTCTCGATATGTGGCAGCGAACCGAAATTATAGGAGGGCGGCGGTGTGGGCGTCGCCCATTCCAGCGTACCGGCTTCCCAGGGATCACGACGGAAGGGCCGGCCATGACGAATGAGCATGATCAGGTCGAGGGCCACCAGCGCAAAACCGATCGTCATCACGAAGCTGCCGACCGAGGAGATGAAGTTCAAGACCTCCCAGCCGGCTGCCTGTGGGTATTCGAAGACCCGACGCGGCATGCCACGCAGGCCCGTCAAATGCATGATGAAAAAGGTGACGTTGAAGCCGATGAAGACCAGCCAGAAGGCGGGCTTCGACAGGTGCTGCACGGGCTGGCGCCCGGTGATGTGCGGCAGCCAGTAATAGGCCGCTGCCATCATCGGAAAGACGAAGCCGCCGACCAGCACGTAGTGCAGATGCGCCACGACGAAGTGTGTGTCATGCGCCTGCCAGTCGAAGGGCACCATGGCCAGCATCACGCCGGTCAGTCCGCCGGCTACGAACACGAAGAAGAATCCGAAGACATGCAGCATGGGGATGGAATAGCGGGGCCTGCCATGCGCCATGGTCGCGAGCCAGGCGAAGATCTGGATGCCGGTGGGGATGGCGACAAGCGCGCTCGCCGCCGAGAAGAAGGAGAGCGCCACATGCGGAATGCCCACCGTATACATGTGGTGGACCCACAGCCCAAAGGAGAAAAAGGCCATGGCGACGATGGCGGCGACGATCAGACCGTAACCTTCCAGACGCGTACGACACAGGACCGGAATGATGGTCGACAGCGCGCCGGCGGCAGGCAGGAAAATGATGTAGACCTCTGGATGCCCGAACAGCCAGAACAGGTGCTGCCAGAGCAGCGGATCGCCACCACGGGTCGGATCGAAGAAGGGCAGGTCGAAAGCGCGCTCCACCTCCAGCAAGATGGAGCCAAGGATCAGCGGCGGGAAGCCGATGATCATCATCGCCGCCACCACCATCATGTACCAGGCGAAGATCGGCATGCGGGTGAGCGACATGCCCGGTGAACGCAGCTTGAGGATCGTCACCATGATCTCGATCGCCGCTGACAGCGCCGAGATCTCGACAAAGGTGATGCCGAGCAGCCAGACATCGGCATTGATGCCGGGCGAATAGGGGCGGGAGGAGAGCGGCGTATACATGAACCAGCCGCCATCGGGAGCAATACCGAAGACGAGGGCCGCCACCAGGAAGGAACCGCCAAACAGATAACACCAGTAGCCATAGGCAGACATGCGCGGGAAGGCGAGATCGCGGGCGCCGAGCATCTTCGGCAGGAGATAGATCGCCAGGCCCTCGAAGAAGGGGATGGCAAACAGGAACATCATGATGACGCCATGCATCGTGAAGACCTGGGCATATTGGGCAGCATCGAGGAAGGCGCTGTTGGTCGAGGCAAGCTGTGCCCGGATCAGCATGGCCAGCACGCCGCCGATCGCGAAGAACACGAGTGCCGTCACCATGAAGCGCTTGCCGACAACGGTGTGGTTGACCGCCGACAGCCGCTCCAGTCCACGGCCTGAGCCCCAGACGGCGTCGAGCTCATGATGCAGCCGGATCGCCGTTTCCGGTGTCTGATAGCCCGTCTCGGGTCTGGCGTCGTTCATGGTGCGGACACTCCTGCGGAAAGTGCGGTCAGACGTTGGCGATAGGTTTCGGGCGGATGGGCTTCGACGGTGAAGCGCATGCCGGCATGGCCGGTGCCGCAATATTCGGCACAGATGCCGCCATAGCGGCCCGGCACATCGGCCTTGATGCGTACGACCGTCTCATGGCCAGGCACGGCATCGATCTTGCCGGCGAGCCTCGGGATCCAAAAGCTATGGACCACGTCGGCACTGGTCACCCGCACCTCGACCACGCCGCCGGCCGGAATATGCAAGGTCCCGTCCGTCGCCACGTCGTCCCCGAGATCCGGATAGCGGAAACCCCAATGCCACATGGCCCCATGTGCCTCGACACGGGCGACCACCGGCTCGTTCTGCCAGGCTCCGATCAGATATTCCCCCTGCGCCATGCCATAGGTCATCAACGCGATCAGCACGGGAACAGGCAGAAACAACCCGCCGGCGATCATCCAGCCCTTGGGCGAAAGGCTGCGACCGAACCCCGGTTTGAAGAAGACGAGGGCAAGTAGGACGAGCACGAGCCCCAGAATGAGACCGGAGCCGATGAGCATGATCCACCAGAGATTGGCGATTGCTCCGGCATAGGGGCCGGCTGGGTCCAGCGTTGACAGATCGCCTGAACAGGCAGTCAGTGTAAGGGCGACCGCGCCAAGCGAAGTGATGCGGTGGAACATTCCAGCCCGCATCGGGCTTTCCCCCGCAAAAGGAGGGCTCCTATGGCCAATATGTCTGAGACCGAAGAACCGAACCCCGTCATTGAGCAGCTTGAGGAAAAAGACAAGACGTCCGCCGTCGCGGTTGCCGGCCATCCGCTGCATGCCATGAGCGTGCATTTTCCGATCGCCCTGGTCTTCGGCACGCTTGCCGTCGACATCTTCTACTGGTTCAGCGCCGATCCCTTCTGGCTGCGCGTCGGCCTGTGGACCTCCGGCACGGCCTTCCTCGCCGGTGTGGCGGCCGGGCTCGTCGGAACGGCCGAGCTCTTGCTTGTGCCAGGCATCCGCGCCCGTGCCGCAAGCTGGGCCCATGCGATCGCGGCGATTACCCTGATCTCGGTTGCCGGCGCCAACTGGGGCTTGCGGCTCATCGATCCCAATGTCGTTCTGCCGCATGGCATGCTGCTTTCGGCTCTGGCGGCCGTTCTGACCGGAGTTGCTGGCTGGCACGGTGGCAAGCTGATCTTTGATCACGGAATCGGCCTCATGGTGTCGCCCAAGGATTGAAAGGCTCGAGAAGGCGCTTCAGGCCACCCGGTTCGGACATGACGGCCGGCAGGGTGAACTGGGGCGCTTCCTTGGCGAGCACGAGGATGAGGATCGCCAGTACCACGGCGCAGCAGCTCGCTGTCGCCAAGACAAAGCGCCAGGCCGGATAGACTTCGCCTTCCTTGAACAGCCGGATGACCACAAGCCCGGAGAACACATGAAAAACGGCCAGCACGCCGACAAAGGTGAGCTTCCACGAAAACCAGGGCGCAAAGACTTCCCGCATGAAACTCAATGCAATCCCGCTCGCGACCGCGATGAAGGCCGCCGGCGAGATCAGCACGACGAAGGCAAAGCGTGTCATCCGCTGCATGCGGTAGAGCGCGTCGTCGTTCTCGACATGCGCCCGCTGCACGTAAAGGCTCGGCAGGCTGATGAGCCCCGCAGTCCAGATGGCGATGGCGGCGATATGGACGAATTTCAGTATGGCAATCATCAGCGCGGTGCCTCGCTGTCGAAGCTGCGCCCGGCAAAGAGGCTGCGCAGCTTGAGAAGAGCGGCGAAGAGATAGGGCAGGGCCGCCGGCACCCACATCAGAAGGCCTGAAAGCTGCTGGTCGGCGAGCGGTGAGAGGCCGAAGGGATGCGTCGTGTCCATATGGGCGGCAAACAGCGGCTCGCGGGAGAAGGTCAGCAGAGCCCCCAGCATGCCCATCTGGATCGTCGTGCCGAGCAGGAGTGCCACCGAAGGCCCGACCGTCCGCCGAGGCGACAGGATGTCATACCACAGCCAGACCGCCGACCCGATCAGCGTCAGTTCCATCAGCCAGTAAGCCGTAGGCGAGGAGAGGGCGAAGAGATAGGGCTCCGGGGCATGCCAGGCCCACATCAGGATCGTGTGTACGAGGAAGGAGAGCTGCGCCGGCAGTGGCTGGCGCTCTCGCGCCTTGGGCGGGATAGAAAGGACGATGAGCGGGGCCAGAAACGTGACGAGCAGGATGTGATGCAGCACACGGGCCGAAAACAGCGCGGAAGCGAGCGCACAGAGTGGAGAGACAAAGGCGAGCAGCATGACGAGAAGTGCGGCGCCAGCTGCCATCCGTTGCCGCGGGTTGCTGGCCGTGGTCATCAGCAGCACGAAAACGGCGCCGATTGCCGCAACCAGCGGCGGGTCGAAATTCCAGTCGCGCCAGAGCATCTCCGGTGTTGGCGCCGGGCCGCAATATATATCGAGGTTCATGATGTCAGTCCCGATTCGCCGTCAAAGTCGGTCATTGCCCCACGCACGCGCACCCTTCGCTTCGCCGCTGCCCTGCGAGGGCAACACGCGTCGTGCAACATTGTTCCATGCCGATTGTTCCAACGGCTCAGAAGTCTGGGAAAAAGCCTGACGGAACGACCTCAGCTGCCCAGCTCGATCCGCACCGGGACAGACTTGTAGGCCGGGGTTTTCGAGGCGCGGTCGTGGTGCGCGAGCGGCACTAGAGGGTTGAGCTCGGGATAGTAGCCGCCGACGCAGCCATCCGGCAGGTCGAAGGGCAGGACCTCGAGCCCGCCGACGCGACGGTCGACCCCGTCCTCGGCATCGCTCACCAGCGTCACCCGCTCGCCGACGGTAAGCCCATGCCGCTCGATCTCAGCGGGGCTGATCAGCAGAACGTCGCGCTTGCCCTCGATGCCGCGCAGGCGGTCGCTATAGCCGTAGACCGTGGTGTTGAACTGGTCGTTGCTGCGCAAGGTCACCAGGCTCATTCGGCCCGGCGACGGCTGAAAGCCAGTCGCCGAGAGCATCTCGGGCGTGACGAATTTTGCCTTGCCGCTCTCCGTCTTCCACTCCCGGTCGCGAGCCGAGTTGCCGCGATAGAAGCCGCCGGGCGTAAAGATCCGGGCGTTGAAATCGCGGAATTCCTCCGGGTAGGTCTTTTCGATCAGATCGCGGACGGAGGCCGTATCGCGCGCCCAGTGGCCCGAAAGCATCTTCGGGTTCTGCGGCAGGGTCGCCTCGGCGAGCCGGCTGACGATCTCGATCTCGGATTTCAGGTGTTCGCTCGCTGGCGTGCGTTTGCCGACGGAGCCGTGAACGCAGCTCAGGCTGTCCTCCATCGACACCACCTGGGGATGGCCGGTCAACGGATCCATTTCGCTGCGCCCGAGACAGGGCAGGAGATAGGCGATCTCGCCGTTGAACAAATGGCCGCGATTGAGCTTGGTGGCGATCTGCACCGTGAGCCGCTGCCGAGGCCAGGCCTCTTCCATCGCCTTCTGTTCGGGGATCGCGCGCAGGAAATTGCCGCCGAGCGCGATGAAGGCCGAGACCTCTCCCTTGAGAATGGCTTCGCAGGCCTCCACCGTGTTCATGCCCTTCTCGCGCGGCGGCGAGAAGTCGAACATCTCGGCCAGTCGGTCGAGCGGCACGAGCTCCGGCTTCTCGGCAATGCCGACGGTGCGCTGCCCCTGAACGTTCGAATGGCCACGCACCGGTGAAATGCCGGCACCCTTGCGGCCGATATTGCCCTTCATCAAGAGCAGGTTGACGTAGGTCGAAATGTTCTCGAAGCCATGCACATGCTGGGTGAGCCCCATGCCATAGATGCCGATGGTGTTTTCGGCTTCGACATAGACGGTCCCCGCAGCCTCGATCGCTGCACGCGTGAGCCCGGAGACTTCCTCGATCTCGGCCCAGTCGAGCGCCCTCAGCCGTGCCTCGAACTCTTCGAAGCCAACGGTATGCTCGGCGATGAAGGTGCGGTCGATGACCTGACGGTTGTCGGCTTGCGCAACATCATCGGAGGCGAGCACATGCTTGCAGAGCCCCAGCAGCACGGCAATGTCGCCGCCCGGTTTCACCTGGTGATACTGACAGGACAGCGCCGTCTCGCTGCCCGTCACCATTGCCGTCGGCTCCTGCGGATTGATCATTTTCTCCAGCCCCCGCTCGCGCACGGGATTGAACGTCACGATTCGACAGCCGCGCCGGACCGCCGCCTGCAGCACGTGCAGGAAACGCGGACTGTTCGAGCCGGTATTCTGACCAAAGAAGAAGATCGCATCGCAATGCTTGAAATCGTCGAGCACGACGGTCCCGACCGGCGAACCGATCACCTTTTTCAACGTCACCGACGTCGTCTCGTGACACATGTTGGAGCTGTCGGGCAGATTGTTGTGGCCATAGGCGCGGGCAAACAGCGCCCAGCAATAGGAGGTTTCTAGGCTGGCGCGCCCGGAGGTGTAGAAGACAGTATTCTTCGGATCCATGGCCTTCAATTCTCGCCCGATCTCGGCAAATGCCTCATCCCAGGAGCAGGGCACGTAATAGTCGCTCGCCCGGTCGTAGCGCATCGGATGGGTCAACCGCCCCAGCTGCTCCAGATCGTAATCGCTGAAAGACTTGAGTTCGGTCACGCTGTGCCGGGCAAAGACGTCAGGTGTCGCTGCTCTGCTAGTGAGCTCCCAGAGTGTTGCCTTGGCACCGTTTTCGCAGAATTCGACGGGGTGGTGATCGGCGGGCTTCGTCCAGGCGCAGGATACGCAGGCAAAGCCACCCGGCTTGTTCTGCTCCAGAAGTGTCGCGATCGCTCCGGCGCTGATGCCTTCGTCGCCGGCGATCCGGGCAATTCCCCGAAGCGATCCCCAGCCACCTGCCGGGCCATCATACGTTACCGTCGCATCATCCTTCGCCATTATCCGCTCCCTTGGAATGAGTTTCGAGGGGGGAACGACTGGGCCGGCGAATGGTTGCGCCGGACAAGGAACAACAGCCTGCGCGTGGCACACAATCGGGTGAGGCCCCATATTGAGTGCGAAATGCACCGGGCATTCTTCACCCCTGCCGCTTGCAAGCCGGACCGCGGCCACTACCCTTAAGGCTGGACCTGACGCGCCGGTTACGCTAGCCGAGTGTTGCGACCCCGTGTCTGGAGTAAATGATGGCGCCTCCCACCCTTTTTTCGCCTTCCCGGAACAGCTGGCGTATCGAGAAAGCTGACGACTTCTCGATCCTGATCGATGCCAATGACTATTTCGCCTCGATCCGTGCCTCGATGATGGCGGCGAAGCGGGTGATCTACTTTGTCGGCTGGGACTTCGATGCCGCAATCACCCTTGGCCATCCCGGGATCGATGATGGCGCCCCGCCTAAGGTCGGGGATTTTCTTCTCTGGCTGGCCCGCCGCACGCCGGGCCTCGAAATCAAGATCCTCTTGTGGAGCCCGGCTCCGCTGGCCAGTTGGGCGAGGCTGTCAAACCTTCCCTATCTCTTCCGCTGGAAATGGAATCGGCAGATCACCGTTCGTCTGGACGGCAAACATCCGATGGGCAGTTCGCATCATCAGAAGATGCTAGTGATCGACGATGCTATCGCCTATTGCGGCGGCATTGACGTGACCCTCGACCGCTGGGACACGCGCGAGCATCTCGACGAAAACTCCGACAGGCGCCGCCCCAATGGCAAGCCCTACGGCCCATGGCACGACATCTCGAGCCGTTTCACCGGTCCTGCCGCACAGGCGCTCGGCGAACTCTGCCGCCATCGCTGGACGCGTGCCGGCGGACAGGACGTGGCCCCGGTGACGTCCGAGCCGGCTCAAGCGGAGGTTGCGCCGAACTTCTCTTTCGGCAGCGTCAATCTCGCCATCGCCCGCACGAGTCCTGCCTATCAGAACGAAACCGCCGTCACCGAGATCGAGCAGCTCTATCTCGACATGATCAACGCGGCACGTCACACCGTTTATGCCGAAAGCCAGTATTTTGCCTCGCGCGCCATCGCCCAGGCCATCGCGCGACGGCTTGCCGAACCGGACGGCCCGGAATTCGTGCTCATCAACCCTGTGATCTCGGACAACTGGCTGGGCACGATCGCCATGGACACGGCCCGCGCCCGGCTCGCCGAATCACTCCACCGCCACGACGACTACGGACGCTTCAAGATCTATCACCCGGTCACCGCCAAGGGCCAGCCGATCTATGTCCATGCCAAGCTGATGATCGTCGACGACCAGTATCTCCGCGTCGGCTCGTCCAACATCAACAACCGCTCGATGCGCTTCGACCAGGAATGCGATGTGGCGCTTGAGGCGGGCGGATCGGAAGACCTTTCGGCGAAGATCACAAGCTTCCGCAACGACCTGCTGGCCGAGCACTTAGGCGTAACACCCGACGCCATCGACCGGGCCATCCGCGAGGGCGGCTCGCTGATTTCAGCCATCGAGACGCTGAGGGCAGAAAACGAGGCTGCAGGGGGCGAAACGCTGAAGCCCTACGAGACACCGGCGATTTCAGATCTGGAAGAATGGCTCGCCGACCACGAAATCCTCGACCCGGAGGGTTCGGACGCAGTGTTCGAGCCGATCGAGAAGCGGGGGCTGTTTAGAGGGATGTTGAAGCGGCCGAGGCGGCGGAAGGTGAGAGGGTAGAAGACAGGCGTCACATTACCCGACGGAAGATTATTCCATCGAATCGCCCGTCTGTCGCCAGCGAAAAGCTCCATTCCTGGCATCCCTTCTCAAAGCTCACATCGTAGACGTCCCAGCCGTCATCCGTCACACCCTTGAACGTGATATCTTTCAACGCTCCAAGCCGCTGCAGCTCGCCCCGGACGATCTCGGCCTGTTCCCGCGCGATCGCGGCAAGCGGCGGCGTCATCTTGGCATAATCGGGTTCCCCCTTCTGATGTTGGTGCACGAGCTCTTGTAAAAGAAGCCGGCTGTTCTCAACCGGACGCTTCTCCATGATCCTCTCGGCCAGTGTCGCCTCCAACGTTGCGGCCTCGCCAGTCTCCACCCGCTGGGCGGTCTCTTCGTGTCCGTTCTGATGCAGCGTCAAGGCCGTGACCATCCCCTCCGCATTCCGCATGAAGCTGATCTGTGCCGGCACCACCTTGTAGAAAAACCGGTCGACCTCTTCGGCAAAAAGCTCGAGTTCGACCTGTCCGGTGACACGGGCAAAGAGCCTCTGATCCTCGTGGCGAATGGTGAAGACGACAGTGTCGAGCCGATAATGCCCCGCGTAGTCAGCATAGAGCCTACCGTCGATCGCCTGCTCCGTGCGAGGCCGCATCTGTTCATAACGCCGCCAGGCGATGGTTTCGGAGGTTGTTTCGGTCATCGAATGATCTTTTGCGAGTGCGAGCAGGTCGTCCGTGGACAGGATCTCCCCGGTTGCCATCTTCGTTTGCATGTTATCGATGAGGGTGAGGCTCTGCTGGACGCGCACGATCTGTTCCCTAAGCGCACTGGCCTGGACGGACAGGACACGCTCAAGATCGGTTGCTTGCCCGGCCAGCAGCCTACTGATCTGCTCCAGCGTCAGCCCGAGCCGCTTCAGCGTCAGGATTTCAGTGAGGCGTGCAAGATCCTGCGCCCCACAAAGCCGCCAGTTCTTTCCCGTGCGGCGTGGGGCGAGAAGCCCCGCCGCCTCATAGATCCTGAGCGCCCGCACGGTCAGCCCCGTGCGCTTGGCGCATTGCGCTGCCGTCAGCCAGATGGCGTTTGTTCTGTGGTCGGTCATGTCGCCTCCGTCATCGGATGGGACGGTTGTAGGCTATGACCTTGGGTCCGGCTCAAGAGGAAATTGGGAAACGGCAACTGATAATTCGCCGACACGGCTTGCGTTAGCCGCTAAAAACTAGGTCCTGACAAGCCAAGCGTCGAAATTTTGGTCTTCACTCAGGTCGCAACGCGTCGCTGCCCACTGCAAGTCAGTTGTGCGCGGGCCTCAGGCGGTTACGAAATCGCCTGAATCCCTTTGCGGCGAATGATGTTCAGAAGCGCCAGGGCTGAACCGGTCGGCCGCTTTGTCCCTCGCTCAAGCTGCGAAACATAGCCCGGGGTCAAATTGAGATAGCGGGCAAATACCGCCTGACTCAGATGGGCGTCCTCCCGTAGCTTGCGGATTCCTTCAGGAGAAATTTCCTCGTGCAAAGGCTCCTCATTGCGCCCGAGGTGCCGAAGAGTGATCTTTTCGTGTGCTTCGGAACTTAAAATCCCACTTCTGTTCATATCCGCAGCGGTTTCGAGTAACGCCTCAGTTAAGCGGCTAACCTGCTTGCTGTTGGTCATCCATCAACCTCTTGGACAGTTCCATCACTCAGTGCTTTCGCCAACATCGCATCATCCGCTGCAAGCCAAGCTGCCCCGATCTCCCGCAATGTCAGCAATTCGTCCGGATCAATATTCTCCTGCTCGCTCTTGGCGAAGCCATAGAGAAACACGGCCCGATCACCTTCTCTGTAGGCAACGATCATGCGGTAGCCGCCAGAGCGTCCCTGACCGCTGCGTGCCACGCGCTGCTTGATGAGGCCACCTCCCAAGTCAGCATCCACTAAGCCGCACTCGGCTCGGTCAATCGCTTCACGCAGGCTGAATTCTGCTATCCGTTGCTTGCGGGCAAATCGCACCATCCATTTCGTTGCGAAGATACGCATGCAAGCGCCCTAGTTCAGTGAACTATAGTGCAAAGAGCGATAATCTGCAATTGCTGCGGCGCGACGTTCAAAATGGGGTGGCACAAAAGGTAAGCTGCAGCGCCCCATCGACACCACCCTCTAAAACCTCAACGTCTCACTCTCCATCGCCTTATCCAGCAACACGCCATACTCCGCCTTCGGAATATCCACCGCCCCAAACGTCTTCAGATGCTCCGTGGTGAACTGCGTGTCGAGCAGCGTAAACCTGCGCTCCCGCAATCGCTCCACCAGATGCACGAGGCAGATCTTCGAGGCGTTGGTGCGGCGGGAAAACATGCTCTCGCCGAAATAGGCAGACCCGAGTGTCACGCCGTAGAGGCCGCCGACGAGTTCGTCGCCCTCCCAGGCTTCGACGCTATGGGCATGGCCGAGGCGGTGCAGTGCGCTGTAGAGGTCGCGGATGGTCTGGTTGATCCAGGTGCTCGGCCGGTCGTCGGCCGCTTCGGCGCATTTGGCCACCACCTGGTCGAAGGCGGTGTCGAAGCGGATGTCGAAGGGGGCTTTGCGGATGGCCTTCTGCAGGCTTTTCGAGACGTGGAACTCGTCGAGCGGGATAATCCCGCGGATATCTGGCTCAACCCAGAAGAGCTCGGGGTCATCGGCCGATTCCGACATGGGGAACATGCCGATGGAATAGGCGCGCAGCAGGAGCTCCGGCGTAATGCTTCGGTCCCTGCTGCGTCGCCCAGCCATGGTGATCAGGCCGACGTTTCGGCCAGATATTTCTCCAGCCAGTGGATGTCGTAGTCGCCATTGGCGATGTCCTGATTGGCCACGAGATCCTGGAACAGCGGCAGCGTCGTCTTGATGCCGTCGACGACGAATTCGTCGAGCACGCGGCGCAGACGCATCATGCATTCGACGCGGGTGCGTCCATGCACGATGAGCTTGCCGATCAGGCTGTCATAGTAAGGCGGGATCTTGTAGCCGGCATAGACGCCGGAATCGACGCGCACACCCAGACCACCCGGTGCATGGAAATGCGTGATCGTGCCGGGGGACGGCACGAAGGTGCGCGGGTCCTCGGCATTGATGCGGCATTCGATGGCATGGCCCGAAAACACCACCTGATCCTGCGTGACCGAGAGGCCTGCGCCGGAAGCGACGCGGATCTGCTCATGCACGAGGTCGATGCCGGTGATGGCCTCGGTGATCGGATGCTCCACCTGCAGGCGGGTGTTCATTTCGATGAAATAGAACTCGCCATTTTCGTAGAGGAATTCGATCGTACCGGCGCCCCGGTACTTCATCTTCTTCATGGCGTCAGCGCAGATCTGACCGATCTTCATGCGCTGCTCGACGTTGAGGGCAGGGGAGTTTGCCTCTTCCCAGACCTTCTGGTGGCGCCGCTGCAAGGAGCAGTCGCGTTCACCGAGATGGATGGCGTTGCCGGCACCGTCACCGACAACCTGCACTTCGATATGGCGCGGCTTGCCGAGATATTTTTCCATGTAGACGGCGTCGTTGCCGAAGGCGGCGAGGGCTTCGGAACGGGCCGTTGAAAGCGGCCTCTTCCAGCTCTTCCTCGGTCTTCGCCACCTTCATGCCGCGACCACCGCCGCCGGCAGTTGCCTTGATCAGGACCGGGAAGCCGATCTGCCGAGCGATTTCGAGCGCGTTTTCCGGCTTCACTTCGCCGTCCGAGCCGGGAACCACGGGAATGCCGAGTTCGACCGCGGTCTTCTTCGCCGTGATCTTGTCGCCCATCAGGCGGATATGCTCCGCCGTCGGTCCGATGAAGGTAATGCCATGGGCGTCAAGAATATCGGCGAATTTGGCGTTCTCTGACAGGAAGCCATAGCCCGGATGCACGGCGTCAGCGCCGGTAATCTCGCAGGCAGCCACGATCTGGTGAATGTTGAGATAGCTGTCACGCGACGGCGGCGGGCCGATGCATACGCTTTCGTCGGCAAGCCGCACATGCATGGCATTGGCATCGGCGGTGGAGTGAACCGCCACCGTCTGAATGCCAAGCTCCTTGCAGGCGCGCAGAACGCGCAGCGCGATTTCGCCTCGGTTGGCGATGAGGATCTTCGAGATACCGCTCATCGGATCACTCGATGATCACGAGAGGCTCGCCGTATTCGACCGGGCTTGCATCGTCGATGATGATCTCGACGACCTTGCCGGACTTGGGCGAGGGGATCTGGTTCATGGTCTTCATGGCTTCGATGATCAGCAGCGTCTGGCCTTCCTTGACCGTCGAGCCGACTTCCACGAAGGGCCGTGCGCCGGGTGCCGGCGACAGGTAGACCGTGCCAACCATCGGTGCGGTCACGGCGTTGGAGAGGTCGCGGCCGGCAGGGGCTGCGGGTGCAGCAGCTGCAGCAGGGGCGGCGGCCGGAGCCGGAGCGGCGGGCGCCTGATAATTATAGGCCGGCATCTGCATCGGAACAGGCGTGCCGTTGCGCGAAACGCGGATGCGCAGGTCGTCCTGCTCCACTTCGATCTCAGTGAGATCTGTGTCGTTGAGGATGTTTGCGAGATCGCGGATCAGCGCCTGATCGATGCCCGATTTCTTGTCAGCCATGGGTGGATGTCCTGTATTCTTGTTATTGCGTGATGGTTTTGAGCGCCTGAAGCGCCAGGATGTAGCTATGAGGTCCGAAGCCGCAGATCACGCCCTTGCACGCGGGCGCTATCACCGATTTGTGGCGGAATTCCTCGCGCGCATGCACGTTGGAAATATGCACCTCGATCACCGGAAGCGGAGATACGGCCTTGATCGCGTCATGCAGGGCAATCGACGTGTGCGTATAGGCCCCGGCATTGATTGCGACGCCGACCGACTTCTCGCCCGCCTCGTGCAACCAGCTCACGAGGTCACCCTCGTGATTGGACTGGCGGAAGTCGATGGTCAGCCCGAGCTCGGCGCCGGCGGCCTTGCAGTCTGCCTCGATATCGGCGAGCGTCTTGCCGCCATAGATCCCCGGTTCCCGCTTTCCCAGCATGTTGAGATTGGGGCCGTTCAGCACGAAAATGGTTTTGCTCATCTACGCTTCCGTCGACTTTCAACCGCCTCCTATAGACCGAGAGCCCCTGTAGGGAAAGCCCTTTGCCGTGATCGCGCCAAACCGTCCCCGGAAAACCGGGTATCGGGCAGGCGCGGGGAGGGGAAAAGAGTGATTTTGGCTTCGGCAGGGCCGCCCCTTAGCAGGTGGCCTTGCCGCATGCGCGCACATTGCCGACCTTGGCGACGATCGCGTCCTTGCCTACGGCGCCCGGAACGGTTTCGTTGCCGATCACGTAAGAAGGCGTGCCGGTGATGCCGAGGCTGGTCGCCAGCTGGTAGGCTTCCTGCACCTGTTCGGCATTCGGGCTTTCCACCATCTTGGCCCGGATCGCATCTTCGGTAATGCCGAGTTCGCTGGCAATCGCAATCGCGCTCTCTTCCGAGGCCCGGCCGTCCTGGGTCATCATGGCGCGGAAGAAGGCGCCGTAATTGTCAGGCGACAGCTTGCGCACGGCGTCCGACACCTTGTGCGCGGCTTCACTATCGGGGCCGAGGATCGGGAATTCCTTCAGGACGTAGCGGACATTCTTGTCCTCGGCGATGACGGCTTCCATGTCGGCATGGGCACGACGGCAATAGCCGCAGTTGTAGTCGAAGAACTCAACCACGGTGACATCGCCTTGAGGATTGCCGATGGCCAGATCATAGGCCGAATTGAAGATCGCGTCCTTGTTGGTCGAAAGTGCTTCCGCTGATCGCTGCGAGCGGATCTCTTCCTGCTTCTTCTGCAGGGCATCCTGCACTTCGAGCATGATTTCGGGGTTCTCGATGAGGTACTCGCGGATGAATTCGCCGAATTCCTTCTTCTGTGCATCGTCGAGAGCCACGGCGGGAAGCGGCATCAGGGCGGGAAGGAGTGCCACGCTTGCGCTGGCGATCATCTTGAAATTTAAGGTCATGTTGTTCCTCGTCCTTGCCGTCGTCATTCGTCAGGCGCCGCGATACAGGGTTTCGTCACCTGTTGTCGCCGAGCCTAAAGGCTGATGCTTTCAAGCGGAATGGCTTTTTTGCACTGCCTTGTCCAGCCTCTCCATTGTGATGCCATGCGCTTTGCGGCAAATGTCTGGCATGTGACCGAGGAGCCTTCCATTGATTTCCATTTCCAAGCGCAGTGCCGTCGAACCCTTCCACGCCATGGATATTCTGGCGGAGGCCACCCGCAGGCGGCAACAGGGACGCCCGGTCATCTCCATGGCCGTCGGTCAGCCGGGCCATCCGGCACCCCAGGCAGCGCTTGAAGCCGCCCGCCGGGCGCTCGAAGGCGGCCGCATCGGCTACACGGATGCGGTCGGCCTGACCGACCTGCGCCAGGCGCTTGCCGAGGAATACCGCCGTCGACACAATGTCTCCGTCGACTGGAACCGTATCGTCGTCACCACGGGCTCCTCGGCCGGCTTCAACCTTGCCTTCCTCTCGCTGTTCGACGTCGGTGATGCCGTTGCGATCGCAAGGCCCGGCTACCCCGCCTATCGCAGCATTCTGGCAGCACTTGGTCTGAAGGTCGTCGAGGTGGCCGTCGGTCCGGACACCGGCTTCACCCTGACACCGGAAAGCCTGGAGCGTGCGCAAGCCGAGGCAGGCGTGCGGCTCAAGGGCGTGCTGCTTGCCAGCCCCGCCAACCCGACCGGCACGGTCACGACCAAGGCGCAGCTGAAGGCCGTCTACGATTATTGCCAGGGGCATGGGATCACCCTGATCTCCGACGAGATCTATCACGGCCTGACCTACGGCGCGGAAGAGGCGACAGCGCTCGAGATCGGCGACGATGCCGTCATCATCAACTCCTTCTCCAAATACTATTGTATGACCGGCTGGCGCATCGGCTGGATGGTCTTGCCGCAAGAGCTGGTTCGCCCGGTCGAGTGTGTCGCCCAGAGCCTCTATATCTCCGCCCCCGAACTTTCGCAGATCGCGGCGCTCGCCGCCTTGAGTGCCACCGATGAGCTGGAGCACTACAAGGCCGCCTGCCAGGCTAACAGAGACTTCCTGTTGGCGCGCCTACCGGCACTCGGCTTGCCGCTGCTCTCGCCGATGGACGGCGCATTCTACGCGTATGTCGATGCGAGCAGCTTCACCAACGACAGCATGAGTTTCGCAAGGCGCGTGCTCGCCGAGACCGACGTCGCCGTCACCCCGGGTCGGGACTTCGATCCGATCGACGGCCATCTTGCGCTGCGCTTGTCCTATGCCGGCACCATGGCAGAGATGATCGAGGCAACCGATCGGCTGGAGGCGTGGCTGCCGAAGATTGGTTAGGCATTGAGCGAAATGGATTCGCGATCAATGGCTTCTGGCCCTTTGCTGAATCGGATCGAGAGCCTGCTGAATCAGTTTATGAAGTCGACGGATCGATGGAATGGGGAGGGGATGGCATGACACCGATACGGATCAGCCAACTGGTGAGCGCCCCTGATATTCTCACCGAGCGCACGCATATACGCGCCCATCGGCTCGAGGATTTCGAAGCGATGCTGGCCATGTGGCAGGACGATGCCGTCGTCCGCCACATCACGGGTCGTCCCTCGACCTCGAACGAAACCTGGTCGCGGCTCCTTCGCTATATCGGCCATTGGCACGCCCTCGGCTTCGGCTACTGGGTAATCGAAGACCGGGAGACAGGGCTCTATCTCGGAGAAGCAGGCTTTGCCGATTTTCACCGCGACATGGATCCACCGCTCGGCTCCGCGCCGGAAGCCGGATGGGCGATCGTTTCGGCAAGCCAAGGACGCGGTCTTGCAACCGAAGTCATGCAGGCAGCCCATGCGTGGATCGACGCACATAATCCCCATGGCCATACGGCCTGCATCCTTGATCCTGGGCATCATGCATCGGTCAGGGTCGCCGCGAAATGCGGATACCGGCTCGAATATGAGACAAGTTTTCAAGGAGGCGCGACAGCCGTGATGAAGCGGCCTTCGAAGTAGTCCTCCTAGACTGAAATCAACCGACAAAAGAAAAAGGGCCCCGTCGAGGGCCCTTTTTGCATTCACTCAGGAAGCGGCCGGTCTCAGAAGAAACCGCGCTTCTGCCACCAGCCGCCCTTCTTGGGTTTGGCCGCGTCTGCACCATCTTCCGATGCCTTGACCGAGGTCACGACCGGCTCGGACGACGCCACGTTGGATTCGCGGTTGGCGCGGGCAGGCTTCGCCTCTTCGGCGGCAGGTGCAGGCGTCGGCTCCACGACAGCAGCCGGGGCCTCTTCGACCACGGTTTCAGCCACAGGAGCAACCGGCTCAGCGGCAACAGGGGCAGGAGCCGCCTCGGCCACAGCTTCAGGCTCGGCGACCGTCTTTGCCTTGCGGGTGCGTCGCGGCTTCGGCTTGTCGGCTGCCGTAGCATCGGCGACAACTTCGGCTGCAACGCTTTCGGCGGCTACGGCCGCG
The DNA here is from genome assembly GCA_045377275.1 of Allorhizobium sp. GTDB lineage: Bacteria > Pseudomonadota > Alphaproteobacteria > Rhizobiales > Rhizobiaceae > Allorhizobium. Next base: position 33,041 of record JBJIOA010000033.1, on the reverse strand, counting down.
ACCGTCTCACCGGACTGCTCGTCCGCATCGTCGCCGTCACCATTGTCGTCGTTCTCGTCGGATGCTTCCATCGAGCCTTCTTCGCCTGGACGGTTGCGGCGGCCACCACGCTTGCCGCGACGGCGGCGCTTGCGCTTCTGAGCGTCGTCGCCATTGCCGTCACCATCGACTTCGGTTGCGCGGATTTCGCCATTGCTCTCGCCGGCATCATCCTCGCCCTCGTCACCATCCTCGTCATCAAGGTCGGCACCGTTGTCACCATTCTGGGCATCGGCATGGGTGCCGTTGCCATTCTGGCCATTCTTGCCGCGGCGACGGCGGCGACGCTTGCGCTTGCGGTTGCCCTGATCGTCACCCTCGGCGCGTGCCTGCTGTGGCGCGCTTTCCGTCTTGGCGGCGACGACGATTTCTTCCTCGTCTTCGTCCTCGGGTTCAGGAACGTAGTCGTCCTCTTCCTCGATCTCGGGCAAAAGCGACAGCAGGCTTTCAATCTTCACCGGGTTCTCGACGGCTTCGCCGCGCTCGATGGTGAAGTGCTGCGACCCGCCATGCTGGGCCGGCATGCCGCCATCGATGACGATGGACACGCCGAAGCGGCCTTCATAATCGACGATCGTGTCGCGCTTCTGGTTGAGCAGGTAAAGCGCCGTCTCCGGCGTTGTGTGCACGATGATGTCGTGCGTCGTCGCCTTGAGCAGGAACTCTTCGATGCCGCGCAGGACATGCAGGGCAACGGAAGACTGTGAGCGGATGAGGCCGGTACCGGCGCAATGCGGGCAGACCTGCGTGGTCGATTCCAGCACCGATGCGCGGATGCGCTGGCGCGACATTTCCAGAAGGCCGAAATGCGAGATGCGGCCGACCTGGATTCGCGCACGGTCGTTCTTCAGGCAATCCTTGAGCTTCTTCTCGACAGCGCGGTTGTTGCGCTTTTCTTCCATGTCGATGAAGTCGATGACGATCAGGCCGGCGAGGTCACGCAGGCGCAGCTGGCGCGCCACTTCTTCGGCAGCTTCCAGGTTGGTCTGGAGAGCCGTGTCCTCGATCGAATACTCGCGGGTCGAGCGACCGGAGTTGACGTCGATCGATACGAGCGCTTCCGTCTGGTTGATGATGATGTAGCCGCCGGACTTCAGCGTCACCTGCGGCTGCATCATCTTGTCGAGCTGGCCCTCGATGCCCGAGCGCGAGAAGATCGGATGCAGGTCGCGATACGGCTGAACCACCTTGGCATGGCTCGGCATGAGCATCTTCATGAAGTCTTTCGCTTCACGATAGCCTTCTTCGCCCGAGACGATGATCTCGGAAATGTCCTTGTTGTAGAGGTCGCGGATCGAGCGCTTGATCAGCGATCCCTCTTCATAGACGAGGCACGGCGCAGTCGAGGCGAGCGTCAGCGTGCGGACATTCTCCCACAGGCGCATCAGGTATTCGAAGTCGCGTTTGATCTCGACCTTGGTGCGGTTGGCACCGGCTGTACGCAGGATCACGCCCATGCCCTGCGGCACGTCGAGGCCGCGGGCGATTTCCTTCAGGCGCTTGCGGTCTGTCGGCTGGGTAATCTTGCGGGAAATGCCACCGCCACGTGCCGTGTTCGGCATCAGAACCGAGTAGCGGCCGGCGAGCGAAAGATAGGTGGTGAGTGCGGCACCCTTGTTGCCGCGTTCTTCCTTGGCAACCTGCACCAGCAGGATCTGCCGGCGCTTGATCACTTCCTGGATGCGGTACTGCTTGCGCGGCTTGCGCGAGACGCGATCCGGAACCTCTTCCATGGCGTCTTCCGCGCCGACGGATTCGATCTCTTCCTTTTCCTCGACGTGATCATCGTCATCGTCGTCGCCGTCATCATCGTCGCGACGGCCGCCACGGCGTCCACCGGCTTCTTCGGAAATCTCGTCCATGTCGACCATGGCTGCGATCGTGCCACCTTCGACATCGTCGGAGCCTTCGCTGGCCTCTTCGGCAGGGGTCTCCTCGGCGGCGGCCTTCTTGGCGCGCGGCTTGCGAACCCGCTTCGGCTTGGCCTTCGCAACGGGCTCCTCGGCTGCGGCTTCGGTCTCGCCTTCCACTGCGGCTGCTGCGGCGACATCCGCATCGGCTTCAGCTGCCAGTTCGGCCGCAACGTCGTCGACGATGGCGGAAGCAACAGGGGAGGCGGCCGGGATGCCGATGTCGGGCTGATCCTGCTGGGCGGGGTCGTTAAAGACCTCGTCGCCTTCGACGTCGTTTTCCTTGCGGTGCTCTTCGGCTTCAGCACGAAGCAGAGCCTGACGGTCGGCGAGGGGGATCTGGTAATAGTCGGGGTGAATTTCCGCAAAGGCCAGGAAGCCGTGGCGGTTGCCGCCGTAGTCGACGAAAGCGGCCTGCAGCGAGGGTTCGACCCTCGTTACTTTCGCCAGATAGATATTGCCTCGGATCTGCTTTTTATGTTGGGATTCGAAGTCGAACTCTTCAATGCGATTACCACGAACGACGACAACGCGCGTCTCTTCCTCGTGAGACGCGTCGATAAGCATTTTGTCTGCCATTTAAGCTGTGCTCCTCGGCGCCCTCGGTCGGTGGTCCACCCGCGCGCTGAACTTTGAAGCGGCTGGAACCTAGCGGACTGTGCGCCGGATATAGATGTAGACGCACGGAGTACCGGGTCTGCAACATACGGACGGACAGCGGGACGCTTTCTGATCCCGATCCGTTCCTGGTTGTGTAAACCTGTTGCAAAGACATCAAAAACCGTACGTCAACGACAATGATATGAACCCCTCGGGGCCCGATGAATGCTCGGTAAAGAGCTGATGGTGGAGAGCCACCGATGATGTGCCGACCTTGTCGGCGTGTTGAACCAGTTTCAGGAAAAAATGCGGCGACGGCAGATGAATGTCCGGTTGAACAGGCGCCAATTCCATTGTCTGAGGTTGGCAGCCGTAGGCGGAATTCTATCCCGTTTGCACTTTTATCCCTCGTGTGCCTTGTATGTTTTCTACGTCACAATAGCAAGAGCAAACGGATTTATGCCATAATGGCAGTGAATTAGAGACATTGCCTCTGTGCGCGTGATTCCGAGGGTGAAAGTGGTTCCGAACCGCAATTTCGACGCTCATCGGGCCAGCAGGACGAGGCATGCGGCGGACAATTGCAGAAAATGGCGAGGCGGGCGGCTTGTGATTTGTATCACAGTTGTGACGTTGCCGTGACGGGGGCAGGATTTGACAAGAGCATTGGTGGTGCCGGCGGGGCGTAAACCTGCGCTTTGGGCCCGAATCGGTCTGGCGGCGCTTGTCTGGCTGGCGCCGATTGCGCCTGTTGTCGGCACGGCCCGGGCCGTGACGGCGGAGGCGCCTGCCGAGCGTTTCGTAGCCTATGGCGCGCGCATCGCTGGTGACGAGGCGCGGACTCGCATCGTTCTCGATTTCGATCGCGCGCCGACGATCGCCACCCGCTACATCGCCAACCCCGACCGGATTGTCGTCGATCTTCCGGCCACGGCCTTTGCCTTCGCGGAAGACGACTTGAAGGCGACCGGACTGTTCAGCGACATCCGTTATGGCTCAATGGATGCCACCTCCGCCCGTCTGGTCCTGACGGCGGCACGTCCGGCACGGCTCGCAACCGCAACCGTGATGCCGAACGAGACCGAAGGCGGCTATCGGCTGGTGCTCGATGCCGAACTGGTTCCCGCCCAGGACTTCGCAGCCCTCGTGTCGGGGCAGGCCTGGAGTGAACCGCAAGAAACAGCGTCGTCCACGAGCGTGCTGCCGGTTGCGGCAGCCGCGACCGAAGACTTCGTCATTGCGATCGACGCTGGCCATGGCGGGATCGATGCCGGCGCTACAGGGGCATCCACCAAGACGGCAGAGAAGGACATTACGCTCGCCTTTGCCAAGATCTTGAATGAAAAGCTCAAAGGGCAGCCCGGCATCCGCGCCGTCATGACGCGCGACGCCGACAAGTTCCTGTCGCTCTCCGAGCGCGTGCTGATTGCGCGGCAGAAGGGCGCCGATCTCTTGATCTCGCTGCATGCCGACACGCTGCGCCAGGCCGACATCCGAGGCGCCACGGTTTACACGATTTCGGACAAGGCCTCCGACCATATGGCGGCCCAGCTGGCTGAACGTGAAAACTTTTCCGACACCATCGGCGGGGTGCAGCTGCCGACGGAAACCGAGGCGGAGGTCGGCGACATCTTGCTGGATCTGACCCGTCGGGAAACACAGGCCTTCTCGATCGCCATGGCGCAGGCGGTGGTTGGTTCCTTCGAGGGGCAGATCTCCCTGATCAACAATCCTCACCGTCATGCCGGCTTCCGGGTGCTGCAGGCGCCCGATGTTCCCTCCATTCTTCTTGAGCTCGGTTTCCTGTCGAACAAGGAAGACGAGAAGCTTCTTCTCGACCCGGTCTGGCGCGACAGGGTGGCAGATCTTCTGGTCGAAGCAATCAAGCGATATAGAGAGCCGCAGTTCGCCAATGGCGGATAGGCAACATCGTGAAACGGAAGCTGTGGTGGAGGCGGACTTCTGCCGCTAACGGCCCTATTTTCCTCACATTGTCTCCGTTACTCCGATGTAGGTTACGCAAAGGTGAGCGATCGCGAATCGCGCGGCCTTACACGTGAAGTCCGCATGTCTTGCCATCCACCGCATGACGTGCAAAACGCCACAGGGTATGCGAAGCTCTAAAGAAGTGCGCGCGAACCTGAAGCAGAGCCGGTAGCGGAAACATGATCAGACTGATTGGATATCTCTTCGGATTGGCGTCCGTGCTTGCGCTCGGCGTCGCGGCTGTCGTTGCCGTCTATCTGATGGGGGTGACCAAGGACCTGCCGGACTATGAGGTTCTCGCCAGCTATTCGCCGCCGGTGACGACCCGCATCCATGCAGGCAACGGCGCGCTTGTGGCGGAATATGCGCGCGAGCGCCGGCTGTTCCTGCCGATCCAGGCGATCCCGGACCGCGTCAAGGCGGCTTTCCTTTCCGCTGAAGACAAGAATTTCTACAACCATCCGGGCGTCGACATCACCGGCCTCGGCCGCGCGATCCTGGTGAACGTCCAGAACCTCGGCTCGGGCCGTCGCCCAGTGGGCGCTTCGACGATCACCCAGCAGGTGGCCAAGAACTTTCTCCTATCGTCGGACCAGACGATGGACCGCAAGATCAAGGAAGCGATCCTCTCCTTCCGCATCGAGCAGGCCTATTCGAAGGACAAGATTCTCGAACTCTATCTGAACGAGATTTTCTTCGGCCTGAACGCCTATGGCATCGCCGGCGCAGCGCTGACCTATTTCGACAAGTCGGTGACGGAACTCACCATCGCTGAGACAGCCTATCTCGCAGCGCTGCCGAAGGGACCGAACAACTACCATCCGTTCCGCCGTACCGAGGCTGCGATTGAGCGCCGCAACTGGGTCATCGACCGCATGGTCGAAAATGGCTTCGTTGTGCGGGAAGAGGGCGAAGAGGCCAAGAAGGAGCCGCTCGGCGTCAACCTGCGTCGCACCGGCTCCTCGCTTTTCGCGTCCGACTATTACGCCGAGGAAGTCCGCCGCCAGATCATCGAGAAATATGGTGACAAGGCACTTTACGAAGGTGGCCTCTCGGTTCGCACGTCGCTCGATCCGAAGATGCAGGTGGCGGCCCGCAAGGCGCTGCAGTCGGCGCTCCTGACATATGATCAGCGTCGCGGCTTCCGCGAACCGATCAAGACCATTTCGCTGGAAGGCGATTGGGGCGTTCCGCTCGCCGAAATCCCCGCGCTTGCCGACGTACCGGAATGGAAGGTCGCCGTCGTGCTCGATGTGGCCGCCGATGGCGTCGATATCGGCCTGCAGCCAGCCAAGGAAGCCGGCGGCAAGGTCGTCGCCGAGCGTGTCCGCGGCCGGATTGCACCTGGCGACATGGAATGGGCCTTCCGCTCGGCGAGCGCCGATCGCAAGTCGAGCAAATCCCCCGTCGGTGTCCTCAATCCGGGTGACGTCGTCTATGTCGAAGCCAAGGAAGAGGGTTCCAGCGCCTACCGCCTCCGCCAGTTGCCCAAGGTCCAGGGCGGCCTCGTCGCCATGGATCCGCATACCGGCCGCGTGCTGGCTCTCGCCGGTGGCTTCTCCTATGCGCAGTCGGAATTCAACCGCGCAACCCAGGCGATGCGTCAGCCGGGTTCGTCCTTCAAGCCCTTTGTCTACGCTGCCGCCCTCGACACCGGTTACACGCCGGCGTCGGTCATCATGGACGCGCCCGTCGAATTCGTCTCCGGCGGCCAGGTCTGGCGCCCGCAGAACTACGGCGGCGGTTCGGCTGGTCCGCAGACGCTGCGCCTCGGCATCGAGAAGTCGCGTAACCTGATGACGGTACGCCTTGCCAACGACATGGGCATGAATCTTGTTGCCGAATATGCCGAACGTTTCGGCATCTACAACAAGATGAATCCTGTTCTCGCCATGTCGCTCGGCTCCGGTGAGACCACCGTCATGCGTATGGTCTCTGCCTATGCCGTCTTCGCCAACGGCGGCAAGCAGATCAAGCCGACACTGATCGACCGTATCCAGGACCGTCACGGCAAGACCATCTTCCGCCATGAGGATCGCATCTGCGAGGCCTGCAACGCCGAGCGCTTCACCGGTCAGGAGGAGCCCACCGTCGTCGACAATCGCGAGCAGGTTCTCGATCCGATGACCGCCTATCAGATCACCTCGATGATGGAAGGTGTGGTCACCCGCGGCACGGCCGCCGGGAAGATCAAGCTTGATCGTCCTGTCGCCGGCAAGACGGGCACATCGAATGATGAGAAAGATGCCTGGTTCGTCGGCTACACGCCCGACTTGGTGGCTGGCGTATATATCGGTTTTGACCAGCCGGCGCCCATGGGGCGTGGTTCGACAGGTGGTTCGCTAGCAGCCCCCGTCTTCAATGACTTCATGCAGATGGCGACGGCAGACACCACACCCGGGCAGTTCTTCGTCCCCGCCGGCATGAGCTTCATTCCGGTCAACCGCACCAACGGTATGTTCGCCTATGAAGGCGAGCCGGATACGATCATCGAGGCTTTCAAGCCCGGTACCGGGCCGGCCGATACGTTGTCGATCATCGGCATGGACGGCTACGCGCCGCCGGAAGAAATCCTGCGCAACTCGCCGCAGGCCAATCAGGCCGTGACCTCGGGTTCCGGCGGCCTCTTCTAATCCTCATTCGACCATCAGTCGCGACCCCGGCCCTTTACATCAAGGCCGGGCGCAACTATGCGAAAGACCAGATTTTCACCAGTTTCAGAGGTTGAGAACCGAACGCATGCGTAATGAAATCGAGAATGTCGTCGACGAAATCAAGCAGGCCATAAGCCTGCTGAGGAGGCATCTTTGACTGGGATCAGGCGATAAGACGACTGGACTGGTTGAACAACAAGGCCGAGGATCCGAACCTCTGGAACGATGCACAGGAAGCCCAGAAGCTGATGCGCGAGCGCCAGCAACTGGATGACAGCATTGCCGGCGTGAAGCGGCTCGAACAGGCGATGAACGATAACATCGAGCTGATCGAAATGGGCGAGGAAGAGGGCGACGAAAGCGTCGTCAAGGACGCCGAAGACCAGCTGAAGGCGCTGAAGACCGAAGCTGCACGGCGTCAGGTCGAAGCCATGCTGTCTGGCGAAGCCGATAGCAACGATACCTATGTCGAAGTTCATTCCGGCGCCGGCGGCACGGAAAGCCAGGACTGGGCGAACATGCTTCTGCGCATGTATACCCGCTGGGCTGAACGATCGGGCTTCAAGGTCGAAGTGCTGGAAGTGCATGATGGCGAAGAAGCTGGCATCAAGTCTGCGACCATTTTGGTCAAGGGCCACAATGCCTATGGCTGGATGAAGACCGAATCGGGCGTGCATCGTCTGGTCCGCATTTCGCCCTACGATTCGAACGCCCGTCGACATACGTCCTTCTCGTCGATCTGGGTCTATCCCGTGGTCGACGATTCGATCCAGATCGAGGTCAACGAAAGCGATTGCCGCATCGATACCTATCGATCGTCAGGCGCCGGCGGCCAGCACGTCAACACGACCAACTCGGCCGTGCGCATCACGCATATCCCGACCGGCATCGCGGTTGCCTGCCAGCAGGAACGCTCGCAGCACAAGAACCGCGCCAAGGCCTGGGACATGCTGCGTGCACGCCTCTATGAGGTGGAGTTGAAAAAGCGCGAAGAAGCCGCCAACGCGGAAGCCGCCTCCAAGACGGATATCGGCTGGGGTCACCAGATCCGCTCCTACGTCCTTCAACCCTACCAGTTGGTCAAGGACCTGCGCACAGGCGTCGAAAGCACCGATCCGGATAGCGTCCTGAACGGCGAAATCAACGAGTTCATGGAGGCCGCCTTGGCCCATCGTATCAGTGGCAAGGCATCTGAAGTTTCCGACATCGACTGATCGGATAGGTCTACGGACACGAAAAAGGCGGGGCACCAGTTGCTCCGCCTTTTTTCATGCCAATATCTTGCTCGTCACACTTTGCGAATCCACGGCCTGAGCACCCGTCGCAGCGTGGCGTATTGCGGTGAAGGACTTCGCAAATCCGAGGAATGTCTCCGTGCAGATTGAGGCGTCCGGGAACAGGTGTTGCATCTGGCGCCGATCCAGCAGGCTTGCGTCCTCCAACGCGCCCATTGCCTCATCGAGGTCGGTCGCTTTCGGATAAAACCCGGTTCGCATCATCAAATGGGTCCGATATCGCATCGGGTTGGGAAGCCAGTGAATGAAGGGCAGTCTCGCATGCGGCTCGATCGGGAACGAAAAACTCGGTGTCTGGATCGCGTAGGATGGCGCAAGCCGTCTGACTTCAGCGGAGAAGGCCCGCTTCCTCGCCCATGATCCCACATGTTCGATGACCGAGTTGGAGAAGACGATATCGAAGGCATTGTCTTTGAACATAGGAAGCGAGCAGGCATCGCCGACCGTGGTTCTCACGCCTGGCAGAGAGCCGTGCCGATTCTCGGACTGGTCCGTAAGGTTGATGCATTCGACCGAGGTGTGCGTCAGATCGAGCTGGTATTGCCATGTCTGCCAGAACTCGGCAGTGCCACCGAGATCGACGATGCGGCAGGTGCCTGTCATCCGAACGACATCGTCGATCATCCGCCCAAGCTGTTCGATGCGCCTGCGACGGAACCGATTGCCCGAAGAAGTCGGGGAAATGTTGAGCATGAGGGGTTCCTGACGCGATCCTAGAAGGAAACCCATAGGCAATTCATGATGTGCTTGTAAATCTGATGCTTAATGCTTGGTTAATGCGGCATCAGTTGCTCGCCCGTTCCACCTTGATGTCGCCGAGTTCGTCGATCAGCACGGTCCATTCCTCCACACGATCGGTGTCCGGCGAGGTCTTGAGATAGACGGTGGCAAAGAAGCCGGGCGTTGCGGCAACTCCGGTCATGCTTTCGGGACGAATGCCCGTGACATAGGGCTTGATGGCCGTGAACTCTTCGAGCTCGACGCTCTCAACGAGCCTGAGCCCTGCTTCACCGGAGGCGATCATCTGCAGATGGATACGGGCGGTTCGGTCCTGCTGGCGGATGGCGACCAATTTGTAATAGCCGCGCTCACCGGCTGTAACCGGGATCTCGACACCGGCCACGCCTTCTGCCCCTGATTCCCAATAGCCGCCGCTGATCACGAAAGTCGCCGTCACCGGCATTTCGTTGATCTCGTCCGCCATGACCGGCGCGGATAACAACAGCGAGACCAAAAGGGCGGAGCGGGTGAGAACCTTCATCGGGAACCTCAATCGGAAAACTGTTCGGCTATGATCCGGTCCGACCAGGAGCGGTCGGGATCCGACAGGATTCGCGCAGTCGTGTCTTCCGACTGTGCGATCTCTACCCGAAGAACCGATTTGACCTCGGTGTGATCGGCTACCGCATTGACCGGCCGCTTTTCCGGCTCCAGGACCTCGAGGACCACGGTCACCTTGTCAGGGAGAAGCGCTCCGCGCCAGCGCCGTGGCCGGAAGGCGCTGACAGGTGTGAGCGCCAGAAGCGGTGCCTCGAGCGGCAGGATCGGCCCATGGGCGGAAAGATTGTAGGCGGTTGACCCCACCGGTGTGGCCACCAACAGGCCGTCGCAGATCAGTTCTTCGAGCCGGACCTGTCCGTCGATCATGACCCGGAGCTTGGCTGCCTGGTAGGATTGCCGGAGCACCGAGACTTCGTTGATCGCCAATGCGAAGGAGACCGACCCGTCAGAATTGCTGGTGGTCATCTTCAGCGGATGAAAATTATTCTCGACGGCGGCCGAGATCCGCTCGGGAAGATTGTCGGTCGAATAGTCGTTCATCAGGAAGCCGACAGAGCCGCGGTTCATGCCGTAGATTAGCTTGCCGGTGTTCATCGTGTCGTGCAGCGTCTGCAGCATGAAGCCGTCGCCGCCGAGGGCCACGATTACGTCGGCCTCGGCTGGCTCGGTATGACCGTAGCGACGAATCAGTTCATTGCGCGAAGCCTGGGCTTCGTCTGTATTGGAGGCGATGAAGGCGAGCGACCGGAACGTGCGAGACATGGCGAGCCCTGATGAAATGTCGCCAAGTGGTACATGACATCTACCTGTAACCACAAGCCGTTTTGCCCCGGAATCGGTTCGGCAAGCCGGTGGGCCAAGCATTTGGCCTTCGGGCGCTTATTCACCATATCCGCTAACCCTCAGCCGATTTTTTGCTTTACCGCAAATCGATTTCCGCCTAAACACCCCGCACTGCCCTTGTAGCTCAGTTGGTAGAGCACCTGATTTGTAATCAGGGGGTCGCGGGTTCGAACCCTGCCGGGGGCACCACTTCTCACCTCATATTTTCGTTTTTCCCATTGTCCTGACAGGCACTTGTTTGGCATGGTCTCGGTCGACTGCGATGGAGATCCGATGCGCAAGACATTTCATGCCGGTCTGGCTTTGGCCGCGACTGCCTTGTTTCTGCTGCCGACTAAGAGCCGGGCTGCCGACATCAAATATGCATGTGAAGACGGCACAGCGCTCACCGTTGCCTTCAACGATGTGCAGGCCGAGGTGACAATCCCTGACGGCACGAAGATTGCGCTGCCACAGCAGCAGGCGGCGAGCGGCTTCTGGTATTCGAATGGCCGCTACGAACTGCGCGGCAAGGGCGAGGAGTTACGGTTTTCCATCGGCCGCATGGCGCCGGTCACGTGCCGTAATGCGGGCGAGGCGACGGGTCAGTTCGATCGTGCCACGCGCGCCGAGGTCGAACTCGCCGAGCAAGACACCGGCTTCGACATGAAGGGTAAGCTCACCTGCCTGCGCTATCCCAACTTCGCCTTGAAAGAACTCGATCTCGGCGAAAAGGGCGCAGCAGGGATCTACATCGCTTCGTCCGAAGGCCCCTGCCAGCTCAATCCGACCCTCGACCGCAAGATTGAGGACGACACGGCCGGCTATCTCTGGGGTGCGGTTGGTCCTTACGCCTTCTTCCGCGGTGCCGATGGCTTGAATGGCGGCCTGCCTTTCGTGGTCTACGACGCCCGCACCGGTGCGAGACTGCTTGAGGATCTGATTGCCGGGGAGTTTGCTGCGCTCTCCCTGGTCGGAGAGGAGCTTACCCTGCGCTATCGCCGCACCTATGCCGCCTCCTGTTCCCTGCTAGCAGCACCGGAGAGCTGTGCTGCGGCCATCCGCCAGGAGCTTGGTCTTGCTGCCGATCGTCCCATGCCTGATTGCCGCCCCGCCTATCAGCCGGCGATCGATGCCGAGCCCGACGCAGCCAAGGAGATAGAAGTCTGGCCGAGCGTCATCGACTATCCGGTCGAGCGCAAGCTTTCGGCATCCGGCACATCTTTCGTCGCCGTCGAAGGCGATCTCACCTGTCGCCCTTCCATGTGAAGGACGGCAGCCGGGACTTCGTGCTTATGCCTCAGCATCGAGGCGAACGGCATCCTGTATGTCGCGCAGAAGGTCGGGCAGGGCGGCCTGCACGCGGTTCCAGCTCGGCATGAAGGGCGTGGCATTCGGATTGTCGAGGTAGACTTGTCCCGCCTCGATCAGATTCGCTGCGAAGAGCTCGACGGCCTGTTCTTCGCGATGCCGGTCGGTGGTGAGCCCGTTCATGCGAGCATCGTGGTAATAGGTTTCCACCAGGTCGAGGGCTGTCCTGTAATAGGTGGCCTTCAGCGTCCGGAAGGCGTCATTGCCGAATACGACGCCGTCGGTGGCAAGCTTGCGGTAAAGCGCCTTGGTGATGTCGATCGACATGCGTGACAGGCCCTTGGCAGCATCCTCGGGTGAGAGTGGTTGGTGCTTGTGGTCATAGGCATCGGCAATATCGACCTGGCAGATCGACTGGGTGGAATAGTTGCGCCACATCTCCGAGAGAACGCCGATTTCTAGTCCCCAATCCGAGGGTATGCGGATATCGGAGAGGATCTGGGTCTGCATAGCGAACTCGCCGGCGAGCGGATAGCGGAAGGCCTTGAGGAAGTCGATATAGGGATGGTGGCCGATAACCTTTTCGAGGCTGAGCAGCAGCGGCGTGACAAGCAGCCGGGTCACGCGGCCGTTGAGCGACCGGTCGGCGATGCGCGGATAATAGCCCTTGGAGAAGACGTAAGGGAAACGTGGATTGGCGACAGGATAGACGAGCCGTGCCAGCATGTCGCGCGAATAGGTGACGATATCGCAGTCGTGCAAGGCAACGACGCCGGCCTGCCGGGCGGCCAGCACATAACCCATGCAGAACCAGACATTGCGGCCCTTGCCGGGCTGGTCAGGTGAAAGGGCCTCGGCCTTGAGCTTGTCGTCGACGGCACGTAGCCGCGGGCCGTCATGCCAGAGAATCGTGTGCTTCTGCGGCAGCCGCGAGAAATATTGCTTTGCGTGGCGAAACTGCTCCTGATCGGCCTGGTCGAGACCGATGACGATCTCCGAAATATAGGGCGCCTGCGACAGTTCGGAGACGATGTGTTCGAGGGCAGGGGCCTCAAGTTCGGAATAGAGCGATGGCAGAATCAGCGTGATCGGTCGCGAGGCGGAAAAGACGGTCAGCTCTTTCTCCATCCGCTCCAGCGATCGTTCCCTGAGATTGTGCAGGGTTGCAACCACACCGTTCTGGTGAAAATCCGCCATGTCTAATCCTTTCTTGGAAAAAGTCGATTGTGGCCGACTCAGAGAAACCCCGTGGCAACGAGCTGGTGGATCATTGTGTTCCAGCCCGCCGGGCCGGTTTGTTCCGAGCGCAGGATAAAGCCCTGTCTTTCTCGCTCTGTGACGGGCAGGGCCCCGTGTGCGGGATTGGCGATGATGATGCCGCAATCGGCGGCTTCCAGCATCGCAAGATCGTTCGGCGCATCGCCCAGCGCGACTGTGTGGGTCATCTCGCCGCCGCTCAAGCGCTGATAATGGGCTACAACCTCGGCCATTCGCTCGGCCTTGGAAGTCTTGGGCATCAGCGTGAAGAAGCGCCCACCCTGGACGGCGGTGAAACCATGCGCGTCGAGCAGCGCAATAAACGCCTGCTTTTGCGCCTCGGTGCCGGTGAAGCGCCCCGGCTCGGAAAAGCGCCGTTGTCGAGCACGTTCGGCGGCGGGCAGTGGCAGCCCCGTCTCGGAGGCGACCCGCGCAACGTCCCAGTCGCCAAAGCCTTCGAAGCAGGTGGAAAGTTCTTTAGGTAATTCCCTAAGAAAAGAACGCAGGTTGCTGTAAGGACTCGGCAAATTCCCCTCGGAAAAGGCTGTTTCCGGTTCGAGACCGACGACGCCCGCGCCGTTTTCGACGATCATCGGATAGGCAATACCGATTGCATCGGCGATCGGCCGCATCTCTGCCTCTGTCTTGCTGCTGGCGAGAATGACGGGAATGCCGCGTGACGCCAGAAGATCAAGCGCCGGCCGCGCCGCCTCGAAGGAATAGCTGTCGTGATCGAGCAGCGTTCCGTCGAGATCGGTGAAGACGAGCTTCATCAGGCCTTCGCCGCGAGATGCTGGCGTGAGGCGTAAAGCGCAATCGCTGCGGCATTTGAGACGTTCAGCGACTTGATCGCGCCGGGCATGTCGAGGCGGGCGAGAGCGGATACCGTTTCACGCGTCTTTTGACGCAATCCCTTGCCTTCGGAGCCGAGCACCAGAGCGATCCGACCGCCGGTCAGCGTCTTCTCCATCGGCGCCGGTCCTTCCGAATCCAGACCGACGGAGAAGAAGCCGAGCTTGTGCAGCTCACCCAGCGCATCCGAGAGATTGGTCACCTGGATATAGGGGATGAGTTCCAGTGCACCGGAGGCCGACTTCGCCAGCACGCCCGATTCCGTCGGGCTGTGCCGCTGTGTGGTGATGACGGCACCAGCATCGAAGGCGACCGCCGAGCGCATGATCGCGCCGACATTGTGCGGGTCGGTCACCTGGTCCAGCACAAGGATCAGCGGGCTGTCCTTCAGTGCTTCCAGTCGTCTCGGCGGGAGTGGGCGGGTTTCCAGCATGACCCCTTGATGGATCGCTTCGGGACCGAGGATCTTATCGAGGTCCTGAGGCGTCATCGTCTCGAAGGGAATGCCCAGGTTTTCCACAGAGGAGATCTCGAGCCTGACGAAGAGCATTCTGCGTCGCCGAAAGCTTGATCAGCTTGCGCTCGGGATTGTCGAGGGCTGCGCGCACGGTATGCAGTCCGTAGAGCAGGACCTGTTCTGGTGCGAGCTTCGGCGGCGTCCAGTCGGCATTGCTCTTGCGCGGCTTTTGCGGCCCAGGCGTCGGGATTTCCCCCCGTTCACGCTTGGCATCGCGCACCTGGCGGCGCAGCGTAGCATAATGGGTGTCGCGGGCGGTTTTTTCGGTTTTCGGATCTTTGGCCATGCGCTCTTATAGCGGCGGGCTGGGGGCGGGCATAGACCCAGGTAGAAAATCCCCTGTGCGTCCGGGCATGTGTCTGGTCTCTGAAACTTTTCGGAATTTTTCGTCAAACTTCGTGTTGACATGAGCCGGTTGGGCCGTCATATACCCGCCGCAGATCAGGGGGCGACGCACTCTGGTCTGGACTAGAAAGCTTGGTCGCCAGATCCGGACGAAAGAATGGAGAGATGCCCGAGTGGTTAAAGGGGACGGACTGTAAATCCGTTGGCTCAGCCTACGTTGGTTCAAATCCAACTCTCTCCACCATTCGTCCTCGGATCTGAAAATGCGGGTATAGCTCAATGGTAGAGCAGCAGCCTTCCAAGCTGAATACACGGGTTCGATTCCCGTTACCCGCTCCAGACACCTTCCGATCCTAACATGCGAATTTTACACGATTTTCCGATGTTGCTTCGCCTAGCGTGAAGTGCTTTGCGCTGCTGCAGGATTACGCTGTGGAAACCGTGCGTTTCGGCGTCAGGAAGGCTTGTCATTTAACGCTTGCGCATTGCGCATGAAAGCCTTAAACGGCGGGACCAAACCGGTTCGCCGGGGCAACCCCGTTTCGTTCACAGGAAGCATTCAAATGGCAAAGAGTAAGTTTGAGCGCAACAAGCCGCACGTCAACATCGGCACGATCGGCCACGTCGACCACGGCAAGACGTCTCTGACGGCAGCGATCACCAAGTATTTCGGTGAGTTCAAGGCCTATGACCAGATCGACGCCGCTCCGGAAGAAAAGGCGCGCGGCATCACCATCTCGACGGCGCACGTCGAGTATGAGACGCCGAACCGCCACTACGCGCACGTCGACTGCCCCGGCCACGCCGACTACGTCAAGAACATGATCACCGGTGCAGCGCAGATGGACGGCGCGATCCTGGTTTGCTCGGCAGCCGACGGCCCGATGCCGCAGACCCGCGAGCACATCCTGCTTGCCCGTCAGGTTGGCGTTCCCGCGATCGTCGTCTTCCTCAACAAGGTTGACCAGGTCGATGACGCCGAGCTTCTCGAGCTCGTCGAACTCGAAGTTCGCGAACTTCTGTCGTCCTACGACTTCCCCGGCGATGACATCCCGGTCGTCAAGGGTTCGGCTCTGGCCGCTCTGGAAGACTCGAACAAGGAAATCGGCGAGAACGCCATCCGCAAGCTGATGGAAGAAGTCGACGCCTACATCCCGACGCCTGAGCGTCCGATCGACCAGCCGTTCCTGATGCCGATCGAAGACGTGTTCTCGATCTCTGGCCGTGGTACGGTTGTGACGGGTCGCGTTGAGCGCGGTATCGTCAAGGTCGGCGAAGAAATCGAAATCGTCGGCATCCGTCCGACGACGAAGACGACCTGCACGGGCGTTGAAATGTTCCGCAAGCTGCTCGACCAGGGCCAGGCTGGCGACAACATCGGTGCGCTTCTGCGCGGTGTGAACCGTGACGGCGTCGAGCGTGGCCAGATCCTGTGCAAGCCGGGTTCGGTCAAGCCGCACAAGAAGTTCATGGCTGAAGCCTACATCCTGACGAAGGAAGAAGGCGGCCGTCATACGCCGTTCTTCACCAACTATCGTCCTCAGTTCTACTTCCGCACGACGGACGTGACCGGCATCGTGTCGCTTCCAGAAGGCACGGAAATGGTTATGCCTGGCGACAACGTCACGGTTGAAGTCGAGCTGATCGTTCCGATCGCGATGGAAGAAAAGCTGCGCTTCGCAATCCGCGAAGGCGGCCGCACCGTCGGCGCCGGCATCGTCGCTTCGATCATCGAGTAATCGGTGATCTGGTCGACAAGATCAAAAGGGCCTCGCTGGAAACAGCGGGGCCTTTTCCGTTATGTATTACCTTATGCTCGTCACGCCTCAGCAGACCGATGTGATCCGAAGCTTCCGGCACGAGATGAGGCTGGCGGGATGCTAGGGTGCGTGTTTCGAGGTCGCTTGCTTTATCGAACACCTGTTTGGCTGGCGCCGCATTCATGGTGTGTATGAGTTGCCCGACGGACGCCCGATCTTTCTGCACTCATGGAACATCATGTCGGACGGCACTCTGGTGGATGGTACCGCGGATCAATTCGGGGAGGGCCGCGACGTCGCGGTCCATCCGTGCGGCAGCACTGAACACTTGCGATATAGAGATAGATACACCGCGGCTCACAACCCCTTGAAAACGCCCTGGCTCGCTACGCAGCCCTATATCGGTGTACCCGATCAGACTTTCTGGGGTGTCGAGGAAGCCCGCACAGCTCTGGCTCCAGGGTGGTGGCTATCGGAGCCTCAGCCCTACGTCGCATGGTTCAAGAGTGGCGCGACCATGTATCCGATGTTCAGGACAATGCGAGAGCGCTACCGCCAGCGTGGCTATGAAACTGCCAGTCCGGAATGAGGGGTATCAAGCCCGCTGCAGCAACTGCTCTTCGGCAAGCCGTAGAAGATCCGTCACCAGATAGCCGTTGATCGTAAGGCCCGTGAGATCGCATTCGGCGATCGACGTGCCGGCGAGGCTGGCGAATCGGATGGTGCTACCGTTGAGGTCGACATGGGTGAGGTTTGCTGCGTGCATCACCACATTTTCCATAACCGCGGCATTCATCGCCACGTTGCGGATCACCATCTGCTCGGCATTGGCATCGGTGATCAGGCTCCGTCCAAGGTCCACATTGCTGAACACGGCTTCCTTGAGCGAGACATCGCTGAAGCGGGCTTCCGACAGATCGGCATCGTCGAACTCGGAACCGGGCAGGGCGGCATTGCTGATACGGATCATGGCTGTCCTCCGCGAGGGCTTAAGCGCAAGTATCAGCGAAAGCCGAGAACATGGCAAGCGGGCGCCCGGCGCGCCAGCTTGGGCCGCTAATGTCGGGAATCCCCTGACATTCTCCCTGCATGGCTTCCATGCACGTCAGCTACTTCTCGGCTTATTCTCGCTCGGTTAGTTCTGAAGCCATTGTGATTCGCCCCGGCCTGCCTTTGGTTGCGCCCCAAATTTCGGACGAACTGCCGATGGCTCGCTCACCTTTTGCTACCTGGTTGCTGCTTGCGCTGCCGCTCTGGTCCTGGACGGCTGCAGCCGAGGAAGGCCCATTTCTATGGAATGCCACGGGCTCTGCCGATGATCTTGGTATCCGCACCGGTATCGCCCTCGATATGCCCGGGCGACCTCGGCTCGGGGCCGAATCAAATCTCCGCCGCGCCACTCCCGGCAATTCGGGCACGTCTCATCCGCCCATGCGACTTTGGGGCGAGGTTGATCTGCGCAAGACTGCGGCAAGCCCGGCTTCGGTCGGCTTGACTGTCGATCTCGTGAGCGGTGCGGCTCGCGCAGCGCTCCGCCAGTCCCGCGCTCTCGTGGACGAGGGCCCGGCGACGCTCTCGCTCGACCGCGCACTGGAGGCGGGACGCCGCCGTGATGGCGACGCGGCGTTTGTCGCGCGCCAGAATCTCCGGCTTTTCCTCGGCGGGTTGGACACCACCGTGACCGGTGGTGTGGTGATGGACAGCGCAGCACCCTTTCATGCCGAACTGGCTGTCGAGAAGCGCCTGCCGCCCGGCATCAAGCTGCGCGCCGTCATTTCCGATATCGCGCACCAACCTGCAGCACGGTTCAATGCGCGGTTTGAGCGGCAGTGGTGAGCGATGCCATTGACCGCAATGTGAAAAGCAGAAAAAGGCACTTGCCAATCCGGCGCGCCCGCCTTAAAGGGTGCTCCATGCCTCGGGCGGGAGCGTTCCGGTCCGATGTAAGGCTTAGGGGTATAGCTCAGTTGGTAGAGCGGCGGTCTCCAAAACCGCAGGTCGTCGGTTCAAGCCCGGCTGCCCCTGCCAAGTCGCACGGCGCGCATCATGCTGCGACGAGCATAAGGATCTGGCAAAGCCGAAAGAGTGCTGGAGACAATTTCCTCTTGTGAAAAGGGGATTCGGTCTCTATGTAGGGTTCAAACAGACACGCGGTGCGTGGGGCTGACGAAGGTCGGCTTTACGCGCCGTAAATGCGTGGGCAATAAATGGCATCCAAGGGTAATCCATTCGCGTTTCTGCAGCAGGTTCGCTCCGAGACGTCCAAGGTGACGTGGCCCTCGCGTCGCGAGACCACGATTTCGACGCTCATGGTCCTGGCGATGGTGTTTTTCGCTGCGCTGTTTTTCTTCGGCGCGGACCAGCTGATCAGCTGGTTGCTCGGCCTTGTGCTGAGCGTCGGCAATTAATCGGGCGGAGACGAACATGGCGGCACGTTGGTACATCGTCCACGCGTATTCTAATTTTGAGAAGAAGGTCGCGGAAGACATCGAGAACAAGGCCAAGCAGAAGGGTCTTGATCATCTCTTCGAAAAGATCCTCGTTCCGACCGAAAAGGTCGTCGAGGTTCGTCGCGGCCGCAAGGTGGATAGCGAGCGCAAGTTCTTCCCGGGCTACGTCATGGTGCGGGCGAACCTGACCGACGAAGCCTACCACCTGATCAAGAATACCCCGAAGGTCACGGGTTTCCTCGGTTCCGACAACAAGCCTGTTCCGATCCCGGATTTCGAGGCTGAGCGCATCCTGGGTCAGGTCCAGGAAGGCGTCGAGCGTCCGAAGTCCTCCGTGTCCTTCGAAATCGGCGAACAGGTTCGCGTCTCCGACGGTCCTTTCGCCTCCTTCAACGGGATCGTCCAGGACGTGGACGAAGAGCGCTCGCGCCTCAAGGTCGAGGTCTCGATCTTCGGTCGCGCGACCCCCGTCGAACTCGAATACGGTCAGGTCGAAAAGGTCTGATCGGAGTAGGGGAGGTAACTCCCCGACCCGCGTGGGAGGATGGCGGTCTCTTAAGCCGGACCGTCCAGACGCACCACGCAACCGCAGCCGCCGACTTAAAGTTGGCATAATGGATCGGGAAACCGGTCTGAAATGAAAGGCAGAGAGTAATGGCTAAGAAAGTTGCAGGCCAGCTCAAGCTCCAGGTCAAGGCAGGATCGGCGAACCCGTCCCCGCCGATCGGCCCGGCCCTTGGTCAGCGTGGCATTAACATCATGGAATTCTGCAAGGCGTTCAATGCCGCCACGCAGGAAATGGAAAAGGGTATGCCGATCCCGGTCGTCATCACCTATTACCAGGACAAGTCCTTCACCTTCGCAATGAAGCAGCCGCCGGTTACCTACTGGCTGAAGAAGGAAGCAAAGATCACCTCTGGCTCGAAGACTCCGGGCAAGGGTGCGAAGGTCGGTACGATCACCAAGGCGCAGGTCCGCGCAATTGCCGAAGGCAAGATGAAGGATCTGAACGCCGCCGACATCGAAGGCGCAATGCTGATGGTTGAGGGCTCTGCCCGCTCCATGGGCCTGGAAGTGGTAGGTTGATCATGGCCAAGGTAGCAAAGCGTATTCAGAAGATCCGCGAAGGTGTTGACCCGACCAAGCTGGTCGCTCTCTCCGACGCCATCTCGATGGTCAAGGAACGTGCCGTCGCCAAGTTCGACGAAACGATCGAAATCGCCATGAACCTCGGCGTCGACCCGCGCCACGCAGACCAGATGGTCCGCGGCGTGGTCAATCTGCCGAACGGTACCGGCCGTGACGTTCGCGTTGCCGTCTTCGCACGTGGCGCCAAGGCTGATGAAGCCAAGGCCGCTGGTGCCGACATCGTCGGCGCCGAAGACCTGCTCGAAATCGTCCAGGGTGGCAAGATCGACTTCGATCGCTGCATCGCGACCCCGGACATGATGCCGCTCGTCGGCCGTCTCGGTAAGGTACTCGGCCCGCGTGGCATGATGCCGAACCCGAAGGTCGGTACGGTGACCATGGACGTCGCTGGTGCCGTTAAGGCTTCCAAGGGCGGTGCCGTTGAGTTCCGCGTCGAAAAGGCTGGTATCGTCCATGCCGGCATCGGCAAGGCTTCCTTCGACGCCAAGGCGCTCGAAGAAAACATCAAGGCCTTCGCTGACGCCGTCGTCAAGGCTAAGCCGGCTGGCGCGAAGGGCAACTATGTCAAGCGCGTAGCGATCTCCTCGACCATGGGTCCGGGCGTCAAGATCGATCCGTCGACGGTTTCGGTCTGATTTTGAATTCGGCCGGGGCGTCAGGCTTCGGTCCACCAAGTTTCCGGCCTTTCGGGGCCGGAAATGTCTGGTTCTAAAGACCAGACACTCCTGTCCGAGATTGTGGGTGGCCAACAGGCCTTAATGATTGCCCTCATGAGACGGGTAAGATCCGTATTTAAACGTCTGATGACGTCTTGAAGTTCGGTTCGAGCCTTATTCGCCTTGTGCCTGGAGCGTGCTCCAAGCAGAGGGGACAGGATCCTCAAGCGTCGCTTGGGGTCCGACATGTTTGGACCCCTTGAGGCAAAGGCAAACCCGGTGGGGCCTGCAGGATTGCGGTCCCATCAACTGGAGACAGACAGTGGAAAGAGCGGAAAAACGCGAATTCGTCACAGAACTGAACGAAGTCTTCAAGGCTTCCGGTTCGGTTGTTGTGGCCCACTATGCTGGTGTCACGGTTGCGCAGATGAACGATTTTCGTTCGAAGATGCGCGCTGCTGGCGGCACCGTCAAAGTCGCGAAGAACCGCCTGGCCAAGATCGCTCTTCAGGGCACGGAAGCCGAAGGGATGACAAATCTCTTCAAGGGTCAGACGCTGATTGCATACAGCACTGATCCGATCGTGGCTCCCAAGGTCGTCGTGGATTTCGCCAAGACCAACGACAAGATCGTTGTTCTGGGCGGCGCCATGGGCACGACCACGCTGAACGCCGAAGCAGTCAAGTCGCTCGCGACCCTGCCTTCGCTCGACGAACTGCGCGCAAAGCTGCTGGGTATGATTCAGACCCCGGCAACTCGTATCGCAGGCGTCGTACAGGCCCCGGCTTCGCAGCTGGCGCGCGTTTTTGCGGCCTACGCAAAGAAGGACGAAGCCGCGTAAGGCGGTTTTTCGCTGTTCATACCCTAACCCGTTCGCTTCGAACCGAACATCTATTAAGGAACTACTACAATGGCTGATCTCGCAAAGATCGTTGAAGACCTCTCCTCGCTGACCGTCCTGGAAGCTGCTGAGCTTTCCAAGATGCTCGAAGAAAAGTGGGGCGTTTCTGCTGCTGCTCCCGTAGCTGTTGCTGCTGCTGGCGGTGGCGCTGCTCCGGCTGCTGCTGAAGAAGAAAAGACCGAGTTCGACGTTATCCTGGTTGACGCTGGCGCCAACAAGATCAACGTCATCAAGGAAGTCCGCGGCATCACCGGCCTCGGCCTCAAGGAAGCCAAGGACCTCGTCGAAGGCGCTCCGAAGCCGGTCAAGGAAGCCGTTTCGAAGGCTGAAGCTGCCGACCTCAAGAAGAAGCTTGAAGACGCCGGCGCTAAGGTCGACGTTAAGTAATATCGGAATGCGGCGGGGGAAGTTTCTTCTCCCGCCCGTTTCCTCCGAACATATTACCCAGGAACCGTATGAAAACGGTTCCTGGGTAATGGGTTCTCAAGAGGATGGTCTTGACCCGCGCGCCCGGCAAACCGGCCGGCCGTCCGGATCTCGAGACGAGATTGAGCGATCCATTTTTTGACGGAGCCGCCTGGCCAGCGGTCACCGTCTGTTGCAGGCCCGGGTGCAAACTGACAAGGAGCGACGATGGCTCAGACCCTTACCTTTAACGGTCGCAGGCGCGTACGCAAGTTTTTCGGAAAAATTCCAGAAGTCGCAGAAATGCCGAACCTCATCGAGGTTCAGAAGGCATCTTATGACCAGTTCCTCATGGTTGACGAGCCCAAGGGTGGCCGTCCCGACGAGGGGCTCAATGCCGTTTTCAAGTCCGTATTCCCGATCACCGATTTCTCCGGTGCATCGATGCTGGAATTCGTCTCCTACGAATTCGAGCCGCCGAAGTTCGACGTTGATGAATGCCGTCAGCGCGACCTGACCTATGCCGCACCGCTGAAAGTCACGCTTCGCCTGATCGTGTTCGATATTGACGAGGATACGGGCGCACGCTCGATCAAGGACATCAAGGAGCAGTCCGTCTACATGGGCGACATGCCGCTCATGACGAACAACGGTACCTTCATCGTCAACGGTACTGAGCGCGTCATCGTCTCCCAGATGCACCGTTCGCCGGGCGTATTCTTTGACCATGACAAGGGCAAGTCCCACTCGTCTGGCAAGCTGCTGTTTGCTGCGCGCGTCATTCCCTATCGTGGTTCCTGGCTCGACATCGAATTCGACGCCAAGGACATCGTCCACGCCCGTATCGACCGTCGCCGCAAGATCCCCGTAACCTCGCTGCTCATGGCGCTTGGCATGGACGGCGAAGAAATCCTGTCGACCTTCTACTCGAAGTCTGTCTACGAGCGTGACGGCAAGGGCTGGCGTTTCCCGTTCAATCCTGAAACCCTCAAGGGTGCGAAGGCGCTCTCCGACCTCGTCGACGCCGACAGCGGCGAAGTCGTCGTCGAAGGCGGCAAGAAGCTTACCCCGCGTCTTCTGCGTCAGTTGACCGACAAGGGCGTGAAGTTCCTGAAGGCTTCGGACGAAGACCTGTTCGGCAATTACCTGGCCGAAGATCTGGTCAACATGTCGACCGGTGAAATCTATATGGAAGCCGGCGCGGAGATCGACGAAAAGACACTCCCGCAGATCCTCGAGTCTGGTTTCGAAGAAATCCCGGTTCTCGGCATCGACCACATCAATGTCGGCGCCTACATCCGCAATACGCTGGCCGCTGACAAGAACGAGAACCGTCAGGACGCTCTTTTCGACATCTACCGCGTCATGCGCCCGGGCGAGCCGCCGACCATGGACTCGGCAGAAGCCATGTTCCAGTCGCTGTTCTTCGACGCCGAGCGTTACGACCTGTCGGCCGTCGGTCGCGTCAAGATGAACATGCGTCTCGACCTCGACTGCCCGGATACCGTCCGCGTTCTGCGCAAGGACGATATCCTTGCCGTGGTCAAGATGCTGGTCGAGCTGCGTGACGGCAAGGGCGAGATCGACGACATCGACAACCTCGGTAACCGTCGCGTTCGTTCCGTCGGCGAACTGATGGAAAACCAGTACCGTCTTGGCCTGCTCCGCATGGAGCGCGCGATTAAGGAACGCATGTCGTCGATCGAAATCGACACCGTCATGCCGCAGGACCTGATCAACGCCAAGCCGGCTGCCGCTGCTGTTCGCGAATTCTTCGGCTCCTCGCAGCTGTCGCAGTTCATGGACCAGGTGAACCCGCTTTCGGAAATCACCCACAAGCGCCGTCTTTCGGCTCTTGGACCGGGTGGTCTGACCCGCGAGCGCGCAGGCTTCGAAGTCCGCGACGTTCACCCGACCCATTATGGCCGTATCTGCCCGATTGAAACACCTGAGGGACCGAACATCGGTCTGATCAACTCGCTCGCAACCTTCGCTCGCGTCAACAAGTACGGCTTCATCGAAAGCCCGTACCGCAAGATCGTCGACGGCAAGGTCACGACTGAAGTGGTCTATCTGTCGGCCATGGAAGAAGCCAAGTACTACGTGGCGCAGGCCAACTGCCGAGCTCGACGGCCGATGGCCAGTTCGTCGAACGAGTTCGTCGTCTGCCGTCACGCTGGCGAAGTCATGCTGTCTCCGCGCGACACCATCAACCTGATGGACGTCTCGCCGAAGCAGCTCGTTTCGGTTGCGGCCGCTCTCATCCCATTCCTCGAAAACGACGACGCCAACCGCGCTCTCATGGGCTCGAACATGCAGCGTCAGGCCGTGCCGCTTCTGCGTGCCGAAGCCCCCTTCGTCGGAACCGGCATGGAGCCGATCGTTGCCCGTGACTCCGGCGCTGCCATCGGTGCCCGTCGCGGCGGCGTTGTCGACCAGGTCGACGCGACCCGTATCGTTATCCGCGCCACCGAAGACCTCGATCCGTCGAAGTCCGGCGTCGATATCTATCGCCTGCAGAAGTTCCAGCGCTCCAACCAGAACACTTGCGTCAACCAGCGCCCGCTGGTGACCGTTGGCGACATCGTCAACAAGGGTGACATCATCGCGGACGGTCCGTCGACCGACCTCGGCGATCTGGCTCTCGGCCGCAACGCGCTCGTCGCGTTCATGCCGTGGAACGGCTACAACTACGAAGACTTGATCCTGATGTCCGAGCGCATCGTCGCTGAAGACGTCTTCACCTCGATTCACATCGAGGAATTCGAAGTCATGGCCCGCGACACCAAGCTTGGCCCGGAAGAAATCACGCGCGACATCCCGAACGTTTCGGAAGAAGCGCTGAAGAACCTCGACGAAGCCGGTATCGTCTACATCGGTGCAGAAGTCGCTCCTGGCGACATTCTGGTTGGCAAGATCACTCCGAAGGGCGAAAGCCCGATGACGCCGGAAGAAAAGCTTCTGCGCGCCATCTTCGGTGAAAAGGCCTCTGACGTCCGTGATACGTCCATGCGCATGCCGCCTGGCACCTTCGGCACGATCGTCGAAGTGCGCGTCTTCAACCGCCACGGCGTTGAGAAGGACGAGCGCGCGATGGCCATCGAGCGCGAGGAAATCGAACGCCTCGCCAAGGACCGTGACGACGAGCAGGCGATCCTTGACCGTAACGTCTACGGCCGTCTGATCGACATGCTGCGTGGCCAGATCTCGATTGCCGGTCCGAAGGGCTTCAAGAAGGGCGTCGAGCTCACCAACGCCGTCGTCTCCGAATACCCCCGCTCGCAGTGGTGGATGTTCGCAGTCGAAGACGAAAAGGTGCAGGGCGAACTCGAAGCGCTCCGTGGCCAGTACGACGAATCCAAGTCGCGCCTCGAACAGCGCTTCATGGACAAGGTCGAAAAGGTCCAGCGTGGCGATGAAATGCCTCCGGGCGTCATGAAGATGGTCAAGGTCTTCGTTGCTGTGAAGCGCAAGATCCAGCCAGGCGACAAGATGGCCGGCCGTCACGGCAACAAGGGTGTTGTCTCGCGCATCGTTCCGGTCGAGGACATGCCGTTCCTCGAAGACGGTACGCATGTCGACATCGTCTTGAACCCGCTCGGCGTTCCCTCGCGTATGAACGTCGGTCAGATCCTTGAAACCCACCTTGCCTGGGCCTGCGCCGGCATGGGCAAAAAGATCGGCCAGATGCTGGAGGACTATCGCAAGCACCTCGACATCTCCGATCTGCGCAAGGAACTGACGGAGATCTACGAGTCGGAAGCCCATGACGAAGTGAAGCACTTCGACGACGACGCACTCGTCAAGCTCGCCGAAGAAGCCAAGCGCGGCGTATCCATCGCCACGCCGGTCTTCGACGGTGCGCATGAAAGCGACGTCTCCGAGATGCTCACACGTGCAGGTCTTAACCCGTCGGGTCAGTCGACCCTGTACGATGGTCGTACCGGTGAAGCCTTCGACCGTCAGGTCACCGTTGGCTACATGTACATGATCAAGCTGAACCACCTGGTCGACGACAAGATCCACGCTCGTTCGATCGGCCCGTACTCGCTCGTCACCCAGCAGCCGCTCGGTGGTAAGGCGCAGTTCGGCGGTCAGCGCTTCGGGGAAATGGAAGTCTGGGCACTCGAAGCCTATGGCGCGGCCTACACCCTGCAGGAAATGCTGACGGTGAAGTCGGACGACGTGGCCGGCCGTACCAAGGTCTACGAGGCGATCGTCCGTGGCGACGATACCTTCGAGGCCGGTATTCCGGAAAGCTTCAACGTTCTCGTCAAGGAAATGCGCTCTCTCGGCCTTTCCGTCGAACTCGAGAACTCCAAGCTCCTGCCGGAAGACGGCCAGCTGCCCGACGCAGCCGAGTAAGTTTGACAAGGCGTGCGTGGCCCAAGATCGCCGCGCACGCCATTCCCTGATCGCCCCGAAGGCCAATATCGGGACGGGAAGGGGAGTTTCGCCGCATTTCGCGGTTATTGTCATTTCAGGGTCGGGTGCGGCATCCCGGGAATTCGCCGCCACCGTGACCCAATCGAGGGCTTTTTAGCCCCATCAAGGAGACAGGCATGAACCAAGAGGTCATGAACCTTTTCAACCCGACAGTGCCGGCTCAGCACTTCGATTCCATCCGGATCTCGATCGCGAGCCCGGAAAAGATCCTGTCGTGGTCCTACGGCGAGATCAAGAAGCCGGAAACTATCAACTACCGGACGTTCAAGCCGGAGCGTGACGGCCTCTTCTGCGCGCGTATCTTCGGACCGATCAAGGATTACGAATGCCTGTGCGGCAAGTACAAGCGCATGAAGTACAAGGGCATCATCTGCGAAAAGTGCGGCGTTGAAGTTACGCTGTCGCGCGTTCGCCGCGAGCGCATGGGCCACATCGAGCTCGCAGCCCCGGTTGCCCATATCTGGTTCCTGAAGTCGCTGCCGTCGCGTATCTCCACGCTTCTGGACATGACGCTGAAGGATGTCGAGCGCGTTCTCTACTTCGAAAACTACATCGTGACCGAGCCGGGCCTGACCTCGCTCAAGGAAAACCAGCTGCTCTCCGAAGAAGAGTACATGATGGCCGTCGACGAGTTCGGCGAAGACCAGTTCACCGCCATGATCGGTGCTGAAGCCATCTACGAGATGCTGGCCTCGATGAACCTCGAGAAGATCGCTGGCGATCTGCGCGCTGACCTTGCTGAGACCACCTCGGATCTCAAGCAGAAGAAGCTGATGAAGCGCCTGAAGATCGTCGAGAACTTCATGGAGAGCGGCAACCGTCCGGAATGGATGATCATGAAGGTCGTTCCGGTCATCCCGCCGGACCTGCGCCCGCTGGTCCCGCTCGATGGCGGCCGTTTCGCGACGTCCGACCTGAACGATCTCTATCGTCGCGTCATCAACCGTAACAACCGTCTGAAGCGCCTGATCGAACTGCGCGCACCGGGCATCATCATCCGCAACGAAAAGCGCATGCTGCAGGAATCTGTGGACGCGCTGTTCGACAACGGTCGCCGTGGCCGCGTCATCACCGGCGCCAACAAGCGTCCGCTGAAGTCGCTGTCCGACATGCTCAAGGGCAAGCAGGGCCGCTTCCGTCAGAACCTGCTCGGCAAGCGCGTCGACTATTCCGGCCGTTCGGTTATCGTGACTGGTCCGGAACTGAAGCTGCATCAGTGCGGCCTGCCGAAGAAGATGGCGCTCGAACTGTTCAAGCCGTTCATCTACGCCCGCCTCGACGCCAAGGGTTACTCCTCGACCGTCAAGCAGGCCAAGAAGCTGGTTGAAAAGGAAAAGCCCGAAGTTTGGGATATCCTCGACGAGGTCATCCGCGAGCATCCGGTTCTCTTGAACCGCGCACCGACGCTGCACCGCCTGGGCATCCAGGCCTTCGAACCGATTCTGGTCGAAGGCAAGGCCATCCAGCTGCACCCGCTCGTCTGCACGGCCTTCAACGCGGACTTCGACGGTGACCAGATGGCCGTTCACGTGCCGCTGTCGCTCGAAGCTCAGCTCGAAGCCCGCGTCCTGATGATGTCGACGAATAACATCCTGCACCCGGCCAATGGTCAGCCGATCATCGTTCCGTCGCAGGACATGGTTCTCGGCCTCTATTACCTGTCGATCCAGAACCAGAATGAGCCGGGCGAAGGCATGGCCTTCTCAGACATGGGCGAACTGCACCATGCTCTGGAAAACAAGGTCGTCACGCTGCACGCCAAGATCCGTGGCCGCTTCAAGACCGTCGACGCCGAGGGCAACCCGGTTTCGAAGATCTATGAAACCACGCCCGGCCGCATGATCATCGGCGAACTTCTGCCGAAGAACGTCAACGTGCCCTTCGATATCTGCAACCAGGAAATGACCAAGAAGAACATCTCCAAGATGATCGACACGGTCTACCGCCATTGCGGCCAGAAGGACACGGTCATCTTCTGCGACCGCATCATGCAGCTCGGTTTCACCCACGCCTGCAAGGCTGGCATCTCGTTCGGCAAGGACGACATGATCATCCCGGAAACCAAGGCGAAGATCGTTGGCGACACCGAAACGCTGGTCAAGGAATACGAGCAGCAGTACAACGATGGCCTGATCACTCAGGGCGAGAAGTACAACAAGGTCGTCGACGCCTGGGGCAAGGCCACTGAAAAGGTCGCCGAAGACATGATGGCCCGCATTAAGGCTGTCGAGTTCGATCCGGAAACCAACCGCCAGAAGCCGATGAACGCCATCTACATGATGTCGCACTCGGGTGCGCGTGGTTCACCGAACCAGATGCGTCAGCTGGGCGGCATGCGCGGCCTTATGGCCAAGCCGTCGGGCGAAATCATCGAGACGCCGATCATCTCGAACTTCAAGGAAGGTCTGACCGTTAACGAGTACTTCAACTCGACCCACGGTGCCCGTAAGGGCCTCGCAGACACCGCTCTGAAGACCGCGAACTCCGGTTACCTGACCCGTCGTCTCGTTGACGTGGCCCAGGATTGCATCGTCAACATGGTCGATTGCGGCACCGACAAGGGCCTGACCATGACGGCGATCGTTGACGCCGGTCAGGTCGTTGCTTCCATCGGCGCCCGCGTTCTCGGTCGTACGGCTCTCGACGACATCGATCATCCTGTTACGGGTGAGCGCATCGTCGATGCCGGCAAGATGATCCTGGAACCCGATGTCATCGAGATCGAGAAGGCTGGTATCCAGTCGATCCGCATCCGTTCGGCCCTGACCTGCGAAGTTCAGACCGGCGTCTGCTCGATCTGCTACGGCCGCGACCTTGCACGCGGTACGCCCGTCAACATGGGCGAGGCCGTCGGCGTCATCGCCGCACAGTCGATCGGCGAGCCGGGTACCCAGCTCACCATGCGTACCTTCCACTTGGGCGGTACCGCGACCGTGGTCGACCAGTCGTTCCTGGAAGCCTCGTACGAAGGTACGGTGCAGATCAAGAACCGCAACATGCTGCGCAATTCCGATGGCACCCTGATCGCCATGGGCCGCAGCATGGCCGTGATGATCCTCGACGAACGTGGTGTCGAGCGGTCCTCGCAGCGCGTGGCTTACGGTTCGAAGGTCTTCGTGGATGACGGCGACAAGGTGAAGCGCGGCCAGCGTCTGGCCGAGTGGGATCCGTACACTCGCCCGATCATGACGGAAGTTGAAGGTATCGTGCATTTCGAGGACGTCGTCGACGGTATCTCGGTGCTCGAAGCCACTGACGAGTCGACCGGCATCACCAAGCGTCAGGTTATTGACTGGCGTTCGACTCCGCGCGGTTCGGACCTGAAGCCTGCCATCGTCATCAAGGATGCCAGCGGCAATGTTCTGAAGGTGGCTCGTGGCGGTGAAGCCCGGTTCCAGCTCTCGGTCGACGCGATCCTGTCCGTCGAGCCCGGTCAGAAGGTCTCCCAGGGTGACGTGCTTGCGCGTTCGCCGCTGGAAAGCGCCAAGACCAAGGACATCACCGGTGGTCTGCCGCGCGTTGCCGAACTGTTCGAAGCCCGTCGTCCGAAGGACCACGCCATCATCGCTGAGATCGATGGTACGATCCGCCTCGGCCGCGACTACAAGAACAAGCGTCGCGTCATCATCGAGCCGGCTGAAGACGGTGTCGAGCCTGTCGAATACCTGATCCCGAAGGGCAAGCCCTTCCACCTTCAGGAAGGCGACTATATCGAAAAGGGTGACTACATCCTCGACGGTAACCCGGCTCCGCACGACATCCTGGCGATCAAGGGCGTCGAGGCACTTGCCTCGTACCTGGTCAACGAAATCCAGGAAGTCTACCGTCTGCAGGGCGTTGTGATCAACGACAAGCACATCGAGGTGATCGTTCGCCAGATGCTGCAGAAGGTTGAAATCACCGACGCGGGCGACAGTCACTACATCGTCGGTGACAATGTCGACCGGATCGAGCTCGACGACAACAACGACCGCCTGGTCGAAGAGGGCAAGAAGCCGGCCTACGGCGAGCCTGTTCTCCTCGGCATCACCAAGGCCTCGCTGCAGACGCCGTCGTTCATCTCGGCTGCATCCTTCCAGGAAACCACCAAGGTTCTCACGGAAGCTGCGATTGCCGGTAAGACCGACACGCTGCAGGGTCTGAAGGAAAACGTCATCGTCGGCCGCCTGATCCCGGCTGGTACCGGTGGTACCATGACGCAGATCCGCCGCATCGCCACGTCTCGCGACGACCTCATTCTCGAGGAGCGCAAGAAGGGCACGGGTGCAGATGTTGCCACCCCGATGCTGCAGAACCTCGCTGGCGAGAGCGCGCCCGCCGCCGAGTAATCGGCACCAGGGTTAAAAGATCAAAGGCCGTCCGGAGCGATCCGGGCGGCTTTTTTGTTAAAGACGCGGCACGGCAACACCCATTCATGCGAAAAAATCTATATTATTTTGACGGCTGTCAGTTCGGGTGGAGCAGGTTTGATCTGGCGCAACTGTCCTGTTTTGAAGCGTTCTAACCTGTCCCCGTTCAACGACGGAGGTCATCATGAAAATGCTTCTGAGCACTGTATTGGCAGCCCTGCTGGCGACGACGGCGTTCGCCACCGATCCGGATCCACCGAATCTGCGCGAAACGGCACTGGACATGTTCAAGCCGCTCCCATCGACCACGCCCGCGGTGGCTGACAACCCGATCACACCGGAGAAGATTGCGCTCGGGAAGGCACTGTTCTTCGACCCGCGCATGTCGGCTTCAGGCGTGTTCTCCTGCAACTCCTGTCACAACCTGGCGACCGGCGGCGACGACAACCTCGAGACGTCGATTGGTCATGGCTGGCAAAAAGGGCCACGCAATGCGCCTACGGCGCTCAATGCGGTCTTCAACATCGCACAGTTCTGGGACGGGCGCGCGGAAGATCTGAAGGCCCAGGCTAAGGGGCCCGTGCAGGCGGGCGTGGAGATGGCGAACACGCCGACCCAGGTCGTCGCAACACTGAAGTCGATGCCGAAATACGTCGAATGGTTTGAGGCAGCATTTCCCGGAGAGGAGGACCCGGTTACCTTTGACAATTTCGCCAAGGCAATTGAAGCATTCGAAGCAACACTCATTACGCCGGCCCCATTCGATGCCTGGCTGAATGGAGATGATGCGGCGATGTCCGATGAGCAGCAGCAAGGCCTAGCCCTGTTCATCGACAAAGGATGCGCTGCCTGCCATGGGGGCATCAATCTCGGCGGCGAAGGTTATTATCCCTTTGGCCTGATCGAGAAGCCGGGCGCCGATGTTCTGCCCGAAGGTGACAAGGGTCGCTTCGCGGTGACGAACACGGCCGATGACTCCTATGTCTTCCGTGCCGCCCCCTTGCGCAATGTCGCTCTGACCGCGCCATACTTTCACTCCGGCAAGGTGTGGGGGCTTAACGAAGCGGTCGCCATCATGGGCACCTCGCAGCTCGGTGAGGAGTTACAAGAAGGGGATGTCGGGAAAATTGTCGCATTCTTGGAGAGCTTGACTGGTCGGATGCCGGAAGTCACCTATCCCGTCCTGCCGCCGGAAACGGCGGCGACGCCGAGGCCCAGTGGCGCCGTCATACCGTGACCTCACACAAACAGAAAAGGGCCGATCCATCGACCGGCCCTTTCCCGAATTCCAAACATTGTTCACGCGAAGCGGATGATCGCCACTTCGCCTTCCAGCGCGCCCTGATAGGCCGAGGCATGCGGCTCTTCGTCCGGGGCGCCGGTGATCATGCCGATCTGGTCGAGATCGGCTTCCAGGAAGCCTTCCTCGGAGAGAGCATTGAGCGTCAGGCGAACGGCTGTGTCGTCGTCAGGGGCGGTCAGCAGGACGTGCAGGTCGATGGGCTCGCCACCTTCGGTCTCATAGGCCTTGGCGATGACGATGAACACCATGGGCTCGTCGCGGTTGTTGTCGTTGTCGGAGTTAATCATCGTGCCGGTCTTCCTATTGTGGCGGATCGATTCTTGACTTGGCGGCCGATTCGACCACACGGGGCAGGGTGGTTGACCCGCTCTCAGTACCTATCTAGAAGTTTCCCCTCGCAATCCAAGCCAAATCGTCTCGGACATCGGGTTTTCCCGTGTGGAAACGGCCAGACTCCAGGCCGGGCAGGGGGATCCGGGCATTAATTGTCAGATGTGACTTGACGTTAATGGGGGAAAACAGTAGTACCCCGGCCATCGGAGCCCATGTGAGGTCGGCTTTTTCGGGACGCCTCGTCCTGAAGTTCATCTCAAACAGGTCTCCAAACGCACGTTGACGACACAAATGCTGCTCGCACGACGCACTCTTGCAGTGCGTCCTCTGTCTTTTGTGGTCCATCCGCGAAAACGGGTCGGGCCACATTTTGCGCATGAAGAAAACTGTGCGGCCGCCGCCGGAAACGGCAAACCACCA
>JBJIOA010000032.1:0-192081 GCA_045377275.1 Allorhizobium sp. | reverse complement strand
ACAACGACTGAGGGCTCTGCTGAAGTTCATCTCGAACATCCAGAAGATTCATTTTCCAGATGACGGTCGGTTGAACATCCGGGACAGCGACCTTGAAGAACTTCTCCTAGAGCCGGACCAGCTTCGTCGGGTCGCAGCCAACAACCAACAGCTTCTGGCCGCTATTGCCCGGAATGAGATAACGACTGAGGACGTCGTGGCCCTCTCATACCGAAAAAAGCAGCTTTCGATTTTTGAGCGATTGCTTACCGATGCGGACTATTTTGACGAGTGTGTCGCCCATCATGGAAGGGGGCCAGAAGGGCTGTGGCAGCGCTTCATGGAGAAGAATCATTGGATTTTGGGCTACTCCCTGAGCCTGATCAATTTTGGCCCTCTGGACGAGCGGAAATTAGAACAGACGGTCCGTGGCCATGACATCGACGGTCCGGGCAAACGCGTGGACGCGCTCCTTCGATCACGGGCCGCGCTCACTACCTCGGCTTTCGTTGAACTGAAACATCATCGCACCGAATTGGTCGCTCCAGATCAGTACCGGTCGGGTATCTGGGCTCCCTCAAAGGAGCTTTCGGGTGCAGTTGCGCAGGTCCAAGGAACAGTCGCGGCCGCCATGGACCGTTGGGGCGCGGCAGTCCGCCTGACCGATGGCGATGGCGAACCGACCGGGGAAACGATCTACACTACGGAGCCGCGTTCCTTTGTCATTTGTGGCCGTCTGAGCGAGTTCGAAGGCGAGCATGGGGTGAATGAGCGGAAGTTTGCCAGCTTCGAGCGTTTCAGGCGGAATTTGCTCCGGCCTGAAATTATAACATTCGATGAGCTGTACGAGCGGGCACGTCTCATCGTCGCTGCGAACGGTTCATCGGAAAAGAGGGTCTAAGTACGCTCGCGCCTACCGAGCGGCGTTATCGTAAGCCTCATCGTGGAAGGATTTCGGCAATCTGCTCAGCCTTAAGACCGGGCTTGCTGTGCAACCAGATTTCGATGCGCCCTTGAACGGGGCGCTCGGCCGCAAGTTTCAGGACTAAATCCAGGTCAATTTCCTCGCCGTAGAACAGATAGATCGCTCGCTCATAGCCCACCTCGATAAGGAATTGATCCAGGGTCGCCAAATCCTTCCTGATGCCAAAAGAAGACGCTCGTGATGACTTGACCTCTATGATCGCATGATTGTTGTCCATGTTCCCGGGCTCATGGATCAGGAAATCCGGAACAACGGCGCTCCCAATGTTTGCCATTATGATTTCGTGGCCGCGCTTTGGAATTTCACCGGTCAAAAAGACGTTTGTTTCGGGCCATCGAGCGCGCATCTGATGGTACAGCTCGTAGCAATAAACGCGTTCGTATAGCGCTGGCTCACGCCCCGCGACTGGCAGTTGAAAAATACTCAGGACCAATCGCTGCTGCGGACGATCTGATTATTTCATCCAGTTGCTCCATGCCTACAATCTCCAATGAAACCAGGGTCGACTATGGTACTGCCCGCAGCTGCTCGGTGACATCGAGAACATTCGGAACATCCCAAATCACATCCTTCAGCATGAATTTGTGGCTGTTCGTGTGGCTTATGTAGACCGATTTCTCCTTCACAACGACGGCCGGGATCAAAGCGGCACGCACGATGTTGTAGTCATCGTCGAAAAGCACAGCAGCGAGGACGTCAAAACCCTCCAGGTCGCGGATGGCGGAAAGCTGCCGGGACTTGTTCCGTTGATGCATCCGCCTTCCCTTGATCTGGTAACGGACGCCAACGGCGTCTACGGCGTCGAGCCCTTTCACCGAGTTCGACGCCTGATCCCAGCCAAAAGCAGTGCAGAAAAGGTACTCAGCGAGATCGCCCGTCGGATTGTTGGCGCTGCGGAGAACGTTTCTATTGCGCAACTCCTCCATGATCGATGCGTGCATTTTCAGCAGCTCGGCCGTCGTTTTCTGTTCGAAATCTTCCATCGTCAGTTCCGATTCAGACCCAACTCGCGGCTCATCAGTTTGTCTTTCCATGTCCCTTCGAGGAATAAAAGGTCGGCAATGGTTGCAGCGTTGCCGACCGTCTCCAGAATAGAGACCTGGTAATCGCTGGGATCGCGGCTTTTGAGAGCCACGTTCCCACCATGGCCGGTAGCGAAATACTCACGCCATCGGCCAAGGAAACCGCCAGCGCCGGAGGCCATTCCGACATATTGCTCACGCGTCCGAGGGCATGTCAGCAGGTAGATGCCCCGGGTAGAGGTTAGTGCGACCGACCAGCTCGACGGCAGGGTCTCGATCTCGGAAAGTTTCAGGATCAAAGTTGAGAAGCCCGGAAACTCTGGCTCCCCGAAGGTTCGCGTCAGTTCGACGATGGGTTTGCTGACGGTATCTCCGCGCTGAATCCAAGCTCGGAAACCGTCGCCCCACTCGATCCACAGTCGTCCGGCATACTCTGCCAACTCGGGTCTCTGCTCCAGGCGATAAAGGTTGCAGCTCCCTGCCAACTCAGGCCCACCATGGACTGGATGTGGGCGATCTTCTGGAAGGGGTCCAACCAGCTCAGCAGCATACAATCCGACGAACAAGGTCTGCCTTTCCGGGACCCCCACGAACGAGGCCCATAGGGGTGCCCGGAGTTTAGCAGCGTCACCGTAGCCTTGCGTTGTCTGGTAATCCTCGAAGTGAGGACGATTGTCGCGCCAAAGCGCGTAGGGTGACGGATGACCTGGGTATCGATTATCTTGATGCCGAAGGAGACGAACTGACGCGCGGTCGATCCCAACCAGGTCCAAGAGGTTTCCAAAGGTCAACATGGTCCGACGCAGGCCTATAATTGATCGAGACCAACACATCCGCATTGTCTTGGATTTCGCGCAACCCCTTGTAGACCGCGTGGCGCAGTTTTCCATCGGAAGTCCACGCCCTATATGCAATCTCGGCAATCAATGTGGGTGGGACCCAGGTCACATCACTCTTCCTGTCGTACGCAACAGGGGGCGAGTTCTCATACCCAGAGTTCCGTAAGCAAAGGCGGTCCAGAACCCTGGGCTGAGTTGCGAAACCGTTCCCCTCCAGCTTCCTCTTTCTTCGACGCGGACCGCGAAACTCCGGTGAGGCACGCCTTTGCGTTTCCGATAGAGTAGCGATCCTTGCGACCGGAGCGGGCGAGCGATGCCGAAATCTGAAGGCGGACTGTGCGCCTTGGCGCGCCGTCACGAACCACGATCTTTACCTAACCCTGAGCGGTCTTTCAGATCACGACTAATGACGTTAGGACCTGGGCGGTGTACCAACGCAATCAGCAGCGCGCTTGAGTTGCTTTGAACCCTATGCAACTAATTCCGAGCAATGGGGGATAGGATGAAATACGCGACAAATCTCGGTTTCGGCATCATCGCCTTTTTTAGCAGTCACGTCGCAACTCAGGCTTTAGAGTTTCACCCGGTACCCCTGGATAACGGCTCCAAGGTCATATTAGTGAAGGGTGAATTCCGTTTTGACGATCAAGTTGCCGACTTAGAAAAGGCGGTGCGAGCCGTTGACGCTAAGGTCGTGACCTTTGATAGCGGAGGAGGCAACGTCGATGCGGCTCTCCGGCTTGGTCGAGCTATCCGTTCGATGGGGCTGTCCACCGTCCAGTTACGCTCGCTGGAGTGCTCTTCCGCTTGTGCGCTTGCATTCCTCGGTGGTGTTACCAGGTCGGCGGAGCCAGGGTCTATTGGAGTTCACCGGACCTCGTTCGCCGGTGATACAGTAATTGACGGACATGAAGCAGCCGCAGCCGTTCAAGCGCTGACCGCTGAAATCATGACATACATGATCGAAATGGGCGTCGATCCCCGTCTCTTGCAATTGAGCCTTTCCACGGGCAGCGACGACATGCGCTATCTCACCGGCAGGGAAATGCAGGAATACAAAATCGTCAATGACGCCGGAACTGGTGTCGTCATCGGCAATATGCCGAAACCTGATTTTACGGTGAAGCCTACTCCGCCGACACCGACATCGGTGCCGGTATCAGATACTGCCGAACCAGACAGAGTCACGCAAACCACAGAAGATCGAGCCCGCAAGTTCGTTGCTGAGTATCATGCCGCATGGTCGAAACCGAACAGTTTGGCCATCAACTTCATGAGGAGTGCTTACGCCCCGGAGGTGACGTTCTACGGCACGGACGTGTCACAGGCGGACGTCATGAAGGAAAAGATTGCGTTCGCCGAGCGCTGGCCCGAGCGCGCATACAGCGTTGTGAATGGCTCGGAGAGTGTCTCGTGCGGTGACAGGTGCGAAGTCGCAGGTACCGTTGAGTGGTTCGCAAGGAGTCTGGCAAGAGGGAAGACGTCGTCTGGCTCCGCCCGTTTTGAACTGGAGTGGGACCCAGTAACTGGCCGGATTGTTGCAGAAACTGGCAAGGTTATAACGATTGATAAGGGTGAGAAGTCCCCCAAGAGAATTATCAGCCAGTGGCACGATCAGAATGGGGCCTGCCGAGGTGGCTCAGGCGACGAGGACGAAACCTGGCGAGCGTGCGACCGTCGAGAGGTGATCGATGCGAAGCTGCGAGCGGTTGGGTGGTGCTACGGACGCGAAGGGGAGTACGGATACCAAATGAATTGGCATATCTGTGGGCAGTGATCGGTGCGCGCGTGGAGTGGGTTAGTGGTCATGGACGTTTCGCATATGGGTACCGGATTGGATGGAGAGTTGACCACATGAGAGCGATGAGACTTGCGTTTCTCACTTTGTCCGCATTCATCCCGGCCCAAGCCATTGCCGGGGGCTTCGTAGAAAACTACGCCGCGTGGAGAAAAGCCCCGGCTGACGTTCAGGCCATCTATTTGCAAGGGGTGGTAGATGGCTGGCTTCAAATTGACCAGAAGAGTGATGCAGACAACCTGAAGGCGCGGCGTGCAGGGATACGGTCGTGCTTTGAAAAGCAGAGCTTTGACACACCCGTGGCATTGGAGTTGGTGAACGGCCACTACAAGGCTCATGCGGTCGATTGGAAATATGCCCCCGCTGTCGTCCTCTACTTCGCTGTCAACGGCATGTGTTTACCGGAGATCAACGAAGAACGGGCCAAGCTGCGCCTACCCGCTCTTGTGCGCATTCCGGCACAGATAAGCAAGGACGGCCCCTGACCCTGCTGCGGATGAGCGGTGGCGAGGCAGCAATATTTACGGCAAGGCAATCTGCCGCCGCGTGGCGCGAGCCTATGCATGCGCTACAATTGTCGCTGGGTATCAGCGCGGGAGAGGGATGTGCCATGGGCTTGTCGTTCGCAGATGTGATAAAGGGCGTTTTTGCGATCCCTACGTTTCTTATTGCATGTCTGACGATCTACTGTCTGGTGATCCTCGTGAAGGAGCTGATCGTTAATCGCCGCTGAAGGCCAGCAGCGCCAGGCCGCTTCATGGGGGTTGCAATTGCGCCGAGCTAGGCCATGGGGCAGATTGGAGCCACCGAAGCGCGCCCGTCGGCTGATCCCGGAAAACGGCTCTCCTCCAGAAGCCTACGAGAGACGCCGGTCGCTCGAAGCCCCGAGACTGACCATCCGGCTCAATGTCATACCGATCTCTGCAAACGTCCCCAAAGCCAATGCGGCCGCCGCCATGTAAATCCCCTTGTCTATCATCGGCCCCGTCTTAATCGGCGGCGGGGTGTCCCCATTCGGCAGAGGTGCTTGCTCGATGATCCCGGAGGCATACCCGAAGCCGCCTACCACATTCAAAATACCCAAAACAAAGACCAGGTAGGCGACGACGCGTGCGATGCGTGTGAAGAACAACCAGACCTCCTTGATGGCCCACCAGATGCGGGAGGCCTTACAGCTTACGAACGAGGATCATGGAGGAGCTACCTTGACGCGTCACGTACAGAGATCACCAGACCACAATTCATCAACAGGTGAAGCGGGAGAGATTGCGCTGCTTCGACGTCTTGGTCGTTCGCGCGTCGAACCTAAGGCACCTGAGCGCCACGCCCACTGCCATCACAATTGGCCACAAGCAAGGGCGGACGGCGGAGCTGGTTTCTAGACGGACGATGGGTGGGAGGCAAGGCCGAGCCATGGGAAAGAGCTGATCAGCCAAAAGACACGGACCAAGAGCCGCAATTTGGAGCATCAGGCGGTGGGGATGTCTTCTGCGTCATCTCGGACCCAGTTCGGATTTGTCCCGATCTCGTGGGGCTGCCAGCGCAGGACCGTACCGAGCGCATCGCACACTGCAAATTTAGCGCACGATGACAAGGCATGAGGTCCAGACGCCGATGTTTCCGCACAATAGTCGACATTTTTTCGGCAAATTAACCATAACGTCGGATAATTTCAGAGCGAATGCGCGTTGATGAGAGGCGTTTCCTAAGGAATTTCCAACGTTATTTGTCAAAACAATTTAAGTATTTGAATATAATAGATAATTTATGCCCATCAAGCATTTCCAAAGGAATTCGCAGCGAAAAATGCGCTTGGTTTTCAAGGGCTCGCTCACTGCATTGTTTTAATAGAGACAAAGTCGATTTTCGGTTCCTCACGGATTTGCCTCTGAAAGGAATTCCCCAAGGAATTCTCGGCGAAATTTTCATCCATTTTTCCGGCGAATTTACTCCAAAATTCCTTAGTAAAGTCAATGGCTTAACGTTTGGACGGGCCTTGCGCATCCCATCCGAATACACCATGTTATTTGAACAAGAGCGAGGCGGCAGGGACGACAGTCTTCAGGGCCTCACACTTGACGCCGACAGCCTGGTCAACGTCTGCGACCGTGAGCGACCAACGACAACTAGGTGGAAATGCAACCTGCCAAACGGCGGGAGCGCAGAAGCTATGGCTGATGCACACCTGCAACTTTACAGAGGTATGTAATGAGTAACGAAGTGACTGAACTGAAAGCATCGACGATCCCCGAAGCCGAGCTGAACTGGACAAAATTGACTGTTGAGCGAGACGATGAACCCGCTCTCACGTTCACTGGCGTTCAGATCGCATCGGCACGTAGTTTCGGAGATCGCGGCCATCCCGATTTTTCAGGTTCGACCGGACGATGGACTGTCCTCAAGCTATACCGCACGAAGGGCGGCAAGCTTGTGGGAGCGCGCATCGAACGTACCCAATGGCAGGGTGAGCAGGACCAGTATGAAGCTATCGTATGTGAGACTGAGCTGGAGATAGTCGAATTCTTCGGCAACGGTCTGCTGGCGAAGGAACTCTACTCAGAAGCCGAAATCAATACGGCGGTTGACGTGGCCTAAGCCGCGACCAATCCGGCCGCGCTTGCGGTCTGAAAACACCCCAAAAACACAGCAAATAGCAAAGCGTCCGTTTGCCAACGGCGGCGGAGCTTTGCCCAAAATTTAGAAAGGTCTCACATGAGAGACATTTGTTTGAACCCAATGTTCCTGCAAATCGCCAACAAGCTCGAAGAACTCCTCAATGGTGCTGCGCCCGAGACTGTCACGGGATCGACCACCGTTCGGGCCGCCACCGGCCTGATCGCAGGTATTGGCCTTAACAATGTTCACTTCGCGGACGAAGACGCCTGGTCACTGCTTGACGAGATGCAGAAGCGGACGGTCGTTCATTTCCGTCCCGTCTCAAAGTACGCAGCAATGCTAGAGCGCGACCTTGCGGACAAGAGGCTGCGCGAAGAAGCCGAAACCGAGCAGCAGCGCTCCTTTCGCCGTCGCATAGAATGGCAGAGCGAGATGACGTACGGCCTCGAAATTGGGCTGAAGGCTCCCCTGGCAGAGGCCCTCGCGGTACTGGCAAAGCGTTCCTCCATTGATGCGCTGAAAGCCTTCGCTGGAGACGATGAAGAAGCTTTCCGAATGGCTTGGGCTCTCAAAGAAGTCGGCTCCACTCTGGAGAAAATGGGGCTCAAACCATGACGTTCAACGAAAGATCGCATGAAGCCATAGACTTTGACGAATTCTTCGCGCGCTGGCGGGCGGACCGCTTAGCCAAGTTGGTCTCTGGGCAACCGCCGGAATTCTGGACAGCTGTCGGGAAACGGCTTGAAGACTCTTCTGACGGCACGATCACGACGGATGACCTGATTGGGTTGTTGCATCAGGAGGGCGCGGACTGATGTTCATTCAGCTTTTGGATAATGACCGATCTATCCGCCACAACAGCGTTTACCTCGAAATTGGGCTTTGCGTGGCCGAGGTTGCACGCGGCACGTCCATTCATGACCTTCAATGCTCGACTACCATCCAGATGGCCGTGGCTTTTGTAGTCGGTACACGGGTTTGGCGGCGCAGTTGGAGTGACGAACAAATCTGGCAGAGGCTCGATAGATGGCAGCGTCTCGCGGTCTTTGACCATGGGGTCCATCCAGAGTTCAGAGCCGTAGCAGTTGATGACACTTTCGGCGTTTGATCGATTGACATCGACGAATTTGTCTCTGAACATTTTTGTATCGCAGTCGCCCCATGGAACCAGGGGGCAGGAGTTATCAGCATGAAATTGGCAAAGGATGGAACGCACGGCTGGAAAGCCGTGACGGAGTACAGCGACGTCGTCAGTCGCGAACGGGTAAAGAAGGCAGGTTTTCGGTGGGACAAGGGCCGGAAGGTATGGACGTCGCGGAGCGCGACAGTAGTCCAGATGTTGATATCCACTCTCGATCCAGAAAATGTGCAGATTGAAAGCGGCCTTGTGGAGGCGGTCGAGCTGGCAGCGGCACAAGAACAAGCGAGCCGGGATGCCGCCATCGCCGGTTCTCGTGCGACCGCTGCCAGCGTCGACATCCCAGCACCTGCTGGTCTGGAATACCTGCCATATCAAAAGGCTGGTGTCGTCTTCCTGCGCGACCGTCTCGCGAACGGTGGCGGCGCTCTGCTCGCCGATGAGATGGGCCTTGGCAAGACGATCCAGGTCATCGGATACATCAACATGCTGCTGGCTGAAACCGGTCGGGAGCGAATGCGGGTCTTGATCATTGCACCAAAGATCGCGCTTTTGAACTGGCGGGCAGAGCTTGAGAAGTGGCTGATCAGGCAGCACTCTATCGCGATGTGGTCGACAAGTTCGCAACCTGACGCCGATATCGTCATCACAAACTACGATATCGTGGCGAAGCTTAAATCTCAGCTTACCGATCCAGCAAAGCGCTGGGACCTGCTAGCGTGCGATGAGAGCCATGCGCTCAAGGATCAAAAGGCACAGCGAACCAGGGCAGTGCTTGGCTCGAACTCGGAGAAGCCAATCCCCGCACACCGTCGGATTTTTGTGACTGGCACACCTATACTAAATCGACCGATTGAGCTTTTTCCGGTCCTGAAAAGCTGCGGCGTCGATTTCGCGATTAACTATTTCGATTACGCGAGACGATATTGCGATGGTCATGCCACCCGGTTCGGCTTTGACGCTACCGGGGCTTCAAATCTAGCCGAATTACAAGAGAACCTGCGGTCAAGCGTAATGGTGCGGCGGTTGAAAGCAGATGTCCTGACCGAGCTTCCCGCAAAGCGCCGCCAAGTTGTCACCGTCGATCCGTCCGGATCAGTCGAGCTTCGCAAAGCCGTCCGTGAGGAGGAGAGGGCGCTTAAAGAGCATGAGAGGGCAGAGGCTACCGCCCGCGCTGCGATAGCTCGTGCTGAAAAGCTAAATGACAAGGCCGCGTATGACGCTGCGGTAAAATCTCTATCCGCTGTTCAGTTTTCGAACATCGCGGTGATCGCCGAACTTCGTCAACGCACGGCATTGGCCAAGGCACCGTTTGTTGTTGATGCCGTGACTGAAATCCTCGGGTCCGTTCCCGACGCAGTGCTGCTGTTCGCTCACCACAAGGAGGTCGTGGATCGTCTTGCAGATGGTATACGGTCAGCAGGGCACGAGCCTGCAATCATAACCGGCGACACCTCCATGGAAGACCGCCAGCAGGCGCAAGACGATATCCAGCATGGCCGCAAGCGGGTCTTCATCGGCTCAATTCAGGCATGCGGTGTCGCTATCACGTTGACGGCCGCAAGCACGGTGGTTTTTACCGAACTCGATTGGACACCAGGCCGCATGGTGCAGGCAGAAGACCGTGCTCATCGCATTGGGCAACGAAACGCAGTTCTCGTGCAATATCATGTGGTCGACGGTTCAATCGATGCCCACATGCTTCAGCAATCGTGGTCGAAAGCCTCTGATGCGGCGCAAGCTTTGGACGATGCTCCGGAAACATCCGTTTCAGCAATTGCTGAGGACACTCGTCGAATTGTCATGGAGGTGCCTCCGCTCGATCCTATCGGATTGGTTGATGAGCCGGATGATGATCCAAGGACGAGGGCTTACACGGAGAACACGGTGGGGCAGGCGCAAGACCGCCCGAATGACCGCCACCCACAATCATAAGGCGACATCCAGATGCAGTTGATGTTAACTCACAAGCTTCCGAGCCCTTAACGTCAAAACCTAATCCCAAAATCCGGAACGGCAGCGCTGTCGCGCGCGGCAGTCGGCGAAGCTTTGCCGTTTTGAGGCTGTGGGAAACTGGTGAGGGGGCGGATTCCGATCGTAACCGCCCGATTGCTACCGCAGGGAATATGCCTTGACGCGTGCGACGATCTCTTCATCGAGGACGAAGCAATCGAGGAACTCCTGCCATTTTTCGGGTGATCTTCGCGCCTCGGTCAGCATCTGCCTGAGTTCGTCGATGCCATCGTCTGTCAGAGCGGGTGTGCTCTCGTCATCTCCGGTCACGACGCTGATGATATTCCCGTAGGTCAGGTTATCATCATTGCTGATGATCTCCCGGAGGAGGTCGACGTCCTCATCGAGGATTTCGGCGATATAATCGATAGTGAAGACGAAGCGGATCGCTGCCATTAGGCGGCCTCGGCGCAGATGATTGCCGTCATCGGCTTCCAGTTCCATGGAAGCAGCTCCGCGAGGCGATTGATCTTGTGATCCTGAATGCGGTCGAGCACGTCAGCCAGATAGGCCTGCGGATCAAGGCCATTCATCTTGGCCGTTTCGATAATCGTCATGGCCCGCGCCAGGGTTTCTGCTCCAGTATCGGCACCCGCGAAGAGCCAGTTTCGTCTTCCAACGCCGATAGGACGTAACGCCCGTTCTGCTGCATTGTTATCGATAGCGACACGACCGTCTTCCAGGAATAGGCAGAACGAGGGCCACCTGCTCAGGCCATACCGGAATGCGCCGGCCAGATCGCTCTTGCCGGGGATCCGGGTCAATTGCGTTTCAGCCCAGACACGCAAGGCTTCGACCTTTGCCTTCCTGTGCTTCTGGCGCGCGGCAAGACGGATATCGGCAGACTTGCCTGCCACCTCGCGCTCGATATCGTAAAGCGCGCCGATGCGGTCGAGCGCCTCGCGGGCGATCTCGGACTTGTTTGAGGTCCAGATATCATGAAAGTCGCGCCGCCAATGCGCCCAACATGAAGCCTCCTGGAAGCGGCGTGTCCCGTCCGGTCCGGCTTCATATAACTTCGCATAGCCTTTGTAGCCGTCGGCCTGAAGGATACCGCGTGCC
Organism: Allorhizobium sp.; assembly: GCA_045377275.1. Classification (GTDB taxonomy): domain Bacteria; phylum Pseudomonadota; class Alphaproteobacteria; order Rhizobiales; family Rhizobiaceae; genus Allorhizobium. The sequence goes on along the minus strand of JBJIOA010000032.1, from coordinate 180,629 downwards.
TGGCAGAGGTGGCGTTGAACATGCTCTTGCTTCCAATCGGGAGCAAAGTAGTAGACCGCACCGGGCGGAGCTACGCCCGCCCATGGGCGCTGGTCCCGGACATAGGTCCAGAGCCTGCCCTTCTTCACCCCTTTCCCCAAGCCCTTGTCTCGCAGAGAATGATCAAGAACCCGGATCGGCGTGTCGTCAGCATGAAGAAGATCGCTGCTCATGATCGCGGCTTCAATCAACTCGATCAGCGGCAGGAGCACCCGCATGGCGCGGCCGCACCAATCGACCAGCGTGCTGTCGGGGATATCAACGCCCATACGGGCGAAGATTTCGTTCAGGCGATAGAGCGGCAGGTGGTCATCGAACTTCGAGACCAGAATGTAGGCGAGCAGTCCGGCACCCGCCATGCTGCCCGGTATCGGACGGCTGGGCGCGGGCAACTGCACCATCTTTTCGCAGCAGCGGCAGGACTTCTTCAGCCGGGCAACCTCGATGACCTTCATCTGTGCGGCGATCATGTCGAGGATTTCGCTGACGTCCTCACCGACAAGCCGCAATTCGCCACCGCAAGCGGCGCAGTGCGTGCCAGGATCGAGTTCTCTGCGCTCGCGAGCGGCCTTGTCCGACACGCGCGGACGGCGTCGCATGGGCTTTTCCGGCTTGCTTGCCTCAGAAGCTCCAAGCTCCGCTTCCTGGACCTCGCCGAGCGGCTCGTCTCGGCTTTCCGAGGCGGCAATCATCAGGTCCTCCAGCGCCAGTTCCAACTGCTGGATTTCCCGTTCGATCTTTTCCGATGACTTGCCGAAGCCATGTTTCTTGAGCTTGGCAATACGCAGCCGCAGGGACTGGATTAACTGATCATGCGCCAGCAAGGTCGCCGACATCTTCGCGTTCTTCGCCTCAAGCGAAGCGATCATCGCCTTCAGGAAGGCCGGATCATCGGGAAGATTTTGGCTCGCATTCGACATGAACCTGACTACCATAGGTCAGGCGCAATATCCATAAAAACACGCAGATTCAGTGGGATAAAATCAACCGACACGGGCCGGAGGAGCGCCCCAGTCAGGCCGTCGCCAATCAATACCTTCCCACAACATCGCCAGTTGTGCAGACGTCAGCCGGGCGGCCCCATCTGCAGCAGAGGGCCAGGGAAACCGGCCTTTCTGCAGAACTTTGTAATAGAGGCAGAACCCTTGGCCATCAAAATACAAAAGCTTCAAACGGTCGCCCCGCTTGCCTCGAAACGCAAAGACCGCACCTCCCGTCGGCGTCTGGCGCAGCACATCCTGGGCAAGAGCAGCCAGCCCCTCGATCCCCTTGCGCATGTCCGTCACACCGCAGGCGAGATAAACACGAACACCCGTCCCAGGCCCGATCATGCCGCCTCGATTGCCCGGACCAGGCGCTTCAGTGCGACCACATCAACATCGCCATTGAAGCGAAGGCTTCGTCCGCACCGCAGTTGCAACTCCATTATCGCAGGCGAAGCCTGCATGCCATCGTCAGTCCGAGCCTCTGTGTTATTCCCCAGGCACGGCATCTCCAGCGGCAGAAACACCGTAGTCGACTGCGGCGACAGCAGGCCCTTCTTCCGCAACTCACGCCGCCAGGTATAAATCTGCTGCCGTGTGACCGAATACCGGCGCGCCACCTCCGTCACCGACGCGCCGTCGACGCCTACCGACAGCACAATCTCCAGCTTGCGCTCATCACCCCAGCGCCGGCGACGTTCATCGCCGAGAATTTCCACGCGCATTACAGACCTCGTCTAAAACACGTCGCTAACGACGTCGTTATAGACGGGTCATAAACAAACATGCTGATCTACGACAGGCGGCCACAATCGGGCGGTTACTTCCGATCTTTCTCCCTTGTGTGGAAGAGCCAAGAATACTGGAAAGGAGAGAACACTATGATCGATACGGCAGTTCGGCATGAGGAATACCAGTCCGTGCGAAACGATTGTGTCAGCAGGGATGTGGCGCGCCATCTCGGCGAAGTCATCCGTGGTAAGCGTGTCCACGATCTGTCCTGTGACCCCAGAGTGAAGCTCGCGGTCGCATTCGTCGTCGGCGTACGATCCTGGCAAACGCGGTGGGCGACGGATGCAGAGGTGTGGCAATGGCTCGGCCTTACGCATCGGCTGGCTGTCATGGATTTTGGGCCTCACCCCACGTTCGGCGACCTGTCAGTCGATGGTTGATGGCGTAGGGGCGCTTGGAGTGGCTTTTGTTAAGCCGCTCAAGCTACAGTGCACGCATGCAGTGAAGCAAACTGGGCGGCATCGAAAAAACGTCACACCAGCGCGGTTTTGTAGACACGTTCGCCGAACGCTCCTCGCGTTATCTGCCGGGGCCATTGTTCTAGTTGCGAAATGCGCGAAACGAAGCTCCGTCGGCTTTAGACATTGCGCGTGCCCTGACAGGTCGGATAGCGACCACATCCCCAGAACTGTCGTCCAGCTCGCTTCCCACGCCTAGCTGTCCGCAGACGCATTCCGGAGCCACAGACAGGGCAGCTTGGAATACTTGAGCCTGCCGGTTGGGCTCTGTAGCCGCTTGTCGTTGACGTCCTGCCTGCCGTGGTCGAGGTATAGGCTGTCGTCCTCGATTGACCGGGAGCGTTGAAGTAAACTGGCGGAACTGTCTGAATGGGTGGCAGGGGTAGGTTCAGGTGACGAAGGTCAGCTTCTGCCTGCGCCATTTCTTCAGCGATTTGCTGAAGCTGGGCGTCGTTTCCTGCCAGCCAATCGGATAGCTGTTTGTGCTGTTGCTTCAGTTGCTCAACCAGCTTCGTCAGACTGTCAGCGCATCCTTGCTGCCGCGAAACAATGTTGTCCCGCTTCGTCTGCAGAGCAGCCTTATCAGCTGCAGTGTAATCGGGACTGAGTCGAAATTTCGCCTCAACCTGTTTCACCCAGGCCATAATGCTCGCGGACTTAACCGGTCCAATGCCGTGAGCATCTTGCACATCGCGCATTGTGGCGTCGAACGCCGTGGTGAAGCCGTACGAGGCCAACGAGGCGAGATCGCCTGAGGTGAGTTTTGGTATCCTTGCTCCGCGAATTCCGAAAGCGCTCAAATGAGCATCAAGCTGTTGTTGCCTACGCGCGGAGTTGTAGTCAGCTTCTAAATTCTTGAAGTCGGTGACGAGTGCCTTGTATTCATCCATTTTCGCGATGATGGCGTTGCGGGTGGCTTGGACTGTTTCGGCGGGAGAGTTCGCCTGCAGGTGCCGGATGCGGTTCTGGAGCTTGTCGGCAGCTGCTTTGTAGCGCTGGGTGAAGACCGTAGATAGACCGCTCTGAGCACCCGACGAGGATAGCAAGTAGATCGCGGCTGCTCCGGCGATCATGGGAATAATCGGTGGAACGCCGCCCGCGAACATGAAGATCGCGGCTCCGCCCAGAACAATAGCGCCGATCTTTCGACCTTGACCTTGAGAAGCGCTTTTCGTTGACGCAGCCAGGGCGTCTACCGTCGGCGTATAACTGATGCGCGCAGCGGGAACCGTAACCTTGATCTGAGCGGGAAGGGTTAGAGAGTTTAGGATGGTCTCTATTGCAACGACGTTGAAACTGAAACCCACACCGTCATTTATCGATCCCCTGGGAATGTGATGACCGGATGTGTCGTGGCTGATGAACATCGGCACACCAAAGGCCTGTTCCATCCGACACCAGGGGCATTCAGAGGCAATTCTCGAATAGTGGTGTGCCTTGTTATTCGGGCATGGTCGGAGCGACTGCTCCAGCTCTTCCAAGGCGCTAATCCATTGCGCCGGGGTGGGGCGGGAGCCCAAGCCCTGAGGCGAGAACGCGAGTTCGAAGTTCTGCCTGACTTTCGGGGTCAGATCGGCCATCTGAACCGTCGATGGAGGCGGCTGCATCTTGGTGTCGCGCACCGAGTACGCGAAGCGAAACTCTTTGATCGCCTGCTCAATTGTGATGTCCCCGGAGCCTTTAGGGCGGCCGGAGAATGGGTGTCTGTCCATGCAGAGGATTTGAAAGATCGCGACTGCCAGCCCGAATGCGTCATGATCAAATGTGCGAATGATGCCGTTAAGGGACTTTCCCTGAAGCTCCGGGGGGGTGTATTCGGGCACCCCAACCACGCAGAGATATTGCTGCCCCTTCTGCACGACCTGAAATGAATCTGTGTCGATAAGCGCAACGGTAGCTTGCTGAGAGACGAGGATGCTTCGCTGGTTGATATCTCCGATCACGCATCCTGCAGAATGAACCTGCCCGAAAACGCGCGCCACGTTGATCGCCGTCCGAACTAGGAAGCGATAGTCCGCGCTGGGGAAGTGTTTCAAACGTGACGATGGTGTCTGAAGTTCGTGGATTTCTTTGTGCTCGGCAACGAGGCGCATCAAGAAGCCGACGAAAGTGCCTCGCTTGTCAGCCACGACCTTCGTTGGGAAAGCCACCGTGTTCATTGACGCATGAAGATTTGCGTCAACCATGGCCCTTATCTTCGCCTCTCGCGACGAAACAACGGTAGGCAGGTAGGCCTTCACCGCGTAGCCGGGCAAGTTGGCAATGGCATACACCTCTCCCTCGCCACCTTTGCCGATGCGTTTCCCGACTTGGAGTTCGTCACTGCCTGCGAAGAGTTTGTCAAAGTTCATTTTCTGACCGCGATAACCAGCGTCTTGTCGTCATCGGTGTGTTCAGCAAACTTCTCACTATCTAGATAAGCCGCAAGCTTCCCCGATAAATGGTGGTCTCGACCGGTAGTATTGCTCTGGGAGAATGGACGGGCCATCGGGGTAAAGAAGGCCTCGTGTGGCTCATCCGTGGCACTGTCCAGCACCTGGTTTTCAATTCCGTCAGAGAACAGGAAGAGGGCGTCAATACCAACGTCATGGCGGGCGACGCGAAGCCGAGGAGTTCCAGAGTCCGTGATGAAATAGGTTGTAGAGGCGTATTCACCGTTTTCCGATCCACTTAGCACGTGCCAACTCTTTTGGGCCTCTTCTCGCGCAACAATCGCCCCGTCACCGATGTGGGCAGTCAACGTCTTGCGACCGTCAGATACAGCCAAAACCATTGTCGAAGCGAAGTCGCGCGGGCTCAGTGACCGCAAGCTGGCAGCGTGGGTTATCCGGTCTCGGGCCTGGTCAACCCAGTCCCAGATGTCATCTTCTGAAGGCATCTCCATCGTTTCCGACGAGAAGTGCGAGCGTAGTGCCTCCGCCATCGTTCGGCAGACAAGCGAAGCGCCTTCGCCGCCGTGTGACGCGGAGCCAGCTCCATCGGACACAACCGCACAAAAGGTCGCAGAACCGTTTGGCCCGATCATCTCAAAACAGCGCTTGGCGTCCTGTAAACGCGTTCCATTCTTGATGTGGGAGATGCCTCTGACAGAGGCAGCGCCGAAGGTCCATCGCGTCATCCCGCAAACGCCCATCCATCCGGCGCTGTGGGATTGGCAAGCGGCACCTGTTCGCCAGGATTAGACCGAGACACAGAGCCGAGGGAGTTGGACAGCCACTGGAAGAACTCTCGGAACGCCAGCCCCTTCAACTTCAGAGGCTGGCGCACGGAGATTTGCGAGAGCTTGGTCATGTCAGCATCTTCGACACCGATGGCGTAGAACATGAACGCCTTGGCGTCTTCGCCCTTTCTGACTTCTTCTGCAGCCCTTTGGACGCTGTCAGTCGGGGCACCATCTGTTATCAGGAATACCCACGGGCGATAGAAGTTGATGCCGTTCTCGCGATATCGATCCTTACGGTCCCTCAGTATTGCCAAGCCAGTTTCAATGGCTTCTCCCATCGGGGTGTTACCCTGTGGGCTCAGCGTCGGGGGGTAGAAGTTCTCTGCGCCACTGAAATCCATGGCTACGTTCACCGGGCCGAAGGTCACCATGGCAAACTCAACGCGCTTGGCAGCCAGGCTGTCACTCTGGATTTCTTCTTGCAGCGTCCGGAGACCCTCGTTCAGTTCTTCGATGCGTCGGCCACTCATTGAGCCAGAGACATCGAGGATCAGCACGCACGGACAACGTGGCTGCGGGTTTGACTTTAGGTCGGCGTCGGCAAATGGCTGTTGATCAAACTCGGACATGCAAGGCTCCCATCCAGATTGGTCGCCATACAACCCCAAAACGAATTGCCGATCAATTGGATGCGATGAAATACACAGTTAGGTTGATATTGCGCCTAAGCGCTCTGAGCGTATGTTGTCCAAAGACTTAGAGTATCGGTATACACTTACCTAGCAGGACTTGAATGGAAAAACGAGAAGCCGGTTTCCGACTGGGGCTCCTAGTCTTGATGGCGTTTTCCTTCAATTGCGGGGCAGTGTCGGCTGGGGATGCGCCTCAAGTCGTGGACGGAGACACTCTGGATATTGCCGGAGTGAGGTATCGCCTACATGGAATTGATGCTCCAGAAGCTGGTCAAAAATGTCGAAGCGCTGGGGGTGGCAACTGGTCCTGCGGGCAGGCCGCTATTGCTACGTTGGAAGAACTCGTCACAGATCGGCGCGTGCGTTGCGATGACCGAGGCCTCGATGACTACGGGCGAACCATTGCCGTCTGTTTCGCAGACGGAAGGGATGTGAACCACGAGCTGGTTGCAGCCGGATTGGCGTGGGCATTTCGAAAATATTCTGAGGACTACGTTGATACCGAAGATCAAGCTCGGAAAATGAAAATGGGAATCTGGCAGGCACCGACGCAAACCGCCTGGGAGTATCGATCAGAGAAATGGACCATTGCGGAGCAGACCGCTCCCAACGGGTGTCCGATTAAGGGGAACATATCAAAAGGTGGGAATATCTATCACGCCCCATGGTCACCATGGTACGTGAAAACCAAAGTCAGCCCCGAGCGGGGTGAGAGGTGGTTCTGTAATGAAGCAGAAGCGGTGAAAGCAGGATGGCGAGCGCCCTATTGGGGGAGGGGCACTTCAGCTCTGGCGAGATAGAAGCTGTCAAGAATTTCGCGTATCGCCATGCACAATGGTTCTGCATATGGGGGAGACGGTCCTTGGAACGACGGAAAAACCGGCCATACAGGAAGCGATTTAGGACCAATCGCTGCGACCAGCTTGAAATCTTTGCGAAGTCTAAGGGTGCCCAAGCAAGGTTGTTGGAAATGTCGGGGCCCACTGGCTCAACGGTTCACGGTTTCGCACATAGGGCTCGAAGGGGGCGCGCTTGCTGAAACCTTCGGCCCTTTCTCCTGTGCTGTTCTTCGAAGCTTCGCTGACAGAGCAACAGCTTCAGGCGTCGCCAATGTGCATGAACTCAATGAAGCTCTTGCGATATGCGGAGCAGCATGGCGGCATACAACTCACGAAACTCGGCAATTTTTACCGGAAGTGCGTGGAGTGGGCTGCTGAGGAATTCCAATGGCCGGGATATGAGCCGACTGAGCTTTATGCGGTCAACAAGGTTCTGAATGAGCCGGACTTTCCACCGTTGTTCCTGATGCATGAAATCCTACAAAATACCCGCCTAATCCGGCATTACAGGGGGGAGGCAAAGCTGACCAAGGCGGGTGCCGCGATCATCGGGCGTTATGGCGACCTTCAAGTTGTGCTGACAGAATATATGTTGCGCTCCCCTATCGGCGACGATCCTCAGGCAAACGCGTTGTTCTGGAACCTGGAACATTTCATGCGCGTCATTGACGATCAGCTTGGTGGCTGGACCACTGTCGCGGACTTTTCGGAACGGATCATTCCTGTGGACCTGTTTCCTTCACGACGAAGCATCAGCGGTCGCTTCGAAGCTTGCCTATTCGTTGCACATGATGTTGTGCGGCCGATGAATTGGCTGGGTCTAATCGACGATGGCCGTCGCAAGGAGGGGACTCGAGTTCGGCTCGAAGAACGCCTGATCCGAAAGACGGCTCTGTTCGATGGCTATGTGAGGTTGATCGTTCCAAACGCTCATGGTGGACAGCATGTGCATTAGGACTCAGCCTCAATCATAGACAGAACGCGACGAGGGTGGCGAGAGCAACTGTGGAGAGGGTTTTGGGCGAGCTTGTCGCAACTCGTTGCGCCGCACCAGAAGTCTTTTAGGAGGCAAATGGTTTTGATTCATTCCCAACCAAAAGACTTGCTTCTCCCGCGTTGGGTTGATCTAGGATTGCCCCATCAACTTATGGGGGCTGTTTTGAGATTCGCAGGCAATGTTATTTGGTTTGTCTTTGGCGGCGCGGTGACGGCGCTTTTCTGGCTTGCTGGCGCTGCAGTGTTTGCCATCACAATTGTCGGACTACCGCTGACCCGTGCAGCCATCGAGATGGCCAAGATGTCAGCTTGGCCATTTGGCAAGGAGGTGGTGCATATTCGCGACCTCGATCAAAAAGGTGTCACCGCAGGAACCGCGATAACCGGGGCGATTGGTTTTCTGTTCAATATCCTTTGGGCTTTTACCTTTGGGATTTTCTTGTTTCTGTCATATCTCGTTTTGGGAGTTGTCTACTGCGTCACGATCATCGGGATACCGTTCGGCCTGCAATGCTTCAAGCTGGCGGGCATTTCACTGTGGCCGGTTGGTCGCAGAGTCGTGACGATTGAGCTGGCAACGGCCGCAAGGAATAATGCAGCAACGCGAGCACTTGCTGGATACAGGAGTTAAGGAAAAGCTCTGTTCGCCAGTCTTTATTGTACCGGTAGGCAGCTGTGGGCTTGCTAGAGATAGACTTGCCCCTAATCCTGATGATGAGAGACAAACTGGCAAAAAAAATGCGGCTCCCGATTGAAAGATGGGAAATTGCCTTGGTTGAGGCCATGCGTGCCCGGGGTGGCTATAGCGATCAGGAAATCCTTGCATACTTCACCATCCGTCAAAAGTCAGCTGTCCACCATCAGATTTTGGACAGACTCTTTGAAAACGGGTGCCGCCGGGGGGCAATACAAAACAAACCCGAGGGTCAAAGGCAAACCTTGATAGTCGTCGACGACATCTGCACGCAGGGATACTCGCTGGAAGCAGCAAGGGCTTTTGCGGAAGCTGCTGACGTTAACGTTATATGTCGGTCTTTTGTCGCCAAAAGAGGTGCGACATGTCTCTTAAGAAGAAAAGGAGGCCCGCTAACCAAATGGTTGTTGCGACAAAAATCGCCGCCAACTGGTATGCAAGTTTACCTAATTTGATCGAGTTCTTCCCCAGAAGTCTCAGGGCTGCTGATGTCTTGTCCCCTAGGCTGCTCGCCACCTTCCCAAAACGCGACAACTCCCTGGCGTCGTCTGCCAGTTCCATACTCTTGAACCCGGCTGCCACGCCCCCGTTTGAGATAACGGAGCTTGCGCTCTGCAACAGTGACTGAAGTTCCTGGGCTTTCTCAGGACGTATGGATTTCTTGACCGCTGCACTCGCTGACGAGATGTCCACCGGACGAAGCGCGCGAAGACTTTCTCCCAACGACGCAAAATCACCTCTGGCAACTGCGGTCCAATCGGCGGCGCGAAGGCTCCTTGTGGCGGCTGAAATCGAGGGTGTGCGGATGGCTTTGTCAGACAATTCGGAGAGGCTTGCTTTCAACACTTGAGCATCGGTGAGCTGCGATGTTGATAGCAACACCTTCGCCCTAAGAGGCTGCGATATCCTCTTGGCTCGGTTCGCATTCTTGAAGAGCGATGCTGTCATGTCCAGGGGGCCGGTCCCCGGAAGAACGGTTGCTAACCCAAATACTGCGAGGCCCAGCGTGATCTGGTCATACTCCTCGCCACGCACCAGCAAGGCACCCTGTGTGACTGTGTCCCTGACGTCCCCAATTCCTATGTAATCCGCCGCCAATGAACCGCTGATGGCTAGAACTGAGGACGTGTCGCCGTCCAAGACACCCTTCAAAAACTCCGAGGCATTGCGTATCCCAAACTCAAGGGGGGCTTCCTGTGCCCGTTCAGAAAGATCGGCAGGTACGGTGTGGCCGAACTCAGATGCCAACGCGACGAGTTGCTGGGCCTCAACAATCTGGCCTTCGTCAAGCGCCTTGCGGATATCGGCCTCGAACGCTTGCGGCGGCAGTGTCGACAGCCGATAGCGTGTAAGAACGGCCGGGTCGTGGAAACCGGTAGCCCAGATAACAAGGGTAAGTTGTCCTGATGCAACAAACGGCACAGCCGCAGTTAGCAGGCATCCTGCAAACAATGCCAACCGTACATTTCGTAGCGAGGTCATGAGCAAGATGTGGCTCTCCCTACGGGGTCTTTTCTGCCATACATCGCGCGAAGCGCAAGGCGCTCAGCTTCCGCGAACAGTGCCATCTCAAGGTCATGCAGCCGATAATCAGGAAACTCGGGTAGAATCGACTGGAGCAGGCCCAGGTAAGCAGAGTAGGTCTCGTTCTGACTAATCGGTTGCCAGCCGTTATTGGTAAGACTCTTGATCAGAAATCGATTGTCAAAAGAAAACCCTGCCTTGGATGGATGACTACGACCTGTAATCCGGTTTCTGCCCGGTAGATAATTGAAGGCTATGCCAGGTTCTTTGGACCAAATGTGCTGTATAGCATTGAGGGCGACTGCTACCCTCGCGTCGTAAATCGCATACCTATCAGGCGCGGCTACCGCCAGCAGTTTTGAGTAGCTAGATACGCCCTCCAGCTGCAGCGATGGGTTCCGGCGGGAGCAATTACGCACATATTCAAGGAGCCGTGAATCGGTGATCCTCTTGATGCCACCCCATTCGATGACTACTTCCCTCGCAATGTTTAAGCGTTCCGGCTCGCTAACCTTCATCCAGCGACGATGTGTTTCGATCTTCCACAACACTGTCTGCTGATAGGGGCTGGCCTCACCTGAGATGGCCAGCGCATCCGGCATAGGCCAATTATATGACCAATGCAGATGAGGAAGGGCTTCACAGAGGAACGCTGTTAATGCCTTTCGCGCTTGTACATGGGCTCTGTCGAAGTTCTGCACCGCCACTCACACTATCCCCGTGTAGTCGACCATCCGGCCTTCGGGATCGAGATTGATGAAGGCGCGTTTGCCACGCCGCCCTATAGCCATGAAAACCAGTTTGCCGGGATGCGCTTCAAGAAACCGCAGGCCTATACCTTCGCGGTCGTAATGGGTGACATCCGAGCCATCGGTTTCCACAAACCCGTTGGTCTTCAGGAAGTTATCATTCGAGCGCTTGACTTCTAGCGCACGCAATCTGGAGCCTCGCTGTGAAATACCCACCATCATTCCTGCAAGCGCAAGAACTGCCGTCCAGGCTGTCGCCATCAACAGGGTTTGAGTGAGAAGAGCCGTGTCGGCTTCATCGCGAGTAACTGCAGCTCCTAAAATGATACTGCCGAAGGTCACGATGATAAGGGCTGCCACAAACCCGAGAATGATCATAAGGAGGCTTCCGACCACTGTGAGAAACAGTGTGGCCAGCACGCCCCTGTCATGACCTCTGACCAGCTCTCGGCCTCCGAGAAATGGACCTACAAATGCAAACGCGAGAAGCAAAATGAGTGTAAAGTTCCGCCTGAGGCTACCGTAGGCATCTCTACCCAAAGAGAGCCCGAAGCCAGCGACGGCAGCACCTCCCACCCCGGCTGCGATCCACGCAAGATTTTCTGCTTCGATCACTTCGATCACCCTTAAACAACTTGAACATGCCCTGCCGACCGTGATGCCTTTTCTCAGGAAGACCCCATATTACGCAGAAAAAGAGCGTTATCATGCAGTTCTGTCGACGTAAATCTCATCTAATGTTGAATCTTCACGATGAAGATGTTGAATTTCAAAGACTTACCCCGTTCGTTCAGGTGGTGACCACATCTAGTATTTCCGTTTTCACCTTGAAACGGGACCCACAGACGTAGTCTCGACAAAGCCCTTTAAATGTAGACACTGTGCAAAGTGGCCGGAGGTTTATATGACAGCCCAGAAGGTATCTACCGCAGTTGGATTAGGACTAGTTGCTTTAGTCGGCACGGTATCGATTTGGGCTTCGAACAAAGAGAGGCGGGAGACGGAGGCTGTAAACGCACCTCTGATAAAACGGTACAATGACTTGCTGTCTGGTTCGGAACCTGCGAGCGCACGCAGCCAAAGAGCCGTCGATTACGCATTTTCAGATTGGAACACATTCATCACGATCACGAACGATGCGGATTTACGAAAGAGGATTCGCCCTGAACAAATTGCCCATGAGCATATCAATAAGGGTGCTGCCATCCGCTATCCGTTGAGCCAAAAAACTCTTGTGCAGATGTTTGATCTCCTTTGTGATCGCAACGCTGGAAATGTTTCTGCGGTCAACAACTTTGATATGACAGATGTAAGAAGCGCGTGGAACAAAAATACTCTTGATGTTGCGAACATAAAGCTGTTTTTGCATTCTGAACATCTGGCCAAGGCTCAGAGTGATTGCGAAGATCGGTTTCGGCTTCTGATTGCCTCATATGAAAATCGTAAAACTCCCGCTGAAGAAGCTGGCGAGGCGGTCGGTAAGGTGAAGAACTCTATCTCTGATGCTTGGTCATCAGTGACCGAGCCGATCAGCAAACAGCTTGATGAATTCAGAGCTGGCTACCAAAGCCAGTAGCCAGCATTTCTCCGTTTAGCTGACCGAATCTGAGCTGGCGAGAACGGTTGTCGGACCGTCACACTGTACGGTTTCCACATTCTGATTCTGGCTGCGATATCCTCGATCCAAATCTGCGAAGTAATGGGGGGAGGAGATCCGAATTCATCTATTTCAGTCGTCATAGTCGTCCCCTTGGAAATTGGCTCCATCATCCTCAGCTTCGATGACCCTTGGCTCGTATTCAGGCTCCGGTTCATCGTACATGAAGCTGTCGTCTTCCGATGGAGGACCCAGTTCCCAACGCTTCTTGAGCTTTGCCGGTGCATCTGGATAGCGGGATGTCATCTGCAGGTAATAGAGCCTAGCTACCGCACGTCTGGCGCACTCGTCACCGCAGTATCCGGCATCCTGGAGAGCCCGTACGATCAGGCGAACCATGCCATTGGCGGCCTCCTGGTGCTCCACAAGCGTGGAAGCCTGGTAGCGACCGATAAAAGCCGCAAAAGCTGTCGCCATAGCCGTATCGAGGTCGTCCGTTTCCGGAATCGACCGCTGTCTAATCTTCTCTCTCCAGCGGGCCGTTCTCGCAGCACCAGCAGTCACATATTCTATCGCATCCATTACCGTCTCCCGTCACAATGTAATACTGTAACGTCACATTGAGATGCGGCGATGCAAGGAACGAAAGTTAAAATGCATTTTATCGATTTATTTTAAATCGGGTTTGCCATGTCTGGAATCCGATAAGCCCAACTTAATCAACGGTTTTGACAATGTTGACATCGTGGACGTTAATGGCCGTCCTGGAATTGGAGACCGACAATGACGCAGATTGAGAGCTATGCCGTGCAGTTCGGGAATAACCGTCAGGATATCGCCGAGGCGGCCGAGCGGATTGGTATCTCAAGGCAAGGTGCGTTCATTCTGGCAACGTATCAGGGCATGCTCAGAGACGGCGACATCGATGATGATCACGCTAAGACCGCAAGGGAAATGCTGCTGGAACTGGCCGACAAAATCTCCGATCAAGGAGTGTCTGCATCCGAGCGGCAGGAAGTTGCGGAGCTGGTCAGATATCTGGCCCAATTCACGCTTGAGCGGCCTGTACCTTCCCAATGACTTTCGTCTTGAGTTTGCCGCGTCGACAATCGTTTTTGATTTTGATGGGATAGCCAACCCGGTCTGTGAAATACCTCTGCAGACCGGCCATGATCGTCTCAGAGCCAGGTGCGTCAGACGCCAGCATCATGACGGCTATATCTGCTAAAAGCTCACGAGTGACGTCTGTAGACGGTTTGGCTTTACCCAATGACAGGGCTTCACGCTGACGATCCCTGGAAGCACGTTTCGCCGCAGCATTGTAAGCGCGGCGTTCCTCGGGCGTCATAGCCTCGATTTTTCCGGGCTGTAGTTTTGCGTGTTGCAGAAGGATGTCTAAAGCTGTTGTCATGATCGTTGTTCTCAGTGCGATGAGTTGATCATTGACTGTGGGCGTAAAAATTCAAAACGATTTTGACATGTCAAAATGGAATTTAGATTTTCGGAAATGAGAGGTTGAGAGGGTAGGTAGACTTAATCTTTTAGTGTTTGGAAATTTCCATTTTTCTAATTTATGATTCCTTTTCAAAAAGCCTAGCAGTGGGAATAAATCTAACCTGAAGAACAGAAAAACCCTTTGGAGTGGCGCAGCCCTATTATCTTTACAGAATCTCCGGGTAACAAACGTTGACAAAATCGGCCTTAAGTCTCTGACATATATGACGTTTCCAAAAAAATCTTTGCTAACATTCTGTAAATTTCATCCCAATCCGCTTTACTAACAAAACGTAAAAACAGCTTGATCTATTTCAGCCGACGGACTCACACTTCTTCATCGCATCAGAGCATACCCCATGAAGAAGCAGTTCCAGGAAACCGAGAATAGCGAAATCGTAGAGCTTTACGAACCATATACACCTAGCTCACTCGAAGCAGCGGTTGCCCGCAAGGGTGTTAGAGCCAAAAATCTGCTTCTGGCACTATCAGACATGAACGACATGCGCAGTCAGCGCCCTGCCATTGCAAAGCCAACGGTACTTATCGAGAGCGCTGAAATCCTCGTCGAAAGCCGCACGAGCGCAAAGGATATGGCGCTCACTGAAGCCCTCTTAGCGATTGCTCGTGACGTCGATATCACCAAGCCATACCACGAAGTTCGCGCAAGCGTCCTTTTGGACTACCTGGAAATTACCTCCGTAGACCGGTTGGTCGATAGCCTTACTCGCATCCACAGCACGTCGGTCCGATACGACGCCCGGGATATCTCCGCAAAGAAAAGATATCGTAGAGCCGTCAGCTTGATAGAATTCATGGTCGAGTCCGATCTCGCGGGACCTAGAGCTTCAAAAGCGATTAGGGACAAGATTGATAGAGGTTCCTCAATCCTGAGGTTCTCAGTGCCGGAAGTGGTCCGGGAAGTTTTCGTCCTGCCGAAGCCATACACCTGGATCAACCTCTGCAGCGTATCACAGTTCACGAACAAGCACTCGAACGGCCTCTACCAGCTCCTGGCGGTCAAGGCTGGCCATGACCAGCGATATCGCACTCCTCTAGTGATCTCGGCTCAAGACCTGGCCATAAAGTTGGGCTGGAGCCATGCACATGCAAAGCCATTCAACTCAGCGCTTTTCTTGCAGCGCGTTGTGAAGCCTGCGCTGCAAGACATCCGAGCAAGTGTAGAAGAATTCGATGTCATGTTCGATGAGCCGGAAAGGGATAATTCGAAACACGGCCGTCCGCTTGGTGACCTGAAGTTCTGGGTCCTTGTGAAGCAGAACCGCCTGTTGTCCTCGGCTGCCCTGAAGGGGAAGAAAAGGCAGAAGGTTGGAACGCAGCTTCGGAGCCGGGTCACACTTCCTGACGCTCTACACCCGCAAGAATGGCTTCCATCTATCGATGCCATCTCTCGTGTCAGTCACCAGCTGCGAGAAGCAAATCCGTTTAACCTTGGACGCATCGCCGGAGAAAATCGTCGCCGCCCGATGACACTGGCATTGGCCTGGAGAACAACACTCGACGCCATTGTCGCAAACCCAGACGTGAAAGTTTCAGTCGACCTTACCGGTCACGACATACTCTCTGCTCTCGACAATCCTTATATCGGCGTCGACCGCATTTTTGAGCAGTGGGCACTCAGCCATAGAATGGGGCTGTCGTCCTTAGGAGTGCCGCTCAGAACCGACATCAGACCTCAGCCGAAACCTCAGCGCTTGCCGCCAGAGAAGATGTTCCTTCATCCTGTCAGCTATGGCTCTCTGGCGAGGATGGAAAGTTATGCCAACGATCTGCAGGTCTATAAAAACGACAATGGACTGTATAGCCACCAGACGCTTGTGGAGGCTTTTGCCAACCTGGATCACGTCTGGCGGGCGATCTCGAATGCCTCTCCTGCACACGTGAAATTGGGAGGCCTCACCAAGGCAATGGCTATGATGTCGAAGGCCCACCCGGTCCGTATGAGGCACACTGCGAAAAACATCGTCGAGGCCGTTTGGAACGAAGATTTTGAGAAGATCGAGAAGATCATGAAAGCGATCTTTGCCAACGAGGGGAAGCTGTTCGGCCATCCTGTGACTGGAGAACGATACAAAGACCCAACGACTAAGTCTGAAACCTCGTTCTCAATGATGCCGATCACCGAAGGCGAGGCTGAAGCCTTGGCATCCGGTACCGGCGCGTTAACCAGTTTTGGCTAACCATATAACTCATTGAAAAGGTACCGCTTTACATCGGGGCGGTACCTGCTATCTTCCTTTCATCGCCAACCCGCTCACTCGGAGCAGAATGAAATGAAGGCTTTCACGATAAACCTATGACGCATCCGCGTTGCCTGCCGGTTCACAGCCGGTGGTTGGGATTTATCGTGTTTTCAAGGGACCTTCATCATGGCGTTTACCCAGCATTACTTCACCGCCGACACCCATTTTGGCCATTCGAGAATGCTCGATTTCCGCCCGTTCGTTTCCACGGATGAGATGGATCAGTTCATCATCGACGCCTGGAATTCCGTCGTTCGACCGCACGATGTCGTTTGGCATCTCGGCGATTTCAGCTGTCACGATGTCGTCAGAACGAAACAGATTTTTGACCGGCTCCACGGCCGCAAAAGGCTGATCCTGGGCAATCATGATTTGCACAATGGCGAGGTCAGGAAATCACTTCGCGACCTCGCCTGGGACCAAACACCCACCCACTACGCTGAGTGCAAGCAGGCCGGTGAACGGGTCATCCTGCATCACTATGCGATGAGGACCTGGGCGGCATCAGTCCACGGCTCCTGGCATCTTTATGGTCATAGCCACGGTCGCTTGCCTGCTTACGGCCGGTCCCGTGACTGTGGTGTCGACTGCCCTGACACAGGCTATGCGCCGATGACTTTTCAGAATTTGACGGTGGGAATGCGTGAAGCGGAGGTTGTGTCGTGAACCGGATCGTAGTGGACAAGCTTATCGCGGCATTCCCGCACTATGCTGACCTGAAGCTTCTTGAGTTGCCCGACGGCTGGCTGAAAATCGTCAACGAACTGTTCTGCGATTTCCGTGACCTGCAGAAGATGATGCCGGGACACATGCCTCTCGATCCGGACATCCAGATGGTGGCGGTGTACTGGCGGCAGCTCCAGTGGCCGAGCCATGTGCTCTATGTGAAGCCAGTTGTGCATCATCGGCATTGGACACCTGAGATGTCTGCTCGGCTCATACAGGTGGTCGGCCGCTTCAACGAGTTCTCGCAGCACACGTGCGAAGTCTGTGGCGATCAGTCCGTCAGTATCCTGAAATACCAAGACGGTCGTCGGCAGCAGGCGCTGTGTCAAAAACATCTGGACGAAAGGCAGTGGTCATGAGCCCGGAGCAGGTTGAGTTCCTTCGTACGTTTGATGGTCTCTATCACGAAAGCATGGCTAAACTTCCGGATGGATGGATTGGACCTTTAGTCGACATGCTGCAAACTTTGCGTCAGCTGTCTCTAGTCGAGCCGGTATACCCTAGCATCGAGACTTGGGTTGAACTCCGCGTCGAGCGGACGGCGGCTTCTGGTGCGATAGTCTTCATGACCCCTCTGCTGCCACCTGATCAGTGGGGTCATGAACGCGCGCTGGCTTGCCTTGTGGCATTGTCTGCATTCGGCGAAGCCTCGAAAGCGACGTGTGAATGGTGTGGTCAACCGGGTGCTCCGGTCCAGCTCGGTGAGCGTGTGACGTTCTTCCTGTGTGAGGAACACAAGTCGTCGGCCGAGGAGAAACTGGCCGCGCAGGTCCAGGCATTCGACGAGCGCGTCAAATTCCGCGAGAAGGTCTCAATCCTTTTCCAAAAGCAGGCCACCGTTTGGCTGAACGTCTCCGATCATAACGCACCGATCCTGCAGGAGGCCCTTACAGACATCAAAAAAATCGTCGTAGATCGTGACCTCGTCGGTAAAATATTCGTCACCAAGATCACTGAATCCGAGGGACAGCTTTTCCTTTCGGTCAGGTACGACCCCTCGGTCGATTTTGCTACGGTGATAGAAATTGATGACATCGTCCATCACGTCCATCGGCTCTCCGACGAGGCCTCCCTGTTGGCCAATAGGGGAGGTGCAAACGATGACGCATGATGAGTATGTCGCCTACATCCGAGAGAGATGTTCCGATCTCTTCGATCCGTCTAATACCGACAGCGAATGGCAGTATCTGATCACCATCAATAGAGGCTGGTGGCCTTTGCTGACGGATTTCTGTTCGCAGCTGGAGGGCGTCCTTAAGCACCACGATGAGATGGGTCGGTGGTACGTGCGCCAGGTCAAGGAGAAATTCGGAGAGCTACGCATCTACGTCAGACCGGCACCTTACGAGCGGTTGGATGTCGACGGTTTCAGCGAGTGGGTTGACGACATCGATCCCCCTGAGCCGACGCCTGTCACTGAAATGATCGGCATCATCAAAGAGCAAGTTATCGGCCGCGCTGCACACACCTGCGAAGAGTGCGGAGAGCGAGGCGAGATGAGGGTGGTCGAAGGTTGGTACGGCGTCTGCTGTGACACGCATTACGCAGAATGGTTAGCGAGAAAGGCGGCTCGTTGATGGAGACGACACAGGAGCAGATGGATGAACGCCGACGACAGATTGCTGTCTTCGATGGTGACCTGGATCGCGCTCGATCCGGCTACTTCGTCGGCGAAGGATGGCGTCCAATTCTCGATGATCTCGTCCGCGAATTCGCCAAAATCGACGACCTCGGATTTTTGTCCGCGAATGAGAAATTCGGCGGCTTGAGGGTCTCTTACCTCTACCCCGGCGACCGTTCTGACGATGTCGAAGCAATTGTCAAACGAGCGGCTGACAGGTGTCTGGTGTCATGCTGGTATTGTGGTCATCCGGGAAAATTAAAGCATGAACGCTGGTGGCGCGTCCGCTGCGATGAACACTGGAGTAGAGTAGAATGAACGATAACGTTCCTGAAGAGTTCAAGGCAGGCTTTTTTGCCGAGCGTGACACAGCCTGGATCGAGACGTTTCATCGTATCCAGAAAGAGCACGAGATCGATATCCGTGCCTGGGCCGATGCCTTTCTGGATTTTCATCCTGTCCAACATCAGCGCACAGTTGAAGCCATCAAGGCATGGGCTGATCTGCTTCCGTGGTCACCTGATATTCAGGGCGAAGAGCAAGCACGCATGGCCGTCCGGATGGCGATTACAATGCAGCTGGCTTATGGGCGTGACCGGCACCTAACACCTCTGCAGGTTTACCGTCTGCAGCATCCTGTGTCGCCTGACGAAGGTGCGTCTATGGACCTGGCGAAACAGATCGAGACCGAATGCAAGCCTTTTCTGGACCCGGACCTGAGGCTCGACGGCACTGACCTGGAGCTGGCCGAAATCCACCGGAAACTGCTTGCCATTGATCAAGCTATAGGCGGGCACCACGAAGTCAGATTCAGGCTGCGAAACAGGGGATATGAGATCGCCATCGATACGACACTGGCTTCAACCGCCGACGAGATCAGGCGGGATGCGATCATTGCTGAAATCGAGATGATCATGCGAGGAGAACAGGTTTGATCGCGAACGATAATCGGATCAACGGGCGAACTGTCGACTACACGAAAGCGCTCGAATTTCTGGCGCATCATATGATGGCACCCGGCTGCCGGGTAGTGCTCGATGAACTACAGTTCGAGGTCTTGAAAGCTTACCTTGGGCACGTTCAGGCTGTTGGTGACGATACCAATTTTCAGCTTGAGATGTGCGTCGACTATCGAGATTCTGAGGATACCGGTGGCTACAGCGTCAGTTGGGACAACGACGGCACCACCTACCAAGATGATCTGATCGATGCGATCATGGTTGATATGGTGCAAAATCTCGGCTTCGTGGCCGGTTCAATCTTTAAAGAGGGGTATATCACGCCGCTCGAAGACATCGATGGCAGGATCGCGGAAGTCCGTGATCGCGTAGCCGCGAAACACAATATGTGACTTAAGAACCTAAGGGGTTTTCAGTTTACTTGCTTGGCCCAAGATGCCGGTTTCCTGAGGTTTTCTGGCACCTCTTTTCTATCGAGAAGCAGCCTCATCAGTTCCAGTTGTCGTGCTTCCTCATTCGGATCAGGCTCCGGCCGATCCACGTCATAAGCCCTGATCATCTCGTAAAATGTCCCGACGTAATCGATCCCGAGGGCAATCATCACATCATTGCGGTCGACATCCGGCGACGCATAGTAGCGCTCGATCCAGTCAATGATCAGGTCATCACCATGCCGGTCGCGGATGTTCTGGATGTCAGCCTGATAGTCGTCTCGGACACGGTCGTCATGAAACGCTGACATAGGACAAAACTCCTTTTGCGGCCGATAGGATGGCGCTGCACACTCAATGGAAACATTCGAGTGAGCATACCATGGAGCATACAAGAGACCCAGAAAATTGGACGATATCGGAAACACAAAAGCTGATTGATCTCGCGAAATCAGGTCTCACGGTGCACGAGCTTTGTGCTGCACTGGATCGAACCTATTACAGCATCGTCACGAAAACAGTACGGATTGGCTTGCTCTACAAAGGCCATCCCCGTGCGCGTGGGGTAGATGTCTCCGCTCAGCGTGATAGGCCGTGCATTAGGTGTAAGGTGCCCATGATTTCGTCAGGTCATGGGCACCGCGTTTGTGATCCCTGCAAGGGGACTCAAGAGTGGCGGTCTGGTCCCTGAATCGGCAGCGCGTAGAAAGCTATTCCTATTCCCGTAATGCGGGAAATTCAGACCGAAAGTTTATTAAAATTAGCAAAGCATTGTTTTCTAGCAAAAATGTCGTTTCTGTTAGATTTGGCTAATGTTACGTTTTTCCTCACGTACTCAAAAGTGAGGAAAAACGTAACACAAAACTGGATGGATTTTGCTTTCTGAATCAACGGTCTAGTATGGCCTTGGGCGATGAACTAAATTTCTGGCTCGTAACCGGATTTAGAGTTTATGGAAGACCTGAGTAGCCTTTTTAATGAAGTCGCCGATCTCGAAAAGAGCATCAAGCGGTCCCTTTCGGACCTGGATGCAAGTCACATTTTGCTAGCGTCACAGCTCGACGGATACCGTCATCAGATGGAAATTCGCGATCCTCCCATGGATGAGGCGCTCACGTTGTTCGAGGCAGTTTGTCTCCCGGAATTGGGCGGCATGTTGCTCGCGAATGGAAACAACGTTCAAGCCGTCAATCTCACCGTCGAGAATCTTCGCAGAGAGATCAAGGCGGGACGGCTTCGTCGTGTTCCACCCTTTAATGCGAACCATTATGTCAGCCGAAAAACTATCAAGGAGTGGCTCGAATGCCGCGTAGAAGAAGCTCCCCAGAACTTTATCTCCAGCCAGAGCGCAAAAACAAAAACGGTAGCATCGAGAGAGCGGTCTACTGCATCAAATATTTTGACGAAGACGCAGGCCGTCAGAAACATTTCAGCACAAGACTTGGCCCGAGCGAAAGCAGAGAAGCTGAAAGCTATTTTGCAAAATGGTTGATGGAGCGAACCTCTGAGCAGCCGATTGCAGTCGCTCGGAAAAATGACGAAGTGCCTCTGGCCGACGTGCTTTCGTATTTCATCGACGAGGTCGTCTCGGCAAAACCTGGAGAGGGAAGGAAAGTCCTTGCCAGACCAAAAGAGGTTTTGAAATACATAGACGATCTCAATGAATGGTGGGGCGATAAGTCGGTTTCAGAGGTCAACAAGCCAAACTGTCGCGCTTACTGGAAAGTTTGTTCGACACTTGGTGCGGCCAGGAACAGGCTTGAGTATCTGCGTCAGGCTATCAATTTGGCGCAGAAAGACGGTATTATCGAGACCGTTGTCTTTGTGCACTTGCCTGAAAAGGCTCAGCCACGAGATGAAATTTTCGACCGATCCGACATTGCGCGGATGCTGAAATATTGCCTGCGAGTGGGGACTTACACTCACAACGAGTCAAAGTCCCGAGATACGGGCTTTGCCGGTGAGACAATCAAAACCAAGTACCGACCTTGGCGTCATCTGATGCCGTATTTCATAATGGCTTACTACACAGGCTCTCGAAGCGGCTCGATCTTCACGGCCAGTTTCGTCCGCGAACCTGGCCGCCCCTGGATTGATCTCCAGAATGGCGTGTTTCATCGGGCAAAAGTCGGAACCAAAACTGCGAAGAATAAGCAGGCGACGAGTATTCGCATCCCTCAACGTCTCCTGCAGCACATGCGCCGTTGGCGGGCTGCTGGCAAGAAATATCCCATTGAATGGAAGGGGCAGCCGATCACTAAAAGCAAAGCGCTCGGGAAGATTATTAAAGCTTGCTGCCCAGGGAAAAAGGTTGTTGCCCACACTTATCGACATACCGCTGCGACAATGCTGATGCAGCGCTCAGAGTTGGCGCTTCACGACATCGCTGGCTTTCTCGGCATGACCATGGAGACGCTTGACCGAGTGTATGGTCATCACCGCACACATCACCAGATCGGCATTGATCTTGCAATGTCCGGTAGAGACTTCGGGAAGAAGCCGGTCGACCCAACTCAGTCTGAAGACGCTAAAATCGCACCGGGGGATACCGGGATAAACAGCGAAGAACAGGCAAAACGAAACGCGATGAGAATGTCTAAAAACTCCCAGAAACCAAGGAAGAAGGCGGCTTAGAGGGGGTGGTAGACAAAGTTCGGGACGTGGGGGTCGAGTGTTCGAATCACTCCACTCCGACCAGTTTGATTTCCCGAAATCACCTCATCTTGTCCCCGATAACAGTTCGCCCGGTAGCTGACCGACGGCGTCGGTTTGCCTTATCTCTGGCCCGCCCAAGTTGTATATTCTGCAAACAGTGGTAGTGAATACCTATCTCCGGCTTTGCTCTCAGGTGGGGATTACCTCTGCAAGTCATTGCTGAGGAACGCAGATTAGGCTATCTTGAATTGTATCCGATGAGGCGGGCGGATGTGTCGGCCTGGCGGAGATTGCTACCAGTGATTGCAGGTGGGGTGGTCGGGTGAGCATGATCCCAGGCACGAGAAAACGTCGTCAGCGCCAGGACAAGGTGACGCTTTCGGACGTGGCCCAAAGGGCCGGTGTCAGCGCGATCACCGTCTCCCGCGCCTTGCGCGATCCGGAAAAGGTTTCGCCGCCACTGCGGGACACGATCCTCAAGGTTGTCGAAGAGATGGGCTACGTACCCGATCTTGCGGCCCGTGCCCTTGCAAGCAAGAACAGCGGTCTCGTCGGCGTGCTTTCGCCCGGCCTGACCAGCCACGCCTTCCTCGCCCTCATTCGCGGCATCGAAGACCGCGTTCGTCCCTCCGATCTGCGTATTCAGTATGCGAGCGCAGACAGCGACAGCGAAGATCAGCTGCGCCAGCTCCGCTTTTTCATGTCGCAGAACCCAGCAGGTCTGATTCATGTCGGCCAGATCGGTGATCCCGCAATCGACGATCTCTTGAGCCACGCGCCGTGCCCGGTCGTCGAGATCATGGACATCAGCCGTCAGCCGACGGATATGGCGATCGGGATCGACCACCGCCTGGCGGCGGAGACGGCGACGCGGCATCTGCTTGCGAAGGGATATAAACGCATTGCCATGCTGGGTGGCGCCTGGGACTTTCGTGCGCGGCGTCGCCAGGATGGCTTTCAGGCCGTGCTGGAGGAGGCCGGGCTCTTTGATCCGGCCCTCGTGCTTTCGATCGACAGCAGCACAAGCGTAGGCCTCGGCTGTCATTTGCTGGATCGGCTGAGAAACGAGTTTCCGGATGCCGATGCCGCCTTCTGCCACAATGACGACATTGCGCTCGGCGTGTTGTTCGAATGCCAGAGGCGCGGTCTCCGAGTACCTGACGATTTCGGCATCTGCGGCTTCAACGATCTCGAATATGCCGGCTTTGCCTTTCCGGGAATTACGTCGGTGCGCGTTCCCCGTTATGAGATCGGCTACCGCGCCGTGGACATGATCATCCGTGCCTCAGGCTCGGGCGCCTATCCGGCGAAGGTCGTCGATCTCGGCTTCCAGCTCGTGCCACGTGGATCAACGGCCCGCGACCGATGACACAAGGCCATCGGTCGCGTGGTTATGCGGCTAAACGTGTCAGGCGGCCCTATTCATGCGGTGTGCCGAGGCGCCGGACTGCTGGTTGCCGAGATTGAACTGCCCGATCATGCCGCGCAGCTTGTCTGTTTCCGTCGACAGCGTAGAGGCGGCTGCACTGCTTTCCTCGACCATCGCCGCGTTCTGCTGGGTCATCTGGTCCATGCCGTTCACGGCGCTGTTGACCTCGACCAGCCCGGACGACTGTTCGCGCGCCGCCGTCGATATGGCAACGACGTGGTCGTTGATCTCGACGATGAGCTGACTGATCGATTTCAGCGCCCCACCGGTATCGCTGACCAGCTTCACGCCGGAAGCGACTTCCGTGGCTGAATTCTGAATAAGATCTTTGATCTCCTTGGCAGCCTTGGCTGAGCGCTGGGCGAGTTCCCGAACTTCCTGGGCGACGACGGCGAAGCCACGGCCGGCCTCACCGGCACGGGCCGCCTCGACGCCGGCATTGAGCGCCAAGAGGTTGGTCTGGAAGGCGATCTCGTCTATGACCCCAATGATGTTGGAGATCTTCGACGAGGAATCCTCGATGCGGCTCATCGCGTCGACGGCATGGGCCACGACGTCGCCCGACTTTTCGGCGCTTGCCTTGGCCGAGCCGGCGACGGTTCGGGCCTCCTGCGCACGCTGGGCGGACGAGCCGACATTGGCGGTGATTTCCTCAAGCGCTGCGGCCGTTTCCTCGAGATTGGCCGCCTGGCTCTCGGTGCGCCGCGACAGGTCGCCGACGCCTTGGGTGATTTCCCGTGTCCCCTGGCTGATCAGCTCGACACTGGCCGAGATTTCCCGGAAGGTGTCGCATAGCTGCGAGACCGAGCGGTTGAGATCATGACGCAGAAATTCGAATTCGGCGGAGAAGGGCTCGGTCAGCTGGAAGCCGAAGTCACCGGAACAGAGGCGCTTCAGCGCATCACCGAGCGAGCTCACGGTCCGGACGCGAGCGGTGACATCGGTCGCGAATTTGACCACCTTCACGACCTTGCCGTGGATGTCGAGGATCGGGTTGTAGGAAGCCGAAATGATGACTTCCTTGCCGGACTTTGTGATCCGTTTGAATTCCGAGCTTTGATATCTGCCTTCGCGCAGGGCTTGCCAGAAGGTCTTGTAATCATTGGAGGCCACCAATTCACGGTCGACAAACATACTGTGATGCTTGCCCACCAGTTCAGGAAGCGAATAGCCCATGAGGTTTAGGAAATTCTCGTTGGCCCCCATGATCGTTCCATCGACGGTAAATTCGATGATCGCCTGTGAGCGAGAGATCGCGGCAATCTGTGCTGTATAATCGACATTCAGCAGGCGTGCCTTGGCGTCGGCCCATTCGACCACGAAGCCCACCGTTTTCGAACCTTCCTTGAGCGGAGTAACGAGAAGGTCGAACACCCGGTTGCCGACGGTGATCGTTGCGCTGTGGCGGTTTTTCAGAGCCGCCAGCATGTTGCGCTGATGCGAGGGATTCTTGTGGAAGACGTCGATATTGCTGCCGATGAGGCTCGCAACACTGAACTTCGGCAACTCCTTCTTCAGGTCAGCTTCGGCTTCCTTCAGCAGGTCCATAACCGCAGGGTTCATGTAGGTGATGTTGAGATTGGCATCCGCCACCATGACATTGGCCTGCAGCGCATCGAGCGCCAGGATCTTGGCTGCAGTCTTTGCATTCGAAAAGCCTGGGAACCCCATATTTCCTCCAATCGCCCAGCAGCCCCTCCGCTGGTTCCGCGAAAATCAGATGGAGGTAAAATGCATACAAAAAATAAACGAAGAGCTAAAATATGAACGCCTTGTCTATCTTTCATGCGATTTTTTGTAATGCGCTGAGCCAAAAAAGCCTTGAGGCGGCGCCGTCAGGGCAGGGGATGAGAGGTCGGAGGACCAGGTAAGAAGCACGCCGCCACGCTGTGGGCGCCAAAAAGAGTGGTGAACACGCATTGGGGAGTGAGGCGTGCGCTCACTCGGCCTTTTGCAGCATTGGTGCCGCCGATGTCAGCGCGTCGAGGAAGACATCCATGGTGGACATGAAGGAGACGCCGGCAATGGAAGCAAGATTTGCATAGGCCGCACCGCCGATCCAGATCTCGATATCGGGCGAAAGCGCCGACCGCAGCGCTTGCAGATGGCGTTGCAAAGCGGCCTTGCGGCCGGTGAGGGCGCTCAGGCAGACGTGAGAGACCTCACGCTGATGGGCCGCCTCGGCGATTTCGCCGGCCGGCAGGCTTGCACCGAGAAACAGTGCATTCCAGCCCCTGAGCCGCGCGAGCAGGGTTACGATCAACGCTCCGATGTCGTGATCTTCCTTCTCCGGGGTGGTGGCCACAAGGCGCGGCGCATCCGGAGGCGGTATCGGGCATCGGTCGAAGAGCCCGCCGAGGATACGCTTGATATGCGCTGTCGTCATATGCTCGGCTGCGATCGAGACTTCGCCCGCGGCCCATTTCGAGCCGATTTCGCGCATCAGCGGCAGTGCGGTGGCCCGAATGAATTCTTCAGGGGCTTCGGTTTCTGCACGCGCCTGCAAGAGCGCCTGCAGACGATCGCTGTCCATGGCCCTGACGGCTTCTATAATCTCGGAAATGGCCTGACGGCCTGCCAGCTCGCGTTCCAGCTGCAACAGGGCTTCATCGGACAATGGAACGAGCGAACTGATCCTGTGGCCGCCGTCGGTGCAGGTCTTCAACAGCCGCAGCCGTTCCACCTGTTCCCGCGTGTAGAAGCGCCGCCCGGTGGGGCTTCGCTCTGCAGGTTCGAGCCCGTAGCGCCTTTCCCAGGCGTGCAGCAGCAGTTTCGGGATCCCGCTTAAGGCAAGGGTTTCGGCCAGGCCGACCAACACTTCCCGTTCCTGCTGTCTGTTTCGATGCATGCCGGCCCCTGGCTGATTTGCCTAGTATATTAGCGTGGCAATTCAGGAAGAAAAGCGGGCTGGCGGCAGCGGCTCGAAATGCAAACGGCCCGCGCAAGGCGAGCCGTTCTCTATCGGGTGTAGCCGTTCAGCCGAAAAGCCGCCGATCAACCGTCGATATCGTCGAGCAGTTGCCGTGCATTGGCCGTGGTGACACGGCGCGTTTCCACCTCGTCGCGGCGGCTGGCCAGAAGTTCCGTCGCCAGCAGCTGTTCGGCGAGGTCCGCCGGCAGCGACAGGATCACGCGCCCCTCATGGGCGTTAAGCCCGCCGAGCTCGGAGCGCTTGCCGTTAATCATGCCGCCAGCCACCGTGTTGTTGGTGTCAGGATCGATCAGGATGAAGGCGCCGGTGCCGCGGTTGAGCTCATAAGGGTCGAAGATCGCGGTCTCGTCGAAGGCGAGGTGCACCTTGCCGATGGCGTTCATCTGCAGCATCTCGGCGGCCTGCCACTTGCCGGACTTGAGGTCCAACGCCTGCACCGGCTGTACCTGCACGCGCTGGCGGCGCGAGCCGGCCTTCAGCCAGTAGCGCTTGGCCGGTATGATGCCGTCGGGCTGCAGCGCCACGATCTGGGCGTCAAAGGCAAGGCCCGTCTGCGGCTGGGCATCGAGCGAGACGATCATGTCGCCACGCGCCACATCCACCTGACGGTCGAGCACCAGCGTGATCGCGTCACCGGCGACGGCTGCGTTGCGCACGAGATCGAATGTGACGATCTGCTTGACGTTGGCGACCTGGCCAGAGGGCAGGATGGCGACGCTGTCGCCAGGCTTTACCGCACCGCCGGCCACCGTGCCCTGATAGCCACGGAAGCTTTCGCCCGGACGCGAGACGCGCTGCACGGGCAGACGGAAACCGGTCGACTGACCGGAGCGCAGAGTTGCAAGTTCCAGCGTCTCGACCAGTGTCGGGCCTTCATACCACGGGATCACGGAACCTGCGGGATAGACGACGTTTTCGCCCTTCAGCGCCGACATCGGGATCGCGGTGACCTGGCGCACGCCGAGTGTCAACGCCAGCGCCTTGAACTCGGTGCTGATCTGGTCGAACACGGTCTTGTCATAGCCAACCAGGTCGAACTTATTCACCGCCAGCACGAACTGCTTGATGCCCATCAGCGAGGCGATTGTGGCATGGCGGCGGGTCTGTTCGAGCAGTCCTGCACGGGCGTCGACCAACAGGATGGCGAGATCCGCCGTCGAGGCGCCGGTTGCCATGTTGCGGGTATACTGCTCGTGACCGGGAGTGTCGGCCACGATGAAGGAGCGGCGATCGGTGGCGAAGTAGCGATAGGCGACATCGATGGTGATGCCCTGTTCGCGCTCGGCCTGCAGGCCGTCGAGCAGCAGCGCAAAATCCGGCAGCCCGAGATCGTTCTGGCTTCCAGAGTCACGCTTCAGGCTGGCAGCCTGGTCTTCCTTGACGGCCTTTGTATCCCACAGCAGACGCCCGATCAGCGTCGACTTGCCGTCATCGACGGAGCCGCAGGTGATCAGGCGAAGGGGACGCGAGTCGCGGATGACGGGTGCGGCTTCGGTTTGGGTTGCCTCGGAGGCGAGGGCGGTATTGGCAGCTGCGGTCATCTCAGAAATATCCTTCGCGCTTCTTCTTTTCCATCGATCCGGACTGGTCACGGTCGATGGCGCGGCCCTGGCGTTCGGAGACGGTGGCGATTTCGAGTTCGGCGATTACCTCGTCGAGGGTCGTCGCATTGGAGCGGATGCCGCCGGTCAGCGGCCAGCAACCGAGCGTGCGGAAGCGCAGGTTCCCTTCCTGGATCTGTTCGCCGGGCAAGGCTTCGAAGCGCGGATCTTCGGCCCACATCAGCATGCCGTCGCGCTCCACATATTTCTGCTTCTTCGCATAGTAGAGCGGCGGCAGCTCGATGTTTTCGGCCTGGATGTAACGCCAGATATCGACTTCGGTCCAGTTCGACAGCGGGAAGGCGCGCACGCTCTCGCCGCGGCGGATCATGCCGTTATAAATGTTCCAGAGTTCCGGGCGTTGGTTGCGCGGGTCCCATTTGTGGTCGGGCGTGCGGAAGGAATAGATGCGTTCCTTGGCGCGGCTCGCTTCCTCGTCGCGACGCGCGCCGCCGAAGGCCGCGTCATACTTGCCGGCGTCGAGCGCCTGGCGCAGCGCTTCCGTCTTCATCACATCGGTATGATAGGCCGAGCCATGGGTGAAGGGGCCGATGCCCTCTTCTTTGCCGCGCGGATTGGTGTGCACGATCAGGTCGAGATCGAACTTCTCCGCCGTCGCATCGCGAAACGCGATCATCTCCGGGAATTTCCATCCGGTGTCGATATGCAGAAGCGGGAAGGGCACGCGGCCGGGGAAGAAGGCCTTGCGCGCCAGATGCAGGAGCACCGACGAATCCTTGCCGATCGAATAGAGCATGACCGGCTTTTCAAACTCGGCCGCCACTTCGCGGAAGATATAGATCGCCTCATTCTCGAGCGCCTTCAGATGCGGATCGAGCGGCGGCTTGGTGACGGGATCCTTGGAATGCGGATCGAATTCGGATGTGTGTGTGTGCATTTGTCTTCCTTTGGGCTTTCGCCCGCATTGTCTTCTGGGGTTGCCCCTCATCCGGCTGCCGCCACCTTCTCCCCGTGAACGGGGAGAAGACACTCGCGACACCGTCGGCGGCTCCCGCCTTCTCCCCGCCTGCGGGGAGAAGGTCCCGGCAGGGGGATGAGGGGCAGCTACCGGAGCAAAATCAGTTCAAGCCGGCGCCACGATCGAAGACGCTGCCGCCTCCGGCACATGCAAGCCGCACTCGCGCTTCTCATCATTCTCCCACCACCAGCGGCCGGCGCGCTCCGGCTCGCCGGGCTTGATCGCCCTTGTGCAAGGCTCGCAGCCGATCGACGGATAGCCTCGGGCATGCAGCGGATTGATCGGCACGCTCTCGGCCTCGACATAGGTGATGATGTCGTCGAGCGACCAGTCGGCCAGCGGGTTCACCTTGATCAGGTCGCGCTCGGCGTCATATTCGGCAAACGGCGTGGCCGCACGATTGCCCGACTGCGAGCGGCGCAAACCGGTGATCCAGAAGCGGGCGCCGGCAAGCGCTTGCCCCAGGGGCACCAGCTTGCGCACATGACAGCAGGCATGCCGCGCTTCGACGCTTTCGTAAAAGCCGTTCAAACCGTATCTCGCCGCATAAGCGTCGATATCGTCCTGCTTGGGGTAAAAGCGCTTGATCGCAATGCCGAAGCGCTCTTCAGTCTCGGCGATCAGGTCCACCGTCTCCTTGAAAAGACGGCCCGTCTCCAGCGTCGAGACATCGATCGGAAGGTTGGCGAGCCCGATCGCCGCGGTAATCACCTGGTCCTCGATGCCGAGCGACGTCGTGAAAACAGCCCTCCCATCAAGGCCCGCGACGATGCGCAGGCGCTCGGTGAGGTCGGCCGAGGCGAGTTGCTGGTCCAGCGTCCGGGCCAGGTCTGCGGATGTGTTCGTAGTCATCATGGGATCCCTGCTCAGTGGCGCCATTATCCGGCATGAGCGGCGGGACGGACAGAAATCGACGTTCGCCGAGTTGCATCGAAAGAGCAAATATCTCTCTCTCACGCGTCTATCGCGGCAATTCGTGCCGCGGCGTTGAAATGATGCGTGGAATGCCATGGCAAATTGCGCTATGGCCGGACCCACGATTGTGGCACCGGTTCTGGCAGATTTAGACGCTCGATGATCACGCAGAAAGCCAAATACGCGCTGAGGGCGCTGACGCTTCTCGCCCGCGCCGAGCCGGGCGAACCAATTCAGATCCCCGACATCGCCGACAAACAGAAGATCCCGAAGAAATTTCTCGAACAGATCATGCTCGACCTGAAACGTGGCGGCATGGTCGAAAGCCGCCGGGGCAAGCAGGGTGGCTATCTGCTGCTGAGGCCCGCCAGCGACATTACCTATGGCGAAGTGCTTCGCCTGATAGACGGTCCGGTGGCACCTCTGCCCTGCCTGTCGCTGACCGCCTATCGTCGCTGCGAGGATTGCGACGGTGAAAGCGATTGCGAGATCCGCCGGGTTTTCGCGCGTGTCGCCGATGAGACCCGCGCCGTGTTGCTCTCGACGAGTCTCGCCGATGCCGCAGGGGAAGTCACCGAACCTGCCCACTGAACCGGACCTGCCGAAGGTCCTCTGCGCCATCCCTGCAACGCAAAAGAAAAGGCCCCGGGACTGATGCCCCGAGGCCCACCACGCACCCTTGGATCAGGAAGCGTTTGAAATCGTGCGGGTGACGAGGGTCACCGTCTGGTCGGCATTGACCTTGTAGACTTCGTTGACGTCACGACCGCTGCCGTCCGAGAAAGTGTGGAAGAAGGTCGAACCTGCGGGGGCCTTTTCCAGCTGAACGTTCGGGTTGTCATAGGTGATCGAGCCCGGGATCGGCTGGACGGAGGCGAAAGCGGCCGAGCCGGCGGCGATGGAGATCAGGGCTGCAGAGATGATGGTCTTCATGGTCTTGTTCCTTTCAAGGATTGGGGTTGGCAGCGGCCCGGTTGGGGGAAGGGGAGGGGAAACCGAGCCTGCCGCCGAAGGGTGTTGCGTCCTGGGAGGCGCTGATTACGAAGCGTTGGAAATCGTGCGGGTGACGAGGGTCACCGTCTGGTCGGCATTGACCTTGTAGACTTCGTTGACGTCACGACCGCTGCCGTCCGAGAAGGTGTGGAAGAAGGTCGAACCTGCGGGGGCCTTCTCAAGCTGGACGTTCGGGTTGTCATAGGTGATCGAACCCGGGATCGGCTGGACGGAGGCGAAAGCGGCCGAGCCGGCTGCGAGGGTGATCAGGGCTGCAGAGATGATGGTCTTCATGGTGTTCGTTCCTTGTGCGTTTCGTGGGCGGCGGCTCGGGGCGGTGGAGTGGGCCGAGCCTGCCGCTTAAGGTCTTCACGTCTTGGGAGGCGTGTTTGGGTGAGCGCTTCGATTAGGAAGCGTTCGAGATCTGGCGGTTGACGAGGGTCACCGTCTGGTCGGCATTGACCTTGTAGACTTCGTTGACGTCACGACCGCTGCCGTCCGAGAAGGTGTGGAAGAAGGTCGAACCGGCCGGGGCCTTCTCAAGCTGGGCGTTCGGGTTGTCATAGGTGATCGAGCCCGGGATCGGCTGGACGGAAGCGAAAGCGGCCGAACCGGCTGCGAGGGTGATCAGGGCTGCAGAGATGATGGTCTTCATGGTCAGGTTTCCTTATCTTGAATTGCGCTTGGCCTAAGGCACTCAGCTCCAGATTGTGGTGTTGGGTAGCATCTACCCGTGAAGGGGATCGTCTCGTGTGTCGTCAGTCGTTCGTCATCGAACGGGAGACGATGGAAACGGTCCGGTCTGCATTCACCTTGTAGATCTCGTGGACTTCCGATCCATTGAGATAGAAGGTGTGGAAGAAGTTCGAACCGGCGGGTGCCTGTTCGAGCCTTGGCTGCGCACCGCCATAGGTGATTGAGCCTGGGACTGGCTCGATCGCGAAAGCGGCCGAAGCGGCTGCGATGGTGGTCAGGAGTGCTGCTGCGATGGTCTTCATTGAGTTAGCCTTTAGAACCTTGCTTTATCGAACTGCTCGGTTCGATGATGTGTATTTGGCGTATGGAGATTTGGAAATCAATACCCCTTTGCGCACAATCGAACTGATTGGTTCGGTGTAAATACTCGGTATCACGGATGATACTTGAAGGGGGAGTTGAGGAAAAACAGCGGGTTAGGCTGTAAAGACACGGTCATTTAACTATGACATACAACGATTATTTTTTGTCATCATCACCCTTTTGTGAGGGTTTGCGAAAGAGATGAGAGCGGTAAAAGTCAGGCTCGGCTCGCAGAGTAGAGTTGTCGTCATCCCGCGTGGATGACCTTGCGAATGGTTGTGAAGCGGCGGCCTACATGAGGCCGGGGCGGATGTCGCTGGAGGCCTGCCCCCTGGCAACGGTTCTGCCTAGAGCTCCGCTTCCGACGCCCGCGTCCGGCGCCCCGTGTTTCGGCTACCGCCCATATCGCGATAGGTTTTCCCCATGATCGGCGCTTCCGGCGGCGCGTCCATTTCGCCCCTGCCGCCTCTTGCGAGCAC
This sequence comes from Allorhizobium sp., assembly GCA_045377275.1. Lineage (GTDB taxonomy): Bacteria > Pseudomonadota > Alphaproteobacteria > Rhizobiales > Rhizobiaceae > Allorhizobium. The sequence goes on along the minus strand of JBJIOA010000032.1, from coordinate 147,566 downwards.
CGTTTTGCTATTTTCCCAACCGCGTTGACTAAGGCGACCTGTTCGGTAGTCTTAAATCGTTAACGCCAGAGAGGAGGCACAGATGAAAAAGTGCATTGGGAAAAATCTTGCGGCGTTTCTCGTCGGACTGAGCCTGTCCACCGGCCTTGTGCTGCCGGCAGGGGCTGCGGAGCTCCTGAACGTCTCCTATGATCCGACGCGCGAGTTTTATGCCGAGTTCAACACCGCCTTCGCCGCACACTGGAAACAGGAAACCGGCGAGACCGTAACGATCAGCCAGTCGCATGGCGGTTCCGGCCGCCAGGCCCGCGCGGTAATGGAGGGCCTCGAGGCTGATATCGTCACGCTCGCTCTGCAAAGCGACATCGACATCATCGCCGAGCGGGCAAAGCTGATCGCGCCCGACTGGCGCGCCCGCCTGCCGAACAATTCGTCCCCCTATACCTCGACCATCGTGTTTCTGGTGCGCAAAGGCAATCCGAAGGGCATCCAGGATTGGGGCGATCTGGTGAAGGGTGACGTAGAGATCGTCACGCCCAATCCGAAGACCTCGGGCGGTGCGCGCTGGAACTATCTCGCCGCCTGGGCCTGGGCCAACAAGCAGTTCGGCGGCGACGAGCAGAAGATCCGCGACTATATCGCCGAGATCTACCGTCGCGCCCCCGTGCTCGACACCGGCGCCCGCGGCTCGTTGACGAGCTTTGCCCAGCGCGAGATCGGCGACGTGCTGATCTCTTGGGAAAACGAGGCCTATCTCGCCGGCAAGGAATTCGGCGCCGACCAGTTCGATATCGTCACCCCGTCGCTGTCGATCCTTGCCGAACCGCCGGTCGCAGTCGTCGATGTCGTCGTCGACAAGAAGGGTACGCGCAGAGAGGCGGAAGCCTATCTGAACTACCTCTATTCGGCAGAAGGACAGACGCTTGCCGCCAAACACTTCTACCGCCCTTCGCGCCCGGACCTCGTGGCCGCAGGCTCCGGCCCGGAATTGCCGAAGCTCGACCTCGTCACCATCGATGATGCGCTCTTCGGCGGCTGGGCCAAGGCACAACCGGAGCATTTCGGCGAAGGCGGCGTCTTCGACCAGATCTACCGCCCCTGACGGGCGGCCCCTCCCAAGGATCAGGAAGGCGGTTCCGAAAGGGCCGCCTTTTTGGCCTCGGCCTCAACCTCACCCGCCGATCAAGCAAAGGTGACGTCGAAATGCGGGCCAGGCGCACTACTCTCTCACAAGTGTTGTGTCCCAACCCGGAGAAAGATCATGAACCGCGCGCTCTCCCTCTCGGCACTGGCTGGCGCCACTCTTGTCGCCGGCGCCGCCATGGCCCATCACGGCTGGTCCTGGGCCGAGGCCGACCAGATCGACCTGACCGGCAGGATCACCGCGATCTCCTTTGCCCCGCCGCATCCGACGCTCGAACTGGATACAGCCGAAGGCCCATGGCGTATCGAACTCGGCAATCCGAACCAGACCCAGCACTCCGGCTTCGTCGAAGGGGTTGCCGAGATCGGCGATGAAATCACCGTGCGCGGCAACCGCTCGCTCGATCCGGATGAAAAGCGCCTGAAGGCCGTGCGCGTCATTGTCGAAGGCAAGAACTACGACATCTACCCCAACCGCATCGTCACGAACTGACAGCCGTGGAGTGGCTGGCAATCCTTGCGGCACCCGTGGGCCAGCCCTTCATTCGTTGGCCGGTGCTCTACATCTTTGCCAATGCCGGCCACATCCTGTCGCTCGCCATGCTGGTCGGGGCGAGCGTGATGCTCGATCTTCGCCTGCTCGGCCGGCTCAAGAGCCTGCCGCTCGCCGAAAGCGCCGAACTGTTCTCTCGCATCGCATCCGTGGCACTCGCCTGTGCATTGCTGACAGGTGCGCTTCTCTTCTCCGTGCGTCCGGTCGAATATGCCGGCAATACCGCCTTTCTGATCAAGCTCCTGCTCATCGGGCTCGGAACCGCGAATGCCGTGTTCGTTCATCTCTCCCGGGACTGGGCCGAGATGATCGTCGAACAGCAGGCCTCACTGCGTCTGAAGCTCGGCGCTGTCATCTCGCTGACGACTTGGCTGTCGGCCGTCCTCGCCGGCCGCTGGATCGGCTTTCTCTAGGCCTGGCGTATGGTCACGACTCCTGCCACCGTGCGAGCGCTTCCAGCCCCGCCGGTGTCAGCCCATAGACGCCGCGGTCGATACGCGCGAACCAGCCATAGACATTGGCCTGCAGGATCTTGCCTGCTTCGGGAACGCTTGACCTGATCTCGCGCACCTTCAGCGGACCGGAAGCCAGCACGGCGGCGCAACCCAGCGCCTGCTGGCGATAGGCGGTCATAAGGGGTGTTCGCGTGCTGCCGCCGACGGCTGGGTCCCCTCGGCGCTTCTGGTGTTCGCGGATCAGCCGCGAACGCCGCTTCGGATTGGTCCGCGGCATCGGCGTGACGGATGCGACGATGACATTGACCGTGCCATTGTCGGAAATGCCGAGCATGCCGATCCCGAGTTGGCGGCAGAGATCGCGGTAACGCTTGTCGCTCTCGCGTCCCTTGCCCTTGGCCGAAACGCGCCCAGCGATCCACACCTCGTCTGCGACGGATGCCCGATCGACAGCCTGTAGGATCAGTTCGAGATTGAAGCTGAGCTTCAGCTCGCAGACGACCAACACGGGCGGATCCTCGTCGCTGAGACCCACGAGATCACAGCCGCCAATCTCGCCCTTCACGGTATAGCCAGCGCCTTCGAGAAAGTTTTTGACGGGAAGGTAGAGCGAGGTTTCCATGGAGCTCGGGATTAGGTTGCGCAGGGACCGACACCTAAACTGCTTTGTCGGTGACCGTCATCCGGAAATCACATGGGAGCCGCAGGAAACGGGTGGCCCCCCTGCTTTTCTCCGGTAATTCTTGGATACTCAAACTCCGGGGAGGATCCCATGACGTGCGATTTGACAGACGACGATGCCCGCTGGCAGGCCATCCGCACCCGCGATGCATCGCATGACGGACTGTTCGTCTATGGGGTCCGCTCCACCGGCATTTTCTGTCGTCCGTCCTGCCCATCAAGGCCCGACCGTCCGGAGAATGTCGTCTTCCTTGAAACGCCTGAGGCCGCCCGGGCGGGCGGCTTCAGGGCCTGTCTGCGCTGTCGTCCGGATCAGCCCGAAACCTGGGCCAAGCGGCTCTAGCGCCTTCTCACACCAGGAAGATCGAGATGATCGGGAAGGCCGTCAGAAGCACGATGCGGAAGACGTCGGCGGTGACAAAGGGCACGATGCCCTTATAGGTTTCGCGGATCGGCACGTCGCGCGACATCGCCGATATGATGAAGAGATTTAAGCCCACCGGTGGCGTGATCATGCCGATCTCGGCCACCATCAGCACCAGGATGCCGAACCAGATGGCGAAGTGCTCCGGGCTCATGCCGAAATCCATCGCCGTGACGATCGGGAAGAAGATTGGGATGGTGAGCACGATCATGGAGAGCGAATCCATGATGCAGCCGAAGATGATGTAGAGCAAGAGAATGATGATCAGCACGGTCATCGGCGCAAAGCCTTGCGCCGTCACCCATTCCGCGCCGACCTGCGGCAGACGGGAGAAGGCGAGGAAGGAGTTGAACACCGAGGCGCCAAGAATGATGAAGAAGATCATGCCGGTGGAAACCGCCGTCTCCTTGAAGCAGGCAATCAGCGATGTGCGGTCGAGCCCGCCATTGGCAAAGGCAACGAGGCCGGCACCAACGGCGCCCACGGCGGCAGCTTGGGTGGGCGTGAACCAGCCGAGATAGATGCCGCCGACGACGGCAAAGAAGATTGCCACGACCGGCCAGACGGCGATCAGCGCCGGTACGCGGTCCTTCCAAGGGATGCGCGGCGCTTGGCCGGCACTTTCCGGCTTCAGCCGGACATAGATGGCGATGACGACGAGATAGGAAATCGCCGCGATCAGACCAGGCACGAAGGCCGCGAGGAAGAGCTTGGCGATATTCTGCTCGGCAAGGATCGCGTAGATGACCAGCACGACGGAGGGCGGGATCAGGATCCCGAGCGTGCCGCCGGCAGCCAGCGTCGCGGTTGCAAGCCCGCCCGCATAGCCGTTGCGCTTCAGTTCCGGCAGCGCCACCTGCGCCATGGTCGCAGCCGTCGCAAGCGACGAGCCGCAGATCGAGCCGAAGCCGGCAGACGCTCCGATCGCCGCCATGGCAACCCCGCCCTTACGATGGCCGACAAAGGCGGCGGCCGCGTTGAACAAGGCCTGGCTCATGCCACCACGGGCCGCGAACTGTCCCATCAGCAGGAAGAGCGGGATGATCGACAGCGAATAATTCGCATTCGTGTTCCAGGCCAGAACCTTCATCTGCGCCAGGATCGGCGTCCAGCGGTCGAGCACCAGATAGGTGCCCACGACGCCGGTGGCGAGCATGGCAGCGCCAATCGGCACGCGCAGGAAAATCAGCAGAATGAGGACGGGGAAAGACCAGAGGCCGATTTCAATGCTGCTCATCAGTGCGCTCCCATCGCAGCGACGATCGTCTTGCCGCGGCGGATGTCGCGGATATCGGCAGCGATCACATAGAAGCAGACGAGGAGGTTGGCGACGAGGAGGGCAAGCGCAATGGCAAAGCCCCACCAGACGGGCAGAAGAAGCAGCGGCGTGGTCTCGCCATTGCCGAATTTGTCCATGGTGCCGATGGCATGGCGCCAGGTGACGAGCCCGATCAGCGCGGCGATGATGATGTCGCCAATCAGCTGCGTCCAGTTCATCGCCTTCGGTCCGAAGGCGGAAATCAGAATGTCGACGCCGACATGGCCGCGCTTCAACTGGCAGAAGGGCAGGAAGGCGAAGACCGCGAGCCCGCACAGCGCTTCGACCAGTTCGATTTCACCGGGCAGGGGGCGGATGGTGACCGAGCCCACGATCGAGGCGACGGTCAGCGCGCAGGCAACCACGAGACAGAAGCCGCCGAACAGGACGAGGGCGGAGGCAAGGCTATGGCAAGCCCGCTCCAGTCGTTCGAAGCTGGTGGAAACGGCAGTCGCCATCAGAAAGTCCTTTGAAAGTCTTCGCAAAGGGTCCGGGCGCCTTCCGACAAGCGCCCGGACAAGGCGGGGAGATTACTGGGTATTGGCCTGGATGAGCGAAAGCGCGTCGTTGTAGAGTGTTGTGCCGTCGAGGCCCTTGCCGTCCATTTCGGCGATCCAGGCCTTGGTCACGGCCTCGCCCGCAGCCTTCCAGCGTGCAGTCTCGGTCTCGTCCAGCGTGATGATCTTGTTGCCGTTCCTCTCGGCAATTTCCTTGCCGCGGATATCACCGGCGTCCATGGCCTGGCCGAAGAGACGGGCGAGTTCCTTGCCGGAATTGTCGTCGATTATCTTCTTCAGGTCATCCGGCATTGCATCATAGCTGTCCTTGTTCATCGCGAACACGAAGGTGCCGGTGTAAAGCCCGTTCGGACCGGAGAAGCCGGTATGGTTCGGTGCGAGCTCGGCGATCTTGATCGCAGGCGTCACTTCCCACGGAACGACCGAACCGTCGATGACGCTCTTCGACAGGCTTTCCGGAACGGCCGTGACAGGCATGCCGACGGCAGAGGCGCCCATGGCTTCGAGCATCTGGTTGATCACCTTCGAGGTGCCGCGCAGCTTCAGGCCCTGCATGTCCTCGAGCTTTTCGACCGGCTTGGAGGCGATGGTGTGGATCAGGCCGGGGCCATGCGTGTGAACCGCAAGCACGTGGTAATCCGTCAACTCGTCCTTGAGGTGCTTTTCATAATATTCCTGGAAGGCGACGGAGGTCGCCTCGGCGGTGGTGACCATGAAGGGAAGCTCGAAGGCTTCCGACTTCGGGAAGCGGCCGGGGGTGTAACCGAAGAGCGTCCAGGTCAAATCGACCACGCCATCCTTCACCTGGTCCACGAGGTCGGCCGGTCTGCCGCCGAGCTGCATGGCGGGATACAGCTCGACCGCGATGCGGCCACCGGAATCCGCCTGGATCTTCTCGGCCCAGGGCTGCAATACCTTGGCGGGGATCGTCGCCTGGGGCGGCAGCATCTGGTGAAGCTTGAGGGTAACGTCTGCGGCGAAGCTGGCGGACGCCATCATCGACAATGCGGCACCGGACAATCCGGCGATAAGGAACTGGCGCAACATGATTTCCTCCCATGTCTTGTTGATCTGGAAAAACCAACCGGCTCGAGGCAACAGAGCAATCAGAAAACATGACGAATGCCATGTAAAGATCGCGTCGCCCGGTTCCTCACTCCCATCCGGCAGACTCTTCCTTGTAAGTTATGATTACAGATGGGATGCAGGCACGCAAATAATTATGTGGCCGGAAATCATAACCAGATTAGTATGCATGGCGCGGTGCAAAGCGGCGCGCCGCAGCCCCGTGCCGCGATCGTGAGGAGGAGCCGGTTGCCGGGCCTTGGCTCCATCCTCGTCTCCGGTTATAGCTCGCCGCTCCGGCCCGGTCATGACGACACGAGGCGGGCGATTGTCGATCTGCAAGGATGATCCCGGATGCGTTTTCTTTCCTTCGGCCCCCATCGCCGGTCGCGCGCGGCCTTCGTAGCGCTCTGCCTGCTTTCGGCAGCGGGTTTGGCTTCCTGCGCCGGTCGCCCGGGCCCTGAGACGCTCAGCACCGTTGCCCTGAACGACTACGAGCCGACCCGGGTCGAAACGCTCTATACAGTGACCACGCGTGATCGCGCGGAACCCGGCGAGAACGTCTTTACGACGACCAAGACGCGCGAGCCGAATTATGCGAGCTTCGCCGTTTCCATCCCGCCAAATCACAAGCCGGCAAACATCGAATGGCCGAAGCCCGGCCGCAAGGTCGATCCGAAGACCGATTTCGCCGTGGTTTCGCAGTCCGTTCTGGATCGCGCCAGCCTCCTGCAGGCGATCCGCGCCCGCGAGGCCGCCCCGCCGGTCGTCTTCGTGCACGGCTACAACTACAATTTCCAGGAAGCACTGTTCCGGCTAGCGCAGCTGAAGACGGACAGCAATCTCGACGGAACGCCGGTTCTCTTCTCCTGGCCCTCGCTCGCCGCTCTCCCCGCCTATGTCGCCGACAAGGAAGCGGCTACCTATTCTCGCGATGCGCTCGCCGACCTGCTCTCCGACATGGTACGGGCGCGCGAGGGCGAGGTCGACGTCTTTGCTCATTCCATGGGTGGCTGGCTGACGGTCGAGGCCCTGCGTCAGTTGAGGCTGCAGGGGAAGGGGGACGTCCTCGATCGGCTGAGGGTGATCATGGCGGCCCCCGACATCGATGAAGACGTCTTCACCGCCCAGCTCGATGTCATCGGTCGTATGCGCATCCCGATTACCATTCTCGTCGCGCCGGACGACCGGGCGCTGCAGGTCTCGAGCATTCTCGGCGCCGGTACCCAGCGTGTCGGAGCGCTGGATGCACGCAATGTGGAAGTGGCAGAGGCCGCCAAGCGCTATGGTGTGACGATCATCGATATCTCCTCGCTTGACCCCGTCGATGCGACCAATCACAACCGCTTCTTCGACGTGAAGCAGCTCGCCGCGACCCTCGGCAAGCCCACCTCCAGCGCAACGCTCGGCGATGCCGGTGCCTTTGTTCTGGACGCGGCTGCCCAGACAGTCTCAAGTCCCTTCTCGCTTGCGGCCAGGGTGCTGCGTCAGCAATGACGGTCCGCTGAGCTCAGCCATCTGAGAAATATGACGCGACGCGCAGCTCAGTCTTGCGCTGCGGTCACCTGAAGGTGGACGAAATTCGGTGTCTTGCGCAACTTAAGCCAAGATCCCGTACGTCTATCGCCTGGAGCGGGAAGACACGGCTTGCCCGACGCTGGAGCCCCCCGTCGTCAAAGGCATGACCCTTACCGGTCGCTGACTTCCCAGCGCGGGTTGATCCATGGCTCCTGATTGCTGCGGGGGAGTGGCTGCTTGCCCAGGATATGATCAGCCGCCTTCTCGCCGGTCATGATCGAGGGGCCGTTGAGGTTGCCATAGGTCAGTCGCGGAAAGATCGACGAGTCCACGACGCGTAGGCCGTCCACGCCGATGACGCGGCATTCCGGATCGACGACGGCCATAGGATCGTCCTTTGCGCCCATCTTCGATGTGCCGCAGGGATGATAGGCGCTCTCCAGATGCTCGCGCAGGAAGGCGTCGATCTGATCATCCGTCTGCACGGTTTCGCCCGGCTGGATTTCCGGGCCACGGAAGGCATCGAAAGCCTTCTGGCCGAAGATCTCGCGGGTGAGGCGCACGCAGTGGCGGAATTTTACCCAGTCTTCCTCATGGCTCATATAGTTGAACTGGATGACCGGGTCGGCCATCGGATCGGACGAGCGCAGGGTGACGGCGCCGCGAGATTTCGAATGGTTGTAGCCGACATGCACCTGGAAGCCATGGCTCTTTGCCGCCGCCTTGCCATCATAGGAAATGGCAACGGGCAGGAAATGGAACTGGATGTCAGGCTGCTTCACCCCCGGCGCCGAGCGCACGAAGGCGCAGGATTCGAACTGGTTGGAGCTGCCGAGCCCCGTGCCGGAAAACAACCATTGTGCGCCAGCCACCCCCTGCCAGAACCAGGGCAGCCAGGAATAGAGCGAGACGGGCTTGGTCGCGACCTGCTGGAAGTAGAACTCCATATGGTCCATGAGGTTGGCGCCGACCCCCGGCCGATCGACCTTCACCTCGATGCCCATCTCCTTCAGATGATCGGCCGGGCCGATGCCCGAGAGCATCAGGAGCTTCGGCGAGTTGAAGGTCGACGCGGAAACAATAACCTCGCGATTGGCCTTCACCACCTCGATTTTGCCATTGCGCTCGATTTCCACACCAGTGGCCCGGCCGTTCTCGATGACGATTCTGCGGGCAAAGCAGCGCACCAACTCGACATTCCCGCGCTTCATCGCCGGTTTGAGATAGGCATTGGCGGCAGACCAGCGGCGCGAGCGCCAGATCGTCTGCTCCATCAGGCCGAAACCTTCCTGCTTCTCGCCGTTATAGTCGTCCGTCGTCTCGAACCCGGCCTCACGGCCCGCCTCGACAAAGGCACGCACCAAGGGGTTCTTGGCCGGCCCGCGCTGGACATGCAACGGTCCGTCCGTGCCCCGCCAGCCCTCCTGGCCGCCATGCGAATTTTCCATCCGCTTGAAGTAGGGCAGCACATCGGCATAAGCCCAGCCCTTGGCGCCGCTCTCTTCCCAGCCGTCGAAATCTTCCGCCGATCCGCGCACATAGACCATGCCGTTGATCGAGGACGACCCGCCGATCACCTTGCCGCGCGGTGCGGTGATGCGCCGGTTGTTGAGGTTCGGCTCGGGCTCGGAGAGATAACCCCAGTTGTAGCGCTTCATGCTCATCGGCCAGGCAAGGGCCGCCGGCATCTGGATGAACGGCCCGACATCCGATCCGCCATATTCCAGCACCATGACGCTGTGCTTGCCGTCCTCGGACAGGCGGTAAGCCAGCGCCGAACCGGAAGAGCCGGAACCGATGATGATGAAGTCTGCTTGCATGTCAGCAATCCAAGGTTGAGTCAGCTATAGCTCTGGGCTATATTGAAGTTATGAGGCTGGTTGAGTATTCTAGTCTTGCGAAGAAGAGCCTTAGCCGGATGCAGCCCAAGCGTGAGGCGGCGATCAGGGCGAAGGTCGATGCATTTGCGCGCGGCGAGCGTGTAGATCTGAAAAAGCTGGTCGGAAGTTCGCTCGTGCGCATCCGCATTGGCGGCGACAGGGTGATCATCGATGAGCGGACGAACCTCGTGCTCGTGATCGATGCTGGCCCACGGGGCGGCATCTACAAGGAGTAGGTCATGGGTGTTTTCAACAGAACTGTCATCGACGGGAAGCCGTTTGTATTGGTCCCCGAGGAGGAGTTCGAGGACATGATGGATGTCATCATGGCCAAGGAAGTTTTGGCCCGCATTGAAGCGGGCGAGGAGATCCTGGCCGGCTGAACTGGTTTACGAACTGCTCGAAACCGACAGCCGCATTCGCACCTACCGCAATTACCGGAGGATGACCGTCTCCGACCTCGCCGCCGCTGCCGGCATCTCCCAGCCCTATCTCTCCGAGATCGAGAGCGGCAAGAAGACTGGCTCCGTCGATGTGCTGAAGCGTATCGCCGCGGCGCTTAAGGTCGATCTCGATGACATCGTGGTTTGAGTTGACGGTCACGCTCGCTTCCTGACACTCGCAGCAAGCCGCCCCCTCACCTGGCCTCCGCTTCGCTCGGCCATCCTCTCCCCGAGGGGAGAGGAGGTCACGCAGAGGCAGCGCGCTCCCTCTTCTCCCCAGCGGGGAGAAGGTGCCCGAAGGGCGGATGAGGGGGCCGAAGGCACGGCGGGGCGGGGCGCAGGCGACCACTCTCCCCCCTGGTGGGGGAGATGCCCGGTAGGGCAGAGGGGGGCGAACTTGCGAGACGGCCAGCGTCATCTCAATACGGCGCCTCGCACTTGCCCATGCCGACGTAAACCGTCTTCAGCTCGGTATAATGCTCCAGCGCCGCTGCCGAATTCTCGCGGCCAAAGCCCGACTGCTTGGAGCCGCCGAAGGGGATTTCGACCGGGCAGAGATTATAGGTGTTGATCCACAGCGTGCCGGCTTCCAGCTGATCCACCACGCGATGCGCGCGGGAGAAATCCGCCGTGAAGACACCCGCCGAAAGGCCGAACTCGGTGGCGTTGGCGCGCGCGATCACCTCTGCCTCGTCCTCGAAATCGAGCACGCACATCACAGGTCCGAAGATCTCTTCACGCGCAATGGTCATGTCGTCGGTGACATCGGCAAACACCGTCGGCTGGATGTAGAAGCCTTCGCCGGTGATGCTGTTCGGAATGCCGCCGCCGGTGACGAGCGTCGCGCCTTCCGCCTTGCCCTTGTCGATATAGGACAGCACCTTCTCGCGCTGCGCGAGCGACACCATCGGCCCCATCTGGGTTGCCTCATCCTGCGGATCGCCGATCAGGATCGCTTCGGTGCGGGCCTTGAGCTGCGCAAGGAACGTCTCCTTGATCGCCTTCTGCACGAAGACGCGGGTGCCGTTCGAGCAGACCTGGCCGGTCGAATAGAAATTGCCGAGCATGGCGCCTGAGATCGCGCTGTCGATATCGGCGTCATCGAAGACGACGATCGGCGATTTACCGCCGAGTTCCATCGTCACATGCTTGAGCTGCGATGCGGCAGCGCCTGCCACCTTGCGTCCTGTCGGCACGGAGCCGGTCAGCGACACCTTGGCAACGTCAGGATGCGACACAAGCAGGGGACCTGTCTCGCGATCACCCTGGATGACGTTGTAGACGCCCTTCGGCGCACCGGCCTCAATCAGGATTTCGGCGATCTTGAGTGCACCGAGCGGCGTCACTTCCGATGGCTTGAACACCATGGCATTGCCGGCGGCGAGCGCGGGTGCGCCCTTCCAGCAGGCGATCTGCTGCGGATAGTTCCAGGCGCCGATGCCGACGACGACACCGAGCGGCACGCGCTTGGTATAGGCCCAGTCGCCGCCCAGCGGGATCTGGCTGCCGTTCATGGCAGTCGCGATAATGCCGCCGAAGAATTCGAAACTGTCGGCACCCGATGTCGGGTCGGCAACGATGGTCTCCTGGATCGGCTTGCCGGTATCGAGCGTCTCGAGTTCGGAGAGTTCGCGATTGCGCTCCCGCATGATCTCGGCCGCCTTCTTCAACACACGACCGCGTGCCGAAGGGCTCCACGACGCCCATTCCTTCTGCGCTTGGCTGGCCGATGCAATCGCCTTTTCGATGATCGCGGGTGTGGCCGCGTGCAGCCTTGCGATCACCTCGCCCGTTGCCGGATAGATGCTCTCGATGACGGTGCCGTCGGTGTCCTCGACATATTCACCGTCGATGAAGTGGGAGGCTTGTGGTTGGGCTTTCATGTCCTGTCTCCAGACGGGTGGTTTCTCTCCACCTCCCCCTTGAGGGGGAGGTCGCCGCAAAGCGGCGGGTGGGGGTGGTCTTCTGCTGTCGTTTCGTTTGGTCTGCGGCGCTCATGCTTCACCCCACCCCGGACCTTTGGTCCGACCCTCCCCCTCGAGGGGAGGGTGGGAGGCAAGCTGCCCCGTCACATAATCCTCGACCAATGCGACAGAGGCATCAATCGAAAGCGGCGCTGCCTTCAGAGACTGCCGGATGTAAAGCCCGTCGATCATTGCGGCTGCGCCATCGGCGATCCTGCTTGCCCCAGGGGAGCCGCAGAGCGGCTTTAGTCCCGACATCAGGTTGGAATGCAGTCGCCGCGCATAGAGCGCGAGCAACCGGCGGACCTTCTCCGAACGCTGCGCCTCCGAATAGAAGGCAAGCCAGGCGGCAACCACTTCCGGCGCAAACTGGTCGGCATTGAACGAGATGCGGATCACCGCCGAGACCCGTTCCTGCGGCGTCCGTGCCCGGCTGAGCGCATCAACCGCGTCCGCCCGCAACTGGCGCAGCAGCGAGCGGATCGTCTCGATCAGCAAGCGGTCCTTCGAACCGAAATAGTGATGCGCAAGCGCCGGAGAAACACCCGCTTCGCGCGCGATCTCCGACATGGTGACGGTCAGCGAGCCGTGATGGCCGATCGTCTTCAACGCGGCATCGACAAGCGCCTTGCGGCGCACGGGCTCCATTCCGACCTTCGGCATCCAGCTTCTCCTATCCAGGCCATGATAATTTTGATTGACTGATCAATCAATAAAAATCCGCAGTGCCGTCATGTTCGGCTGTGGAGGTCGGTCGTTAACGGTAAAGCGGTCCGGGAAAGCGGGTCGGGGAAGCTGCGATCTGGCTGCTCTGCGATCGGAGAGGGAACGCCGGACCGCCTGTGCTGCATGGCCTTTCGCCTCTTGATCCGGGCCGGCAGCCGCCATTCCGTCGGTTGTTGTGTCGAGAAACTTTCATCCAGCTGTCACACTACGGAAAGCTTTTGTTGACGATTGCTCGGCCACATTTCCGCCCATAAAAACAAATGCATACTGGGAGTGTCGTCTATGGGTGCGGGGGTCGCGGAAGATTTGGGGGCACTGCGTCGCTTCGCCAGTGACCAGCTCGTCACGCTTGCCAAGCTCGTCGTTGAAAACGCCTTCCAGCCGATCGTCGAGGTCGGCACGGGTGCTGTCTTCGGCCATGAAAGCCTGATGCGCGGCCATGACCGGATTGGCTTCGAAAGCCCGCTCGACCTGCTCGACCAGGCGGCCTCGACCGGGCAGCTCCTGGCGCTTGAACAGATGGTCGCGAGCCGCGCGCTTGCCAAGTTCGCGACGCTACCGGGTTGTGCCGGCGCCACTCTCTTTCTCAATCTCGACGTCCGCCTGATCCCCGACGGCAATGCGCTGGTCGACACTCTGCTCGACCAGCTGCGCAAGGCGCATGTGCCGCCGTCTTCCGTCTGCTTCGAACTGTCAGAGCGCTTCGACAACACCCGCGTCCCGGAATTCGCAAGCCTTGTCGAGCGCCTGCGCCGCTCCGGCTTCAAGCTCGCCATCGACGATTTCGGCGTCGGCCATGGCGAAATGAAGTTGCTCTGCGACTATCCTGTCGACTACGTGAAGATCGACCGCCATTTCATCGCCGGCCTCGACCACAATCCGCGCAAGCGCCATCTGGTCAAGAACATCGTCAACTTCTGCCATGTGCTCGGCGTGCGCGTCATTGCCGAAGGCATCGAGACGGAAGGGGAGTTCCTCGCCTGCCGCGAATTCGGCGTCGATCTCGTCCAGGGCTGGTACATCGCCCGTCCCAGCACCATCGTCTCGGAGCTGAAGAGCGCCTTTCCCCATCTTCAGGATGTCGGCAAGGCCCGCCGCGCCACACAATCGCTCGACGAGATCCTGATCCGCAAGCAGATCGAGACGCTGCCGACCGTCTACGAACACGAGAACATCGACCACGTCTTCGATCTCTTCCGCCGCAACCCCGGCCAGTCCTTCTTCCCCGTGCTGAACGCCAATGGCGAACCGCGCGGCATCATCAACGAGCGGCATCTGAAGGAATACATCTACCAGCCCTTCGGCCGCGATCTCTTGAAGAACAAGCTTTACGAGCGCTCCATCTCCCACTTCGTCGACCGCGCCCCGATTGTCGGGCTTGATGCCGAGGCAGAGCGGCTGATGACGATGTTTGCCAATATGGAAGGCTCCGACTGCGTCATCCTGACGGAAAACATGCGCTATGCCGGCGTCGTCTCGGCAGCCTCGCTGATCCGCATCATGAGCGAGAAGCAGCTGAAGACCGCCCAGGACCAGAACCCGCTGACGAGCCTGCCCGGCAATCGCGCCATCCGCGATTTCATGCGCTCGGCAGCGCTGGATGGCGATGGCGCCCGCTTCTTCTGCTACTGCGATTTCGACCACTTCAAGCCGTTCAACGACCATTACGGCTTTCACCAGGGCGACCACGCCATCTCGCTCTTCGCCGCACTGCTCCGCCGCTATTTCTTCTCGGAAGGCGATTTCCTCGGCCATGTCGGCGGCGATGATTTCTTCATCGGTGTCACCGACTGGACCCGCGAGGAGCTGACAGAAATCCTTGACCGGCTGCTGTCGGATTTCCACGACGACGTCATCGACCTCTATTCCGATGCCGATCGCCAGGCCGGCCACATCAGGGGCCTCGACCGCCAGGGCCTGGAACGCGACTTCCCCCTGATGCGCTGCTCGATCGGCGTGCTGGAACTCCCCGCCGGCCTCGTCATCGACGACGTCAACCGCATCAGCGGTGAGATTGCGGAGCTGAAGAAACAGGCGAAGGAGAACGACGGTGGTCTCTCCTTCGGGTTGATTGACGGCTGAAGTCGCCTCTGCCCGATACCATTTGTCACGTCGGACAAAGGGCCTCCTTTTCATCGCATTTCAGAGGCTCTATGCCTCACCTTGAGCAAATGATCCGAGGAACCCGTCCATGTCTCTGCCCGCCACCATGCGCCATGTCGACCTGCCCGCCCATGGGGGTCCGGAGGTCATGCACCTCGTCGAGGGGCCGCTGCCGAGCCCGCGGCCGGATGAGGTGTTGGTCAAGGTCGAGGCGGCGGGCGTCAACCGGCCGGATGTCGCCCAGCGCCAGGGCGCCTATCCGCCGCCAAAGAATGCAAGCCCCATTCTTGGACTTGAGATTGCAGGCGAGATCGTTGGGCTTGGCACCGGTGTCACGGATTTCCAGCTCGGCGATCACATCTGTGCTCTGGCAAACGGCGGCGGTTACGCCGAATATTGTGCCGTGCCGGCCAGCCAGGCCATGCCATTTCCGAAGGGTTATGATGCCGTCAAGGCAGCAGCACTGCCGGAAACCTTCTTCACCGTCTGGGCCAATCTCTTCCAGATGGCCGGCCTGACTGAAGGCGAAACCGTGCTCATCCATGGCGGCTCCTCCGGCATCGGCACCACCGCAATCCAGCTCGCAAAGGCCTTCGGCGCCACCGTCTACACCACCGCCGGCTCGGCTGAAAAATGCGCCGCCTGCATGGATCTCGGTGCCGCAAGGGCGATCAACTACAAGGCCGAGGATTTCGTCGAGATCGTCAAGGAAGAGACCCAAGGCAAGGGCGTCGATGTCGTGCTCGACATGATCGGGGCTGCCTATTTCGACCGCAACCTGCAGGTTCTGGCAAAGGACGGCTGCCTCTCGATCATCGCTTTCCTCGGCGGCTCCACCGTCGAAAAGGCGAGCCTTGCCCCGATCATGGTGAAGCGCCTCACCGTCACCGGCTCCACCATGCGCCCGCGCAGCCCGGAAGAAAAACGCGCCATCCGCGACGATTTGATGACCGAGGTCTGGCCCCGCCTGGAACGCGGCGAACTGGCCCCCGTCATCCACACGGTCCTGCCCTTCGAGCAGGTTGTCGAGGCGCACCGGTTGATGGAAAGCTCCGAACATATCGGCAAGATCGTGCTGAAGCTGGGGTGAGTGGGGCATTCCAGGATCGTTGAAGATTGGCGCATCAAACGTCATTGTTCCGGATGTTTGATGCAATCAGCTTGAGTGACGCCCAAAACATGGATCACTGCATATCGCGTCCATACCGGCATGAAGACCTCGACGCCTGCCTCTTGATCTTCGATGGCAACGTGCCGGGCTTCTTCTCAATGGACGAGCGCGCTGAATTTGAGACGTTTCTTGCTGAAGTCGACCTTGAGACGAGCCCCTATATTGTGCTTGTTCTCGACGGCTCTGTTGTCGCCTGTGGTGGGCTGAGCCTCGAGAACGGATAAAGGGGTTGCTTCACTATCCTGGGGGATGGTGGATCAAGCCTACCACGGAAGGGGGCTGGGCACCCGGCTGACCGAAGAGCGGCTGCAGATGGCTCGCTCTTCGGCGCAGATTGCCGAACTGGTGCTTGCAACTAGCCAGCATACGGTTGGTTTCTATCGGCGACATGGCTTTGCGGTCGTCAAGGTCACCCCTGACGGCTTTGCTCCAGGCATGGATCGTTACGACATGAAGTTGCGGATTGCGTCGCTCCATATGAGAGGTGGTGGCAGGGCTTAGGGAAAGGGCCACCTCACGACACTGTCACCGGCTTCGACCGCATCTTGCTCGCCGTTGCCGGATCGGCGCGGCGGCAGAGGCGGGGCGGCAGGCCCTTCATGATCAGTTCGGCATCGGCAACGGCCATGGAGCCCAACGCATAGAAGGCGTCACGCGTGCCGCCGGTCCTGTGGGCGGACAGCAGGATACCAGAGGCCTGGCGCACGGGATCGTCGGCCGCGACAGGCTCCTCCGGAAACACGTCGGTTGCCACCTTGATGTGGCCGGATTTGGCAGCCTCGATCATGGCCGGAAAGTCGACGACGGCGGCCCGGCTCATCAGCAGAAACGCCGCGCCCGGCTTCATCATCGCGAATTCTCGGCTGCCGATGAAGCCTTTATTCTCGCTGGTGACGCTCGCAAACACGAAGACCACCTGGCTTGCGCGGAGTACCTCGTCGAGCGTCGCCGGCTCACAATCCTGGCTTTCGATGATCTCGCTCGGTAGCCAGGGGTCGAAAACGCGAACCCTGTTTTTGAACGGTCGGATAAGATCGCGAAACGCATGGCCGAGATCGCCGAAGCCGATGATCCCCACGGGCGCGCCGGCGAAGCGGAACGTGTCGACATTCCCCTCCAGACCGTATCGCTCGACGCCCAGGCGAAAATCGCGGTCGGCGGCAGTGATCCCGCGCGCGAGATCGAGCGCCATGGCAAGCGCTGCTTCCGCCACCGGCGAGGCAAAGGCCGAGGCCGGCGTGATCACCCAGATGCCGCGCTCCACACAGGCCTGATAGTCGATATTCGGCAGGAAATTCGATTCCACATTGATGATCGCCTTCAGCCGCGGCGCCCTGTCCAGGCGCTCTCTCGGCATGTCCGTCTGACCGAAGATCAGCACGGTGTCGGCAAGATACCGCTCGACGTCCTCGGCCGGCATTGGCCTATCCTCGGAGACGATCACCTCGCCGAGCGCTTCGAGCCGAGCCCTGACGGACGGCTCCATGATCAGGTCAAGCGTCCTCGGCAATGGATCGACCAGAATGATGTCGCGGCCCAATGTTTCCTCCCTCAAAACTCTCGGACTGATCGGAGCTTAGCCCGAAATGCGGCTCGCGGGCAGGCCTTCGCTTTATTATGCGGCAATCGAAAATTTGCCGAGATCGAGCGCCGGTGAGATTTCGCGGTCGACGCCGCCCCCGTTACGTTTCGCGCGGTAGGAGGCTTTGTCCGCAATCGCCATCATCTGTTCCAGCGTGGCGGAGCCGCAAAGGGCCATCGTGTAACCCAGGCTGACGCCAATGGTGATCTCCTGATCGGCAATCCGGTAGGGCAGCCGGAGTGCATCCTGGATATGACGCGCTAACCTTTCGGCTTCTACGGGGTCCGTGACGTCGGGTTGCAGTATGACGAATTCATCGCCGCCGATCCGCGCCGCGATATTCGGGGTGACGAGGTTCTGCTGCAGCCTTTCGGCGATACCTGCCAGCAAGGCATCCCCGACGCCGTGTCCGAAGCGGTCATTGACCCCCTTGAATCCGTCGAGGTCGAAGAGATGAACGCAGGTCAGTGCATCGTCCGCAGAACCGAGGCTCACATGTGCCTCGCTGAGCGCCTTGCGGTTGCAAAGCCCCGTCAGCGGATCACGGCGTGCCTGATGCTCCATTTCCAGCCGCAGGCAGATCTGCCGGGTGGCTGCTCGATAGACATGCAGAACGCTTTGCATCGCAGCGTAAAGGAAGACCACGGACATCATGCCCAGGATCCAGTGGACCATGTCGCCATAAAGCATGACCGAGATTGTCGCCGGTAGGCCGGCAATCAGGATCGCCGTGGCGGCTATGAACGGCCGCACCGATATCCTGACCGCCACCCCTGCAGAATATCCATAGATCAGCGCTGCGGCGAGGATCTGGACCGATAGGTCGCGATGAGAGAACACGACGGTGGCCAGGGTACCCACCGAGGCTGCAACAAGAAAGGTAAAGAGGCCATGCAGTTTTTCCCAGCGGGCAGCATCCACAACCGAGACAGGCTGCGTCGCTTCAGCCTGCCTATGAGCTACGGTGAGGGCAAATTTGGCCAGAGAAGCAATTGCTCCCCCGATTGTGGCAAGCAGGAGCGGCGTGCTTCCAAGGCTTTCATAGGCAAACAGACCGACAGCAAGTATGGTCATGGCCATGATTGTCGTCGGGGTGAGCGTCGAGTTCAGCTCCGACACCAGCGTCTTGAACACATCGTCGGTCTCTCTGTAGCGCACAGCCAATCCCTCATTAAAAGCGTCGGCCCGGTCGAAGGCCATGGCATTCGGGACAATGAGAAGGGGAGTTTAACATTCCGTCAGGCCAGACACAAAAATCTGACAGCCTGACAGGGCCATTGCTTGGGCGGCCGTTTGAGATACCGGAAATCGTCCGGGCGAATTCCTCGGAAGCCAGTCTGTACATGCCTTGCCTCGTATGTGACCGACGGCCTGATGGAAATAGCGGGCTCCGGGATGGAACGGCATCAGGGCCGAAGGCGTCTAGGACAGGCGGATGATGTGTTCCCTCGCATTGTCCTCATCCTAGTCGCCAATCGATTGCCGCCGCATGGAGATGGCGATCGGGGTGTCGATGACATCGAATTTGAAAGGATTTCTACATGACTGTCGTGCTTGCCACTGTGTGTGAAGATGGCGTGGTCCTGGGATCGGACTCACAGATCACCGACAAGGGGCGCGGCATGACCTATCCGGCCCAGAAGCTTCACCCCCTTGGCAGCGACGCCGCCTGGGGCGGAAGTGGTGCCCGCTCGGTGCTCACCGATGTGCAGCGCAGTTTCAATGAAAAC
Organism: Allorhizobium sp.; assembly: GCA_045377275.1. Classification (GTDB taxonomy): domain Bacteria; phylum Pseudomonadota; class Alphaproteobacteria; order Rhizobiales; family Rhizobiaceae; genus Allorhizobium. Next base: position 128,292 of record JBJIOA010000032.1, on the reverse strand, counting down.
AGTGCGGCGATCCTCGATGCGCCGGACATCGGCCGTGCCCTGCAGGCACAGGTTCTGCCGATCCTTCGCCATCACTACGAGACCTTCATTCCCGACGTGCCCGGCGAGGAAGGCGGCGGCACGCCCTCGGCCTATGTGATGGCGGCAGGATGGCGTGACGGCGAGCCGTGGATCATCGAGATCACCCCCTCGGGCATGATCGGACACTATGCCGATATCGGGTTCCACGCGATCGGCAGCGGTGCGGCCATGGCCCAGCAGGCAGGCTCGTTGCTGTCGCATTTTCGCCTCGCCAAGCGCTCGGTCGATGTCGGCTGCGCGGCGGTCCTCCGCGTCCTTCAGGCCCTCGACCTCAGTTCGTCCAGCGTCGGCAAGCCCTTCAGCCTGTGCCGCATCACCAAGGACGGCGCCCATCACCTGACCGACAAGGAGATCGAAAAAGTCGCGGAAGTCGTCACCCGTTGGGAAAAGGCTGAACAGGCCGCCGTCGCCAAGCTATTTGATTGAGCCTCTGAGGCTCAGATCCCGGAGCCATCCAGTTCCGTCTCGTCCTCGCCCTCCCAGGCCGGCGGGCGGACCATGGCATCTAGATTTGCCCCCGGCAGCGGCATCCAGCATTTGAGCTCCGGCTCCGCATAGGCGATGATCAGTCCCGGCGTCGAATCCGAGGATCGCCAGCCGTCGGCCCCGAAGCGGTCGCCCTTCGACCAGTAGACGAGATCGACAGCGCCGGGTCCCTGTTCGGATGCGCGGATGGTCACGAGAATGCGGCTACCGTCGCGCGGCGCCGAGCGCATGTTTCGCCAGCGGATGGATTCGTCCATGATATGTCCTCCCATTGCAAAGCGAGTGTCGCCTTAGGTGCGGGGACGGTCAACATGGAATGCCGAGCATATTGTTCTAGTTGCTTCGAGAGCCGGACTTTACTTTTAGGTGAAGCCTGGCAGCTTGCGCAGGGAGTGTTCACGTAAGGCAGAGACTTGGACAAAATGAGCGAGCGACTGACAACGGCGGTGAGAATGGGCGTCGGCGCCCGGCAGATTTTGAACAAGACGCGGACATTCTCAGACGGGGAGGCCGCTCGTCCGTTCGGTTTGGATGGGGCCCACATCGGGGTGGAGCCCATGCTTCTGGCTCTATCGATGGAGTTGGCGCTGAAAGCTTGGTACGTGTTTGACCACGACAAAACAAAGAAGCGCTGGACTCACGATCTGGCAGCGCTCTTCGAAAGCCTGACCGAAGAAAGTCGGAATAAGCTCGATTTGACTTTCAAGGCTTCAGTGGCGCCGTTCCATCCCAACATTCTCTATGTTGACTACGGAATACGAAATGTCCTCTTCCAGCACAAAGATGCCTTCGTAAGGTGGCGCTATCTCCACGAGAGGGGAGAGCCTATGTTGTTCGAGCGATCTGTCTTCGAGGCAACGCTTGAAATGGTAATTGTGGAATTTGAGAAACGGTATCGAACGGAGCGGCTGGCACCGCCGCTGCTTTCCCGGATGCGTTAGATCTGATGACTAGCGACGCTCATTTCGAGCCGTGCAGGGTCGCCACCGATCCATCCAGGCCAGCACCGCGTCGCCGTCATGGCCGAGATCCTGGTCTACATCATCTAGCGCTTGCTGCATGTCAGCATGCCAGCGGCTGCGACCGTCGAGATAGAGTTCGATGGCACGGGCGATTATGTCTTCGCGCGCCTGTCCCGTCTGCCGCGACAGCGTATCGACAGCGCCGCTCAAGGCCTCGGGTAACATTATTTCGAGCTTCGTCATATTTCGTGCCTTGCCGGATCCACTCGACGCACCTACCTTATCTCTATCGGCAACGTAACGAAAGGAAGGTGATCCAATGTCTAGTGAGATTTCGGTCTGCGTTTGTGACTTTGGAAAGGGTGCGGTTTTGACGGGGCAGCCCTCGGCCTGACCCAGCCTTCCTTCGGGCGGTATTCCCGTCCGGGTCCAGACAAAGGACTAAAACTCATGGGAGCCACCCTCGCGGGTGGCTCTTTTGATTCAGGGGATTTGTTTTGAGGGCAGGGCGCTCAAAGCCCGACAGTCCCGAAGCCCGGGACCTTGATCCCCGGCCGCGCGACATCGATGCCGGCCACGAGGCCGAGGAAATTTACCTCCAGCCCGCTGCGCGCCCCGACCGACAGCCCGGCAAAGCCGCCGAGGCTCAAATGCAGGTCCCGCCCGTCCTTGTCGAGATGGTAGAAGGCACCGCCCGGCAGATAGTCGCGGCCGACCGCATCGGCCGGTAGCACGGCCCCCAGTTCCGGCACTTCGCGCAGAACATGGGCGACGAAAGTGTTGGAGTTCGGCCCCGGATAGATCCGGTAGCCGCCCGGCTGGCCATATTGATAGCCGGCAATCGCCGCCTCCACCATCGGGATCAGGCGTTTGGCCTCTTCGCCCTTCACTTCGGCGACGAGCCGCGGCGGATTGGAATACCAGTAGGCATCCGGCGCCCGGTGGTTGCGACGGATCGGCGAGCCCCAGCCCACCTTGTCATAGCGCTGATAGTCGCCGTTTTCATTCTTGGTGACGATCCAGGCATGGCTGGCGATCGCGCCCTTCACTCCCCCGGTCATCGCCGAGAAAATGTAGATCGCCGCCTCCGGGCTTTCCTCGGCCGTGGGCAGCAGCCCTGACGAACTCCATCGTGCGGAACTCCAGCCTTGCGGATGGTCGCGCGTCACCCAGAGCCCGGCCGATACCAGCGTCGGTAGCACGAAGACCAGCAGGATGACGGAAACGGTACGCAGCAGAAATTTCAATCCGGACCTCGAACAGTGAGACGATGCATGCTTTAAGAAGCATCAGAGAATATTGGCATTTTGAGGCACGTCATGGAAAATCCGATCACGGTCGAGGTCACGCGCGGTCAACTCGTCGAGAGCCGCCATCGCGGCATGGCCGTCGTGATCGATGCAGAGGGCGCGATCGTTTTTTCCGCCGGCGATGTCGATTCCGGTGTTTTCCCCCGTTCTGCCTGCAAGGCCATGCAGGCCTTGCCGTTGGTCGAAAGCGGTGCTGCGGATGCCTATGGCTTCGGCAATCGCGAACTCGCACTCGCCTGCGCCTCCCATTCCGGCGAACCGGAACATGTCGCAACCGCTGCCTTAATGCTGAAGGCGACCGGCCGGGACGAAAGCGTGCTCGAATGCGGCGCCCACTGGTCCTCGCACCAGTCCGTACTGATCGACCAGGCCCGGACACTGGAAAAGCCCACCGCGCTCCACAACAACTGCTCCGGCAAGCATTCCGGCTTTGTCTGCACCTGCTGTCACACCGGCGAAGACCCGCGCGGCTATGCCGGCTTCGACCACCCGCTGCAAGCGGCGATCCGCGCCATCATGACGGATCTGACCGGCGCAGTGCTCTCGCGCGACAATTGCGGCACCGATGGCTGCTCGATCCCCACCTATGCGGTGCCGCTCACGGGACTTGCGCGCGGCTTCGGCAAGCTTGTCACCGGCAAGGGGCTGGAGCCCTTGCGCGCCGCCGCCGCCCGCCGGCTGATCAATGCCTGTATGGCCGAACCCTTCTACGTCGCCGGCACGAAACGCTTCTGCACCAAGCTGATGCAGGTCGCGCCGGGCAAGATCTTTGCCAAGACAGGCGCCGAAGGCGTCTTCTGCGCGCTTCTGCCGGACAAGGGCCTCTCCTTCGCCGTGAAGGCCGAGGATGGCGCAACCCGCGCCGCAGAGGCGATGATCGCAGCCCTGCTGGCCCGTCATTTCGATGCGGATAGCGAGGAGCGGGCCGCGCTGATGAAGCTTGCCCATCACGGCATGACGAACTGGAATGGCCTCTCGGTCGGCGCGATCCGCACGACGGACGTTCTGTTCGCCTGAGCCTCGTGCGCCCTTGTTGGGCGGTGCAGTCGGCGCTTCCCTTCCTCAAGGGAGGTTTAACCCTTGTCGGTCTAGAGTACCGCCACGACCCATCGTGGGCAAACGACGAGGCCGAGTTTCATGACTGTTGCGATCAGAGGGCGAGACCGCGCCGCCTTGGCGAGTGCCGGCCGTAGCTGGGCCATTCCGCTTGTGCGCCATGGCCGCCAGCTTGAGCTTGAATGCCTCGAAACACTCGATGAACTCGAGGCACTGAAGGATGTCTGGCAGGGGCTTGAAGAGCGCTGCCCGGAACCCTTCGGTTATTTCCAGAGCTTCGACTGGTGTTTATCCTGGTGCAGGGTCTTCCTCGCACCGGAAAAGACGGAAGTGCGTGCCCGCGTCTATATGCTGTGGGATGGCCCCGATTGCGTGATGATCTGGCCGCTGATGACCCGCCGGATCAGTCCGGCAATCACGTTGCTTGTGCCCCTGACAGCGTCGATGAACCAGTATTCGACGCTGCTTTACGATCCAGCCCGTTTCGATCGGGACGCTGGCCGGGCCGTCATCGATGAGATCCGCGGAGATCGCGGGCTGGATGCAATCTGCCTCGAACACGTACCGCAATCGGCCCTGCTCGCAGATATCATGGAAGGTCAGGGCGTCAGCCCCGAGGAGGTACAGCAATCCTTCATCCTCGATCTCTCTGTTATCACTGACTGGGACAGCCATCACCGCGCCTTGCCGAAGAAGCAACGCCTGCAGCGCAACAGCCGCCGCAACCGTTTGGAGAAGCTGGGCACCCTCGATTATCGGGTCTATCCGGCGGGAAGTGCTGAATACGCTGACAACATCGATCGCTGCATCACCCTGAAACAGGCCTGGCTCAGAGACACCGGCCGCCTCGGGCGTGACGTGTTTGACCCACGTTTTGCCGCCTTCCTCCGCGATCTCGGCACCAGGGCGAACGAGGGCGCTGACGGCGTCTACCTGCATGCCCTGACGCTCGACGGCAGCCCGGTCGCCATGGAAATCGGCATGCGCTTCCGCGATGACTATTACTGCTTCCTGGGCGCCATCGATCTTGCCTATCAGAAATACTCGCCGGGCAAGGTGCAGATGGAGAGTGCGCAACGCTGGGCGATCGAAACCGGGATCCGCCGCTTCGATTTTCTCAACGATCCATCCACCTACAAGTCGAGCTGGACCAACGTCACCGAGCCGCTGACGGCCTTCTATGTTCCCCTGACCAGCCTCGGCCGGCTGTATTGCCATCACTGGATGGCAGGCCTTCGCCCGCATGTGAGGTCCATCTACCATCGCTTCGGGGCGCAAATCCGGGCCCGCCTCCTGTCCGCGATCGGCGCGGTCCAACGCCTGCTTGGTCGCCATGGTGGCAGCATGGGCCTCGTCCTGTGCTGCATGCCATGATCGCGCGATCTGTCGCCAGGCTGCAGCAGGCATTGCGCGATCCCGGCCTGCGCGGGGCGCTTGTCAGCATCTCCGTCCGTATCGCTGCCGCCTTTGTCGGCCTTGGTCTGCAGATCCTGCTCGCCCGGCTGATGGTGCTCGAGGACTACGGCGTCTATGTCATCCTCTGGACCTGGGTCAGCGTCGTCGGACAGATCGGCGTGCTCGGCTTCTACGATTCCGCCGCCCGCTTCATTCCCCGCTATAGCCGGCGCGAAAAACACACCCACCTGACGGGCTATCTCGCGACCGGCTTCCGCGCCGTCATCCTCGGCTCCGGGGTGTTGGCGGCTCTCGCCATCGCCTTCCTGCTTGTCCTGCCGGGCCTCGTCGATCCGGCCTTCCTACTGCCGATCGGCGTGCTTGCCCTTGGCTTTCCTGTCCTGTCGCTGGAAACCTATGTGACAGGCGTTGCGCGCGGCTTCGGCTGGTATGCGCTATCGACCGTACCGGGTTTCATCCTCAGGCCGGTGCTGATCATGGCCGGCGTCGGTCTGGCAAGGCTCTCGGGCATACCGCTCGATGCGGTAACCGTGCTTGCTCTTGTCGTGCTCTCTTCCATCATTGTCCTTGTCGCCCAGGCCTTGCTTCTGCGCGCCCGCCTGCCGAACAAGGCCGCGCCTGCCGTCATGACACCGGAACGCCGCCGCTTCTGGCTGCTGGCTTCGGTGCTGATGATGCCGGCCATGACGGCCGAAGAACTCTTCGTCTGGATCGACGTCCTGATCCTCGGCTTTCTGGTGTCGCCCGATCAGGCCTCCCTCTATTTCGCCGCTCAGAGGTCGTTGTCGCTCGCTGCCTTCGTGCAATATGGCTTCATGCTGGTTGCCGCCCGTGGATTCTCGCTGTCGCTCGCCTCGGCCGACAGGGCAGGGCTGCAGGCCCGCATCACCCGCTCGACCAATGCCACCTTCTGGCTCACCATCCCCTCGGTCGCGCTGACGCTCGCCGCCGGCTATCCGCTGCTGCACCTTTTCGGAGAAGCCTTCGTCGCCGCCTATCCCTGTCTCGTCTTGCTGGGCCTTGCTTATGTCATCCGCGCCGCAACCGGCCAGGCGGCCGAACTCCTCGTCGTTCAGGGCCGCTACCGCCTGAGCCTCGCCATTGTCTCGCTTTCGGTCGCCGTCTGCGTCGCGGCAATGCTCGTCCTCGTGCCCCTCTGGGGCATAACAGGCGCTGCTTTCGCCATGGTCCTCGTGCAGATCGTCCGGCTGGTGGTGGTCACGGGGCTGGTCTATCGCCACACCGGCTATTGGGTGCTGGTTCGGCTGTTCGCACGGGCCAACGGATAGGGCCCGAGGTGGTCACTCCACCTCGGCAAGCCGCTTCTCCCACATTGCCTTGAAGCCCGGTCGCGACTGGACGCGTGCCAGCCATTCCGCCGTTTTCGGATGCGCGTCGAACAGCTGCTGATAGGCCTGCGCGTAGCGGACGACTTCGGCCAGATTGACGTCGGCGACGGTGAAACGCCCGCCGACCGTGTAGTCATTGCGCGAGAAATGCTGCTCCAGCACGCCAAACGGCCGCGCGAGCATCTTGGCGACCTCGGCGGCTTCCGCCTGTCCTTCCGGTGTGGAGAGCTTGCCGCCGGCATTGGCCATGGAAATCTTGAGAGCATCCGTCTCGATTGAGGTGGCCGCAAACAGCGACCACTGCAGCATCTGCGCCTCTTCGTGGAGATCGCGCGGGGCGATCGTGCCGCCTTGCTTCTTCGCCACATAAAGCGTCTGGGCCAGCGACTCGTTCAAGACCAGCCCGTCATCCTCGATGGTCGGAATGCTGCCCATCGGGTTCACAGCGAGGAATTCCGGCGACCGAGTATTGAGCCGCGCATCCGCCGCCATTGGATCCTTGAGCTTGTAAGCCTGGATGACCGGCACCAGCTCGAAGGGCATGCCGAGCTCTTCCATAAGCCAGAGGATACGCGTCGCGCGCGACTTGTAGACGCCATAGATCTTCAGCATGCCGCTCTCCCTTAATTGGTGGACCGGAGGCTATCGCGCCGATGGGCTCTGGAAAAGCCGTTCGCGCTCATCGGATCGATGAATTTTGCTGATCGCCGCCGCAATTGACAGCACGCCCGAGCTGCGCTTATTTCTGGGCCTCCAGGGTCCGCAGTTCACCCAGGCGTCACCGCCCCGGAAAGGGGAGCTAAACCTGCCTTTCTCTTGTCGACACAGGCTCGTTTTTCCGTGCCCCGTCGGAAGTCGGTGACCACCGGCCATGTGGTCCTTTCAAAGACCGGGCACGACCAGGAGAAATGAGATGTCGAAGACAACACATGCCTTCGCAGCCCCCGATCTGTCGGCGCTTGCCAAAAACCTGAAACGCGAACTCGAAGCGCGGGCAGACTTGCCCGGCCATGTCGAGCTATTGAACATGCTGACCCGCGCCGTCGGCTTTCGCAACTACCAGCATTTCAAGGCGAGCCGCGCGGCTGAAAACCGCTTGGCCCATCCGGTGGTGGTCGAAGCGGAGCCCGCCGTCGATTTTCGCCGCGTTGAACTCACCGCCCGCTGCTTCGCCGGAACCGATAGTCTCGTCCGCTGGCCGGGCAAGCTCAACCAGCAGCAACTGGCGCTCTGGGTGCTCTGGTCCTTTCTGAAGGCGGGCGAGGACATGCCGGAAAAGGCGGTCAATGCGGTGCTGATGCGCCATAACGGCTTTGGCGATCACGTGCTGATCCGCCGGGAACTGGTCAATATGGGGCTTTTGACCCGCACCCGCGATTGCCGCCTCTATCGTCGGGTGGAGAAGCGTCCGCCGCCCGAGGCGCGCGAATTGATCCGCCTTGTCACCAGCCGGCACCGCGAGGCCTGATCGGTTGAACAGAGTTTGGAAGGTGATTTGGGACGCGGGCGCGCTTGCCGCTCGCGTTTCAGCCGGTTCTGTCGAAGACCTGCCGTCTGTGTTCGCGCAGGATGCGGGACCATTCGAAATGGTGGTCGCTCACCTCCAGCATCTCGCGAACACTGTCGCGATCCACCGGCCGGGAGAAGAAATAGCCCTGGCCAGCCTTGCAATCGAGCGACAGCAGATGCTCGGCCTGGGACAACTCTTCGATGCCTTCCGCAACCACCCAGATGCCGAGCCCCTTGGCGATGTCGAGCAGGCCCTTGGTGATGACGCCGCCACTACCGGCATCCGCCAGACGCCTGACAAAGCATTTGTCGATCTTGATCACGTCCACCGGCACCGTCAGCAGATGGGTGAGCGAGGCAAAACCGGTACCGAAGTCGTCGAGCGCCACCTTGATGCCGGCTTCCCGCATCGCATGGATCTCGTCAGCGACGACATTGTCTTTCTGGGCGAGATAGACGGATTCTGTCACCTCCGCCACGACCGCCGTGGGCTCAAGCCCGGCCTTGGCAAAGGCGTCGACGATGCGCCGCGTCAGCCCCCCGCGATGAAAATCGGCGGCCGAGAGATTGATGCCGACACGGGAAAAGACCAGGCCTTCCCGGTGCCACTCGCCAGCGGCAGAGGCGGAGCGCTCCAGCATTCGATCGGTAACTTCGATCGCCACATGCGCGTCTTTCATCGCCTCGTGGAAATGCGCGGCAGCCACGATACGGCCATCTGGCATCAGCATTCGGCACAGCGATTCAAACCCCATGATGCGACCGCTTGCAAGTTCGACGATCGGCTGGAAATGGGCTTCGATCCGGTCGTCGCGCAGCGCCTGATCGACCTCCTGCACCGAGCGGAAGCGCTTGGCAATCGCGGTGCCAAGACCGGCCTGATATTCAAGATAGCGCCCGCGTGCCCGCTCCTTGGCGTGGTAAAGCGCATAGTCGGCGTTCTGCCGCACCTGTTGCGGGCTGCGCTCGACCCCGGCTCTCGCACCGCCGAGAGTGGCCGCCGGATAAATGAGATGCCCGCCGCAATCAGCAGGCTCCTTGATCCGGGAAATCAATGTTTCGGCGAGGGCTGCAGGTTCGGTGGTCGCGAGGCAGGGAACGATCACGGCGAATTCGTCGCCGCCCAGGCGAAAGGCCATGCCGGCGGGCGCTTCCTGCTTCATGCGCTCGGCAACGATGCGGATCAGGTCATCACCCGCGCCATGGCCGAAGGTGTCGTTGACCATTTTCAAATTGTCGAGGTCGATCAGCATCAAAGCCCAGTCGGGCTCGCGCCGCGAGACTTCCGCGATGACCTCGTTGAACCGGCTGCGGTTCGGCAATCCGGTCAGTCCGTCGGTATCCGCAAGCCGGCGCCGTTCGGCCATGCGCTGATCGCGTTCGATGGCGATCGCGCAAAGATGCACACAGGCATTGACGACCTGCCGCTCCTGCTCGGAAGGGCCGCGCACATTACGGTAATAGAAGGCGAAGGTCCCAAGCACTCTGCCGGAGCCTATGATCGGTGTCGACCAGCAGGCCTTGAGGCCGATCGGTAGCGCCAGTTGTTTGTAGGGCTGCCAGTATTCGTGGGTATCGATATCCTCGACCAGAACAGGTTCGCCATGGAAGGCCGCCGTGCCGCAGGAGCCGACCCCATGGCCGATCGCGATGCCGTCGATCGCCGAGGTGTATTCGAGCGGGAGTGAAGGGCCGGCAAGATGGCGTAGGCGACGCTCTTCGTCGAGCAACAGCACCGAGCAGACGACGTCGTCACTCATGGTCTCGACTTCGCGGCAGAGATAGTCGACGGTCTCCGCCAGCGACTGGCCGGTGGCGATCTTCTCGAGGATGATGTTCTGCAAACGAAGAAGCATGGGACCCGCGAAACGTTGATTGCCGTCAAGTAAATCAGGCGAGCCTTAAATAGTGATTACGACATAAATCGCGGTGACGGCTTGGTGTCCAAATCGTTAATGACGTCGCAGCAGGCGCCGCTCAGAGCCCGGTTGAGATGTTGCCGGCGAGGCTCAGATGCGGGAAGCTTCCGTTTTCGCCGATCAGATCCTCTGTCGCGCGCTCCTTCCAGCGATATCCCAGGATCGCACCCTTTCCCGCCCCTTCAACGATATTGTCGCGGATGACCGTCTTGCCCGCGCCCTCGACGACGCTCACCCGCATGCCTTCCAGGCTGTCGCGCAGGATGTTGTCGCTGACGATGACATTGCGCAGATAAGGACCCCAGCCGATCGCAAGTGCCGCCGTCTCGGCACCTTCGACGAGATTGCCACTTACCAGCGTGTCGGCCTCCACCGAGATGCCGAAGCCGAAGCTGCTGATCGTCGGCACATAGGGCCCCTTGTTGACGATCCGCCTGACGATGTTGTTGCTGACGGTCGACAGGCGCCCGCCATGGTCGAAATTGGCGACCGAAATGCCGATCGCCGCGCCATCGATGATGTTGCCTGTGATCAGTGCGCCCTCGAACTCGAATTCGGCATAGACGGCAGTTTCGCCGGATCGGAAGGCCTGGTTGCCGCTGATCGTGATGTTCGAGGCGGAATTGGCCCGGATGGCCGAGAAAGCGCAGTCCGATACATGGTTCTGCGACACCAGCACATTGTCGGCGCGGAAGATGTTGATCCCGTTGCCATACTGGCCGGTGCCGCTATTGGTCGCGCCGATCCGTGCCACCCTGTTGCCCGCAATGACGCTGCCGTCTTCGCCCTTCGTCCAGCGATGCACCAGAATGCCGCCATTGCCGCAATCGAAGATCTGGTTGTTGCGGATCGAAAACGCCTTGCCCTCGATCGCCCAGATCCCGGCTTCAGCAGCGCCCGAGATCCGCATGGTATCAATGCGACCGCCGCAGCGTGCCAGATAGATCCCGCATTTGCGGCTGCCGGTGATCTCGCAAGTCTCGATCGTCACGTCATCGACACTGCGGAAGGAGAGAAGCCCCTCGGCGTAGTCGGCAAGCCAGCGATTGGCGCCGTCGAAGGTGAGGCCCGAAAGGCTGACACGCCGGATATCCTGAGCTGCAATCAGATGCCCGTTGCCGCGATAGACGAGCCGCGTCAGCCCCGGTACGCCGACGATCCGGCTGCCGTCGCGCAATTCGAGATTGGCGACCTCATAGGTACCGGCTGGCAGGAAAACCGGCTGGCCCATGGCCGCCGCCCGGTCGATCAGATCCTGCAGCTTGGCGCTCTGGTCGTCTTCGGCGCCCGGCAGAATTCCCGCTTCGGCCGCGTCGAAGCCGCCGCGCAACTCGGCCATGGCAAGCGTCTGGGCAGATGCAAGGCGCAGGCTTCCGGGCAGGGCCGCTGTCGCGAAGAGCCCGCCAAGGCCGATCATGACCGAGCGTCGAGAAGGCATCTGTTCGTTCCGTTTCCGGCTTCAACTGTAATGGCGGCAACCTTGGAGGAGGCAGACGGCCCCGGCAAGAACAGGCTTAAAACAGTGTTAACGCCGCACCTGAAGCGCTTCGCCTTTGGTCTAAGCGATTTCAGCCAAAGACTTGAGCCAGATCAAGGAAACTTGCCGGCTTGATCCTATTCTCACAACAGAAAGACATGAACACGAAGGAAGACGATCATGCTTCGCCTCGCTGCAGTTCTCTATATCCTCGTCGCCAGCGCCGTCGGCGGTGCGGCGGTGATCGCGGTCCTGTCGCTCGACATGCGCGAAGGCTGGCAGATCGCATCCGCCTTCGCAGCCGGTCTCGTCCTTGCGATCCCGATTTCGGCGATCCTGGCGAAGAAGATCTATAACGCCTTGCAAGGACCGAAACCGGTTTGAGCCATCCTCTTCGGCGTGGGACGCAAGCCCTTCCTGTCCTGGCGGAGCGGGGAGGGTGGTGAACAACCAGTCCCATGACGACCGGCCGGCATTTTCTCGGGGGAGGGAATGCCGGTCGGGTCGTTTCCGTCCCAGCTGCCAGCGACCCGCGGCCGTGCCGATCTGAGACCGTCAGCCCTCGTCCTGCTCGAAGCGCTTGAACTGGGCCTCTAGGCCCTCGGTGAAGCGGGCATAGAGCCGCCCGAAGGCCTCCACATCCTCGATTGACCAACCGGCTGTCGCCTCGGTGATCGTCTCGCGCTTGATGGCTTCGATCTCATCAAGCACCTTGCGCCCGGCCGTCGTCACCCGGACCAGGCTGCGGCGTCCGTCCTCCTGCGAGGCCGCGCGCTCCAGCAGTCCCTGTTTGACGAGATCCGCAACGATCCGGCTGCCCCGCGAAGGATCGATTCTCAGCTGTTCGGCGATCGTGCCGACCGTCACCTCCTGCTGGCTGCCGATCCGCTTGATGACGCCGATGGCATCGAGGTCCGACAGTTCGAGCCCCGTCCCGATGCGTTGCAAGGCCATGCGCCCGATAAAGCGCCGGCCGATCAACAGCCGCATGCGCGTCATGGCATGCCCGATGGTCGCGAGAGACTCTTCTCCGCCAGTGGGCAGAGCGTCCGGAGTTTCGGTCACCGGCTCATCGCCAGAGGGGTTGGTATGCGAAGCAGACATCATGGTTCCGAGCATAGCAAAGGTCGGGCGCTGCGGAAAGCAAAATGAGTGCCTTAAGCAAATATGTGCTATTGACATATAATTGCGAGGGGCACATTTTGTGATCAGACAGGAGCCCCCGATCCATGACCAGAGCCACCACCGCCGCCCCCTCCGGGCCCGAACCCCGTTTTGAACCGCATCCGGCGACGAGCACCAGCGGCGGGCCGATCGCAGACAACACACCGCTGGTCACCGATCCTCGGCTCCGCCTCTTCGTCTATCTCCTGCTGATGTCGGCCATGTTCATGGCGACCCTCGACAACCAGATCGTCTCGACGGCCCTTCCGACCATCGTCGGGGAATTCGGCGAACTGGAGCGCTTCGGCTGGGTCGGTTCGGCCTATCTGCTGACGACGTCAGCCGTGATGCCGCTCTATGGCAAGCTGGGAGATCTCTTCGGCCGCAAGTATGTGATCATGGCAGCCATTGCGATCTTTACCGTAGGCTCGCTGGTCTGCGGTCTCGCCGTCTCCATGGACACGCTGATCGCCGCCCGCGTTCTCCAGGCCTTGGGCGGTGGCGGCATCATGGTCTCGATCTTCTCGATCAATGCCGACCTCTTCGAGCCGCGCGAACGTGCCCGCTACCAGAGCTATTCGAGCCTCGTGCTGATGGCCTCAGGCGCGCTCGGTCCGGTCCTGGGTGGGACCCTGTCGGATCTCTTCGGCTGGCGCTCGATCTTCCTCGTCAACCTGCCGATCGGCATCGCGGTTCTGATCGGTCTTGCCTTCCTGCTCCCCTATCGCAAGCCGAACCGTAAACCGAAGATCGACTATGCCGGCGCGATCCTGCTCGCCGGTGCCGTCGCCTCCATCGTCTTCTGGGCCGATAGCGGCCAGATCTTCGGCTCGCTGATCGCATGGGAAAGCCTCGCCGTCGTCGCCTTCGGCGTGCTCTGCGCCACAGGCTGGGTGCTGGTCGAGCGCCGTGCGCCGGAGCCTGTCGTGCCCCTTTCGCTCTTTGCCAAGCCGACCATCAATCTGCTCCTGATCATCTCGCTGGTCTCGGGCGCTATCGGCATCGGCTCGGTCAACTATATCGCCCTCTATCTGCAGACGACGACGGGTCTGTCGCCCTCCATGGCCGGCCTGCTCTTCGTCGCAACAACAGCCGGCATCGCCATCGGCTCGATTGCGGCTGGTCGCCTGATTGCCAGAAGTGGCCGCTACAAGCCCTTCTCGATTGCCTCTGCAGCGCTGGGCGTCATCAGCCTCGGCATCTTCTCCGTCCTGCATGCAGGCACGCCCCTGATCTTCATCGCGCTGGTCATGCTCTTGCAGGGCTTCGGTGTCGGCATCGGCCAGCAGGTGCCGGTGATCGGCGTCCAGAACTCCGCCGCCAAAGCCGATGTCGGGGCCGCAACCGGCACGGTCACGCTGACGCGCATGGGCGGTGCTGCGATCGCCATCTCCATCTATGGCGCCATCGTCAGTTCAGGCCTCACCCATGTCCAGATCGCACTGCCCGGCGGCGTCGATTTCCGCAACCTGACCCCGGAGGGTCTGGCTGCTCTACCGGATGCCGCACGCGCCCTGGTCGCCAACGCCTATTCCGATGCTTTCGTGCCGCTCTTCCTGACCGCCTCCGGCATGATGGTCATCGGCCTGATTGCAGCGCTGCTGTTGCCCAACATCCGCCTGCCGCGCGAAGGCGAGGACAAGCTGACGAAGGCGGTCGCGGCGGAGTGAGGTGTCGGCCATAAGCTTCGCGCCAGCCGCGGCTGACAGTTTGAGGCATTGATGTCAGTGAATCGGTGCAGCATGTTGAAGCCTCTCCCGTCCGGCCCGGCCTCCCTCCTGTCGAAGCGGCTCTTGTCGCTCGGCCTCGGCACGGCGCTTGTCGGCTCGCTCTCGGGCTGCATCCTGATGACCGATACCAGCCGGATGAACATCGAGGTCTTCCAGGACGAGGTGGCGCCGGTCTGGTATGATCCGGCCCGCACGCCGCCGGCTGCCGACCAGTCAGCGCCGCAGAAGCGCAACCTCTACCAGACGCAGTTCCACCAGACCTACGGTCTGCCGGTCTCCAATCCGCTGCATCGGACGCTCTACGGTGTGATGGTCGACGACGGCCACACGCTGCCCGCCATCCCGCTCGATCGCGTGCGCTCCGATATGCTGCGCCAGGAGGTGAGCTACCAGTCGACGGAAGTCCCCGGCACCATCGTCGTCGACACCAAGGCGCACTACCTCTATCTCGTCCAGCCGAACGGCAAGGCGATCCGCTACGGCGTCGGCCTCGGCCGTGACGGCTATGCCTGGTCGGGCCGCGGTGTCATCCAGCGCAAGGCGAAATGGCCGCATTGGACCCGACCGACACCATGGTCGAAAACAACCCCAATCTTCGGCCCGTCTCCGCGGCCCGTGGTGGCCTGGTTGCCGGCCTCAACAATCCCCTCGGCGCCCGTGCGCTCTACATCTACCAGGACGGCAAGGATACGCTCTACCGTGTCCACGGCACGCCCGACTGGCAGTCGGTCGGCAAGGCGACGTCCTCGGGTTGTGTGCGCATGTTCAACCAGGATGTCATCGATCTCTTCGATCGCGTGCCCGACAACACGCCGATTGTTGTCATTTAGCGACACCTGATCGCCGCGATCGCCTCTCTCCAAAACGTGAAAGGGGGCGCGCGTTGCTTTAATTGAAGCTTTCCTGTTTGCATCGCATCATCGCGGAACAAAGCGCACCTCCCAGCGTCTTCCTCCGCAGAACTGCTACAGGAACCTTATACCTACATGTCCTCTACACCCAATCTGACCCGCCGTTCGCTTCTGTCCCTGACAGGCCTCGGCGCGGCATCCCTGCTGGCCAGCTGCACGACCTCCTCGCGTCCGCTTCCGCCGGGCACCCGTCTGGAAGGCCCCGTCGTGCCGGCCGCTCCGAGCGGCCGCACCCCTGAACTCGATGCCATGTATGGCGAGGTCTATGATGGCGGCTATGTCATTCCGGCCGTCCCGTACTGGCGCATTCCCGAGCGCTTCTATCGCCAGCAGGTGATCGATCCCACCGGCGAAGCCCCCGGCACCGTCGTCGTCGACACTCCAAACCGCTTCCTCTACCTCGTCGAGCGCGGCGGCACCGCCATGCGCTACGGCGTGGGCATCGGTCGCGACGGTTTCGCCTGGGGTGGCGCCGGCGTCATCCAGTGGCGCCAGAAGTGGCCGAAATGGACCCCGCCGGACGAAATGATCGCCCGCCAGCCGGAACTCGAGAAATACTCCGTCCGCAATGGCGGCAAGCCCGGCGGCCTCGACAACCCGCTCGGCGCGCGCGCGCTCTACATCTTCCAGAACGGCCAAGACACGCTCTACCGCCTGCACGGTTCGCCGGAGTGGAACTCGATCGGCAAGGCCGTTTCCTCGGGCTGCGTGCGCCTGATGAACCAGGACATCATCGACCTTTACGAGCGCGTGCCGACCAAGGCCAAGATCCTCGTTCGCCAGTAACCGCAGACTGCATCAACTTGCAGATCCGCCACAGACAGAAAGGCCCCGCCGGTGACAGCGGGGCCTTTCTTTATCCGAAGCATATCGACGCGAGCCGATATCAGGCAGCTTCAAGCGCCTTTTCGATCTCCTGAACCGTGTGGCCGGTCAGGTCCTTGTCGAGTTCACCGACCAGGACTGCAGAGAGCTGCTTGTGATAGCCCTTGCGCATCTCGCCGAGCGTCCGCGGCGCAGCCACGATCACCAGGTTCTTGATCTTGCCGTCGAGGACCTGCCTGTTCAGCATTTCGGTGACGCCGTTGCTGAAGCCGTCCTCGTCCTGCTGACTGTCGTCCGGATTGGCCGCGCTGCTGGAATGGCGGCTGCCGGATGGGATTTTCGACCCGTCGATCTCGTCTGACGGAAGGGCTTTCAGCTTGATATCAAGAGCATTCCCTTCGTTCTGAAAGAGGCTCAGCTTCTCGCCGTCGGCAACGGCAATCACGGCGTTCTGCGGTACTTGCATGGGCATTCTCCTTGATGGTCTGTGCGACATCCACCGCAGGTGGAGTGCCGCAGTTGACCCAAGGACAACCCTTCGCGTGCAGATCGGTTCCTCGTTCCATCCGCCAGCCGAGGGGCGGATTGACGCGACTTATTGCCGACAGCGAAACGGGCTGAATGAGCTCGCAGCACCTGCATTCATGCTGGCGATGGTCAGGCCATTGGCCACCTCGATATCGGCCTCCGTCTCCGGGCAGGCATCGACATCGGCAAGGCAACCGCTGTCGATGAATTCCTGATTCCGGGTCATGAACATGTCCGAGATCCCCTCGCGTCCGACATGGTCAAGGATCTCGGAAAAGGCCCGCCGGTAGACCTCACATTTCTCCCGCTGCCAGTCCGATCGTGCCTCCACCGTCGTGCCTGCTTCCTGTCCAGCGGCATGGGCCAGGGATGGTTGGCCGGAAAGGGAAAGCAGGAGCGCGATGCACGAACAGAGATGGTGACGAGGCGTCATCTTGCAAAATCCGCAAAGACAGCTTCACCGATTTCGGCGATTGCGGCATCCCGCGTCTTCAGCGGATGTTTCCTGCCGTCCATGTAGATCGCAATGACAAGCGGCGCACCGGTCGGCGGCCGCAAGACCGCGATCACCCCACGCGTGCCATGACCGCCAGCCCCGCTGCGATCGGCAATCTGCCAGCCCTTCGGCAGCTTGGCCCGCAAGAGGCCGCCTGCCACGGCATTGGCGGACATCCATGCGTCGAGCTGGTCGCGGGCAGCGGGGGCAAGTGCGTCGCCGACGAGCAGGCGTTCAAGCGTCTGCGCCATCGCCTGTGGCGTCGTCGTGTCGCGCGGGTCGCTGGGTGTCGCCTCGTTGACCTCTGGCTCGTAACGGTCGAGCCGCGTGGTCGCATCGCCGATGCCGCGCAAGAAGCCTGTCACTGCGGACGGCCCGCCCAGCGTTTTGAGGATTGCATTGGCGGCGGCATTGTCACTGGTGCGCAGCGTGATCTCGCACAGTTCTCGCGTGGAGAGGCTTGTCCCCACCCGCTTCTCCGTCACCGGTGAATGCGGACGCAGATCCGCCTTGGTGATGCGTGTCGTCTGATCCAGAACGGCGTCGCCACCGGCCAGGGTGGCGGCACAGGCGAGCGACTTGAAGGTGCTCGCCATAGCGAAGCGTTCATCGTCCCGATAGGCGACGACAGCGCCGCTACCCGTATCGATGACGGAAAGCCCGACCCGCATGCCGAGCTTCTGCTCCACGCGCTTGGCTGCCGCAATGGTCTCTCGATCTGAGGCCTCCACGGAAGCCGGCACTGCGGCACCCAAAAGCATCAACGGCAGAACGAGAAGCTGGATTTGAGCGGTGATCCGGCCAGCGCCACGGGGTCTCGATTGTGTCATGCGAATCTCTCCTTCTGCGATCTGCATCAGGGTCAATCAAGGCATCAGAGGGGCACACAGCAGAAGAGACGGAATGGGGACCGTCACGCCGGATTGCCGGCCGGAGGAATCTCGATCGCTGCCAAAACCTGCCGCGTCGCATCAAGATAGGCCTGCATGGGAGCCTGGTCGCGCTCGATGGAATGGCATTTTTCGACCGTCTGCTCCAACGCTGCGAGCTGCTCCGAGAGCGCCTCGGCCTGGTCGGGCGTACGGACGGAATGGGCAAGGTCGGCGAGGCGGGCGGCGATCCGCATCAGCACCAGCGGCTGGTCCGCACCGGCCTGACGGATCGATCGAAAGCCGGTGTTGAGCATCCGGCGATAGTCGGAACGGCTGACGATCAGACGCAAAACCCCGTCGTCGTCATGATACTGCCGATAGGGCAGGGGGCGCTGCTGCACCGCCTCGTAGGAGGCCGCCAGCCGGTCGATGACGGCAACGGCAGTGAAGGGGTCGTTGATCCCCGGCGACAGCGCCCGGACCGCAATTTCGGTGAGTTGCCGGATGCTGTATTCGAGGTCCTGCGCCGTGGTGTTCTGCAGCCCTATTGTGAAGCACGCTTGCAAGGCTGCGATCGTCTCGTCATCGATCTCGGTCCCATCGCCGTCAGCGCCAGAGAAGATGGTGAAGTGGTCGCCTTGCGCCAGCAGATACTGCCCGGCCCTGACCGCCACATCGATCCGCAGATCCTTCTCCGCCGCAATCCGGGTCAGCGCGCCATAGTCGATCACCTGCACATGCCCGACCTTGCCAAGCGCGACCGGTTGCCCGATGCCGGCAAAGCGGGCGACGTCCCCGCCGTGCTCCTGCGGTGTGCCGGGCAGAACCTCGTCAACCGTCACAACGAGATCCCTGTGCAATGCCTGAATCATGTTGTCGGCAATGATCAGTCGCGCCACCTTGTGGATGTAGAACAACAGCGCCATCAGGCAGATGACGGTCAAAAGGCTGCCGGTCGAAATCGCCAGATGCGGAACCCCGTCCTTGCCCAACGTGTCGGAGATCGTTCGCAAGACAAGGATCAGATAGAGGATCGTGCCGATGAACAGGCCGAGCACGGCCTGGATCTGCCGGTCGGCCATGAAATGCGAGATCAGTCGCGGACCGAGCTGGTTGTGCGGCCAGCGTCAGGATGACGAAGGTCACCGAAATCACCAGCGACGTCATGGTCATCAATCCGGACAACAGGCTGCTCAGCAGCTGCCGCGCTGTTTCGGCTTCGCCGCTATAGAGCCACCATGCTCCGCGCACCACGTCAGGACCGAGGAGATGTCCATAGCTGATCAGCAAGATGGCGAGCACGGCCGCAAGGCCGGAAAAGATGAGAGGCAGAAGCCACAGCTGGCTCCTGACGATGTCGAACAGATTGCGTGCTTTATCCATTGTTCCACAACGCGCAGGATGGCGCTTTGCTCCGCAAGTTCAGCCGAGGTCAGTCGCGTTGGCTAGGCTGGCGATTGCGGTCGTGTCAGCTCCCGTCGATCGCTTCGAGATGCCCCTTGAGGCGCTTGAGGCTGTCACGCAGGCTCTCGATCTCGGAGATGTCGCAGCCGATCTGGCTTCCGAGCGTCGAAAAGACTTCAAGCGCCCGGGCCTTCAGGGCACGCCCTTCCTCCGTCAACGTGATGAACACCACACGTTCGTCGGCCGCATCCCGGCGGCGTGAGACGTAATTGATCTGCTCGAGCCGCTTCAGCAGTGGAGAGAGTGTTCCGGAATCAAGCCCGACCTTTTCACCCAGCGCCTTCACTGAGATGTCGTCTTCTTCCCACAGCGCCATCATCACCACATATTGCGGATAGGTCAGGCCGAGCGGCGTCAGCAGCGGCTTGTAGGCACGCGTGAAGGCGTGTGCTGCGCCGTAGAGCGCAAAGCACAGCTGCTTGTCCAGCCTTAGTTCCTTCTCAAGCGTTTCGTCGTCCATAGCCCTTGATGAACCCCTTTCGGCATCTATTGTTTCCACAGTGGCCAAAACTGGCGCACTTTTCAATGCGCAAAAAACAATTGCGCACAATTCAATTGTGTACTATATAGAAACTCACCAACCGCAAAACAAGGAGAAAACTCAATGGCTATTCTTTACACCGCACACGGACATGCCACCGGCGGCCGCTCGGGCCACGGCGCCTCCGACAATGGCGTTCTCGATGTCACGCTCACCACCCCGAAGGAACTCGGCGGCGACGGCGCAACCGGCACCAATCCCGAGCAGCTCTTTGCGGTCGGCTATTCCGCCTGCTTCCTCGGCGCTCTCAAGGCCGTTGCCGGCAAGGAAAAGGTCAAGATCCCGGAAAACGCCAAGGTTCATGCCGACGTCGGCATCGGCCCGCGCGAGGATGGCACCGGCTTCGGCATCGAAGTGAAGCTGTCGGTCGAGATCCCCGGCATGGAGCGCGAACTGGCCGAGAAGCTGGTTGCGGCCGCCCACATCGTCTGCCCTTACAGCCACGCCATGCGCACCTCGACCGAAGTTCCGGTCTCGGTCATCTGATCGGCCTCAATTGAGATATCCACCGCCCGAAGGCCGGCCTCGCGCCGGCCTTTTTCATGCGCGAGCGTTCGTCATCGGTTTTGGCGTGGATCCGCGTTGTCCCCGGTGGTCACCGCCAGGGGGAAGGGGAACCCTATGCCCTTGTTCCCGGTTTGACCTCGATACCAACAACCGAGGACGAAACCATGCAAACCACAACAGCCAATGCAATCTATGAGGATCACCGCCTGTCGCCGGATCTTCCGGTGGAGGAGGCCACGCGTCGCGAGATCCGCTACGGCTACCCCGCATCCGCCTTCCGCGGCCCGCTCTTCGAAGGTCGCGACCGCATCGCGCTTGCCATGGCAACCGTTATGCTCATCGGTCCGCTGGTCGCGCTGCCGCTCGGCCTCGGCTGACGCAGCGGTCAGGCACTGATTTCGATCATGCCACGGCGAAGGATCGAAGGGTCGGCTTGCATGCCGGCTTCGATCTCGCCATGCAGATTGGTCCAGATAGGCACGGCGCTTGAGAGCGTGCGCGCCCCCTCGGCGGTCAGCCGCAGGCGCTTGCCCCGCTTGTCCTTCGGGTCAGGCTCGATCGATACCCAACCCCGTGCCGATAACGGCTTCAACGCTGCCGTCAGCGTGGTCCGGTCCATCGCCAGAAGCTTGGCCACCGGCCCCATGGGCGGCGGTTCAGGGCGGTTCAGCGCCATCATCAGGGAAAATTGCTGATTGGTGAGCCCGACGGGCTTCAGAGCGAGGTCGAAGCGGCGGGCAAGCGCCCGCGCCGCGCGCTGGGCATGCAGGCAAAGACAGTTATCTCGGACATGGATGGTCGTGGCGTAGGGAATCAGGGGCATGTTTGACATCAGCTAGATATGTTGATATCAACGTAAATGTCAAGAGGAGGAACAGCAAAATGGAATATTCGGTTGTTTCGCGGGAGGAGTGGCTGGAGGCCCGCAAATCCCTGCTTCAGCAGGAAAAGGAACTGACCCGTCAGCGCGACCGGGTAAATGCCGCACGGCTCGCCTTGCCCTGGGTTCGCATGGAGAAGGATTATCACTTCCAGTCACCCTCGGGCGAAAAGACGCTGTCTGACCTGTTCGATGGTCGCAGCCAGCTGATGATCAACCATTTCATGTTTCATCCCGATTGGGATGCCGGCTGCGAGGGCTGCTCGTTCTTCGCCGATCATATCGATGGCATGCTGCCGCATCTCAACAATCACGACGTCACCTTCGTCACCGTCTCCCGTGCCCCGCTTGAGAAGATCGAAGCCTACAAGCGGCGCATGAACTGGCATTTCCCCTGGGTCTCGTCCGCAGGCAGTGATTTCAACTACGACTTCCACGTCTCCTTCACTAAGGAGGAGCTCG
Organism: Allorhizobium sp.; assembly: GCA_045377275.1. Lineage (GTDB taxonomy): Bacteria > Pseudomonadota > Alphaproteobacteria > Rhizobiales > Rhizobiaceae > Allorhizobium. The sequence continues at coordinate 106,347 of JBJIOA010000032.1, read as the reverse complement.
CTTCCGGTTCGGTGAACTACAATTTCCGCCAGACGCCAAGCGACCGGGCCTTCGACGAACTGCCGGGCCTGTCTGCCTTCTATCGCAACGACAAGGGCGAGATCTTCCATACCTATTCGCAATATGCCCGGGGCGGGGAGGAGGCTCTCGGCACACTGATGATCCTCGATCATGCGCCGCTCGGCCGCAACGAGACGGGCACGCTGAGCTTCGTCAAGCGCAAGGATGAATACGCTGAGAAGCCGGTCGAGATGGCCGGCTGCTGCCATTGAAGGAGTTGGGGCATGGAATTTCCAAAACCGAGCGAACACCACCGTTTCCTTGATCGTCTGGTCGGCGACTGGCTCTTCCTGACCTCGACCGGCATGGACGGCTACGATCCGGATGATCCGATGAAGCGATGGACCGAAAAGGTCCGCTCCATCGGCGGCCTCTGGGTCGTTGCAGAAGGTGAGGGCGGCATGGGCGATGGTGGCGACCGCGCCACCATGATCATGACCCTCGGTTACGACCCGCGCGAGGGCCACTATGTCGGCAGCTGGATCGGCTCGATGATGGACAAGTTCTGGGTCTACAAGGGCTGGCTGGAAGACGACGGTCAGACGCTGGTGCTCGAGGCCGAGGGGCCGAGCATGCAGGATCCGTCGCGCACCGAGACCTATCGTGATGTCATCCATTTCATCGATGATGACACTCGAACCTTCTCGGGCAGCGTCCGCCAGCCCGACGGCAGCTTTCATACTTTTATGACCAGCGAAGCAAAACGCATCGGCTGACGCCGGGCACGATAAAGAGAGAGGGACTGCGCATGCACGGCACATTCATCTGGCACGAGCTGATGACCCCCGATCCGGCCGCAGCCAAGGCTTTTTATGGCCCGCTGCTCGGCTGGGAGCCGACCGATATGCAGATGGAAGGCTTCACCTACACCTCATTCGCGGTGCCCGGCTTCCCGTCCGGCGTTGCCGGCATGATGGCGCTGACGGAAGACATGAAAGGGCAGGGCATCCCGCCGAACTGGACCGGTTACATCGGCGTCGATGACGTCGACCAGACGGCGGCCGATTATGCGGCGAATGGCGGCACGATCTGCCGCCCCGCTGAAGATATCCCAGGCGTTGGACAATTCGCAGTAGTCGCGGACCCGCAGGGCGCCGTTCTTTGCATCATGACCCCGAAGATGGAAGACGGTTCGGAAGGCAGCTGGCCGACGCCTGGCAGCGTGGGCACGGTCGGCTGGAACGAGCTGATGGCCGGTGATTGGGAGAGGGTCTGGGACTTCTACGCTGCCCGATTCGGCTGGGAAAAGGATATGGCCGTCGACATGGGGCCACTTGGCACCTATCAGACCTTCAAGCTTGGCGGTCGCGGCATCGGTGGCATGATGACCAAGACGCCGGAGATCCCGGCACCTTACTGGGGCTTCTTCTTCATTGTCCCGGCCATCGATGCAGCCATCGAAAAGATGAAGTCCCTCGGCGGAAGCCTCATGTTCGGCCCCCACGAGGTGCCTGGTGGATCGTGGATCGCCGCCTGCCAGGATCCGCAAGGCGCTTATTTCAATCTGACGGCAGCGAAAAAGTAACACGCAAAGGCCGGAGAGGCGTTCTGCCGCTCCGGCCCTTATCGAATTCTACTGCGCTTGTAAGCTCTCGCTCAGCCGCGCTTCACGGCCTTTTTCACCGCACGCTTCTTCGGGGCGGGGGCCTGCTCGGCTTCGAGCGCCTCCCGTTGCAGGCGAAGCGCCTTCAACGTTTCCGTCTTGCGTTCACGCGCGGTCGCTTCCTGAGCGATCAGCGAACGGGCAACGCTGTCGGTTGTGGCGGCCTTGTCTTGCGGGGAAACCTTTTCAGGCTTGAAGAAAGTCTCTTTGGTCGCGGTCATGTCCGGATCCTTCCTGCAGCCTGGCTGCCTGTCTCGGCATGTCTAGTCCCGGCCCGCGTCGCAAACTTCGTTGCGCCTTCGTGGTGGGGAGGGCGGATCCGCGCGCCTGAAGGCGCACGGATCAAATCGTCATTAGCGCGTACGCACTGCCTTCTTGGGAGCCGGCAGAAGGCCTTCGCGCTGCATCTTCTTGCGCGCGAGCTTGCGCTGACGGCGAATGGCTTCCGCCTTTTCGCGCACGCGCTTCTCCGACGGCTTTTCAAAGGCGCTGCGGGCCTTCATTTCGCGGAAGAGACCTTCGCGCTGCATCTTCTTCTTCAGCACGCGGAGCGCTTGGTCGACATTGTTGTCACGAACGAGAACTTGCACGGTCGTTTCCTTTCCGGGCGTTGATGCCCGCTTGTTTTCGAGTTTCAAAGGAGGGGATACGACAGGCTAACGCGCCATGCCCCGGCGAAGATCCCGAAGAAATCGGGCAAAGATGTGGACCGCGCCTGATGGCTGCGATCACGGGAGAAACAAAAAAGGCCGGGCGGAACCCGACCTTCCCTCGTCACTCAGCCCCCTCTGCCGGTACATCCGTGGTCAGTGGGGCGAGCGACAGATTATTAAGCGGCGCGCAGGTTGTCGGCCGAGCTCTTGCCCGAACGCTTGTCCTGAACAATGTCGTAGCCGATCTTCTGGCCTTCGACAAGATCGCGCATGCCGGCGCGCTGAACTGCAGAGATGTGGACGAACACGTCGGCAGAGCCTTCATCCGGCTGGATGAAACCAAAACCCTTGGTGCTGTTAAACCACTTTACGGTACCTGTGTTCATAACGATTTCCTTTCAATCGTTGGGCTTGCCGCCGAGACATTCGGCAGCTGGTATATCGACGTTGAAGGAAATCTGGCGTGCGCTAAAAGCGCGTAGACAAAGTCGCTCGCAATCTTCGATGGCTGCAATATAGGGAAAGGATGGCGCGGATACAAGCAAAAACCGGAAAAGCGCGGTTCCAGAACTGTTCACGAAGCGGAAGTCGCGACGGAAGCGGCGGAAAACATTGCGGAAATGTGCTTTCGCACCGCGGCGAAAAAGTGAGGCGGAACGGCATGGGACAAGGTCATTCAATTTTTCTTCATCATATCTTGAAGGATTGATATTTTCTCATCGCTGCAGGCCGTTTCACGCAAAAACAGTACGACGATCTTGACCTCTGCTTGCTACGACAACGCGCCAGCTGCGGCTTGGAAAAAGCCACCTTCTGGTACGTCTCATCCCTCATCAACGGACCCTCCGATGAACAAGTTTCTAGCCGCAACCGCAATCCTCCTGATTACCGCATCCACCGCCTTTGCAGGAACTTTCACCTTCCCTTCCGATGAACCGGCCGCGATCGTCGATATCCCGGATGACTGGCAGCCGACCGAGACCGATTACGGCGTCGAGGCAAACTCTCCGGACGCCGGCACCTATATCTCCTTCGACATTGCAGGTGCCGAAGACATGGACCAGGTGATCAGCGACGTCTTCGCCTTCCTCGAAGAAAACGGTGTCGTGCCCGATCCGGCGTCTCAGAAAGAATCAAAGGACCAGCTAAACGGTATGTCGTTCGACACCATCGACTGGAAGGGCACGGACAAGGACGGTCCGGTCTCCATCGGCGTCGGCATTATTGGCCTTTCCGACGAAAAGATCGCCATCGTCACCTATTGGGCATCCACGGAAACCGAAGCCCAGAACATGCCCGAAGTCGGCAAGATCCTCGCCACGCTGAAGCCGGCCGGCTGATGAACGCCGCTCGTCCCTGACCAGAAGACCAGCGTCCCGGTTCACCTGTGTGCCGGGACGCCATGCGCAATTGTCGGCGAAATGCCGCAGCCGGACAGGCAGCAGTGTTCCATGGCGACAAGGCCTCGATGATCTGATAGGAGAGGCCACCCGTTCCAGGAGTGACGGGCGATCTCTTAGTCACGAAAGCCAGCCGACCATGACCATTGCTGCGGGCCTCTCCTTCGGATGCCCCGTGTCGCGCGCCCCGATATTGGGCGTATTCAGCCTCTCCGCCTTTTCCGACCAAAACAAGATTTCGGAGGCCGGCCTGTGAGTGCTGCATTCGATTACCGCGACGATCAAATCCTCGAAGACGAGACCCCGGATGCCAAGGCTTGGCTGAAGATCGTCAATGCCTATCGCAAACCGGATCTGACGCGCTCGAGCTTCGAGCTCGGCATCACGCTCGTCCCCTTCGTGCTGCTCTGGCTCGGCGCCTGGGCAAGCTTTGAATATTCTTTCTGGCCCGGCCTCGTACTGGTCGTGCCGGCAGCCGCCTTCCTTCTGCGCCTCTTCATCATCCAGCATGACTGCGGCCATGGCGCCTTCTTCGCCCGCCGCTCGGTGGATGACTGGACCGGCCGCCTGCTGGGTGTCCTGACCTTCACGCCCTACGACTACTGGCGCCGGGCCCATGCCGAACACCATGCGACCGCCGGCAATCTCGAGGAGCGCGGCGTCGGCGACATCACAACGCTGACCGTTGCCGAATACAGGGCCCTGTCCCCGATGGGCCGTCTCGGCTACCGCCTCTATCGCAATCCGGTCGTGCTCTTCGGTATCGGTCCGATCTGGGTCTTCCTCCTGAAGCAGCGTCTGCCCTTCGGCATGATGAAGGATGGCGCTTTGCCTTGGGTCTCCACCATGGCAACCAATGCCGGCATGGTGATCATGGCGGCGCTGATGATCTGGCTTGCCGGCCTCGATGCCTTCCTGATCGTGCATCTGCCGATCGTGCTGCTCGCCGGCGCGCTTGGCATCTGGCTCTTCTACGTCCAGCACCAGTTCGAAGACACCCACTGGTCCAACCCTCCGGAATGGCAGTTCCAGCACGCCGCTCTCCACGGCGCGTCGCATTACGATCTGCCCTGGGGCCTGCGCTGGCTGACCGGCCATATCGGCGTGCATCACGTGCATCACCTGTCGAGCAAGATCCCCTTCTACCGCCTGCCTGAAGTCCTGCGCGACCACCCGGAGCTGAAGACCATCAGCCGCATCACGCTGAAGGAAAGCTTCGCCTGCGTGAAACTCGTCCTCTGGGACGAAGCCCGCGGCCGCCTGGTGTCCTTCCGCGAGGCGCGGCGGATGGCCGTCGTCGCCTGACCTGTTAGCGTCGGCCAAGCGCCGCAAGATGGGCCGCCATGCGGCCTGCCGCTTCTGACGGCCCGGATTTTCCGGGCCGTTTCTCCATCACCATGTAGCGGATCTCCGAGAGCTGCGGCAGTCCGGTGCCTTCGAGCGCCGCCTGGCCCATGCCCGCCTCCGTCCGGCAGGCAATCCCAAGCCGCGCCGCCACAGCTGCCTTCACCCCGTCAAGACTCGGCGTGACGAGCGCCAGCCGCCACGGCCGCCCGATGGCATCCAGCGCCCGGGTCGCTGCGGTCAGAAACGGGCAGGGCGGCGTGATGCTGACCAGCGGCACCACCTCGTCTTCCAGGAGCCGCGCATCGCCGAACCAGCCCATTTGCAAGGTGGTGGAGCCGGCATCACCAATGCCCGGCTCGCCGACGCAGACGGCCGTGTCGATCCTGTCCTCGCTCATCGCCTGCAGCAATTCGCTGGTGCTGCCGATCACGATCGAAAATCGTGCTGCGCCATCGTCCCCACGCAGGTCGGCGAGGGTCGGCTGCAGCAACCGACCGACGAAATCCTGCACGACGCCGAGCCGGATCGGTGGACGCGATGCCGCATCGAGTTCTGCCCGGGCGGCATCGATCCGCGCCAGGATGGCCCGGCTGTGCGCAAGCAGCCAGCTGCCCGTGCCGTTGAGCTTCAGCGCCCGTCCATCCCGATCGAAAAGCGCCTGTCCGATGATGTCCTCGAGCCGCTGCATCTGCAGGCTGAGCGCCGATTCGCTGCGGTTAACCCGCATGGCCGCCACCGCCAGCGAGCCGCAATCCGCCACGGCGACAAAATTGCGCAGCAGCGGCGAGGGGAGATCCGGAAGCATGAGTTTTCCTCAAGTCAGGCTGCATAATTGATCGGTATTATTTGAGCATACCGTGACTATCCTGCCTCCGTCATCCCGTTTTGGAGAATTCGACCATGCCCTTCGCCCGCCTTACCTATCACCCACCCCATCCTGATCGTGAACGCGATCTCGCCCGTGCCCTGACGGACCTCATCGCCACCGATCTGGCCAAGCGCCATGATCTGACCTCGGTGCAGATTGAGTCCACACTTACCAAGACCTGGACCATTGGTGGAGAGTTGCAGCCAGGGGCCGCGCATCTCGAAGTCTTCGTCACCGCCGGCACCAACACGGTCGAGCAGAAGCGGGCGTTTCTGAACAAGGCCATGGCTCTCTTGCGGGCCGAATGGCCGGAACTCCATCCCGCTACCTATGTCGTGGTGCAGGAATTGCCGGCCACGGACTGGGGCTATGACGGCCTCAGCCAGGCGGATCGCGCAGCAGCACGATAGGTAGCACTCCGGTCAGCCACGCCCCGCGTCTTGGCCGGAGCTCTCCCACCCCGCGACCCACAGCTTGCGCAGCCGATCCCCCTCACGCCGGAAATGCGCCCCGGTCGCCCGGCAGTCCCTGACCCGATCGACCCGGAAGTTTCGGATCGCCTCCCGCAATTCGCACCAGCCGACAATGACCGCCGCTTCGGCGTAATGGATGACGGCAATCGGCCGGATCCGTCGCGTCGTTGCCTCGCCCTTCTCGTTGACATAGTCGATCTCGAGCTTCTCCTCGTCGCGAATGGCGCGGCGGAGCATCGCAAAGTCGATGGCCTCGGGCGCCTCCGCCACCCGTCCCCAGGCATAGAGCGTGCGTGAGATGATCGCCTCGCGCAGCGGATCGGGAAGCGCCGCCGCGATCTTGTCCAGCACCCGGGCCGATGCCTCGCGCAGCCCCTGATCGGCCGTACGCTTCGTCAGCGCCATGCCAAGCACGATCGCTTCTGTCTCTTCGGCTGTGAACATCAGCGGCGGCAGGTGAAAGCCGGGCCTGAGGATATAGCCGATCCCGCGCTCTCCTTCGATCGGCACGCGCATCGCCTGAAGGGCGGCGATGTCGCGGTAGATCGACCGCTGCGTGACCTCCAGTTTTTCGGCGATCTGCTGTGCGGTTATCGGGTGGTCGGCAAGCCTCAAGATCTGGATGATCTCGAACAACCGGGACGCCTTGCGCATGTCATCCCCTCATCACAACTGACACAGCTCTGTCAGTTGGAACTCTGTATAGCATAGCGCAACAGGCTGAAAACAGGCCAAAAACCTGGACCGGTCATCCAAGCAGCAACGTGGACAACTGACATGACCTACACGGAAAATCTCTGGCTTTTCACGCTCCTCCTGGCCGGTATCATCACCGTGCCCGGCATGGACATGATCTTCGTCACGGCCAATACCCTGACCGGCGGCCGCCGGGCCGGCGTGGCGGCAACCTCGGGCATCATGCTCGGCGGCGTCTTCCACACGCTGTTCGGCACCATCGCAGTGGCGACGCTCTCCACGCTCGTCCCGCAGCTTGCCGGCCCCATGCTGGTCATCGGCTCCGCCTACATGATCTGGATCGGCTACACGCTCGCCAGAAGCGCCATCGTCATCGACGGCATCGAGGCGTCAAAACTGCACCGCTCGGCACGCATCTTCACCCAGGGCTTGATCACCTGCCTGCTCAACCCGAAGGCCTGGCTCTTCATCCTCGCCGTCTACCCGCAATTCATGCGGCCCGAATACGGCCCCTTCTGGCAGCAGGCGCTTGTCATGGGTGCGCTTACCCTCATGCTCCAGGCAACCGTCTATGGCGGTCTCGCACTCGCTGCCGCCAAAGGGAGAGATGCGCTGACCTCAAAGCCGCAGGTGACCATCTGGATCGGGCGCGCCGCCGGCTGGCTGCTGTTCGCGGTGGCGGTGCTGATGCTCGTCGAGGGCTGGCGGAGTTGGTGAGGTCTCACCTCACCATTCGTTTCTCCATGAACAGGCTCAACGGATCGGGCTGGTAGTCGCCAAAGGGCGGGATCTCCCGATAACCCGCCTTTCGGTAAAGCCCGATCGCCTCGGGCTGATAGATCCCCGTTTCAAGCCGAATGACCGACATGTTGCGCTGCAACGCCCTTTCCTCCAGCGCCTCCAGGAGATGCTTGCCGAGTTTCAGCCCTCGCGCACCTTCGTGCACGAACATCCGCTTGATCTCTCCGCTGCCGTCGCCCGACTCGACCAGAGCGGCGCAACCAAGGATCGCCTCGCCGGAGCGTGCGACGAAGAAGGAGACATTGGCCTCCTCCAGTTCGCTAAGCGGAACCATGTGGTTGCTTTCGCTTGGATAGAGCGAAGCCGCATAGGCGTTTGAGAGCTCAAGCAGTCGGATCACACCTGCTTGGCGCGGCTTCTCCTGGGCAATCGAAATGGCATCCTGATTGGGGCGGCCCTCATCGACAAGCGTTGCGGAGCGCGGGTCGCCGGGCAGGGGGCTCACAGCCCCACCGCCTTGCGCAGCGCCTCGTTCATCCGCGACTGCCAGCCGTCCCCGGTTGCCTTGAAGCGATCGATCACCTCCTGGTCGAGCCTTATGCTGATCGCCTTCTTCGGGCTCTCTGCCTTCGGCCGGCCGAGCTTGCGGTCGATCGCCTCGGAGAGATCCGGAAAGACCTCGGGGAAGGGGCGGAGTTCCGCGATTTCGGCCTCGGTCATCTCGGGGTTGTCGCCTACCTCATCCCAGTCGGTGCGCGTGTACCCACGGCCCTCACGAAAGCCATCCGTCATAGGCTTGGTCTTCTTCATGATAAAGCCCTCCTTTCGGCAGCATTTGCCGGGCGCATCGAAACGACGGACATCCCTTGCGTTTCCGAGTCGAACAAAGATTACCGCCACCGCTCCGTCTGCCAAACGACCGATTGCCTGCAGCCTGCCTCTCTTGGCTGGGCGGATCAGGGCGCGCTGGAAGAACTCAAGCGACAGGTCGGCATAATCCAACCCATGCTTGTCGATATTCGCCAGCCGCTTCGGTTCGTCCCAGACGATGATCATAGTTTATGTATATACGGAAATTGCGCAAGCCGGCATCCTGCGATTTGAGGGGCTTTCCGCTTACCCCCGCTGTGGCAACAGGATCACGGCTGCCCCGACAAGGCAGATTGCAGCACCCGTGAGGTCGAAGCGATCCGGCCGCTGCCCCTCAATCAACCAAAGCCAGGCGAGTGACGCGGCGATATAGACACCGCCATAGGCCGCATAGGCGCGACCGGCTGCGTCCGCGGGCACGAGCGTCAACAGCCAGGCGAAGAGGGCGAGCGAAATAAGGCCAGGCGCCAGCCAGAGCGGCGAGCGGTCGAGTTTCAGCCAGGCCTAGAAGGCAAAACATCCGGCGATTTCAGCAAGCGCGGCGAGGGGATAGATCAGCAGGGTCATGACGCCATCCTGCCATCTCGTGAAAGAGGGCGGAAGGGCAGGGGCGAGGCTCAGCCGGTGCGGCCTTGCAGGTTCAACACGTGACAGACGCGAGGCAGAAGCTCGGCTTCCTTCGGAAAGCAGACGAAGAAGCCCTGCACGCTATCAAAGCCAAGCTGCACGGCGATTTCCATCTGGTCTTCGTTCTCCACGCCCGCTGCCGTGACGATCATGCCGAGATCATGGCCGAGCGCAATCACATGCCGGACGATCGCCTTGTCGACCGGATTGTTGAGCGCGCTGCGCATCAGCGAATGATCGATCTTCAGCCGCCGGAAGCGGTGATCGCGCAGCGCCGCAAGCCCCGCATGGGTGGCGCCGAAATTGTCCATGGCGAGCGAAAAGCCGCAGTAGTGCAAGGCTTCGAGCGCAAGGCTTACAGACTTTGCCAGCGGTCCATAGAAGGCCGGCTCCGCCACCTCGATCTCCAGCATGTCGGGAGTGAGGCCGAAGCCCTGCACCATGTCGGTGAGCCGCAGGGCGAAATCCCCGGCACAAAGGTCAAAGGCCGTGGTATTGACGCTGATGCGCCCCATGTCGTGGCCCTCGGCCCGCCAGCGCGCCGCCTGGCGCAGCGTAGTCGTCAGGACGAAGTCGCGAAATCGAAAGCGACATCATGGGGTCGCGGAAGACCGCGCGGAAATCCTGCGCCGCCGCCAATCGGCCGGGTGCGATGCGCCAGCGCAGCAGCGTTTCAACGCTGTCCACTTCCCGTTGATCGACGGAGTAAATCGGCTGATAGGTGAGCTCGAAGCGTCCGCGTTCCAGCGCGCGCTTTGCATTGTTGACCAGAACGACGTGATCCAGACTGCTGTCCAAGCTCGACCCCATGGATTCCCGGAGACAGGTCCGCGAATTGTACCAGTGTTCAGTATATATCAGGGATGGTTGCGCGGAAGTGAACAAAAACCCGCCGATAACGGCGAGCTTTCGTCACTCAGTTCTTGTGGCGCGCGAGAAAAATGCAAGTTTTCACCGGCGAAGACTTCCCAGGATCCCGCGAACCAGGGCACGGCCAACCGAGGTCGCAACCGAGCGTGCCGCACTCTTCATGGCGGCCTCGATCACCGTCTCGCGCTGATAGCCGCCGGATCGTTTCGTCGTTGTCGTCTTGCGGCTGTTCGGCGTCTCTTCGGGCTCGTCGCCGAAGCCGGGCAGCGTCCATCGACCAGCCGCGCTGTCGCCGCCCTTGGCCTTCTCCTCCTCCGCGCGCCGGGCAGCCTCCGCGTCTGCAGCTTTCTTCGCCCGTGCCAAGAGGATCTCGTAGGCCGATTCCGAATCGAGATCGATGTCGTATTGCCCGGCGACGGGCGAAAGGTTCATCACCTTCTGTCGCGTGGCATCGTCGATCGGCCCGACCTTGCCCGAAGGCGGGCGGATCAGCGTGCGCTCGACCATGGACGGAATGCCCTTGGCCTCCAGCGTCGACACCAGCGCCTCGCCGATGCCGAGTTGGGTGATGGCCTCTGCGCAATCGAAGGCCGGGTTCGGCCGGAAGGTATCCGCCGCCGTCTTTACCGCCTTCTGTTCCCGCGGCGTGTAAGCGCGAAGCGCATGCTGTACGCGGTTGCCGAGTTGGGCGAGCACGGTTTCTGGCACGTCGAGCGGGTTCTGCGTGACGAAATAGACCCCGACGCCCTTGGAGCGAATGAGCCGCACCACCTGCTCGACCCGCTCGATCAAGACCTTCGGCGCGTCGTTGAACAAGAGATGCGCCTCGTCGAAGAAGAAGACCAGCTTCGGCTTGTCGAGATCGCCCACCTCCGGCAGCTCTTCGAAGAGTTCCGAAAGCAGCCAGAGCAGAAAGGTCGCGTAAAGACGCGGGTTCATCATCAGCTTGTCGGCGGCCAGGATCGAGATCGCGCCGCGTCCGTCATGCGTCGTGCGCATGATGTCGGTCACCTTGAGCGCCGGCTCGCCGAAGAAGTTTTCCGCCCCCTGCTGCTCGAGAATCAAAAGCCCGCGCTGCAAGGTCGCGATCGACGCCTTGGAGATGAGCCCGAACTGGCTCGAAAGCTCGGTCGCATGCTCGGCCATGTAATTGAGGAGCGCCTGCAGGTCCTTGAAATCCATCAGCGGCAGTCCGCCCTGATCGGCGATCTTGAAGGCGATGTTGAGCGCGCCTTCCTGCGCTTCCGATGCATTCATCAGCCGCGACAAGAGCAGCGGTCCCATCTCGGCGACCGTGGTGCGAACGCGATGGCCCTTTTCGCCATAGAGATCCCAGAAGATGACGGGGAATTCGGCGGGTGCATAATCGGTAAAGCCGATCTGCTCTGCCCGCTGGGTGATCCAGTCCTTCGGCTCCCCCATGGCGGCAAGGCCGGAAAGGTCGCCCTTGATGTCGGAGGCAAAGACGGGAACGCCGGCCTCGGAGAAACTCTCGGCCAGCACCTGCAGCGTCACGGTCTTGCCGGTCCCCGTCGCGCCTGTGATAATGCCGTGGCGGTTGCCGTATTTCAGCGCCAGATATTCCGCCTTATTCAGGCTGTCGTCCGGGTTGCGGCTGGTGCCAAGATAAAGCGAACCTTCTTGCAGCATGCGGACGTTTCTCCCTGTGTCGCCAACACTTCAGCTTGCTCTTATAGGTGGACTGTGGAACATCGACAACGGTCGACCGTCCCGTTTCGGTACGCCTGACGATGCGGTCGCATTCCTGTGCCGTCCCCGGCAAATTTTGCTGCGCCATGGCCGGACCGCTTGAGTTCGGGATGAACATCCATTACGTTGACGTTAACGTCAAAATCGCCTCAGGAGGACTTCGAAGATGAGCGAAATCGTCACCCGCATCGCCGACAATGTCGGCATTTCCCAGGAAAAGGCTGAAACCGCGCTTGGTATGATGCTCGGCTTCCTGCAGCGCGAAGCAGCCGACGGCCCGGTCGCCCGCATGATCGAAGCGATCCCCGGTGCCGCTGAACTGGTCGCCAAGCACAATGGCGAAGGTTCAGGCGGCGGCGGTCTGCTCGGCGGCCTGATGAGCGCCATCGGCGGCGGCGGCATCATGGGCCTCGGCCAGCAGCTGATGTCGCAAGGCCTCGGCATGGGGGAGATCTCGACGCTTGCCAAGGAAACCATGGCAGTCGCCCGCGAATATGCCGGCGCCGACGTGGTCGACGAGGTCGTCGCCTCGGTCCCGGGCTTGAGCCAGTTCGTCTGATCTGTCGTCCGTCAGAAAAAACGCATCATCAACCGCCGGGTGCAGATCCGGCGGTTTTTTCTTGGCTCTGCGAGATGGCGCATTGTTCCACGCCTGGAACAAAGATTAACACTGGCGTGGCCAGCGCTCGGGAGAAGGGGCTCCAATCAGTTCATACTCCCCATAAATGGTGGTCGCCCTGTCTGGCAGTCTTTCTAAGGAATGTCGAATTCAACCATTTCTGGGTATTCTGCCCCGATTTCCCGCCTAACGTTTGTCATTTATGGCAAAACACCGGCTCCCATTTAGCAGGCGTTAACATAACGCAGGTTTGATTGACGCAGAGATCCACGCCTGGGGGCCAACATGCTGTCGAACTACCTGAACGCGAATAAGCTTGCCGATGACATGAGGGCGATTTCCACGGCACAGGCGATGATTTCGTTCTCGCCGGACGGCACCATCCTTCACGCCAACGAGAATTTCCTGAAGACGCTCGGCTACAGCCAGGAGGAGATCGTCGGCAAGCATCACCGCATGTTCTGCGAGGAGGCAATCCGCACGTCTCCGGACTACCAACGCTTCTGGTCGGAGCTTGCCGCCGGCCGCTTCCAGAGCGGCCAGTTCCGCCGCCAGAGCAAGTCGGGCGACGATGTCTGGATCGAGGCGACCTACAATCCGGTCTTCAGCGGTGGACGTGTGGTCCGCATCCTGAAGATCGCTTCCGATATCACGGTGACCAAGATCGCCTCCCTGCACGACGGCAACCGGTTAAGGGCGATCGACCAGTCCCAGGCAATCATCGAATTCGAGATTGACGGCACCATCGTCCAGGCAAACGACAATTTCCTGAAAGCCATGGGCTATGAAGCAGCCGAGATCGTCGGCAAGCAGCACCGCATGTTCTGCGATCCGGCCTATGGTGAGACCACCGAATATGCCCAGTTTTGGGAGCGTCTGCGCGCCGGTGAGTTCATCTCGTCCAATTTCGTGCGCTACGGCAAGGGCGGCCGCGAAGTCTGGATCCAGGCGGCCTACACGCCCGTCTTCAATTCCCGTGGCAAGGTCTACAAGGTGATCAAGGTCGCCACGGACATCAGCCCGCGCATGCGCGCCGTCAAGATCATCGGCCAGGCGATCAAGCGTCTGGCAGACGGCGATCTTACCGTGCGTCTGAACGAGCCGCTCGATCCGGTTCTGGAAGCGACGAGACTCGACGTCAACACCGCAGCTCAGGCCCTCGACGAAACCATGACCGGCATCGTCCGGGCCGCCCAGGCGCTGTCGGAAAATGCCGCCGTGATTAGCGACGTGTCCAACAGCATCGCTGCAAACGGCGAACGCCAGGCCGCGACCGTCGAGCAGACGGCAGCGGCTCTCGAAGAAATCAACCGCACGGTCAAGGATACGACCAGCCGCACGCTTGCCACCACCCGCCTCGTCAGCGAAACCCGCGCCAATGCCGAGGCGTCCGGCACCGTCGTCACCCAGGCGACATCGGCCATGGACGAGATTGCCGGCTCCTCGCGCGAGATCGAAAACATCATCGGCGTGATCGACGAGATCGCCTTCCAGACCAATCTTCTGGCGCTCAATGCGGGCGTCGAGGCAGCAAGAGCAGGCGAGGCCGGCAAGGGTTTCGCCGTCGTTGCCCAGGAAGTTCGCGAACTCGCCCAACGCTCGGCAAGCGCTGCAAAGGATATCAAGGGCCTCATCGCCAAGTCGGCGAGTGCCGTCAGCCACGGCGTAGCGCTGGTCGATCAGACCGGCCATGCATTGGAATCGATCGTTAATCAGGTCCAGGAAATTGATGGCAATGTCGATGCGATCTCCGTCTCTGCTCGCGATCAGGCGCAGGGCATCGGTGAGATCAACGGCTCGATCGGTATGCTGGACAAGGTAACCCAACAGAGTGCCGCGACCGTGGAAGAGGCAAGTGCCGCTGCAAGCTCGCTCGCCGATGGCGCCCGCGATCTCTACGGCCTCGTGTCCCGATTCCAGACCTCCGCGTTGAAGCCGGGGCAGATGCAGCACGCGATGGGCAGGGCCGCTTGAGACAAGCGGCCGCCTAACCTCACATCACCTCATGCGGCGTGGCAATCGCCACTCGCGATGGTGCCACCTGAAAATCCTTCGGCAGCATGCGGTGATGTGCCATCACCATCTGGCAGGCGCTGCGGGCGTCCTGGCGCAGGTCGTGATGGATGACGAAGGTCAGGCGACCCTCGGCCATAAGTGCCCGGTTATCGGCATCAAGGTCATGGGCGGCAAAAACGTCGATCTGGCGCCGCTCCTCGGCAAAGGCGCGCAGGATCGCCCGGTTGCCGCCGCCGATCGAATAGACGGCGCGGATCTCGGGATGGCTGACAACAGCCGCCTTCACCAGCCGCTCCGTCGTGCGGTCGACGCCGAAGCCCTCTGATATCGTCACGATGCCCAGATGTGGCGCATCCGTTCGAAGCGCATCGCGAAAGCCGCGCTCGCGTTCTTCCTCGCCGGAAAATCGTGCACTCGACAGCGTGACCAGCACCTTGCCCGCAGCCGGCCCCGCCATGCGGGCGAGCAGATAGGCGGCCGTTGCCCCCGCCACCCGATTGTCCATGCCGACGTAACCCTGCCGCACAGTGGCGGGCAGATCCGTCACCAACGTCACCACAGGAATGCCGCTTGCCATCAACTCGGCTGCCATCGCCGCGATCGCCGGCGTCGACGGCACCTTGACGACGACGCCATGGCTGCCGCGCCGGCGGATGCGCTTGAGGATGGCGAGGAGGTCGCGCTCCTCCATGGTCTCGGCCACGTGGAAGCGCGCCGAGAGCGAAGCCGGCCGCATGCCCGGCAGCTCGGCGTCAAACGCCGCACGCACGGCATTTGAAAATCGCTCCGGTGTTTCCATGACGACGTCGATGACCAGGCGCCGCCCGCCGATGCGCGCCTCCGCATATTGTCGCTCCAGTTCCGCGATCGCCGCCTCGATGCGAAGTGCGGTTGCCTTCGCCACATGCCCGCGTCCGTGCAGGGCCCGATCGACGGTGGCGAGACTGAGGCCCGATTGCAGGGCGATGTCCTTGAGCGGGAAGGGCGGGCGCATGTTGGGGCCTTAAGGTGTTTTTGAGGTGTTTTGCCGCTCATCTCTTGCTCGTTGCCTGACTATGGTCAAGCGGGATGAGGATTTCGGGAGGAAACCATGGACCAGAGAACATTGACCAGCCGTCGCCGCGACAAGGTCTGGCTCGACAGTGAGGCCGGCGACATCGAGGCCTTCAAGGCGCTGGTGGCGCAAAAGACCAGGCGCGAAGACTGGCCATTCGCGAGCCGCGTCGAAAAGAACGTGCTCCTCTATGATGGATCGGCGGTGAGCGACATCGCTCGGGATCCGGAGGCCCGCCGCGAATTGATGGCCGAATGGGTCGAGGCCTTCTCGACCGGCCCTGGCGTCATCGTCATTAAAAATGCCATTGCCGATCTTGCGGTCGTCGATCGCGCCACCGAAGTCTTCAACGCCATCGTCAAGGCCGAGAAGGAAGGCGGCAAGGCGGCCGCCGACCATTTCGCCAAACCCGGCGCCAATGACCGCATCTGGAACTCGCTGCAGAAACACGCGCTCGCCGACCCCGACAATTTCGCCCGCTATTATGCCTCGGACGCGATCGCCATGGCGTCAGAAGCCTGGCTCGGCCGCGGCTATCAGATGACGGCGCAGATGAACCGGGTGAACCCCGGCGGCAAGGCGCAGGTCCCGCATCGCGACTATCACCTCGGCTTCATGTCACCGCAGCAGATGCAGGCCTATCCGGGCCATATCCATGCGGTCTCGCCGCTGCTGACGCTCCAGGGCGCGGTCGCTCATTGCGACATGCCGGTCGAAAGCGGCCCGACACTTTTCCTGCCTTATTCGCAGAGCTTCTTCGAAGGCTACCTCGCCTTCGGCCGGCCGGAATTCCAGACGGTGTTCGCCGAGCAGCATGTCCAGCTGCCGCTGTCGAAGGGCGATGCCGTCTTTTTCAATCCGGCTCTCATGCACGGCGCCGGCAACAACGTATCGACCGATATCTGGCGCATGGCAAACCTCTTGCAGGTCTCCTCAGCCTTTGGCCGCGCCATGGAGAGCGTCGACCGCGACGCGATGTGCAAGGCGGTCTATCCGGCGCTGTTCGCGGCCCACAGGACGGGCACGCTGACTTCGGCCGAAATCGAGAATGCCATTGCGGCCACCGCGGAAGGTTATGCCTTCCCGACCAATCTCGACAGCGATCCGCCGGTCGGTGGCCTTGCGCCGAAGACGCAGAACACCATGATGACGGAAGCGCTCGAGGCGGGCATGGAGCCGGAGGCCTTCGCAGCGCTCGTCGAGACACAGGCTGCCAAGCGCAGGGCATGAGGAAGACAATGGGAAGACTGGACAACAAGATCGCTGTCGTCACCGGCGGTACGCAAGGCTTGGGCGCGGAAGTCGCGCGGCTGTTTGCCGAGCGCGGCGCAAAGGGCCTCGTCATCTGCGGCCGCAGCCGCGACAAGGGCGAGGCAAAGGCGCGTGAGATCACCGAGCGCTACGGCACCCCCGTGCATTTCGTCTCGGCTGATCTCGGCGAGGTCGCTGATTGCCGCCGCGTGATTGCCGCAGCCGATGAGAACTTCGGCCGCATTGATGCCCTCGTCAATGTCGCTGCCATCACCGATCGCGGTACGATCCTCGACACCGACGAAGCGCTGTTCGACCGCATGTTCGCGATCAATACCCGCGCGCCCTTCTTCCTCATCCAGGATACGGTGAAGCTGATGCTGCGCGACGGTGTCGAGGGCACGATCGTCAACATCTCCTCGATGTCATCGATGGCCGGCCAGCCCTTCATCGCCGCCTATTGCGCCTCCAAGGGAGCCGTCGACACCTTGACCCGCAATGTCGCCTTCGGCCTCCTGAAAAACCGTATCCGCTGCAATGCGCTGAACATCGGCTGGATGGCGAGCGACGGCGAAGACCGCATCCAGCGGGAATATCACGGCGCGCCGGCCGACTGGCTGAAGGATGCGGCCGCCCGCCAGCCCTTCGGCCGCCTCGTCGATCCGGCCGAGGTCGCCCGCGCCTGCGCCTATCTGTCGTCTGAGGAAAGCGGCCTGATGACGGGCGCCACGATCAATTTCGATCAGTCGATCTGGGGCGCCTATGAGGACAGCCCGCATCCGAAGGAAAAGATGACGCTCTGAGGGGAGGCGAGGGAAGTCGCGGAACCCCCGACGCGGCTTCCCTCACAGGCTGAACCGGATCACGTAACGCGTCCCGCCGTCGATTTCGCGGGAGATCTCGCCGCCCACCTGCGCAACGAAGGCATCAACGAGACGGGTGCCGGAGCGGCGTGTGGTCTCCTCATCCATGCCGATGCCGTCATCGGCGATGGTGAGGCGGGCCCGGCCGTCGTTTTCGGCTTTAAGCGTCAGGCGGATCGTGCCGCTATCCCTGTCGGAAAAGGCATGTTTCACGGCATTGGTCACCAGTTCCAGGGCAGCAAGCGCCAGCGGCGAAGCCCGGTCGGCAGGCAGGAGGATGCCGCTCGGCAGAACGGCGTCGAGTGTGATGTCCCGATCTTCCGGCACCAGCGTCGCCGGATCGCAGGCGCGGGTCAGGAGTTCGCCGAGGTCGATCTTCTCGCCGTGACTGGAGCGATAGAGCAGGTCATGCACCTCGGCCAGCGCTCGGACCCGCATCTGCAGCGCCTGCACGTCGACACTGCCGCGCCGCGCCTGCATGTTGATGAGGCTCGTCACCAGCGCGAGATTGTTCTTGATCCGATGGTTCATCTCGCGCACGAGTTCGGCGCGTTGATGCGCGAGGTTTTCCGCCTCGGCCCGCTTCAGCGCCTGCCGGTCGCTCTCGCGCTGCACCAGCATGCTGCGTCTGGCAAGCGACGTCGCAACCAGCGTGAAGGCACTGATCGCGAGCATCAACAGCCAGACGGGCAGGGCGCTGCGGAAAGTAGCCGCACGGATACCGTCGATCGGCACGCCGAAATTGGCAACGAGCGGTATGCCATCCAGACGGCTGAAGGCATAGATGCGCCTGATACCGTCTGAGATCGCCAGCGCCTCGTAGACACCCTCATTGCCCTTGTCCATGTTCTGTCGCGCCGGCGTGTCGGGTGTAAGGAAGATCGGCTCGGCCGGCACCTGGCGCACCAGAAGCTTGCCATCGTCGCGGGTCAGCGACGCCGCTTCATTCTCCTGCGCTGCGACACTGCGCAGGAAGGTTCGGCTCGTGTCGGTGGCGATCGAGGAGACGATCATGCCGCGAAAATCATTGGTGACGAAGGGTGTCGCGACGATGACCGCGTCCTCGCCGCCGGGCTCCAGTCTGATTCGGTCGATGAAGAGCCGGCTGCCAGCCCGGATCGCGTCGACATAGTCGCGCGCGCCCATTGGCATATCGACGGGGAAGGCGCGGCTCGACGCGACCATTCGCCCCTCGTCGCTGATCACCACCAGTCCGAAATTATCGGGCTGGCGACCGTCAAGGCCGGCGAGAAAACTGTGAAAGGCTTCTGAACGCAGAAACTCCGCCGGCTCGCCGTTCACCCGGCTGCGGGCTGCGCCATGCTTGATGATCTCGGTCTCGAGCAGGCGCTGGGAGTATTGGCGAACGAGCGTGACGGTATCGACCGCATGATCGGTGGCGATCGCCTTCTGCTCCTGCCAGGCGATCCCGCCCCAGATCAGCCCGCCAACGATCGGGATCAGGACACTCCCGATTTGAATGGTCCGGAACCAGCGTAACACCATATCGGGACCCCAGACTGCCAAGCCGTGCGCCCTTTCGAAATCACATCGAAATTTGTTCAAGGCTGTCCTTATAGAGCAGTTTGGAACCATCATTGCAACACGATGACCTGTCTGCCGCGACTGTTTTGCCGCCTTGAACCGGAACGAATTGCCTCAACCGCCGTTCGACAATGAGATCAAAACTCAAGGACATTCAAGGAGAAGGACGATGACGTCTGACCATGAAAACCATAGGGAGGAAGGCGTTCGCAAGCTCCCCGACACGGCTGGCACCACACCCCGCAACGATGCGTTGCGCGAGGCGAACCGGCTCGGCTCCGACGCCTATCTGGTAGAGCAGGATATGGAAGACAGAGACCAGCGCGAGGGAGAGGACGGGCCTGACGGTCGCCCATCTCCGCTTGCCAATGCCGACAATCCGGAGCGCTGAATGACCGGGAAGGAGTGAACACATGGACTGGCAGGGCATGCTGTTTCAGGGCTGGCCAGGGATTCTGCGCACACTGCTCGTCGGAACGCTGGCCTATGTCACTCTGGTGCTCTTCCTGCGCATATCCGGCAAGCGAACGCTGTCCAAGCTCAATGCCTTCGATCTGGTGGTGACGGTGGCGCTCGGCTCGACGCTCTCTGCCATTCTCCTGCAGGAATCGATCGCCCTAGCCGAAGGGGCAACCGCGCTCGGATTGCTCGTCTTCCTGCAATACATCGTCACATTTGCCTCGGTGCGCTCCAAAAGCGTGGCGAAAGCCATCCGCTCGGAGCCGACACTGCTCGTCCGCAACGGCAGTTTTTGCCACGACGCCATGATGCGACAGCGTGTTACCGAGGACGAGATCATGAGCGCTGCCCGCTCCAATGGCCGCGAGCGTCTTGATGAAGTAGCGGCTGTGGTGCTGGAGAGCGACGGCACGCTCAGCATCATCGGTAAGCCCGGCTGATCACGCCTTTTCATCCTTCCCGCCATCCACCTTGCCCCGATGCAGGCTTTGTTCGCCAACTTTGCCCTGCCAGGGCCAGCGACCGGAAATCTCGACCTCCAGCGACAGGCTGAGAAAGGTTCTGATGATGACGATCACGCCGAGCACCAGAACCGAATCCAGCGTCGGCTCCACCGCCACCGTATTGATGATGTCACCGGCCACCATCAGCTCCAGCCCGAGCAGGATCGCCCTTCCCATGCCGGCCCTCAGATCCCCGTAGGCGTCCAAGCCGCGCGGGCTCTTGAGATAGGCAAAGCCCGAGACCGTTATGCCGATAACGATGACCGCGACGCCGACGGCCTCGATTGCCCGGGTGATGATGTGCATGATGCTGACGAAATCCATGGATCCGGCTCCCCTTTGATAAGGATGCAACGTAGCCCTGGCCGATCGGTTTCCACAATCGACAGCCGTGACGGCACCTTTCGCCGCGTCGCGCGTTGATGAGACGAACACCTTTCATCACGAAAAGCAGGGAGACCAAGATGCAGGATTTCGATCTGAGCGCCATGACCGAAGACGAGCTCGACCGCCTGATTGCCGATGCGTCCCGCGAACGCGAAACGCGCACCAACCCGGATGAACGCAAGGCCGATGCCGACGGCGTCCGCGGTCAGGACGTCAACGACCCCAACCATGGCGCCATCACCACACCCGCCCCGCATCAGGTCCGTGAACATGGGCCTGAAGGTCTGGAGCCGGGCGCCCGCGTCGAAGGAAGCCGCGTGATCGATGCCGATGAGGCCGCTGGCACGGATATCGAGCACGCCGCCCGCCGCGTCGTCTGACGCGCATCGGCTGACAGGAACAGTTTCGATGGCCAGTCCCCGGCCATCCGGCCGCCATGCATCGCCCCCGGCCATCCGGCCGCCATGCATCGCCCCCGGATGCGTGGCGGCCCTTCTGTTTGCCATGCTCCCGCATCTACCATCGCACCGCCGCCCGCTACATTGCCAGTTGGGACCGGCCGCGCTAGACCGGGCCGGTGATTACAGCACTTGCCGCCTATACCGCACTTTTCCTGGCAGCCTTCCTCGCCGCGACCATCGTCCCGGCGCAATCGGAAGCCGTGCTGGTCGGCCTGATCCTCGCCAAAGAGCAGCCGGTTATCCTGCTGCTCATGGTCGCGACAGCGGGAAATGTGCTGGGTTCCGTGGTCAACTGGCTGCTCGGCCGCTTTATCGAGCATTTCCGCGACCGTCCCTGGTTTCCCGTCTCCGAACAGAAGCTGGCGCGTGCCGAAGCCTGGTACAGGCGCTTCGGCATCTGGTCGCTGCTCTTGTCCTGGGTCCCTGTTATCGGCGATCCCTTGACGGTGGTCGCCGGCCTCCTGCGCACACCGTTTCTCACCTTCTTGATCCTCGTCACGATCGCCAAGGCCGGGCGCTACGCCGTGCTCGCGGCAATCACCCTCGGCCTGATGTGATGACCTGGGCCGTCTGCCCCTGCTTCGGGCAAGCTTTAGAAGTCAGGCGGTAAACTTCACGCCCGCCGCCATCGCCGCCGAAATCAGCGCTTTTCGCCCGTCCTCTTCCTTGGCCTTGCCCTGGGCGACGGCGCCGAGCACCAGAAGCGCCTTGTCCAGCGCCTCGCTCTCTTCCTCCGGCCAGTCCTCGATCAACGCCCAGGAGGCGCCGAGCGAACTGTCGACCACCACATCCTCGCCCTCTTCGCCGATCCCGTGCAGGATCACGGGCTTGCTCCAGGTCTTCGTCATCAGCGTTTTCATCTTTCGTGAAATCTGTGGCGCCTCAGCGCCGGATCATGACGTCTATAGCGACCACGATGTCGTCACGCCAGCGTCGCTCGCCTCCTCGCTACGACGATGAAAAGCCGGGGAAAGGAAAGGAGCATCCCTCCGTCTGCCATCGGCGAATAGTAAAGCGCACGCGAAAGCAGATCCCGTTCCGCCGGCGTCCGTTCATCTTCGAAACGGAGATATCGCCTTGCAGACCAGTTCATCCTGCAGTCTCGACGAGTCCCGAAAGCGACGAGAATACCTTGTCGGGCTCAAAATCGGCATATTCGTTCGGCGCACCACTTCTGTTGATCCAGTGGCAGGTCATGCCGAAGGCCTTGGCACCGGCAATGTCCCAGCGGTTCGAGGACTGGAAGGCGATATCCGGGGCGGCAATCCTGTAGGCCGAGGTGACCAGCGCATAAGCCGCAGGCGCCGTCTTGTAGATATTCAAGGGATCGACCGAGAAGATGTCATCGATCAGGTGACCGATCCCGGCCGCAGTAACCGCCTCATCGAGCATGGCAGGGGTGCCATTGGAGAGGATCGCGATCCGTGCCCCGGTCTGGCGCAGCGCTGCCAGCACGTCTGGCACCTCGGCAAAACAGTCAAGCTTGCGATAGGCGTCGAGCAGATCCGCCCGCAGGCCATTGTTGACACCCGGAAACCGCGCGAGGCAAAAGTCGAGCGCATCTTCTGTCACCGCGCGAAAATCCCGGTAGTGCCCCATCAGACTGGTCACCCAGGTATATTCCAGCTGCTTCACCCGCCAGAGATCGGAGAGCGCCGGGGCATCCGGTCCGATGGCCTCGCCATGCCGGCGCACGGCCGCATGCACGTCGAACAGCGTGCCATAGGCATCGAAGACATAGGCTTGGTGCCCGGATCCGGTCCGGACGTCAGCATGGTATGCGATCGCGTCTGTCATGAGTGCTCCTCCTTTAGGGAGGGTAGGGCGCAGGCGTCGGCCGTTCAAGCGGGCAGGGACCCCGCGGCCGGCCGCAATCAGCTGCGACGCGCCGCAAGCCGCTTCCGGTCGTGTTCGACGGTCGAAAAGCCGCGAGTCGTCAGCCGGAACTGGCGCTTCTGAAACTCGCCACGCACCTCGATCAGCCCCTGTTCCTCAGCCTCGGCCAGGGTCTTCAGGCTCGTACCCTTCGGCGGCGTCTGCCAGTCCCGGCCTTGAGCGGCATGCAGCAATACCATGATCTTGATCATCGGGGTCTCTCTCTGGGCACGGCCGATCGCAGCCGTCCCAGTCTTAGGGCTAGGCCGCTGATCGCTGACGCGAGCACCGCGAATGTCCGCCGGCGCGCCAAAACCTGAATTGTGTGTTCCTATGCCTGAGGTTTCAGGCTCCAGCAATGACCGGATTTGCAATCGCTGGCGAATAGCTGCGAGCTTTGACTCCTAACGCTTCTATCGAGGTGCACTCCTTTTTCATCAAGGGTGCCAGTGGGCCGCTCCCGCTAGCGGGGAGAGCAGGCGGCCCCTCTCGAACAAACGTCGAGTCTAACTTTCCTCGCCATGGCGAAAGCGTCCAGTCAGGTATTTCCTCGTCAGTCGACGGAGCCTGATTGGCTACATCAGCCATCAAATTTCTCCTTTGCGTGAATCGCTTCCCAGATCATTCTCGTGCTAAACCGACGCAATACTCGACGGGTGCGATGGGTAAAATTGTCAGATCAGTTTCTCGCTGGATATTCTCGGGATTTATCTTGGGGGCTGCCCTTATGGTTTTCAACAAAATCTCAGGACAATTCTTAGATGAGCTCCTCGCAAACATTGGCTTGAATGGCGCTGCTTTCGTAGCCCCGTTCTTAAAAGTCGTTCAGCATACGTGGTTTCAGATATTGGCTTTTGTTTTTGCCGGTTTCTCAGCGGGTGTTCTGGCCCACCACTATGCGACAGTTTATGATCGAAGCAGGCGTCTCGACCTGCAGCTTGCTGGCGTGAAGCTGTCCGAGCTTGAGCGATCACTTGCCGAAATTGAAACTCAAATCTGGGCAAGTCCACCGCAGTTTGAGCTCGGTGCACTGGAACGCGTGGTGAATCAGTGCCGCTCTCTGGAGTTAACTTTGAATGGGTTCGGCCTAGAAACGCCGCAACTTGCTTATGAAGTAGATCCTTTGGGCTACATCGAGAGAATGCGTCGGTACGCCTCTAGGTTGGCGCCTTTAATTGAAGAGGGACACAAATGGCATGCAATCGAGGTGTCTAGAGACCTATCAGGCGCATTGAGGAACGAGGCTCCATAGCCATGGCGTCTTCTGCGGATGTCCATCACCCACCCAGATCCTGATCGATCTCGGTCAGCGCCCGGTCCACATGCCCCTCGAAGACAAGCGTTTCTTCCTCGGTGATGATCAGGATCTCCGGCGCGCCGCGCACGCGCACATGCTGTGATTGGCCAAGCCCCTCGTCGAGTCCGCGGGTCAGGAGATCCATGAAGCGCGTGCCGGGCCCGGTGATCGCGATCGGCATGGTCTCCTCGGCAAGGCTCAGCATGCGCGACAGTCCCTGGCCAAGCGCAAGCCCTGCCTGCCGGAAGGCGTACTCCGACGCCCGATGCCCCTGGCGGGCGCGGCTTGCGATCTTTTCCATCTCGGCCAGCGGCACGAATTTCGCCGGGATCGTGTCCGGCGGTACTTCAAATGCCATGCGCAGAATGCCGTAAAAGCCGGCGGAGGCCTCGATGCAACCGATCGCGCCGCAGCGGCAGAGCTTGCCGTCGCTCGCATGCAGCATATGGCCGAAATTCGGCGCCCGGATCTCGAGATCGCCATGTTGGTCGCGATAGGCGATGCCGAGCCCGATCGAATGGCCGAGCGACAGCGTCGCAAGCGAGGCAAGCGGCACGCCCCTGTTCTTTTCCAGCCGAAGCGCCAGTGCATGGGTGACGAGCAGGCTCTCGTTGAACAGGTGGATCCGGCTGCCGCTGAAGCCGGAAAGGGCTGTCTCGAAGTCGAGTTCCTGATAGCCGAAGACCGGCGACCACAAGAGTTTCGCCCCCTCGCGGTCGACCAGCCCTTTGCTGGAAATCGAAATGGTCGAAATCGAAGACGCTGGCAGACGCGACCGCTGGATAAGCCGTTCAAGGGCCGCCCGGAAGCCGTCGAGAAAGCGCTTCGGCGATTCCGTCCCCTGTTCGCGTGCTTCCTCGAAACGGTCGATCATCGTGCCGCGATAATCGGCGAGCGAATATTGAACCGCATGCGAGGAGATGCGCGCCGCAATCACATGGGCGGCATCCCGGCGCCGGGCAAAGAGGGCCCGCGGGCGTCCACGCTGGCCGGCATTCGCCACCTCGCGGCGCTCCAGCAAACCATTTTTCTCGAGATGCGAGGTAATTGCCGAAACGGTCGCCGAAGAGAGCCCCGTCGCCGCCGACAGATCGGTATGGGCAAGCGGCCCTTCGCGCCTGAGCACCTTGAGCACGAGGCCGTTGTTCTGATGGCGAACGGCCTCGGTGCTTGCCCTCGGACTGGCTGTCATGATGGGCTTGTCGCCCGCTCTCGTATGGTCCACCGCATGCTCCTCCCAAAGCATTTGGCAACTGTCTTTGCAAGCCTCCCCCGGCTCGTGTTGACAGCGTGAGAATCTTCTGACAGTTATTTTCTCGACTGTCGAGAAAAACCATTGGACGGGGGTCCATGGGGTAAGGGCAGTTTCGCAGCGGGTCGTAGGTTGGGAGGTCTTCCGACGGTCCGCTTTCACCTTGGGAGGTTTTAAAAATGAAATCCGTTATGAAGCTGATGGCAGCGACTGCCGTCATCGTGAGCCTGCATTCTGTCGCCAATGCCGAAGGTCTGACCGTCGGCGTTTCCTGGTCGAACTTCCAGGAAGAGCGTTGGAAGACGGACGAAGCCGCGATCAAGGCAGCGCTCGAAGCAGCCGGCAACAAGTACATCTCTGCCGACGCCCAGACGTCTGCCGCCAAGCAGCTCACCGACATCGAAAGCCTGATCGCCCAGGGTGCAAACGCCCTGATCGTTCTCGCCCAGGATTCGGAAGCCATCGCACCGGCCATCGAAAAGGCAACGGCTGAAGGTATCCCGGTCGTCGGTTACGACCGTCTGATCGAGAACCCGGACGCCTACTACATCACCTTCGATAACAAGGAAGTGGGCCGCATGCAGGCTCGCGAAGTGTTCAAGGCGAAGCCGGAAGGCAACTACGTCTTCATCAAGGGCGCCTCGACCGACCCGAACTCCGACTTCCTCTATTCGGGCCAGATCGAAGTCCTGAAGGAAGCCATGGACGCCGGCAAGATCAAGAACGTCGGTGAAGCCTACACGGACGGCTGGAAGCCGGAAGCTGCCCAGAAGAACATGGAGCAGTTCCTGACCGCCAACAACAACGCCGTTGACGCTGTTGTCGTCGAACGACGGCATGGCCGGCGGTGTGGTTGCGGCTCTGGAAGCCCAGGGTCTCGCCGGTTCCGTTCCGGTCTCCGGTCAGGACGGCGACAAGGCCGCTCTGAACCGCGTCGCTCTCGGCACCCAGACCGTGTCTGTCTGGAAGGACAGCCGCGAACTCGGCAAGAAGGCCGCTGAAATCGCCAACGAACTCGCCGCTGGCAAGTCGATGGACGAGATCGAAGGCACCGTGAAGTTCTCGGGCGGCCCGAAGGGCGTCGAAATGAACTCCTACTTCATCGCTCCGCTGCCGATCACCAAGGACAACCTCAACGTCGTCATCGACGCTGGCTGGATCTCCAAGGAAGAAGCATGCCAGGGCGTTGCCGCCGGTTCCGTTGCCGCCTGCAACTGATCCTGTAGTGACTGACCACAGAGCTTGAGCCGGGACGCCGCAGCCTTTTGCGCTGCGGCGTTTCGACTGGTCGAGAGCATCGCGGCAGCTAGGTGTCGGCCGGCTTTAAGGGGCCGCCGCACACCTCAGCAACAGCCGCCGAAGAACGTCAGATGCCTCGATCCGCATGGCGGGTCCAATGCCCGCAAGCCCGCGCAAGGCGCGGCCCTTCGCAAGCCGACAAACGACTGGGGAGAATTTTTCGTATGGCGGATCACAGCCTTGCCACACCCGCGCATGGTGCCCGGGCATCCAATGTTTCAGCGCTGAAGCGCTTCTTTCAAGCCACCGAAATCGATACGCGCCTGCTCGGCATGGTCATCGCTCTTGGTTTCATCTGGATCGGCTTCGACATCCTGTCGAACGGCCTGTTCCTGACCCCGCGTAACCTCTGGAACCTCTCGGTTCAGGCAGCCTCCGTTTCGGTCATGGCGACTGGCATGGTGCTGGTCATCGTTACCCGCAACATCGACCTGTCCGTCGGCTCATCCTCGGCTTCGTCGGCATGATCATGGCGGTTCTTCAGGCCCGCATCCTGCCGCCGATCATCGGTTTCGAACATCCGATGATGTGGATCATCGCGCTTGGCGCCGGCATCCTCGTCGGCACGGCGATCGGCGCGCTGCATGGCGCAATCATCGCCTTCCTCGGCGTGCCCGCCTTCATCGTCACCCTCGGCGGCCTGCTCGTCTGGCGCGGTGCCGCCTGGATGGTCACGTCTGGTGCGACTGTGGCACCCATGGATACCACCTACCGCCTGATGGGCGGTGGCGCGGACGGTTCGATCGGCGTAACCGCAAGCTGGATCGTCGGCCTCGTCGCCTGCCTGATGATTGTGCTCACCATCCTCAACACCCGCCGCCAGCGTCGTCGCTTCGGCTTCCCGCTGCGTCCGATCTGGGCGGAGTATTTCCTCGTCATCTCCGGCTGCCTCGCCGTTCTCGGTGCCGTCTGGGTCGCCAACAGCTACTACATGCCGGTAAACCTGGCCCGCCGCTATGCCGAAGCCAATGGCATTGCCTGGCCGGAAGGTGGCCTGCAGATCGGTCTCGGCATCGCCGTTCCGGTTCTGATCGCCATCGGCATCGCGATGGTCATGGCCTTCATCACCAACCGCACGCGCTTCGGCCGCTATGTGTTTGCGATCGGTGGTAACCCGGAAGCCGCCGAACTGGCCGGCATCAAGGTCAAGTGGGTCATCGTCAAGCTGTTTGCGTTGATGGGTGCGCTCTGCGCCATCGCCGCCGCCATCTCGACGGCCCGCCTCAATGCCGCGACCAACGCCCAGGGCACGCTCGACGAGCTCTACACCATCGCCGCAGCCGTTATCGGCGGCACCTCGCTTGCCGGCGGTGTCGGCACCATCGCCGGCGCCATGCTCGGCGCCATCGTCATGCAATCACTGAACTCGGGCATGGTTCTGCTCGGTCTCGACACACCGCTCCAGAGCATCGTCATCGGTATCGTGCTCGTCGTCGCGGTCTGGCTCGACACCGTCTACCGCTCGCGTGCGAAGTAAGGGGAGTTGAACTCATGTCTGAAAATCGCACCCCCCTCGTGGAAATGCGCAACGTTTCCATTTCCTTCGGCGGCATTCACGCCGTCGACGACGCCTCGATCGACCTCTTCCCGGGGGAAGTCGTGGCCCTGCTCGGCCATAACGGTGCCGGCAAGTCGACCCTGATCAAGATCCTGTCGGGCGCCTACAAGCGCGACAACGGCGACATCCTGGTCCGCGGCGAGTTCGCCGACATCAACAACCCGCGCGACGCCAAGAAGTATGGCATCGAGACGATCTATCAGACGCTCGCCGTCGCCGATAACGTCGATGCCGCCGCCAACCTCTATCTCGGCCGCGAGCTTCGCACCGCCTGGGGCACGCTCGATGATGTCGCGATGGAAGCCAAAGCCCGCGAAGTCATGGGGCGCCTCAACCCCAACTTCCAGCGCTTCAAGGAGCCGGTAAAGGCACTGTCCGGCGGTCAGCGCCAGTCGGTGGCGATCGCCCGCGCGATCCTCTTCGACGCCCAGATCCTGATCATGGACGAACCGACGGCCGCCTTGGGTCCGCAGGAAACCGCCCAGGTCGGCGATCTCATCCAGCAGCTGAAGAAGGACGGCATCGGCATCTTCCTGATCAGCCACGACATCCACGATGTCTTCGACCTCGCCGACCGCGTCTTCGTCATGAAGAACGGCCGCGTGGTCGGCCATGCCCGCACCGAAGATGTCACCAAGGACGAAGTCCTCGGCATGATCATCCTCGGCAAGTGCCCCCCGGCGCTGTCCCGGGTCCAGGTGCCATGCAGGTGGCGTGAGCCAAGAGGCAGTGACGTGAGACAGGCGAGGGGGCGTTAAGCTCCCTCGTTTGCGTTTGGGGAGGGCGCTGATACAAACGCCAAAGTTGGCAGCTTAACCGTTCACCTTTGGCGCGGAGGCCCCGCCAGTCCGAGAAAGACCAGCATCGCCTGATTAAGCCGTACGATGTCCTCGTCATCCAGTCGCCCGACCCACTCACTGAGTTTGGATCTCGAAACCGTCGTGATCTTGTCCACCATCAGCCGAGAGGGCTGCCGCAGGCCATTGCCGGTGGTCGGGAGAACCGGGAGCCTGAACAAGGGCGCGTCGGTCTCGTCGGAGTGAAGGCGCATAGGGTGACCGACCCAGTCTGGTCAAAATTGTCGTCTTGCACGATGACCGCCGGGCGCGGTTTTCCCGCGTAGTCATTGCCCCCGGCCACCGTCCAGATATCTCCGCGTCTCATCCATCGGTCCAGTCTGAAACCGCGTCGATGAAGTCTTGGTCGGCCGCTGCCTGCTCGCTTTTGGCGACAACCAGCGACTGCCGGCTGGCTTCCGCCTTGAAGGAAGGCGATCGGATGTCCGGCACCCAGATCTGGATGGGTCGAAGTCCCTGGGCCCGCAGCCGCTGGCGATGCTCGGCGACCTTGATGCGTGACGACTTGGGCTTGGATGCCGATGTCATATAAGGCTCCTACAAGAATGGTTACATGTAACCTACCACCTACATGCAAACACGCCAAGATATCCCGATATGCACTCTGCCCTACGCCTAACATGTCACGATGCATACGCCCCGCCCCAACGCAAAGAACCGGGCACAAGGCCCGGTTCCATCTGTTTTGCGTTCGTCTTCGCGTCGCCGCGCGCTGTCTTACAGCGTGTAGGCGTAGTCGGCCGGCTGGAAGCGGTAGTGGTCGCCATCGACGAAGATCCGGCCGAAGCTCGGGAAGGCGATGTGGGTCGCGGCGATCAGCATGTTGTCGGCCGAGACCATGTCGAAGATCCGACGACGGCTGGCGGCTGCCTCGGCAGGATCCATGTCGAAGGCAAAGCCGACATCCGGCTTCACGGCATGGATCGCGGCATTGTGCACGGTATCACCGACGATCATCATCTGGTCTGCACCGGAGGCGACGCGCAGGATGCTGTGGCCGGGCGTATGTCCGGCAGACAGGATCATCTCGACGCCCGGGAAGATCTCGCCATCCTTTGCGAGACGCGTGCGCGCCTCATAGGGCTTCAGCGCCTTGCGGGCCAGATCGAACATCGGCTTCAGACCGTCCGGAGCGCTGGAAAGCGCGCCGTCATCCAGCCAGAAGCCGGCTTCCTTCTCGTGCAGAACGAGTTCGGCATTGGCAAAGATCGGCGCGCCATCCGCGCCGACCAGACCGTCGGCATGGTCGGGATGGGCATGGGTCAGGATCACGGCATCGATCTGGTCCGGCGTGATGCCGGCGGCAGCCAGATTGGCGACGGTGCGACCAAGCGTCGGGCCAAACATCTGGTTTGCACCAAGCCCGGTATCGACGAGATAGGTCTTTTCGCCGGAATTGATGACGAAGGCATTGACCGAGGTCGGCAGGCTTTCGGTGAGGCCGGCCTGGTTGAGAATCCCGACAAGGTCGGCCTTGTCGGCGCCGGAGAAGTTGTCGACCGACAGCGGGGCAAAGCCGTCGAGCAGCGCGGTGATTTCGAGGCTTCCGACCTTGCGGCGATAAAAGCCCGGCGCCTGGACACCCGAAAGCGGTGCTGCGGCAAAGGCCGAGGTGGAAAGGGCAGCGCCAAGGCCGGCGGCAGCACCGGTCAACAGCAGGGAACGACGATTGATCAGCATGGTAGATCTCCCATTCAAGATAGCTCGGAGCACCATTTCCGTCGCGCGGGCACCGCGCGCAATAGGTTGCGCGAACATATCTGTCACGCGAGACATTTGTGCACAAGTCGTAATATCGCCTGACGTGATACAAGTTGCTTTGAGGTTGCCTGTGTCGGGTCGCCCAGCCTATACCACCTGCCGATGACAGGATGCTGTCAGCGCAAGCGGTGACCAGGCCGGTCAGTCAAGGGCGCGGCACCTGGATGGAGATAGACGCATGGCGGACAAGGATGAAAAGAGCCTGGATCACCAGCTTTGCTTTGCCATCTATGCGACCTCGCTTGCCTTCACCCGCGCCTATCGTCCGCTGCTGGAAGAACTCGATCTCACCTATCCGCAATATCTGGCCATGCGGTTGCTCTGGGCCGAAGATCGCCTCACCGTCGGGCAGCTTGCCGAACGGCTGGCGCTGGAATCAGGCACGGTCACGCCGCTGATCAAGCGCCTGGAGCAGGCGGGCCTTTTGACCCGGTGTCGCTCGCGCATCGACGAGCGGCAGGTCAATGTCCATCTGACGGAGAAGGGCATCGCGCTTAAACCTGTCGCCGACCGTCTGAATGAGGATCTCAAGGCTATGGTCGGATCGCGTTTCATCGATGACGAAAACCTGGTCGAAACGCTTCAGTCGCTGCGAAAGGTGCTGGTCGGCGACAGCCGCTGATCCGCAGGCCAGCAGACCCTTCACGCGCCCCCGACTAGCGCGCCCACCGTGCCGCCAACCAGCAGCACGATCCCGATCAGGAAGGTCAGGGCTGCCCCCGGTCCGCGCGTTTTGGCATCGGCGTAGTATTCGGCGGCATAGAGCGCACGTGCTGCCGTCCAGCCAAGGCCGAGCAACCCCGCCAGCATGTCGGAGACGTAGAAACCGAAGATCCACAGCGACGGCAGGAAGAGCACCAGCTGCTCCACCGTGTTCTGCTGCACCCGGAAGATCCGCTCGAAATCGGCATTGCCGGTCGTCTTCGGCGCCTCGACGCCGAATTTTCGGCGCGCCTGTCCGACCTTCAGCAGGAACCAGCAATAGGTGAGGAGGGCGGCAAAGGTCGCGAGAATGGTGAAACGCATTGTCTATCCGAAGCTTGAAAAGGCATTGGTAACCATTGATTGGTAGGCGGCGTGGGCAGAGAAGGCAAGCAAGCAAGATTACCGCATCGAGAGGTTCGTGATGGTAGTTCGGCTTGTCGTTTGCAGGCTTTTCCGCCATCATTCCCGTATCGCTTCGGCTGCCCGCCGATCCGCCCCTGCCGAGAAACGAAGAGACCCGATGACCTCCGATCCTTTCAAGTTTGGCCGCGCCTACGACCTGCACGAGCTGGTCGCCGACGGGATCATCCATGGCATCGGCGTTGTCTTCGCGCTGGTCGGCGCGACCGCGCTGATCTTCTACGCCACCGTCTATTCCGATTATGCCAATATCGCCGCCAGCTGGATCTATGGCCTCGGCCTGATCATCTCTCTCGGCGTGTCCTTCACCTACAACATGTGGCCGCATTCCCGCGTGAAGTGGATCCTGCGCCGCTTCGACCATTCGGCGATCTTCATCCTGATCGCCTCGACCTACACGCCCTTCCTTGTCCAGGGCGCTGACCGCCCGCTGATCCTGGCACTGCTGATCGGCATCTGGATCACGGCGTTCACCGGCATCTGGCTGAAGTTCCGCTTTCCAGGCCGTTATGACCGGCTCGCCATCCTGCTCTATCTCGGCATGGGCTGGAGCGGGGCGCTTGCCATGGGCCCGATCTCCGAGATCATTCCCGGCGTCACCCTGACGCTGATCATCGTCGGCGGCTGCATCTATTCGGCCGGCGTCGTCTTCCATGTCTGGGAACGTCTGCGCTTCCAGAACGCCATCTGGCACGCCTTCGTGGTAACAGCCGCCATCGTTCACTATTCGGCGGTGTTTACCGCGATCAGCCTGGGCTGAGGTGCCAAGAGACCTATGCGACCGTCATCCTCGGGACGAGGTCCGAGCATGACGACGTAGGGCTTAGGTCCCTCAAATCCCCGTCATCTTCGCCTGCTTTTCGAGCTGCTTGGCCACCTGGCCGGCACCGATGCGAAAGCCTGCAAGCGTCATCGGAAAACTGAGCGCCAGCGACACGGCCGCCAGCACCAGCGTCGCCATGAGCGGCGTCATGTCCATCTGCGCGGCGAGGAGCTGCAATTCCGCGCCGGTGATGCCGTTCACCCAGACGATTAAGAGAAGGATCAAGGAGCCGATGAGCACAGCGACTACGGCAAGCAAAGCCGAAAGCTTGAGGCTCAATCCCCAGCTCGGTCGACCCTTCAGCCGCTGGGCGACGAACGTGCCGGCCGACGAACCGGCGGCCATCAGCACGGCGACATTGCCCGCCGAAGACAGGCTGTCGCCCCAGCCGAAATTGTCGAGCACCAGCACGAGGAGATAGATGAACAGCTGTGCGGCGACGAAGACGAGCACATAGCGGGTGAGGAGGCCGGGAAGCATGGAGGTCATGAAATCTGTTTTCCGTCTGTGATGGTCTTGCCTTTGCACCCTTGTTGCCCGATGTGTCGATGCGGCGAAGTATCGCCCGTCACACCTCGATCCCGCATGGCGGTTTTTCCGCCATAAATTGCAGAAGCCGCATCATGCCCCTCATTCTCCGCGACGCAACGCCTGCCGACCTGCCCGCCATCCTCGCCATCTACAATCACGCCGTCGCCGAGACCACCGCGATCTGGAACGAAACGCTTGTTGATCTCGACAACCGTCGCGCCTGGTTCGATCTCCGCCAGACGCGAAGCTTCCCGATCCTGGTTGCCGATATCGACGGAACGATCGCCGGCTATGCCTCCTATGGCGACTGGCGCCCCTTCGATGGCTTCCGCGCCTCGGTCGAACATTCCGTCTATGTCGAGAAGGATCACTATGGCCAGGGCCTCGGCAAGGCCCTGATGACGGCGCTGATCGAGCGGGCGAAGACATGCGGCATCCACGTCATGGTCGCCGCCATCGAAGCCGGCAACAAGGGCTCGATTGCGCTCCACACGAGCCTAGGCTTCCGCCTCGTCGGCACCCACCACGAGGTCGGCCAGAAGTTCGGCCGCTGGCTGGATCTGACGATGATGGAACTGAAGCTGGGCTGAGGCGCCACCTCTCCTTGAGGCCTCCACCTCCCCCTTGAGGGGGGAGGTCGCCGCAAAGCGGCGGGTTGGGGGTGATGGCTTCGAGGCCGTCCCCGAAGCTCACCCCAGCCCGGAGCTCCGCTCCGACCCTCCCCCTCAAGGGGAGGGTGGAATCTCCGTGCAAATGTTCAGCCCTCATCCTGGGAGCGAAGCGATATCAGAAGGACGAAGGCGGGTGGACGATTTGCCTTACAGCAGCGCCAGTAGCTTCTTCGCCGCCTCTTCCGAAGAAGCCGGGTTCTGGCCTGTCACCAGCTTGCCGTCGGTCACGACATACACACCCCAGTCGGCGCCCTTTTCATAATGCCCGCCGCGTTCCTGCAGCATGTCCTCGACCAGGAAAGGCACGACGTCAGTTAGCCCAACGGCCTCTTCTTCCGAATTGGTGAAGCCCGTCACCTTGCGGCCCTTGACCAGCGCTTCGCCGTCCTTGCCTTTGACGTGGCGCAGCACGCCCGGTGCATGGCAGACCACACCGATCGGGCGATCCTTGGCGGCGAAGGCCTCGATCAGCGCAATGCTGTCCCGGTCTTCCGCCAGATCCCAGAGCGGGCCGTGGCCACCGGGATAAAAGACAGCGTCGAACTCCGCGGGGTTGATCTGTGACAGCGGCGTCGTCGAGGCCAGCAGCTGCTGCGCCGTCTGGTCCGCCTTGAACCGGTCGGTCGCCTCGGTCTGCGCATCCGGCTCGTCGCTCTTCGGATCGAGCGGCGGCTGGCCGCCCTTCGGCGAGGCGAGCGTGATGTCCGCGCCGGCATCCTTCATCACGTAATAGGGGGCGGCGAATTCTTCGAGCCAGAAGCCGGTCTTCTTGCCGGTGTCGCCGAGCTCGTCATGCGAGGTGAGAACCATGAGGATTTTCATTGTGGCTTGTCCTTTGTGTTGATCTGTCTTGGGAAGTCGTATGTCAGGAGATTGATGCGGCCCTCATCCTGAGGCGCCCTCGCAAAAGCGAGGGCCTCGAAGGATCGAGCCACCCGCTGGGTCAGTCATCCGGCCCGACGCGGATCACCCGCTTGCCGAAGGCTTCGCCGCGCAGAAGGCCGACAAAGGCGCTCGGCGCCTGTTCCAGCCCGTCGATCATCTCTTCGCGGTATTTGATTTCGCCGGCCTCGACCCAGCCGGCCATCTCCTTCGAAAATTCCGGATAAAGATGGCCGAAATCATCAAAGACGATGAAGCCGCGAACGGTGACGCGCTTCTTCAGGAAGAGCCCCATCAGCCAGCCCAACCGGTCCGGCCCCTCGGGAAGCGAGGTCGCGTTGTACTGGGCAATCAGTCCGCAAAGCGGAATGCGCGCAGCCGTGTTGAGAAGCGGCGCGACCGCATCGAACACCTGGCCGCCGACATTCTCGAAATAGATGTCGATGCCGTCGGGCACCGCCTGCTTCAACGCGTCGGCAAATCCAACAGCCTTGTAGTCGATGCAGGCATCGAAGCCGAGCGTGTCGGTGGCATGGGCGCATTTCTCCGCTCCACCGGCAATGCCAACGACTTTCAGCCCGAGGATCTTGCCGATCTGCCCGACGGTCGAGCCCACAGGGCCGGTCGCGCCGGCGACCACCAGCGTTTCGCCGGCCTTGGGCTTGCCGATCTGCTTGAGGCCCGACCAGGCAGTAAAGCCCGGCATGCCGGTCACGCCGAGCGCCCAGGACGGATGGCTGGGATTGGCGCCAAGCGGCGTCACGCCCCGACCGTCGGATAATGCGTAATCTTGCCATCCGGTGAAGCCGACGACCCAGTCGCCTTCCTTGAACCCTTCGAGCTTGGATGAGACCACGCGCGACACGGTACCACCAACCATGGTCTGGCCGATCTCGACCGGCGCCGCATAGGAGGGCGCATCACTCATCCGCCCGCGCATGTAAGGGTCGAGCGACAGAAAGACGGTGCGCAATAGCATCTGGCCGTCTCCCGGTTCGGGAATGTCGACGGTCTCGAGCCGCAGTGTCTGATCGTTGGGTTCGCCCTTGGGGCGTTCAGCCAGCACGAAGCGGCGGTTGGTATCGGTCGATTGCGGCATGGAAATCTCCTGTCTTGCAAGGCCTGTCCGTCTCGGCCGGGCCATGGGCACGATGTCCGTTCGATCGTCGATCGCGCCTTAGCGCTCATCGAAGACCCCGGTCATGAGCCATGACAACGGCACCCGCATGGCGTTGTTCCATGACATCCTGTCGCGGTCATGACGGAGAAAGGCGCAGCGCTCTCCACCTCCCCCTTGAGGGGGGAGGTCGCCGCGAAAGCGGCGGGTGGGGGTGAACCCCGTTACGAGTCCTGCGCCTGAAGCCGGGGCTCAACTATCGACCATCACCCCACCCCGGAGCTGCGCTCCGACCCTCCCCCTCAAGGGGAGGGTGGCCGCTTCGAAGGCCGCGACCTCCCTCTTCTCCCCAGCGGGGAGAAGGTGGCGCGCAAGCGCCGGATGAGGGGGCGCGGAGCGCAAGCAAGTCATCACGGTGCAGCCACCCCTCGCAGCCTGCTGCGCTGCGGTCAAGGTTGGCGTCCCGCGCCGCCTCACTCGATCCGCACCCGCGCCATCTCGCCGCGAATGCGGATCTCGGGCTTGGCACCGGGCGTGTTCGGCAAGGCGCTGTCGACATAGGAGGCGACGGCCTCGACGCCGTAAGAAATCGGCGTCGGCACGAGGAACATCACGGTCGCATCCAGCATCTTGCCGGAAATGCGGATCTCTTCGGTGTTCACCACCCGCTCGAAGGCAAGCCGTGCCCGCAAGGCTGCACCCGACACGGCGACGGAGGCCGCATGGCCGGTCAAGGCGAAGTCCCCGGCATCGCTGTCGATGGTGATGGCGCCGAAGTCACCGGCAAGCCGCATGCGCGCGGCGTCCTGGCGGATCGAGATCCGGGTCTGCGGCGGCAGGGTGGCCGTCAGGGAGAGCGTGCAGTCGTCCCAATCGTTCCAGCCGAAGAAGCCGCCCCGATCGCCCATGTCGACATGAAGCGTATCACCCTCCCGCCGCATCTGAGCCTGGCCCATGCAGTCACCCGCAAACCAGCCGGAACGCCAGATGGCCCCCCAGCCATGCCGCGTGCCTGAGAGAATGGCCTCCCGCGCGCCGTCGCCCGCTGTGGAAATGGCGATGTCGCTCGAAGCCCCGGTCACCGAAAGCTGCGTCACGCCGGTGAGATCGATCGGACCTGACAGCGCGTCGCTTGCCCGGATCATCTGCACGCTGCCGTCGATAATGGCGAGGCCGATGATGCCGCCGAGGATGGAAAGAAGGATGGTTCGTTTGCGCATGAGGACACTCCTGGTTTGGCACGTCCGTTTCGGCCGGCCGGTTTCGATGCCCCCATCTCCGTCATTAACCCGGTCGTTCGCGACCTCGATCGCGATCCGGGTCGACCGGGATCGCGCTTTCGGTCATGGTCGGAGCGTCCTCACCTGCACTCCGACACTGAAACATCCGCATGCTGCTTGTCCCGCTCTCCTTTCTCGTTGCCCTGTTCCTTGCCGTCTTCCTCGTCCGCCTTCTCGGTGAAGGCCGCGAAAGCTGGCGCCGCAACGGCCTCTTCCTCGCGCTGCTGGCCCTCTATGTGGTGCAGAGCTTGCTGGTCGGCTTGCGCTGGGGCTATGGAGTAATGGCGGTGCTGCCGGCCTTGCCTGTCATGGCAAGCCTCGTGCCGGCGCTCTCCTTCCTTGCCTTCCGCGATCTCACCCGTGAAGAACCGGGGCTCTCGGTCCGCGACTGGCCGCATCTTCTCCCGATGCTGGCGACACTTGTTCTGCTGATAGTCGGCCGAGCGCCGGTCGATCTCGTCATCATCGCCAACTTCCTCGGCTACGGTCTGGCGCTGCTCTGGCTTGCGCGACTCGGTCCTGATGGACTGATCGCCGCCCGCCTCGATGGCTCGCTGCGGTCCTTCCGCGCCCTCATGCTGACCGGCATTGCCCTGATTGCCTCGGCTCTGACGGATGTCGCGATCAGCCTCGACATGCTCTGGTCCGGCGGTCGCTATTCGCCCATGGTCGTCTCGGCCGCCACAACGCTCATACTGCTCCTCCTCGGCATCGGCGCCGTCACCGCCGGCCAGGAAGAGGCGGGCGAGGGGGCTGATGCGGCTGCCGATCGGGCGAGCGCTCTTGAGCCTCGCGCCATGTCCGTGCTCGACCGGCCATCGGCCCCGCCCATGGATGCGGCGAACACCTCGGCCCCAGTCCTTGCCTCTCCCACACCGGCGAAGGCCGCGACCGAAGATCACCGCCAGATCGCAACCGCGCTTGATGACCTGATGCGGGAGAAACGCCTCTGGGCCGATCCGAATCTCAACCTCGCCCGTCTTGCCCGCCGCCTCGGCCTGCCCGCCCGTGCCGTCTCGGAAGCGGTCAACCGCGTCCACGGCATCAGCGTTTCGCACTACGTCAACAACCACCGCATATCCGAGGCCTGCCGCCTGCTTAACGACACCGACATGCCCGTCACCCGCATCCTCTTCGAGGCGGGCTTCATGACCAAATCCAACTTCAACCGCGAATTCCTGCGCGTAACAGGCGAAAGCCCGAGCGACTGGCGACGCGCGCAAGACCTCGGACTGGCAAAGAATTGCTAGCAAGGATATACTCCTATCCTCAGGAGGATATGCTGCCATGCCGCTCTACATCAGGGATCCCGAGGTGGACCAACTCACCAACGAACTGATCGGCCTAACCCGGACGACCAAGGTGGAGGCGGTCAGGGATGCGCTGAGGGACGCCATCGCAAGCCGGAAGGCGAAGCTGTCGATCCGAGATCGCCTTGCCACCACGCTTGCCATGGCTGACGCAGCCGGCCCTTTCCATCCTGGCGATCACAAACGGGAAACCGACGAGATGTGGGGCGAGGACGACTGATGCTGTTCATCGACGCCTCCGTCGCCGTCGCGATCATCACCCGGGAGGCGGATGCCGATGCGCTCATGGATCGATTGGAGAAAGAAGGCGGCCCGTTCTACATTTCGGCAGTCATGAAACTCGAAACGAGCATATCTGTCGCGCGCCGACTGGCTGGTCCGGGCAACCCTGCGACCTCGGATATGCTCGCCATGGCGAGGCGACTTGTCGACCAGTTCATTACCGATCTGGAGGCCCGTGATGTTCCCATTGCGGACGACGTTGCCAATAAAGCTTTGGATGCCGCCCAGCGGTTCGGCAAGATCGTCAACCATGCGGCCCGGCTCAACATGGGCGATTGTTTCGCTCACGCCTGCGCGACAGCAAGCCACACGAGGGTCGCCTACAAGGGCGACGATTTCCTGCATACGGATATAGGCTGGTGATCACCCACCTCCCCCTTGAGGGGGGAGGTCGCCGCGAAGCGGCGGGTGGGAGTGGCAAGGGCCTCGAGTTCGATCTTGTGATAAGCGCTGACGCCTCCACGTCACCCCACCCCGGAGCTGCGCTCCGACCCTCCCCCTCGAGGGGAGGGTGGGCTCAGGCGCAGGCCATCGTCGCGGTCAATACCCCTCAAGGGGAGGGCGACGGACTCACCGCGAATAGGCCGTGATCACCTCGAGAAACGCATCGCCGTAACGCTCCAGCTTCGATTGCCCAATGCCGGAAATCGACAGCATCTCGTCCTCGTCCATCGGTCGTTCGGTCGCGAGTGCAACCAGCGTCGTGTCGGGGAAGATGACGTAAGGCGGCACGGATTGCTCGCGGGCGAGCTCCATGCGCTTGGCGCGCAGGGCCTCGAACAGTTCCTGATCCGCCTGGTCGAGCCCCGCCTTGGCCTGCGCCGTGCGCGAGGACTGGCCGCGCGCTGCCTTGCCCGTCGTCGGCCGGTCCTTGCGGAAGCGCACATCGACCTCGCGCTTGAAGACGGCGCGTGCGCTTTCGTCCAGCGTCAGCGCGCCATAGGCCGTGTGGTCGACGCGGATATAGCCGGCGGCCAGCAGCTGGCGATAGACCGATTGCCAGGTCTTTGCCGGCAGGTCCTTGCCCGCGCCGAAGACCGGCATGTCCGTATGGCCGAAGCGCATCGTCTTGTCGTTTTCGTTGCCGGTGAGCACGTCGATCAGATGCCCGGTGCCGAAGCGCTCTCCGGTGCGGTAGATGGCGGCCAGCGCCTTGATCGCCGCCTCGGCGCCGTCCCAGGTTTCGACAGGCTTCAGGCAGGTATCGCAATTGCCGCATTGGCCCGCGTGGCTCTCGCCGAAATGCTTGAGGATCGCCTGACGCCGGCAGCCGGGCGTTTCGCAGATGGCCAAGAGCGCATTGAGCTTGGCGCGCTCCACCCGCTTGATGTCGTCGGCCGCCCCGCCCTCATCGATCATCCGCCCACGCTGGATGACATCGGCCATGCCATAGGCCATCCACACCTCGGACGGCAGACCGTCACGCCCCGCGCGCCCCGTCTCCTGATAATAGGCCTCGACCGAACCTGGCAGATCCAGATGCGCGACGTAACGCACATTCGGCTTGTCGATGCCCATCCCGAAGGCAACCGTTGCGACCAGGCAGAGGTCTTCCTCTTTCAGGAAGGCGTCCTGATTGGCATCCCGGATCGCTCGGTCCATGCCGGCATGATAGGGCAGCGCCCGGATCCCCTGGTCGTCCAGCCAGGTAGCGATCTCCTCGACCTTAGCGCGCGACAGGCAATAGACGATGCCGCTCGATCCCTTGTGGCGCGACAGGAAGCGCAACAGCTGCTGGCGCGGCTGGTCACGCTCGACGATCTCATAGGCGATGTTCGGACGGTCAAAGGAGGTGGTGAAGACTTGCGCCTCGTCCAGCCGCAGGCGGGCAATGATGTCTTCTCGCGTATGCGGATCGGCGGTCGCCGTCAGCGCCAGCCGCGGGACGCCTGGAAAGAGATCGGCAAGCTTGCCGAGTTCGCGATATTCCGGCCGGAAATCATGCCCCCATTGCGAAACGCAATGCGCCTCGTCAATGGCAAACAGCGCGATCTCCACCCCTTGCATCATCTCGATGAAACCCGGTGTCGCCGTCCGCTCCGGCGTCACATAGAGAAAGTCGAGCTCTCCACGATCGAGCGCCCGGCGGATTTCGACATATTCCTCGCGGGTGAGCGTCGAGTTGAGCGCCGCCGCCTTCACGCCGAGGCCTCTCAAGGCTTCCACCTGGTCGCGCATCAAGGCAATCAGCGGCGAAACGACGACGCCAACCCCCGGCCGGCAGAGTGCGGGCACCTGGAAGCAGAGCGACTTGCCAGCCCCCGTCGGAAACAGCACCACGGCATCGCCGCCGGAAACCACATGGCTGACCACCTCCGCCTGGCGCCCGCGAAACGCGGAATAGCCATAGACGCGCTTGAGCACGGCAAGCGGGCTCTCTTGGGCCTGTTTGGAAAACAGTGGGTCGGTCAGGGAGTGAGTCGGCATGGCAGAGGTTTAGCCGACGAGGGAGGGGATGGCCATGGCAAAGCAGTTCGATGCTGAGCCGATGCTGATCGCATCCGTGGTGGTATTGCCGCCCCGGAAGAAAGACCGGAGCGGCAACTCGGCTGAAGAATCAGGCGACTTCGTTGGCCACTGGCAGAGGCAGGACATTGTCGGCGGCAACGGGCTTCTGGATGAGCCAGGTATCCCGCTCGCCCGTGAAAAACAGCTGGATGTCGTTCACCTTGCAAAACAGATCGACGTCATGCTTGACGGCCGGGAACATCATGTAGTCATCGCCGATGATGATACCACCCGGCGGCAACAGGTCGTAGTAGAGCGACAGCTCCATGAAGGTCTCGCCGCACTCATGCGCTGAATCGAGATAGACGAAGTCAATCTCGTAGTTCAGCACTTTCAGCGCACGGGCGGCAACGATCGATGATACACGGAAGGGGATGACGGTCTCTGTCAGGCCGTTGTTGAACATCGCGTTCATGAAATACTTGAAGATGACGGGGTCGCCGTCCATCTTGCGCATCGTACCGGCGAAGTTGCCGAGCAGCCACATGTTGATATCGCCGCACCAGGTGTCGACGCACATCAGCGCTCCGCCGTGCCCACGCATCCATGCACCGATAATCGATGCGCTGCTGCCGATGAAGCTCCCGACTTCGATGGCGAATGTCGGCTTGCGACCGAGCTGCGCCTCGATCGCGCCGAGAGTCTTTTCTCCTATATGGGCCTTGTAGGGCATCGGTGCCGGAAGCAGTTCCGGCTTGTAGGCGTGATAGGGATTGTCACATCCGAATAGCCTGTTGCAGACATCCTTAAAGGACGGCTTGATCCGTGGCAGATGGTTGGTGTTGATGAACCGGGTGAGTTGCGGATCCGCGATGGTCTTTGACGAGAACCAGGTCTTCAACACGTTTTCGTCTATATGGTCGCTGTAATTGCTCATGTGCCTCTCCAGGGTAAGACTTGCGTGCCAAGCGGCTTTCCCAGCGGCGATGAGCAAATGGGTGCAGTGTTTGCGCACGAAATCGCAATGACTATTTCGCCCTATCCTTGTGTGAGCCTCGCGTCCGATGAGTTGACGGTCGGATTCGCGATCACCTGTGAACAAGGCCTGGATACACTTGCTTGCAACGATAAGGCCTGATCCTCATGAGGTTCCTCCCGCCACGCCCCAAGGTTGTCCGTCATCAATGCCCTCTCCCT
Organism: Allorhizobium sp.; assembly: GCA_045377275.1. GTDB lineage: Bacteria > Pseudomonadota > Alphaproteobacteria > Rhizobiales > Rhizobiaceae > Allorhizobium. Next base: position 63,706 of record JBJIOA010000032.1, on the reverse strand, counting down.
TGAAACTCTACCTCGCCGGCCCCGAAGTCTTCCTCCCCAATGCCCGCGCAGTGCTCGACGAAAAGGCCGCGATGACGCGCGCCTACGGCTTCGAGCCGATCTGCCCCGGAGATCTCGCCATTCCGCCGGCCCCAACGAAGCGCCAGTTCGGGCTCAACATTTCGGAGATCGACGAGAGCTTCATGAACCGCGCCGATGGCGTGATCGCCAACCTGACCCCCTTTCGCGGCATCGCGGCTGATCCGGGCACGGTCTTCGAGCTCGGCTACATGTGCGGCGCCGGCAAGATCGTCGCCTGCTACACCAATGTCGCAGAGACCCACTACCAGCGCACACTCGCCTGGTATGACGGCCAACTGAGCCGGGACGCCGAAGGCCGCATGCGCGGGCCGGATGGCCACCCGCTTGAAGATTTCGACATGATCGAGAATCTCATGCTGCAAGGCGGCGTCGAGCGCCGTGGCGGCCCGGTGGCCGTCCATGCGGCGGAACCCGAAAAGCTCTTCACCGATCTGACCGCCTTCGAGCAGTGCCTGAAGGCGCTGGCGGCGAGGGGCTGAGTGAGGCTACGGCGGTCGAGCCGTTCTGGTGGTCTCAGAATTCCCAAGGATTGATGAGAGAGAGCCCGCAATGCTGAAAATCGGTGACATTGCGGGTCGCCAGGGCCGCATCTTTGGTCTTGGCAATGGCCGCGATCATGCCATCAGGCGCAGACATCGGGTGCCCCCGTCGTCTCGCATCTCCCATGATCTCGCCATAGGTAAGAGCGGCCTCTTCATCGAAGCCATAAATGCGCCCGGCGAACCGTCTCCGCCAGTCTTGCAGGGAGCGCTCGAGTCGTGGCGCCCTTTCGTCGTCACGGATCTTGGCAATTCCATAGGCCATCTCGCCAATTACGATGCTCGACAGGGCAAGCTCGGCATCATGGCGGATGAGCCAGGCGATCACCGCCTCGCTGGGTTCTTTCTTGAAGGTTTCCGAGACGACATTCGTGTCGAGAAAAATCAAAGCTCCGGTCCTTCATGCGCCTTGCGATCGGCTCGGATGGAGGTGTCGAGATCGATGTCGAGCGCTGACTGTGCGCCAATACGGCGATAGAAATCCGCAGCCGGCTCGCGGCCCGTCTGCTGGGTCTCATAGGCTTCCAGCGCGCGTTCGACGATGTCGGCAATCGAGCGGTTTTCGCGGCGCGCCAGCCGATGGGCAAGATCCCGGGCGCGGGCGCTTCGAACGGACAGTTGCGGTTCGGCCATGGGCGATCTCCTAAGCTGCGTCAGCATAGCCTTCGTGCGGCCTGCCATCAAGATATCACGAGATGGCTAGCCATCAGAAGGGTACGGCGCGATGTGACGAGATCCGCCCCTGCCAGCCCCCAGAGGGCCGACCCACCCCGAAACGGGGAGGGTGGCTGTCTCCGTCAGGCCTTCTTGGCCGCCGGCTTCGCGGTCGGGTCTTCGAAACGGATGCCGCAATTGTTCTTGATCGAGGCAGCCTCGATCGCCTTCATCTCGCCCTTCAGCCGCGCGACTTCTGCTGCAGAAGCGCCGTCGCCCTTGGCGAAGAACAGTGCCGGCCAGAAGAGGACGAGACCAACCCCGACGGCAACCGCATCATTGTCGGCCTTCTTCTGCTGCACCCCACTTGCCGCAACGGCACGAGCTGAAACGGCGGTTGCCTCTTCGCGCAAACGGTCACAGGACAGGCTTTCATAGAGCGTCGGCGAGACATAGGCCGCTTCGATGTCCCGCGGTTTGCTGGCGCAGGATGAAAGCACGGCGGTGAGACCGAGAACGGCCGCGAGTTTGGTATGCATGGTAAACCCCCAGGTTGTTGACCCGAATGGGGTTCCATCATCGCGGTTGCCCGTCAAACACAAAGATTGCAACCGGGGCTTTAGCTTCTGCCTTTCCACAGCCAAGAAAGGCAGTGTCGCGCGTCAACCGATCTGCCGGCCGCTGGGGCGGCCATTCACTGGATGGCGCAACCGATTACGGCGCAGTGTTTTCGCGGCAGTGATGCCGTCGCCTCGGCTTCGCCTCCGATGAACCTGAGGGCCGACACGCCGATAACGGTGGCAACGGCAACGACGCCGAGTAGGAGAATGATCTTTGTCTTCAAGCTGGTCTCGCTCGGGTCATTGTCTGCCGCGCAGAGCGGCCCCGCCGCAACGGAAGCCGCCCGGCTGTTCGGCCGAGCGCGACTTCCAGCACTTCTCCTGCCGATCACTCGATCGGCGTGAACACCATCGAATGGCCGTTGATGCAGTAGCGCAAGCCCGTCGGCTTCGGGCCGTCGGGAAACACGTGACCCAGATGCCCGCCGCAATTGGCGCAGCGGATTTCGGTGCGGATCATGCCATAGGACACGTCGCGGTGTTCGGTCACGGCATCCGGCTTTACCGGCTCGAAATAGCTCGGCCAGCCGCAACCGGCATCGAACTTGGTGTCGGAGACGAAGAGCGGCTCGTCGCAGGCCGCACAACTGTAAAGGCCCTTGTCGAAATTGTCCCAATAGGGCCCGGTAAAGGCGCGCTCGGTGCCGTGCTCGCGCAGAATCCGGTATTGCTCCGGTGTCAGCTGGTCGCGCCATTCGGCATCCGACTTGACGATCTTCGGGGCGGTCGTGGAAGCGGTCATGATGATCTCCTTGGCCAAGCGCGGGGCTGGGCAAAGCCTCGCTGGTGTTGCATGTTAGATAGGGAGCCGGAGGCACGGCGGCAATTGTCGGGTACTGAGCTTTGGTCGTAAGCCCCTCGCAATTCTTTCACGAGAAACTGAACTCCCTCACTGCGATCTCACAGAATTGTGGGTTGACGCGTCCGTGAAGGGATAAAGCTCCGTTTTCGCTTGAGACAAAGGTTGGCTTGTCCTAACACGTGCCACCTTGTATCGACTGATGATCAAGCGCTGATCGTTGCCCACGGGGAGATGGAATGCCTGAGATGACGAGCGACATGACCTGGGTCGCCATGCTGTTGCCGTTTGCCGCCGCCGTATTGGCGCCGTGGATCGTCTCCCGTCTCGGTGCAAACGGCGCCTGGGTCCTGGCGCTGGCACCGGCGCTCGCCTTTGCCCATTTCGCCGGCTTCCTGCCCGAGATCGCCAATGGCGAGCGGGTGACTGGCGGTTATGCCTGGGTGCCGAGCCTGAACCTCTCCTTCTCCTGGTTCATCGACGGGTTGTCGCTCACCTTCGCGCTTCTGATCACCGGTATCGGCACGCTGATCGTGCTCTATGCCGGCGGCTACATGAAGGGCCATCCGCAGCAGGGTCGCTTCATCGGTTTCATTCTGCTCTTCATGGGCGCCATGCTCGGCCTCGTCGTTTCCGACAGCTTCCTGATGCTCTTCGTGTTCTGGGAGTTGACCTCGATCACCTCCTTCCTGCTGATCGGCTTCGACCACAGCCGCGAGGCCTCGCGCCGGGCAGCCTTGCAGGCACTGGTCGTCACAGGCGGCGGTGGCCTCATCCTCTTGGCCGGCATGATCTTCATCTGGAACATCACCGGCGTCAGCCAGCTCTCGCTTCTGCTCTCCACCGGCGATACGTTGCGCGAAAGTCCCTTCTATCTTGCAGCTCTGCTGCTCGTGCTCGGCGGCGCCTTTACCAAGTCAGCCCAGTTCCCCTTCCATTTCTGGCTGCCAAACGCCATGGAAGCGCCGACCCCGGTCTCCGCCTATCTGCATTCGGCAACCATGGTGAAGGCCGGCGTCTATCTCTTGATGCGCTTGAACCCAGTCATGGGCGAAACGCCCGCCTGGGAAATCCTGCTGCCCTTCTTCGGCGGCATCACGCTGATCGTCGGCTCCGTGCTCGCCGTCCGTCAGACGGATCTGAAGTTGATGCTCGCCTATACGACGGTCGCCTCGCTCGGCCTGCTCGTCATGCTGACAGGCTTCGACACCGAACATGCGGTCGAGGCGGCGGTGCTCTATCTCGTCGCCCACTCGCTGTTCAAGGGCGCCCTCTTCATGGTCGCTGGCGCCATCGACCACGAGGCCGGCACGCGTGACATCACGAAGCTGGGTGGCCTTGGTAAGCTGATGCCGATCACCTTTGCCGCCGCCATTCTCTCCGGCGTTTCAATGGCAGGCCTGCCGCCGCTCTTCGGCTTCCTCGCCAAGGAAGAGATCTATTATGCCCTGGCAGGCTCCGATCCGCGCGCCATCCTCTTCACGGCCGTTGCCGTCATCGGCAATGCGCTGATGTTCGTCATCGCCTTTGCCGTCGGCCTGAAACCCTTCATCGGCAAGGAAGGCCCGACGCCGAAACACGCCCATGAGGGCCCGGTGCTTCTCTGGATCGGGCCGCTGACGCTCGCCCTCCTGTCGCTTGGCGGCGCGCTCTTCTCCGGCCTTGCCCATCGTTTCATCTCGTCGCCCATGGCAAGCGCCGTCGATGGCGAAACGCAGACGGTGACCATCGGCCTCATTCCCTCCCTCGGTGCCGCCCTCGCTCTCTCCGTGCTCACGGTGCTGATCGGCCTCGTGCTCTATCTTGGTCTCGAGCGTCTGAGGGCATCGGTCGATCGCCTCGTCACGGGCCTTGGGCTCAGCCCCGACCGCGGCTTCGACCATTTCATCTCCGGCCTCGTGCGTTTCTCGACCAGCGTTACGCGCTTCGTCCAGAACGGCCGGCTTGAAACCTATGTCACGCTGTCCTTCATTTTCGTCGCGGTCGTGCTTCTGGCGACGCCGCTGATGTTCGGCGAATTGCCGACTGCGCTTGCCCTGCCGTCGGAAATCGATCTGCACGAAATGGCGATCCTGGTGATCGCGGTCATCGGCGTTATTGCCGTGCTCAGCGCCAATGATCGCCTGACTGCCATTGTCTGCCTCGGCATCCAGGGCTTTGCCATCGCCGTCATCTTCCTGCTGTATGGCGCACCGGACCTCTCCTTCACCCAGTTCATGGTCGAAACACTCTCGGTCATCATTCTGGCGCTCGTCATGACCCGTCTTAGACTGTCGCTCGCCGACCATCGGCCTATGGCGGCGCGCCTGTTCGATGGTTCTCTGGCAATTGCCTGCGGTCTCGGCTTCGGCCTGATGCTGGTGGCATCGACATCGGGTCCCTTCGATGGTTCGCTGTCGGCCTTCTTTGGCGAGCATTCCAAGATCATCGCCCACGGCGCCAATGTCGTGAACGTCATCATCGTCGACTATCGCGGCGTCGATACGCTGGGTGAGATCGCCGTCGTGATGATCACCGGTCTCTCCATCCTGGCGCTGATCCGCATCCGGGTCGGTGGCGCTCCGGCAGCGCCGGCCATGGCGTCGCCGGGCGCCTCTGCCGAAGTCGTGCGTCCGTCCAAGACGAAAGGTGGCAAGCGCTCATGAACACCCTGATCTTCCGCACCTTTGCGCCCTTCCTCACTGCGCTGATGCTGGTCTTTTCGATCTTCGTCCTGTTGCGCGGCCACAATGAGCCGGGCGGCGGCTTCATCGGCGGGCTGATCGGCGCTGCCGCCTTTGCCATGTACGGCATCGCCTTCGGCGTCCAGGCCGTACGTCGCGCCATGGTTTTCCATCCGATGTCGATCGCCGGCTTCGGTCTGCTGATCTCGACCCTGTCCGGCTTCATTTCCGCGCCGCTCGGTTACCCTTTCATGAGCGGGATCTGGGTCTATCCGAGCCTGTTCGGTGTCGAAGTGCCGCTCGCCACGGTGATTTCCTTCGATATCGGCGTCTATCTCGTGGTCGTCGGCACCTTCGCCTCGATCGCGCTTGCACTCGAAGAAAGGGATGACGGCTGATGGAAGTCATCTTCTCGCTCGTCGTCGGTATTTTCTTTGCCGCCGCCGTCTATTTGATGCTGTCGAAAAAGATTGTCCGCATCCTGCTGGGTATCGTGCTGCTTGGCAATGCCGTCAACATGCTGCTCTTCACCGCCGGTCGTCTGACCCCGTCCATTCCGCCGATCATTCCGGGCGGCGTCGACGTGTTGCCGGCTGGAACCGCCAATCCGCTGCCGCAGGCCCTCATCCTGACGGCGATCGTCATTTCCTTCTCCTTCTTCTGCTTCCTGTTGGTGCTGAGCTATCGCGCCTATCAGGACCTAGGCACCGACGACACGGGTGAAATGCGTGTCGCCGAGCCGATGGACGAGCCGCTGCCGCCGAGCGGCTACTGAGCGGGAGACACGAGGACCACATGGCTGCCCCCACAACGACCCCTGCCGACTACGCCGCCGCCTATGTCATGGAGCCGATGACGGCTGCCGACTGGCTCGCGGTCATGCCCATGGCGCTCTGCATCGCCTTCGGCGCGATCCTGATGATGATCCGCCATCGGACCCACTGGCATCCGCCGGTGGCGTTGACCGGTCTGGCGCTGCTCGTCCTCAACAATGGGCTGCTGCTCGCCAAGGTCATGGCCGATGGCCCCCTGACCATGATGATGGGCCGCTGGCTGCCGCCCTTCGGCATCGCCATCACCGTCGACCTTTCCGGTGCTTTGCTGGCACTGTCCGCCGCCATCGTTGCCTTCTGCGGCGCGCTTTACGCCCATGTAGAGATCAACAACAGCGGTCGCCGCTATGGCTTCTACCCGCTTCTAATGCTGCTGATGGCCGGCGTCTGCGGTGCCTTCCTGACCGGTGATATCTTCAACCTCTATGTCTGGTTCGAAGTTCTGCTAATCTCTTCCTTCGGTCTCCTGATCCTCGGCTCCGAGCGCGAACAGATCGACGGCGCGCTGAAATATGCCGTCCTCAACCTGATGGCGACGACGCTCTTCCTGATTGCCGTCGGCTATCTCTACGCCATCTTCGGCACGCTCAACATGGCCGACATCGCCGTGAAGGTTCCGCAGTATGCCGAAACCGCGCCGCTGATGACACTGACGGCGCTGTTCATCCTGGCCTTCTCGATGAAGGCCGCAGCCTTCCCGGTGAATTTCTGGCTGCCGGCCTCCTATCATACGCCGCGCGTCGTGGTGTCGGCGCTGTTTGCCGGCCTGCTCACAAAGGTCGGCATCTACGCCCTGTTCCGCGTCGTGGTCATGCTCTTCCCCGTCGAGCGCGAGGCCTTGAGCCTCGTGATTGCGATCGTCGCAGCGCTCACCATGATCTTCGGCGCGATCGGCGCACTCGCCCAGAATGATATCCGCCGCTTCCTCGGTTTCGTGGTCGTTGCCGGCATCGGCAACATGATGGCGGGTATAGCGATCGGCGGCGACGTTGCAGTCGGTGCTGCAATCTTCTATGCGCTGCACTCGATCCTCCTGATGACGGCGCTCTATCTGGTCGCCGGTGAGATCGGCCGCATCGGTGGCAGTTTCCGCCTCGATCGTGTCGCCGGCCTTTGGACCGCAGCGCCAGCCTTCGCCGCGATCACCCTTGCGCTGTTCTTCGCCGCAAGCGGTCTTCCGCCCTTCTCCGGCTTCTGGCCCAAGGCGCTGCTCGTCAAGGCCTCCATCGACATCGGTGCCTGGTGGCTGGCCGCTTCCGTGCTCGTCTCCGGCTTCCTGACGACGATCGCCTTTGGCCGCGTCTTCCTTTTCTCCTTCTGGCGCCCGGTCACCGCCGCCGGTAGCGAACATTCAGTTCCTGCCCAGGCGTCGGCGGGTGCGCTGCGCTGGCGTTTCACGCCGATTGTCATTCTGACCGCTTTCGTGGTCTGGTTCGGCCTCTTCCCGGACAGCCTGATCGTTGCCACGCAACAGGCCGCCGCCGGTCTGTCGGATCCGACCGCCTATATCCGCTCCGTCTTTCCTGAAGGAGTTGCCCGATGAGCCTTTATGCACTCAGCATCCTGATGGCGGTGATCTGGGCCACCGTCTCCGGCAGCTTCACGGTCCCCAATCTGATCTTCGGCTTCGTCATCTCGCTTTTGACGCTCTACCTGCTGCGCGAGCGTTTCGTCGGTCGCGACTATACGAGCCGCTTCCGCCGCGTGCTGGCGCTGGTCCTGCTGTTCCTCGTTGAACTCGCCAAGTCCGCTTGGCGTGTCGCAACCCTCGTGCTGAGACCGAAGATGGACCTGAAGCCCGGCATCTTCGCCTATCCATTGATGGTGAAAAGCGATTGGGAAATCTCGCTGCTCGCCAATCTTATCACGCTGACCCCAGGCACGCTCTCCGTTGACGTTTCCGAGGACCGCACAACCCTCTACATTCACGCGATTGACTGCTCGGATGTCGAGGCTGCCCGCCGTGACATTGCCGAGGGCTTCGAAAAGAAGATCATGGAGGCTTTCGCCTGATGACCGCTGAACTCATCGTCGAATATGCCTCTGTCGCCGCCATCGTCATCCTCGTGATTGCGCTGCTCCTGACGGTCTACCGTGTCGTCGTCGGTCCGACCCTTCCGGACCGCGTCATCGCCCTCGACATGCTGGTCGGCATCGTCATCGGCTTCATCGCCGTCATTGCGCTCAGGACCGGCTATACGCTTTATATCGATATCGCGATTGCGCTCGGTCTCGTCGGCTTTCTGGCGACCGTCGCCTTTGCCCGCTTCATTCTGGCGCGCGGCTGTGTCGGGGAGGGGGAGAAGGTCGAGGGCGGCCGCGGACCGGCGAAGCCGGCAAAGACAAAGACGGCCAAGAACGTCAAGGCAAGCAAACCGGCCGCACCACTCGGCAAGGAGGCAAAATGATCTCGCTTCTCGCAGCCATCGCCGTTGCCGTTTTGACCATCGGCGGCGCTCTCTTCTCCCTGATCGCCGCGATCGGCCTCAATCGCCTGCCGGATCTCTACACCCGCATGCATTCTGCCTCGAAGGCCGGCACGGTCGGTTCGGGCCTTTTGCTCTTGGCCGTTGGTCTGCATGCGGCCGATGTCGCGACCTTCGGTCGTGCCCTAGCCGGCATCATCTTTTTCGTCCTGACCGCCCCGATCTCAGCCCATCTGCTTGCCCGTGCGGCCCACAAAGTCGGCTACAAGCTGTCTTCCGCATCGGTACGTGACGATATGATGCCATAATGAAACGGCCCATATTCCCGGTTGAGTAAGCGTCTCTATTGAAATCCTAGCGACGTTGCTCAGTGCAAAATGCCGGATCGGCGAATAGAAAAGTTTTATACCCGTCAAATCTAGTAGAAATATGATGTGGACATTTGCCGCAGGGGTGTTAATTCACTCTTGAGAGCGCTGATCTGTTGCGTTCGCGGTATCCGGCGAAGTGAACTGCCAGCTATTGGCAAGTCTAAACGTGATCTTGGCTGAATTCTGCGTAGCGAAATGCCGGACGGTTTGGGGCCGACCCGGCAAATTAGTGATCTTCATGGGGGTGTCTTTCACCTTCCCTGTCCGACCGGATCGGGAAGCTAGTTAAACTATTGTCTGCAGGGGCGGTGGCCCCTCAGGGATCTGAACAGGAGAATTGAATGACTGAAACCCAGCAGGGTCCAAGCCAGCAGTTGCTGGTCGAACTGACCGCTGACATCGTCTCTGCCTATGTCAGCAATCACGTCGTCCAGGTCAGCGATCTGACCAATCTGATTGCCGATGTGCATATGGCCCTGAACAACACCGCTTCGCCGACTCCGGCCCCCGTCGTCGTTGAAAAGCCGAAGCCGCCGGTTCCGATCCGCAAGTCGATCGAGGATGACTATCTGATCTGCCTCGAAGACGGACAGAAGTTCAAGTCGCTGAAGCGACACCTGATGACCCACTACAACATGACCCCGGAAGAATACCGCGAGAAGTGGGGCCTGCCGGCCGACTACCCGATGGTCGCTCCGGCCTATGCAGAAGCGCGCTCGCGCCTCGCCAAGGAAATGGGCCTCGGCCAGCGTCGCAAGCGCGCCAAGTAAGCCCTTTTTTATATCTCGCAACGCGAGCAAGATCAGGCCGGTCCCGCGACCGGCCTTTTTTATATCGCTGAATAGGAAAAGATCCTTATTTATCGATGGCTCGCCACGCACCTTGCTTAGACGATCCTCTTTTCGAAACTGGAGGAGATCTCGATGCCCCTAAAATCATGGGGTTCACATTCTCTCGAGCTCTGCTAGCTTAAATAGGAATAAAATCCTTTGAGCGGAGTGAGCCATGAGACCTGACGACGCCTTGATCCCACCATCTGAGACACTTCCCTTTGCGCCCTCTGTCGAATGGCCGCCCGCAACCGAGGCGGACGATCTTCCCGACCGTCCGCTGACGCCGGAGCGGCGGCTGCTCTGCATGATCGTCCGGCAATTGACCGAAGAACTGCTGCGGGCCACGGGCCTCGAGCATGATCAGGAGCCCGGCCGCCGGGCCACGAGCCATGTCCGCCAGGTGGCGATGTATGTCTGCCACGTCGCCTATTCGATGCCGATGGGGGAGGTGGCTCAGGCCTTCGGCCGCGATCGCAGCACGGTTGGCCATGCCTGCCGCATGGTCGAGGACCGCCGCGACGACCGCGCCTACGACACCTTTGTCGCGATCGTCGAGCGCATGGCAAGCGCAGTCCATCTCATCGCCGGCAAGCGCATCTGAAGGAGAGGGCAGATCATGACGCGCAACGAACGAAAACAGATTCGCCAGATCCTCCGTCGAGCCCTGGCTGGTCCATTGAAGCCCGCCACGAATCCGCAAGGCACGACCGACTGCGCGGGGTCAAAAACGACCGGTGATGCCGCATTCAACCTTCTCGCCCGTCTCGTGGCCGACGGTCTGCTCCGCCAGACGCCGGACGGTTTGGTGCATACACCCGAGACCGCAGCCTGGCTGCGCCGCGATCTCTGCGACCTGCCCGAGGAGGCGCATGCCGCCCAGCACCGCACGGTCGAAGTTGCTACTCTCGAGTTGCCGCAGGGTCGTCAGGCGGTCCGCCGCAATCTGCAGGAATTGCCGCTCTTTCCCCTGCTGCGCCTGAAGGAGAAGGACGGACGTCCGTTTCTGTCGGAGGAGGCCGTTGCTGCGGGCGAGCGGCTGGCAGCGGATTTCGACTTTGCCGGCCTGCAGCCGCGCGTCACCGCCAGCTGGCAGCCGCGGCTCTCGACCCGCAACAAGGGCGCACCCCCGCCGGCGGTCGATCTTGCCGATGCGACGCTCTCGGCCCGCAACCGCGTCAATCGTGCCGTCGAGGCCATGGGGCCGGAGCTCTCAGGTGTGGCGCTCGATGTCTGCTGTTTCGGCAAGGGTCTGGAAACGGTCGAACATGAGCGCCAGTGGCCGGCCCGTTCCGCCAAGCTGATGCTGCGCACCGCCTTGCTGTCGCTCGCCCGCCACTATGCCCCGCCGCCCGCCCGGCCCAGCACCCGCCACTGGGGCGACGAGGGATTTCGTCCGGAGATGGGTTGAGTCTTGAAGTTCACACCAGCCGACGCGCCGCCTCTTCGCGGATCCGCTGGATCATTGAACGCAAGCCGTTGGCGCGCTGCGCCGTCAGGTGTTCGAGAAGGCCGAGTTGCTTGAAAAGGTCGAGCGCATCGAAGCTGACCACCTCCGATGCCTTCTTGCCGGAATAGGCTGAAAGCACGATCGCAACGAGACCGCGCACGATGAAGGCGTCGCTGTCACCGCGAAAGGTCATCTCAGGATCGGCGCCATTGCCAGCTGACACCGAGAGCCAGACCTGGCTGGCGCAGCCCTGCACCTTGTTTTCGGCGGACTTCTCGCTGTCGGGCAGATCCGGTAGCGCCTTGCCGAGCTCGATGACGTAGCGCATCCGGTCCTCCCAATCGTCCAGGAAGCCGAAGTCGTCGATCATCTCGTTCAAATTAGCCATGCTGCACCCGCTTGTTATGTCGGACCGATATAGTTGAGACGCCGACGCTTTTGAACCGCCTGCGGCAATGAAAGCTTTCTGGTGGATAGGTTTGGGAGCAACGTCGTCACATGTCGTCACATGTCGTCGCTGGTGTCCGCGTCGTCGATATCGGGCATGGGCTGCTGCATGCGACCATGTCGAATGGTGACGATGTCCACGGTCTCGTCATCGGCGCGGTAGTCGATGAGATAGTTGTCCACCACAAGCGTGCGAAATCCGGCGATCTGCAGCCCGTGCAGCGTGTTGCCCGCTTCCGGGAAATCCTGCAGCAGGCTGCGCGCCCGCCTCATGGCAAGAGCAAACGTGCGTGCCGCAGCTGGGCTGCGGTCCTTCAGGTAAGCGCTTTCCTGGCGGATGTAATCGGCGGCCTTGCGCGAAAGCCGGATGGTTTTCATGCTACCTTTCCGCCGATGATACGGTCCATCTCGGCAAGCACGGCGTCGAAATCTTCGTGCTCTCCGGCGTCGATCTCTGCGCGTCCTTCGATGGCAGCAAGCACGTCTGCTCCCTCGCTGAGGAGATATCCCCTCATGGCGCGCAGAATGATGTAGCTGCGCGAGCGCTCGGTCGCTTCCGCAATCCTGTCAATATCCCGGAGGACTTCGGTCGGTATACGAAGCGTGACGGATTCAGTCGCTTTGCTTGTCGGCATCGTGCTCTCCTCATTTCCGCAAGACAATGTAAGACAAATGTCCGGACGCCTCAATGGCGGCCATGGGCCGAAAAAGAAAAGCCGCGCAGCTTGCGCCACGCGGCCCGGCAAATGCCGAATTCAGTCAGGGACAGGCAGACAGGCATCCGGTCCATGGCAGGGCCGGCTGCAAGGCGGGGAGGGGCGGCTGTCCGCCCCGGAATTCGTCAGATGACCGCGTGAGCGTCGGTCATGCGCCTCAAGCTCTCAGGGCTTCGGCGGCTGGTAGGGTTTCGGCAGATGCCTCGGCCGTTCGGTCGGTGTCACCGTGCCGGTGATGACGGGCGCTTCGGTGTCGGCACTGACGAGCCGAGGTGTTTCGACCTGAGGGCTGACGATCTCGACTGCGCCACTCTTCGGCGCCTGGACCTCGTCGGCGACGACGGCCGTGCCCTCGTCGGTAAACTGCTGGTCGAGCAGCTGATAGGCGACGAGCGCGCCTTCGCGGGCCCGCTGACCGAGCGCCTGAAAAGTCTGGGCACCCTTTTCGCAGACCTCGGGCTTCTCGACGCAGAGCGAGGTGACATACTCATAGGCGCCGCTCGCGGCAGTGATGGCGGCACCCATGTCGAAGCTTGCGCCATCCTTTTCCTCTGCAGGCGGTGCTGCGAGGAAGGACAACGCGACAAGCGTCGCGGTGCAATAAAAAGTTCCCTTGATCAGAAACCACATGGTCTTCACCAAATCCCTGTTGCCGGTCTTTGCCGGAACGGTCCGGGTTTCTCCCCGAACTCGTGAATTCCACCCTAGGTTTGATTCGCCAAAATCGATTTGCGAAAGCCGGTCGGTTTTGATGCGAATTCGACTAAAATTTGAGTGATCTGCCCATTTCGGGACGGGTCGCTAAAAGTTTAGAGGTCACCGTTAAGCATAAATGTGGCGCTGGTCCCCGCAATCCACCGCTTTTGGCCCGGTGGCGCCGACACAAATGTTAACATCCATCGGAAAACTTGAATGATTTCAGTGCTTACGCCCCGTTAACCATGATTTGGAAAGCCTCATTCTGCTGTCCTGTTTCGGGTCAGAACGGCTGAGCAGGGGCCCTTCCGGGGCTCTGCCTTATCTATTCCTTAAGCGCGTCGGCCTATCTTCAGACCCATAAATCAGATGAACCGGTCGCGGATTTCTGGCGTGGTTGTATTGCGTAAAATGTCGGCTGCATTGACGGTGAGGATGGACGGGCTTCTGGCCCGTCTGCTCGTGCGTCATGCCGTAGGCCGTCCGGTCGAGCGGGCCGAGATCGTTGCCTTGCGCCGCCTGACCCTTGCGGTTCTGCCTGCGCTCGTCGCCGTGCCCGCCATCCTCACTCTGGTCTTTGGCGTCGCGACCGGCCTGCCGATCGGCTTTGCCCTCGTTACCGCTCTTTATCTGCTCGCAGCTCTGGCGCTGGTCTCGGGCCTTCGCCTCGGAAACGAGCGAGACGAGGCCGAGACGGCCCTCGCCACCACCATGGCCGACCCTTACGAATATTGCCCAGGCCTGTTCTTGACGCTCGACGCGACGGGCATCGTCCGCGCGGCCGGTGGTCGCGACCGCCAGATGTTCCTGTCTTTCCTGCGCGAGCCGCTGTCGCGTGCCTTTGTCGAGCAGGTGCATGTCTCCGACCGTCTGGCCTTCGTCCAGGCGCTCGACGAACTGCGCCTCGGTGCCGATGTCGTCGTGACCGATCTGAGGCTCGACCGTCCGGTCATCGGACTCGATCAGGCCCAGTTCCTCAATGTCCGTCTCGACATGACCGCCGTCCGCGCAGACGATGGCACGCTTGCCGGTGTCCGCGCCCAGATGCTCGACATCGAAGGCGAGATGCTGATGCGCGACGAAGTGGCCCGCAAGGAAGAAGAGGCAAGCGCCGCGCATGAGATCAAGAGCCGCTTCCTCGCTGCCGTCAGCCATGAGATGCGCACGCCGCTCAATGCGATCCTCGGTTTCTCCGACATTCTGATCGGCGAGTATTTCGGCAAGCTCGAAAACGACCGCCAGCGCGAATATGTCCAGCTGATCCGCCAGTCCGGCGCCCACCTGCTCTCTGTCGTCAACACCATGCTCGACATGTCGAAGATCGAAGCAGGCCGCTACGAACTGATGCTTGAGGACGTCGATCTCGCGCAGTCGCTGACCGAATGCGAACGCATGCTTTCGCTGCAGGCCCAGACCAAGGGCGTCAAGCTGACAAGCCGCCTGCCCCGGGGCTTGGGCGAGATCTCGGCCGATGGCCGGGCGCTGCGCCAGATCGTCATCAACCTCGTCGGCAATGCCATCAAGTTCACCGATGCCGGTGGCGCCGTGAACATCGATGCCGCAAGACAGGGCAACGAAGTCACGATCAGCATCAGCGATACCGGTATCGGCATCGCGCCGGAAAAGATGGCTCTGCTCGGTCGTCCGTTTACACAAGTGCAGAACGATCTCAATCGCAACTACGAGGGTTCCGGCCTCGGCCTTTCGCTGGTAAAGGGATTGACGGCTCTCCATGGCGGTACTTTCAGGATCGAAAGCCGCGCTGGCGAGGGCACCGTGGTCATGGTGACGCTGCCGGCAGACGGTTCGGGCGCCAGGGCTGCCGGTGAAACGAACATGGTCGAATTCCCGCCGCGCCTTGCCGAGACGGGGAGTGAACTGACAAGGGGTGGGAAAGCACCGGCGCATGACGAAGCGAAAGCGAAAATCGCCTGAGAAGAAGAAGGCGGGCTCGAAGGTCCTCCTGGTTCTCTCGACGGGCGCTGGCGCCCTTGCGCGGCTTGCCGGCCGTCATCCGCGTGCCGTGGGTGGCGCTTTCTGCTTTACGCTTGTCTTCGGAACGATCGCCGCCAATGCCCTCTGGTATCAGCCGGGCCAGCATCCCTCGCCATTCCTGCGCACCCGTGACGCTGCCGACTTTACTGCCCTTGCGGGCACGCCGCGCAGCCCGCTACTCAGCGAACAGGACGCGGACAACGTCACCACCTTCCGCATCGAACGCGAAAGGCCGGGCAACGAAACGACACCCTCGAATCCGACCGAAGCCCGTCCGGCTCAGGCACCGGCCCAAACAGCGACATCAACCGCTCCGACGCCTACCAGCCTTCCCGCCAATGCCGCGGAGACGGCCGGCCTCATTCGCGAGGTTCAGGGTGAACTCCTGCGCCGCGGTCTCTATGACGGCGAGGCAGACGGCGTAATCGGGCCGCGCACCGAAACCGCGATTGCCATCTTCCAGAAAACCGTCGGCATGGAAGCAAATGGCCTCGTTACGCCGGAACTCCTGGCAGCGCTCACCCTCGACCGCGGCATCACCGCCGCCGTCCCGGCACAGCGCCCGGTTATGGATGTCGATGCGCCAGGCGAAGACCCGGTTGCCGCCGCGATCCGCAGCGCCGAAAACCAGGTGGTGACGGCCCCACGACGTCCGGTGACCGCCACCCAGCCGGTTCCCCCGAAAACCGTCGAGCCGACGGCCCCGCCGCCGGTCCAGCAGGCGAATTTCGATCCGGGTCTGGTGATGGAGATCCAGCGCGGCCTCTCCAACATGGCCTACAAGAACATCCGCATCGACGGCGTGCCGGGCGAAGACACGCGCGCTGCCATCCGTCGCTTCGAGCGCCACTATCAGCTGCCGGAAACCGGCGAGCCGAGCGCAGCCGTTCTGAAGAAGCTCAAGTCCATCGGCGCCCTGTGATAGCCTGACTCTGCAGCGGCGGCGGCTCTAGTCCGTCCAGGGCGGCAGATACGGATGGGATGCCGCTGGCGCCGTGAAGCTTGCCGGATGCAGGCTCTCTCCCGCCTTGATGCTCCGGCCCCATCTGAAAATTGCATCCGATCGGTGCTCCCCTGTACTTTCGTCTAGGTGAATTTTCGCAGTCCCTAACGAAAGGCCTCATTAATCATACCAGTCCTACACTCCGTCAATTGGAGGAGGATGATCCATGACTGCTGCGATGAACGCGCGCTACGATGATGACCACCAGCCGGATGTGGCAGAGACCCCGCGGCATCAGGAGATCGATGCGGCCACTTTGCGCGGCATCGTCCAGCGTCTGGCAGAAGAGGCCTCGACGCTCGGCGTCGATCTCGTCGATATCGCCGGAGCGATCCAGGACGTCGCCGGCATTTCCAAACGCCATGCGGTGACTTTCGACGGCATTACCCGAACAGCGCTGTCGATCGCCGAAACCAATCGCGATGTCGCGAGTACTCTGCGCGAGACGGATCAGACCGCGGGCGAAGCCCGTCGCATGCTGACCGACAGCGCGACTCGTCTGACCGGCGCCGTCGACAAGATCGATCACATGGTTGAGACCTCGGAGGAAATCGGCACGGAGATCGGCAGCTTTTCGCAGTCGCTCGCCGAAGTCGACAAGGTCGCTGAAGAAATCGGCACCATCGCCCGCCAGACCAACCTGCTCGCCCTCAATGCCGCGATCGAAGCTGCCCGTGCAGGCGAGGCCGGCAAGGGCTTTGCCGTCGTTGCAGCTGAAGTCCGCGCCTTGGCACTCCAGACCTCCCAGGCGACCGGCGCCATCCAGGAAACCCTTAATCAGATCCGCCAGAAGATTGTCCGCCTGACCGAGGCCGGCCGCGGTGCGACTGCCAGCGCCCGCGATGTGCGCGAGACCTCCCAGGCGATGAACCAGTCCTTCTCCGCGATGGAGCAGGTCATCACCCGCATTCTCGACGGCTCCTCGGCCATGGCCCAGACGACCGATCAGGTCGATCGCCAGTGCTCGGAATTCGTCGCAACCCTCAGCGACATGTCCGCAGAAGTCCGCCAGTCAGACCACCACCTGCAGCAGACTGCAGGCCGCGTCGACAAGGTGGTGGCCCTGTCGGAAACCCTGATCCAGCTGACCGCAAGTGCCGGCATCCGCACTGCCGACAGCGACTGGATCGACACCGCCGTCGATGTCGCCGCCCGTATTTCGCAGGCCTTCCAGAATGCCGTCGACAGCGGCCGCATCCGAACGAGCGATCTCTTCGACCGCAACTATCGTCCGATCCCGGGCACCGACCCGGTGCAGATGATGACCGGGTTTACCGAATTCACCGACCAGGTTCTCCCCTCGATCATCGAGCCTGTCGCCGCCTCGTCCGAGCGCATCGGCTTCTGCGCCGCGGTCGATGAAAACGGCTATCTGCCGACCCACAACAAGAAGTTCTCGGCGCCACAGCGCCCCGGCGACACGGTGTGGAACACCGCCAACTGCCGCAACCGCCGCATCTTCAACGACCGCGTCGGCCTCGCCGCCGGCCGCTCCACCGCCCCCTTCCTCGTCCAGACCTACCGCCGCGACATGGGCGGCGGCAATTTCGTCCTGATGAAGGACATCTCCGCCCCGATTTTTGTCGCCGGCCGGCATTGGGGTGGGCTGAGGCTGGCGGTGAAGGTGTAGTCGTCCGATTGCGGTCGGCAAAGATGTGTTGAGATGGCCATGCGATTAAGCGAGTGAAACCCAAGCCGACACGGCGTGTCGGCCTGCTCCTTCAGCGGCTCTCACCATTTGCTTGCGCAGGCAATGCAGATGCATTACTTTTGGGCCTTCTTATCTACGGGCCTGGCCATGACGATGCGACCTGACGAGCTTTCGAAGCTGACCGATCGGTACCAGACCACGGTTCCGACGGGTGTGCGAAAACAGTTGCAACTGCGTAAGGGCGACCAGATCCGCTATCGTACGGACTCGAGCGGCCGAGTGTATATCGAAGCTGTGGCCGAAGAGCGCGATCCCGCTCTTGGCGCATTCCTGGATCTGTTGGAACGCGATGTGATGGATCATCCCGAACGGCTGATGCCGATGGAGGGAGCGCTGGTGCAGCGGATCGGAGCACTGGTCGGAGATGTCGCCGTCGATCTCGACGCGCCACTGTCGCCGGAAGATGAGTGAGCTCGGCGCGCCCTTCACGGCCAATGGCTGGGCCGTCTATGCCCACCCCCTTTTTCTCGATCAGTTACTGACCCTTGCGGACGAAGTCGAAGCGCGAAAGCGCCGCGATCCGGAGACTTGGCGCCAGAAGAATGCTTCGAAGCGGCTGGCCGCGATCCTCAAGCTCGTGACGACCGATATTCCGGCCGATCCGGGAGCCCCGCAATTCCGTCAGGGTGATACGCTGGGCAGTCACCGCAAACACTGGTTCCGGGCGAAGTTCTTCCAGCAATACAGGCTGTTCTTTCGCTTCGACAGCAGCCGAAAGATTATCGTCTTCGTTTGGGTGAACGATGAGAACACGCTCCGTGCCTACGGCAGTCGATCCGATGCCTACTTGGTCTTCATCAGCATGCTCGACAGCGGCCATCCCCCGGACGATTTTGATGTGGTCCTCAACGAGGCCAAAGGGGCAGGCGCTCGATTTGCGCAATTGATCAAGCCGATCGACGAACCCTGACCCTCGACGCCGCCCCCGCATTCCCCTAAACCGCTCCCATGCGCATCCGCTCCGACATCTTCGTCTCCGCACTCACCCGTCGCGTCTTCTCCGACGGCGGCTATGCTGCGGTCGTTGCCAAGGGTTCGGAGGCCTCGGGTGCGATCTTCGTGCGCCAGCGCTTCCGTGATGGCCTGGAGACGCTCTATGGCCCGGCCCCCCAAGCCATGATCGATGACGAGACACGCGACGACCGGATCTTCGAGCCACGCCTCGTGCGTGCTGAACCGGAAGTCGTGGAGGCGCTGATCGCCCGCGAGCGGAAGTTTGATACCGATCTCTGGCTGGTCGAGATCGAGGTGGAGGATCTCGGTACCTATCTTGCGCTGACGGATGTGACGAATTGAGCGGCAGCGCCCGTCCTCGCCATCCATCCTCCCCTTGAAGGAGAGCGTTGCAGAGCGCAGGGCTGGGATGAGGTCCGCGCGCCATAGCGCCAAGCCGGCCACCATCGCTCTTCGCCCTGAGAGCTGCCCCTTAACGCTTGCGTGCCCTGAGAACCTGACGCCCATGTTCGTCACCGACGGGCTGACGCTTGGGGGCTGCCTGATTGGCAGCTGTCGGTATCGTCGATGCGCTCGGCTTTTCGCGGCTCGTTGTCTCACGCGCCTCGGCCGGCATCTCCTCGCCGGCGAAGGTGTAGCGATCGGCACGGATCCAGCTGTCGATCCGGGCTTCGGCCTGATCCGGGTCAAGGCCGAACAGGAGGTCTTCCGCCCGGCTCGCACCATTTTCGCGGCGCGCGAGATGCGGATAGATGTGTTCGAGGATGAAGATCGCCTCGCGATCCTCCATGGCAACGCCGGCGAGCGTCGTTGCGAGCTGCCGTCCGGAAATGTCGAGCAGGATGCGCTCGGCAAGCCAGCGGCTCGAGGTCAGCATGTCGGCGAGCGTCGTGGCAAAGAACCCGCCGTCATGGGTGCGGGCAAAGCGGACGAGCAGTGCGGTCTGCACCGGTGTCGCCTGGCGTCGGCCAAGCCGGTCACTGCGAGGCGGCCGCTGCTGATAGGCCATGCGTTTGATCGTCTGGCGCAGCACTTCTTCGCGGCTCTCCGCTGCAGGCTCGGACACAGCGGTTGACGCAGCGCCCGGCAGGTCGCGCATTTCCAGATCGGCCATCACCGTGTCGAAGCTAGAAGCCGGAGCCTTTGCCGCCGTCGGTGCCGGAACCTCAGGCTTTGCCTGATCTGCCTTCACCTTGTCCGGTCGAGGCGGCAGCGCGTGGCGCAGCGAGACCAGGGCGTCGATGACCGTCGGCGACAGGCGCTCACGCTTGACGATGGCCCGGGCATGATCGGCACCCTGCGTGCGGGCGATCATCACCAGCATATCGTCAGACAATGCAGGCGACGAGGCGAGAAAGGGGGCGGCGATCGAAATCGGCTGGGAGGCGATGAAGGCTGCGATCGAGAGCGGCAGGTTCGGGCTTTGCGAGAGGGCCGCGACCGCTTCGCGACGCGCTTCGGCAGAAGACCCGGCAAACAGCGGCTGGAACAGCTCGGCAAATTGTCGGAGTTCCGACTTGCCGGGAAAGGAAAGCGCCTGGAAACTCGTGACCGTGGCCATCAGAACGACATCCTTGTTCCGCGCGCCGGCCGGCCTTTCAAGCTCCCTGAACTGTTCGCTCACGACTACCCACTCCAACGCAATACAGATGTGAACCAGATTAGAACGAATTTGTTAGCAAGCTGTTAACTAACCTATGGCTTCTTGTGGACAGGCGGATGGTCAAGTCAGATGATTCGCCGCATGTTTCCGATATTAGGCATATGCGTACCCCGTTTCGTGGGGTGAACCGCGACAAGGGGGAACGCGTCGGAGAAAGGCGCAGATGACCCTGGTTTGTGTGAGACTTTCCGCAACATGAACCGGATTGTGCCGGCCCTCGTAGAAGGAGGGCAGGGCGAGATGACCCTCTCGACCCTCTCGATCTTTCTTCTCGAAAGGAGACGAGCATGGCGGATATCATCAGGATTTCGGACCGGCTGAACCCCTCCCGCCGTTCGGCAGGCAAACGTGAGCACAAGGCGGAGATCCTCTTCTTCACCGGCATCCGCTACGAGCGGTTGGATCCGAATGCCATATGGCCGCGGGTGGAACTCCCGACCTTGCCGGCCCTGCCGTCTCCGAAGGGGCCTGTCTTCGGACCCGATCGCCGGCCGTTCTGATACCGCGCAGGAAACCGTAGTCTGCACGGCTGAAGCGGTTTGCTCGCTGGCGACGGTGTCGGACCTGTGCCGATCAACGCCCCCGAGACGATCATCCCACCGCGCCCGCGCGCCGTGTTACGCCCGGCTGCCAGCCGCGCCTTGCGCCGCAAGGACATGACCTCACGTCTGCGTGAAAAAGATTGCAGGGCGCACAAGCTTCACGGCTTTTAAATTGCTTTTACAGCATAAGGTAAAACATGAAGGTGCGGGCTCCCGCATCACTGAACGTCCGCACCCTTGTGGTGCGCCTTGCGGGGACAGATCGAAATCATCATGCTGATGAATATTACCAAGGATCGCATTCGCAAGGGAATGTTCATCGAAAGCGTCGCCTGTCCCACCCAGGAATTTCCCAGGCGCCGCTTCGTCCTGAAAACGGACAAGGACATCGCGGCAATCCTTGCCTCTTCTGCGACCAACGTATCGATCAATCTCAGCCTTGGTGTCGATCTGGACGGACGCAAACCCGCTGCCGTTCCTCCAGCGGCCAAATCCACGACAGGTGATCGCGCCAAAAAGCTGGCCGTACGCGGGACAGTTCTTCAGCAGGCGAAGGTGCTGCGCTCCAGCCTCCGCGATATCGTGTCCGGCCGCTCCGTCGATATGTCCGAGCTGTCACGGGCTGCCGATGACAATGGCGAACTCTGGTCCGACAGCACCGCGATCGCCCTCGAGGTGATCTTGTCTGAAGAGCAAGGACGAGACCACCTATGTCCACTCGCTCGCCGTCAGCGGCCTGATGACGCTTCTCGGGCGCTCGTTGCAGATGGATGATGAGGCGGTGCGTATCCTTGGCGTTGCCGGCATGATGCATGATATCGGCAAATTGCTGATCCCGAACGCCATCCTCAACAAGCCCGGCAATCTCACCGACCGCGAGCGTGTCGTTATTCGCAGCCATCCCGAGGCGGGCTATCAGCTTCTGAAGTCCCATCCCGAGATCCCGCAAGTCGTTCTCGACGTCTGCCGCCTGCATCATGAGGTTCTCGATGGTTCCGGCTATCCGCTCGGCCTGAAGCGGAAGGATTTGAGCCTTCCGGTGCAACTGAGTGCTGTCTGCGACGTTTTCGAGGCGCTGACATCCGTGCGCCCCTACAAGCGTCCCTGGTCGACATCACAGGCGTTGGACTGGATGTTTGCCCGTCCGCATCATTTCGATCGCAAGATGGTCATTCGCTTGGGCAGCGTGCTCAGCGACGGGCCGATCGGCTGATACTAATCAGCGCCCGGTAAACGGCACGCATTCCGCATCGGCGAGAAACGCCCGAGCATCGGCCTCATAGCTTGCCTGCGGTGCAAGTACCCGCAGCACCACATAGCCTTCCATGCCGGGATGTTCGACGAGAATGGTTTCGGCGAGTGCTGCGATTGGTGTCTTCCTGAGCTGCGCCACCTGCACGGGCGTCGCCACCAGCACATCGAGGTCACCGGCGACCGAAGTGCGGTCGTTCATCGAGAAGACCTCGTTGGCATCCCGGTCGTAGATCGCGACCGACCAGAAATCGACGCCGCCGCCAAGGGCAATGAGGGATAGCGGCTGCCGGGTGATGTCGAAATGACAGACCGCGACCCTGAGATAGGGATCAAGGTTCGACAGTCCCACCGCATCGGGCTGAGCCGACAGCGGGTGGAAGATGAAGGGAGCACCCTCGGCAGTCACGCGCGTATAGGCATCGCGTCCGGTGAAATGCGGCACGCCGAGAATGATGATGATGTGCAGGAGAACTGCACCGAAGAAACCGGTCAGGATGGCATAGAGAAGCTTGCTCATTCGCCACATCCGATTTGCTCGATGACCGGCATGGCAAGGCCGGAGAGGCCCGTCGAGGCGGCAGCCGGCGTATCGAGCAGCGTCAGCACCAGCTGGAACGAGCCGGCATCGGGAATGGCGAGCCAGTTGCCGGATTTTGCCGTGCGCGAGATTGTGATGTCGAAAGTCCCGTCACTGCGTCTGAGAACCGTCTGGGAATTCTTCGCCGTCGGAAGTTCGGGGCCCGCATCGAGGGGATCGCCGTCGGTATCGGCGGCATAAAGCGTCCACAGCCGCGCCGTCGGTGTGCGCCCGGTCATCCGGTAGGAACAGGTGCCCGTCAGCGTCAACCCGTCCTTGTCACGCGAGGCGGTGAACTGCAGCCCCTCGGCAGACCCGTAGAGCAGCCGTCCGCCCTTGGCCCGGTGCGCCTTCGCATAAGGATCAGCAGACGCCGTCTGGGCCGTCGGAAACGCCCGCCAGCCTGCCACCTCGATCGCCCCGAACCCGACGGAGGCGTTCAGCATCGAAAGCGCCGACAGGATCCCGCCTCCGAAGGCGATGACGAGCGCAGTGGCGACGATGAGGGGAACACGAAACACGGGCGGGTCGAGACCTTCGGCAATGCAGGCGCATTCGCGCCGGGCGGCAGTGCCCGAGGGGTATCACTGATTCGGGGGTGAGGGAAGTTTCAGCGGGGGGGAGGAGGAGCTTAGCGAACTCCACCCCGAGCTAGACGGCTTTGCGCGGCCGTCCGCCCTTGGCGCCGTTTGCCCGTGCCGCAGCGGCTTTGGCATCGGACGTGGCTCGACCCGCGCGGCGCGCCAGTTCTCGTGTCATCCACGCTTCTGTCCCGAAGATCCCGGCAATCAGCCCTGGCACGAAGAGGTCGACATCAAGATCTGGCCAATGGAGGTTGAAGCCGAGCCCGTCAATTTCGACGCCGGCCAGTGCCTCTGGAGAGGCTGATTGCAGATCTTCGACCAAGGCCGTCGGGAAAGCGTAGACGCAACCATTGGCGAGATCGAGTACGACACGACCTGTCTTTGCGTCGTATCGCGCGGCAACGGCTCTCGGTTCTGTCTCCAGCATGGCGCGCCCGCGTGCTTCAGCAGCCTCGAGATCTCTTTCGTCAAAATCAGCCATGAATGCGCTCCCATTCTTTCATAAGCCGCGCCTGTTCCATCGCAACCTCGTTCAAGATGCGGCGAAGATTGGTCCGGCTGATCCCCATGCTGTAGACCAGTTCCGGTTGGCCGTTTCGACCGAGCAGGTTTATCTTCGCCTGTCCGGACCCGGTGATATGAACATGCGCAGGCTCGTGATCCTGCGTGTAGATCACGAAACGGAAGCCGAAAGCGCGATGAACAACGATCACACTGTAACCCATCCGTTGGGTTATGTCACTGAATCCTACCGCAACACCCCCGCCGCCAGCGCTCGCTGGATTCCCCTCACATCGGTGCCCTTCTTCAGCGTCTTCGTCAGCGGATCATGGCTCCCCGAGACCCAGATCTTCAGCTCGCTGTCGAGGTCGAAGGTGCCGGCGGTTTCGACGGAGAAACGGGTAATGGCGCGGTAGGGGACGGACATGTAGTCGACCTTCGAGCCGGTAATGCCCTGCACGTCGATCAGGATCAGCCGCTTGTCGGTGAAAACAAAGACGTCGCGAATGACCCGGAAAGCGAGCGAAACCCGTTCGCCCTCAATCAACACGCCATCCAGCCGCTTGGCGAGATCGGAAGGATCGACGCTCGATCCATGGCCCAGCAATCCGTCAAATAATCCCATCATCATCCTCCTGTGGTGTCGAAGCGGAGATGGGAAGGGGCGGGCGGGGCGTCAAGCGCAACCGCCCTGTTCCGACACGTTCGATTATCCCACCTTCTCGTAAAACGCCTCAATCGTCGCCACCTCCACGCCAAGCTTGGTGAGCGACGCATGCACGCTCATGTGGCGTTCGTCATGCAGAATGAACCAGTCGTCGAAACCGAAACGCGTCTTCGAACCATCGGCATCCGGCACGTCGCGGGAATATTGCCAGCGGAAGGCGCAGCCGGACTGTTCGCCCTCTGCCGTACCGTCGATTAGTGTCTCGCGGCCCTCATAGCGGTTTCCGCCGCGCTTCAGGATCGTCCAGGTCAGCGTGTCGGAGTGGCCGTCGTCGAAGAAATAATCTTCCGTCAGCGACAGCACATTGGCGCTCGTATCGAAGCGCCCGCGGGCGTCAATCGTGAACCGGTTCTGGAAGCCGCCCAGCCTCCCGATGGTCGTGCCATAGCCGCGCAGCGTGCCGGAGAAGAACTCCTCCAGAATGAACTTGGGCTCTTTGTCTGCAAAATCCTCGAGTTTCAAGGCGTCTCTCCGCGATTGCCGAATGGTCCGGTGAAACACGGGGGAGGCGGCTCCGGTTCCCATGGTGTTTAAAGACGTGCCTTGGCCCCTTACGCTTTAGCCTCCTTCGCGCTATCTGGTCGTCAGACAACCCAATCCACGAGGAGGATCACTATGGGCAAGCGGATCGTATTCACCGGCGGCAGCGGCAAGGCGGGGCGCCATGTCGTACCTTATCTCCTGGACAAGGGACACAAGGTGCTGAATGTCGACCGCGCCGTGCTCGACGTTCCAGGCGTGCACACCCTGCTGACCGACGTCACCGATGCCGGCGAGGTCTTCAACGCGCTCTCCTGCCATTTCGGCTATGAGGGCTATGAAGAAGCGGGCGGCCCGAAGCCGGTTGATGCGGTCGTGCATTTCGCCGCCGTTCCCCGCATCCTGATGCATCCCGACAACAAGACTTTCGCGGAAAACACCATCTCGACCTACAATGTCATCGAGTCCGCTGCGAAACTCGGCATCAAGAAAGTGATCATCGCGTCTTCCGAGACCACCTACGGCGTCTGCTTTGCCGAAGGCGACAAGGACTACAAGGAGTTCCCGCTCACCGAAGACTATGACGTCGATCCGATGGACTCCTACGGCCTGTCCAAGGTCGTCAACGAGAAGACAGCCCGTGCCTTTGCCATGCGGTTCGGCATCGATGTCTACGCTCTGCGCATAGGCAATGTCATTTCGCCCGAGGATTACGCAAACTTCACCGGCTATCTCGCCGATCCGCCATGCCGCAAGCGCAATGCCTGGTCCTACATAGATGCCCGCGATCTCGGGCAGATCGTGGACCTCTGCGTGGCAAAGGACGGCCTCGGCTTCCAGGTCTTCAACGCCGTCAACGACACGATCACCGCGACCGTGCCGACCCGCGAATTCCTGGCGAAATATGCCCCGAACACGCCGATCACAGGCGAGATCGACGGTTTCGATGCGCCGCTGTCAAACCGCAAGATCCGCGAAGTCCTCGGCTTCAAGGAAGAGCATGACTGGCGGAAATATGTGAAGGTCTGAAGACCGTCGCCGCCGTTCAAATCTCGCTCACTCGAATGTCAGCCGCCCCGGTCTCCCGGGGTGGAACACCTGCTGAAGTCTGTCATTTAACCCTTTGTATTTGCAGCAAAGACAAGGAGACTGACATGGCCCAGGCACGCCGAATGGAGTTGCGACTTCTCGACGAGACCGAGAAGGAACTGGTTGAAGCCTCGCGGCACCCGCACCTTGCCGAGCGGACGGATGAAGATCTCTCCTCGCTCCGGAAGAATCTGCGCGACCGCCGCGATCGCGCCCGTGATATCGCCAGCCGTCAGCGTCGTGAAATGCGTGGTAAGGCGGCCCCGTCGGGCGCGAAGCCTGCGTCCGACAATGCCGGGAGCCGCGAGAAGTTTGCCGCCCTCTCTGCCGCTCTGCAGCGCGTCAACGGCGAGATCGCCCGGCGCAAGCGCTTCTCGTCCCGCGACGAGCTGAAGCGGAATGCCGAAAAGGCGCTGGAGATGCGCCGCGCCGCAAGCCGCCCCAACCGCCCGACCTCGCGCCGTGCCAAGAAAGGCATGCGCTCTGTGCCCAATGAGCGCGGTCCGGACCTCGTCAATCCGATGGAAGTCGGGCGGGTGTCTCAGTTCGTCAAGAATGGTCAGGCGCGCCGCGACAGCCGCTGACACCAGGACGAGTTCCCCCATCTGCGCATACGATGGGGGAACTCTTATTGCCTGCAGATTTTTACGGGTAAAATCCTAAATTGGTGGATGAAATGCGCGGGTTTTTCACATATGAGGAATATGGAAAAACCCTTCATTTCTAGGGTTTATTGACGGCCCGAAGAACAGTCATGCACGAAAAGCGCATGGAAATCGCCAATTGCGCGCAGATCGAGGTGCGCGGCCAGAGCTTCGTCACCTTCGATGTGGCGATGCAGGGTCATGTCATCTCGACGATTGATGCGCCGATGCTGTCGGGACGCATTCTCTGGTCTCATGCGGCAATCCATGGCTATCGCGATTTCGATCCGCGCGAGCGCACGGAACTGGAAGCCGAGGTCGGCCGCCGGCTGAGCGGCGACATGGCCGCGGAAGACGGCGAGCTGAGCGAACGCCCCCACCGTCGTCACTGATATTCAAGCCGGCGCCAGCCAGCGCGGTAGCTCCAGCGCCACGCCGACCGCCACGACAAGGGCGGCCGTGATCGCCACGAAAAAGGCGAGGAGAAAGAGCCCCGTCGCCCGGATGCCGCCGACCCCCAGATCGCGCTGAAACCAGCGGATCTCTGCCTGCCCATACCAGGCGACTGCGCCGAGAAAGATGACTGCGGCATAAGGCAGACCCCGATCCGCCGGGATCAGCAGACAGTCGACGGCAAGGCCAATGAGGAAAACAAAGGGCGCTGCCACATAGCACTGGCTGAAGAAGGGCGGGCGAAGCGTGGAGCGGGTCAGGATCAGCCCCTTGTTGCGGATCAGTGTCACGGCCATGACCATCGGAAAGATCCCGAATACGACGCCACGAAGAATGAGCAGATTGGACTGGGAACGGGTGAGAGCGTCGACTTCCGCTGAGGAGGCGACGGAGGGAAATGCCGTCGACAGCGCCTGCGAAAGCAACAGCGTGATCAGGAGAAACAGGGGCGGACTGATCGTATCGTCATACTGGTCTTCCGGCCGGTCCTCCAGCTCGTCATCGGCATAGCGCATCATGCTGAGTGGCCGGGTGAAGGCGCGCCAGAAGGTCAAGGGATAGAAGACCAGCCAGGAGACGAGCTCGTAGAGCAGTTCCTCCAGCGACTTCAACAGCCTCATGAAATCCATGCATGTTCCCCAAGTGACCTGTGGCGACCGATCGTCCTTGGCAGGCCGCATGCGACGATGCCAGCCGGGAGCAGGGGGCGCAAGACCGGCGCGACAAAGCCGCCGCATCCGGTCCATCTGCAGCCCGGACCCAAACCTTGCCTCACTCGCAGATTCTCAAGCCCTGCAGTGGGCTTGCCCTCACCCTGAGGTGGGAGCGAAGCGACCCTCGAAGGACGGGGCGGGCGGGGGCATCTGGGCCTCGATCCTTCGAGGCCTGCTGACGCAGGCACCTCAGGATGAGGGTGGAGATCGCCCGCAAAGCAGCGCGTCGCGATGATCATGAATTAGGCATGCTCAAGCGACCATCCTCCCCCGACCTTGCTCCAGCGCCTCCCTGCGAGGAGAGGTGTCCGCCCTTGAGAATCGCCCCACCACCTGCCAGTGTCACCCGGTTCGAAACCTGCCGGAGACCGAATGCTCGTCCTTTTCCGCAAGACGCCGATCCTC
The DNA here is from genome assembly GCA_045377275.1 of Allorhizobium sp. Taxonomy (GTDB): domain Bacteria; phylum Pseudomonadota; class Alphaproteobacteria; order Rhizobiales; family Rhizobiaceae; genus Allorhizobium. The sequence continues at coordinate 35,286 of JBJIOA010000032.1, read as the reverse complement.
GGCGCGCTTCTCGCCCAGGTCGTCGCCCTGCCGGTGGTGGCCGCCGTGACGGCGCCGCTCTCGACCTCGGTCGAACGCCTGCCGCTGATCATGATCGCGCTCGTCCTGCAGGGAGCCCTTGCAGCACTGATTTGTGCGCTTCTGCGCCTTCCGCGCTGGTGGCTGCTGATTGCCTTTCTCTTTCCGCTGGCCATGGGCTCGACCATGCTGATCGGCAATCTGCCGGCCTGGCCCTTTGGCCTCGCCTTCCTCATCCTGGCGCTGGTCTTTTCCAACACCACCCGCGGGCGCGTGCCGCTCTATCTCACCAATTCTGAAACGGCTTCGGTCTTGAAGGACATGATGCGCGACCGCGGCGCGACGCGCATGCTCGACCTCGGCTGCGGTCTGGGTGGCGTGGTCCGCGCGCTGGACGGCGAGGGAAGGCGGGCGCGCGGTGTGGAAAATGCACCGGCCGTCTATATCGCAGCCCGCATCATGTCGCGGATCTCGGGCAAGGGCGAGATCCGCCGCAGCGATCTCTGGAAGACAGATGTTACCCAGGAAGATCTCGTCTACGCCTTCCTCTCGCCCGCCCCCATGGCCGCCCTCTGGCGGAAACTGTCGAGCGAAATGAAACCCGGCAGCCTCTTCGTCTCCAACAGTTTTCCCGTGCCGGATGTCGACCCCGACGAGATCTGGGAACTGTCCGATGCCCGCAAGACACGGCTCTTCCTCTATCCGATCGGCAAGACGGACGGTGGACAAGGGACGCCAAGCTCGTCCATATGAAGCGCCGTTGGCGCCTCAGGTCTGCCGCCACCGAGACATCAGGGCGGATCAATTTGACCCAAAGCCTGCCGCATCAAGCATTTTGCGAAGCTCAGTGTCTGTCGCCTGTTCCAGAGACAGCAGGCCGAGATAGCCATCGCCCTCTCGTGCCAGGGCCGACCAGAAGGCCGGTTCGGTCTTCAAGCCCTGCCGCCGCAGCGCCAGGATGGCCTCTTTGAACCCGTCACCGCCGAGCGCCAGCAAACGCCGCTCGATCTCGAAATGCCGCCACCCGAACTGTTCGGCCACGGGCAGGGTGCTGGCGAAGATCTCGAAATCCCAACCGCATGCGCGAAACGTCGCAATCACCGGCCGGTCCTTCGATACCCACTGCCAGATCCGAAAGCCGCTCATTTCGCCATAGGACCGCACCACTTCAGCAACAAACGCCTCGACATCCGGCGCACAGCAGAGAATGTCGATATCGCTGGTGGGGGTATCAACCCCGAGCGGCGGCGTACCCGCGACATGCGGATCATAGGCCGCAAGGGTCTCAAGGATGCCGATCTGATGCACGGCGGTCTGATAGTCGGTCCGTGACACTGGCGGATCCCGTAACATGATGGAATTGGCTACCTATCGCCGGCGGGAGCGCGCATCAAGGTGGGGCCGTCTCAGGATGTGCCTGTCTCGGCAGCAGTAAGGCGAGGTCAGATCGACCCGAGATAATACCCGATGGCTTCCTCCAATTCGGTCTCTTCATAGCCGAAGTGGGAGCGCACGATCTCTTCCAGCTTTCGGAATGTGTTGCCGGCCTGAGTGAAATTCGCCTCCGAGGGGTTTTCCGCCAAAGCATCTGCCGCACGACCAAGGCGCATGATCAACTCATGGACGACTTCGTGCTCCTCTTTCAGCTTCGCCACGATTTCGCGAAACCTGCCGCCACCCGCTGCCTCGATGCGGGGGAACATTTCGGCGCTTTCGATGTCGTGATGAAACTTGAGCACGTGGCATTCACGGCCGCAAAGCGATCCGAACGCTCGAAAATTCTCAGCCATATCGAGTGAAAGAACGAGCCGCTTGAGATGCTCAGGCGGAGCGTCCCGCGCTTCAATTCTCTGAGGATGGCACCAATTTGGCCCATCTCTCGAAGATAATGACTGTGGATGACGGCGAGTTCCTGGCCTTGGCGACGGTGTAAGGCTGTAGCCTCCGGCACCTGCGGGGCCTTGGGCCGGGCTGCCTCGTCCAAATTCAAGTCATCAAGAGGTAAGGTCGAAATATCGCTCATGGCCGCTGATATTGGTCTGTTGCAGACCAAGTCAACGACGAACGCTTCGTGTCGCATCCGAACATCAGCAAACAGAGTGACTTGGGGCCTGAACTGCCGACGCCCGCGGGTGATCCAACCGCACCAAAGTCACCGAAAGGCATGCATCGGGCACAGGTGCCTCCGGCACGCGCGGGTCACGCCACCACCCGCGCCTCGTCCTCACCGAGGCTGACGCGCCAGGTGTTGCGGCCGTCTGCCTTGGCGGCGTAGAGCGCTCTGTCGGCCAGGTCGAGAAGGCGTTCGAAGTCGTCCTCGGACTGGATCTGCCCCGAGACAGCGCCGACGCTGATCGTCACATAGGTGTTGCGGTCACCGGTAAAGCCGTGGGCGATGCCGAGCTGGCGCACCGCGCGGCGCAGGCTCTCGGCCAGCGTCGGTGCCATGTCGGCATCGGCGTCGGAGAGGATGGCGAGGAATTCCTCGCCGCCATGGCGAGCGAGATGCGCCTCCATCGGCAGGGCGCGGCGCATGGCGCGGGCCACCCGTTTCAGACATTCGTCGCCGGCGCCGTGGCCATAGGCGTCGTTATAGGCCTTGAAGTGATCGACATCGGCAACCAGCAGCACCACGCGGCGTGCCTCGTCCGGCACTTCTGTCGCAAGCCGCATCAACTCCATCTCGGTGCCGCGGCGATTGGCAAGCCTGGTCAGCGGGTCGGTGACGGAGAGCCGGGCGAGATCCTTGTTCTGTCGCGACAATTCCCGCTTCAGCGCTTCGTTTTCCTGCATTTGCAGATGGCTGGTGAGCGCCTCGACTTCCAGCTGATAGGAGACCAGCAGCGTCATCAGCACCGTCGGCATATAGACGGCCAGATGCTGGATCACATAGGACGGGCCCGCCCCCTCCAGGAACCAGATCACCGAGTAATTCAGGCAGAAGGTGAAGATGCTGGCGCGGAGCGCCGGACGGAAGGGCGATGCGGCGGCGATCGTGATCGCCATCTGGAAGGTCGCGGCCGCATAGAAATAGGTGAGCACGCCCGGGCTGGAGCTGGAGACGAGGATCGCGCACCAGCAGACATTGGCGAGAAGTGCCACGAGGATCGCGGCGATCTCCTTCTTCTCGATCGGATGATTGCCGGCAATATAGAAGAGCAGGCCAATCGCGATCGGTAGCATCACCCCGAAGCGCAGCACCGCCGACAAAATGGTGACATCGCCGAGCAACCACAGATCGAAGAGGAAGCAAGCGAGGTAGAAGATCAGAACACAGACGACGGCCGCCTTCAGCATCCGGCTGCGCAATGCTGCGCGATCTTCGAGGAATGCCGCATACTGCTCCACCGTCAATCGGGGCCTAGCGGGAAGTCCGAGCCATCTCATCATGGATGTCCAATCACCGATTGAAATATATGAACCGTCGAAAACGGCTGAAATGTATGTCTGGCCCCCTTAATTTGGGGTGAAGGCAATGTGCCAATACGAGAAATCATGGATGAACACAAGCGCCATGGTTAACCCCTGGTTAGCACGCAAGGACCTGGGAAGCCTTGAAAACTGCAACCTGTTTCAATTCAGGATGGTAAGGATGGGTAAGCGTCGGCCTGTGCCGCGATGGGGCAGGCCGAGCGCCGAATGCCGACGCGTCTCTGTCGTGATTCGTGGTCGCCGTGCTTGAGACGAAGTAAACTTGTGATTGTCTTAACGGCCTGTCGAGCCGGTCGTTTCGGGCTCTATCGCCGCCTGCGCCGTGCCCGCCGGTGCCGCAAGCGCGTCGGCGGATTTCAGCCGCGTTGCAAGCTCCCGGATCAGACGGGTCGATTGCGATGACAGCGAGCGCGGACGCACCATCGGCGGCAGCGCATCCGGATTGGCCGCATCCGCCACCTGGGGCTTGGCTTCCTTCTCCGGCATCGGCTGATCGACGCCGGGGATCGGCTTGATGTCGATGCCCTGATGGGCATAGTCCATCAGCTTCTTGAAGGTCATGGCCGGAAGCGATCCGCCCGTCATGTTGTTGGTCGAGGTGTAGTCGTCGTTTCCGAACCAGACGGCGGCGGTGTAGTTGCCGGTATAGCCGACGAACCAGGCATCGCGGTAAGCCTGGGTCGTGCCGGTCTTGCCAGCGGTCAGGATTCCGTCAACGGCCGCGCGCCTTGCTGTGCCGATATAGGGGATCTTCGTCATCATCTGGTTCATCGAGCGGGCGGCCTGTTCCGACAGGATGCGCTCGGGCTGCGGTGCGTCGCGTTCGAAGTCGTAGAGAACCTCGCCGGCATAGTTGACGATCTGCGCAATACCGTGCCGGCGCGAGGCGTAGCCGCCGGCCGGCAGCACGGCATAGGCCGTCGCCTGATCCATGACTGTGACTTCCGACGTGCCGAGCGGGATCGTCACGTCTTTCTTGATCGGCGTTTCCACACCCATGGCCTTGGTCGTCTGGATGATCGCGTCGATGCCGAATTTTTCCTTGGCGAGCCGGACCGGGATCGTGTTGATCGATTTCGCCAGCGCCGTTTCCATGGTCACCCGACCGGCAAAGCTGCGACCGTAGTTCTGCGGGCTCCAGTTGCCCCAGGCGACCGGCGCATCAACGACAACGGTTTCCGGCGTATAGCCGTTCTCCATGGCCAGCGCATAGGTATACATCTTGAAGGATGAGCCCGGCTGGCGCAGCGCCCGCGTCGCGCGGTTGAACTGGCTTTCGCCATAGTCGCGTCCGCCGACCATGGCGCGCACGGCCCCGCCATTTTCGATCATCACGACCGCGCCCTGCTTGACGTTGTAGCTCTCGCCATATTCACGCAGCGACGAGGCGACCGCTACTTCTGCTGCCTGTTGCAGACCGAGATCGATTGTGGTGCGCACGACCAGCGTATGATCCTTGAAACGGGCGGCAATGCGCTGCACTTCTTCAAACGCCCAGTCGAGGAAGAAGTCCGGCGCTTCCTTCTCGTCGCGGTCGATGACGGAGGCCGGATTGCGACGCGCCGCCACCACCTGGCCCTCGGTCATCAGCCCGCTCTGCACCATGTTGGTAAGCACGTCATTGGCGCGCGCACGCGCCGCCGGCAGGTTGACATGCGGCGCATATTTCGCCGGCGCCTTGAAGAGGCCCGCAAGCATCGCCGCTTCCGCAAGCGTCACTTCGGTGATCGCCTTGCCGAAATAGAATTGCGAGGCGGCTGCCGCGCCAAACGTGCCGCCGCCCATATAGGCGCGGTCGAGATATAGCGACAGGATCTCCTGCTTGGAGAGATTAGCCTCCAGCCAGAGTGCCAGATAGGCTTCCTTGATCTTGCGCTCGATGGAGCGCTCATTGGTGAGGAAGAGGTTCTTCGCCAGCTGCTGCGTCAGCGTCGAGCCGCCCTGGACGACCGAACCCGCCTTGGCGTTTTCCGTCATGGCGCGCGCAAGGCCGATGAAATCGATGCCGAAATGCTCGAAGAAGCGCCGGTCTTCCGTCGCCAGAACCGCTTTGACCAGATGATCAGGTAGTTCGTCGACCGGCACGGAATTTTCATGGATGATGCCGCGATGACCGATCGTGTTGCCGTAGCGGTCGAGGAAGGTGACGGCGAAATTGTCGTGGTTGCGCCAGTCCTTCTTGGTTTCCTCGAAGGCCGGCTGGGCAAGCGCGAGCAAGAGCACCATGCCCCCCGTGCCGAGCGTCATGGCTTCGCCGGCGATCTCGAAGCCGAGCTTTTTGAGGCCCCGGACACGGAAACGGCGGAAGAAGATGGTGATTTCTTCCCAGGCCTCGGCGAGGTCGTAGCCGGCATTCCACAGCGTCGAATCGAGCCAGCTGTCGATCTTGAGAAAGATGTGGCGCTTCAGCTTCTCTGGCTTTTCGCTGCCTGTCCCGGGGCCCGCCGCGCTAGGCCGATCGATGCCGTCGGCGCCGCCAAGGCGCTCCGCAGGCTGAAGATCGTCAGGCTTGTCGTTGTCGGCCACCGTGGCTTTTTCCCGAAAACTTGTTGTCGGCTCCCTTGACGCGCCCGCCGATTGGGATCAGGACCCGGAGAGACTACGGGCGTGTCGTCATTATGTGAGTGATGGTCGATTTGCCATAAAAGAACAAGCGGTTTCGCCGACCATGGTGAACCCGGCGCGGCCTTGGACGCGCTTTTGGCGGCAGGCGTTGCACCCCGGCCACCGACCGGCCGAGGATGGCGGCCGGCGCCTGAGCCAGATGCCGCAGCAAGAGCGAAAGATCACAGTCAATTGAACGAGACGATGACAGACAAGCCCTTCTGGAAGACCAAGACGCTCGCCGAAATGAGCAACGCAGAATGGGAAAGCCTCTGCGACGGCTGTGGCCTCTGTTGTCTCAATAAGCTGGAGGATTGGGACACCGGCGAGGTGGTCTTCACCTCGGTTGCCTGCAAGCTGCTCGACGGCGATAGCTGTCGCTGCTCCGACTACGAGAACCGCCAGGAAACCGTGCCCGACTGCATCCAGCTGACGCTGAAGGGCCTGCGCGAAATCAAGTGGCTGCCGCCCACCTGCGGCTACCGCCTGATCGACGAAGGCCACGACCTCTATTGGTGGCACCCTCTGGTCTCGGGCGACCCGGAAACCGTCCACACCGCTGGCGTCTCGGCCCGCGGCCGAACGATTTCGGAGGAGGGGCTCGATGTCGAGGACCTCGAAGATTACGTGGTCGACTGGCCGCTGAAGGTAGGCGCGGAGCGGGATTGAAGGTTCGCGAGGTGCTTGAGGCTTAGTTCTTGACCTGGGCCTCAGCCGATGCCGAGGAAGACGGCGAGATTGCGGGTCACCGCGAGCATCTTCTCTTCGCGCACCTGACCGATCACCCCTCCGACGCGCTCGCGTTTCACCGACATAGCCTTGTCGATCATCACCCAAGAGGGTTGCGCGAGCCCGTTTTCTGCGTCCGGTTCCAAAGGAACGCGCACTAGGGGCGCGTCAGTGGGCGTGCTGGTGACGAGAAGCAGTGTCACTGTGCCGGTCTCTGCAAAACTGTCGCTTTGAACGATGAGGCCGGGTCGCGGCTTGCCGAAGTCGCCCGACATCGCGACTGTGACGAGGTCGCCGCGTTTCACCTTGGAAGCTCAAGCGAGTGATCATCAAGGTCTTGGAGGGCTTCATCTAGCAAGGCATCTAATCCGATATCCTGTCGGTCTGCCTCGGCCGTCAGCCGCGCCTGACGCGCACATTCTTCGTCAAAGCCGGCTCGACGCGTGTCCGGGAGCCATATCTGAACCGGGCGCAAACCCTGGGCCCTTAGGTTTTCGCGCCGCTTTTGCACGCGCCGTTTAACGGGTGTCGGCATCATGGATCTCCATTCAGTAGTGTTACATGTAACGCGGATGCGCTGCGCAGACAAGGTTTCCGATGCCTAGTCCGCGCAATCACCCCCACAATTCCGGCCGCATCCAGGCCTCCAGCAGCACCAGCCGCCCGGAAAGATCCTCGTCTTCGCCATCAAGCCTTATCCATTGCCAGGCCTCTGTCCATTCGGCGGGCAATGGATAAGGCGGTGTCACCCGGCTCGCCGGGCGGAAGCCGGAACGGCTGTAATAGGTGGGGTCGCCGAGCACCAGGACCTCAGTCACGCCCTTGGCCTCGAGGCGGCTCAGACCGTCGGCGATCAAGGCCTTGCCGATCCCCTGGCGCTGGTGATCGGGGTGAACGGCGAGCGGCCCAAGAAGGGCGACGGTCTCGGACCGGCCTTTAAGCTTTCCGCGGGTGAAAAGAATGTGCCCGATCAGCCTGTCGTCGAGATGGGCGGAGAGCGAGAGGACTTCCGGATCGGAAAGCAGGGCCTCGACCAGGGGGACAAGCTCCTCCTGCGGAAAGGCGGCGGCATAGAGGTGAGGTATAGATGCTCTGTCCGCAGGCAGCGTTTCGCCTAGGGTCAAGTTCAGTGTCATGTGCTTTCTCCATTGAGGGCCTTATGCCTCGGTTCTCAGACGTGTCGCGACAAGCCCTTGAGGGGTCTGGGTGGCAGCGAGCAGAAACAGCCACATCCTTCGAAAGGAGCGTCGTCTACGCTTTGATCGACTGGCGCGCCCTTAGGCCGCTTCGCGAATTTCAAGGTCGATCTTGCCACGCTTTAGGTCCGAGATCCTCGGTTGGATAACGCGCAGCTGGCGGGCGGCCTCGGCCTGTGTCCAGCCCTTGGTGAGGATACGGCGCTCCAATCATCATCAGCTTGGCCCGAAGCTTCATGTTCTGAGCTTCCGCAGGGCTGTCCTCGATGGTATCCCAAATGCTGGCGTAGATTTCCTTGGTAATGCCTTGAGATCCTTCACGAGTTGATCATATCGCTTCGAAGCGGGTTCGAGATCCAGTTTATGCTGTTTTCTGGCTCTTCTTCTGGAAGCAATGCAGGACGTAAACTGCGTCGCCCGAGTTCGCGATATAGAGGATCCTCAAGGTACCGCCGGCATCTCTGATCCTGCTTTGCACAAGACAAAATTCTTGTAGAACCCCCTTGACCCTCCCATGATGGGAAGGTCCATCTATCATGGCGGAGGTGACCGCTATGAATATGCAGTCCAGGCCGGATCAGGCCAAGAACAAGAACGATACCATTTTCTTGCCGGTCGAGGGCATGACCTGCGCCTCCTGTGTGCGGCGGGTGGAAAAGGCCGTGGCGGCGGTGCCGGGGGTCGAGGCGAGCGCGGTGAATTTCGCGACCGAGACGTTGTCGGTGACGCCCGGCAAGGGGTTTTCGGCAGGCGCTCTGCTCGAAGCGATCGACAAGGCCGGTTATGAGGCCAAGGCCGAGACGCTGGTGCTGGAGGTCGAGGACATGACCTGCGCCTCCTGCGTGTCGCGGGTCGAGAAGGCGTTGAAATCGGTGCCGTCGGTCGAGACGGCGAGCGTCAATCTGGCGACCGGTGAGGCAATGGTGAAGGTGCTGGGCGGGGCATCGGCCCTCTCGGCGCTCACCGCAGCCGTGGCCAAGGCGGGATATGCTGTCCGGCTTGTCGGTGCTTCGGCGGAGGACGCCGCGGCCACAGAAGGGCAGGGGCGCGCTGGCGAGGTCAGAGCAGGGGAAGCTCCGGTGTCAGCGCACCCAGCAGTCTCTGGAGGCCAGGCCGACGATAGCCGCGAGGCGCGACGGGAGAAGGAGATCTCCGGGCTAAAGCGTGATTTCCTGATCGCGTTTGTGCTGACACTGCCGCTCTTCGTCATGGAAATGGGCGGGCACATCTATCCGCCACTGCATCATGTTCTGATGGATGTCTTCTCGGGCAACAGCCTGTATCTGCTGCAATTTGCCCTGGCAACAGCGGTACTTGCAGGTCCCGGCAGGCGCTTTTACGTGAAGGGTGTTCCTGCCCTCTTGAGGCTTGCCCCCGACATGAATTCGCTGGTCGCGATCGGAACCGGGGCGGCCTATCTCTATTCCTTGGTGACGACCTTTGCGCCCGGCCTGCTGCCGGAGACCGCGCGCTTCGTCTATTACGAAGCCGCGACCGTTATCGTCTCTCTGATCCTGCTCGGCCGGCTTCTGGAAGCCCGCGCCAAGGGCCGGACGGGGGCTGCGATCCGCAAGCTGGCAGGCCTGCAGGCGAAGACGGCCCGGGTCGAGCGTGAGGGTGAGACGCGTGATGTGCCGCTCTCCGAGGTCAGGCTCGGCGATGTCGTCGTCGTGCGGCCTGGTGAGCGTATTCCGGTCGATGGCCGGGTGATCGATGGGGCAAGCGCCGTCGACGAGGCGATGATTTCGGGCGAGCCGATCCCTGTCGAAAAGGCGCCGGGCGCCACCGTCATCGGCGGTACGGTCAACGGTTCGGGAAGCTTCCGTTTCGAGGCGACAGGCATTGGCGCCGACATGATGCTCTCGCGCATCATCCGCATGGTCCAGGAGGCGCAAGGGGCCAAACTGCCGATCCAGAAGCTGGTCGATGAGGTCACGGCCTGGTTCGTGCCGGCAGTCATCGGCATCGCGGTTGTGACTTTTTTCCTATGGCTGATCTTCGGGCCGGAGCCCGCCTATACGCATGGGCTCGTGGCGGCGGTGGCCGTGCTGATCATCGCCTGCCCTTGCGCCATGGGGCTGGCCACGCCGACCTCGATCATGGTCGGAACCGGCCGCGCCGCCGAACTCGGCGTGCTCTTCCGCAAGGGGGAGGCGCTGCAGAGCCTGGCGGACATCGAGTGGGTGGTGATGGACAAGACCGGCACGATCACCGCCGGAAAGCCCGAAGTGAGCGAGATCGTGACGGCAGAGGGCTTTGCCGAGGTGGAGGTGCTGCGGCTGACCGCAAGCCTTGAGGCGCGCTCGGAGCATCCCCTGGCGGATGCCATTGTGCGCGCGGCTGAGGCGCGGGGGATGGCGCTGTCTGCCGTGGAGAATGTCGAGGCCGTTGCCGGTTTTGGCGTGGCCGGCATGGTCGAGGGCAGGCGGGTAGCTGCCGGGGCTGACCGGTTCATGGTGAAGCTCGGCGTGATGGCGGAGGGCGAGACATGGGGTCTCACTGCCGCCGTAACCCGCCTCGCCGACGAAGGCGCAAGTCCGCTTTATGTGGCGATCGACGGCAAGCTTGCAGCGGCGATTGCGGTCGCCGATCCGATCAAGGAGACGAGTGCGGCCGCGATTGCAGCCCTGAAGTCTCGCGGCCTGAAGCTTGTCATGGTGACCGGCGACAACAGGCGCACGGCAGAGGCGGTGGCGAGAAAAGCCGGCATCGATGCGGTGGTCGCCGAAGTTCTGCCCGAAAGAAAGGTGAGCGCGATCAAGGACCTGCAGGCGAAAGGTGGGAAGGTCGCCTTTGTCGGCGACGGCATCAATGATGCGCCGGCGCTCGCCACCGCCGATGCCGGCATTGCGATTGGCACCGGCACCGACGTGGCGATCGAAAGCGCCGATGTCGTGCTGGTCGGCGGCGACCTGATGGGTGCGCTGCATGCGATCGAGCTCTCGGACAAGGTCATGGGCAATATCCGCCAGAACCTGTTCTGGGCCTTCGGCTACAATGTTGCGCTGATCCCGGTCGCGGCGGGGCTGCTCTATCCGTTCTTCGGTGTGACCTTTTCGCCGATGTTGGGAGCTGCTGCCATGGGGCTTTCGAGCGTGTTCGTGTTGTCAAATGCGTTGCGGTTGCGGACAGCGAGGGTGACGGGCTTCCTGACCTCCCCTTGAGGGGGAGGTCGCGCGGAACGCGCGGGTGGGGTGATGCTGGTGTGGGTCGCCGGGTTCACCCCACCCCGGAGCTTCGCTCCGCCCCCCTCCCCGAAGGGGAGGGTGGGGCGGGCGGAGGCCGGCAATTTCCGCCTCTCCCCCTGTGGGAGAGGATACAAAATCGAAGCTTTAGGCGAGCGCAAGCCGCCTAAACCTCAGATTTTGTTGGTGAGGGGATTGGTGCTGCGGGCAGGCCGGAACGGACCCCCTCACTTGCAAAAATCTGAGACTTGAGGTCGCTTGCGCGGACCTAAGTCTCGATTTTGCTTTCTTCCCCACCGAGGGGGAGAGGAACTGAGGGGGCGGAGACGAAAGGAGAAACGACCATGACGATGAATATTGGCGAAGCCTCGCATGCCTCGGGCGTTTCGGCCAAGATGATCCGCTACTACGAGGAGATCGGGCTGATTGCGCCGGCGGGGCGCACGGCCTCGAATTATCGGGTCTATGATGCCGACAGCGTCAACCGGCTGCGTTTCGTGCGCAGGTCGCGCAATCTCGGTTTTTCACTCGAGGAGACCGAGCGGCTGTTGAAGCTCTGGGACGACAAGGAGCGGGCAAGTGCCGAGGTGAAGGCCTTGGCGCTTGCCCATGTCGAGGAGCTGGAAGGCAAAATCGCCGAGATGCAGGCCATGCGCGACACGCTCGCGCATCTTGCCGAACGCTGCCAGGGCAACGACCGGCCGAACTGCCCGATCCTCGCCGATCTCGAGGGCAAGCCGCTGCGACAAAAGACCGCCGGAAAGGACAAGGCCGGGGACTGCTGCGGGGATTGACCTTGCCCCCATGGGAAGGTGCAGAAAGAGACTGAAAGCGACGGCTCGACGCTGTCGGCACAGGGAAGGACAAGACGATGATTGGACAGACGATTTTCAAGATCGAGGACATGACCTGCGGGCACTGCGAGAAGACCGTGGTGAAGGCGCTGGCGGAAGTCTTGCCGGGCAAGGCCGTGACCATCGATCTCGCGGCCCGCAAGGCCTTTGTCGAGGGCGATGCGGTCCTTGCCGAACAGGCGATCCGCGAGGCGGGTTATACGCCGGTGCGGGAGGTTTGAGGGGGGTGAGCGAATAGCGAATAGCGAATAGCGAATAGTTGGAAGGGAGCAGGTCGAACAGGCAGGGGCTTGATCGGCCGACAGGCGAACTCGCATTCTACTCGCTACTCGCTACTCGCTACTCGCTACTCGCTACTCGTGTAACGTCTTGCAATCTCCTCAAGGCTCAATATATATGTATTATCGTATATATGTTGGAGACGCCGCCATGAGCAAGGACTACATCGCCATCACCCGGGATATCTCCAGCGGGATCAAGGCCCTGCGCAAGGACATTCCCGATGTGATGCAGGGCTTTTCGGCCATGGCGGGTGCTGCGACCAAGGATGGGGCGCTGTCCAAGAAGGTGAAGGAACTGGTGGCGCTCGGCATTGCGATTTCGACCCGCTGCGATGGCTGCATCGGTTTCCACACGGAAGCGCTGATCAAGCTGGGCTGCACCAAGGCTGAGTTCGAGGAAGCGCTGGGGCTCGCGGTCTATATGGGCGGTGGCCCATCGCTGATGTATGCGGGCGACGCCATGGCCGCCTGGGAGCAGTTCGGCGGACCCGAGGCCTGAGACAGGCGCAAGCTTGCCCCGAGCCGGGGCAAACCGGGCGCAACGGTACCCGGTCGCGGCCCAAAAAATGCCGGACTTGCTTCGTTTTGCGCGTTCTAAATTAGCGAAAAATTTGCAGCCCTCCGCCATGCTGATCCCAGATGCGGCGCCACGCGCGCGTCGCCAGGGAGAAATGGCCAGGGCATGCAGACGGAGACGGGCGCGAAAGGGCGGTTGAACTGGCTGCTGCGCATGGCCCCCGAGGTGGAATGGGCCGAGGAGCGGGATTTCGGCGCCGAGCGGATCCGGCATCTTCGCCATGCGATCATCGTCGGCCTAATTGTCTACAACATCTACAATCTGACCAGCCTGCATCTGATGGCCGACATTCAGCCCTTCACGGTGGCCATGCGCCTCTTCGTGCTGGTGCCGGGCTCGCTGGCGATCTTCTATCTTGTGCCGCGTGTGCCGCCGTCGATCCGCGAATTGCTCCTGCTCGGTGGCATGTTCGTCGCGAGCCTCCTGCCGCTTTACCTGCTCTACATCTCGCAATCGGCCTATGCGACCTACACACTGGGCGAGCTGCCGCTCGTCCTGCTCTTCGGCAACATGTTGCTGGTGCTGCGTTTTCGCCTTGCGCTGATCTTCACCGCCGTCACCTGCCTGACAGCGCTTTTCGTCATTCACGCCAAGCCGGGGCTGGACGAGAACCTGATCTTTCCGCTGACCGTGCAGGTGGTGACCGGCCTCTTCTTCACGCTCTATGGCAACTGGCATGTCGAGAGACAGCGCTGTCTCACCTATCTCGCCCGCTACGATGCGCAGAACCGTGCCGACATTGCAGAGCGCCGCGGCGACCAGTTGCGCGATCTGACGCTGACCGACATGCTGACCGGGATTGGCAACCGCCGGCATCTCGACGAAACGCTGCATGCCTGGCTCGAGAGCCGCAGCGACGTGCTCTTGCTGATGGTCGATGTCGATCACTTCAAGGCCTTCAACGACCGTTTCGGTCATGTCGCCGGCGACGACTGCCTGCGTCGTATCGCGTCTACACTCTCAACCTTCGCCGCCCGCCATGACGGCTTTGTCGCCCGATATGGCGGCGAGGAATTCACCCTGCTGTTTGCGGTGGACAGCGATACCGGTGGCGCCTTTCTGGCCGACCGGCTGGTGCGAACCGTGCGCGAGCTTTCAATCCCGCATCCGGCCCGCGTCGATGGGCTTTCGCATGTCACCGTCTCCGTTGGCTATGCCGGCACCGGCGAGGGCGGCGTTCGGCAAGCGCGCGATCTGGTGACCCGGGCGGATCTGGCGCTTTACGAGGCGAAGAGTGCTGGGCGGAACAGGTCGAAGGCGGGGTGAGGGGGGCTCGGTAAGGTGTGTGCCAACGAAACTTTGCCCCTCACCGGAAAAATCTAAAGTTTAGGCGGCTTGCGCGCGCCTAAGTCTTCGATTTTCCGCCTCCCCCACAAGGGGGGAGGTGGGGTTATCGTCAAAATAGGAAAATAATCCTTGACACCGTGACGGTCGTCGGATAGGGTTTTGGCATGATCGGAAAGCTGTGGCCTTGGGGGCCGGGTGTTCCGGGAGAGGTTTGGAAAGGGTCCGCTTGGCGGGCCCTTCTTTCGTTTCGGAGGCGGCCATGCTGGGCGAGGATCGACGTGGGGATCTCGAGGCGCTGCCTCAAGTGATCGAGGTGAAGGCGGCAGGCGCTGGCGATCTGGTGGCGCTGCTCAACGAATTCACCAGCGAGATGCGTGCCCAGTTCGACCTGTTTCGACGTCTGAGGTCAGGCGCCGAGAGCCTGATCGACGGGGCCGACGAGGCACTGGCGAAACAGGCGCGGGCCGACATCAAGGCGGCGACCGATGCGATTGCGCTGATCGTGCGCACGCTGGAAAAGATCGATGCACTGTTGCGCCAGCTGGAGCGCGACCGGCTGGATGCGGAGGAACGTCTGCTCGAGGCGCGTGATCCGGAGGTTTTGCGCGTCGAGGTGGAGGCGCTGATTAAGGCCAGGGTCGAGGCGGCGGTGGCTGCCCGGCTGGAGGACGCGATGGCGGCGAGGTTGGCGGAGGTTGCAGGATTGGCCGAGGGACGTGGGCCGCCGTGAGTGGGATTGACCGAAGCTTTCGAGGCCTGATGATGAACAAGGCTTGCCAACGGAACCGATCCCCTCACTTGCGAAATCTGAAGTTTAGGCGGCTTGCGCTCGCCTAAGCCTTCGATTTCGCTTTCTGCCCACAGAGGGGGGAGAGGGAGCGCGAGGCTGGCGGCGGCGACCCCTCTCCCCTCTGTGGGAGAGGTTACAAAATCGAGGGCTTAGCCCGGTCAGGGCTAAACCTCAGATTTTGTTGGTGAGGGGATCGGTTCCGTTGGCACCGTGGCAAATGGATGCTTCGAGGCCCGCTGGCGCGGGCACCTCGGCATGAGGGCCACCGAGAAGGCTCAAGCTGTTTTGCATGACCGCCCAAGGAGACTGCCGATGACGCCGAAATCCCCGGGGCGGCGGATGAGGGATCGGGCGGTGAAGAATGTGCGGGCTGTATCCGGGGTGATCGGGCAGGCCGCGGTGGAAGCCGAGGTGCTGGCCGGGTTTGGCAAGAGGACCACGGCCGCTCTGGAGACGGTTGCCACGACGGTGGCGCCCGAGACCTGGGCGGCGGCGGGGCTTGATGCTCGGGAGGCGGCCGCGGTGGGCAGCCGGGATTGGGCGCGGGATATGAGGATGGCGGCAGGGGCGGTTGGGCATGGTGCAGGTGTCGCCGTCCGCCCTGAGAGAACACTCGACCTCCCGCAACTCACGCCCTCCGATCTCGGCTTTCTCGCCCGCGACTGGCCGCTTCTGGCGCGGCCCGAGCAATTGCCGCCGGAGGGAGATTGGCGGAGCTGGCTGATCCTCGGCGGACGCGGATCGGGCAAGACGCGGGCCGGCGCAGAATGGGTGCAGGCGCAGGTGATCGCGGCGGGCAAGCGGACGGATCTGCGCATTGCGCTGGTGGCGGAAACGCTGGGCGATGCGCGCGAGGTGATGATTGACGGGGCATCGGGGCTGGCGCGGATTGCAAGGCGGATGCGGCCGGAGGTGGAGATTTCGCGGCGCAGGCTTGTCTGGCCGAACGGCGCGATTGCCCAGATCTTTTCCTCCGAAGATCCCGAAAGCCTGCGCGGGCCGCAATTTCATCTCGCCTGGTGTGACGAGCTGGCGAAATGGAAACATGCCGACGAGACCTTCGACATGCTGCAGTTTGCGCTGAGATTGGGCGACGCGCCGCGCCAGGTGGTGACGACGACGCCAAGGCCGGTGCCGCTGTTGAAGCGGCTGATGGCGGATGAGGCGACGCGGATCACGAAAATGGCGACGGCGGCCAATGCGGCGCACCTGGCGCCGGGGTTCTTGAGCGCGCTTGCCGCCCGTTACGGCGGGACACGGCTCGGGCGGCAGGAGCTCGACGGCGAGCTGATCGAGGACCGGCCGGATGCGCTTTGGAAGCGCGCGCGGCTCGACGAGATCGTGGTGAAACTGGCCGAACCCTTGCGCCGCATCGTCGTGGCGGTCGATCCGCCGGCGGGCGGCGTCTCGGCCTGCTGTGGCATTGTGGTCGCGGGGCTGAAGGAGAATGGCCAGGCGGTGGTGCTATCCGATTGTTCAGTGGAGGCGCAGGGCCCGGCGGGCTGGGCGCGGGCGGTGGTGTCGGCGTATCGGCGCTTCGAGGCCGACCGGGTGGTGGCCGAGGTCAACCAGGGCGGCGACATGGTGCGCGCCGTGCTGGAGGGCATCGAGGCACGGCTGCCGGTAACGACGGTCAGGGCGACACGCGGCAAGTTTTTGCGCGCCGAACCGGTGGCGGCCTTGTACGAGCAAGGGCGGGTTCTGCATGCCGGACGGTTTACCGAGCTCGAGGACCAGATGTGTGATTTCGGCCCGGAGGGGCTGTCGAACGGCAAGTCTCCGGACCGGCTGGATGCGCTGGTCTGGGCGCTGACGGCGTTGATGCTGGAGGGTGGGGGCGAGCCAAGGATTCGGGGGGTGTGAGGGGGGATGTGCCCATGGTACCGATCCCCTCACCAACAAAATCTGAGGTTTAGCCCTGATCGGGCTAAGCCCTCGATTTTGTAACCTCTCCCACAAGGGGGAGAGGGGACGATGCCGCTAGCCTCGCGCTCCCTCTCCCCCCACTGTGGGGGAGAAAGCGAAATCGAAGGCTTAGGCGAGCGCAAGCCGCCTAAACTTCAGATTTCGCAAGTGAGGGGATCGGTTCCGTTGGCACTCTCACTCCCCAACACTGCGCAGCTCCGACAAAATATGACGGCAGACATCGTCGAGATGCTCCAGCACTTCGTCGTTCCAGAAGCGGAGGATGCGGAAACCTTCGGCGCGGAAGAGGGCGTCGCGCTTTCGGTCGTGGAGGCTGTCGCCGTGCTGGCCGCCGTCGACCTCAATGATCAGCCTGGCTTCGAAGCAGACAAAATCGAGGATGTAGCCGCGCAGCGGGACCTGTCGGCGGAATTTGGCGCCGGCGAGCTGGCGGTCGCGGAGCGCACGCCAGAGCATGGCTTCGGGTGAGGTCGGGTCGGCGCGCATCTGGCGTGCGCGGGCTCGGGCGAGGGGTTTCGGTTCGTAGCGCATGAACTGACCCTTTGGATGGGGTAAATATGCGCCTTTGGGTTGTGGGGGCAAGGGGGTGGTGCCGACTGAACGGGTCCCCTCACCAACAAAATCTGAGGTTTAGCCTTGATCGGGCTAAGCCCTCGATTTTGTAACCTCTCCCCCAATGTGGCGGAGAAAGCGAAATCGAAGGCTTAGGCGAGCGCAAGCCGCCTAAACTTCAGATTTCGCAAGCGAGGGGATCGGTTCCGTTGGCACCCCAAACGAAAAAACCGGCGCCCTTTCGGACGCCGGTTTATCACGCAATGCGGTGGATCGGGTTACTTGGCCTGACCAGGCTGCGAGGCCGGCTGGCGGACCTGGCGCCATTCGTTTTCGAGGCGCTGCAGGACGTGGGGCGGGATCGTTGCCGGGGCGGCGGTCTTGGTCGAAGTGTTCGTCTGCATCTCTTCCCTCCTCGGGTTTGGAAGTCTGGCCTCCAAACGTGTCTGTGAGGGGAAAGTTCCACAGCGTTAAACCTTTGTAAATATGAACGGAACGAGCTCTAAACGATTGAAATTTCTTCAATCGTTTTAATTTCGAACTTTTTTCATGGCTCTCGCACACCAAACCGGCGTTGAGGGCTTCTGCTTTCCCGACATTGAGGATCTGATCATGCGGATCGACCGGCGAATCGTCTTCGCGGGGCTGCGCAATGCCGTATTCGGCGGGCGGCTTTCTCAAGGCCAGGTGGAGGGGATCGAGGCGGTGCTGACGCGCTTTTCCGCGCGCGGCTGGGCTGATCCGCGCTGGCTTGCCTATATGCTGGCGACCGCGCATCACGAGACGGCAGGCACCATGCAGGCCGTGCGCGAGACGCTCGCCATATCAGACGAGGAGGCCGTGGCGCGGCTGGAGCGGGCCTGGCGTGGTGGAAAACTGCCGACGGTGAAGACGCCCTATTGGCGGCGCGATGCCGAAGGGCGGAGCTATTATGGTCGGGGTCTTGTGCAGATCACCCATCGCGAGAATTATGCCAGGATGAGCCGGGTGACCGGGCTCGACCTCGTGACTGAGCCGGATCTGGCGCTGAGGATGGATGTTTCAGCGACCATTCTGGTGGTCGGAATGACCGAAGGGCTGTTTTCTGGCGCAAGGCTGTCCGATTTCTTTTCAGGCACCAAGGCCGATTGGACGGGAGCAAGGAAGATAGTCAACGGCATGGATCGGGCGAAGAAGATCGCGGTGACGGCGAGGGTCTTCGACGCCGCGATCAGGGCGGGGCTTGTGGTGTGAAGCGACGAGGCAGCGCATTGAGCGGCGGCCCGCGCGATGCTATCGGCTGGTGCGCTGCAACAAGCTCTTCGAGGTGCCCCATGATCCGCCACATCGTCTTCTTCACCGTGAAGCCGGAGAATATCGAGGCAGTGCGTGCGGGGCTTTCGATCCTGACGGAAATCCCCAGCGCGTCACGGCTTGAAATCGGCACCAATGTGAAGACCGACGGCTTTCACCGCAGCATTGACCTCGTGGTCTACGGTGAATTCGAGGATGAGGCAGCCCTTGCCGCCTACAAGGCGCATCCGCTGTATGAGGAGAGCATCTGCCGGGTGAAGCCGCTGCGCGAGGAGCGCTATGCGGCGGACTATGTGGTGGAGGATGCGGTGACGGCGCGGCTGTGAGGCCCCAGCGGCTCTGGCGCCGGCGCAGCAGCAGATAGAGACCGGCGAGAATCGATATGCCGAGCAGGAACAGGCCGGCCTGGTTGAAAAAACCGCTGGTGGCAGTGATGTCCATCATGGTGCTTCCTCAAGGTCCGAGAGAAATGTTCGTGCCGGTGAGGGTGCTGCGCAGTTTCGCACGGGAACGGTCTGCTAACAAACCGCCCCGCTGCGGCACGAGACACGCGCCGCAGCGGGGCACCCAGTTCACATCTGCTTCTGCTCGATTTTGCCGAGATCCGCAGCATTGGCTTGGAGGGCAGCTACCGCGTCCGGCCAGCTCTTGGAGTCAATGTCGAGCGCAGTGCGGAGCCAAGCGAGTGTCATGCGCTGGGTAACAGTGAGGCGATCGGGGTCTTCGTCGTTGGTTTCCTTGGCATCATAGCCGGCAATGCCGCCGAGGCCGTGTTTTCCGCCAAAGAGGGTGAGCAGCGCTTCCGCACCCGGGGCGTGGCGAAAGGGATCGATGTGCCAGTCGGCGCCGCGCGGCGTCAGATGTGGGTTGTCATCGGCATCGCCTGTTACCACCAGGGTGCGGGTGGTCAGAGTCGAGAAATCCGGATTGAGGGTGGTGTAGTTTGCGCGCGCGTAGTCGCTGAGGCTGTCGCCGCCAAGGCCGGGGGCGGCGAGGAGCACGCCGGCCTTGATGCGCGGCTCCGGCCGGCGGATGCGGGTGACGGCCGGATCGGCGGTATCCGTGAGGCCGGCACCGAGCAGCATGCCGACGGTCTGGCCGCCGAGCGAATGGCCCACGGCCGCGATCCGTGTGTGATCGAGGCGGCCTGATAGCAGCGGCACGGTCTCTTCGATGGTGGCGAGACTGTTGAGGATCAGGGTCATGTCGTCGAGCCGCGACTGCCAGAAGAAGGGATAGCCAGGTGCATCAGGTCCAAGGCCCGCAACCTTGGAGTTGGCATGGGTCGGCTGGATGACAACGAAACCATGGGCGGCGTAGAAATCGACAAGCGGACCATAGCCGTCCTTTGACGGAATATAGAGAGAGGGGCCGTGGCCATGCGAGAGAAGGATGATCGGCAGGCTGTCGCCGGAGAGCGGTGCGGTGATGCGCAGTTCAAGCGGACGGTCGCGACCGGGCGCCGGAAGGGTGACGGGATTGATGGTCAATGTGGCTTGCGGGGCCGGCGTCGGGATGGCGCGGGCTTTTGTGACGAGATCATTCATGGAAAGTAGCTCCGGGATATGGAATTTGCGGGTTGAAGGGGTTAAGGGTTAAGCGGAACGGCGTTCCGAATGCTGGCGTCATATACGGAACGACGTTCCGTTTAGCAAGGGCTGCGCGGATGTGTTGCGTGTGGCAGGAGAATGCGTATGGGCGATGAGGCCGAAAACCATGGGGATCACGAGCCGCAGGAAGGCACGCCGCGGGTGCGCGCTGATGCGCGGCGCAACGAGGATGCGCTGCTCGAGGCGGCCAAGGCGATCTTTGCGGCAAGCGGCGTTGACGCGCCGGCGCGCGAGATCGCTAGCCGCGCCGGTGTCGGTGTCGGTACGCTCTACCGACGGTTTCCGAGCCGTGCGGATCTTGTGATCGCGGTGTTCAAGCGCGAGGTGGACGCCTGTACGGCGGAGGCGGCGGTGCTTGCATCAGGCCACCCGCCGGCGGAAGCCCTGGCGCTTTGGCTGCGCCGGTTCACGAAGTTCATTGCCGCCAAGCGTGGGCTGGCTCAGGCGCTGCATTCCGGCGATCCGGCCTTTCAGGCTCTGCCGGATTATTTTCGTGAGAATTTTGAGCCGGCTTTGGCCGGGCTCCTGGACGCAGCTGTCGATGTCGGGGCCGTGCGGCCCGGTATCGAGCCCTATGAATTGCTGCGGGCGATCGGCAATCTCTCGGCGATCAAGGGGGCGGAGCCGGCGGGCGAGACGCCGGTGATGGTCGAGCTTCTGATCGATGGTTTGCGCTTTGGTGCGGGCAAGGCCGTTGCTGGCTGAAGCGGCCAGATAAATCTGAGAGTGCGCGCAGACGAGGCCCGGGCCGACCTTTGAAGGCCGCCCGATCCGTTTTCATCCCTGTCGAGGAACAGATCCCATGAAACTCCCCTTCCGTCTGCCCTGGGCGCAAGCCCCGGATCGAACCTCTGTGCCCGAAGAAAAGGCGCTCAACCCCCGTCCTGGAACGGCGCTGGCGCTGATTGCGGGCGAGGGTGAGGCGCGCTGGACGGGCAGGTCCTATGCGGCGCTTTCGCGGGAAGGGTTCATGAAAAACCCGGTCGCGCATCGTTGCGTGCGGCTGGTCTCGGAAGCCGCCGCCAGCATCGGCTTTCTCGCCTATCAGGGCGCGCAAGAACGGGAGGGGCATCCGGCCCTTGCTTTCTTGGCGCGGCCGAACGGAGCGATGACGGGGGCGGATTTTCTCGAAACGCTCTATGGTCAGCTGCTGCTTTCGGGCAATGCCTATGTCGAGGCTGTGGCAGCCGGCGGGCGTGGCGCGGCGCGGGCGGTGGAGCTGCATCTCTTGCGGCCGGATCGGGTGAGCGTGGTGACAGGCGCCGATGGCTGGCCGTCGGCCTATGATTACCGCGCCGGCACGAAGGCGAGGCGGATTGCGCTCGACGGGCTCTTGCACCTGAAGCTGTTTCATCCGCTCGACGATCACGAGGGTTTCGCGCCGCTCGCGGCAGCGCAAGTTGCGCTCGATCTGCACAATGCGGCGGGGCGGTGGAACAAGGCGCTGCTCGACAATTCGGCAAGGCCCTCCGGCGCGCTGGTCTACCAGCCCAAGGAGGGCGGCAATCTTTCCGCCGACCAGTATCAGCGGCTGAAGGTGGAGCTCGACGAGGGCTATTCCGGGCCGATGCGCGCCGGGCGGCCGCTTTTGCTCGAGGGCGGGCTCGACTGGAAGTCGATGGGGCTCTCGCCCAAGGACATGGATTTCGTCGAGGCGAAGAACGGTGCTGCCCGCGACATAGCACTCGCCTTCGGTGTGCCGCCCATGCTGCTCGGCATTCCCGGCGACAACACCTATGCCAATTACCAGGAGGCGAACCGCGCTTTCTATCGGCTGACCGTGCTGCCGCTGGTAACCCGCACCGGGGCGTCGCTTTCGGTGTTCCTGGGCGACTTGACGGGCGAGGCGCTGCGGCTGGTGCCGGATCTCGATACGGTGGCGGGGCTGTCAGTGGAGCGCGATGCGCTGTGGGCAAGAGTGGGGGCGGCGGGGTTCTTGACGGATGAGGAGAAGCGGGAGGCCGTGGGGTATTGAGGGGGCTTTTTGCCTCTCCCCTTGCGGGAGAGGTTACAAAATCGAGGGCTTAGCCCGATCAGGGCTAAACCTCAGATTTTGTTGGTGAGGGGAACGGTCATGGTATTGCCAACAGAACTGATCCCCTCTCTTGCGAAATCTGAAGTTTAGGCGGCTTGCGCTCGCCTAAGCCTTCGATTTCGCTTTCTCCCCCACAGTGGGGGGAGAGGGAGGCCGGCTTCATCCATCAAATCAACCGGCGGAATCACATTGTGAACTTTCGCCGCCAAGCGATTCCAGGGACTCGACAATCTGCGCCCACTTCACCTGACGGGTGAAGCGCTCGAGGAGTGCGGAAAAGGAAGAGGAAGCGCCGGCCGCAGCCTGTCGGCGGGATCGTTCCGGCCGGCGCTCATTCCAAAGCTAACCGCGAAAGATGAACAAATGACTGACTTTGGCCATGACGGCGGAGTGACCTCCGCGCGTCTGATCGGTGCTGTCGCGGGCTCCGCGATCTCGCTGGTCTATCTGCTTCCCAAACACCGCCGCGAGGCGGCCGTGCGCTTCATGACCGGCGTCGCCTGCGGGCTGATCTTCGGCGGACCCACGGGTGTCTGGGGCGCGACGCGGCTTGGTCTGGAGGGTCGGCTGTCACCTTCGGAGGTGATGTTGGCAGGCGCCACGCTCGCTTCCTTCACCGCCTGGTGGGGGCTGGGGCTGCTGGTGCGGCTGACCGGCCGGGCGGGGGAGAAGGTGCGATGACATGGGCGGCTTACGTATGGAGAACAGCCCCTCATCCGGCTGCCGCCACCTTCTCCCCGCAGGCGGGGAGAAGGACATCGGGGCCGGCGTCTTGCCTCCTTCTCCCCGTTCACGGGGAGAAGGTCCCGGCAGGGGGATGAGGGGCAATCCAAGCGCATTCCTCTTCCAAAATCGATCACCCCCACCCGCCGCGTTGCGGCGACCTCCCCTCTCAAGGGGGAGGTGGGTGCCAGCACAATCAACATCATGAGGAGAATGAGCCATGCAGGCTTTGGAAACGGCGGGTGCGCCGCGGTTTTGTTATGCCGGGCTGACGCTGAAGGGCGTGGGCGGTGACGGGCGGTTTTCAGGTTATGCGAGCCTGTTCGGCGAGGTCGATCTTGGACGCGATGCGATCGAGTCCGGGGCCTTTGCCGCCTCGCTGGCAAAGCGCGGGCCGGGTGGCGTTCGCATGCTGTTTCAGCATGATCCGGCCGAGGTGATCGGCCGCTGGACCGAGATCCGCGAGGATGAGCGGGGGCTCTATGTCGAGGGCAGGCTGGCGACCGACGTAGCGCGTGCCCGGGAGGTGCATGCGCTGATGAAGGCCGGTGCGCTGGATGGCCTCTCGATCGGCTTTCGCGCGGTGAAGACGAGGGCCGACCGCAAGACGGGGGTGCGGCGCATTCTCGAGGCCGATCTCTGGGAGATTTCGGTGGTGACCTTTCCCATGCTGCCGACGGCCAGGGTCTCAAATGTCAAGCACAGGCGGTTTTACCGCGACAGGGAAACCGAGCTCGTGCGGCTGATGCGCCGGGCGGCTCGCGCGATGGCGAACAATCACTTCACGAAAGGATGAGCGACATGGAAGACGCGATGACAGCAGGTGAGAACATGATGGTCGAGGCGGGGCAGGCAGTCGCCGCTGCAGGTGGACGCGGCGGCAAGCGGGGGAAGGGCGCGCCCGCCAGGCTGGCACCGGAGGTGAAGGCGGCACCCGATACGGTGACTTCGGCCTTTGCTGAATTCATGAGCGCCTTCGAGGCCTTCAAGGAGGCGAATGACGAGCGGCTGGGCGAGATCGAGGAGAAGCTGACGAGCGATGTCGTGACCCGCGACAAGGTCGAGCGGATCAACAAGGCGATCGACGAGCAGAGCCGGCTGCTCGACGAACTCGTGCTGAAGAAACGCCGTCCGGCGCTGGAGCGGCCGGGTCGCGACGAGGCGGGGCTTGCCGAACACAAGGCGGCCTTCGAGGCCTATGTGCGCCGTGGCGACGATCAGGCGCTGCGCGATCTCGATCAGAAGGCGCTGTCGGCAGGGGTTTCCGGCGATGGCGGCTATCTGGTGCCGCCGCAGGTGGACGAGGAGATCGGCCGCAGGCTGCGCGTGATCTCGCCGATTCGGTCGCTGGCGACCGTGCGGCAGGTCTCCGGGGCCGTACTGAAGAAGCCGTTTGCGGCGAGCGGCTTTGCGAGCGGCTGGGTGGCCGAGACGGCGGCGCGCACGCAGACCGGCACGCCGGAACTCTCCGAACTCTCCTTCCCGACCATGGAGCTCTATGCCATGCCGGCGGCAACGCAGGCGTTGCTCGACGATGCCGCCGTCGACATCGAGGCCTGGATTGCCGCCGAAGTCGACATCGCCTTTGCCGAACAGGAGGGCGAGGCCTTTGTCTCCGGCGACGGCGTGCTGAAGCCCAAGGGGTTTCTGTCTTACGACCAGGTGGATGACGGCGCCTGGGAATGGGGCAAGATCGGCACGATTGCGACCGGGGCGGCGGGTGCCTTTGCGGCAAGCGGCGCCTCGGACGTGCTGATCAACGTGGTCTATGCGCTGAAGGCCGGGCATCGCCAGAACGGCAGCTTCGTCATGAGCCGCAGGACCCAAGGGGCGGTGCGCAAGCTGAAGGATGCCGACGGCAATTATCTCTGGGCGCCGCCGTCCCGCGCCGGCGATCCCGCCTCGCTGATGGGATTTGCGGTTGCCGAATCCGAGGACATGCCGGAGATCGCGGCCAATGCGACGGCGATCGCCTTTGGTGATTTCCGGGCGGGCTATCTGGTGGTTGATCGGGTAGGCGTGCGGGTGCTGCGCGATCCCTATTCGGCCAAGCCGTATGTGCTGTTCTATACAACCAAGCGCGTCGGCGGCGGCGTGCAAGACTTCGAGGCGATCAAGCTGGTGAAGTTTGGGGTGTGAGGGTTTGACCCTCCCCTTGAGGGGGAGGGTCGGAGCGCAGCTCCGGGGTGGGGTGAAACTGCGCCAGTCTGACGCCCAGTCACCCCACCCGCCGCCTTGCGGCGACCTCCCCCCTCAAGGGGGAGGTGGGGTGGCGGCGTGGCCGCCTCTCCCCTCGGGGAGAGGAACGCCGAGCGCAGCGGAGGCGAGGTGAGGGGGCGGTTCGGCGAAGCGTCGAATGCTAAGCCTGAGCTTCGCTCCCCCTCATCCGGCGCTGCGCGCCACCTTCTCCCCACTGGGGAGAAGAGGGAGAGGCCCGCCACCGCCCTCATATTCAAGTGGGCGCGGAGCGCCCCTCGAAGCATCCATCTCTCAACTCTTCAGGGTGGCCTCGCCCTTCGAGGCCGGGCGTAGCCCGGCGCCTCAGGGTGAGGCTTTCGCCTGCAATTCGTTTTCAAGGAACCCTCCCATGACCATCATCGAACTTTTCCCGCCCACTGCGGAGCCGCTGACGCTTGGAGAGATCAGGGCACATCTGCGGCTCGATACGGAGGAGGAGGATGCGCTTCTTCTGGCACTCGCCATCATCGCCCGAGAGCATCTGGAGCGGGAGACGGGGCTGGTGCTGGCAGCAAGGGATTTCAGGCTGTGTCTCGACGACTGGCCCGCGGACGGGATCGTGACGATTGCGCGCGGGCCGGTCCGTGCCGTCTCTTCTGTGACGTTCCATGACGGCGAGGGTGAGCCGCAGGCGGTCGATCTCGACGGCCATCTGCTGGATGGCGAGGCGCGGCCGGCAAGGCTCTGGTTGCGCGCTGTTCCGGAGCCGGGGCGGGTGTTGAACGGGATCGAGGTGGAGTTCTCGGCTGGTTTTGGCGAGAGCGGCCCGGATGTGCCGGAAACGCTGAAGCGGGCGATGCTTTTGCATGTGGCCGCGATGTTTGCCTGCCGGGGCGTGGTATCCGTCGACGCCCAGCCGGCAGTGCTGCCGCCGGGCTACGAGCGGCTGATCGCGCCCTTCTGCCGGCGGGGGCTCTGACCATGGCGCTGCTGGATATCGATGCCGGCCGACTGACGGCGCGGCTTGTGGTGGAGCGGCCGGAGGTGGTGGACGACGGGCAGGGCGGGGCGGCGACGGTTTTCGTCGATGTCGCGCGTGTCTGGGCGCTGATCGAGCCGCGTTCCTTTGCCGAGGAGGAAAAAGGGCCGGGGCTGGTGGCGACAGTGACGCATCATGTGACGGTGCGCGCGAGCAGGGATCTCGCGGCCGGGCAGCGGTTCCGCAAGGGCGGGCGAGTCTTAGAAATCCTGGCCCTGCGCGATCCGGATGAGACCGGGCGGTTTCAGCTGGCGCTGTGCCGCGAGGTGACGGCATGAGCGGCGGGCGGACAAGGACAGCGCTAGAGCAAACCGGCGCTCGGCTGGGCGACCTGCTGCGGAGGGCGCTGAGGGATCGGCTGGCGCGGCGGACGGATGGGTTTTCGCGGGCGGCTGATGAACAGCAGGGGGGCGACGACCGCAGCGGACCGGGTGTGCCCATGCTGAACGGGATGGAGCAGGATAGGCCTGTTCACGATCGGGGAGAGCTTACATGACAAATGCGGTCAATGCCTTACTGGCGGCGCTTCAACAGGCGGTGAAGGCCGATGCGGCGCTGATGGCGGTGCTCGGGGTCCAGGGTCTGTCCGACCGGACAGTCCGGCCGCAGCGGTTTCCGGCGCTGGTGATCGGTCCGGTCGAGGCGCGGGATTTTTCGACTGGCGAGGCCGAAGGGGCGGAGATCCTGCTGACGCTGGAGGCCTGGAGTGCGGTGTCACGTCGCGAGGCCGAAGGGCTGGTCGCGGAGGTGAGGCGTGTGGCCGATGGTTTGCCGGAGATGCTGGGCGGGTTTCGGCTGGTGAATTTTCGCCATCGCCGGACGGCGAGCCGGCGCGAGGCAAAGGCCGGGCTGTTTGTCGCGGATGCGGGGTTTCGGGCGGTGGTGGAGTGAGGCAGTTTCATCTCCCCTCTTGCGGGGGAGACTTCGGAGCGGTGGCCGAAGGCCAGAAATCGATCCAGTGAATCGATTTCAGCGAACGAAGGCCTGAGCGCGACGCCGCGCGAAGGCTTTGAGAGGAATTGGCCCGATCAGGGCCAAACCTTAAGATTTCGCAAGAGGGGGCTCGGTAAGGCGAGTGCCAACAGAACGTAGCCCCTCTCTTGGAAAATCTGAAGTTTAGGCGGCTTGCGCTCGCCTAAGCCTTCGATTTTCCGTTCTCCCCCGCAAGGGGGGAGATCGGATCGGCAACCCGTCCCCGCCGCGCAATCACCGCCAGGCCAACGATTGCCACAAAACCTGTGGTGGCGAGCAGGGTTGCGAGGGTAAGGCCGGTGGAGATGCCGGCGCGGTCGATGACGGCGGTCATCAGGACTGGGGCGGTGGCGTTGGCGAGGTTTTGCGGCAGTGACAGCCGCGCCGACTGGCGGGCGAAGCGGCTGGCAGAGAAGAAGGCGAGCGGCATGGTCGCGCGCGCAAGCGCGCTGACGCCGGAGCCGAAGCCATAAAGCGCCGTGAAGAGAAGGAGGCTCGACGGTGTGCCTGACCAGAAGATCAGGAGCAGCGTTGAGCCGGTCAGCATGGCGGCGCCGGCCAGTCCGGTGGTGATCGGGGAGGTGTATTTCCCGAGCACCAGATCGACGGCACGGGCGGAGATGCCAAAGACGGCACGCAGCGAACCGAGCTGCAGGGCGAGTGCCGGCGTGGCGCCCGAGAGCTCCAGAATATGCAGGAGCTGGGGAGACAGGCCGAAGGTCATCAGGCTGGAGAGTGAGCTCGACAGGGCAATGAGCAGGAAGGCTGCGGTTGCCATGCCGCGGCTCAAAGCGAGCGGTTCGATGGTGTCGGCGGCGCGGTCTTCGGCCGAGCGGGCGATGGCGATGCGGCCGATCAAGAGATGCACGGGCAGCGCGATGACGAGTTGCACGGCGGCGGCAGCGAAAAGCGCGCCGCGCCAGCCGAAGGCCTCGCCGGCGAGCGTGAGCAGCGGCCAGCAGACGGCGGAGGAGAGGCCGGTAAAGATCATGAGTATGCCGATGGCGCGGCGGGAATCGCGGCCCTCGCGCTCGACGACGGCAGCAAAGGCCGGCACGGTGAGCGCAAAGGAGCCGCCGACACCGAGGATCAGCCAGGCAAGCGCATAGGTCGCAAGGCCGGTGGAGAGAGCGAGGGTGACGAGACCTGCGGCCATCAGCACCGAACCCATGGCGAGTACGCGGGACGCGCCGTGCCGGGCAATCTGTCGACCGGTCCAGGGGCCGAGAAAGGCCATGGTGAGCATCATGACCGTCAGTCCGGCAAAGGCCATTTCATTGGCGAGCCCAAGATCGGCGGCCATGGCGCGGCCGAAGACGGCGGGCATTTCATAGGTCGTGCCCCAGCCGAGGATCTGCGAGACCGCAAGGGCTGCGACGAGTAGGGTGCGGGGCATGTTCATGGGAGACTCGGGGGAGAGTTTGCAATCGGCGGGAGTGTTTCCTTTAGGCCGGTTGTGGCGCGGACGATAGGGCGAAATCTTGCGGGGGTGGTCGGATGGGCTCGGACCGTCTCCCCCCTTGCGAGAACGCGAAATCGAGGAATTGGCCCGACCAGGGCCGAAGCTTGAGATTTCGCAAGAGGGGGCTCGGTAAGGTTTGCGCCCGGTGAACTGAGCCCTTCTCTTGGAAAACCTTAAGTTTAGGCGGCTTGCGCTAACCTCAAGCCTTCGATTTTCCGTTCTCCCCCGCAAGGGGGGGAGATGGACGGTGTCGTGGCCTTGACCCTTCGAGGCCCGGCAGAGCCGGGCACCTCAGAGTGAGGGGAGACGGATGTGTTTGCCACCCGCCCCTTGAGGGGAGGGTCAGACCGCAGGTCCGGGGTGGGGTGACCGGTCCCGGAACGCGCAGCGCTTGGCGCTGCTCACCCCCACCCGCCGCTTCGCGGCGACCTCCCCCCTCAAGGGGGAGGTGGGAGGCGGCCCCAAGCGTCTCGCTCCCCACCCATTCAACAATCACATCATCAAAGGAGAGACGCCATGGGCGGGCAGAAGGGCAAGGATCTGTTGCTGAAGGTCGAGGATGGGGCGGGGTTTGTGACGGTTGCGGGGCTTCGGGCGAGGCGGCTGGCCTTCAACGCGCAAACGGTTGACGTGACTGATAGTGAAAGCGCCGGGCGCTGGCGGGAGTTGCTGGAAGGCGCCGGTGTCCGGCGCGCGGGGTTGACGGGTTCGGGCCTGTTCAAGGACGCAGCGTCCGATGCGCTGATAAGGGCGGCTTTCTTTGCTGGCTCCATTCTGACCTATCAGGTGGTGATCCCCGATTTCGGAACGGTGACGGCGCCGTTTCAGGTGACGGCTCTGGATTATGCCGGCAATCACGACGGCGAGGTAACCTTTGAGATAGCGCTGGAATCGGCCGGTGCCGTTTCCTTTGCGGCGCTGTGAGGCGGTCATGCGGGGCTATGAACGCGACATGCGCGAACCGGTGACGGTGAACCGCGCCAACCGCCATCGCGGCGAGGTCGAGGGCGTCATCGACG
This sequence comes from Allorhizobium sp., assembly GCA_045377275.1. Lineage (GTDB taxonomy): Bacteria > Pseudomonadota > Alphaproteobacteria > Rhizobiales > Rhizobiaceae > Allorhizobium. The sequence continues at coordinate 5,524 of JBJIOA010000032.1, read as the reverse complement.
GCGAGCGGCGCATTCTGTGTCTGACGCTTGGCGCGCTTGCCGAGCTCGAGACTGCTTTCGGGGCTGACAGTCTCACGGATCTCGCGACACGCTTTGCCGGCGGACGGCTGAAGAGTGCCGATCTGACCCGCATCCTCGCCTGCGGCTTGCGCGGCGGGGGCAATCGGGTTTCGGATGCCGATGTCGCCGAGATGGCGGTCGAGGGCGGTGTGGCGGGTGCAGCGAAACTGGTGGGCGAGTTGCTGGCGGTGACCTTTGGGGCTGAACCAGACGCGCAGGATCCGAGATCAGGCGAGGGCGGCACCTCCCCTTGAGGGCCGCAGGCGGGCGAGAGGTGCGGCCGTTTCCCTGGGAAACGGTGATGACGCTTGGTCTTTCCCACCTGCGGCTTTCTCCTGAGGTTTTCTGGGGCTTGAGCCTGCCGGAACTGGCGGCGATGGCCGGAGCCTTCGGTGAGCCCGCCGGCCTGTCGCGGCGGGAGGTGGAGGCCTTGATGCAGCGATTTCCGGATTGAGCGGCGGCGTGACCGCCTCTCACCTCGGGGAGGAGGTCGGGTGACGCTGGCGCCGAAGCAACCCTCCCCTTGAGGGGGAAGGTCGGACCGCAGGTCCGGTGTGGGGTGAAGGCCGGCAGGATTTGCTGCCGAGAGCAGGTTCACCCCCGCTTCGCGGCGACCTCCCCCCTCAAGGGGGAGGTGGGTGGCGAGCTGCCATGGCCTCATACTGAGGAACCCTGCGCGCGCCGGGGCCTCTAAGGATCCATTCAGCAACTGGATCGATGGCCTCGCCCTTCGACGCCCTCGCAAGGCGAGGGCGCTTCAGGGTGAGGGGAAAGTGCTGCCAGGCATCGTGGATGTCTCTTGCCTGTCCATCTGACCCTTTCACGAAAGGATATTTCCATGACCGATGACGACACACTGGCGGTCGCAGTCGACCTCGATGCGGCGGCAGCGCTTTCCGTGCTCGACGATCTTGAAAGCCGGTCGGCCAGTTTCGGCCGGGCGCTGACCTCGGCGCTCAAGGGCGCGACGACAGGCGGCAAGGGGCTGGAGGAGGTGTTGCGCGGGGTTGGGTTGCGATTGACCGATATTGCGCTCGCCTCTGGCCTGAAGCCGCTCGAGACCTTGCTTGGCAATGCAGCCGGCAACCTGATCGGCAGCATCTCCGCGGGGTTCGGATCGGTGCTGTCCGGCGGGGTCACCGCCTTTGCCCAAGGTGGCGTGCCGGGACGGGTCACGCCCTTTGCCGAGGGCGGCGTGGTCGCGGCGCCCACTTACTTTCCGATGGCCGGCGGGACCGGGCTGATGGGTGAGGCCGGGGCGGAGGCGATCCTGCCGCTGAAACGCGGTGCGGACGGCGCGCTTGGGGTGGCAGCCGAGGGTGGCGGTGGCACAACGGTCATCCATTTCCAGGTGACGGCCAGCGATGCGGCGAGTTTCGCCAGAAGCGAGGGGCAGATCACGGCCATGCTGGCGCGCTCCGTGGGGCGCGGACGGCGGGGGATGTGAGAGGGTGGCGAGTAGCGAGTAGGGAGTAGCGAGTAGGGAATAGGGAGTAGGGAGCGGCTTGCCCCTCATCCGGCCCTGCGGGCCACCTTCTCCCCGCAGGCGGGGAGAAGGAAAGGGCGGCCGGCGTCGGAAGCTGCAATCAAGCAAATGCGGTCTGCAGACCGACCTGCACTCAGGCGACGACCTCCAGATCCGTGGCGCGAAACTCGTCGGCGGTGGCAAGCATCCAGATGTGGCCAGCCCTGCGGGTCACCGCGCAATGCCTGTCTGAGAATACTCATCACCACAATTTTCCAGAACGGAGCCAGCCATGGCCTTTCATGAACAGCGTTTTCCGCTGCGTCTGTCGCTGACATCAAGCGGCGGGCCCGGGCGGCAGACGGATATTGTGTCGCTGTCGAACGGGCGCGAGGCGCGCAATCGGCGCTGGCGGTTTTCGAGACGCCGCTATGACGTCGGCACGGCGGTGCGTTCGGTCGCCGATCTCTATGCGGTCTTGGAATTTTTCGAGGCGCGCGGCGGACAGCTGCATGGGTTTCGCTTTCGCGACCCCGTCGATGGCTCGTCGGCCCGGCCAGGGATGGCGTTAACCGCACTTGACCAGTGGATCGGGACAGGCGACGGCGAGACAGCGGCGTTTCAGCTGGTCAAGGCCTATGGCGATGGCGCGGCGGTGGAGCGGCGGCCGGTGGTGAAGCCGGTGGCGGGATCGGTTCGGGTTGCGCTGGACGGGGTGGAGCAGGCGGGTGGGTTTTCCGTCGATGCGGCCACCGGGATCGTCACGTTTGGACCGGGTCATGTGCCGGAAGAGGGCACTGAGATCCGGGCGGGTTTCGACTATGACGTGCCCGTACGTTTCGACACCGACCGGATCGAGATCGATCTCGAAGCCTTCCGCGCCGGGCGCATTCCCTCCATTCCGCTGATCGAGGTGATCCCATGAGACGGCTTCCTGAAGCGCTCGCCGCCCATATCGCGACCGGCGAGACGACGCTCTGCCGTGCCTGGCGCGTGACCTGCCGGGACGGTTTTCGGCTGGGGTTTACCGAACACGACCAGCGGCTGGTCTTCGCCGGTACGGTGTTTGAACCGGGCACCGGATTTGCGGCGACCGAGGCCAGTAGTGCGAGCGGCCTGGCGGCGCCGGGGGCCGAGGTGCGCGGTGGCTTTTCGAGCGAGACGATCACCGAAGCCGATCTCGCGGCCGGGCGCTTTGACGGGGCGCGGGTCGAGTGTTTTCTCATCAACTGGCAGGCGCCGGAAGAGCAGCACGCGCTTGTAACGGTGCAGGAGATCGGCGAGGTCAGCCGCGCAGGTCCGGGTTTTTCGGCGGAGCTTCGCAGCTTTGCCCATCGCCTGCAGCAGGCGGAGGGGCGGATCTATAACAGGCGCTGCGACGCCGATCTCGGCGATGACAGGTGCCGGGTCAATATGGACGTCGGCAATCGAAGAGTGGCGGGCGTCGTTGCCGAGGTCCTCGCGGCCGACCGGCTGACGGTCTCAGGCCTACCGGGCGTGGGCGAGGGGCACTTCCGGCTCGGGCATGTCAGGTTCGACGACGGGCCTCTGGCCGGCAAGCGGCTGGCGATCGAGGAGAGTAGCGCTGTGGTGGGTGGTCTAGTGACGTTGAGGCTGTGGTTGCCGCTGGAGGCGCGGCCGGCCGAAGGGGATGCCGTGACGCTGACGGGAGGCTGCGACAAGAGTTTTGCCACCTGTCGAGCTGTTTTCGCCAATCAGCTGAATTTTCGCGGTTTTCCGCATATGCCGGGTAGCGACTTTGCCTATTCCTATGTCAGCGGCGACAGCACCCATGATGGCGGGGTTTTGTATCGTTGAGGGATCAAGGCTCTTTCCATAAAGGGGAAGCCCTGCCTGCGCTTGCCCCTCATCCGCCTGCCGGCACCTTCTCCACGCAAGCGGGTAGAAGGCGGAGATGGCAACCGCATGTGCCCTCCCTCTCCCCGCTTGCGGGGAGAGGGCAGGGTGAGGGGCAAGAGCCTCGAACTCAATCCAGGCGGCGGGATTGGGAAAATCTAATCGTCGTGGCCTCGACCCTTCGAGGCCCTCGCGGAGCGAGGGCGCCTCAGGGTGAGGGGAAAGGGCAGCGCGGGCCTTTGCTGCTGTGGTGACGTGCCACTTTTACGATCGCTGCGTCGTTTCCTAACTCATTGCTCAGCCATTCCCTCCCACACCGGAGCCCTGCCATGTCCGTCAATACATCCGTCCTGGCAATTGCCGGGACCTGGATCGGCACGCCTTATCGGCACCAGGGATCGTTAAAGGGGGTCGGTTGCGACTGCCTGGGGCTCGTTCGCGGGATCTGGCGGGAGCTCTATGGCGCCGAGCCCGAGACTGTGCCGGCCTATGCGCCAGACTGGGCGGAGCGGGCGGGCGAGGAGCGGTTGATCCAGGCGGCCGGGCGGCATTTTCTGGCCGTGGCCTCTCTGGCGGAGAGCCGGCCGGGCGATCTCGTGCTGTTTCGCTTTCGGCCGCATCTGGCGGCGAAACATGCGGGCATTCTGGCACGATCGCCGGATGACAATGGCACCTATGGGGAGGGCGGTGACGCGGCTTCCAATGAGGCGGGGGCACGGTTCAGGCCGGGCTCCGATCGACCCGGCTCCGATGCCTTCATCCACACTCCAGATGCTTTCATCCATGCCTATGAACAATCGGCGGTGACGCTGTCGGCGCTCGTGCCGGCCTGGCGGCGCAGGATTGCCGGCATCTACCGCTTCCCCGAAAGGATTTGAAGATGGCGACCATTCTTCTGCAGGCGGCGGGTGCTGCCCTCGGCTCCGTCTTCGGGCCGGTCGGGGCTGTGATCGGCCAGGCGGCGGGTGCACTCGCCGGCAGCATGATCGATCGGAGCCTGCTGTCGGGCACCCGCGAAGTGAACGGCGCGCGGCTGTCTTCGGCGCGCATTTCCGGCGCCAGCGAAGGCACTGTCATCCCGAGGCTCTACGGCACCGCGCGGCTCGGCGGCACGCTCATCTGGGCGACGCGTTTCGAGGAAGAGACGGTGACCGAGCGCAGCGGGGGGAAATCCTCCGGCGGCACGCGCACCACGACCTATCGCTACTTTGCCAATCTGGCGCTTGGGCTCTGCGAGGGGCCGCTCGCTGGCGTGCGGCGAGTCTGGGCAGACGGTCGCGAACTCGACACGACCGAAATCGAGATGCGCGTCTATCGCGGCACCGAGAGCCAGCCGGCCGATCCGCTGATTGCGGCGAAACAGGGGGCCGGCAATGCGCCGGCCTATCGGGGGCTCGCCTATGTCGTCTTCGAGCGTCTGCCGCTCGATGATTTCGGCAACCGTATTCCGCTGATACAGTTCGAGGTAATGAGACCTGTCGGGGCGCTGGAGGAGAAGATCCGGGCTGTCACCATGATCCCCGGCGCAACGGAACACGGCTATGCGACGGTCCGGATCTCGGATGCGCCGAGCGAGGGCGCCAAGCGCTGGCTGAACCGCAACACGCTGATTGCGGCCACCGACTGGCAGGCCTCGCTGGACGAGTTGCAGGCGCTTTGCCCTGATCTCGAAAGCGTGGCGCTGGTGGTGGCCTGGTTCGGCACGGATTTGCGCGCTGGCGACTGCCGTGTGCTGCCGGGGGTCGAGGTTGGCTACCGCAACGAGGAGAGCCGGCCCTGGAGTGTTGTGGGCATCGGGAGAAGCGATGCCTATGTGGTGTCGCGCCATAGCGGTGGCCCGGCCTATGGCGGCTCCCCGAGCGACGAAAGCGTGATCGAGGCGATCAGGGACATCAAGGCGCGCGGGCTGAAGGTGACGCTCTATCCCTTCGTGCTGATGGATATTCCCGTCGGCAACGGCCTGCCCGATCCCTATGGTGGCGCCGAGCAGGCGGCCTATCCCTGGCGGGGACGGATCACGGCCTATCCGCCGGGAAGCGACAAGACGGCCTCGGCGCGGGCGCAGGTCTCGAGCTTTGTCTATCGCGATGACGGCTATCGCCGTCTCGCTCTACATTATGCGGCGCTTGCCGCCGCTGCCGG
>JBJIOA010000031.1:0-105193 GCA_045377275.1 Allorhizobium sp. | reverse complement strand
GATGCCTATGCGGGCTGGAACCTGTGTCTCCTCCTATCGGCTCCTATCATGTCGGCGCTCGGCGGTTCTGGTCTTCCTCTACGGCGTCTTCGAGGCCTTCGCCGAAGAAGCGCGACGCCGGCGCCAACCCCTGGGGCGAGGGCGCGACCACGCTCGAATGGCAGCTGTCCTCGCCGCCGCCCGTATCCACCAGTGGGAACAGCTGCCGAAGATCAAGTAAGCAGCGCCTAACCTGCAAAATGATATCGGGCGTCGCGATCTTCGGGATCGCGGCGCCCGCAAAGCCAAACGAAAGACGGAATTCCAAAGCATGACGGTCATCGACAATCGCGACGTATTCGGCATCGAAGGCGAGGTCCGCCTGTCCGAAGCCGACCCCCGCGATTTCTTCGCGCTCCTGAAGCCGCGGGTCATGTCGCTCGTCGTCTTCACGGCGCTCGCCGGTCTGGTTCTTGCGCCCGGCGAAATCAATCCGATCATCGGCTTCATCGCGATCCTCTGCATCGCCGTCGGTGCCGGCGCCTCCGGTGCGCTGAACATGTGGTACGATGCCGACATCGATGCCATCATGACCCGCACGGCGACCCGCCCGGTGCCTGCCGGCCGCGTCACCCCGCAAGAGGCGCTCGCCTTTGGCCTCGTCCTCTCGGTCTTTTCGGTTGGTGTGCTTGGCCTTGCCGTAAACTGGTTTGCCGCCGGTCTGCTTGCCTTCACCATTTTCTTCTACGCCGTCGTCTATACGATGTGGCTCAAGCGCTCGACTTCGCAGAACATCGTGATCGGCGGTGCGGCCGGCGCCTTTCCGCCGATGGTCGGTTGGGCCTGCGTGACGGGTGGCGTCTCGCTCGACAGCTTCATTCTCTTCATGATCATCTTCCTCTGGACGCCGGCGCATTTCTGGGCGCTCGCGCTATTCAAGATGAAGGATTACGGCGACGTCGGCGTACCGATGATGCCGAACGTCGCAGGCATCCCGTCGACCAAGCGTCAGATCACGGTCTACGCCGTGCTGACGGCCGTGACTGGCGTGCTGCCGACCTTCACCGGCCTGTCTTCGATCGGGTACGGCATTGTCGCTGCCCTTCTTGGCGCAATCTTCGTGCACTGTTCCATCGCCGTCTGGCGCATGGCTGACGGCGACGAAAAGATGGTGCCGGCCAAGAAGCTGTTCGCCTATTCGATCTTCTATCTGTTCGCGATCTTCTCGGCCCTGATGATCGACTTTTACGTCGCGCCCTTTGCGGCAAGCCTTGGAGGTGCCGCCTGATGGAGACCGTGCAACTCAATGACAAGCAGAAGAAGTCCCGTCGCGGCCGCAACATCGCGCTTGGCGTGGTGCTCGCAGCTCTGGTGGTGATCTTCTACGTCGTAACCATCATTAAGATCGGCAACGTGGGTTAAAGAGGCGTCAAACCGTGACTGTATCGAACGATAACACCAAGGTTTCGAACCGTCGCAATGTCGGCGTAGCGACCGCCTGTGTCGTCTTCGTCGGCGGCATGGTGGGCATGGCCTATGCGGCCGTTCCGCTCTATCAGCTCTTCTGCCAGGTGACCGGCTATGGCGGTACCACCCAGCGGGTAGAGCAAGTGTCGGACGTGGTCCTTGATCGCACGATCAACGTGACCTTCGACGCCAATGCAGCCTCCGGTCTGAACTGGGATTTCAAGGCCGTCGACAAGAAGGTGACGCCGAAGATCGGCGAGACCGTTCAGATCACCTACACCGCGACGAACAATTCGTCCCATCCGGTCACGGGAGAGGCGGTTTTCAACGTCACCCCCGGCGAAGCCGGTGCCTACTTCAACAAGGTCCAGTGTTTCTGCTTCACTGAAACCACGTTGCAGCCGGGCGAGACACTGGAAATGCCTGTTGTCTTCTTCGTCGACCCCGCCATCGTCGAGGCGGATGAGACAAAGGGCATAGGAACGATTACCCTGTCCTACACCTTCTATCCGCGCAATGATCAGGAGCCGGTGGCCGCACTGTCGGTGGGTGAGGGCGAGGAACAGCCGAAACTGTGAGAGGGCTCCGGTTCGCCGGAACTCGTAATGAAATTGACATTCGGGGATTGCTGAAATGGCCGAAGCGCACCAGAAGAACCACGACTACCACATCATCGATCCGAGCCCCTGGCCGCTTCTGGCCTCGATCGGCGCCTTCGTCCTCACCTTCGGTGGCGTCGGCTATATGCGCTACCTTAACGGCGGTTCGATGAACCTGTTCGGCGTGGATTGGGCCAATCCGTGGCTCTTCTACATCGGCCTTGCGATCGTGCTTTTCACCATGTTCGCCTGGTGGGCAGACACCATCAAGGAAGCCCACGAAGGTCATCATACCCGCGTCGTGTCGCTGCACCTGCGCTACGGCATGATCATGTTCATCGCGTCTGAAGTGATGTTCTTCGTTGCGTGGTTCTGGGCCTTCTTCGATGCCAGCCTGTTCGCCAACGAAGCGATTCAGACGAGCCGAGTCGAGTTCACCGGTGGCCAGTGGCCGCCCGTCGGCATCGAGGTTGTCGATCCCTGGCATCTGCCGCTCTACAACACCGTTATCCTGCTGCTCTCGGGCACCTGTGTGACCTGGGCACACCATGCCATGCTGCACAACGACCGCAAGGGGCTCGTCTACGGCCTGCTCCTGACCGTGCTGCTCGGCGTCCTGTTCTCCTTCGTTCAGGCCTATGAATACGCAGTCTCGCCCTTCGACTTCAAGAATTCGATCTATGGCGCGACCTTCTTCATGGCGACGGGCTTCCATGGCTTCCACGTTCTGGTTGGTACGATCTTCCTGATTGTCTGCCTGTTCCGTGCGCTCGCCGGCCATTTCACCCCGCAGCAGCATTTCGGCTTCGAGGCCGCTGCCTGGTACTGGCACTTCGTCGACGTTGTCTGGCTGTTCCTCTTCTTCGCCATCTACATCTGGGGCGACTGGGGTGCACCGCTCGCCCATTGATCCGGGTGACAACATTTTCAGAAGGGCGGCGAAAGCCGCCCTTCGTGTTTCCGGCCCGTGCGACGATCCGGCACTCGTCGGGAACCACTGCTTGCTCTAAGGGTTGCCCGGGGACACTGAGAAGCATCAAGGAGAGTTCTGATGACCGAAGACAACGCGAAATTTCCGCCGGTGGATCCGGTCAAGGCGGCGCTGACGGCATCCTGCCCCCGCTGCGGCAATGGCAAGCTCTTCGACGGCTTCACCAAGCCGAAGGCCCGCTGCAACTCCTGTGGCCTCGATCTCTCCTGGATCGACGCCGGTGACGGTCCGGCAATCTTCGTCATCCTGCTTGCCGACCTGCTCGTGGTTGGCTTCGCGGTCTGGGTGGAGCTCACCTATCAGCCCTCGATGTGGCTCCACATCCTCGTTTTTGCCCCGCTCGGCGTGGCGCTGACGCTCTGGCTCATGCGCTTCCTGAAGGCATTGCTCATCGCCCTGCAGTATAAGCACAATGCCTCGCAAGGGGTGATCGATCGTGGCTGAGACACGGATGAACGAGACAGATCGCGAGGGGCACCGCACCTGGCGTTTCTGGCTTGCCCTGGTCCTCGTACCGGCAGCGCTCGCCATCCTGCTGTCGCTCGGCACCTGGCAGGTCAACCGCTTGCACTGGAAAGAAAGTCTGCTCGCTGACATCGAGGAACGCAGCACGGCCGCTCCCGTGGACGTTGCTGCGTTGGAGCGCCTGATGGCCGAGGGAGAGGCGATCGACTATCGCCGCGCCATGGCCAGCGGCCGCTACCTGAACGACAAGGAACGCCACTTCCTTGCAACCTTCCAGGGCCAGTCGGGCTTCTACCTCTACACCCCGCTGGAGTTTGCCGACGGGCGGTACCTCTTCGTCAACAGGGGCTTCGTCCCCTATGACCGGAAAGACGCCGCAACCCGTCCGGAAAGTCTCGTCGAGGGTGAGCAGACGGTGACGGGCCTTGCCCGCGCAGAACTTGTCGAAAAGCCCTCTTCGCTCGTGCCTGATAATGACGAGCAGGCGAACATCTTCTACTGGAAGGATCTGAGCCGTATGGCCGCTTCCGTGGATCTGCCGGCCGATCGCGTTCTGCCCTTCTTCCTCGATGCCGATTCGACCCCGGTCGCCGGTGGCCTGCCCAAGGGGGGCGTGACGCAGATCGACCTACCCAACAACCACCTGCAATATGTCATCACCTGGTACGGCCTGGCAGTTGCTCTCGTGGCCGTCGCGGTCGCAGGTCTGTTCAGGCGCAAAACCCGATAGTCCGAAGAGAGCTTTTCGGCTAAACACGCAAGGCCGTGCGCTCCCGATCGATCGCCGCCAAGGGGTAAATGCATGTCCTATCTCGCTTCGACACTGGTTGCGCTCGTCGCACTTGAACACATCTATATTCTCATCCTCGAGATGTTTCTCTGGACCACCCCGACCGGGCGCCGCGCTTTCGGTATGAAGCCCGAACAGGCCGAAGCGACAAAGGTCATGGCGGCCAACCAGGGCCTTTATAACGGCTTCCTAGCCGCCGGCCTGATCTGGGGCCTGCTGCATCCGAATGTCGCCTTCGGTTTTCAAATTCAGTTGTTTTTCCTTGGCTGCGTGCTGGTCGCCGGCCTATATGGAGGTGCAACGGCCTCGCGGAAGATCTTCGCCATCCAGGCTCTTCCCGCAGCCATCGCCATTATTGCTGTCCTGATTGCCGGCTGATCCGATGAACATGCACATGAACCGCCCCCCTCTGACGATCCGGCTTTGCGGCCCGCGCGGCTTCTGCGCTGGTGTCGATCGCGCGATCCAGATCGTCGTGCTCGCCCTCAAGCGTTATGGGGCGCCGGTCTATGTCCGTCACGAGATCGTCCACAACCGCTATGTTGTGGAGGGGCTGGAAGCCAAGGGCGCGATCTTCGTCGAGGAGCTCGACGAGATCCCGGCCGAGCATCGTGAGCAACCTGTCGTCTTCTCCGCCCATGGCGTTCCGAAATCCGTGCCGGAAGACGCGGCAAGCCGCAACCTCTTCTATCTGGATGCCACCTGTCCGCTTGTCTCCAAGGTCCACAAGCAGGCCATGCGCCATGAGCGCCTTGGCCGCCATGTCATCTTGATCGGTCACGAAGGCCATCCGGAAGTCATTGGCACCATGGGCCAGCTGCCGCCGGGAAGCGTCTCGCTGATCGAAACGGTCGAAGATGCGGATGCCTACGAGCCCGCCAATCCCGACAATCTCGGCTATGTCACGCAGACGACACTATCTGTTGATGACACGGCAGGCGTTATCGCCCGCCTCATGGAGCGCTTCCCCAACCTGACGGCGCCTTCCGCCGATAGCATCTGCTACGCGACGACCAACCGCCAGGAAGCCGTAAAACAGGCCGCGCCGGGCTGCGATCTCTTCATCGTCGTCGGTGCGCCCAATTCGTCGAATTCCAAGCGCCTTGTGGAAGTTGCCTTGAGGGCAGGGGCCACGCGCTCGATGCTGGTTCAGCGCGCATCCGAAATTGACTGGTCCGAAATCGGTGAAATCGGAACCCTCGGCATTTCTGCCGGCGCATCTGCCCCGGAAGTCATCGTCGACGAGATCATCGATGCCTTCCGCCAGCGCTTCGACGCCAAGGTCGAACTAGCGATCACGGCGGAAGAAAACGAACACTTCCTCGTCAACCGTGAATTGCGCGATGTCGAACTTACACGGGAGGATATGGCCTGGGTCAATGGCTGACCTGCCGCGCAGTCTAAGATTTGAGGATATCGTTTTTGAAAAAGATGATTGCGTCAGTTCTGGTGAGCCTTTTGCCTCTCACCGCCTGCTCCGTATCGACTGAAGCTGCAAAACCTGCCGCGAGCCCCGACCTCGAGGAGGCCTTCTTCGATTACACGCTAGAAGTCGGCAAGGCACGCCTGCTACAGCGTAAGTGCCCCGAGCTTGCCTTGAACTTTGATGGTCTTCTCGCTGAGGTTAGGTCTCGCCCTGAGCTATCGGGTTCTCAGGCGAGGATATCAGCTGACAGCGTCGACAAGGGGCGGCTGGCAGAGGCTTTTGATAGGTTCGAAAAGCAGAATGGCCTGTATCGCGCCAACCAAAATGCCTACTGCGCCTTTGGCAAGAAGCAGATTGCCGCCAAGACCAGAACTGGCCGGCTTCTGCAGCTCCGTGCGGAGTAATTTGAACACGCGCGTCAGAGTCCGTTGACGCGGAGGGGTTTGCCGATCGTTCCGGCATTGTTGATGCATCTTAGCGCATCCTCTTTCCGCATCGGCCGACCATAAAGATAACCCTGGCCTTCCTGGCAGCCGATTTCGCGCAGGACACTTTCTTGTTCGAGGCCCTCGATCCCTTCGGCCACCGTCCGCAAGCCCATTTCCTTGCTCATCGCGACGAGTGCGCGGGTAATGGCCGCGTCCGAAGTGCGCGTGCGAATGTCGCGGATGAAGCCACGGTCGATCTTGAGGGTGGTCAGCGGGTAGCGCTGCAACGAACTCAGCGATGCAAATCCGGTCCCGAAATCGTCAAAGGCGACGCCGACACCGATATCGCGGATCGCCTTGAGAGCCTGCACACTCGCGTCCGCATCGTTCAACGCCACCTCTTCGGTGATCTCCAGTTCAAGCCACTCCGGCGCCACCTGGTGGCGTTCCAGCGCATCGCTCACACGGTCGCATAGATGCGGCGACCGGAACTGTTGCGGGAAAAGATTGACGGCGATCCGGTATCTGCCGTTCTGGCGATTGAGGTCTGCCGCCATCTGGCAGGCCTCTTCGATGGTCCACCAGCCAATATCGCTGGCCAATGAGCTTTGCTCCAGGGACGGCAGGAATGCGCCGGGCAAGAGGAGACCGAGGTCGGGATGGTTCCATCGGATCAGCGCTTCGAACCCGACCACTTTGCGCGTGCTCAGATCCACCTGTGGCTGATAATACATTTCGAGTTCATTTCTGTGCAACGCGCGGCGCAGCCGGTCACGCATGTCGCGTTTGGCCTGGCTCTCGCTGCGCATGGATGTCTCGAAGAAGCGATAGGCACGACCGCCCGCCGCCTTGGCGCGGTAGAGGGCAAAATCGGCCGAGGCCAGCAATTCTTCGGCCTCACGTCCATGCGCGGGCGCAAGCGCGATGCCGATGCTCGCCCCCAGTTCCAGCTCCAGACCACCAAGGCTGAAAGGCTTGCGAAAGGCGTCGAGGATCCGCGTCGCCTCCTTTTGTGCAATGAGCGTATCACCACTGTCGGGGAAGAGCACCGCAAACTCGTCGCCGCCGAGGCGTCCAATCACCGTTTTCTCGCCGAGCAGATAGGGCGGGCGCACCCCGACCGCTTGCAGGAGGCTGTCGCCGACGAGATGGCCATGCGTATCGTTGACGTCCTTGAAGCCATCAAGATCCATCATCAGGAGGGTGCAGGGAGCAGCCGATGACAGCTTCTCAGCAAGAACCGTCATGAATTCGTGGCGGTTGTGCAGCCCGGTCAGCGTGTCGTGAGAAGCAAGGCGCATCAACCGCGCGTCGCGCTCGCGCCGCTCGGAGATGTCACGAATGGTTGCCCCGGCCCAGAATTCGCCCTCTGAAGTCCACATGGAAAGCGTGATCTCGATCGGAAACTCCGTTTCGTCGCTCTTCAGCGCGAACACTTCCACCGGTTTGCCCGCTAGCCCCGGCTTGGCGCCCGCTGCAGCATTGGCCATGCCGGCGGTATGGGCGCCGCGCATGCGCTCTGGGATGATCATCGTGATTGGTCGGCCATGAACCCGTTCGGCTTCGTAACCGAACATGGCGCAGAAGGCGGCATTGGCGAAGCGGATATCGCCTTGGCTGTCGACCACGATGAGCGCGAGGTTCATGGCCGCAGCAAAGTCATGGGCCATGCGAGCAGTCGGAGGGAGATCCATTGCAACAGTCCCGCGTTGTTTCGGAAATGCTATCGGATCGATATTAGCAGTTCGTAAAGTGTTCGTCCAAGATCGGCACAGAGCGGACATCTTGGCCAGGGCGGCAGAGCAGCAGATGACGAGCGACAACAATCCGAATAACATCCGGGGCTATGCGCTTTCAGCGAGACCATTGCAGTCATGCGACCTCAGCACCTGAACGTGCCATTTCCTGTGCCCCGTGTCGCAGCGGGGCTGGCATGGGCGCCGCGCCCGTTATAGGACTGCTGTCATCCCCGAAGCAGCACGGAACCTCACGCTGTGGCAGTCTATACCGATATCAACGAAGTCGACCTCAAGGCCTTTCTGGCGCAGTATGATGCAGGCGAACTGCTCTCTTACAAGGGCATCGCCGAAGGCGTGGAGAACTCCAACTTCCTGCTGCACACCTCGAAGTTTCCGCTGATCCTGACGCTTTACGAGAAACGGGTCGAAAAGTCCGACCTGCCATTTTTCCTCGGCCTGATGCATCACCTCTCGGAGCGCGGCCTGAACTGCCCGCTGCCGCTGCCGCGCGAGGACGGCGAACTGCTCGGCGAACTCTCGGGCCGCCCGGCCGCTCTCATCTCCTTCCTGGAAGGCATGTGGCTGAGAAAGCCCGATGCGCAGCACTGCCGTGAAGTGGGAGCAGCCCTTGCCAGGATGCACATCGCAGGCGAAGGTTTCGAACTCACGCGTCCCAATGCCCTGTCGATCGAAGGCTGGCAGGTGCTCTGGGCTAAATCCGAGGCGCGTGCCGATGAGGTGGAGGAGGGGCTGGAGGCCGAGATCGGCGCCGAGCTGGATTTCCTTTCGACCCATTGGCCGAAGGACCTGCCGGCCGGCGTCATCCATGCCGACCTGTTCCCGGACAATGTCTTCTTCCTCGGCGACACCCTGTCGGGCCTGATCGACTTCTATTTCGCCTGCAACGATCTCCTGGTCTACGACCTCTCGATCTGCCTCAATTCCTGGTGCTTTGAGAAGGACGGTGCCTATAACATCACCAAGGGCAAGGCGATGATCGAGGGCTACCAGTCGGTGCGTCCGCTCTCTGCCGACGAGATCGAGGCCCTGCCGATCCTCTGCCGTGGTTCTGCCTTGCGCTTCTTCCTTACCCGCCTTTACGACTGGCTGACGACGCCGGCAGGCGCCCTGGTGGTCAAGAAGGACCCTCTTGAGTATCTCAAGAAACTGCGCTTCCACCGCGCCGTCACCAATGCCTCCGAATACGGACTGATTGCATGAAACATGTCGAGATTTACACAGACGGTGCCTGTTCGGGAAATCCGGGCCCCGGCGGCTGGGGCGCTGTGCTGCGCTATGGCGAGGTGGAAAAGGAGCTTTCGGGCGGCGAGGCGGATACTACCAACAACCGGATGGAGTTGCTGGCCACGATCACCGCACTGAATGCGCTGAAAGACGCCTGCGAAGTCGACCTCTACACCGACAGCAAATATGTCATGGACGGCATCTCCAAGTGGATCTTCGGCTGGAAGAAGAACGGCTGGAAGACGGCCGACAAGAAGCCGGTGAAGAATGGCGAACTCTGGCAGGCACTCGACGTCGCCAATCAGCGCCACAAGGTCAAGTGGCACTGGGTCAAGGGCCATGCCGGTCATCCGGAAAATGAACGCGCCGACGAATTGGCGCGCAAGGGCATGGAGCCGTTCAAGAAATCGGGCGGCTTTCCCAAGTCCCTGATGGTGAAGTGAGCTGAGTGGGAAAGGGCAGGGCGCGTCCTCATCCCCTTGCCCTTTCGCTCGTTGCCCCTATGCTCCGGTCAAAACACCATCACGGGAGACATCCATGATCCAGCACTGCGTGTTCTTGCGCTTCAAAGCCGCTGTTCAGGAGGCCGAGAAGCAGGCGATCTATGCGGCCATTTCCGATCTGAAGGACGTGGTACCAGGCATGCTGGAGGTGAAGGCCGGGGCGAATGTCTCGCCGGAAGGGCTGGCAAGCGGCTACAATGACGGCTTCATCGTCACATTCGAGGACGAGATGGTCCGCGACTATTACCTGAAGCATCCGAAGCATGTCGAAGTCGGCGAACGCATCGTCGGCGCAACCGACGGCGGCCTAGCCGGCATCCTCGTCTTCGATCTGGCGCACTGACACTTCCGGAAACGAGAGGAGGCCCGGTTTCCCGAGCCTCTTCAGTTCTAAGAATCTCTTGGTAGCTCAGGCGCTGAGCTGCTCGATCATCGTCGCAGCCGAGGAAACCGTCGCCTGGCCCGGGTTCTCCTCGATGTTGAGGCTCTTCAGAACGCCGTCTTCGACCAGCATCGAATAGCGCTTGGAGCGTACCCCGAGCCCGCCGCCCGACAGGTCGATGTCGAGGCCCAGCGCCTTGGTGAAAGAGGCATCCCAGTCGGCGAGGAAATGGATCTTGCCCTGGCCACCCGAATGCTGCGCCCAGGCACCCATGACATGCCAGTCGTTGACAGAGACGACGGCGATGTCGTCGACGCCACGCGCCATCAGCGCATCACGGTTTTCCAGGTAACCCGGCAGGTGATTCAGCGTGCAGGTGGGAGTAAACGCGCCCGGAACGGCGAAGACGACGACCTTCTTGCCCGCGAACAGCTGTTCCGTGGTGATCTCCACCGGACCATCGGCGGTCTTTTCCTTGAAGGTGGCCTGGGGCAGCTTGTCGCCAATGGCAATGGTCATGAAATCGTCCTCGCTTGGTTGCTCCATCCAGAACCCCTCCGAATGGCAATCGAGGCGAATATAGGAATGGGTCAATCAAAGGCAAGCGTGGTTTCCATGGCCCTGTCGCCGCTGACCACGAGAATTCCCCACTGCTTGCCGGCGATCTTGTATTTCTTCGGCAGCTTGCCGATCGGCAATGTCAGAACCGTCTCGCCATCGGCGCCTTGGGAGGCGACGGAATGGGTGAAGACATGGCCGCTCGGCCCGCTGACAAAGGCCTTCGGCTTGTCGGCATTGGCAGGCATTTTGAGCCGCACGACGAGCTCTCGGCGATCAGCTCCGAGTTGGTGGTCAATGACATGAAACTCGGGCGAGGGGCCGGGCGGCACTTGAGCCTGGGCGGAGCGGACAAGTGCTGTTTCGACGGCATTGGCGATCCCGTCGTCGTCCGGCGGCACGCTGAGATCGGCCTGGAAAGGAATGCAGATATTCTGACAGACCCCAACAAAGGCGCTCAGCGTCACACCGGTGTCATCGGGCGCGTTCTTGAGGGTGATCGGCAGGGTCACCGGATGGTCATAGCCGACATCGGTCATCTCGTCGTTTGAGAGAACCTTGGGCACGGGAAAGCCGATCCGCTCCACGGTGTAGGCGGCGCCCGGCGCTGGCGTGATTGCGGGCGGAATGCCGACATCGCCGGGCTCCTTCCAATAGGTGATCCAGCCCGGTTTGGGCTCGATCACGAGCGCGCCGTGTCGCGTCCCGTCTGCCTCCTGGGGCAAGAGGATCAGCCGCATCCGTCCGCCTTCGTTCACCGCCCAGTCGCTGCTCGCCGCCAGCACTGGTATGGCGGGCACGACTGAAAACAGCCCCATGGCTGCCACAACCATCCATGCGCGGCGGCTGCGGAAAAACCTTGGGAGAGTGGAACAAGACATCGCTGGGTTCATTTTGGAGATCATGTCTCCGGCTCTAGAAGATCGTTGTTGGCTTGGCCAGTCACGCTTGCTTCATGCTCATCATTTTGGGTTGATCGGGACTTGCTTCTGGCCCATCTTGAATGGGAGACTACATCTGAACCACGCGTGAAGCCGATTGCCGACAAGGCGAACCAAGGAGGCGGGCATGGCATTGTCGTCGAAAACCGATCTGAGAGAACGCGGCTTCCTGGATGGACAGCTGCTGATTGCCATGCCGGGCATGCCCGACGGCAATTTCGCCCGCGCGGTCGTCTATATCTGCGCCCATTCCGATGCCGGCGCCATGGGCTTCATCATCAACCGCTCGCAATCGGTGACGTTTGCGGATCTCCTCCTGCACCTGGAGCTGATCGACCGCAACGACGCGATCATGCTGCCCGATCACGCCCGCCATTTTCCGATCCAGTGCGGCGGCCCCGTCGAGCAGAACCGTGGCTTCGTGCTGCATTCCGACGACTATCTTTCAGACAGCTCCATTCCCGTCAGCGACGACATCTCGCTCACCGCCACCCTCGATATCGTCCGCGCTATTTCGGACGGTCGCGGTCCGCGCCACGCCACCATGCTGCTCGGCTATGCTGGCTGGGGTCCGGGCCAGCTGGAAGAGGAGATCGCCCAGAACGGCTGGCTGCACTGTGCGGCCACCGAAAGCCTGATCTTCGACCGCAGCCTCGACAACAAATACGACCGCGCCCTGGGGCTGATGGGCATCAACCCCGCGATGCTGTCGATGGATGCCGGGCACGCTTGAGGGCCGGCGGGGAGGCGGTAACTCCGTCTCTCACGCCCGCTTCATCAGCGGAAACCGTTCCTTGAGCAACCTGAGCACCGATTCCGAACCCAGCGGCGGGCCGAACAGATAGCTCTGGCCGTAGTCGCAACCCATCATCGCAAGGTCGGCTGCATCCTGGTCGGTCTGGATACCCTCGGCCACCACCTGCATGTCGAGCCCGCGAGCCATTGAGACGACGGAGCGCAGAAGCACGGACTTCTTGTCCGACTGGTCGCAGACCAGCGCCTTGTCGAGCTTGATCGTGTCGAAGGGGAAGCGGGTGAGATAGGCGAGCGAGGAATAGCCGGTGCCGAAATCGTCGAGCGCCAGGCTGATACCGGTGTCCTTCAGCTTTTCCAGCATCAGGCGCGCCTGTTCTGGATTTTCCATCACGACGCTTTCGGTGAGTTCCAGCTTGATCCGCTTTGGATCGCACTGGGTCTTTACCAGCATGGCGCGGATGTCGTTGTAGATCTCGCTCGAAATCAGCTGGGCCGAGGAGAGGTTGACCGAAACGAAGATCGGCAGTTCGCCGGTCTGGCGTTCCCAGTCCATCAGGTCGGTGGATGAGCGCTCCAGCGCGAACATGCCGAGCGGCTCGATCAGGTCGGACATCTCCGCGATCGGGATAAACTCCGTCGGCGAGATATTGCCCCGCTTCGGATGATCCCAGCGCATCAGCGCCTCGAAGCCGGCGATCTCGCCATTGGAGAGATTGACGATCGGCTGATAGGCCATCGACAGCTCCTTGCGCTCGATGGCGCGGCGGAGATCCGTTTCGAGTTGCAGGCGGTCGGTGCTGACGGTGCGGAAGGCCGGACGGAAGGGCTCGACGCGGTTGCCACCGGAACGTTTCGCCCGGTACATGGCGAGTTCCGCATCGGCGAGTAGGCTCGCGGCACTTTCCTGCTGGTCGACCCAGGAGACAAGGCCGATCGAGGCCGTCAGGCTGATTTCACGATTGGCGAAGTTGAGCGGCACCATGATCGCCTTGGAGACGGCATCGGCAAAGTCGGCGATCTTGGCCGGATCCTTTTCCGATACCAGGATCAGCCCGAATTCGTCGCCGGAAAGCCGCGCCAGCGTATCCTGGGGCTTCAGGAGGCGGCGAAGGCGGCGCGTGATCGCGATCAGGATATTGTCGCCGGCGGCGATGCCAAGCGCGTCATTGACCTGCTTGTAGCGGTCGATGTCGATCGCAAGCACGGTCGGGCGCACGCTGTCGGAAGTCGAGGCGAGCGACAGGATCGCCTGCAGCCGGTCGAGGAAGACTTCACGGTTCGGCAGGCCCGTCAGATTGTCGTGCATGGCATCGACCAGCAGCCGGTCGATCGAGTTCTTCTGCTCGGTGACGTCGATGATCGTGCCGACACAGCGGATGACTTCGCCATTCGAGCCGAGCACCGGCCGGGCGCGGATCTTCAGCCAGTGGAAATGCCCGTCTTCGGCGCGAATTCGGAATTCGTGGCTGAGGCGGCCCTTGCGGTGTTCGAGCAGTACGTCGAGCGTCGCGCGGAAGCGGTCGCGATCATCCGGATGCAGGCGCGGCAGCCAGTTGCGGGCAGGGCCGTGCATGGTGCCGGGCGAGAGGCCAAGTCGTATCGAGACATCAGGGCTCGTCACCACGCGGTCACGCGCCACATCCCAGTCCCAGACGGTGTCACCGGAGCCAGTGAGAGCCAGAGACTGGCGTTCCAGATCGGAGAAAAGGCCCTGCTGATAGGCGCCGCCGGCAAAGGCGTGCTGCATGACCGTGAAGCCGATCAGGAGCACGATGAGAACGAGACCACCGCCCAGCGCCGGCTGGATGATGTCATTGTCCAGCTGGCCGGTCACGGTCAGCCAGCCGGCGAAGAGCCAGACCAGGATCAGCGCCCAGGTCGGCACCAGAAGCACGGCGCGGTCATAGCGATTGAAGCCGAGATAGATGATCAGACCGATACCGACCACGCCCGTCAGCGCGAAGGAAACGCGCGCAATGCCGGCCGCAATCGACGGGTCGAAGATCGCGACGCCGAAGAGCACGGTGAGCCCGAGCATCCAGGCAAGCGTCGCATAGCCGAGATGCACGTGCCAGCGATTGAGGTTGAGATAGGTAAAGAGGAAGATGACCAGCGATGAGGCAAGCGCCACTTCCGCCCCCGCACGCCATATTCGGATGTCGGAGGAGGTGAGCGAGATCAGCTTTTCGAGGAAGCCGAAGTCGACGCAGATATAGGCGAGTACCGCCCAGGCAAGCGCTGCCGCGGCCGGCAGCATCGAGGTTCCCTTGACCACGAAGAGGATGGTGAGGAACACGGCAAGCAGGCCGGCAATGCCAAGCACGATACCACGATAGAGCGTGAACGCGTTTACCGTGTCCTTGTAGGCGTCCGGCTCCCAGAGATAGATCTGCGGTAGCTCGGGTGTCGCGAGTTCGGCGACGAAGGTGATCACGGTGCCCGGGTTGAGCGTGATGCGGAAGACGTCGGCATCGGGGCTTGGCACGCGGTCGAGCGCAAAGCCTTCCGATGGCGTGATCGCCATGATCCGCTGCGAGCCGAGATCCGGCCAGAACATCCTGGACCCGGACAGACGGAAATGCGGTGCGACGATCACGCGCTCCAGCTGTTCTTCCGAAACATTGGCGAGCGCAAAGACCGCCCAGTCGCCCTGATGCTCCGGCGAGCTCGAACGCACTTCGATGCGCCGACGAATGCCATCAGCGCCGGCTGCGGTCGAGACCTGAAAGGCCTCGCCCTGGTTCGTATAGATCTCGGTCGTGGCTGTGAGGTCGAGTGCGTTGTCGTCGCGCGCAATCTTCACCGGCTCGACAGCGAAAGCCGCCGATGCGGCAAGGCACAGATAGGCTGTCGTGAGCGCAGCAATCCAAAGGGCGGCGAGGCGAGGCACGGCGCGCGAAAGGGGTCGGATATTCGTCATGAGGGCGTCTTGCCGTTCCGCGCCTTATGGCCGCCGATCCGGGAATACAGCAGATGGTCGCGCCATTCCCCGTTGATTTTCAGATAGTCGCGCAAAAGACCTTCCCGCTCAAATCCCGCTTTTTCGAGTAGCCTCAGGCTGTTGACGTTGTCCGGAATACAGGCTGCTTCGATACGGTGCAACTCGAGCGGCCCGAAGATGTAGGGAATAGCCAGCTGAAGTGCGGCAAACATGTGGCCTTGGCCAGCATGACGTTGGCCCATCCAGTAGCCGATCATGCAGCTTTGTGCCGCTCCGCGGCGTATGAGACCGATGGTAAGCCCGCCCAGCAAGGTGTTCTCGGCCCGATCGAAGAGGAAGAATGGCACGGCCATGCCGGAGTGAAATTCCTGTTCATTACGCAGCACGCGCTGCCGAAACGCGCGCTCGGTCAGCTCGTCGGAGCGCCAGCTCGGCTCCCATGGCTGCAGAAAGGCGCGGCTTTCCCTGCGCAGCTGGTGCCATTGCTCGAAATCACGGAAGCGGGGCAGGCGAAGCAGATGTCGTTCGCTGGCGATCTCCGGCATATCCGGCTGCCGGGACAGAAACCGAAACACCGAGCGCGTCATCGTCAATCCCCAAGCGATGTCCGGCGGGGTCCCCGCCGGTCGCAGTCTGTGCCAGCGGCCTTTAGCCGACGGCCTTGCGGATACCGGCAGGCTGCGTGGTCAGCGCGCCCTTGATATCGTCGAGCGGAACAAGATGGTCCATCGGGCCGATGGCCGAAAGCGTCGGAACCGTGTCGAAGAACAGGCGGCCTGCAAGGTCGGTCAGGCGTTCTGTGGTGATGCCGGCAAGCCGTTCCATCATCTCCTGGTTCGGAATGGTGCGTCCATAGAGCATCATCTGCCGGGCGATCTGGCCGGCACGAGCGGCCGGGCTCTCCTGGCCCATCAGAAGCTGGGCGCGGATCTGTGCCCGCGAGCGCTCGATCTCCTGCTGGTCGATGTGGTCGGATGCCTTGCGCAGCTCGTCAATGATGACGGGCACCAGTTCCGGCAGGTTCTCGCCGCCAGTCGCTGCATGAATGCCGAAGATGCCGGTATCGGAAAAGCCCCAGTGGAAGGCGTAGACCGAATAGCACAGGCCACGGATCTCGCGCACTTCCTGGAACAGACGCGACGACATGCCGCCGCCGAGAATGTTGGCAAGGATCTGCGAGCAATAGAAATCGCGCATGTGATACGCCTTGCCCTCGAAACCGAGCAGCACCTGGGTATCCATGAGATCACGCTCTTCGCGCGACTCGCCACCGGTATAGTGGGCGGCATCCATCACCGGGGCCGCAGAGGGCGTCGTCGGCAGCGAGGCAAAGCGCTGCTCCACCTGCTTGACGAAGGCATCGTGGTCAACCTTGCCGGCGGCCACGACAAACATCCGGTCGGTCGTGTAGTTGCGCGAGAGATAGGCGCGGATCTGGTCGCTGGAGAAGGATTTGACCGTCTCCGGCGTGCCGAGAATGCTGCGGCCGATCGTCTGGCCGCGATAGGCCTGTTCGGAGAAACGGTCGAAGACAACGTCGTCTGGCGTATCGTCGGCTGCGCCGATTTCCTGCAGGATGACGTGTTTTTCGCGCTCCAGTTCCTCTTCGTCGAAGACGCTGTCGGTCAGGATGTCGGCGAGGATATCGACCGCGAGCGGAACATTGTCCTTCAGAACGCGGGCATAATAGGAGGTGGTCTCCGTCGAGGTGGCGGCGTTCACTTCGCCGCCGACATTCTCGATCTGCTCGGCGATCTGCCGGGCGGTGCGCGTATTCGTACCCTTGAAGGCCATGTGCTCGAGCAGATGCGCAATGCCATGCTCGGCTTCGGTCTCGTTACGCGAGCCGGACTTGATCCAGGTGCCGAGAGCCACGCTTTCCAGATGGGGCATGTTCTCGGTTACGACAGTCAAACCCGATGGAAGCCGGGTGCACTCAACATTCATGGTCCGTCTTTCCGCGCTTCCTACCTGACTGCTCGCGCCTGTTTACTGATAAAGCCTTCGATGGCTTTCAGTTCCGCGGGCAGGACTTCGAAGCGCTCCTCCCTGTCCATCAGATCAGCAAGCCACGCCGGAAGCGCGGGGTCAATACCGGAGGCCGATTTTACTGCGGCGGGAAACTTGGCCGGGTGGGCGGTCGCCAGAACCACCATGGGGCTTTGCGGCTTTTCGAATTTTTTCGCGACATGGACGCCGACGGCCGTATGCGGATCGAGAAGATAGCCGGTCTCATCGAGAACGGCGCGGATCGTCTTCGCCACTTCCTTCTGCGTCGCACGACCGGCTCGGAAATCCTTGCGAATGAACTTCAGCGCTTCCGGTTGGATCTCGAAGGCGCCGGATTGCTTCAATCCCTCCATCGACGAGCGGATTGCCGAGGCATCGCGGCCATAGGCCTCGAACAGCAGGCGTTCGAAATTCGACGAGATCTGGATATCCATCGACGGCGACGTGGTCGCCGAGACGCCCTTCATCTCGTAGCGACCGGTTTTCATCGTGCGCGCCAGAATGTCGTTGTCATTGGTCGCGATGACAAGCTTGTCGATCGGCAGGCCCATCTTCTTGGCGACGTAACCGGCAAAGATGTCACCGAAATTGCCTGTAGGCACCGTGAAAGACACCTTGCGGTCGGGAGCGCCGAGCGCAACGGCAGAGGTGAAGTAGTAAACCACCTGTGCCATGATGCGGGCCCAGTTGATCGAGTTGACGCCGGAAAGACCGACGCGATCCCGGAACGGTACGTCGTTGAACATGGCCTTCACCGAGATTCTGGCAGTCGTCGAAGTTCCCTTCGACGGCAATCGCATGCACGTTTTCGTCCTTCGATGAAGTCATCTGGCGTTGCTGTACCGGCGATACCTTGCCATGCGGGAAGAGGATGAAGATGTCGGTGCGCGCGCGGCCTGCAAAGGCGTCGATCGCAGCGCCACCCGTGTCGCCCGAGGTCGCGCCGACGATCGTCGCCCGTTCACCACGCTTTTCGAGAACATGGTCCATCAACCGGGCGAGCAACTGCATCGCCACGTCCTTGAAGGCGAGCGTCGTGCCATGGAAGAGCTCGAGCACGAAGGAATTCGGCCCGGTCTGCACGAGCGGCGCCACGGCCGGATGCTTGAAGGTCGAATAAGCCTCGTCGATCATTGTGCGGAAGGTGTCGGGTTCGATCTCGCCATTGGTGAAAGGCAGAAGCACCTCGAAGGCGACCTCTTCATAGGGCTTGCCACGCAAGGACCGGATTGCCTTTTTCGACATCTGCGGCCACTCGCGAGGCACGTACAGACCGCCGTCACGGGCGAGGCCCGCCAGCAATGCGTCACAAAAGCCGAGGCTCGGGGCCTCGCCGCGGGTCGAAACATATTCCACGTCGCTCATCCCTAAAGTTCAAGAATTCGGAGCCGAAGCCGCCGTCAAACCTATGGCGTTTCGGATAAAGAGGTTTGCCAATTTGCGCCAGCGCAACGGCGAGGATTTCGCAAGCCCGGCAGTCATGCATGCGCGCGCTGATGTGGAGACTCCTGCCGGCTCTCGAAGGTCCATCGAAAATTGAAGCAAATTGCCGGCTACCCAATCGATTTTTGTCGTGGCCGCTGGTATAGACCATCCGCGAGGGCGCTGAAAAGCCTCAAGTTTGACTGTTTTTCGGCCTTGGGCCGAGCATGCGGAAGGTGAAGTCTCGTGTCTGTAAACGTGTCGCGCGGTGTTGTCGCCGTTTCGCTGATGATGGTTCTTTCGGGCTGCAATGCCGGCGGTATCGGCAGTAGCCTTGGCCTTTCGCCAGCGGAGCCAGGAAACGCGGCCGCAGCCGCAACGCAGCAGGCGGTCGTACAGGGCTTCTGCCCACAGATCTCGTTGCGTGACGGCACTGCCGCCTATCGCACCTATGCACGCGGCAAGGACGGCGATGCCGAACAGGTCATCTTCCAGGCCTCGCTCGCCGATACCACGCGGTCCTGCGCCCGTACGGACACGTCGTTGACGATCAATGCTCTCGTTCAGGGTCGCCTCGTCGCAGGCCCGCAGGGCAAGGCCGGCACGATCAATTTGCCGGTGCGCGTCACCGTTATCGATGGCGGTCAGGAAGTGTTCAACGAAGTCGAGCAGTATGCCGTTACACTTGCCGACGTGAACCAGCCGACACAGTTCATCTACAGCAAGGTAGCAACCGTTCCCGGCAACATCTCCGGCACGGCCCGTGTCTTCATCGGCTTCGAACAGCCGAAGAAGAAGTAAGTTTCCGAGGAACGCGCCGGATCTGAAGATCGGCGCCTATCCCCGCCGCGTCAGGGCCACCAGATAGCGGATTGCTTGCTCACTGGCATTGACGAACACGCAGTCGCTGGGCGCGCCGAGTTGCAGGCAGTCACCCGTCGAAAGCTGATGGCTGCGTGTGCCCTCGATGAAGTCGAGGCGACCTTCGAGTACGTAGATCTGCTGGTGCTGGAAGCTGAAGGCGGAAGCCGGGTAGGGCACCCGGACACCGGGCGGCAAAACCACCTCCAGAAGTTCGAGTTGGCCGCCATTCGCGGGGGAAAGCGTGCGCCTCGTATAGCCAGTATCCGGATCGGTCCAGAGCGGCTGCTCGTCACAGCGCGCCAGCCGATCCCCTTCGCGTTCGGCAAGTGCGAGAAGAACCGAGAGCGGCAGGCCGAAGGCGCCGGAGAGACGTCCGAGCACAGTCGCCGTCGGGCTCGCCTCGCAGCGCTCCACCTTGCTGATCATCGCCTTCGATACACCCGATCGCGCCGCGAGTTCTGCAAGCGACCAGCCACGCGTTTCCCGCTCTAGCCGGACGCGCTCGGCTATCTCCCGCGCTTGGCGATCCTCGTCTTGAACTTCGTTTCTCTGCACCGTGTTCTTCATCTCGGCCCTTGCCAAATTCCTCGGCTGCGTCTTCTATAGTGGACGGGAGCATACGATAGATGACGGCGCATCCACAAGTCGCCGCCTGTCAACAAAAGAGAGGGACGAATACGAGCATGGTACGCGAAATCCGTTTCAACGCCTTCGACATGAATTGCGTCGGTCATATCCAGCAGGGGCTTTGGAGCCACCCGCGCGATCGCTCGATGGAATACACAAGCCTCGCCTATTGGACGGATTATGCAAAACGTCTGGAGGCGGGCCTCTTCGACGGCATTTTCCTCGCCGACGTCGTTGGCATCTACGACGTTCTGAGCGGCACACCGGCGCCGGCGCTCCGCGGTGCCGTGCAGGTGCCGGTCAACGACCCCATGATGCTGGTCCCGGCCATGGCCGCGGCCACCCGCCATCTCGGCTTCGGCGTGACGGCTAATCTCACATACGAACAGCCCTTCCTCTTTGCCCGCCGCATGGCAACACTCGATCATCTGACCGGTGGCCGCATCGGTTGGAACATCGTGACCGGTTATCTCGACAGCGCCGCACGCGCCATTGGCCTCGATGGCCAGATGGCCCATGACGATCGCTACGATCTCGCCGACGAATACATGGAGGTGATCTACAAGCTTCTCGAAGGAAGCTGGGAGGACGGCGCTGTGGTGGCCGACAAGGCGGCGAAAGTCTATGCCGATCCGCAGCGTGTGCATCCCGTCCATCATCATGGACGCCAATACAAGGTCGATGCCTATCACCTCTCAGAACCCTCGCCGCAACGCACGCCGGTTCTCTATCAGGCCGGATCGTCGCCGCGTGGGCGCCAATTTGCCGCGACCCACGCCGAGTGTGTTTTCGTCAACGGCCAGAAGAAGGAGGGCGTCCGCGAGATCGTCTCCGACATCCGGGCGCGTGCTGAGGGCTTGGGACGGCATGGCGATGACATCAAGGTTTTCCTTGGTGCCACCATCGTCACCGGCCGCACCGAGAAGGAGGCTCGTGACAAGTTCGAGGACTATCGCCAATATGTCAGTTCGGAGGCCGCGCTCACCCATGCGGCCGCTTCCATGGGCATCGATTTCGACAAGTTCGACATGGACGAACCGGTCGAGACCGGCAAGAGCCAGGCGATCACCTCCAACATCAAGGCGATGGATCGTGCCGCAGGGCCTCAATGGACGAAGCGCAAACTGATCGAGCAGATGGTGCTCGGCAGCCGCCAGCCACCACTCGTCGCCTCCGCCGATCAGGTTGTCGACTGGCTGGTGGACTGGGTGGAAGACACAGGCGTCGACGGCTTCAATCTGTCGCGCACGGTCGTGCCGGAATGCTTCGACGACATCATCGAACTTGTCGTCCCCCGTCTTCAGGAGAAAGGTCTCTACAAGACCGAATACCGCGAAGGGCCGCTGCGGGAAAAGCTCTTCGGCGCACCGCGCCTGAGCGACCGCCACGTGGCTTCGACCCATCGAAGCAAGGCTTGAGGCAGTTGTCCAAAGGTTGCAGATTATGCCTAGGCAGGGGTTCGCGCAACTTGCCGACGGCGTTCCCGCAATGCTAGTTTCGAAACTTGACTAAAACGGTGCAGATGGCCTCTCGCCAATCTGACGCCGACAATCGAGGGGAGCGGGGCGCCCGATCGGGCGCCTGCTGTGGGAGGCCTTGTTGAAAATTGCCGTTTTGAGAAACCCCATTGCGGGTGGCCGAGCAGGCCAGAAGCAATGGGCTCCCTTGCTTGCAGCCTTCCGCCATCGTTTCCCGGATCTGGAAATCCATGAAAGCCGCTCCAGCGGGGATGCCCGCAGGCTCGCCCGCGAGCTTGCCGCGGGGCCTTACGACGTCATTGTGGTGGCCGGCGGTGACGGCACGATCAGCGATGTCGTCGACGGAGTGCTGACCTCCACACGCCCCGAGATGCCACTTGCCTTCCTGCCGATCGGCACGGGCTGCGATTTCATCCGGAACTTCAAACTCCCGAGCGATCCGGCTGCTCTCGCAGAGCACATCGCAAACGCCTCCATCCGAAAGATCGATGCCGGGCTGCTGGTCAGCCGCGATGCATCCGGAAACGAACAGCGTCGCCACTTTGCCAATATCGCCAGTGTCGGCATTTCCGGCGAAATCGTCGATGCTGTGAACGCGCCTGGACGCAGACGCATCTTGAACGGCCCCCTCCGCTTCACCGTGCATGCGGCACTCGCGATCCTGCGCTACCGTCCCTATGATTTCGAAGTGCTGATCGATGGCATGCAGGTGCATCAGGGGCAGTTGGCGATCGCAGCGATTGCCAATGGCGGCTGGTTCGGCGGCGGCATGCACATCACGCCGGATGCCGATGTCGCCGATGGCCTGTTCGATATCGCCGTCATGCGCGAGGAAAAGATCCTCGGCCTTCTGAATTTACTGGGACGCCTGCATTCCGCCGGCCATGTCGGCCATCCGCTCTTGAGTTTTCATAAAGGGCGCTGTGTCGAAGTGCGGCCACGCGATCCCCAGCGTTTCCCGGTGGAAATCGACGGCGAAATGCCGATCCGAGGCGGTTTCG
The DNA here is from genome assembly GCA_045377275.1 of Allorhizobium sp. Taxonomy (GTDB): domain Bacteria; phylum Pseudomonadota; class Alphaproteobacteria; order Rhizobiales; family Rhizobiaceae; genus Allorhizobium. Next base: position 82,581 of record JBJIOA010000031.1, on the reverse strand, counting down.
TCGCGGAAATTTTGCCAGGCGCCCTGACCATCAGGACCTGAGCCAGGCGATCGTCATAAAACTAGAACGCGCCTTCCCACTCGGCCATGGCGGCGATCACCCCCGGCAGATCCTGCATGCGGGCAATCACGGTCTCCGCACCGGCATCCGTCAACCGGTCTGCATGCGAAGGATAGGTATGGGATGCACCGGTAAAGCCGATGACGCGCATGCCGGCTTCGCGCGCCGCATGCACGCCATGCACGGAATCCTCGATGACGATGCACTTCGAAGGGCTGACATTGAACTGCTTGGCACCATGCAGGAAGATATCCGGCTTCGGCTTGACCCTGTCAGCACCGAGATCCTTGGCCGAATAGATATGCGGCGCGAAGAACTCCTTGAGGCCGACCTTGGTCAGCATCATGTCGAGACGATGCGAGGAGGAATTGGAGCAGATGCAGCGGGGCCCCGCGAGACGCGCCAGGGCATACTGCACGCCTTCGATCGCCTTCACCTCGCGGGCGAGCCTCTGGTCGAGCAGCTGTTCCGATTTGTCGATCAGGCTCGCCGACAGCGGAATGTCGATCTCCTTCTCGATCGACAGCAGGATGTTCTTCCAAGTCATGCCGGCGAAACGCTCGCCCATTTCCTCGACCGAGATCGGATAACCAGCCTCCGTCAGAAGCTTCAATTCGACCTTGGCCGCGATGATCTCGGAATCGACGAGCACGCCGTCGCAATCGAAAAGGGTGAGGTCGAAGCCGCTCATGGAAACATCCGTCCTGTGGTCGTGAAGAAGGCGGCTTCCTACACGATCGGTGAGGCAAGGACAATCACGCGTCATGCAGGGCTGCCGTGCTGAAGATCGCAGGGCCGTCTAGTTTCCAGCCTCAGCCATCGCGAGCAGCACGACCTCGAAATCCTGGGGGTAGCGCCTGAGCCCGCCCGCCTTCTCCATCATGTCCGCAAGCCAGAACTCCGTCGGCTGCAAGCCGGACGGCTACAAGCCGCGGATCGCCATCGGTCTCGGAGTGCCGCGCCATGCGCCCGTCGAGCCATGTTGACCAGAGCGAGCGCAGCGCCGGTTCCGAGACGATCGCAACCGAGAGTGCCGCCCAGAGGCTGCGCTCGCCGAGCATGCGGTCGGAAAAGCAGGCGCGCACATAGGCCCGCGTGAAGCGCCCTCGCGACGCTGGGTCATCCGCCAGCGTCCGGTCGATTTCCTGATCCATCTTGTCGAGAAGATCCTTAAAGACGGCGGCCAGCAGCGCCTGCTTGCTGTCGAAATGATGCAGTAGCCCACCTTTGGTCACGCCGGCCCGTTCGGCTACCGCCTGGATGGTGATCGCCGACGATCCCTGCTCGGCGGCAATTTGGGCCGCGCAGTCCAACAAAGCCCGGCGCACCTGCTCCGGCTGTTTTTTCCGGTGATGGGCGGAAAGCGTTTTGTCTCCGCGCGAGTGCGAGGCCGCCATCAGTGCGACACCGTGCTCGACAACGTGTTCATCACGATGACGCCGGCAACGATCAGGGCGATACCTACAAGCGCCGGAAGATCCAGGCTCTGCTTGAGGTAGAACACGCTGATCAGAGCGGTCAGCACGATGCCGAGCCCACCCCACATCGCATAGGCGATACCAAGCGGCATGCCCTTCAGCGCCTGGGACAGAAGATAGAAGGAGGCGACATAGAACATCACCATGCCCGCCGTCGGTAGAAGCTTGGTGAACTGCGCCGATTTCTGCAGCAACGTCGTGCCGATGACTTCGAGCACGATGGCGGCAGCCAGCGCGCCATAGGCGGTGAGTGTGGGGTTCATGGGCGCAGCTCCGAAACAGATGTGCGCAAAACATACCGTACGGTTGGTTTCTTTTCAAGGCATTCGATATCTGCTGCTGAAGGTCTCAGTCGAGCAGCGGAAACCAGTTCAAAAACTGCCGCTCCCCCTCAGGCGAGAACCTGACGATCCTGCTGTCTTCGGCCCGTCGCGCAAGGCCGCGATTGAGAAAATACGTGAGCAGGGCAGCCCCGAGGCCTCCCGCGAGATGCGTCCGCCGTTCGCTCCAGTCGAGGCAGGCGCGACAAAGCGGTCGGCGCCTGGCGCGCAGGCTGCCGATGTCGAGGCCCCGAGTTTCGAGCAGCGCCTCGCCCTCTGTCGTGAGCGTCAGCGCCTCGTCCTCCGCCCGGATCACGCCTTGTGCAATGAGACTGTCGAGCATCCGCACGCCATAATCGCCGGCCAGATGATCATAGCAGATGCGCGCCTTGCGCAGCTCCGGCTCCTTCGGCCCGGTGCGATGACGCAGATGTCCGCGCGTCGCCGAAAAACTCATCAGGCCTTCGATCATTTCGCCGACTTGACCATCGGCGAGCGCGAAATAGCGGTGCCGCCCCTGCTTGCGCTGGGCAAGCAGCCCGCCCTCTTCGAGCTTGGACAAATGCGAACTCGCCGTCTGCAGCGTAACACCCGCAGCGCCCGCCAATTCCGTCGCCGTCAGCGCCTTGCCGCCGAGCAGCGCCAAGAGCATGTTCGAACGCGCGGGATCGCCGATCAGCGAGGCGATGCGCGCGATATCAGGACCTTCCGCCATGTGATTGTCTCCCGGTTCCGAAGTGCAGTCTGCCTCGCCAGTGTAGCCAATGCTTCGATCCCGGTCGAACTGTTGAAGGTGAGGTATCGGGTAAAACTTCGATCCCGATCGAAGCATCCCACCCTTCGTTCATAGCAAACCCGCCTCGCAACAAACGAGGAGCCACCCATGATCACCTGCATCATCCGCTACCGCATCGATCCTTTCGGCCGCGATGATTTCGCGACTTACGCCCGCAACTGGGGCGAAGCGATCCCACGCTGCGGCGCCGATCTCGTCGGCCATTTCGCCCCGCATGAGGGCTCGGCAACGACCGCCTACGGCATCTACCACATCGAGAATCTGGCGGCCTACGAGGCCTATCGCGCAAGGCTTGCGGCCGATCCGCTCGGCAAGGCGAACTATGAATTCGCCAGAAACGCCCGCTTCATCCTGGAGGAGGATCGCCTCTTCCTGAAGAACGTCTCCAACCCCGCATCTTCAAAAGCCCAGTCATGATCGCCGTCATCTTCGAGGTGGTGCCATTTGTCGGTGAACGCCACCGTTATTTCGATCTCGCGGGAGACCTACGCGCCCACCTGGAGGCGACCGACGGGTTCCTCTCCGTCGAGCGCTTCGAGAGCCTGTCAATCCGTGGCAAGCTCTTGTCGCTCTCCTTCTGGCGCGACGAAGAGGCCGTCCGCCGCGGGCGCGAGACGGAAGAACACCGCGCAGCACAAATTGCCGGCCGCGGCGGCGTTTTTGCCGCCTACCGCCTCCGCGTCGCCGAAGTGCTCCGCGACTACGGCCTTGAGGATCGTTCCGAGGCCCCGGAGGACAGCCGCGCCCGGCATGGGTGAGGTGGGGGTTGGGAGAGCGCCACAATCCCTCTCCCTCGACAAGCCGGCAGCCGCTGACTATGCAGATACCCATGCCGAAAAAGCCCCAAGATTCTCCCGAGGATACGATTGCGAGCCGCATCAGCCGCGCGCTGGCGGAGCGTATCATTCATGGCGAACTGGTGCCCGGATCGCGCCTTGCCCAGGATCATATCGCCGAGGAATTCGGCGCAAGCCATGTGCCGGTGCGCGAGGCCTTTCGCCGGCTGGAGGCGCAAGGCCTCGTCGTCTCGCTGCCCCGTCGTGGCGTGCGGGTCGCAAGCTTCGACCTGAAACAGGTGCGCGAAGTTGCCGAAATGCGCGCAGCACTTGAAGTGCTCGCACTCCGCCACGCCGCGCCCAATCTGACCCCGGACGTCCTGACTGCGGCCGAGCAGGCCGCAGCCGATGCCGACAATGCCAAGGATGTGCGCACCTGGGAGGAAGCCAACCGCCGCTTCCACCGTTTGATCGTCTCGACCTGCGGCATGCCGCGCCTGCTGTCCGTCATCGACGACCTCCACGCCGTCTCCGCCCGCTTCCTCTTCGTCGCCTGGCGCGCCACCTGGGAAGCCCGCACCGACCACGATCACCGCGCCATTCTCGAAGCGCTGAAGTCTGGCGATGCCGCCGAGGCCGCCCGCATTCTCGAGCGCCACGTCCAATGGATCGGCCGCGCGCCCATGCCGGCTCCGGGCCGTGCCGAAACCGAAGGCTTTGCGATCGTCGGGTGAGCGTCGCCGACCGGCTCCGCCGCACTCCACCTCCCCCTTGAGGGGGGGAGGTCGCCGCAAACCGGCGGGTGGAGGCGCTCGCCGACCTGTCCGACTTCCGCCACGGGCCGCTTTTGGGAGCCGAGAAATCACCTCGCCATTGATCCTGGCGAACGTCGCTGTCACCCCACCCCGGACCTGCAGTCCGACCCTCCCCATCGAGGGGAGGGTGTTGGCGGCGCCTGGCATACGCCAGCCCTCATCCTGAGGTGGGAGCGAATGCTCCCCTCGAAGGACGGGGGCGGATGTGATGTCGGTGGCCTGGCCCTTCAGGGTGAGGGTTCGAGTGCTCCGCCCGTTGAACGTCACTTGCGCCTGCTGCTGGGAGAGGACCCTTGCTCCGCCCGCGGGGAAAGCCGAACTATCCCGCGGGGAAGGCCTGAAAGCCAACCGCGCGTGCCTCCCTCTCCCCGCTGGCGGGGAGAGGGTAGGGTGAGGGGCTGGAGTGGAACTCCCAACATAGAATTATAGATAAAATTGGTGGCGCACTTCGGCCATGTCGACAGCTCCCGCCTCGTTCGCGCTAATCCGCTCAAGATTCCTGATTTGCGCACCTTGGCATCCGTAGATTCCATAGATAAAAGACTCGTCGCCCATTAAAACTATCTATAAAATGGAGATTGACCATGACGTCCATTCTGGCACCCGCCGCTCGCGGTTTCGATCCGCTCGGCATTTCAGGCCGATCGCTTCCCGTGCAGGCTGCTCTTCTTCTCTTTGGAACGGCTGTGCTGGCCCTTGCCTCGCAGATTTCAGTGCCCATGGTGCCGGTGCCGATCACCATGCAGACCTTTGCCATTACCATGATCGGCGTGCTCTACGGCTGGCGCCTGGGCGCGCTGACTGTGCTTGCTTGGCTCGGCGAGGCGATGATCGGTCTGCCGGTGTTGGCGGGTGGCAGCGGCGGGTTGGCCCCCTTTGTCGGTCCGACGGCCGGCTACCTCGTCTCCTTCCCGATCATCGCAGCACTGGCCGGTTACCTCGCGAACAAGGGCTGGACGGGCAGCCATGTGGTCAAGAGCTTCCTCGCCCATCTCTCCGCCAACATCCTCTGCCTTGCGATCGGCGGTGCCTGGCTTGCCACTCTGATCGGTGCCGAAAAGGGCTTGGCTCTCGGCGTCACACCCTTCATTCTGGGTGCCGTCTTGAAATCTGCGCTCGCCGCTGCGCTGCTCATGGCACTTGCCCGCCGCAACACGCAGCCGCTCGACCTCTGAGCTATCGACTACCGACTGAAACACGCATGACCGTCCGGCTCCGCGCCCACCATCTGCTCTGCATGCTGACCTATGTCGGCAAGGGCTATTCTCCCGCCTTCGTCGAGAACTACGAGGTCATTGCCGCAAGGCTCTCGGCCGGTGAGGAGATCGAGCTGGTGGCGGGGCCGGACGATATCTGCGGTCCGCTCACTGCGGACCCCGAGGCCCATTGCCATGGTGCAAGCGTCATCAAACGGGACCGCGAAGCGGCAGATGCCGTCGCCCGGCTGATGGGCAGCCCGCTTCCACCAGGCACCCGCATCACCCCGACATCGGCCCTGATCAAGCAGCTCCGAGCCAACTTTGCCACGGGTGAGATCCGTACCGCCTGTTCCGGCTGCGAATGGTCCGCCCTTTGCGACAGCGTGGCCGAGGGCGGCTATCTCGCTACCCGCTTCGATCCCGTGGATCAGGATGCTCGCAAGCGGCCGAGAGGGTTCAAGATCACGGCTCGATGAACTGAAGGAAATACTGTCCTTCCACGGCATTTCCAGCCAGGGTCTTTAGTTCCTCGGACCGTGTCGCATTGCCGAGCTTCTGCTGGATGACACTGCGCTTCGCGAGATAGGGAGCCCAGTCTTCGGCAGTCTCCGTTGCCTTCTCCAGCAGGGCGTCAGCCTCGGAAAACTTGCCTTCTGCGGCCATCAGAGTGGCCCGGCTGTCGAGTACGATGGCATCGTCCGGCAAGAGAGCAGAGGCGCGGTCGATGAGATCGGCCACGTCCGCTTTCGGCGCACCAACGAGTAGCCCCAGCTGCCCCTTGAGCGCCAGCGCCTGCGCGCGCAACTCGTTGTCCGTCCCCGCAGCCATTGTGTCCAGCATCTGGCGAAGCCTGTCCGCCGCCTGCAGATCCCCGTCCCAGCGGGCGATCTCGATCAGCGCCAGATAGATCCCGGCCCAGCCTTGGCCGAGATCATAGCCTCTCTTCAGGTGCACGGAAGCGGCAATCGGGTCCACCGGCAGTCCGTACTGACCGTTCAGATAGGCATAGCCGAGGTTCGCGCTGCCAAGTCCATCACTGAGTGACGCAGCCTGAAGCAAGGCGGTGACCAAGGGCTTTGGATCGTCTCCATCCTTGTAGAGCTCCGCCAGCGCCATGGCCTTTCGGCCAAGGGCCGATGTATGGTCACGCGCAATCGCCTGCTCATAAAGCTCCAGTGCCTTCTGCAGATCCTGCTCGACGCCCAAGCCGAGGCGGTAGAGATCGCCCAGATTGGACATGCCCACGGCCCAGCCGTCATCGGCCGCCTGCTTGTAAAGCTCGGCCGCCTTGTTCAGGTCGGCGGGTACCCCCATGCCGACATCGTAGATCAAGCCGAGTTCGACGGCGGCGAGCATGTAGCCCTTGCTGACTGCTTCCTCCAGAAGCGTTTTCGCGCGCTCATAGTTCTGCAGTTTCACCTCGGTGCGGGCGAGCTGAAACGCAAGCCGCGCCATGTCGGGGTTCTCACGATAGGCGGCCTCGCAGGCGGGTTTCGCCTTTCCGGGGTCCAGATCCTGGAACCTCACGCCCGCCCGGCCGGCAGTGGTTCCCGTGTCGTTGTTGCTGGCGGCATAGCGGTCGCAGTCGAGAACCGATTGTGTTTCGGCCTGCGCCGAGGAGAACAGCAGCAAAGAGAGCGCGGCAGAGCCAACAAGTCGACGGATAGAAATCTGGACCATGCGCATTCGAACCCCTTCGTCATCCAAGCCCGGTAGTGCAGGGAGATCACAGGAGAGGAGCATTCCCGTCAACCAGCGCGAGCGGCCAAAACTGGATCTATCCCACCGCGGGACAGGAAGAAAAAAGTTATTGCGGTACAGTGATTTACTCGCCTGTACTGGTTTCCGGTGAGGCCATGGGGCGTTGAGCCTAGGCAGTCCGGCGTTGCTGACGCTCGACCTCAGGAACATACGTCGTGACAGCTTGCTCCATCCATGGGAATTTTGCCTGACGGAGGCCGTTCGATGATCACCCTTGATATGTTGCGCCAGATCATCCTCGCTTTGCCGACCACGGAGGAGACCACCTCCTGGGGTGCCGTGTCCTTCAAGGTCAATGGCAAGGCCATGCTGTTCTGGAACCCGCCCCACGACTGCCCGGTCTTCAAGGTCCCCTTTGAAGAGCGCGACCACCTGATCGAGATGGACCCCGATACCTTTTTCACCACCGACCATCATCGGCCCTATCCGATGGTGCTCGCCCGCCCCGGTCGCCTCGATATTGAATGGGCGCGCGAAAACCTCACCCGCGTCTGGCGGGCGCAGGCGAAGAAGGCGGTGGTGAAGGCCTGGGATGCGGAGCGCTAATGGACCGCTTCTCCCCGGCGGGGAGAAGAGGGAGCATCCCGCCCCCGCACAAAATTTCATCCCGTCTTCACCCTTCAGTAACCAACTTCGGTAACCATAAGCCTCACATCCCGTGCTGCGTCAGCGTAAGAGTGAGTAACCGATGGCTTCTGTATTCCCGATTGCCGAACTCCGCCGTTCGTCCGACCCGCTGGCCTGGGTCGACAGCATCATCAAGGGCGATTGCGTTTCCGCCCTCGAAGCCCTTCCCGACAAATCCGTCGACGTCATCTTCGCCGATCCGCCGTATAACCTGCAGCTTGGTGGTGCCCTTCATCGTCCCGACCAGTCGCTCGTCGATGCCTGCGACGACGAATGGGACCAGTTCGCCTCCTTCGAAGCCTATGATGCCTTCACCCGCGCCTGGCTCTTAGCCTGCCGCCGCGTGCTGAAGCCGACCGGCACGATCTGGGTGATCGGCAGCTATCATAACATCTTCCGCGTTGGCGCGACGTTGCAGGATCTCAACTTCTGGATCCTCAACGACATCGTCTGGCGCAAGACCAACCCGATGCCGAACTTCAAGGGCCGCCGTTTCCAGAACGCCCATGAAACCATGATCTGGGCCTCGCCCGATCCGAAGGCCAAGGGTTACACCTTCAACTACGATGCCCTGAAGGCGTCGAATGACGACGTCCAGATGCGCTCCGACTGGCTCTTCCCGATCTGCTCGGGCGGCGAGCGGCTGAAGGGAGATGACGGCAAGAAGGTCCATCCGACCCAGAAGCCGGAAGCGCTGCTGGCCCGCGTCATCATGGCCTCCACCAAGCCGGGCGATATCGTGCTCGATCCCTTCTTCGGCTCCGGCACGACAGGGGCCGTTGCCAAGCGTCTCGGCCGTCATTTCGTCGGCATCGAGCGCGAGCAGGATTACATCGATGCAGCTTCGGCCCGCATCGCCGCCGTCGAGCCTTTGGGTAAGGTCGAGCTGACGGTCATGACCGGCAAGAAGGCCGAACCCCGCGTCGCCTTCAACGTTCTCCTGGAAGCCGGCCTCGTGAAGCCCGGCCAGGTCCTGACCGATGCCAAGCGCCGCCACTCCGCCATCATTCGTGCCGATGGCACGCTGACGGCAAACGGCGAAGGCGGCTCGATCCACCGCATGGGCGCCAAGGTGCAGGGGCTCGATGCCTGCAACGGCTGGACCTTCTGGCATGTCGAAGAAAAGGGCGCACTGAAGCCGATCGACGATCTGCGCTCGATCATCCGCAGCCGCATGGGCGGCCTGGAGTAAACACAACGGAGCGGCGCCTGGATCGCGCCGGTGCCGATTTTCAGTTCAATTAGAATAACTTCACATTCTTGTGATCAGCTTCGAGCAAGTCGAAGCCTTTAATCGGGCTGCATTCGATCTCAAGGGATCGATCTGGCGCGGGCAGGGGTCCGCCAACTCCACCCGCGCCAGCATCCATCTTCAGGCAGTGACGCCCAGCGCGCCGAGATCCGCCTTCAGCTTGTCCGCACCCGTAAAATGCACCGCCTGCCAGCCGGCAGCGCGCGCGCCTTCGACATTCGCCAAGCTGTCGTCGATGAAGACGGAGTGCGCCGGAGACAGGCTGAAATCCTTCGCATGCCGCTCGTAGATCGCCACATCAGGCTTGATCAGGCCCACCTCGCCCGACACGGTCACGCCGCGCGGCAGGTTGAGGAAGGGATACATCTTGCGCGCCTCGGAGAATGTGTCGGCGGCGAAGTTGGTGAGCATGGTCACATCGCGTCCCGAATCGATCAGCCCGGTCATGATCGAAACGCTGTCCTCATAGGCATGCGGCACCATCTCGGCCCAGTGCTTCCGGAAGGCGCGGATATGCGCTTCCTTTTCCGGGAACTGCTCGATCAGCAGCGCTTCGGCGTCATGCCAGCTGCGGCCGCGGTCCTGCTCCAGGTTCCAGTCATGGGTGCAGACCTTCGCGAAGAACTCCGCTCTTTCGTCGGCGTCGGGAATGATCCTAGAAAATGGCAGGTTCGGATCGTAGTGGATGAGCACCTTGCCGATGTCGAAGACGATATGGCGGATTTCGGTCATGTCTTACCCTTTGGAATGTTGAAAGGCGATTGGAATAGCCGCTGCAATTGCCTTCTTCATGACAGTCGGCAGCGCTTGACCATCAAGTTCGGTGACGGGCACCCAAAACCCGTGATCGCCGGCAGGACGGTCGACCGGCCCGACGCGAAAGATCGAAAGTCTAAGCTCGAAATGGGTGAAGACATGGGAGATCGCGCCCGCCGCCTGCCAGTCGGCCGGGAAGGGTGCAGCCTCGATCCCCGTCTCGCCGTCCTGTCGCGAGGTCCAGTCCGTCGTCGGCACCTCCGTCATGCCGCCCAGCAGGCCGCTCTCCACCCGCTTGCGCAAGAGAAGCTGCCCGTCGCGATCGACTGCGACGAAGGCGGCCCCGAGCCGCAGCGGTTTCGCCTTCTTCGCCGCCTTCACCGGAAAACGCTCCGGCTCGTCGGTTGCCAGTGCTAGACAGGCATCGTTGAACGGACAGAGCGCGCAGGCCGGCCGCTTCGGCGTGCAGATCGTAGCGCCGAGATCCATCATCGCCTGGGCGAAGTCCCCGGGCCGATCGGTCGGCGTGAGTTCCCCGACCTTCGCCTTCATCTGCGGCTTCGATCCCGGAAGCGGCGCCTCGATGGCAAAAAGCCGCGAGATCACCCGCTCGACATTGCCGTCCATCACAGCCGACGGCCGGTTGAAGGCGATCGCCGCAACTGCCGCCGAGGTATAGTCGCCGATGCCCGGAAGTGCGCGCAAACCCTCTTCGGTATCGGGAAACACACCGCCATGCTCTGATGCCACGGCCTCCGCGCATTTCTTCAGATTGCGGGCGCGGGCGTAATAGCCAAGCCCTGCCCAGGCCGCCATGACATCCTCGTTCGGCGCCTCCGCGAGATCCTTGACCGTCGGCCAGCGACGGATGAACTTGGCAAAGTAGGCCTTCACCGCCGCAACCGTCGTTTGCTGCAGCATTACCTCCGACATCCAGATGTAGTACGGATCTGGCCTCGCCCCGCGCTTTGCGGCTGCGGGCGAAATCCGCCAGGGAAGCTCGCGGTGATGCCGGTCATACCAGGCAAGAAGCATGGGGGCCGTCGGTCTTGTCGGTGCTTTGCTGGGGAGTGTCACGCCGGTCATTTGCGAAGAGAGGGGAGGATGGCCTATATCTGGCCAAAGCAGTCGCCCGTTCAAGGGCGGATTTTAAGGATCCCCAGAGGCCATGGCCACGTTCAAGGGCGCAAACCAGATTTCCGAGATCGCCAACGGCATAGTCGACCCGGTGCTGGCCAGGCGTGCGGGCATCAACACGGCGCTGCTCGGCTCCTGGGAAGACATTGTCGGCGAAGGTTTTGCCGATTGCACCCGGCCGGAAAAAATCGCCTGGCCGCGCCGCTCGGATCTTCCTGAAGATGGCGGCCATCGCCCCGGTGTGCTGACGGTTGCCTGCGAAGGCGCGCGTGCGCTCTTTCTCTCCCATGCCCAGGGCGAACTGATCGCCCGCATCAACGGCTTCTTCGGTTATCCCGCGATCGGCCAGGTTCGCATCGTCCAGAAGCCTGTTTCGGTGGCGATCACGAGACCCCGTATCCGCAAGCTGGAAGGTGAGAAGGCCCGCCGGCTGGAAGCGATGATGGATGGTATCGAGAACGAGAACCTCCGCCGCGCCGTCGAGCGCCTCGGCACTGCCGTGTTGCAGGCGAAGCGCAAATAGCCACCGGCGCTCCCCTCTGGCTTTGACCCGTTGAAACCGCCGGGTTTTCCCCTTCGACTGAAGCCTTTTCTGCACCCGATCCGGCCAAGTTTGGGCCGATCCGGATGGTCGCGTTGCCCGCCACGCCAGCGCCGTCTACCAGTCGGTAAGCCGGCAAGACGTGCCCGGCGGCGAATGCCTTTTCAAGAGCAGGAAAAGCCGTGAACATCCACAATCCAGCGCCCGCCCCCGATCGCAAGGCCGCGGTCGATGTCGTCTCGCGACAGCGGGCATGGCGCTATACGGTTCCGAGCGCCGCCAGCCGCACCCTCGCACCCGTGCTCTTTGCGATCATCGCCGGCATCGATGGTTTGGGCACAAGCATTGCCTTTGCCGCGCTGATCTTTGCCGGGCCACTGGCGGCGGGCTTTTCCATGGGCGTCGGCGTCATTCTCATGTCCAGCATTGTCATGGCGCTGTGGATTGGGCTGCGCAGCCGCTATCCCTCGAGCATCGGCCAGGTGCAGGAGGCGAGCATCGCCATCCTTGCGACCGCGATTGCCGCCGCCACCCTGCAGCTGGAATTCGCCTCCGAGGAGGTCAAGGTCGCCACCGCCTTTGCCATTCTGGGGTCCAGCGCCGTGGTCACCGGTGCGGTCTTCTGGCTTTTCGGCCTTGGCCGCTTCGGTCGGCTCGTGCGCTTCATGCCCTATCCGGTCGTTGCCGGTTTCCTCGCCGGCTCCGGCTGGCTGCTCATCCAGGGCGCCGTGATGATGATCATCGGGGATCGCAACCTCGTCGATCTCCTGGTCCGCCCCGAGGGGCAACAGGCGGTTGCCAATCTCTATGTCGCGGTCGTCTTTTCGATCGTCATGGTCTTTGCCATCAGGCGCTCGACGAGCCCTCTAACCATGCCGCTGGTTCTGCTCGGCGGTGGGATCCTCTTTTATGCCATGCTGGCGGTGATCGGTGTCGAAAGCGAGCAGGCAAGGGCAATGCAGTGGTTGCCGGCCATGTCTGCGGATCAGGGTTTTGCCCTCCCGAACCCCGTCGAAGTCGTCGCCTCTGCCGATTGGTCGGTGGTCCTCCATGCCCTGCCGGCGATCATCTCGGTGGCGCTGCTCGGCATGGTCGGGCTGCTGCTCAACACCAGTGGCCTCGAGGTTGCAACCCGCCAGGAAATCGATGCCGATGCCGAACTGCGCACGACCGGCATCGCCAATATCGTGGCTGGCGGCTTCGGTGGTGCGCCCGGCTTTACCGGCCTGTCCATGACGCTGCTCGCAAACCGGATGGGGGCCAAGGCCCGTTCCGTCGGTATCGCGACTGCCCTGATGCTGGCGCTGATGCTGCCCTTTGCCGGCGAACTGGCCGGCGCCATGCCGACTTTCGTGGCCGCCGGTCTGATGATCGCGCTCGGCATCGAACTGATCCAGGACTGGCTGTGGCGCACACGCACGCAACTGCCGCGCATGGAATGGCTTGCTGTCCTCGCCATCCCCCTCGGCATGGCGGCCTTCGGCTTCATGGGCGGCATGGCGCTCGGCCTTGCGCTGTCCATCGCCAGCTTCGTCTACAACTATGCCCGTCTCTCGGTCATCCGCGTCAACGCCTCGCTGCGTGAACGCAAGAGCAGCATCGACCGCCCGCCGGCAGAAAACAGCCTGATCGAGCTGGAAGGTGAGCAGGTCCAGGTGCTGGAACTGCAGGAATTCCTGTTTTTCGGCACGGCAGAACAGATCATCGAGGCGATCCGCCGCCGCCAGCAGGATCGCAGCCGCCTGTCGCTGCGCTTCGTCGTCATCGATTTCCGCCGTGTCAGCGGCATGGATGCGGCCGCTGCCGCCACCTTCGTCAAGATCCGCAACCTGCTGGCCGGCAGCGAGGTCGAGCTGGTCTTCAGCAGCCTTTCGCCCGAGATCGAGCAAGCCCTGGCCAGAAACGGCATCGATTTCGTCTCCGACCCTTCCGTCGGCCGGGAACGTGACCTCGACCATGCCCTGGAGCGCTGCGAGGAACGGCTGATCGCCGCCATCAGTCGCGAAGAGACCTGGCAGGATATCGAGGACTATTTCGCCCAGACCATTGGTCCGAGCGCACGGCTGAAGGACCTCGTCGCCTCGATGGAGGAAATCCGCCTGCAGCCGGGTGATCGTTTCATCCGGGCGGGGGAACCGGGAGAGGATCTCTTCCTGCTTTGGACCGGCCGCGCCAAGGTCGAGGCCGTGCTCGGCAACGGCAAGCGCCTGCGTCTCCGAACCGTCAAGCCGGGCGTTGTGCTCGGCGAAATCGCCATCTATCGCGGTGGCCCCCGCACGGCCGATGTCGTGGCGGAGGTCCCCTCGACCGTCTATCGCCTGGCCCGGCGCCAGCTGCGCTATCTCGAACAGGCAGACCCTGAGCTGGCACTCCTCGTCCACCGCCTCTGCGCAACCACGCTCGCCGAACGGCTGACGATTGCCAACCGCGTGGTGCAGTCGCTGCACGAGTGAGAACCGTCATTTGCTGCTTGCGATAGTAACGCCGCCCCAGTTTTCCGGAGCGGTGTCGGGGAGTTCTGAGAGCCTTTCCCGGTAGAGTGCATGCGTGCCGGTGAGCGGGTTCTGCGGCAGTACCAGGAGGACTTTCAACAGGTTGCGTGCAGCCAACAAGTCGCCCGTTTGCCAGGCACGGATGAAGGCACCATGCGCGGTCAGCAGGTCCTTCTGCTCCGACGCCGCTTCATCCGCACGACCGATCAGCGCATAGAGCGTCACGGGCGCCTGCCGGCCGACGACGCGCACCCGGTCCACCTCAGCAAAAACGAGACCCGTCGTGCCACCCCGTACCTCCTCGGTGACCAGGATCGAGACGTCGTAAAGCTTGGTCATGCCTTCGACGCGGGAGGCCAAATTGACGCTGTCGCCGAGGCAGGAATAGCTGAAGCGCTGGTCGGAGCCGAGATTGCCGACACAGGCCATGCCTGTGTTCAGCCCGATGCCGATCTTGAGCGTCATGCCGCTTTCGCGGTTCAGACGGTCCAGGGCCGCGACCATGTCGAGCGCCGCGAGGCACGCCTTCTGCGGATGTTCGGCAATGTCGAGCGGCGCATTCCAGAAGGCCATGATCGCATCGCCGATATATTTGTCGATCGTCGCCTCGCGCTGCAAAAGCACGTCGGTCATCGGCGTCAGGAAGTTGTTGAGGAGCCCCGTGAGCTCGGTCGGCGTCAATTTTTCGGAGAGGCCGGTAAAGCCTCTGATGTCGGAAAAGAGAATCGTGAGTTCGCGGTCCTCGCCGCCCAGCGTAAGACCTTCCGGGTTTTCGGAGAGGCGTTCGACCAGGGTCGGCGAGAGATAGCGGCCGAAGCTCTCACGCACGAAGCGTTTCTCCCGATGGGTAAGCATCAGAAGGAGCGGCAGTGCTGTCAGCAACACCGCGCCGAGGGCAGTCATGGGCAGCAGCGGATCGAAAAGCGTCAACGCCCGGTAATAGGCAAACCAGGATCCGCCGGCGACAAGCCCGGCCAGCAGCAGGCCCGTCACCACCGAAACAGCCGGGGCGGCTGTCGCAAGGACCGTCAGCAGGATCAAGCCGACGATAACAGCCGCCGCCCGTTCTGCCCCGAGGATCCAGTCGGGCCGCTGCAAGAATACCCCGCTGGCGATCTGGTCGATGATTTCGGCATGTACCTTGACGCCGGGCATCGCCGGATCGACCGGGGTCGCCACGATATCGCGAAGGCCGACCGCGCTGGTGCCGACCAGCAGGATGCGCCCCTGGGTCAGACCTGCCAATGTGTCGGCTTTCGTCGGGTCGAAGAGATCGGCGGCCGATATGACTGGCATGTTCGGAAGGCCGGAATAGTAGATCCAGATCTCGCCGTCGGCCGAGAGCGGCACGTCGAGCGCCCCGACCCTTAAGTCCGTGAAGGCCGAGCCTTCCTCTGTGCCCGCAGAGCGCAGCACGAAGGAGCCCTCCTGTTGTGCGATCCGGAGCGTCTCGATCGAAAGCGCCGGATAGAGCCGGTCACCGCTCAGGGAGACGAGCGGGAAGGTGCGGATGATGTTGTCAGGCGTTGGCGGGAAGGAGAAATAGCCCATTGCGGTCGCGCGTTCGGTCAACGCTGAAAGGTTGGACAAGGCGCCTGAATAGGGCGAGAGGCGCGCCCGCGGGTCGGGTCCCAGAAACGAAAATCCCGCCTTCGGCTCAGGTGCCGGCGCGGTGGTTTCATTGCTGAGCGCGATCCCGAGCGCCACGGCGTTCGAGGCCACCACCTCGGCCAGTTGTTCATCCGGGTCCGGCAGATCGGCGCCGATGTCGATGTCGATCCCCCGGCGCCGCATCGCTTCGATGAGGCGCGCCGGTGCCGTCCGGTCCGGTTCGGAAAACACGATGTCAAAGCCGATTGCTGCCGCGCCAAGACTGCTTGCCCTGGTCACCATCTCGGCCACCGTGTCACGCGACCAGGGCCATTGTCCGAGCTTGCCGATCGACACTTCGTCGATGTCGATGACCGCAACCGGCGGATCAGTCGCGTCCCGCGGCTTCATCACCTGATAGGTGTCGAAGACCAGCGCCGTGAGCCGAAAGGCCTGGGAGGAGAAAGCGGCATGGCCGAGAATAACGGCCAAGAGCGCTGCCAGGCCGACAAGCACAACGCCGAGCTTGCGGCGCTGCGAGGAGGACAGGCGGCGCGATACAGGCCGCTCTTCTCTTTGTTCGGGGCGCAGGCCACCAGCTGCTTTGGTCACGGAACGACGCCTGTCGTGCTGCCGGCAAAGATCCCGGTCGACGACCAGCTGCCATCAGTCGCCGAGAAATTGCCCATGATGCCCTTGACGGGATCGGTGCCATTGGCGGCGAAGGCGCCGGTGACGCTGCCGGACGCGACGCCGCTCGTCACGTTGCCGCCGAAAGTCGCCGCGCCGCTGCCGAAGTTCACCTCTGCGCTGAAACTCTTGCTGTCGTAGTTGGAGACAGAAACGGTCCCAGAGCGCGCGTTGAAATCCATTGTCGAGGTCATCGTGCCTGTGGCGATGTATTGTTCGCTGCCATTGACCACCGTGCCCACGGCATTGCCGTTATAGGTCGCGGTACCCGAGGTGGGCAGAGCGCTGTTTTCCGGCTGCTTGCCGATGATCCAGTTGCCGAGATGGACCGTGTAGTTGACTTCGCCATAGACATTGCGACCCCACCAGCCCCATGTCATGAATTCACAGGCGTTACAAATGGCGGCGCTGGTGTTGTTGTTGAAGATCTTTGCCGGCACCACGGCAGACGACACCATATAGGCGCCGTCCTTTGAATTGGTTCCGGCAATCACTTGGTCGGACAGATAGGATCGGTCGGCTTCTCCGTAAAATTCGGCGAAGTAGCTGCCGCCGCCGGTGCTGATGCCCCCGGTGAACGTGCCCGCAGCATTGTCGAAGTTGAGGCTGAAGCTGCCGCGCGTCAGATTGTTGCTGCCCCATTGCCGGATTACTGCGGAGGAGAAGCCGCCAACTTGTCCGCTGAAGGTGCGGCTGCCTGAAGCGGTCGCCTCATCATCGCGGCTCGCAACATGTACCTGCTCATATCCTTGATAAACGGGAGCGGGAGAGCCGAATTGTGTTGCACCGATCGATCCCGAGCCGATCACCAGATACTCGCCGTTTGTACCGAGGAAATGATCCTTCCCGGCGGTGGAGCCGATACTCCCGGCCTTGCCCTGGCTGTTCACCGCCGAATTGATAGCATTGGACCGGCTTGATCCCGCCGTCGAGGCGACGAGGCCATAGCCTCCACCATTCAGCGCATCAAAACTCCCGCTGAACACATTAATCGCACTCGTCTGGCCGGCACCTGTGCCGTTGATGCTTAGCGAGGCCTGCAGCGCACGTCCGATCGTCGTGCCGCTTCCACCACTGGTCCCACCAACGAGAAGGTCGCTCACCACGGCTTCATTGCCACCGATGAAGCTGCCGGTGAACGGGATGGTCGTGTCTTCAGCATTTGTCAACGCAGCAAGCAGATCCGGTTCCAACACGTAAGCCAGGATCTGCCCCGTAGACAGCGTTGTGGTCGCATTTGCCGGCGTGCCGCCGATGACATAAAACGCCTCTGGATCGCTGCTGCCGGCCGTCAGCATATAGGTGAAAAAGCCACCGCTTCCGGTGTAGGCCGTCCCGGTCACGGCTGTCCCGTTGACTGAGCCGGATACGCTCCGCTCCGTCAGAGCGCTGGTTGAGCTCAACGCCGGCAGGGTGAAGCTGTTACCGTCGCCATCGGCGCCGCTTAGGGTCCCATCGGCGTTTCGGGTGAGTGTACCCCGAGATTCGCCGAGCCTCGGACCATTGAAGCTGCCACTGGGCGGCACCAGAGGCCCACTCCCTCCGGAAGCCTCCTTGGGCGAAAGCACGGAAACGGCGATCTCTGTTTCGTCATTGCCGCCGTCACCACCGCCGCCGCTATTGTTTCCATCGCCGCCCGGCACCTGCGGCCTTGTCCCCACATCACGCTGCGAAGCGCTCGCCACCTCCTCGACCGGTGTCGTCACGACCGGGCGCGGTGTCGGCACGGGGATGGCATTCTCCGACGGCAACTGGGCTGAATTGCTTTCAGCAACCGGGCTGCTGGCGACAGTCTGCTCCGTCGGCACGCTGCTCGCGCCACCGCTCTGGCCGGGACGGCCGGCGAGCACCTGCTGCAGCCCGCTCACCCATTGCGGCGGGGTGCGCTGGACGCGCGGCTGGCCCTCGCCGGCAACGATGGAGAAGCCCTGTTTGAACAACCGCTGCGGCGCGCCATTGCCGGTGAGCTGCACTTCCTTGCCATAGACCAGCGTCATGTGTGGTGGCAGGGGCTGGCCGTCGGGCGTCT
The DNA here is from genome assembly GCA_045377275.1 of Allorhizobium sp. Classification (GTDB taxonomy): domain Bacteria; phylum Pseudomonadota; class Alphaproteobacteria; order Rhizobiales; family Rhizobiaceae; genus Allorhizobium. The sequence goes on along the minus strand of JBJIOA010000031.1, from coordinate 64,262 downwards.
GGCCGCTGAGGTTGATATCGACCACCGCGCCGCGAATGCCGGCCGTGCCGATCGGCGTCTTGATCGTCACATTGCCGCTCGCCTTCGATGCCTTGCCACCGATGAAGCGCAGCGCGCCCTTGCTCATGGTTGCCGCCAGCGACGCCGTATTCTTTTCGGGATCATAGACAAAGCTGTCGATCACCACTGACGAATTGGGGCCAACGGTAAACGACGTTCCGTCGGCAAGCAGGATCTGCACGAGGCCGGCACCGCTGGTTTCGATGCGGTGATTGCGGATCACGGGGTCGCCGAGCGAGATCAGCCGCGCCTTGCCGGCGCGGTCGATGGTGCTTGCATCGGGATTGACCGCCGCGGTGACACCAGCGACATCGGTCTCTGCGCTGACGGGATGCGCTGCGATGACGAAAAGTGCCGCGGATGCGGCGAGCAGGGCATGACGGGTGTTCGATTTCATCGTGATGCTCCTAGAACGCGGCCTGGATGCCGATCGACAGCGAGATGTTGTCGAAGCTCTTGATGTCGTAGTTCGACCAGACCTTGCGGTAACCGGCCTCCGCCACCAGCGCCATGCGCTCGCTGAAGGGCACGATCTGGCGTAGGTTGAGGCTGAAGTCGGTGTCGCGCTGGCGCTCCGCAGAATTGATCATACGGTCAGGATCGTCATAGCCGCGTCCGGCGACGGCCGCTTCCACCCCGGTGATCCAGGCCGGCCCTTCGCCGATAAGGGCGGCATAGCGATAGGTGCCGGAGATCGCCCCGCCCAGTTCGCTGGAGGACAGGTAGCCCACCTCCGCGTCGCGCCGGGTCGCAAGAAGGCGCCCCGTCAGGCTTAGGTCTTGTGTGAGATTATGCGACCAGGAGAACTGGCCGTCGAACCGATGGCCGCTCTGCAATTCAGCGGTTCGCCGCGACTTGGTGTTGGAAAAATCCTCAAAGCGGTATTGCAGGCTGCCAGACAGACTGTCGACCGGTGTCACCTGCCAGTCGATCGTCGTCGAGACCCCGGCGGATGCCATATACCGGTCGCCCTCGATCAGAACGCCGCTGGTGGTCAGGAGGACGGAGAGCGTCCGGTCGTCGAGCCCGAAACGTCCAAGATCGAAGACCGGGCCGGCATAGGCCTCGACCGCTGCCGTGTTCAGCGTGTTGCGGTCGCGGTAGCCGGCGGCATAGCCGGAAAGGCCTGCCTCCAGCGATAGTCCCTGGATATCGGTATCATGGCGATAGCGCAGCCCGCCATTGACGAAGCCGTTGAAGTCCTCGCCCGCGACGCTCAAGCCGTCCAGCGTGTAGGAGAGACCATTGAGCGTCACCGTCGAATTGCCCGGGCCCGCATTGGCATTGCTCTGATATCGGATACCGGTCCTGATCATGCCGGAGAACTGCGAGGGGGCGCCGCGCTGGTCGATGGCCGAAAGATACTGATCGACCTTGGCGGAGACCTCCGGCGGCATGTCGCCTGCGGACTTCGCCCCGTCGAAATACTGCCGAGCGGTCTCGTAGGCGCCGAGACGATAATAGAGCACGCCGAGTTCAAGCTGCAGCCGGGGCAGGCCGGGCGCGTAGATCAGCATGCGTTCGAGCGTCGAGATCGCCCCTTCCAGATCGCCGGCCTCGGAGGACAGCGCTGCATATTCGAAAGCGGTGTCTAGATCGTCGGGTGCTGCCATCATACGGCCGAACAAGGCCTCTCGCTTAGCCTCAATCTCGTTGATCGATGCGCTGCCCGTCCGCGGCGCCACATTCTGGGCTTGCTGCGCGAGGGTGCCACTCACGGACAATGCCAGGCAGGCGGCGGCAAGTGTGAGGCTTGCAATATGTGTGGCGAGAGAGAGGGTCTCCCGGCTCTTCGGCAACGTCATGATGAAAGGAACTCTGACTGTGATCGAGCTGAAATCTCTAGGGCACGTTAAGGTCTTGTTAGAATAACTTAAATGCGACCTGACCGGCCAAGTTTGGGTCTTTGCCAGCTTCATCGGCCTTGCGCGATAAACTGTTACAAGCCCGGTGATCCTGCGGCAATGCGGGTGCAAGGATATCCCCGACGACGGTTCAACACGTGACCTCAATAACTACGTTGCATTGAAGATACGAAATAGTATATATAAAGATCTGCAACACACGATGAGGGCTTTTGCCACAGCCAGAGGTGGCCAGGCGAGGCGGGATCCAGAATACGCAAGGGGCGCCCGTGTCGCCCGGGGGAGGACGCAATGAAAACCAGCAGACGACAATTCTTCGGTTTGGCAGCCGGCGGTGCGGCACTGGCCGCAGCACCGTTGCAGCGCGCGACGGCACAGCCCGTCCAGACCAGTGCCCGCATACTGATCCTGGGGGCAGGCGCGGCCGGAACGGCACTCGCCAATCAGTTGTCCAGCCGACTCGATGGCGCCAAGATCACCATCCTCGACCCCCGCAAGCAGCACTGGTATCAGCCGGGATTCACGCTGATCGCCGCGGGCCTCAAGCCGGCCTCCTATTCCGTGTCCGGCACGGCCGACTGGCTGCCTTCAGGTGTCGAATGGATCGAAGAAGGTGCGGCCGAAATCGATCCCGACGGCAAGAAGGTGGTGACGGAGAGCGGCAAGGCGATCGAATACGATTTCCTCTTCGTCGCAACCGGTCTCAAGCTTGACTACGCAGCCATCGAAGGCATGTCGCTTGACCTGATCGGCAAAGACGGCATCGGTTCGGTCTATGCCGGCCCAGATTACGCAGAGAAGACCTGGGAGGAGATGAACCGCTTCACCGACAAGGGCGGCCTCGCACTCTTCTCGCGCCCTGCTACCGAGATGAAATGCGCCGGCGCTCCTTTGAAATACACCTTCCTCACCGAAGATTACCTCACCCGCAAGGGCACCCGCAGCAACTCCAAGATCGTCTATGCGGCCCACAACAAGGCGCTGTTCGGCGTGCCGATCGTCTCCGAAAAGGTGCGCATGCTCTATGAGGAGCGTGGCATCGACACGGTCTACGAACACGTGATGAAGAAGATCGATCCCGTCCGCAAGATCGCCACCTTCACCACGCCGGAAGGCGACAAGGAGCTCGGCTACGACTTCACCAATGTCATCCCGCCGATGCGGGCGCCCGATGTGATCCTCAACAGCCCGCTGCCCTGGGCTGACAAATGGGTGGGCCAGGGCTGGGTCGAGGTCGACAAGCATACCATGCGCCATGTCCGCTACCCCGATGTCTTCGCGGTCGGCGATATCGCCGGCGTACCGAAGGGCAAGACGGCAGCCAGCGTCAAATGGCAGGTGCCCGTCGCGGTCGATCAACTCGTCGCCCAGATCGAAGGGCGCGAGAGCAAGGAAAGCTATAACGGCTATACGTCCTGCCCGCTGATCACCCGCATCGGCTCGGCTATGCTGGTCGAGTTCGACTACAAGGACAATCTCGTCCCGTCCTTCCCCGGACTGATCGCCCCGCTCGAAGAGCTCTGGATTTCCTGGCTGATGAAGGAGATCGCCCTGAAACCCACCTACAACGCCATGCTGCGCGGTCGCGCCTGAGGAGGATGCCATGAAGGACATGACTGTCGGAATGATCGTCGCGGTTCTCGAAGAGATCTTCGGCCATACCCTGTTCTGGGTCATGGTCGTACTCGCAGCCGTGATCACGCTCGCTTATCTCTACGTGCTGATCCGCGATCGCCAGGTTTCCTGGAAGAAGTTCCTGCTGGCCCAGCTTGCCATGCCAATCGGCGCGATTGGCGCTGTCTGGTTCGTTCAGACCGTGACCCGCTCAGGATTCCGCGACATTGGCGGCCCCGTTGATGTCGTCGTGCTGCTCGGCGTCGCCGCCATGGGCGCCATCGGCATCGCGATCCTGGTCTATACGCTGCAGTCGCTGGTGAGCCGTCCCGTGGCTCGCTGAAAACACACGTTGAAGCAACACCGGACCGGCAGGCAGATGGCTTGCCGGTCTCGGCAATTTTGCCGTGGCGAAGGCTAAAAGGTCACGGATCTTTGATTTTTCAGGGGGGAGCCTGCCTTGTTTGGCGCCTTTTGCCGTTATAACGGTGAAGCCATCCAAGATCCTTGCAACGCAGGTAACTGACCCATGTCGACATCCGAACTCTCGATCACCAAGCGCCGCCTCCTCGGCGGTATCGCCATTGCCGCCGTCGGTCTGGCACTCACCTCCTGCAGCGACGCCGAAGACAAGGCCGCCAGTGCCGAGCCCGCCGTCAGCAACGAGACGACCGCTTCGACGACCTCTGTCGAGCTCCCGACGGCTGATCGCGACGTCGATATGGAAGAGGCATTGAAGCCCGGCCCGCTGAAGGAAATGGCGCTCGGCGACCCGAACGCGCCGGTCAAGATCATCGAATACATGTCGATGACCTGCTCGCATTGTGCAAATTTCCACGTCCGCACCTTCGACGAGATCAAGAAGCGCTATGTCGACACCGGCAAGGTCTATTTTATCGTGCGCGAATTCCCGTTCCCGCAGGACACCGCATCGCTGGCGGCCTTCATGCTGGCTCGCTGCACGACCGAAGAACGCTACTTTCCCTTCGTCTCGACGCTTCTCAAGCAGCAGGGCGCCTGGGCCGCGCCAGCTGACGGCGACGTTCGCAATGCCATGCTGCAAATGTCCAAGCTTGCCGGTTTTACACAGGAGAGCTTCGACGCCTGCTTGACGAACGCCCAGCTTGCCGGTGATGTGTCGGCAGTCCGCGACCGCGGCGCCCAGGAATTCGGTGTCCAGTCGACGCCGACCTTCCTGATCAATGGCAAGGCCTATTCGGGGGACATGTCGGTTGACACCATGTCGGCCCTCATCGACAGCATGCTCTGATCGACGTTCCGTTCTGACGACGGGCGCCGGGGAAACCCGTGGGCCCGTTTTTCGTGCGTTGCTTCGGGGGGCGGCGACATGAAATTCAACCGTCTCCGTCTCGTCGGCTTTAAGTCCTTTGTGGAACCCTCCGAATTCGTCATCGAGCGCGGCCTCACCGGCATTGTCGGGCCGAATGGTTGCGGCAAGTCGAACCTCGTCGAGGCCCTGCGCTGGGTGATGGGCGAGAACTCCTACAAGAACATGCGCGCGTCCGGCATGGACGACGTCATCTTCTCCGGTTCCGGCAACCGTCCGGCCCGCAACTCCGCCGAAGTCGGGCTCCACCTCGACAATTCCGACCGCACGGCCCCAGCCGCCTTCAACGATGCCGACGAGATCCAGGTGACCCGCCGCATCGAGCGCGGCAATGGCTCGGTCTATCGCATCAACGGCAAGGAAGCCCGCGCTAAAGATGTGCAGCTGCTGTTTGCCGATGCCTCGACCGGTGCTCGTTCGCCGTCGATGGTCGGCCAGGGGCGCATCGGCGAACTGATTTCGGCCAAACCGCAGGCGCGGCGACAATTGCTGGAAGAAGCCGCCGGCATTTCCGGCCTGCATTCGCGGCGCCACGAAGCGGAACTGCGCCTGCGCGCAGCCGAAACCAATCTGGAGCGGCTGGAAGACATCACCGCGCAGCTCGAAAGCCAGATCGAGAGCCTGAAGCGCCAGGCCCGCCAAGCCAACCGCTTCAAGCAATTATCCGCCGATATCCGCGCCCATGACGCGATGCTCCTGCATATCCGCTGGTCGCAGGCGAAGCAGGCGGAGGGCGAGGCGGAAAGCGCCCTGAACCAGGCCATGTCGACGGTCGCCGAAAAGGCGAACCATCAGATGGAGGCGGCAAAGCTTCAGGCCGTGGCAAGCCTTAAGATGCCGGAATTGCGCGAGGAGGAGGCGAAAGCCGCCGCTGCGCTGCAACGCCTGCAGATCGCGCGCAGCCAGCTCGACGAGGAAGCCAACCGTATCCTCCGCCGCCGCGACGAACTCACCCGCCGCCTCGCTCAGTTGGACGAGGACATTCGCCGCGAGGAGCGCCTCGTGTCGGAAAATGCCGAGGTCATCCAGCGGCTGGCGGAAGAGGAGGCAGAACTCGAGGAAATCCTCGCCGATGCTGGACGCTTCGGTGAAGAGGCAAAGGAAACCTTCGAAGCTGCTGCCGCAACGCTTGCCGACAGCGAACGCGACTTCACCCGGCTGACCGCCGAACGCGCCGAAGCCGCTGCCGGCCGCAACCAGCTGGAACGCGCCATCCGCGATCTCGCCGAGCGCCGCGCCCGCCTTGAGCGGCAGGTCTCCGAGGCCTCCCGCGAACTCTCAGATATCTCCGACCGCATCGCGGCTCTCCCCGATCCGGACGAGAAGCGCGAAATGGTCGAGATCGCCGAACAGTCCGTGGCCGATGCCGAGAGTGCGGCCATGGAAGCCGAGGCGGCGCTCAATGAGGCCCGCCGCACAGAAAGCCATCTGCGTCAGCCACTCGAAGCCGCCCGCGCCCGGGTCAACGGTCTGGAAACAGAAGCGCGCACCATCGCCCGCATTCTGGCCTCCACCACCACAGGCGACTTTCCGCCGGTGGCCGACGACCTCTCCGTCGATCGTGGCTATGAGACCGCTCTGGGCGCTGCCCTCGGCGACGATCTCGACAGCGCGCTTGATCCGGCAGCACCCGCCCATTGGCATGGCAATGGCGACGGGGCAGGGGATCCGTCTCTGCCATCCGGCGCAAAGCCGCTCCTCGCCCATGTCCGGGCACCCGCAGCACTCACCCGCGCGCTGCGCCAGATCGGCGTCGTCGAAGAAGCCGATGCGCTGCGCCTGATGGCAAGCCTTGCCCCCGGCCAGCGCCTCGTCACCCGCGATGGCGCGGTCTATCGCTGGGACGGCCATGTCACCGGCGCCGACGCCCCGAGTGCCGCCGCCTTGCGCCTAGCCCAGAAGAACCGCCTGGCCGAAATCGAGCGCGAGACCGAGGAAGCCCGCGACCAGATGGTCGATGCCGAGGATCGCCTCAGCGAAGCCGCCGACGCCATCCGCGCCGAGGAGGCTAGCCTTGCCGACGCCCGTGACCGCAGCCGCCTGACGGTCCGAAGCCTCGCCGAAGCCCGCGATGCGCTTGCCCAGGCCGAACGCGCCTCGGGCGATCTCATCCGCCGCCGCGAGGTGATCGAGGAGGCGGTGAATGGCTTGAAGGCCCAGATCGAAGAGATTGTCGAGCAGGAGGAAACCGCTCGCATCGAGATGGAGGAGACGCCCGATCTCTCTGCCCTCGATATCAGCCTGCGCGATGCCGAGGCTATTGTCGCCCGCGACCGTGGCCTTCTTGCCGAAGCGCGTGCCCGTTTTGAGGGGCTGGCCCGCGAAGACGAGATGCGCCGCCGCCGCATTCTCTCGATCCGCCAGGAAAAGCAGAACTGGCAAAACCGCGCCATGTCTGCAGAAGAGCACATCGCCACCCTGCGCGAGCGTGAGGCCGAGGCCCGCGACGAGATCACTGATCTCGAAATGGCACCCGACGAATTCGAGGACAAGCGCCGCAATCTGATGTCAGCGCTCGACAAGGCCGAGAAGGACCGCCGCGACGCCGCCGACCGCTTGGTGGAAGCCGAGACCCGCCAGCGCGAGGCCGACCAGAAAGCGGCAGCCGCTCTGGCTGAACTCGCTGAAGCACGCGAAAAGCGCGGCCGCGCCGAGGAGCGTCTGGTCTCTGCCCGCGAATGGCGCATCGAAGCCGAGACCCGCATCCAGGACACGCTGAATGTCGGCCCGCATGAGGCCTTCCGCCTGACCGGCCTGAAAGATCCAAGCGAGATCGGCGACCTGCGCGAGGTCGAGCGCAATCTCGATCGGCTGAAGATGGAGCGCGAGCGCTTGGGCGCCGTCAACCTGCGCGCCGATGAAGAGCAGAAGGAACTGTCGGAAAAGCTTAGCACCCTCATCAAGGAGCGCGACGACATCATCGACGCGATCCGCAAGCTGCGTGGCGCCATCCAGAGCCTGAACCGCGAAGGCCGCGAACGCCTAATCGCCGCCTTTGATGTCGTCAATGCTCAGTTCCAGCGCCTCTTCACCCACCTCTTCAATGGCGGCACGGCCGAACTGCAGCTGATCGAAAGCGACGATCCGCTGGAGGCCGGCCTCGAAATTCTCGCCCGCCCGCCGGGCAAGAAGCCGCAGACCATGACGCTGCTGTCAGGCGGCGAACAGGCCCTGACCGCCATGGCCCTGATTTTCGCGGTGTTTCTCACCAACCCCGCGCCAATCTGCGTGCTGGACGAGGTGGACGCGCCGCTCGACGACCACAATGTCGAGCGCTACTGCAACTTGATGGACGAAATGGCGGCTTCCACGGAAACCCGTTTCGTCATCATCACCCACAACCCCATCACCATGGCCCGCATGAACCGCCTCTTCGGGGTGACGATGGCAGAGCAGGGGGTTAGCCAACTGGTGTCGGTGGACCTGCAGACGGCCGAGGCGCTGCGCGAGAGGGACCTGGTTTGAGGGCGCAGGTTGCCGACTGGCGGTCGATGCAAGTACAATTGATGGAAGTGCTGGTTAGACGGTGAAGACTTATCTGCAGAGGTGCCGCGAGCCATGAAAGAGAAATCCAACGACAGCGACTATCGAGCCGCGCTTTCAGCTGTTCCCCCGTTTTTCGACCGTGAGCCTGAAGAGGGTACCGCAGAAGCGCTGGAATTCGACCGCCTGGTTGCGCTCATCGAACACTACGAGGCTCTTTATTTTCCGGTGACGGAGAACGCGGCGTGAAGTTAGGCCGTGTCTGCAATCAGCTTGCTCTTCTCGCCGCCCTCAGCCTGAGCGCCGGCCCCCTCAATGCCCAAACCGGTTCTACCTCGCTTGCCGGCAATTACCTGCCGAGCGTGCTGGCGGCCTCGCCGGCGCATCGCGACAGCCTGATGGAGATGATCAAGGGCCAGCCGGGGCTGCCTTTCTGGGTGCGCGCCCTGGTGCGCCAGCCGCGTTATGTGGCGCTTGCCTCCGAGGAGGTGAAGGTCAAGGACAAGCGAATGCAGCTGTTCCGCGCCTGCGAGCCGAGGACCTGCGAATCGAGCTGGATCCGCGTGCTTTACTCCGAGGATGGCAAGCGGGCCTTGCTTTATGTCTCTGACGCCAAGCTCGGCATCAAGATCTTCGGCGATCCGACGCCGGAAGAGCTGACCTTCCTCACGCGCCCCTGAATCAAGCAGCCAGCTTCTTGCGCCTGGCCGGTCCGACCGGCAGTGAGCGACTGGCGAGGATCGAGCCGAGCACCAGCGGGAGGCAGGCGAGATAGGCGTTGCGGATCCCGAAGGCCTCGGCAACGAAGCCGAGCAGCGGTGGACCGAGGAAAAAGACGACGAAGGCCATCTGCGCGATTGCAGCGACATTGATGACGGCGGGCCGGTCTGTGCGCTGGGCCGCTGCCGACACGGCCATCGGATAGACCGCGCTGCAGCCGGCGCCCATCAGTGCAAAACCCAGAAGGGCAAGGGCCGGGGAGGGCGCAAGCCAGGCCATGGCGATACCCAGTGCCGCCACCGACAGCAGCACACGGCCCACGAGCCGCGCCCCGTGGCGATCGACCACCGGGTCGACGGTGAGGCGTGCAAGCGCCATGAAGAAGGCAAACAGCGTCAGCCCCGAACCGGAAATGAAGGGTGAGACGTCGAAGACCTCTTCCATGTAGATCGTCGACCAGTCGATGCCGGCACCTTCAATCAGGAAGGCCGAGGTTCCGATGATGCAGAGCGGCAGCAGCGCCAATGTCGGCAACGCAAAATGCGGCGCCTTGTCCTCGGCACCTGCGGTGGTGAGAACAGGCGCGTTCTTCATGCCGGCGATCGTAACGGCACCGATGACGAACATCAGTCCGAGCAGTACATGCATGTGCATCTGCATGCTGATCCCAGCCTGGCGCACCAATGAGGCCGTGATTGCGGTAACGAAGAATCCGAGGCTCCAGCAGCCATGCGCGCGGTTCATGATGCCGAAACCCGCCTGCGCCTCGATACGGCCGATCTCGACATTGAGACAGATCTCCAGCGCGCCTGCGAGCAATCCCGTAAGAAAAAGGGTCGCAAAGACGAAGGGTGCGGAAGGCAGTAACGGGATGAGCGACAAGAGCGCCATGACGCCGAGCAGGCAGATGGCCAGTGTCGTGCGCGACCCAAGCCGGACGATCAGCGGCGAGGAGAGGGTGAGCGAAATCAGTGAGCCGATCGCCATGCCGATCAGGGTCATTCCGAGCTCGGCCTTGTTCACCCCGAGTTGCACCTGCAGATCCGGCAGTCGGGAAAACAGCGATCCCGTGCACATGGCAAACAGAAAGAAGGCGATATAGACGCGATACTGCGGCTGGAAATGCATCGGGAAGACTCGATTTGTCTGATGACCAGTCAACGGCGTGCCAGCACTGGACGCGGAAGTCCAGCCGTTCGAACCGCTGATCGGTTCGCCTCCGGAAAAGGGCTTATGTATGGGGCAAAGCAGCCATGGTCTTTGGAGAAGGCGGCTTGCGCTGCCGGGCCCATACGCGCCGTCATCCTCGGGCTTGTCCCGAGGATCTACCAAGGGTGGCCACGGCTGGGAGCCGTAAGGAGAGTCTATAAACGTCGAGCACAAGGCAGCGGCAGTAGATCCTCGGGACAAGCCCGAGGATGACGATCCATGCAAACGAAAAATGCCGAAAGCAAGCTCCCGGCATCCTTCTATTGGCTACTGCCTATTCGCTATTCGCTATTCGCTATTCGCTATTCGCCTCGCCCGCTCAGCCGGCCTTGTTGATCTGCCGGGCCACCATATCGTGGTTCAGCCAGAGGACCGGCGCAGACGGATTGGCCATTTCGCCAAATATCAGCGCGCCGGTTGCTTCAACCACAAGTACGCTCAGATAGTCCGAAATCAGCGCCTTGCCGTCCTTGTGCATCTGGGCGATCTCCTGAGAGGTGCCGATGGTGATGTCGGACTGGCCCTGGCTGTTGGGCATCGGCCAGTTGTTGAAGTCGTAGAACGGGATCATCACGTCGCTCGCCTGGAAGTCGGCGATCTTCTTGAGCACGTCCTCGACGGTGACACCCTCGACCAGCAGCGCCTGGCAGTCAGCCCAGATCTTCTCGGCGCGCGCGCCGGGTTTTTCCTTCTTCAGCGCCTTCAGGAGCGGCAGAAGCGGCAGCTCGATACCGGCAAAGACATCAGACGAATTGGTGCGGATCTCGGGGCAGTTGAAGACGGTCGCCTTGATGCCGGAAGCGTAAGCCTCTTCGGCGATCGCCTCGAGCTTCATCTTGGCATAGCCCTGGGTGTAGTTGGTGTAGGTCTGCCAGCGATATTCGTCGCCGATCAGAATGCCCGTGCCGTGATAGCCGTAGGCCGAGTAACGCACCTGGCCGCCGCTCTTTTCGATGCGGTTGCGAATGGCCGTGCTGCCCTCGATCAGGTGACGGAAGGTATTGGCCGAGACTTCGTCGAAGTTCTGCAGGATGAGCTTGCCGAGATCGCTGTCGAGCAGCACCTGTGACGACATGTGGCGTGCGCCACGGCCCTTGTAGATGCGGTTGGCCAGCACGAGGAAGACCTTGGCCTTGGGTATGCCGCCGGCCATGGTGTGGGCGAAATGCACGTTCTTGCCGTCGGCAATCATGCCTTCCAGCTCGCCCATGATCTTGGCCACGGCATCCTGGAACCGCTTGACGCCGACCTGGCGGCACTTCTCGATATGCTCCCAGTCGAGCTTTTCGGTTTCCCAGTTCTCCAGCGTCAGCGAGGCGAGCAGATCCGTCGGCGTCTTCTCGCCTTCCGGCGCGTCGAGATCGAAGCCGGCCATGGCAGGGATGTTGATGATCCGGCCACCGAGATTGGCCTCCGCCTGAGCGAGCTCTTCTTCGGTCAGCGGACGCAGCTTGTTGTTCTCGTCGCGGCGACCAACGGTGATTCCGATGATCTCCATGCCGGCCTTCTTGGCCTGGTCGAGCAGGCCCGTGACGTAGCCGCGACCAAACAATTCGCCGAAAAGAACGAAAACGTCGCCCTTCTGGTAAAGGTTGTTTTGCGGGATCTCAGTCAGGGAAACCGGGCTGGTCAGGGTCATTTTTGATTCCGGATTACAATTTACTAGAATGCCACCTAGCAAACGCTGGCCCTGAACGCATCACCCTCAATTGATTTGTCTGGTCATTTTGCGTGACCGTTTATTGCATTGCGTGATGAGCTGTAAGAATCGGGGGCCGTCCGTCGACCCGTTGGCCTGGCGAAAGGCCGCCTCACGGCCGCCCGATCTCGGCATCACGTCTCTGAACGACATCTCACATCGCCGTGAGCCTATTCCGGCTCCACTGCCGCAATTATGATGCATTGCAACATAAACTTGACGGAGTGGCGTTTCCAATCCGTCGCAATTGCTGTAAACGGTGGAAAAACAAGCCTGTTCGGGTGGAGAGGGCAATGCGCAAGTGGGTTTACACCTTCGGCGGAGGAGCGGCCGAGGGGAGTAGGGCCGAGATCGAGCAGCTGGGAGGCAAGGGTGCCAATCTCGCCGAAATGGCGTCGCTTGGCCTGCCCGTGCCGCCCGGCCTCACGATCGTGTCAGATGCCTGCGGCCTTTATTACAAGAACGGCAAGACGCTTTGCGAGGAGTTGAAGGCCCAGGTTCTCTCCGGGATTACCGGCATTGAAACGGCCACCGGCCGCGCCTTCGGTGACATCAGCCATCCGCTTCTCCTCTCCGTCCGCTCCGGCGCGCGCACCTCCATGCCCGGCATGATGGACACGGTGCTCAACCTCGGCCTCAACGACCACACGGTGGAAGCGCTTGCCCATCACTCCGGAGATGCCCGTTTTGCCTGGGACAGCTATCGCCGCTTCATCCAGATGTATGGCGATGTCGTGATGGGCCTCGATCACGAGGTCTTCGAGGAAATTCTCGAAGACGAAAAGGCCAGGCTCGGCCACGAGCTCGACACCGAACTGTCGGCCATGGAATGGCAGCATGTGGTGAAGCTCTATAAGGAGCTCCTCGAACACGACCTGGGCCAGCCATTCCCGCAGGATCCGCATGTCCAGCTCTGGGGCGCGATCGGCGCGGTCTTTTCCAGCTGGATGAACCCGCGCGCCCAGACCTACCGCCTACTGCACAAGATCCCCGGCGAATGGGGCACGGCTGTCACCGTTCAGGCCATGGTCTTTGGCAACCTCGGCTCGACCTCGGCAACGGGCGTTGCCTTCACCCGCAACCCTTCCACCGGCGCCAAGGAGCTTTACGGCGAATTCCTGGTCAATGCGCAGGGCGAAGACGTGGTGGCCGGTATCCGCACGCCGCAATCGATCACCGAGGCCGCCCGCATCGATTCCGGTTCCGACAAGCCCTCGCTCGAAAAGCTGATGCCCGAGGCCTTCGCTGAATTCGAGGCGATCTGCGACCGGCTCGAATTGCATTATCGCGACATGCAGGACCTCGAATTCACCATCGAGCGCGGCAAGCTCTGGATGCTGCAGGCCCGTTCCGGCAAACGCACCACCAAGGCCGCGATGAAGATCGCCGTCGACATGGTGGCCGAAGGCCTGATCACCGAGGAAGAGGCGGTGCTGCGCATCGAACCCTCCTCGCTGGACCAGTTGCTGCACCCGACGATCGATCCGCGTGTCACCCGCCATGTCATCGGCTCGGGCCTTCCCGCCTCGCCGGGGGCGGCGACCGGCGCCATCGTCTTTACAGCGGAAGAAGCGGTCGAGGCAGAAGCCGAAGGCCGCAAGGTCATCCTCGTCCGCGTCGAAACGAGCCCGGAAGACATTCACGGCATGCATGCCGCCGAAGGCATCCTGACGACCCGCGGCGGCATGACCAGCCATGCTGCCGTCGTCGCCCGCGGCATGGGCATCCCCTGTGTGGCCGGTGCCGGCACCATGCGCGTTGACCTGCGCAACGAAAAGCTCATCGGCATGGGTGTAACGCTCACCAAGGGCGATATCGTCACCATCGACGGCTCCTCCGGCCAGGTGCTGAAGGGCGAGGTGCCGATGCTCCAGCCGGAACTTTCGGGCGATTTCGCGCAACTGATGGAATGGGCAGACGCCACCCGCCGCATGACGGTGCGCACCAATGCCGATACGCCGGCCGATGCCCGCGCCGCGCGCTCCTTCGGCGCCGAGGGCATAGGCCTTTGCCGTACCGAACACATGTTCTTCGAGGGCGACCGCATCCACGTCATGCGCGAGATGATCCTCGCCGAAGACGAGGCCGGCCGCCGCGCGGCACTCGACAAGCTGCTTCCCATGCAGCGCTCCGACTTCACCGAGCTTTTCACCATCATGCATGGCCTGCCGGTGACGATCCGCATGCTCGACCCGCCGCTGCATGAATTCCTGCCGAAGTCCGACGAGGAAATCGAGGAAGTGGCCAATGCCATGGGCCTCGAACCCGGCTTCATGCGCCGGCGCATCGATGCCCTGCACGAGTTCAACCCCATGCTCGGCCATCGCGGCTGCCGGCTTGCCATCTCCTATCCCGAGATCGCCGAAATGCAGGCCCGTGCGATTTTTGAGGCCGCCGTTGCCGCCGCCCGCGAAACGGGCGCGGCCGTCGTGCCTGAGATCATGGTGCCGCTGGTCGGCCTGCGCTCCGAGCTCGATTACGTCAAGGGCGTGATCGACCGCGTGGCAGCCGATGTCATGGGCGAGGCGAAGCTCGAGATCTCCTATCTCGTCGGCACCATGATCGAACTGCCCCGCGCCGCCATCCGCGCCCATATCATCGCCGAAGCCGCCGAATTCTTCTCCTTCGGCACCAACGACCTGACCCAGACCACCTTCGGCATGTCCCGCGACGACGCCGCCCGCTTCATCCCGACCTACCAGAAGAAGGGCATCATCGTGCAGGATCCCTTCGTGTCGCTCGATTTCGACGGCGTCGGCGAACTCATCCGCATCGCCGCCGAACGCGGCCGCAAGACGCGCCCCGACATGAAACTCGGCATCTGCGGCGAACACGGCGGCGACCCGACGTCCATCCACTTCTGTGAGGATGTCGGGCTGGATTACGTCTCCTGCTCGCCGTTCCGCGTGCCGATTGCAAGGCTGTCGGCGGCCCAGGCGGCGATCAAAGCTAGGGGGTAGTTCCACAGGGCTTGTGCATTTGTAGTTTTTGGACGACAATATGTTCGGGTTGAAGCAGACTGAGACTTTCCGAAAGTGGCGCCTCGGTCTGAAAGACCGGCGAGCCGCAGCTTGATTGCGGCGCGTCTTGACCGCCTCGGCTTTGGCCATGTCGGAGATGCGGCCTTTGTGGGCGAGGGCGTGCAGGAACTGCGCCTGCACTACGGCCCTGGCTACCGCATCTACTTCATGCAGCGCGGTAGCACGATCATTATTCTACTCTGTGGAGGCGACAAAGGCAGTCAGGTCAGAGATATCGAGACCGCGAAACGCCTGGCACGGATCTGGAGAGAGACAGATGACTGAAATCCTGACCGGCTACGATCCCGCCGAAGATCTCGATACCCCCGAGGCGATTTCGGTTTTCGTAAATGAGGCCCTGAAAACCGACGACGCCGCCTATATCGCCCATGCGCTGGGCGTGGTCGCCCGCGCGAAAGGCATGGCCGGTATTGCTCGGGAAGCGGGGCTTTCGCGGGAGCAGCTGTATCGCACGCTCTCCAGCGAGGGCAATCCGACGCTCAAGACCACGCTTGCAGTCATGAAGGCGCTGGGTATTTCGCTGACGGCGGATGTGGCTAACTAGTCTAACTAACGCCACATCCCCCCAATTGCCCCCGCCACCCCCGCAGGCTAGGTTGCCCCCTCATGCCCCTTCCGGAGACACCCATGCCCGGCTATTCCGCTCGCCCGCCTGCCATCCCGACCGTGGTCCTCGACGATGCCGTCACCCGCATCACCCGCTGGGATTTCGAGCCGGGTGCAGCGACCGGGCATCATACCCATGGCCTCGGCTATGTCGTCGTGCCGCTCACCGATTGCCATTTCCTGATCGAGGATGCCGAAGGCGCGCGTCGTGTGACGAGCAAGGCTGGCGAGGCCTACAGGCGGGATGCCGGCGTCGAGCACAATGTGATCGATGGCGGCGACCAGCCGATGAGTTTTGTCGAGATCGAGTATAAATGAGCAAGACGGAAGAGCCGACAGGCGACCAGACGGTGCCGCACTTCGTAACCGCCTTCGAGCCGCAGCATGGCGTGGCGGTGCCGGTGGCAGACGGGATCGAGCGTCTGACTGCGCCCAATCCCAGCCCCTTCACATTCCACGGCACCAACACCTATATCGTCGGCGAAAAATCCGTTTGCGTCATCGATCCCGGCCCCGAGAATGATGCGCATTTCGAAGCGCTTATGGTGGCGTTGCAGGGCAGGGAGGTGAGCCATATCGCCGTGAGCCATACCCATCGCGACCATTCCCCGCTCGCCCGCCGGCTGAAAGAAAAGACAGGTGCTGTGATCGTCGCCGAAGGCCCGCATCGCCCGGCCCGTCCGCTCTTCGAAGGCGAGGTGAACCCCTTCGCCGAAAGCTCGGATGTCGATTTCACACCCGACATCGCCCTTGCCGATGGCGCGACCGTGGACGGCGAGGGCTGGCGGTTGACCGCTGTCCACACGCCGGGCCACACGGCCAACCATTCCGCCTTCGCGCTCGAAGGCACCGGCATCCTCTTTTCCGCCGATCATGTCATGGCCTGGGCCACTTCGATTGTCGCCCCTCCGGATGGTGCGATGAGCGATTACATGGCCTCGCTCGACCGCTTGCTGACCCGAGATGACCGGCTCTATCTGCCGGGCCATGGCGGTCCGGTCAGCGAGCCCCGCGCTTTCGTCCGAGCGCTGCGCACCCACCGTCTGATGCGCGAGCGCGCGGTGCTGGAGCGCATTCGACAAGGCGATTGCTTCATCTCCGACATGGTCAAGGTCATCTACGCCTCGACCGATCCGCGCCTGCACGGGGCGGCAGCCCTCTCCGTGCTCGCCCATCTCGAGGACCTCGTGGAGAAGGGCCTGATCGCCACGGATGGCCCGCCGAAGCTGTCGGGGAATATCGGCCGGGTTGAGCGTTCTGGCTTGCTCCTGGCCCCGCCCACCGCTGTCCCTTTCGCCGCACCACCTGGATCACCCCCCTCTGTCGGCTTCGCCGACATCTCCCCCACAGGTGGGGAGAGTGGAGATTGTCGCCGGCGCCTGCGTTCATCCGCTCTCCCCCGTGTGGGGGAGATGCCCGCCCTTCGACAAGCTCAGGAGGGCAGAGGGAGGTATCTCATGGGCGATAGCCCTGCCTATAGGGGGAGATGCCACGCAGTGACAGAGAAGGATACCAAGCGGCAGAAGGCCAATCTCAGTTCCCGGCAATTCCCAAAAGTTCCGCATCCAGCGCATGCAGGAAATCCTCGGCAATCCGGTCGCTGATCCCAAGATCATGCGGCCCATAGCGGGAGGCGACGCGAATGTCGACGAGCGTCATCTCTACCTCCTCGCGAAGCCGCACCACCGCATCGAAGGGCAGCCCCAGCACCAGCGTGCGGGTGGCAAACTGCAGCCTGGCCGTCCCCTCCGGTTCGCCGTCATCGAGTGGCAAGAGCAGGCTTGGCTCGGGGCGCGCCGTGGGCAGCGGGCCGCTTTCCGGCAGTGCGTCCTGGGCCGCGGGTACCGCGCCCTCGGGTTCCGACTCGATCGGGCTTTCCGTCGTCGGCCGTAGTTCCAGGGCCGGCAGGCCGTATTCCTCGCCGCGGCTTGCCGTCACCACCAGCCGGTTTTCCGTCGCCACCTTGCGCACCGCCTCATAAACGCGGTCGATCGCCCCCTCGTAGCGTCGGCCGTTCAAGCCCGGATAGGCGGAAAGCTGCGCCTCTCCGGCATTGGCCGGCAGGGCAGGGCGCGGCAAGAGATGCTGCGGCACGTTTGGCAGGGATACGAAGGCCGGCCGGTCGGCAAGATCTGTCGAAACTTCGGTCAGCTTCGGCTTGGTGACGTAGAGGTAGTAGCCATAGCCGGGCAAAGCGAGCGGCAGGGCCGCATAGATCAGCGCCCAGGCGGAAGCCACGCCCCCGAGCGCCCCGATCTGCCAGAGCCGGGCAAGGCCGAGAAGTGCCAGCGGCACGGCAAGCGCCGCCGGTACCGCCGATGCCAGCACCAGAAGCACGAAATCCGGCGTCGAGAGTGGCCCGAAGCGATGCGCCAGCACGACGATCAGCAGCAAGCCGAGCGAAAACAGCGCCAGCCGTCGTGCCAGAAAGGCGGAACGGGACACCGGACGGTCATAGCGGATATGCATCAGGAACTACCGGAATCAGAGGCGACATGGACCGCTTGTAACGGCTGACGCTGAAGGCGTCGACTGGCAATGGGGTCTGTTTCGCTTCACGGCTGGCGGTTGCGCCCGCCGCCGAGAAGCGGATTGTCCCCAAGCTCCGGTGGCGGAAGCGCGTTTTCGTCGGCGGTACTATCGAAGCTTTCCGGCGGCGCCTCCATCATCCCGTCCTCGACCGCCGGGTCGAGCGGCGGAAGCGTCTGGTCATCAAGGAGCTCGGGTAGCGGCGGTGCATCGGGTGAAAACGGCACGTAGAGTGAGACCGTCACGATGACTGCGATCACCATCAGCCAGGAGCCGATGATCCGCGCTGGAATGGTGAGCCAGACGCCGCGGAACGGGCGCAGCATCAGGCCGGGAACGACGAGGATCCACAGCGCGCCAAGCACGGCGGCCAGCGTAAATTCCTGAATGCCGATGCCGAAATCATCGAGCCCGATGAACAGCGCGAAGGAGAAGCCGACCACAGCGGCCGCAAGCGGCGCTGCGAACCGGCGCATCCACGCGGGCAGCCACAGGACCACGCCGGACAGCATCACCGCAATGGGTGCAATCAGGAAGAGTTCGTGCCCGAGCGGGCTCTGCAGGATGGCGCTGAAGATCGGGTCGAAGAAGAGGAGCATCGGCGTGATCACGACGAGAAAGGCGACGACAATCGAGACGACCTCGCCTCGCCGCTCGGCCATGCCGATGGCGACTGACAGGCCGAGCATGGCCAGAACCAGATCATAGATCGAAAGCGTGAAGAGATAGCCGAACTCAAAGAAGGCAAATTCATGCGGAATGGCAAGCGAACCTGCAACCGTGAGAATACCGGCGAGAAATACCAAGAAGGCGATCCGGAAGGCGGGTTTGCGAACTCCGGCGCGGAAGCGTTCGGCAGCAGCGCTCGCCTTGCCCTCGGTGGCCTTGCCCACAGCAGTTTCGCCGACAAAGGCGTCGCCACCCTTGCCATGACCCATACTGCGGACGGCCCCTGAAGGCGCGTCCTTCGCGACAACCCGCCCCGATTTCCTGTGTGGCTGCTTCTGCTTCTTCATGCCCGAGGTCCGATTTTGCGCGGCAAGCCGCAGCACTTGAGCCTATTTCACAAGAGGCTTGATTTGTCACCGCTTACCGCTGCACTCTCTCGTGACAGGGGAGGGGCTGGCCATGGCCATCGTCATGTTGACGGCCGTCACGCGCGTCGAGCGCAAGGCTGCAACGAGTTTCGTCTTCGACACCGTCAACCGCCTCGGCGGCTGGATCGACGATACGCGCATGTATTCGAACCTGATGAACACGATCCGGATGACGCTCCCGGCCGGCGCCTTCGCAGCTTTGATCGAGGCATTGGAAGAAGGGGGCATTTCCGTTAGGCCACCAGAGGGGCTCGGTAATGTCAGCGATCCCGCTGTTGAGCGGATGGCAACGCTGCAGCTCACCTTCATCCATGACGAGCCGGATTTGACGCGCGAGGTCCCCTCTGTCCCGGGCTGAAGATGCCGTGATCACTGGTAGACCACAAAAAACCCGGCGGTTGCCCGCCGGGTCCATCGTGTTGTCTGGCAGACGCGATCAGGCAGCGCTGCGCTGATGGCGGCCTTCCTCGATCTCCTCGACGATCTTCGCCACGAAGGCATCGAGATCGCCGGGATTGCGGGAGGTGATGATCGCCTGATCCGTAACCACGGCCTCATCGCGCCAGTCGGCGCCGGCATTGATCATGTCGGTCTTGATCGAGGGGAAGGAGGTCGCCTTGCGGCCCTTGACGGCACCGGCCTCGATCAGAAGCCACGGGCCGTGACAGATTGCGGCAACGGCCTTGCCGGAATTCACGAAAGTCTTCACCACATCGACGGCCTTCTGCTCCTTGCGCAGGAGGTCGGGATTGATCTGGCCGCCCGGAATGACCAGAGCATCGAAATCTTCGATTTTCACTTCGTCGAGGGTGAGATCGACATCGACAGTGTCGCCCCAGTTCTTCTCGTCCCAGCTCTTGATCGGGGCTTTTTCGAGCGAGGCGATCTTGACCTTGGCGCCCTTGGCGGAGAGCTGTTCCAGCGGCACGCGCAACTCGGAGCGCTCATAGCCGTGGGTGGCGATGATAAGGATGCGGGCGGATGTGATGGAGGGCATGGGATGTCCTTTTCGTTGGTTTTTGTCATGGGAGATGAAAAGGAAACGACGCCGCCGCTGCATCGTTCCGGGAAAAACGATGAAAGACCCTTGCGAGGGTGTTGCCGCCCGGCCTGCGCTTTGCTAATCAGGCCGCGATTTGCAGCGCTCACTCTCGCCTGCAACTCTGTTGGGGCGTCGCCAAGCGGTAAGGCACCGGTTTTTGGTACCGGCATTCCCAGGTTCGAATCCTGGCGCCCCAGCCATATCCAAAGGCGGTCTTTTAAAAGTGATACGCGTATTGCGGTTGCGACTTAAGCGTCCGTGATGCAACGCAGCCTTTTTATACTTGTGGTGACCCTTCATCCTGCGCGGGATCATTGCACGAGACGCCAAAACTTGACTGAAACGGAGAGGTTGTGCTCAACGGCGCATCCGGTGCGCTGAAGCTGCTGGAAGCCTTGTCGCGCGTCCCAGGTCTTGTCATGGATGGGATGACACGTCCCGGCCGCTTGCCAGTGCCCTTTGCGGGTGCCATGGACCATTGCAGGATCATCGCATGTTGAAACAGTTTTTTGCCTATTACCGCCCGTGGAAGGGTCTGTTCTGGCTGGATTTCTCCTGTGCCGTCGTCTCTGGCGTCCTGGAGCTTGCCTTCCCGCTCGCCGTCACAGCTTTCATCGACAGGCTGCTGCCGACCGGCAACTGGACGCTGACGCTCATTGCCGCCGCCGGCCTGCTCGCCATCTATGTCGTCAATGCTGCCCTCATGGCCATCGTCATCTATTGGGGTCACAAGCTCGGCATTAACATCGAGACGGCCATGCGCGCCAAAGCCTTCGAGCATCTGACGACGCTCTCCTGGCGCTGGTATGATACGGCCCGCACCGGCAAGCTGGTTGCCCGCGTCACGCGTGACCTCGAAGAAGTCGGCGAGGTCGCCCATCATGGCCCGGAAGATCTGTTCATCGCCATCATGACCTTTGTCGGCGCTTTCATCCTGATGCTCAACATGCATGTGGAGCTCGCGCTGGTCACGGCCCTCATCGTGCCGGGCACGGTTGCCATCGTCTCGATCTATGGCAGCCGCATGACCCGCACCTGGCAGGAGATCTATGGCCGCATAGGCGCTTTCAACGTCCGCCTGGAAGAAACGATCGGCGGCATTCGCGTCGTTCAGGCCTATGCCAACGAGGGTCATGAGCGCAAACTCTTTGCCAAAGACAACGCCAGCTACCGCAAGACCAAGCTCGACGCCTACAAGGTCATGGCCGCATCGTCCTCGCTGCATTACATGGGCATGCGCTTCGTCCAGGTGGTGATCATGGTGATCGGCTCGGCCTATGTGCTCTCGGGCGCCATGACGACCGGCAGCTTCGTCGGTTTCCTGCTTCTGGTCGGCGTCTTCTTTCGCCCGCTCGACAAGATCAGCGCCGTCATCGAAACCTATCCGCGCGGCATCGCCGGCTTCCGTCGTTACCTCGATCTGCTCGCCACCGAACCCGAGATCACCGACAGCCCGAACGCCCGCCCGGTCTCGACGCTCTCAGGCGAAATCACCTTCTCCAACCTCACCTTTGCCTTCATGCCCGGTCGCCCCGTGCTGCACGATATCTCGCTGCATGTCAGGCCCGGCGAAACCATCGCCTTCGTCGGTGAATCCGGTGCCGGCAAATCGACGCTTCTGTCGCTTCTGCCGCGTTTCTATGAGCCGACTTCGGGCAGCATCACCATAGACGGCATGGAGCTCTCCGAAATGACTGTCGAGAGCCTGCGCCGCCAGATCGGCCTCGTCTCGCAGGATGTCTTCCTGTTCGGCGGAACACTGCGCGAAAACATCGTCTATGGTCGCATCGGCGCCAGCGACGAAGAGGTGCTGGAGGCCTGCCGCCGTG
The DNA here is from genome assembly GCA_045377275.1 of Allorhizobium sp. Lineage (GTDB taxonomy): Bacteria > Pseudomonadota > Alphaproteobacteria > Rhizobiales > Rhizobiaceae > Allorhizobium. The sequence goes on along the minus strand of JBJIOA010000031.1, from coordinate 42,120 downwards.
CCCAGTTGTCGACCATGCTGGAAAACCTGCCCGAAGGGCTGGACACCATCGTCGGCGAGCGCGGCATCATGCTATCAGGCGGCCAGAAACAGCGTGTGGCGATTGCCCGCGCCTTCCTCAAGGACCCGCCGATCCTGCTGCTCGATGAGGCGACCTCGGCCCTCGACAGTACGACGGAACGCGAGATACAGTCTGCGCTGGAGGAGCTGTCCAAGGGCCGCACAACGCTGGTCGTCGCCCACAGGCTCGGCACCATCCGCAATGCCGATCGGATCGTCGTCATGCAGCAGGGCCGCATCGTCGAAGTCGGCAACCATGCCGAACTGATGAAGCGGCAGGGCGCCTACGCAAAGCTCGCGGCCTGACGGATAAAGGGCAGGGCGCAGACGCCCCGGACATCAGCTCCGATAGGCTGCGGCGCGCGTGGCCGTCGATCAGGCGTTCAAATGCGGGCTGGTAATGCTATGCGCAGGGGCGCTTCTCTATCGTCGTCGATCGCCGGTTCCGCCTCGATCTTGCGAAACTCCGAAGGCGGACGTCCATAGCGGCTGACGAACAGCTGGCGCATGTTTGTCTGGCTGCCAAGGCCGGCCAGACGCGCGACATCCTTGATCTTGCGCTCGCCCGATCGGAGCATTTCACAGGCATAGGCAAGGCGAACGGACAGCACGAAATCACCCACCGTCTGGCCGGTCCTCTGCTTGAAGGCGCGTGACAGTGTGCGTTCGCTCATCGCGACCATGCTTGCAAGCCGGCTGACACTGAGGTCGGCCGAGGGGTTTGCGATCACCCATTCCTGGATCCGTTCGACCGGGCTGCGTCGGTCGCCGTTGACCAGATGTGCGCCGCCATTGGCAAAGCGGGGACGCATGTCCGGGAACCGGTCGGTGAAGCGCTGGCTGACGTCCAAAGCCGCATCATGGCCGAGATCTTCTTCGATGAGGGCCAAAGCAAGCGACAGTCCAACGGCCGGCCCGCGTGCACTCCAGATCTTACCGCTCTTGTGCAGATCGTAATTGGGATCGACGATTGTCTGGCTGCAGAGCGCCGCGAGACGTTCCTCGACCGCACTGTCCGCCGCCACGGCCTGTCCGCGCGTCATCCCGGCGGCCGCAGCCAAAAGGACCCCGTTTCCGAGTGCCACGATGCGGCGGATCGACTTGCCGCGCCGGGCGAGAAATGCGCTGCATTCGAGATCCTGCTCCTGCAGGTCGCTCGCCGAGCAATTCGGCAGGATCAGCGTGTCGATGTCTTGGGGAGCGCTGACAATGTCATGGGCAGCCTTGACCCGGAGCCATGGCTCCTCGGCTTGCAGGCTGTCCTGTTGGTAGGCGCAGGTCGTCAGCAGGTAGGACTCGGCACCATCGGGGTCGCGGGCTGATCGAAGGGCCTCCACGAAGGAGGCCAGATCTAACATTCCACAATTGCTGCGCAGCACAATCATCACTGTCCGCATTGCTGTTCGGTCCTTAGTGCCTCAACGGTATTCATCTGCTCATCCTGGTGAAAAATGAGTATTTGTGAACAAATTTTGACCGATAAATGTCTAAAAACTAATCAGTATGATTGTTCGCGGATTGTGGTATCAGTATAAGCCAAATTGTATTGACGTGTTGTTTTATTGGATTTCATAGAGGACTTCGAGTCCGGTTATAACAAATAATATATGACAATTTGAATGGCGCTACGGACCTTTTTTGGTTATTGATTAAATGGTGTCAGCGCATGAATTCTATGCTGCACCGCAACTATTCGGACATTTTGCGACAAGATTCCGACAACTGCGCAAGTCAGTGACACACTGCACTTCCCATTCTCCGCGATCGGCTCCTAACGTTAAGTCAAGATTAACCTTTCGGGTCTTGCCGCTTCCCCATCTTGCTTGACGTGTCTCAATTCGAGGACGCATTCGAGCGCGGCGAAGCGGGCAGGGCCATCCCGGGTCAATCGACGATTGAACTCATGAGGAGTCCGAGCCCGTGCGAGATTTGCTTCGCTATGCAACCTGGTTGGCCATCGTCGTGGCGATGTTCGTATTGATCGCCCAGCCCGTCGGCCATGCCGCGCGCTTCAACCTTTCCATCATCGTGATCGCCCTTCTCGGCGCCATCATGTTGCTGAAGCTCGACGGCTTCTGGCGCCACATCTTCCTGGCGCTGGCGAGCGTCGTGATCCTGCAATATGCCTATTGGCGCACGACGAGCACCTTGCCGCCGCTGGAGGATCTCTATTCCTTTATCCCGGGCATCATTCTCTATGCCGCCGAGATGTATTGTATCCTGATGCTCGGCATCAGCCTCTTCGTCGTCGCCGATCCGATTGATCGCCCGCGGGCGCCACAACTCGCCGACGACGAGAGCCCGACCGTCGATGTCTTCATCCCGACCTATAACGAAGATCGCGAGATCCTGGCGCTCACCGTGGCGGCAGCCAAGGCGATGGACTATCCCTCCGACAAGTTCACCGTCTATCTCCTCGACGACGGCGGCACCGATCAGAAGCGCAATGCCGACGATCCGGTCGCCGCAGCCCAGGCGAAGGAGCGCGCGGCGATCCTCAAGGATCTCTGCAGCGACCTCGGCGCCGTCTACATGACTCGTCAGGAGAACGTGCATGCCAAGGCCGGCAATCTGAACGCCGCGCTCTGGCGCACCCATGCGGACCTCGTGGTTGTTTTCGATGCCGATCATGCTCCGGAACGCAACTTCCTGCGCGAGACTGTCGGCTACTTCTTGGAGGATGAGCGCCTGTTCCTCGTCCAGACCCCGCATTTCTTCTCCAACCCGGATCCGATCGAGCGTAATCTCGGCACCTTTGGCCGCATGCCCTCCGAGAACGAGATGTTCTACGGCAAGATCCAGAAGGGCCTTGACCGTTGGAATGCCTCCTTCTTCTGCGGATCGGCCGCTGTCCTGCGCCGTGAGGCTCTGGAAGAGGTCGGTGGCTTTTCAGGCATTACCATTACCGAGGATTGCGAGACCGCCCTCGAACTCCACGCCCGTGGCTGGAACAGCCTCTATATCGACAAGCCGCTGATTTCGGGCCTGCAGCCGGAAACCTTTGCCAGCTTCGTCGGTCAGCGGTCGCGCTGGTGCCAGGGCATGGTGCAGATCCTGATGCTCAAGAACCCGCTTTTCAAGCGGGGCCTCTCCCTGCCGCAGCGCCTGAGTTACATCTCGAGCTCGCTCTTCTGGTTCTTCCCCTTCGTGCGCGCCGTCTTCTTCGTCGCCCCGCTGCTCTTCATCCTCTTCGACATGAAGATCTTCGTCGCGTCCTTCGAAGACTTCTTCGCCTACACGGTCATGTACCTGATCGTCGGGGAAATGGTCCGCAGCTACCTCTATGGCAGCGTTCGCTGGCCCTGGATTTCCGAGCTCTACGAATATGTCCAGTCGGTCTATCTGTTCCAGGCGATCATCAGCGTGCTCCTGAAGCCGAAGAGCCCGACTTTCAAGGTGACAGCCAAGGGCGTTTCACTGAAGCAGGACCGGCTTTCGGAACTCTCGCTGCCCTACTTCATCATTTTCGGCGTCCTGTGCTTCACACTGTTTGTCGCGGCCTATCGCTACAACACCGAGCCTGAGATCTCGAGCCTGCTCCTGATCGTCGGTGCCTGGAACTGGATGAACCTGATGATCGCCGGCTGTGCGCTGGGCGTCGTCACCGAACGCAGCCAGGATCTCGCCGGCGTCGAGTTGCCCCTGCGCACCAATGTCGAGCTGCAGTTCGGCGAGACTGTCCTGCGCGGAGCAATCACCGAGGCCTCCGCCAAGGGTGCCAAGCTCATCCCGGCACAGGGCGCCTCCCGCATCTTGCGCAAGGGCGAATACGGCCGGCTTCAGCTGCTTAACGTCTCCTCGACCATGCTCGTCACCTCGCTGCCCGTCAGCATTGCCGGCGGCGCACCCGACGAAGACGGCGCGATCGCCCTGCGCTTCGATGCCGAGCCTTATCACTTCCCGATCATCGCGGAACTTTTGATGCACGACATGTCGGTGGTCCGCGAACAGCGTGCCCTGCGCCAGCGCCCCAAGAGCATGATTGCCGGCAGCATTCGCATCTTGCGCTGGGCGATCATGTGCCCGCTCGCCGCACTCGGCGTCGCGCTCGGTGGCAAGCCGGCCGACAAGGCCGAGCCGCAGAGACTGAAACCTCTCGCCGGTGCGGCCCTGGCCGCTGCCCCGGTCCGTCACCAGGAGGCCGGAGAATGATCAGGCAACATCTCACTTTGCTGGCGAGCGTCGGTCTGCTCTTGGCAGCCTCGCCGGCCGGCGCATCCACTTCCTCCGGCTTCGTTCTGGCGCCGCAGGTCAAGGTGGACACTGAAGCCAAGGAATATTTCCAGGATGAAAGCCAGATCCGCCGTCTGATTGCAGACAAGCAGGACCTGTTCTTCACCGGCGAGACCGCCAATCGCGAATATCCCTTTGTCGTGCTGCCCTCGGAAATGACGGGCTCGGCCAAGCTGATCATCACCTTGCAGACGGCCATTTCGGTCGCACCGGAACGCTCGGCGATGCGCATCTTCGTCAACGACCGGGACATCGGCTCTGTCAACCTGAAGTCCGGTGACGCCCATCAGGTCGAGCTTGAGCTGCCGAAGGGGCTTCTGCAGCCCGGCTACAATGCCGTGACCGTGCTGATGGATCAGTCGCATCGCGTCGATTGCTCCGTCGAGGCGACCTATGAATTGTGGACGCAGATCGATCCGGCGCGCAGCGGCTTCGTCTTCACCCGCAATGCCAAGGACGACCCGAGCGATGTCTCGACGCTTCTTGCCTATAGCCGCGACGTCAACGGTCATGCCGCCATCAACGGCCTGATCCCGCGCGGCGCCGCTGGTGAGGATATCGACCGCACCTTTGCCGTTGTGCAGGCGCTGTCGATCCTCGGCCATTTCGATCGTCCGGTGGTCACCGTCGACAACAGTGCCGGCTCCGGTCCCGGCATCGATCTTGTGGTTGGCACCTTTGGTACCGTGCGCGACCTGACCGGTGTTGTCCCGCAGCAGGCCGGCGTCGAGTTCGACATCGATCCGGCCACCGGCCGTAGCCGCATGGTGGTGGCGGCTCGGACAGCCGATGAACTCGCAAGCACCATCCGGGACTTTACCCTGCGCGCCCAGACGGAGGTGACCGACGGTTCGCCCCAAGGGCGTCGCGCGCTCGGCAATCGTCGGGGACGCCTGCTCGAATCCGGCAGCGCGAACACGCTCGCCGAACTCGGCTTCGTTGCGCGTCCTTTTGCCGGCCGCCACTTTCAGCAGGCGATCGCCTTCAGTCTTCCTGCGGATTTCTATCCGGGTGACTATGGTGCCGCCAACCTGAAACTGAATGCCGAATACGCCGCCGGTCTTTCGCCGACGGCCCAGATGGTCATCCGCGCAAACGGTGACACCGTCGCCAACATCCGGCTCGGCGAGGCGCGCTCCGGCCGCATCGACGGCCAGGTCCTGCCGATCCCCCTCGACAAGCTGAGACCCGGCTATAATATCATCGAGTTCGAGGCGGAACTGCACGCGGCATCCGATACGGTCTGCGATCCCTCGGCCCTCGGCAACACCACGGCACGCTTCTTCATCAAGGGTGACAGCACCCTCAACATCCCGGCGTTTGCCCAGATCGGCCACGCTCCGGATCTCGCCGTCGTCTCCGCCGGCAAGGCGGACTTCGACGGCGATGCAGCCATGCCGCTCTACGTCGAAAACATGGACAACGCTGTCCTTGGTGCAGCCGGGACGTTCCTCGCCAAGATGGCCTATGTCTCGCGCGAAGTCAGTCCCGTTTTGGTCACTTCTGGCTGGCCACTGGACCGCCAGGGGCCTCTGCTGGCCTTCGGAACCTTCTCCGGTTTTTCGGGCCAATTGCAGTCCGATCTCGGGATTAACGTCAATACGGTCGGCAGCGACCTCAACCTGTCCATCGATCAGAACACAGCAGATCCGAGCGGCGCGCCGGTCGAAGTGGCCGCCCCCGCACTTTCTATCGACGGTACGCCGGTGACGGTGGACGAACCGGGTCCGGCCTCGATCGTCGCTCGCCTACGGGACGGAACCCACAAGCTTTACGACGCGATCAGCACCCGTATCCGCATCCAGGCCGCCCAGCTCGGCCTCGTCGAAGACGGCAATGTCCTCTCGGCCGACGCCGTCTATCAGGTCAGCGGCGAGGCGGACATGCTGGTTGCCCAGCGCCTCGTCAACGACAGGGATGCCTGGACCGTGGTCGCAGTTCGAGACCCAGCCCTGCTTTCAGAAGGCTTGAGAAGCCTGGTTCAAACCGATGTTTGGGGACGTCTCGGTGGGTCTGTCAATGCCCTGAAGGGCGACGGAGCCCTGGTCGAGCGGAAGATCGCGGCCCATGAGCGTCTTTATGAGACGAAGCCGCTCAGCCTGCAGAACGGTCGTCTGATCGTCGCCGGCTGGTTCTCCAACAACGCCCGGGAATTCACCATCGCGCAGATCCTCGCCGCAATCCTGCTCGGCGCGTCGACCTTCGTCGTCCTCAGGCAGGGACGAAAATCGTGAAGACACGCACGCGTCTCCTGTCCTTTCTGCTGTTGGGCTGCACCCTGTTTACGGGTGCCGCAACGATGGTGCGGTCGCAGCCGGAGGAAAATGTTGCAGCCGATCTCGCGGCCGGTGCCTGGCTGGTCTACCGCCACAACTTCCTGACCGAAGAGGGGCGGGTGGTCGACAACCGGGCCGGTGGCATCAGCCACAGCGAAAGCCAGGGCTATGGCATGCTGATGGCCGAGGCGGCAGACGATCGCGACAGCTTCGATCGCATCTGGCGGTGGACGAAGGCAAACCTCTTCGTCCGCGAGGACGGTCTCGCCGCCTGGCGCTGGGATCCGACGCAGATGCCGCCGATCACGGATCGCAACAACGCGACTGATGGCGACCTGCTCATCGCATGGGCGCTGATGCGGGCCGGAAAGCGCTGGGGGGATGCCGACCTGCAGCGCGATGCCCGGCGGATTTCGGACGCCATCATCGCCCGGACCGCGATCGACACGGCGCATGGGCTCGTCATGCTACCCGGTGTTCAAGGCTTCGGGGCGAAAGATCAGGCGGATGGCCCGGTGGTCAACATGGCCTACTGGATCTTTCCCGCGATCGTCGATCTCGGACGTTTGTCGAACCGTTTCCCATCCGCAGCCCTGATGGACAGCGGTGTGCGTCTGCTGCGCGAGGCACGCTTCGGTCCGGCAAGATTGCCGGCGGACTGGGTGTCGCTCTCGGGCGAGACGCCACGTCCGGCAAACGGCTACCCCTCGCAGTTCGGCTATGATGCAATCCGAATCCCGCTTTATCTGGCCTGGTATTCGCGCGACTATCCGGACATTCTCGAGGTCTTTGCCGCCCACTGGAAGCAGTTCGGTGAAGCCTCCATGTCCGTGGTCGAACTCGCAACCGCGACCCGTCTCGCCCCGATGCCCGGCCCTGGCTACCAGGCCGTCGCCGGTCTCGTCGAATGCAGCCTGGGCCGACGTCCCGATCTCGCCCTTCTCTCTGACTTCAGCTCCCAAGACTACTACCCCGCCACGCTCCATGTGCTCAGTCTCATGGCGATCGCTGAAAGGTATCCGACATGTTTGACCGATTTCCCCTGAAGACTGCCCTTCTTCTCGGCGCCTGCATCACCATCCCGATAAGCCAGGCCACGGGAGACGGGGTCAACAACTTCCCGGCCATGGGCGTCGTCGTTCCGGGCGGCGTGGTGCTGTCCAACGTCTCCGTGCCAGCGGGCGTTCAGCCGGCCATGCCGAGCTTCGCGCCGGTCGCGGCACCGAGCCTGCCGCCCGTCGTTTCGCCGACCATGGCGACACCCCAGCCGGTGATGCCCGTCGCACCGGCTACCGCCCAGATCGTCCTGCCCACTCCGATGCCGGATCCGACAACCCCCATGGCCATGGCGCCCCAGGCCACAGCACCCGTCATCCGCGATGTGGCGCCGGGTGAGAACCCGTTCGGGCCAAGCCAGGCGACGGCAGCGAAAAGACCGGCCGTCCAGCCGGCACCTGCGACCGTCAGCGCCCAGGCACCCGCAGCGGCAACGCCGCGCGACACTGTCGAGCTCCAGATCGCCAGGCTCAGCCAGCAGGCCGAGGAGCCCGTGGTTGCAACCCGGCCCGAGGTCGATGACACGGCGCTGCGCTACTACGCCCAGACTCGCGACCTGAAGCGCCTTGGCGCAGAACTGCGCCGCCTGAAGGCGCTCTATCCCAGCTGGGATGCGCCGGAAGACCTGTTCGATGCTCCGACCAATATCTCCGAACAACCGCTCTGGGATATCTTCGGCAGTGGCGACTATGTGCGCGTCCGCACCGAAATGGCGAAACTGCAGAGCGAAAACCCGAACTGGAAACCCAGCCAGGAACTCGTCGACAAGCTGGCTCAGGCCGAAACCCGCAGGCTGATGGAGCGCTCGCACGCCCAACGCAACTGGGCCCAGGTGGTCAGCCTGGCCGAGGGCTCGCCGCAGCTGATGGTCTGCGCCGAGATGAACACCATGTGGATCACGGCCGAAGCACTCGCCCAGTCCCGGGACTTTGCCCGCGCCTTCGATCTCTACAAATACATCGTCACGACCTGCGAGGATCCGAGCGAGCGGCTGTCGACGGTGCAGAAGGCAAGCCTTTTGCTGCCCGAAGCGGGAACCCGTTCGCTGGTTTCCCTCGGCTCTGTCCTGCCTGACGGCACGGGTGAGTTCGACAACGTCTCCTTCGATCTCGTGCGCCGCAAGATGGGCCAGATCGCCCAGGGGAATGCTGCGGCCGGTCTGACGCTCGACGAGTTGCAGCGCTTCAGCGACTATGCCCAGCGCTCGTTCTCTGCCGCCGATGCGGAGCTGTTCGGCTGGTTCTACTATGGTCAGCAGAGCTGGGAGGCCTCCTATCACTGGTTCGTCAGCGCTACGCGCATGTCAACCAGCCTGAAGAGCATCGAAGGGGTCATCCTCACGCTGCGCAACATGGAGCATCGCGACGAAGCGCTCCAGCTGGCCCGCCAGTATGCAACCCAGACCCCGGAACTGAAGAAGATCTATATCGAGCTGCTATCGGCCGGCCTGACCGATCAGAACACGCCTCTTGTCCCCACAGAGGAGGAGCTGAAGACCTTCGAAACCTATGTCTTCGAACAGAAATCCGCACTGGGCGCCCAGGCACTCGCCTGGCACCGTCTCGACAACAAGGCCACCAAGGACGCTACGCGCCTTTTCCAGCAATCGGTGGAATGGGAGCCGACGGAAGGCGGTGTCGTGGGCCTTGCGGTTCTGGCCTCGCGCGCAAAGAACTGGGGTCGGGTCGCGTCCATCAAGAAACAGTATGGCGAGAAGTTCGCAGCCCTAGACAACGTCAAGGTCTATCGCCCGAAGGTTGTCGCAAAGCGGCCCCCGGCCAAGCCGAAGGAAACACCCGACCTGCTGACCTGGCTGCTGCAGAAGAACAAGAAGGACGAGAAGAAACGCAGGGTGGAGACGCAGTGACGGCGTAATCCGGACCCTTAGCAGCCGGACGACCGTCCCTAGGATCTGCCGGGAGTTCCCCCGGCGGATCTATCATAGCCATAGGGAGACGACGGGAAGGCGGCGAAGCTGCCTAGCGCATCCCGGCATATTGCAGAGCAAGCCGCATGCCCCCGGTTTCGACCACCGGCACTTCAAACCCGTAGATCGCCTCCAGTACCTCGGTCCGCATGATCGCATCGGGCGGCCCGTCGGCGGCGATCCGGCCGTACTTCATGGCGATGATCCGGTCGGCGCTCGCAGAGGCATGGTTGATGTCGTGCAGCACGATGACGATGGTGCGGCCGGTCTCGTCGGCAAGCCGGCGCAGCTCCAGCATCAGCTGGCGGGCGTGATACATGTCGAGATTGTTCAAGGGTTCGTCGAGCAGGATGTAATCCGTGGCTTGTGCATAGGTCATGGCCACCATGACCCGCTGGCGCTGGCCGCCGGAGAGGCGGTCGAGGGAGCGGTTGGCTAGGCCTTCGAGTTCGAAGCGGGCAAGCGCCTCCTCGACCATCGCCTTGTCCTCGGCCGTCATCCGCCCGCCGCTATGCGGAAAGCGGCCGAAGCCGACCATTTCGCGCACGGTGACGCGCGGCGGCGGGCCGGAATCCTGTCGGAGGATCGCGAGCTGTTTGGCCAGCACCTTGCCGGGTGTCGATCCGACCGGCAGCCCGTCGATGGTTACGCTTCCCTGTTGCAGCGGCAGAAGCCGGGCTGCGAGCGAGAGCAGCGTCGACTTGCCGGCTCCGTTCGGGCCGACCAGGGCAGTGAGGCCACCGCGGGGCAGGGTGAGGTCGATGCCCTCAAGCACGCGCTGGCCCTCGCGAGTGAGGCTGACGGATTGGATTTCGATCATCGGGTGCGCCTCGCAAACAGAAGCAGAATGAAGACAAGGCCGCCGACGAAATCGACGACAACAGAGAGCGTGCCGGCCTGGCCAAGCCCGTGCTGCAACAGCGTCTGTCCGCCGACGAGCACGATGACGCCGAGAAGCATGGCGACCACGAAGACGGAGGCATGCCGGCGCGAGGATGTGAGCCGTTCGGCAAGCGCTGCGATCAACAGGCCGAAAAAGGTGACGGGGCCGACGAGCGCGGTGGAAACGGCAACCAGCAGCGACACCACCAGGAGGTGGATCATGATCTCGCGATTCCACGTGATGCCGAGGCCGATCGCCGTGTCGCGTCCGAGTGCGGCGATATCGAGCTGGTGTCGGCGCGAGACGAGGAAGCCACCGGCGAGGATCGTGACGAGGGCTGCGATGGCAAGCAGATCCGTATTCGGCGCGGAGAAATTCGCATACATCGCGCGTTGCGCCACCGCGAATTCCTGCGGATCGATCAGTCGGGCAATGAGATTGGTCAGGCTGCGGAACAGCCCGCCGATGACCACGCCGGCGAGCAACATCAAGGTGAGGTCCATCCGCCGTTTCAGCGCCGGCCAGAGGATGAGCATGGCGAGCAGCATCAGGGCGGATGCCTCCATGCCGAATTTCAGATGCGGCGAGAGCGAAACATAACCCAGCCCGCCGAGCGCAAAGACAAGGGCTGCCTGACCAAACTGGTAGAGCGCATCGAGGCCCATGATCGACGGGGTGAGGATGCGGTTGCCGGTGATCGTCTGGAAGGTAACGGTCGACAGCGCGATGGCAACAGCAACGGTTACCAGCGCCGCAAGCCGGATGCCGCGCAACTCCAGCGCAAAGGCGATATTGCCACGCAGGTTGACCGTCATGAAGGCGATGATGGCCAAGAGCGCAAGACAGAGGAGAAGGCCGATGACGATCCGGTCACGCATCGCGCCGCTCCCTGAGGATGAACCAGAGGAAGACCGCCGGTCCGATCACGCCCATCACGGTGCCGACGGGGATCTCGTAAGGGAAGCGCATGATGCGAGCGGCGATATCCGAGGCGAGAACGAGGATCGCCCCGCCGAGCGCCACGAGCGGCAGCGTGCCGCGCAGATTGTCGCCCGAGATGCGCGAGACGAGATTGGGCACGACGAGGCCGACAAAGGGGATCAAACCGACAACGACGACCGAGAGCGCCGACATGACGGAGACCAACACCAGCCCGATCTGGGTCATCCGGCGATAGTCGATGCCGAGGCTGGTCGCCTGGTGCTCGCCAAGCGCCATGATTGTCAGCCGGTCGGCGATCACGATGGCGGCGCCGACGATGACGACGGCAACGAAGAGCAGCTCGTAGCGGCCCTTCAGCACGCCTGAGAATTCGCCATTGGTCCAGATGTCGAGATATTGCAGGAGATCGGTCTGCCAGGCGACATAGGTGACGGCAGCCCCGACCACGCCGCCATAGACAAGGCCGAAGAGGGGAGCAAGATGCGGCTGTTCCGGCGGCAGGCGATGGGCGGTGGCGAGAAAGAGTGCCGTGCCGGCAAGCGCACAGCCGCTGGCGACCAGGGCCTTCACGCCAAGACCCGCTGCCGGCAGGAACAGCGTCACGATCAGGATGCCAAGCGCCGCGCTCTGGGCGGTGCCAGCCGTCGAGGGCTCGACGAAGCGGTTGCGCGTCAGCGTCTGCATGATCTGGCCGGCGACCGCCAGCCCCGCACCGCAGAGCAAGGCGGCGAGCGTGCGTGGCAGCCGGCTGACGGCCATGAGATCGGCAAAGGGCATCGCCCCGTCAGCGCCGGAGAGCGACAGCTCCTGCACGCCGATGGCAAGGCTCAACACGACGAGAAGCGCCAGGCAGAGCCCGGCGCCAATCATCACGTGGCGATGTTGTCTATCAGCGATGGCAGACATCACTGGCTGGCGGAGAATGTGGCCTCGATCGTGGCCAGCACTCGTTCGGTGGCCTTGAGGCCGCCTGCGGCAATGTAGAAATCCGCCGACGGCAGATAGATCACCTGGCCGCTCTTCCAGGCCGTGGTCTCGGCGACCAGCGCATTGTCGAGCGTCGCCTTGGCATTCTGGTCATTGGCGCCGATGGCGGCGGCCCGGTCGAGCACCAGCAGCCAGTCGGGATTGGCCTTGGCGATGAATTCGAAGGAAACAGGCTCGCCATGGGTGGCGGCCTCGACATCTTCGACAGCCGGCGGCAGGTCGAGCGCCTTGTGCACCCAGCCGAAGCGGGAATCGATCCCGTAAGCGGTGATCTTCGGCCCGTTGGTCATCAGGATCAGACCCTTGCCCTTGCCCTGAACGGCGGCCTTGGCGCGGGCAAGCGCTGCGTCGAAATCAGCAACCGCCTTCTCGGCCTCGGCCTGTTTGCCGAAGATCGCGCCATAGGTGAAGGCCCGCTCGCGCGCCTGCTCGACCACATCGACGCCGTCCATGGTCATGTCGAGCGAGGGGGCGACTTTCACCGTTTCCTCCTCCTTGCCGGAGGAGCGGCCGCCAACGATGATCAGCTCTGGCTCAAGTGCGCTCAAGGCTTCGAGATCCGGCTCGAAGATGTCACCGACAACCTCGGCCTTGCCCTTCAGATCAGACAGTTCCGGCAGATACAGGTTTTCCGGAATGCCTGATGGCATCACGCCGATGGCCAGCAGCGTATCGAGCGCGGCAATGTCGAAGACGGCAACCTTGGACGGCGTGCCCTCGACAGTGACCTTGCCGGCATAGGTTTCGACGTCGAGTGCCAGCGCCGGCAGGGCGGCAAGGGTGAGGCCGGCGGTAATCAGCGCGCGGCGAGCAAAGGGGCGGATGTTCATTGCAGTCTCTCCGAAACGTAAGCAGGTGGTCGTGGTTAGCCCCGCGCCTTCAGGCGCGATGCAGTTTGTTGTCAGAAGGTCGCCTTGACGGAGAGAAGAAAGCTTCGCCCCTTCTCGTGCAGCGGCGTCACATTGCCGAATTCCTGGCCGTAGGTTGCGCGGCTCGCATAGGTCTCGTTCAGCAGGTTCTGCACCTCCGCGCGAAACGTCATGTGCGGCAGTTGCTCGGGTTTCCATTCGCCATAGAGGTTCACGACCTCGTAGGATCGATAGGTCGCGTCCCCGGAAGTGTATTCCGGCGCTATCTCGACATCGCCGCCGATGGTCAGACCCCAATCGGCAAAGCTATGGCCAGCCGAGAGCACGATGATGTCGCCGACCGGCGTGGTCAGGTAATTGCCGGTATCGAAATCCGCCGGACGGCCGTCGATTTCGGCGTCGACATGCGCATACTTCACCTTGATGAAACCGTCGATCCAGTCGTAGCCCACCGCAAGCTCGAAGCCCTCGGTCTCCACCTCGTAGTTCTGGTTGGCGAGCGCCACCGCGAATTTGGCAACCCGCGCATTATGGATGCGGCTGCGGAAAAGGCTCGCTTCCGCCGTGAAGCCATCGTGATGGAATTCGAGACCGGTCATCAGGTTGTCTGCGGTCGTCACCTCCGGCCCTGCCGCGCCATAGGACCAGCCGGGGTTCATGATGAAGGCTTCCGCCAAGGGAATGCCGGCCCAGACATGCGAGGCGCCGGCTTTTGCCGTGAGGAAGCGCGTGAGGTCGTATTCGATCGCGGCATTGCCGCTGAGGCCGGCATGGCGCCACGTCTGACCGGTGGTGCCTTCGAACCATTGCCGGTCGGCCCGCCCGCCGAAGGACAGCCGCGTGGCCTCGAAGGGTTCGAGACGGGCCTGGGCATAGAGCCCGATATTCCGGGCAGTCTCCGTCGCGTCTTCCGCGTTGCGTGCCGTGTCGAGCTCGATACGGTCGCTGTAGAAATCGAGACCGGCAACCATATCTCCATTCTCCAGCGCGAACCTGTTCTGCGCGCGCCCGTTCAGGCTGCCGCTTGCGCCCCGGCCTGCATAGGAAGCCGGGTTGCCGCTGCCGTCATCGAAATAGACAGGCGTCTCGACCGCGCTGTGGCTATAGGCCAGACGCACGAGTGGATCCCACCAGCCGTCGGGCGTGGTGTCGCTATAGGTGAAGACGGTATTGTCCCGGTCGAGCTTGTAGTTGCGAAAACGAGGTTCCCAGGCTCGGCCGGTTGTGACCACGCTGGCATTGGCACGGAATGGCCGCTCCGCATCGTCGCGGATTCGCTCGTGGCTGATCTCGAAACGTTCGCCGTTCTCGGCTTCGTAGGCGAATTTGCCAAGCCCGCTCAAAAGGTTGGTCGCGGTCCCACGAACCTCCTCGCCGTCGCCGGCCTCGTAGTTCTCGCCCTTGCCATAGTTCAGGAAACCGAGGAACTCGAAACCGTCCTGCATCGCCCAGCCACCGAGCCCGGTGGTGAAAGCCTTGGCGTTGCTGTCATAGGTCTCCGACACCAGTCCGCCGACGCCATCCTCGGACAGCAGGTCCTTCACGGTCCGGGTCTCATAGGCGATCGAGCCGGTAAGTGCGCCGGGACCGGCATCGGCCGGGGCGATGCCGGCGTCGATGGTGACGCTGCGCAACAGCGCCGGGTCGATCAGGTTGGTGGCATTGTGGTGGAAGACGCGGTTGTTCTGCCGGCTGCCGTCGATGGTGACGGCAAGCGTCGTCTCTTCGAGACCGTTGACGAACACCTTCTGCGAGGTCGCGATCGAGCTGCCGACGCTGACGCCCGCCGTGTCGCGGAAGACATCGGCGAGATCGGACGGATTGCGCTCAGCAAGCGCGTCAGCATCGACGTTGACTGTGCTGACGCCCCTTTGCATCCGGCGGTCCGTGACCTTGATCTCGTCGATAACAGTCGAGCCATCGGTTACGGAGACACCGCCGCGCATAACGGTCGACGTATCGCCGATGACGACGACGCCATCTTCAATGCGATGGGCAAGTCCGGTGCCGGCCAGCAGCTGCGCGAGCGCCGTTTCCATCGTCAGAGCGCCGGAGACGGCGGCCGAGCGCGTGTCGCGGGCAAGTTCCGCCGCGAGCGATACCTGCAGACCGGACTGCTGCCCTAAGGCGCGCAATGCGTTCGCAAGTGGCTGTGCCGGAATGTCATAATCCCGCACCGTCTCGATCCCGGTCGTCGTCTGCGCCGCCACAGGCAGGCTAGAGGCCCCCGCCAGAAGCGTAAGCGCGCAAGCCGTCGCCGTCAGCCGGCGGTGCCACGCCGCGCTGATCAAGGCGTCCTGCTTCGCGGGCAGTCTCGTCGAACGCATACTCATTCCCATGCAGAAACCGTTCTAGGCTCTGCTTAGAGGAAAATACGAGTAATTAAGACAAGTTTTTCAGCGCCGTCCGCATTTTTTGCGCCAAGGCGTGAGTGTTTCCACTTAAGAGGTTGATATCGAATGAAAAAATTATCGGCTAGAGATGACTCTCAGATAAGGTGAGGCCTTGCGGACCTGCAGCCCGAAGGGTGCGACGAGCGCCATCAACGCCTTGTCGGGGTCGCTGAGATCATAGAGGCCGGTCACCCTCAGGGCGGCAATGTCGCTTTCGGGCGTAACGATCCAGCCGGAATGCTGGCGCTGGATGAGCGCCACGACGTCACCCAGTGGCTGGTCGGTGACGGCAAGCTTGCCCGTCCGCCAGAGTGCGATATCGGCGGGGTCGACCTGGCTACGTTCCGTCTTGCCGTCGGCACGTTCGATGCTCACGACGTCACCGGGTTCAAGCGTCAGCTCGGTACCGTCGACTGGCGTCCCCGGTGTCAGCGCGATTGCGCCGTGCGCCAGCTCCACCCGCGTGCCATGACCGGTGTCGCGCACGCTGAAGGCCGTGCCAAGCACTCGCACGGAGGCGTCCGGTGCCGCAACGACAAAGGGGCGAGCGGTGTCGCGTTCGACCTCGAAAAACGCCTCGCCGGAGAGCAGCCGGACACGCCGCGCGCCGCTGTCGAAGTCCTCGGCCAGCGCCGTTTCCGGAGCGAGCGTCACCTTGGATCCATCGACCAGCGTCACGACCTGCGTCTCGCCGGCGCCGGTGCGGAAATCTGCCTCGAGGCGCATCTGGAGGGCAGGGGCGACCAGGACGGCAACCACTGCCGCAGACATCAAGGTGGCGGCCGCAAGACCGAGACTGCGGCGGGAGAGCCGCCAGCCCTGTACAGATGTGGATCGGTTCGGAACGGTGCCGATAACCGGCACGGCGGGTTCCGGTGCAGCAGTCGGCATCTCGCCAAGGGCCGCCCAGGTGCGACAGATCCGGGCCCAGGCTCCGGCATGGGCTTCCGAGGCCTCCAGCCAGTCGTCCCAGGCCGAGATCAGCGTCGCATCGGTCGGTGCCTCGTTGAGGCGCATCAGCCAGTCCATCGCCTCTTCGAGAAGCCGCTCCTGCTGCTGCTGTGGATGATCCGTGACGCTCACCGGCCGACCGTTCCCTGACTGCTGCGTTCCTGTCCCGCAACGATGGCACGCGATTGGCCGTGACCGCAGAACATGGCCGCGCCTATCGCATGTTTATCTGTGCCTGTTGAAGATACGATCGCCGCCCTGATTTTTTTCATATTTCCCCCGGCATTTTTCCCTGTTGACCCCATCAATGGCTCGCCCGATCCATCGAGAGGGCGATCTTGACCATGCCGCTGCGGATCAGCCGATGCGCGGTCGCAACCGAGATATTCAGTTCGCCCGCAATCGCCTCCAGCGTCCAGCCTTCGATACGGTAGAGCTCGATCGCCCGGCGCATGTCGGCAGGTAATCCCTGTAGCGCCTCGCTGGCGACCCGTGCCTGATCGGCAAAAAGCACCGTCTCCTCGGGCGAGCCCGGATCTTGTGGCAGGATCCAGAAGGGCGGATCGATATCGCGCCCGCGCGTCTCGACATTGCGTCGCTTCAACTGATCGAAGGCGAGATTGCGCACGATGCTGTAGAGATAGGCAAGGATTTGGCGCGGCGCATAGCCGACGCCATCCTCCGGCTTCAGCCGCAGAAAGGCATCTTGCACGATGTCTTCCGCTTGGTCACGCGAGCCCAAGAGCCGGGCGGCATAGCTCACCAGGGCCGTTCTGTTCTCAAGGAAAACCTCGAGATGGCTCTTGGTTTCTGCGCCCATCTTGCGTTCGGTGTGCCAGTTTAAATGTGAGAATTAAAGGAAGCTTTCGCTTAGCCGATTAATCCGGGTGATTCAATCACACTGACAGCCGGCCCTGGAGGTGCGCTCCTCGGTGGCGCAAACCCTCATATTTCCAGCGTTTCTGCTCATTTCGCGCCGTGCCTTGCCGCTTTTGTTCCATCAGGCTCCCACAAACTCAGTTAATCTGAACGTCCATAGGGGATTCGTCTATGGGGACTGCACTGGCACATCTTGCCGAGGGTGAGATCGCAATACCACGCATTGCGCGCATCGAATGGCCGACCGTCGCATTGGCCTTTTTGATCTACGGGGGATTTATCGCCCTCACATATTTCTGGCGCGACATTCCGCTTCTGATCCTTGTGCCCTTGGGGGCCTGGCTGATCGCCTGGCATGGATCCCTGCAGCATGAGGTGATCCACCATCACCCGACCCGCCATCAATGGCTCAACGATGCGATCGGGTTTCCGCCGATTTCGCTTTGGCTGCCCTATCATGTCTACAGAGAAAGCCATCTCGCGCATCACCGCGACGAGCATCTGACCGATCCGATCGAGGATCCGGAATCCTACTATTTCACCCGAGCAGACTGGGAGCGTTTCGGCTGGGCTGGTCGCACGCTGTGGGAATTCAATCTGACCCTGATCGGCCGCCTGACGGTTGGCCCGGCGATCATCCTCGCCTCCTTCCTCTGGCACGAGGCGATCAAGGTGATCCGCGGCGAGGGCGACAGCCGGCGCCTCTGGGCCTGGCATGCTGTTGGTGTCGCCGTCGTGCTCTGGTGGGTGCTCGTCGTCTGCGACATGCCTTTCCTGCTCTTCTTCTTCGCCTTCGTCTATTGCGGCACGGCGCTGTCGCGTCTGCGCTCCTATGCCGAACACCGCTTTGCCGACAATCACGAGGAGCGCACGGCGATCGTTGAGAGAAGCCCGCTCTTCGGCCTGCTCTTCCTCTACAACAACCTGCATGTCTTGCATCACCGCGTGCCGGCGCTGCCCTGGTACATGCTGCCAGGCACCTATGAGCGTCACCGCGATTTCCTCGTTCGGTTGAACGGCGGTCTGGTCTATCGCGGTTATCTCGACGTCGCCCGCCGCTTCCTTTTCAGGAAACACGACGCTCCGACGCATCCGAGGCACTCCTGACTGCGGCCCCGGACACCGGCCTCGCAAGCCTTCGGATGTATGTCGCGCCATCCGTGGTGCCGGAGGCGCAGCGCATGCTCTGGGCCTTCTTGCGCGACCATATGCGCGGTGCAGGCATGGTCGGCCTTCCTGATACTCTGCACGAGACCTTGCCCCATCACGAGGCTTGGCTCGATACGCGCCTCGTGCTTGCCCAGACCTGCGGCTTCCCCTTCGTCAAGCATCTGAAGGGCAGGGTCCGCCTCGTCGCGACCCCGGTCTACGAGGCGCCGGGCTGCTCCGGCGCCG
Source organism: Allorhizobium sp. (assembly GCA_045377275.1). Taxonomy (GTDB): domain Bacteria; phylum Pseudomonadota; class Alphaproteobacteria; order Rhizobiales; family Rhizobiaceae; genus Allorhizobium. The sequence continues at coordinate 23,270 of JBJIOA010000031.1, read as the reverse complement.
ACATGTGCAGTGTCATCATCGTCAGAGAAGAACGCACCGGCAAACCTTGCCGCTTGCAGGGGGCTAAGGGCTGCGATCAACGAAACCGGCAGCAATTCCGGCTACAATCTGCTGCGCGCGGCGATCGCCCCCTATGCCGGCGGACGCGCATTCTTCACCGGGATCGTTGAGACCGGCGGCCATCTCGCGAGCATCGAAGCTGTTTGCAGTGGTGAGGCCGATCTCGCCGCGATCGACTGCATCACCTATGATCTCCTGCGCCGCCATGCCCCGGAACGGATCGACGGCCTTGTCATCCTCGCTGAGACCCCGCGCGGCCCCAATCTGCCCTTCATTACCAGATTGTCGGCCTCAGACGAGGAGCTCGAGGCTCTCCGCGCAGCCTTCAAGGCAGCCATTATGGCGTCCGAACTCGACGATGCCCGCGCAATCCTTGGCCTCAAGGACGTGGTTGTATTGGAGGAGGGCGCCTACGACATCCTGCTTGCACATGAACAGGAAGCGATCGCGGCCGGTTATCCGGTTCTGCGCTGATCCAAGCCCTGAGGCGGCTCACGCGGATGCCAATCCCGCTGCGCGTAGATCGGCCATCTCGACGGCCTCCAAAACTCGATTGCGACCCGCAGCCTTGGCTGCATAAAGCGCCCGATCCGCCCGTGCGATGGCTGCATGCGGATCGCTTTCGTCTGGACGGATCCGATCGATCCCGATGCTGACGGTGACAGGCCGGACAAGACCAAAAAACCGCCAGTCTTTCTCGGACACCGTTTGCCGGATCCGCTCTCCCGATACGCGCGCCTTCGCAGCTGGTGTGCCTGGCAGAAACACCACATATTCCTCCCCACCGAAACGCGCGGCAACGGCGTTCGCCTCGGTGACCTGACGCAAGATATCGGCGACCGCCGAGATGACGGCGTCGCCGGTCGCATGGCCGAGCGTATCGTTGATCTGCTTGAAGTGGTCGATGTCGCAAACCAGGACCGCACCCTCCCGCAGTCCGGATCCGCCGAGCTCGCTCAGCGCCGTCTCAAACCCGCGACGGTTGAGCAGGCCTGTCATCGGATCCCGTTCCGCAGCTTGCCGGTGCCGATCCATCGCCGAGACCCCGCTCGCCACCAGCGCCGAGAAGGGGAAAGTCATGCAGATGGTAATCGTCGTGATATGGACCGCGAGGTTATAGGCGGAGTCGACGAAGTCGGCGAAATCGTCGCTGGCATCGCCATAAAAGAAGAAGAAATAGACCGCACGCGCCACCGTATCCATGAAGGCAAGCCCGATCGACGCGAGGAGGATCTTGTCGACGCTGCGCCGTGCTCTTGGGATCGCCATGGCAAGTGCCAGCCCGATAAGGCAGGCGAAGGCAATATCGGTCAGGAAGATCTGGTAGCGCAGGCTTTCCAGGATGAAGATGCAGAAGACCAGCAGAAGCGTATAGACCACGACAAACCAGCGGCGTTCGCGATCAAATGACGGTGCCTGGAAATGTTCGAACACGGCGCTGCTGTAGCAGTAGGCGGCACCGATAAAGATCATACCGGAGGCCACGGCGTCGAAGATCGGTTCGATCGGAAAGGTTGAGAGCGAGAAGCCGAGGGCAGTCTGCCCGAACCCCGCTCCCCACTGCCAGTTGGTCACAATCTTGTGCCGCCACAGAACGATGAAAGTGACGGCCACCAGTCCGAACAGGACTGGTGGCACATAGACGATGACCGAACTTTCCCCCACAGCAACCCCGCAAATCTATTAGTTTCAATTTGAACTGTTTTCTCCCGCCTATGGTTAAGGTTATTTGAATTTGCTGGCGAATGAGCACCAAAAGTGACGGCCGTCACGCCCTTGTTTCTGGGGCTGCCGCCTGGCGCAACCGTGTGGCGAGATAGGTTGTATTTTTAAGGTCGGCACATTCGAAGATTGCTGGTTTCGACTGGGGGCTGTACCAAGATGTGTCACTTGATTCATGCGTTGAGTTCATGCCCCGCGTAGCATCCTTTTCTGTCGTTGTCGGCCGCATGCTCGACGCCTGGATTCAGACATCACCCGACCGGCCCGTCCAGGCCGAGGATGTCTATCGCGGTGTCCTGGATCTCTTGTCCATCAAGATGCGCCTGACCGTGTTCGAGGTAACGGGTCCGGATCCGCTCGACTGGTACATGCGCACTGTCCGCCATTCCGGCTTCACGTCCAGGATCATCAACATCAACGGTCTCTTCAGCGACTGTCGTGTCGGCGACTTCAAGGATCGCGCCTATATGGAGCAGTCTGTCATCCCGCGTCTGAAGGAAGTGGTCGAGCGACAGCAGCCTGCGACCGAACTGGTCAAGACGCGCCTGCTCGGGGTCAGTCTTGGCTATGATCGCATCCTCCTACCGCAGAAGAATGCCAATGGCTCGCAATGGGTAATTTCCTCATCCTATGCGCAATTTCTTCTCGGCCAACCGCAGACCCGCGAGACGATGGACACGTCCGATGAAGCGATCGTCCAGCTCCTGATCGAGGGCTCCACGGCCAAGGAGATTGCCGTCTTGCTCGGCCTCTCGCATCGTACGGTCGAGCACAGGCTGGATAAGATGAAGCAGCGTTATGGCGCGCGCAACACGGTGCACCTGGTGGCCATGCTGATTGCCTCGCATATCGACCGGTCGGCGCTAAGCTGATCACGAGCGATACTGCCTCAGCGGAAGAGTTGAGCCAGCATGTCCGGTGCGTTGTTGGAAATGGACAGTGCCTGCACCGCCAGTTGCTGCTGCGTCTGCAGCGCTTTCAGCCTTGTCGATTCCTCGTTCATGTCCGCATCGACAAGGCGGCCGATCCCGCTGTCGATGTTGGACGAGAGCCTTGCTGCAAACTCCGCCTGCATGTCGATGCGTGTCTGCAGCGCGCCAAGCGTTGCGGCCGCATCCACGACGCGCGCCGTCGCCTTGTCCATGTAGTCGATATAGGTGCGCACCATGTCCGGGTTCTGCACGATGTCGATCTCGAGGAAGTTCAGCGTCGGGATCGGTTCGTGGCTGACATTGATATTGCTGAAGCCGATGCGCGAACCAATGCCGGCATTGCGGTCGGCCAGCGGGTCGAGCACCAGGGAAACGGTGGACCCGGCGTCGCTGATGATCACATCCGGCCAGTCGGCCTGCATCAGTGAGGTTAGCAGTGTCACCATCTCGGATGCATTTGAAATGCTACCGTCAGTCTTACCCAACAGGTTGTTCACGTAGGTGCGGTCGAAGGAATAGGTCTTTGGCGTTGCGCTGTTCACGTAGAAGCTGAAGCTGACCTCGATCCCGTCTGGATCCTCGCCGTCGCGGAAGGCCTGAAAATCAGTGAAATCCAGTGTCATTTCAGAACCGCGCGGTGCCTGAGCCGCGCTGTTGCTAAGACCATGCGATCCCGAAGAGACCTGAGAAGTCAGGTTGCTGATCTCGATGTAAGAGCCGTCGAGTCCCGAACTCTCCTGTGTGCGGACCCAGTATTCATTCGGAACCGTACCGTTCGGGTAGCTACTGCCGTAATAGAGGCCGGCGGTGGCGCCCGTGTTGGCCAGAGATAGGGCCCGGCTCAATGCCTGCGAAAAGTCTCTATAGTCATCGATTACACCGTTCCAGGTCGGAAAATGGGTGTCCAAGAATGCTTTGTCGATGGTGACGCCTACCGTGGTTTTCCCTGGATGATAAGGCGGCGAAATACCGTGCGAGGGCTCGTCCTTGTCGACGGTAACATCGAAAGTGATCGCGTCTCCGACGCCGGTCAGATCAAGCGGGCCGGAGAAGACGCGGGAATGCAGCGTCGCATACGTTGAGCTATTTGTTTCCGGTATCCATACCTGCGTCCCGTCGCCGTTATGATACAGGGTTCGCATCCCTCCGATGGTATCGATATCCCGCGCATCCCGCTGCAAGAGCCCGCCCTGCGTGCTGTTGAACAGGGATATCTTCGACAGGTCGACGGTCATGGTCTTCGTCGCAACGCCGCCGTTGGCATCACGTACGAAGGACGAGACGACCTGTGTCTTGTTGAGGTCGACGTCATACATGTCGGCGATATCGGTGGTCAGCCAGTTCTGCCCCGAAAAGCTGGCGGATTCGGCAATCGACTTCACCTGATCCTTCATCTGGTCCAGTTCTGCCTGGACCTTCGCCTTGTCGACACCCTCTTCCGTCGCGGCAACCAGACGCGCCTGGAATTCGGTGAGCACATCGATCACCGAGGTCATGCCCGCATAGGCCGTGTCCACCTTTGCTGCCCCCAGCCCGAGTGCATCTGCCGCCGCAGAGATCGCCATGCTGTCGGATCGCATGGTGGTCGAGATCGACCAGTAGGCGGCATTATCGGCCGCTGCTCCGACGCGAAGTCCGGAGCTGACGCGCTCCTGGCTTCCCTGGAGGTCAGAGGCAAGACTTCTCAGGGTCTGCAATGCGGTGATGGCCGAAAAATTGGTGAGAATGCTCGTCATGGAAAAGAACCACCTGAAAGGAAAACTCAGAAATCACTCACGAGAAATGACCCTCGAGATCTTTATGGTTTCGAAATCCTTAATGCCTTGCTGAAGTTGCCACCGTATAAATACGGGCCGGTTGCAGAATTAAAAAATTCACCCTAGCGCCGGGATGTGACGGTCAAAGCTTCACCTTGACAGGGCGCCAGACGATGGTCTCCGGCGTGCGGTCGTAAGGGTTGTCCATCAGGGTGATCTTGCAGTTTCGCGTATCGCACTGCTTGCAGCGGAACTTCAGCGAGAACGGGTCGCGGCCGTGGCCGTAGAAGCTGGCGAGATCCTTGGCGAGAAACCGCCCCTGGTTCTGACATTCACGACAGGTGGCAACCACCAGCATGTTGTGGCGAAGCGCTTTTCCAAGGGTATCGATCGTCTGGGTCATGACCGCGATCTTGAACAAAACAAGAACATCGTCAAGTGCGCAAATGATCACGAAACGCTGTTGCCCCTGGTTTTCAAGGCTTTTTAGGGTGACCTGCGCCGTGCCGGCGCGACTTTGTGCTCCGCCAGCTAGGTCACTGAAAATTAACCCTAAATTCTGAGGTCTGTAAGGTAACTGTTAACCTTGATCTCCCTATAAAGGAGGCGCTTCCACCAAGGTAGTGCGTCGCGAAGCGCTCGGTTTCTGTATTGCGTATCGGGGAGGGCGTCATCCACGGCGTCCTCCCGCGCACGCCATGAACCGGGTGTTCAGAGGGCATGAGGCCCCGGCGGCGATTGGTGCACGGCCCATGCCACGAAGCCCGTCCGGTTGGACCGGACCTGGAAAGAAAAAGCCTCCACGCCATGCTGGCGGGAGGCTTTTCCATTTTCGGGATCGCGCGGCGGGGATCAGCTGGCCGTCAGGAACTCCGCGCAATAGCTCTTGCCGCCATTTGTGCCCGGACGGTCGACGACCGTGCGAACGCTGCGGATGATGTAGTCGGAGGAGACCGTCAGCTGGACTTCGCAGCGCAGATATTCCGTCCGCGCGCGGGTCAGCATCTTGCCCCTTTTTCCGTCGCCGAGATCCTCGTATGTCGCGGGTACGACCCAAGTCTTGAAGCCACCGCGCCATGTGTAGAGCGTTGCCGCGCCGGAGGCCGCATCCGAGACGGGCGGCCCGAACTTGGCGAAGAAGGCGCCCGCCTGCTGCCCGTTCCAGCGCGTTTCGATCTCGTTTGTCGGTGCTCCACCCACCGTCGTGCAGCCTGCCGCAGCCAGGCAAAGCGCTGCGATCAGTCCCGTGGTCGTGCTTTTCAGCAAATTCATTGTCACTGTCCCTTGAATCCCATGAGGGCCGTCGTCGGCGCCATGCCGCCGGGCACATTCGGCCCACACCTGCTTTACTGCGAAACCGGCACAGACGGAACGGTCGAGGTCCCTTGTACGACGCAATTTTTACGACGGTGACTTCCCCGCAACTGCGCGCCACCGGCTGGCCCCGCGCCGTCCCGGCAGCCTTGCGGATGGTTGTCGATCAACGACTCTTAAATCAATGAATTCAGCGACATGCAGTCTGCGTCACGAAAACTTCAACTTTCTCGCCGCTTTTTTCGTTTCCCTGCTTGTGAAACGAAAATCGCTGGTCTATAGAAGCGCCGCTGGTCACGGAGTGTAGCGCAGTCTGGTAGCGCACCACGTTCGGGACGTGGGGGTCGAGTGTTCGAATCACTCCACTCCGACCAGCCGAAAGCCCCGGGAAACCGGGGCTTTTTCTTTTCTCTAATGTTCTCCAAAAAAATCCCACCGGGATAATCACCGGGCGATTGGGTGGATTGCCTGCTTCTCTGGTGGGTTTAGTCTGCTCGCTATGTTTCCGAACTCTGCAATCAGGAGGCGATATTCGAATCGCCTTGACTCTCAGCCTTCGCCAGAACAAAGCAGGAACAAATTCCTATGGCTCTGGAGGCTTAGATGAAACATCGCCGGGGGATCGATCTAACTCCAGACGCAATGGATGCGGGTCAGCTGATCTACACGACGCTCGCCGGTCTTCCAGAGTGGTACACACTGGGATGTCGGTGTCGCAGTTGCGGGCACACAGCTATGATTGATCGCTGGGAAGTCGCGAGACGATACGGAAAGGGTGTCTATATCGGAAGCCTGGGATCGAGGCTCACGTGCTCGAAGTGTGGAGCAAGAGGAAAAGGGGAGTGGCTCGTCGGGAAACTGCCGAGAGATTGAGGGCTCCAGCCAAAGGAAACCGGAGCCCTCTGTCGCGACCGTAGCCGCATGCCTGGCGAACCAGGCGACGTTTGAGGTGGACACACCTCGCCGTGCCCGCAGACACTACCCACACAGCTCATCACCGTGCCTGATTTTTAGCGACCGCAGGGCAAAGGTGCGGTCGTCGGACAGCGTAAAAGCTTGTCCCCGTCCCAGAGGGATTATATCGGTGTGATGGCGATGTTGGTATCGAACCGCCGACCCTCTCCTTATTCAGGAGCCGCTCTCACCGTCTGAGCTAAAAGCCATCACACCGATATCGATTATGATTTGCCCTGGCCACGCCCGTGTCAAACCGCCGACGAAAAAAATGATGCACGAGACATATTCCGAAACAAATATGTTCTTAAAGACATAAATTCACACAGCCTAAGTCAATGTATTCGCACCCTGTTTTAAATCATTCCACATTGCCGTAGACTCGCCATTCCGTTGACAAGCCGATGTGTGCTGAAGCCGGAAGGAGTGTTGACATGAAGGACACTAGACCCGCGATGATCACCGGCCTGATTGATGACTGGAAGCTCCAGTCGGCTGAAGCGAAGGAACAGCTTCGGCTGCAATACACCCCGTTTCAGCCGACGCCGGAAATGATCGAGAAAGTCGAGGCCTTCCTTTCGATGTCCGATGACGAACAGCAGCAGGTGATCGATGCGTGTGACAACGATCAAGCGGAACTCTGGATTTCGGTTCTGACCGCTCGCACAATCTACGAGGAACGCCAGGACAAAGGCACCGGATCGATCACGGAAGAACGAGTGGCCAGATATCCGGATCGATATGGGCATAAGACGTGACCGATACCGTCAAACAAAAAGTAGAACACTTGGCACGACAGCATAACGTCAACATGTCGACCGGCTATGCGGAGCGGCTGGCAGACGCCTTCAGTCGCATTGAAGGAATCCAAGGCGACGACACTCTTAGGCTGATCGCGGACTTGATGCGAGATGGGGTCCTGTCGGTCGATGAAGCTAATGCGATGACGCTGACGCATGTTCGAGAGATTTAGAAATGCCTGAACTTCCGGACACGCATCCACTCATGATGTACTCGCGCGGTCAGATCAGCCGCCACGTCGCCATGGAACGTATGGAGATTCCGAGACTATGCGACGCTGCTAGTAGCTCTCGGCGAAGCTAATCTTCCGATGCCTATGCCGTCGGAAGAACAGATCGAAGTCGAGGTCGAAACTTTCCGAAAGCTGATGCGCTCGACGTAGTGTTACAAACCAGGGGCAACCCGGCGTCATCTGCCCCCGATCTGTCACAAGTCATTGAAAAGGTACCGAAAAATCGACATGCCCATAAAGTTTTAATGTTGACATTAACGGACCTTACCTCCCTGGTACCGGATCATTTCAGCCAGAAACGGACCAGGAGAAACAGGATAGAGCCAGAGAAGCGTAGGGTGCCCGGCAACAGCGGTCGCAGTTCAGACTGGAGCGATCATTTCAGTCCTCGCAGCAGGTGCTGTCTCCGCCCACATGCAGGGCGTAGCAGCCGCTCGTGCGGCACGGGAAGAAAATGCATCTCGTGTCCTCTCTCAGCAGCTCGAAGATGCTGTAGCCGCCTGTCAAGAATGGGCCGAACACGCAAAAGCGCTGGCTCAAGAAAACGAGAACCTGATCGCGGAAAACCAGAGGCTTCGCGAGGTCGCTGAGCAGCGTCGTGGTGTCATCCAGCGGATGAGGGCTGCAGCATGAATGAGTTTTTGTTGACGCCGCAGCAAGCGATTCAGCGCTGGCTGGTGCAGGGCTTGGATCAAGACGATGTGCTCCCTTTCACCGGTCATCGCTCGATCTATTCCCTGTACGAGGCCTATCTTGAGGATCAGGAAAACTGGCGGATGGTGCAGGCTGACGCGCAGATGACAGCTGCCGATCTGGAACGCGAGGACGACATCCGAGAAGTCTGGGAAACTTTCGGCGATTATTTGAGGGAGCACCTTTACCCGGCAGAATATGACGACGAGGTCGCTCGACTGATCCCACTCATCAAAAAGAGGCAGCAGTCTCGTCGAGAAACTGCCTCCAAGCATTTTGGCAAGCGTCGTCAGTGAAGTTGATGCGGCTGATTTAACTCGCCCGCTCGAAACTTATGAACCCGGCCTGAGATATCGATCTTCGGGCCGGATTTCGTTTTGGGCCCGGGTGACGGCACAGACCGGACGCCGTGAATGGCATCTTCAATTCCAGCTAGAGCAGCGTTGATCTTGTGCTCCGATTTTTCGTCCGCGAGAAGCTTCAACTCATTGTCTGTCAGGCGCACTTCCAGCCAATCTATCTGATCCTCGGTGAGGCCTCGAAGTGGAATAGTATCGCGTTGCTCCGGCAGTGCGGCAGCCCAGGCCTGAACACATCTTGCCGGTGTCGACAGCATCGCGTCCACGGCGCGTTGCTGACCCCTGGCCATGTCACGAACGATCTCGACTTCATCAGTGTCGGGAATCTCGATCTTTTGCGGCGGCATAACAGTCGGCGAACCACCAAAGCCCAGCAACCCCCAGCCTGTTCTCCAACACCATTCTATGCCGTTCAGAAAGCCTTTGCCGATATTGGCAATAGCCATCATTAAAGCCATCAGAAATCTCATCGCCGTCTCCTTCTGCATCGGTTCAGAGACAGTCGGCGTTGGGCGAGCAAGCGACAAGAGGGGCAAGTGTTGTCTCCGACTGCACACGCAAAGAGCGCTTGCGCCAACGAAAAATTCGCCAAAGACTTATTCCACGAGCACCGCGCGCAAGAGGAACACATGGCAAAGCTACTGACGCTTACGAAGAAGGAGATAAAGGAGCGAACTCAATACTACGTTGACAGGCTGGGAGATCGTAGCGGCCGACGTGCGATTGGAGCCCGAGTTTTGGGGGTGTCGCTACAATACGTTGAAGCATGGTGCGATCCTTCTGACCCCGATGTGATACCAGCCGACAAGCTGATGCAGCTCGTGATTGAAGCGCATTTTCACGAGCTTTACATCACAGACTACGGGAAAATCATCGATATCTATGACGACTGCGAGGTGCTGATCGGTAGTGCAAACAATGCTGAGAAAGCTTCTTTTCTGGCCGACACGCATTGCGGCAGGCTCGTCATGAGGCCCCGAGAGGTGCGGTGGGAGACTCCTAAAATCAAGATGTCGGAAGAACAGCTGTTGCGGTCCAGGCTTCGGAAGGTCGTCGCGTCCGGCAAGGTCGACATCAAACAAATTTGCCGCGAACTGAATTGTGACGAATACGTACTTATCGACATGCAGAGCGAAATGACGCTCTTCAAGTTTAGCAGGATGCCTGAGCGCACGCACGTTGAAGTGCTCGAAAGCTATGTGTGGGCGAAGGAACGGGCCGCATGAAAAAGCCACTCCCACTGACCGGTTGTCCTTGGTCAGCGCAGTTGATCCCGAGTTGAAGAAGTTTCGTCTGGCGCTCCGGAAACAACTGCTGAAAGTCACGCAGACGCACCCTGTCGCGCACACGAGGGCGCTGTTTCAGGCCATGGCAGACGGCAGCGCAATGCCTAAATTCACGGCCGACCAGAAACAGGAAACCAGTGTCGTCCCATCCGCACCTGCTGAGTTTATGCAAGCAACTCCACCCACGCGCGTGGCACCATCCAGCTGAGGTTTGATGAGTCTAGACGCTCCGGAGAAATGGAGTAGAATCACTTAAGGATAAATCTTTTCAGAGACTTAGAGAAAAAATGCGCTTCGGCATTTTGCCGACCCCTTAGCAGGGTGGGGTCGGTCTTCTACCTAATTGCAGTGAGTAACGCGTCAAACAGGTAGATCATGAAGAAATCCAGAAAAACCAACCCTATGATCATCGATATGATCAAAGGAGACGTCCACGTTGAGCTGACCCTCTGGCCCCAGTTGCTAGTCAAAATCGTCGCAGCCGACGATGTGGGTCTCTACGAAATCAGTCCTTTTAGGATCGCTGAGCCCTTTGTAGCTGTCTCGGAAATTTGCCATCAGTTTGCAGAGAAGCTTCTTCGAGTAGGTAAATCTGGCGTTGTAGTAGTGACACTCATGGAGCTGGAGGCAATCGCTGGTACAGGCCGGATGCTCCCGATCCCAGAACTGAAAGCAGCAGGCTGGACAATCCCACAGTTTCGCCAACTGGAGGCTGCATAATGTGGTCGCTCCAGCAATCAACTGATGTCGATGGCACCATCAACAAGCTGACGCTGTCGTTCCGTTTCCTCGGACGCCACACTGGCGCTGGACGCTTTTTCCGGCAAGCTGACGGTCTTTTCCTACTTCAAATAAGCGACCGTTGGGGGACGTACGACTGTCCCTCTCGATACCGCCTCGATGAAATTGATACTTATGAAAAGGCGTCGGCTATTTGTACGGTCGCTGCAGAGGTGGAATGCGCAAAAGATGAGACATGAGGTTAAGCTAAAACGTGCGCTGTCAGCTACCAGCTTCGCGAATTACCCCGAGACTGCAAGGCGTGTAGTCTCGAACCTCCCGCCGGAGCTTTTAGCAGATTTAACCAGTCGTCAAATCGGTATCGTTTTGAATGCTCTTTTCTCAGCTCATCAACGGGGCCAGGAGTTTGCCTACCGCGCTATCATTGATGAAGGTGCTGTCTGGGACAGTTGTGCAGGCTCTCTACGAGAACTAAAGCCTAGGAAAGTCTTGTAACGGCCCAGTCAGAGTCCTTGCAAATCAGCTGGAACGCCCGGGGTGCCGCCCTGGGCTTTCCTTTGCTCTTGGCGGACTTTGGTGCACTGTTGGACGAATACTCCGTGACACGAAGTCACTGAAATTCCCAAACGATCAGCAATTTTTGTGGTCACTCTCGATAGTCTGGTGACACTTACGGTCCTGGCTACTAATCCTTGTCTAAGCCTGTCGTGTACGTGAATGTCGAGGGCTTCAGATGCCACGGGAGTAATACCTTGAACGCCGTAGAGATCGAAGAAGCCATATCGGTTCTCGCCGAGCAGCCGTTTGACGCAGGCGAATTTCCGTTCGCGTTCCTTCAGGCGTTCGGCGCGAAGGAGACGACGCTTCGACGGCTGCGCAGTGGTGAAACCAACAAGTCCGATCTGGGCGGCGTTCTTCAGACCAGCAACATTCACATCGCGGTTGCGCCCGAAGGAGCGGTGACCGAAACGCTTGGCAAGCTCAAAGCCAGCCCGGCGACAACGCGCGCGAAGGCGAAATTCGTGCTTGCCACGGACGGTAAGGAGTTTCAGGCGGAAGACCTGAATTCGGGTGAGGTTGTCGTTTGCGACTACCCGGATTTCCCGGATCATTTCGGTGTATTCTTGCCGCTTGCTGGCATTTCCACCGTCAAGCAAATCCGCGAAAGCGCTTTCGATATCAAGGCGACAGGGCGACTCAACCGGCTCTATATCGAGCTTCTGAAAGATAATCCGGACTGGAGTTCTGCCGCCCGCCGCCACGACATGAACCATTTCATGGCTCGACTTATCTTCAGTTTCTTTGCCGAAGATACCGATATTTTCCTGAAGGATGATCTGTTCACCGCGACCATCGAGAAGATGAGCGACAAGGACAGCTTGAACACCCATGAGGTGATCAGCGAGATTTTTCGCGCGATGAACACCAAAAGGGAAGATCGCGTCAGCGCAGGCATCGCCCGGTGGGCAAATGACTTCCCCTATGTGAACGGTGGCCTATTCTCTGGCAGCACCGAGGTTCCTCGCTTTTCCAAAATTGCCCGCTCCTACCTGCTGCATGTCGGAAAGCTCGATTGGAAAAAGATCAACCCCGACATTTTTGGATCGATGATCCAGGCGGTGGCCGATGATGAAGAGCGCGGCGCGCTCGGTATGCATTACACCAGTGTGCCGAACATCTTGAAGGTCCTCAATCCGCTATTTCTGGACGATCTGCGGGAGCAGCTTGAAGAAGCGCGAGACAATGCTCGCAAGCTTCTCAACCTGCGAAACCGCATGGCGCGCATTCGCGTTTTCGACCCGGCCTGCGGCTCCGGCAATTTTCTTGTCATCGCTTACAAGGAAATGCGAGCTATTGAGGCCGAAATCAACAAACGTCGCGGGGAGGCTGACCACCGCACCGAAATACCGCTGACCAATTTTCGTGGGATCGAGTTGCGCGATTTTCCAGCCGAGATCGCGCGCCTTGCTTTGATCATCGCGGAATATCAGTGCGACGTGCTTTATCGTGGTCAGAAGGAGGCCTTGGCTGATTTTCTGCCGCTTGACGCCAAGAACTGGATCACTTGTGGCAATGCCTTGCGCCTCGATTGGCTCAGCATATGCCCACCTACAGGCACCGGCGTGAAGCACCACGCCGATGACTTGTTTATGTCGCCAGTCGCTCAAGCTGAGATCGACTTCGAGAACGAGGGAGGAGAGACCTACATTTGCGGCAATCCGCCGTATCTCGGTGACAAGTTTCAAACCAAGGAACAAAAAGAAGAGTTGGCAAAGCTTGTCGTCGGGAAGCAAGTAAAGGCCATTGACTACATCGCTGGCTGGTTTTGGAAGGCATCAGACTTCATCGCTGCAACAAAAGCCCTTGCTGCATTTGTGACGACCAATTCAATTTCACAGGGCGTCCAAGTTCCTGCAGTCTGGCCAAGAGTATTGTCCGGTAATGTAGAAATATTTATCGCCGACAAAGATTTTAAATGGTCGAACAATGCGACGAACAACGCGGGTGTGATTGTAACTATAATAGGCATCCGCCCGAGGTCTAGCCGACCAAAAACGATTGTCGAAGGTCAAACTCGCCGACTTGCCGAAAATATCAATTGCTACTTGGTGGATGGGCCGGATGTCATAGTCGCTTCCAGAGTCGATCTAGTCGCTTTGGACTGCCGCTCATGAATGCGGGAAACATATCGCGTGATAAAGGCAATCTGATGTTAAACTCAGATGAGAAGAATCATCTTTTACAGGAGTTTCCAGAGGCGCAGAAGCTAATTCGAAGGATATCTGGTTCCAAGGAGGCGATAAACGGGCTGATTAGATATTGTCTCTGGATAAATGATCGAGATGCCCGATTTGCTGAGAGATTCCGTTTGTTGCAGAAAGATTAGAACGTATCAGGGAATATCGCGCTACCGGCAGTGAGCGAGGCAAACTCGGCCTCGCTACACCTCATAGGTTTGAGCGGACAATTACAGGCAAGAAATATCAGTTTATTGTCCCCCGAGTTTCTTCGGAACGCCGAGAATACCTACCTATAGAGTTCAGCGACGCAGAAGTGATCGTCTCCGATGCGGCGATGGCTTTGTACGACCCACCAATGTGGGCGCTAGCTCTGTTTGCATCACGGGTTCATACGGTGTGGATTGCAACCGTTTGTGGTAAGATGAAAAACGACTTTCGTTACTCCAACACTCTCGGCTGGAACACCTTTCCTGTCCCTAAGCTGACCGAAAAGAACAAAGCTGACCTTGCCCGTTGCGCAGGAGACATCCTTGTAGCACGCGAGGCGCATTTCCCCGCAACAATCGCCGATCTTTACGATCCCGAAAAAATGCCCGCCGACTTGCGCGCTGCGCATGAGCGCAATGACGAAGCACTGGAGCGCATCTACATCGGTCGCCGCTTCCGCAATGACACCGAACGCCTCGAAAAGCTCTTCGAACTTTATACGAAGATGACCAAGACGAAGGGGGCGGCATGATTGAAGCTCTCATAGGATTGGCTGGCGTTGTCGTCGGTAGCACGATCACGATTTCCAAAGAGGTTTGGACGTCCTGGCTTGCTCGTCGCCGAGATGGCTCCTATGCCGCCATTCGGTTGATCTGCATATTGGAAGAGTATGCCGATAAGTGCATCGACGTGGTTTATGATGACGGAACGGCCTGCGGACGTCCGGCGAGACGCACTGAGAGCGGCGAAGAGTATTGCGAAGCGCAAGTTTCCACGCCCGATCCGCTTGATTTTCCCGAGGACATTGACTGGCGGAGCATGCCGGAGCCTCTGATGCATCGAATTCTTGCCTTGCCAAACAAGGCAAGAAGCACCGACAGACATATTTCGGCTTCAAGCGAACATGCGTTTCCGCCAGACTACGAGGAATTCTTTGAGCCGCGCCAGACGGGATATGCTCAGCTCGGCCTGGATGCGCTGCAGATCGCGGATGATCTGCGCCAACATTTCCGGATATCCGTGAGAAGTCGTGCCGCACTCAATACCGATTGGGACCCAATGGCATTCCTCCGTAAAAAGACGTCAACGACCGAGGAGGCTGCATGACTGAATTCAACCGAATGACAGTGGTGTCCGCCGCCGAGGTGTTGGGTGACTTCAAATCACACAACGATATGGAGGTGCTTGAGGTTCAGTGGGATATTGTTGGGAAATGTAATTCGTCAAGCAAGTCGGGCCGAGTTGCAAACCTTGCGCGGATTGCCATCGAGGATCGGTCTCGAAGTTTTTACCGAGGCTGGACGTATGCCGCTGGCGCGAGCTCTATGATTGAAACTGCTTTGAAGGCTCCTCCCAAAACACTCAAAATCGAAGCTTGGACAAAGCTGGTCGCTGGGCTCCGTTTTGACGGTTTCGAAGTCGACGAAGAGGTGGAAACAGAGGAGGCGTTACGCCCGTGGCAGCGCCCTCGCGAGTCCACTACGAGAGTTTTGCGACGTATGATGCCTGAGGATTTGCCTGGGCTGGATTTTAGAGAAGCAGAAAATGAAGTGGAGCTATTGCTCGCTGCGTCATGGCTTCAGCGTTGCACGAGGGCATTTGCGGCAGGCCGTTTCGGCCTTCAGCAGGGGGGAATGGTCGTCGGCAAACGGTGCGCTGCGGAATTTTTACGAGAGTTACCTGAACGAGATTGCGGTGGCACTTGGCTATGACGGGAGTGGTGACGGCAAAGCCAAACGTGATTTTCTTGGCACTACACAGCCGCCATTCCTCTTTGACGACTACAACGAATGGAATGCAAACAATCAGAAGCCTCAATATGTGCAAGGACTAATGAGCCGAATGCACCCGCATGGTGGGCATCCAGGACTATCTGAAGAAGAAGACTCGACGTTCAGGCTTCAAATATCTCTCGTGACAGCGCGCCTGTTTCTACGTCGATTTACTCAACGAAAGCTAGTTCCATGATCCAATCCGTCCCCTCCGTTTCCGTCACCTATGCGCAGAATGGCAATTCAACCAAGCCGAACGAGCTTGGCATGCGGCCTATGCAGGAGGCGGTGTATGAGAAGCGGGGCGAGCAATATTTGCTTATCAAATCGCCTCCGGCATCAGGCAAGAGCCGGGCGCTGATGTTCGTCGCGCTGGACAAGCTCAACAATCAGGGCTGCAAGCAGGCGATTGTCGTTGTGCCGGAAAAATCTATCGGCTCCAGCTTTGCCGATGAGGCGCTGTCGAAGCACGGTTTCTATTGGGATTGGCATGTCTCGCCGAAGTGGAACCTTTGCAATGCGCCCGGCGCAGACGGCGGCAAGGTCAATTCCGTGAAGGGATTTCTGGAAAGCGGCGACAAGGTTCTGGTATGCACCCATGCCACCTTCCGCTTCGCCGTCGATAAATTCGGCATCGAGGTTTTCGATGACAGGCTGATCGCTGTGGATGAGTTTCACCACGTCTCCGCCAATCCCGACAACAAGCTTGGTTCGCATCTGGGGCAGCTCATCGGGCGCGGCAAGACGCATATCGTTGCCATGACCGGCTCATACTTCCGGGGCGACGCTGAACCGGTGCTCATGCCCGAGGACGAAACCAAGTTCGAACCCGTTACCTACACCTACTATCAGCAGCTCAACGGCTATAAATATCTGAAGTCACTGGATATCGGCTATTTCTTCTACGCCGGAGCCTATTCGGACGACATTTTGAAAGTGCTCGACCCGGATGAGAAAACCATCATCCATATCCCCTCTGTCAATTCTCGCGAGAGCACCAAGGACAAGATCAGGGAAGTCGAGCACATCATTGAAGAGCTGGGGGCTTGGCAAGGCTCCGATCCAGCAACCGGCTTCCAACTGGTAAAGCGCCCAGATGGCCGCATCCTGAAAATCGCCGATCTGGTCGATCCCGATCATCAGGCGACAATCCAAGCCAGCCTTCGCTCGCCCGAAATGAAAACCAACCGCGATTATGTGGACATCATCATTGCCCTTGGCATGGCCAAAGAGGGTTTCGACTGGATTTGGTGCGAGCACGCCCTCACCGTTGGCTATCGCTCCAGCCTGACGGAGGTTGTTCAGATCATTGGCCGCGCGACACGTGATGCACCCGGCAAAGCCCGCGCTCGTTTCACCAATCTGATTGCCGAGCCGGATGCTTCCGAGGAAGCGGTGACCGAAGCGATCAATGATACGCTGAAAGCGATTGCGGCTAGCCTCCTCATGGAGCAAGTGCTCGCGCCGCGTTTCAATTTCACGCCAAAGCGGCCTGAAAATGAGCCGACCCCGGGCTTCGATTATGGCGATGGCGGCTATGATCCGAACAAATGCAACGTCGGTTTTAACGGGGAAAGCGGTCAGTTCCAGATCGAGATCAAGGGGCTTGCCGAGCCGAAGAGCAAGGAAGCGCAGCGCATTTGCCAGGAAGACCTGAACGAGGTCATCACGGCCTTCGTTCAGGACAAGAGGTCAATTGAACGCGGCCTGTTCGATGAGGAATTGGTGCCGGAAGAGCTGACCCAGGTCCGCCTTGGCAAGATCATCAAGGATAAGTATCCGGAATTAGACGACGATGATCAGGAGGCCGTGCGTCAGCATGCCATTGCAGCGTTGAATCTGACCCAGCAGGCTAAAGCCGCGCTGAACCCTGATGACGAAGCTCCGAAATCCGGCAATACAGCCTTGCTTGACGGCATACGGAAGATCGCCATGGATGTCCGAGAACTCGATATTGACCTGATCGACCGCATCAATCCGTTTGGCGAAGCATATGCCATCCTTGCCAAAACGATGAACGAGGAGAGCCTTAAGCAGGTCGCTGCTGTGATCTCCGGGAAGAGTGTCAAGTTGACACCCGAAGAGGCCCGTGATCTCGCGCGCCGGGCTGTCAAATTCAAGCAGGAGCGCGGGCGTTTGCCATCCATCACCGCCTCCGATGCTTGGGAACGGAAGCTTGCGGAAGGTGTGGCTTTCCTCGCGCGCATGAAAGCGGAGGCCGCAAATGGCTGAGTTCACCGATGAAGATGATGCTCTGCTTGCTGAGTTAGGGGTTGAGGTCGAAACCCGGAAAGCAGGCAGCCGCACGCCGCGCGAAGAGCGGATTATCGCAGGCTTCGAAGAAATTCAGCGCTTTGTCGAAGAGCATGGCCGCGCGCCACGCCACGGCGAAGACCGCGACATTTTCGAGCGGCTTTATGCCGTTCGGCTGGATCGTATCCGTTCGCTGGAAGAGTGCCGTGTGCTGGTCGAACCTCTCGATCATCATGGCTTGCTTGGCGATGAGATGGCCACTAACCGACCTGATATTGAGGGAATGGACGATGACGCGCTGTTGGCCGAACTCGGAATTGAAGCGGAAGCGCCAGAGATCACGACACTGAAGCATGTTCGCTCAACGGCAGAAAAACGGGCAGCGGAGGAGATTGCCAACCGTGAACGCTGCGAGGATTTCGACAGTTTCAAGCCACTGTTCGATCAGGTCCAGGCCGATCTGAAAAGCGGTGTCCGCACGACACGGAAATTCGTGAAGGACGCGGGTTTCCTGAAAGCCGAAATCACGGCAGGCCAGTTTTTCATCCTGGGCGGGCAGACAGCCTATGTCGCGGAAGTTGGCGAAACGATCAAGGCTCCGAATGGCGAGACAGACGCCCGTTTGCGTGTGATCTATTCCAACGGGACGGAAAGCAATCTGCTGCTGCGTTCGCTCCAGCGCGCTCTTTACAAGGACGAGGCAGGTCGCCGTATCACCGAGCCGAGCGCCGGGCCGCTTTTTGCGGAGGAGACTGATGAGGATGATACCGCCAGCGGAACGATCTATGTTCTGCGCAGCAAATCGAACCATCCTCTCGTGGCCGAGAACCGCGACATCGTGCACAAAATCGGGGTGACCAGCGGCAGCGTCGAAAAGCGCATTGCCAACGCCAGGCTCGATGCCACCTTCTTGCTGGCGGACGTAGAAATCGTTGCGACCTACGAGCTATTCAACATCAACAGGACCAAGCTCGAAAACCTCATCCACCGTGTGTTTGGTGCCGCTCGGCTCGATATGGAGATCAAGGATCGCTTCGGGAAACCAGTCGTTCCACGCGAATGGTTCCTGGTGCCGTTGTTCGTGATTGATGAAGCGGTAGAACGGATTCGGGATGGCTCGATCTCTCGGTATCGATATCGGCCGGATCAGGCTGCTTTGGTTGCTGACGTACAGGGTCGATTGGGATAGCGTTCGTGAGCAAAACACATCGCCTAGACCTTTTGAATAACAGTATCTCCTACTTCAAGGAGGCCGTTTCTTATGCGCAGCAGGACACGGCGGACACTAATCAGTGGAAATTCGCGATACTTCACGTCGTCCAGGCCATGGAGTTGGCGTTTAAGGAGCGGCTGAGAAGGATTCACCCCGTCTTTATTTACGAGTCGGTCGATAAACCGGACAAAACCGTGTCTTTGCGAGGTGCGATCACCAGGCTACGAAATCCAAAGATCGGCAATTTGACGATTTCGGACGCTGATAAAAGTAAGATTGAAAAAGCGTTCGACCTGCGCAGTGAGCTTACTCATTTCGAATTCAATCACTCGCACGAACATATTGAGCTGAAGTTTGCTGAGATATTCAGCTTCATGATCTTCTTTTACAGAAGTCAGCTCGACCTGCAGACTGTGGACTTCATTGATGAGGGCCAGCACAACAACGTCATTCAGCTGGTAAAGGCGCGTCAGGAGCTGCTTGGGCGGGCGAAGGAATACATCGCCGGGAAAGACGAAGAAATCTGGATGTGTCCAGAATGCAGCGAGGACACTTTTGTCGTGAGCGAGCAGCAGTGCTGCTTCTGCCACCGCAAGGAGGAAATTGTAGAATGCCCGACATGTGGTGCTGAGAATTTCGAGCATGACCTTATCGACATCTCGAACTCCTTCGACTGGTCGATGGATGAAGGTCTGGTGACCGTCCAAAATTTTGGAATGTCAGAAGTATGCTGTCCAGAATGTGTCGCGGAAACACGTGAAAAAATCGAAGATATCCGACGGTCTCAATATGATGAGGACATGGCGATGGAGGAGTATTATTTTAGAAAAGGGAAATAATCCCTGCCTGGTGCCGATTACTGCGCCGAACCAAAAGCCTCCCGCAGGTTCTGAACCTTTGCTAGACAGTTTGCGGCGAGTGCGACGCAGTGAACGCCCCCCGGAAAATCGGGTTAACGGCGACTGATTGGTAGCTAAAACGCCATAGCTTCCAACGCCTCATATGCACTTTTCCAGGCCCTGATGTCCAATAACATTCATTATTGGACACTAGGAAGGAGAGGGGGCGAGTTACTTACAAACGGGCGAAATCGTGTAGCCGACCATGCTGTAGGCAATGCGGGTCGATTGCTTACAACCTCTTCCGGCGTCGACACTTTTTGGCCGAGGGGCTTGCCGCCAATAGCCACATCTGGAGCTTGGGCACGTCGAGCGCGTCCATAAAGCGCGTTCTCCCGGCGCAGTTCGTCCTTCGAGATTACTCCCGACAGAAGGCGGCAATAATCGTCGTCACCGCTGGCCTGTTTTGCCGCAGTCGCGCTTTTTTAAAGGCTTCACATCCCATAGCCGCAATCATATCATTCGGTGCTTATTCGTCCAAATAGTGGGCGGATTTACATTACTAACGGATCGTAAGCCGCACCGGTAGCTTCCGGATTTCCACGACCGATAAACTTGCTTTACCAATCGTCGAAGCGTAACCGGTGTTCCTCCCCCACATTGGCAGCCGATGCCTGATCTGTGATCGAGTTTCCATGGATAAGCGACAAGGAGTTTCTCCATGGAGTCTACGTTGGAGGTTCTCACAACGCGGCGGAGCAGGCGTGAGGCCCATCGCCAATGGCCTGACGAGGTCAAGGCACGGATCGTTTCGGAGAGCTTGCGACCAGGCGCGAAGGTGAATGAAGTGGCCGAGCGCCACGGGCTGAAGGCCAACCACCTGTCTTCCTGGCGGACGCTGGCGCGGCAAGGTAAACTTGTGTTGCCTGAGCCAGAGGACGCGGTCGAGTTCGCGGCAATGGTTGTCGAGCCGCCGTCGCCTGAGCCGCCGATGGTCAAGGCTGCCACGCGCCCCGAGATTGTCGTCGGTCCCGTCACGATCCGCCTGGAGGAAGGTGCGTCAGCGTCCCGGATTGCGGCTATCGCTCGCGCCCTGGCGGCGGCGACATGATCTTTCCGGCGAACCGCGTGCGGATCATGGTGGCGACAAAACCTGTCGACTTCCGCAAGGGTCATGACGGGTTGGCGGCTTTGGTGAAGAACGAGCTGCACAAGGACCCGTTCACCGGAACGGTCTTCGTGTTCCGGTCTCGCAAGGCGGACCGCTTGAAGCTGATCTACTGGGATGGCTCCGGGATCGTCATGGCCTACAAGCGGCTGGAGGAGCACACCTTCACTTGGCCAGGCATCAAAGATGGATTGATGACGCTCACCCACGCCCAGTTCGAAGCCCTGTTCGCGGGCCTTGATTGGCGGCGGGTTCATGCCATCCAGACGAGAACGCCGGAGGCCATCGAATAGCTGCGGCACGATGACTTCAGCACGACAAATTCCGAAGGCAAATCGGCTCCGGATTTGGTAGCTTCCAGCCATGCTTGATGCCGCTGACCTTCCCGATGATGTTGCCGCCCTGAAGGCGATGCTGATCGCGGCGCGGCTACGCGAGGCGGACAAAGCCGTCCAGCTTGCGCGCAAGGACGAGCATATCGCCCGCAAGGATGAACGGATCGAACGGCTTGAGAAGCTGGTCGCAGCATTCAAGCAGGCAGCCTTCGGAAGCAAATCCGAGAAGACCGATCCTGACCAATTCGACCTGGCGCTTGAAGACCTGGAGACGGCCATGGCCGTGATCCATGCCGAGGATGAGGCGGACACTCCTGCAGGAAACAGGATTAGCAAGCCGCGTGCGATCAATCGCGGCTCCCTTCCAAAGCATCTTCCGCGTATCGAAGAGGTGATTGGGCCAGAAAGCCTGGTCTGCGCCTGCGGTGGTTGTCTGCATTGTATTGGCGAAGATGTCTCCGAGCGGCTGGACGTGATCCCGGCACAGTTCCGCGTGATCGTCACCCGTCGCCCCAAATATGCTTGCCGTGCCTGCACAGATGGAGTCGTTCAGGCCCCGGCACCAACACGGCTGATCCAGGCTGGGCTGCCGACGGAAGCGACCGTCGCCCATGTACTGGTCTCCAAATATGCCGATCATCTACCTCTCTATCGGCAGGCCCAGATCATGAGCCGCCAGGGCATCGATATCGACCGCTCCACGCTTGCCGACTGGGTCGGTCGGGCAGCCTACGAACTGCGGCCCGTCTTCGATGCGATGATCGCCGACCTGAAGCGCTCGACCAAGCTGTTCATGGACGAGACCCGTGCTCCGGTGCTTGATCCTGGCTCCCGCAAGACCAAGACCGGATACTTCTGGGCGCTGGCGCGGGATGATCGTCCTTGGAAGGGCGGCGCTCCGCCCGGTGTCGCCTTCACCTACGCTCCCGGCCGAGGAGGCATTCATGCCGAGCGGATATTGCAGGGCTTCTCAGGCATCCTGCAGGTGGATGGCTATGCCGGATACAACAGGCTGATCGCACCAGAGCGTGTCGGCCCAGACATTCAGCTTGCCTATTGCTGGGCGCATGCCCGGCGCAAGCTGGTGGAGATCACCCGTAACGGCTCAGCACCAATTGCCGAGGAAGGCGTCAAGCGGATTGGCGAACTGTATCGCATCGAAGTTGAACTGCGCGGGCTTGACCCTGAAGCTCGCCTTGCGGGTCGGCAGGAACGATCAGCGCCACTCGTCGCTGGCCTGCATGACTGGCTTGTCCATCACCGCGCCCGCGTCGCAACGAAGTCCCCGCTCGGCGAGGCATTGGCCTACATCGCCAAATACTGGGATGGACTGAAGCTCTTCCTGACCGACGGTCGTATCGAGATCGACAACAACAGCGTCGAGCGGACCATCCGGCCGATTGCTCTCAATCGGAAGAACGCACTCTTTGCGGGCCATGATGCCGGAGCGGAGAACTGGGCAATCATCGCCTCGCTGGTCGAGACGTGCAAACTTAACGCTGTCGATCCGCAGGCATACCTGACCACGACGCTCACCGCCATCGTAAACGGCCACAAGCAGAGCAGGATAGATGAGTTGTTGCCTTGGAATAGACTGGCGGAAGGAGGCTAATCGGACGCAAGGAGCTTCAGCGCTCGCCATTCGCTCCATCAGGCCATAGCATTGAAGCAATTTACCTTGACGGCCTACTTACGCGCTCGCCCCACAAAGATCATCGAGAATGTGTAAACAAGGTAGCAAATCACGAGCGCCAGTTTATTCTCAATGCCGAAACCAACATGCAGAAAAAGAACTATCAAAGCTCCTACGATTGAATTGTTGTAAACAGAATAATTCCCAAAGAAAAAATCAACGGCGACTTTCCGCAATACTCTTAACACGACCCGCTAC
>JBJIOA010000030.1:0-30592 GCA_045377275.1 Allorhizobium sp. | reverse complement strand
CTGGAAGTGGAGGCCGGGACATCAGCCTTTCACTCGGTGATCGTGCACAAGGAAGACGACCTGCCGATTCAGCTCGAGGATCGTTTCGTCCATGCGGAACTGGCGCCCGCCTATCTCGATCAGGACTTCCGGAAGATCACGCCGAATGCCTATCTGAGTGGTATCGCGCCGATTTCTCGCGCCGAGCAGTTCGTCGAGGCGGTGTTGCCGCAGCCATGGGAATGCCGGTTGCTGGCGATCGCACGATCCGAACCCTGCCTTCAGGTCAGGCGTCGGACCTGGTCCGGCGACCGGCTTGTGACATCCGTCAGGCTTCTCTATCCGGGCAGCCGCTACAGCCTGGAAAGCTCGTATTGAGCATTTGGCGGCACCGGCTGTTGGACCTCATCGCTGAGCTTCGCCGGATCTCGTCGCGCGGTAAAGCAGATAAGCAAAGACTGCAGCCAGACCGAACCATGTCATGGCGTAGCCGAAGTGCTTGTTGGGGAAAGAGACCACGGTCAGCCCGCCGATGGGAAGGCCGTCACCCGACGCATCGGCGTCGATGAAGTAGGGCGCGACCTCACCCAATCTAAGCGTAACAGCCATCGCGACGGTGTCGCGCGAGAACCAGCGGTTCGCCGCAGGGTCATTGTCGCGAAGAAAGGCACCTCCCGGCTGAGTTAAACGCAGCAGGCCTGTGACCCTCTGCTCACCCTCAGGTCTCGGCCTGTCGGCCACCGAAGTCCTGCCATCAGGAACGAAGCCTCTGTTGACGAAGAGCCGCCATCCTTCCCGCGTTTCAAATGGCGACATGATCCAGAAGCCCGACCCACGGGCCGTCACGGCCTTGACGAGGATATCGTCGCCGGGAAGATAGCGGCCTTGCACCTCGACGCGGCGATATTCCGCGGTGTCGAAGGAGACCGCAGCCCAGTCAGCCGGACCGGGTGCAGAGACCGGTGGAGCAAGAAGCCCCGCCTCGACGCGTTCGATGAGGGCCGTCTTCCACTGCAGACGCTGCAATTGCCAGACGCCCAGACCGAGGAGCAGGGCGATGGCGAGCGTGCCAAGCGCGATGATCCACCATGGTCGGCCCGCTCGCGTCATATCATCTCTCCGTTTCAGGAGCCGAAACCCTGGAAGCTTTCATGATCCATGGAGGGCATCATGTTGGTATTCAGGTTGTACATGACCCAGACGGAGCCAGCGATCATGATGACCACCACGATGACGGTGAAGATCATCGACAGCATGGTCCAGCCTTCGTCCGAACGGGTGTTCATGTGGAGGAAGTAGACCATATGAACGAGAACCTGGACGACCGCGAAGGCGATGACAGTCACTGCGGTCAAGACGCGGCTTTCGAAACCGCCGCTCATGACCACGGCAAAGGGAATGATCGTCAGGATCGCGGCCAGCACGAAGCCTGTCAGGTATGACCGGTAGCTGCCATGATCATGACCGGTATTGTCATGACCCGGTTCGTGATGGGCATGAGGCTTGATGGAATGTTGCGACATCAGATCATCCCCAGGAGATAGACGAAGGTGAAAACCCCGATCCAGATGACATCGAGGAAGTGCCAGAACATGCTCAGGCATTCCATGCGGCGGGTGTTTGCCGGGATCAGGCCCTTTTGATTGATCTGCACCATCAGCGTGACGAGCCAGATGCAGCCGAACAACACGTGCAGGCCGTGGGTCCCGACCAGCGCGAAGAAGGCCGAGAGGAAGGCCGAACGCTGGGGACCGGCGCCGAGCTCGATCAGGTGATGGAACTCGTAGATCTCGAGCGCCAGGAAGGCGAGGCCGAGCAGCAGGGTGACGGAGAGCCAGATCTGCATGCGAGCCTGCCTGCCTTCGTACATGGCGAGCATGGCGAAGCCGAAGGTGATCGAGGAAACCAGCAGGAAGCCGGTGTTGATCGCAATCAGGTTCAGATCGAAGAGCGCCTTGGGGCCGGGGCCGGCCGCATAGCTCTGGCCGACCACGGCGAAAACCGCAAAGAGGACTGCGAACATCAGGCAGTCGCTCATCAGGTAGATCCAGAAGCCGAGCCGCGTGGACGCGCCTTCCGGGTGATGATGCGGCTCGGTTTCCCAATAGACGGCAGGCGTATCGGTTTGGGTGACGGTGCTCACGATTGTTACGCTCCTACGCTAGCCAGTTCGCGCTCACGCGCCTTCTCGACACGTTCGACCTCGTCGACAGGGACATAATAGTCCCGGTCATAGTTGAAGGTATGGGCGATCGAAACGGCAATGATCGCGAGGAAGGACAGAGCTGCCAACCACCAGATGTACCAGACCAGCGCAAAGCCGCAGAGCGTGGCAAGGCCTGAGATGATCACGCCTGATCCGGTGTAACGCGGCATGTGGATCGGCAGATAAGGCGCCTTCGGACGTGTCTGGCCAACCTGCTTCATGTCGTGCCATGCGTCGAGATCGTGAACGACAGGCGTGAAAGCGAAGTTGTAGGCCGGCGGCGGGGAGGATGTCGCCCATTCCAGCGTACGGCCATCCCAGGGGTCGCCGGTGACGTCCATGTTGTCCTTCCGGTTCCAGATCGAGACTGCGATCTGGATGAAGAAGGCAGCAATGCCGACGGCGATCAGGAGGGCGCCGAGTGCAGCCAGGATGAACCAGATCCTGAGATCCGGATCATCGAAGACGCGCATGCGGCGGGTCACACCCATCAGGCCGAGCACATAGAGCGGCATGAAGGCAAGCCAGAAGCCGCTGACCCATGTCCAGAAGGAGACCTTGCCCCAGAAGACATTCAGCTGGAAGCCGAAGGCCTTCGGCCACCAGTAGGCGATCGCGGCGAAGCAGCCGAAAAGCACGCCACCGATGATGACGTTGTGGAAGTGCGCGACCAGGAAGAGCGAGTTGTGCAGGACGAAGTCTGCCGGCGGGACGGCCAGGAGAACGCCGGTCATGCCGCCAATGGTGAAGGTCAGCATGAAGGCGACCGTCCACATCATCGGCAGGTCGAAGCGGACCCGCCCCTTGTACATGGTGAAGAGCCAGTTGAAGATCTTGGCGCCTGTGGGCACCGAGATGATCATGGTGGTGATGCCGAAGAAGGCATTCACCGAGGCGCCCGAGCCCATGGTGAAGAAGTGGTGCAGCCAGACGACATAGCTCAGGATCGTGATGCAGACGGTGGCATAGACCATCGAGCTATAGCCGAAGAGCCGTTTGCCGGAGAAGGTCGAGGTGATCTCCGAGAAGACGCCGAAGAGCGGCAGGATGAGGATGTAGACTTCCGGGTGACCCCAGATCCAGATGAGGTTGATATACATCATCGGATTGCCGCCGAGATCATTCGTGAAGAAATTCGTTCCCACGTAGCGATCGAGCGTCAGGAGGATCAGCGTCATCGTCAGCACCGGGAAGGAGGCGACGATCAGGACGTTCGTGCAAAGTGCCGTCCAGGTGAAGACCGGCATGCGCATAAGCGTCATGCCCGGGGCACGCATCTTGACGATGGTGACGAGCAGGTTGATGCCCGATAGCGTCGTTCCGACGCCAGCGATTTGCAAGCCCCAGATATAGTAATCGACCCCGACCCAAGGACTGTAACCGATGCCCGACAGCGGCGGGAAGGCAAGCCAGCCGGTCTGCGCGAACTCACCGACGAAAAGCGAGGCCATGACAAGCACGGCGCCGCCGACGGTCATCCAGAAGGAGAAGTTGTTGAGGAAGGGGAACGAGACGTCTCGCGCGCCGATCTGCAGCGGCACGACGTAGTTCATCAGGCCCGTGACGAAGGGCATCGCCACGAAGAAAATCATGATCACGCCGTGGGCGGTGAAGATCTGGTCGTAGTGATGGGCGTTGAGATAGCCCTCGGAGCCATTGAAGGCCAAGACCTGCTGCAGGCGCATCATGATGGCGTCGGCGAAGCCGCGCACCAGCATGACCAAGGCCAGGATTATATACATGATGCCGATCTTCTTATGATCGACAGAGGTCAGCCATTCCCGCCAGAGGTAGCCCCATAGGCGGTAATAGGTCAGCGCGCCCACCGTTGCGGCGCCGCCGATGGCCACGACGACGAAGGTCGCGAGCACGATCGGGTCCGTCGGGATCGCACTCCAGTTGAGGCGACCGAGAAGAAGCGTGGTGGAATGGTCTATCGTAGCCATGCCAAATTCCTGTCAGAGTTGCGGCGCATTGCCGGATGCCTGCCGGACGAGCGTGAGAAAACGTTCGGCCTCACCGCCGAAAGGCGATGCCGGCTGCGGCATGTTGTGTCCCATCAGGGGACCCGAAACGACGGGCTGGTCGTTGTAAGAAGCAGGCTTTGCGGCGAGCATCTGCTCCAGTTCTTCCGCCGAGCAGAAGCCCAGAACCTTGAAGGGTTCCCAGCCGAAGACCGGCTCGCGCGTGCCGCGACGTTCATGCTTGTCGTATATCAGGGCGCTCATGTTGACCGTTCCGGCGAGACCCGTTCCGCCTTGGGCGTCGAGGGCCATCATTTCGGCCATGCAGATCTTACCGTCTTCCACGCACATGTTGACCACGCGCGGGAAGAGCTGCGGATCTATACTGGCAAACGTGATCGGCGGGACGTTCTCGGTGGGACGTTCGAGCTCGAGATATTTCGCCCGGTCCAGCTTGTCGCTGCCCGCACGGGCCTGTTCAACCCAGGCCTCGAAGGCGGCAGCATCGGTTGCCTTAGCCTTGAAGCGCATGCCAGAGAAGCCGGCACCCGAATAATGCGATGCGAGACCCTGGAAGGTACCTTCCTCATTGAACACACCGTGCAGCGTCGTCTGCATACCGGGCATGGCGTAGATCATGCCGGCCATGTGCGGGATGTAAAAGGCGTTCATCACCGAAGACGAGGTCAGCGAGAAACGGATTGGGCGATCGGTTGGAACCGGAAGCTCATTGACGGCAGCGACGCCATATTGCGGGTAGATGAAGAGCCATTTCCAATCGAGTGCGACAACCTGAACCTCGAGCGGCTCTTGCTGCGGATCGAGTGGCTGTTCCTCAGACACGCGCGCCAGTGGCCTGTAGGGGTCGAGAAGATGGGTGCCGACCCAGGTCAGCGCACCGAGGCAGATGATGATCATCAGGGGGATCGCCCAGATGATCAGCTCGAGCTTGGTCGAGTGGGACCAGTTTGGCTTGTAGATCGCCTGACTGTTAGATGCACGGTAGTGCCAGGCGAACCAGCAGGTGAGCGCCATCACCGGAATGATGATGATCAGCATCAGAAGCGTGGAGATGACGAGAAGGTCACGCTGCTGGGCGGCGACGTCGCCGGTGGGAGCAAGGACTTCAGCCTTGCAGGCGGAGAGGAAAAGGACCGCCACCAAGGCGGCCAGTATTTTCGGGAGGCGAAGCTCTTGCATCTCTTACCCTGATACGCTGGCGGGTCACAGAGCAGGGGTCCCCCCCGAACACCACTCGACGACCATTGATATTCGCCAAGGTAGTTAGTTGGGTTTTGCGGTGCAGCACATACGACAATTTGTCACCTGTCAATTTGGCCGCACCTACGGCATTTCATTTCAGCATGTTAGACTAAGGCGCAGGCTGTATCCCCGATGTGCGCCCGCCCAGTACAATCGAGAAAGTGATCCCGCGACATGGCGAGCATGACCGGTTCTGCACCCCCGGCCGCACAGAACGGCCGCACAACTTCAGAAGATGACCATCACGTTTCCCCGTCGGATATCGCTGTCGGCGTCATCATCGGGCGCACGTCGGAGTTCTTCGACTTCTTCGTATTCGCGATCGCGTCCGTTATCGTGTTTCCAGCGCGCATCTTTCCGTTTCTCGATCCGCTGACCGGGACGCTCTGGTCCTTCGTGCTGGTGGCGCTTGCCTTCGTGGCACGACCGCTCGGCACTGTGATCTTCACAGCCCTCGACCGCAGGCATGGCCGCGTGACCAAGCTGACAGTGGCGCTTTTCCTGCTGGGAACTTCCACCGTCGCCATGGGGCTGGTTCCGTCCTATGAAACGGCCGGATGGTGGGCAATCGCCATGCTGGCGCTCTTGCGCATCGGCCAGGGTCTGGCGCTTGGCGGCACATGGGACGGCCTCGCACCACTGCTGGCCATCACGGCGTCGAAGGACAAGCGTGGTTTTTATGCCATGATCCCGCAGCTCGGCGCTGTGGTCGGTCTTGCCGTCGCGGCCGTGCTGTTCGCCTACCTGGTCATGACGCTGTCGGCCGCCGACTTCCTCGACTGGGGCTGGCGCTATCCGTTCTTCGTCGCCTTCGCGATCAATGTCGTCGCACTCTTTGCGCGTCTGCGCATCGTCGACACGCCCGAATTCAAGGAACTCTTCGAGACGAACGAACTGACCCCGACGGGATTGCGCGCTACCATGTCGCAGGACGGACGCACGGTTCTGCTTGGCGTCTTCGTGCCGCTCGCAACCTTTGCCATGTTCCACATGGTCACGGTCTTCCCGCTTTCGTGGATTTTCCTCTACACTGACGAAGCGCCGGGCACCTTCCTCCTGATCGAAGCGGCCGGCGCTGCCGTCGGCGTGCTCGCCATGCTATTCTCCGGCTGGCTGTCTGATCGTATCGGCCGGGAACGAATTCTGGTGTGGGGGGCGTGGGCCATCGGTGCGTTTGCCCTGACAGCTCCCCTGTTGCTGAACGGCGGCCAAGCCGGTGTCGTCGCCTACATGATGGTTGGTTTCGTCATTCTCGGCTTCAATTTCGCCCAGTCCTCCGGAACAATCGCCTCGCTGTTCGACCGCCGAAATCGCTACACCGCTTCGGCCGTGGTTTCGGCACTTTCCTGGATGTTCGGGGCAGGCTTTGCACCTTTGGCGGCCCTCTTGCTGTCGACCTGGTTCGGTCTGTTTGCCGCCGGCCTTTACCTTCTGTCGGGGGCCGTCTGCACGCTGATCGCGCTTGCGCTAGCACGGCAGATCTCGCTGCAGCCCAAGGGGCATGACTGAGCGGGAACGAGTATCGGCCTAGCCTGCGCTTCACCGACAGCCCCCGGAGTGGATCACTCCGGGGGCTTCGTTTTTTATGTCTGGCCATTCAACGCTGCCCGTCAATCTGCTCAAAAATGAGCTGCGACTACTGCGAGCTTGGAATGTGGACCGCAAGCTTTCACATCTTGCAGCATTTTGTGCTCAATCCCTGAGGAACCACCTCGCCCACACCATTAGTGTGATCGATTAGAATGCCATTAGCCCAGAAACCCCGGCATTCGGCGCATCAGGCGCCGCCTCTCACTAGAGCGTCAGCGCTGTGGTGTCGCTGGAAATCAGAGCCTTCAGAATACCCTTCTGTGT
The DNA here is from genome assembly GCA_045377275.1 of Allorhizobium sp. Classification (GTDB taxonomy): domain Bacteria; phylum Pseudomonadota; class Alphaproteobacteria; order Rhizobiales; family Rhizobiaceae; genus Allorhizobium. The sequence goes on along the minus strand of JBJIOA010000030.1, from coordinate 23,326 downwards.
GTGCTCGCTGTGTTCGACCATCGCCGCTCGGGCAAGGTCTGGGTCACACAGGCGCAAGACATCGACAATGTGTCGATGATCAGCGCTGGTTTCCGGATTGACGTCGCGACTAACGGCGCCGAGATAGAAGAGACGCGTGCATTCGTCGAGATGCGCGGCAACCAGCGCCAGGAGCCGCGCATTGTTCGCGCCCTCGGCGATCGCCAGGTGGAAATCGCGGTTGGCCTTGACGAAGGACTGGACGCTCTCGCCCTGCTGCGGGTCGTAACGGGCTTCCGCCAGAGCTTCGAGCCGATCGAGGTCGGCAGCCGAGAGATTGAGCGCGGCCATGGCGGCGGCCGTGCCTTCGGTCATCGCGCGGATAGCAAAGAGATCGTTGATGTCCTTTACAGTCACGGGCGTAACCCGGTAGCCGCGCCTCGGAAAGGCTTCGATCAGTCCTTCCGCCACCAATCGACCGAGCGCTTCCCTCACCGGCGTCTTGCTCATCGCAAGCTGGTCAGCCAGCTCAAGCTCCGAAAACTCGGCCCCTGGTCTCAAAGAGCCGGAAAGGACCCGCGCACGCAGGGAGACATAGGCGGTCTCCGTCAGGGAGATCTTCTTCTGCCGGGCCGGCGAGGTATCACTTTCGACGCTGAGGCTCTGCAAGACGGCTTCTCTCCAAGCTCGTGGGATCTGTTGGACCCGGTCGTAGATCATAAGGCTTCGCGCCCCTTTCTGTCTTCCTCCACTTTTTATGACTTCGCAAGACGGCCAGCCTTTGACATGAGATATTTCGTAGTATATTACGATACATATCACAGTTTGACGACTTGGGAGAGCCGTCTTTGGAGGAACCGTGGCACAGATCCTGGTGATCAATCCGAACAGCTCGAAGGCCGTCACACGCTCAATGGAGGCGTGCCTGCAGCTGTTCGAAGGCAATGGCCACGAAATCCACTGCACTGAGCTCGAAGGCGCGCCTGTTGGTATCGAAACGGACGCCCATGTGGCCGAAGTCGTGCCGCTGCTGATTGGGGCTGTAAAGGCGGCCGAGGCAGACGCGATCGTCATCGCATGCTTTTCGGATCCCGGCATTTCGGCCGTACGGGCCGCCACGCATGCTCCGGTCATCGGAATTGCCGAAGCAGCCTATTTGACGGCGCTCGGGCTTGGACAGCGTTTCGGGATCGTGTCGATGGGCCCGTCCTCGATTGACCGCCACAGGCGCTACCTCGAGACCCTGCGAATTGACGGCAGGCTCGCAGGCGATCGATCGATCGACATGACCGTTGCTGAACTCATCGCCCAGGACGCGGTCATTCCCGTCACGCGCGTCGCCTCCGTGCTTCGCGATCAGGATGGTGCCGAGGCAGTGATCCTCGGCTGCGCCGGCCTCGGGACTTATCGGGAGGCTTTGCAGGCAGAACTGGGCTTGCCCGTCATTGACCCGGTTCAGGCCGGCGTCGCCCTTGCCTGCATGCAGGCTGATCTCGGCTATCGAAGGAGAGCATTTTGAGCATTGATCTCGTCATTCGTGGGCGGATCGTTACGCCTCAGATGACCATCTCCGACGGCTGGGTCGCGATCTCAGGCTCTCTCATCCACGCGATCGGTGAAGGCGAAGCACCTGCGGCCGCCACCGTGCACGACGCCGGAGACGCTTTCGTCCTGCCGGGGATCGTCGACGGCCAGACCCATGCAGGAAGCTATCTCGGCCTCCCTGGCATCGAGCCGACCACCCGATCCGCCATTGCCGGCGGGGTCACGACAATCGTCGATATGCCGTACGACAACCCGACCCCGCTGAGCGCAAGGGCGCATCTGGACGCCAAGGTCGAAGCCGTCGAACGCTTCGCCCATTGCGATGTCGCGCTCTACGGCACGGTCATGCCCGGGCAATCCCTGAACGAGGTGCAATCGCTCGCCGATGGTGGCGTCGTCGCCTTCAAGATCTCCGCCTTCGAAAGCAGCCCCACCCGTTTTCCCAGGATCGATGCGGCCCTCGCCTTCGATCTTTTGGAGGCGCTTTCCGCAACCGACCTGCCGCTTGGCTTGCACAACGAAGACCAGGAAATCGTCCGCTCACGGGTTTCGCGCGCAAGGGCCGAGGGTCAAAACGGCATCACCGCGCATTCGCCGAGCCGGCCTGAAGTCGCGGAACTGGCATCGACCGTGCATTTCCTCGAACTCGCCGCAAGTGCCGGAGGACATGCGCATATCGTCCATATCAGCACGCCGCGCGGCTTCAGGCTGGTCGACAGTTATGCGCAAGAGGGCTTCAGGGCGACCGGCGAACTCTGTGTTCATTACCTTTGGTTCGATCCCGAACGCGACGGTCAAGAACTCGGCGCGCGGATGAAGGTCAATCCACCCATTCGTCCTGGCCAGATCGATCGACTGTGGCAGGAACTCGTGGAAGGCCGGATTGCCTTTGTCAGCTCCGATCATTCCAGCTGGCCGATCGACAACAAGTTCACCGACAGCATCTTCGATGCCGGAGCGGGCGTGCCCGGAATGGAGACGCTGCTGCCTGCCTTCTACACCGTCGCAAAACAGCGCGGCGTCGATGCCGCGCATTTCTGCGCCGAGTATCTCGCAGAACGCCCAGCCCGCTTCTTCGGTCTTTATCCCCGCAAGGGAGCACTGGTCCCCGGTGGTGATGCCGACATCACGATCCTCGCCGAAGGTGACGATGTCTGGGACGCGAGCCGTGCCCAGGACGGCCTCAACTGGAGCCCCTATGACGGACGGCGTTTCGCCGCCCGGGTTACCGCGACCTATCACGCGGGCAGGCTCGCCTATGACGGCCAATCGGTCCTCAACACGCCCGGCAGCGGACGCTATCTGCGCCGCGGCGAAAGTACATGGTTTCCAAAGGATCTCGCAACATGACTGAGGCACCCACCCGGCCCGATAACGGCATCGTCGAGAAGGCGATCACTTTCTTCTACTATGTCGACCTACCCAGAGCGTTCGGCTTCTACACAGAGGTCATGGGCTTCCCACTCGAGATTGATCAGGGGTGGTCGAAGATCCTGAAGATTGCCGAGCATGCCTATGTCGGCCTTGTCGACGAGACCCGCGGCATGCATCGCGCCAATCCAATCAAGCCCGTGCAGCTTTGCATCCGCGTGCCAGATGTCGATGCCTGGCATCGCTATCTCTTCGAGCCAGAGCGTGATCGGGCTGACGGAACCAAAGGACAGCGTCTCGTTGGGAATTCGAGCCTTCGTGCTGGAGGACCCGGAAGGCTACCAGATCGAGGTGCAATCCGTACTTCGGTGAAAACGCGCATGCAAACGTGTCGGCATACCAAAAAAGGGGAACTAAAAATGCTGAATCTTCGCATGAAATCCGGACGTATCGCGGCGCTTGCCGCATTCGTCCTCTTGAGCTCGACGGCCTTGGGAGGCCTTGTCCAGGCCAAGGAACTGACCGTCGGCCTGACGTCGGACGCCGTCAATCTCGACCCCCAGGCGGGCGAGGAACTGTCCAGCAACATCCTCTTCTACCACATTTACGATCCCCTGGTCCGCCGCAATGCCGATCTGTCCTTCGGACCCGGCCTTGCAGAGAGCTGGGAGCTCAAGGATGACACGACCTGGGTGTTCAAGCTGCGCCAGGGCGTCAAGTTCCACAATGGCGAAGACTTCAAGGCGTCGGACGTCGTCTTCACTCTCGACCGGCTGAAGAAGTCGCTGATGGCCAATCTCGGCGCCAACATCGCGTCCTTTACGGCAGTCGACGACTACACGGTCGAGATCAAGACGCCCAAGCCCTATGCGGTTCTGCCGAACGATCTGGCAGCTGTCCTGATTCTTAGCGAGAAGTACGCGAAGGAAGTGGGCGACGAGCAGCTGGACCTGAAGCCTGTCGGCACCGGTCCCTACAAGCTGGTCGAATGGATCAAGGAAGATCACATCACGCTTGCCGCCAATGCTGACTATTTCGCCGGCGCGCCGAAGATCGAAGAGGTCACGTTCCGTCCGATCACCAATGGCGCCACCCGCACGGCAGCCCTGCTGACCGGCGAAGTCGATGTCATCCAGGATCTGAATGTTCGCGACGTCGACCGCGTCAAGTCGGATGACCGCTACAAGGTGATGAGCAAACCGAGCCTGCTCAACGTCGTGGTTTCGATCGACCATCGTGAGAAGAGCCCCACCATCGCGCTCGACAAGAACCCGATGATGGATCGTCGTGTGCGTGAAGCCATGGTCCGCGCAATCGACGTCAATGCGATCAACAAGATCATCATGAACGGCCTGTCGACACCGTCGGAGCAGTATGTCCCTGCTTCCCACACGGGTTATGTCGAAGGTGCAAGCTTCCGCGACATGTATCCCTTCGATCTCGAGAAGGCGGCAGCTCTTATGGCTGAGGCCGGTTATGCAGACGGCTTCACGGTGACCCTCGACACCACCAACAACCGCTATGTTAACGACCAGCAAATCGCTCAGGCGCTTGCGTCCATGCTCGGCAAGATCAAGATCGATCTCAAGCTCAACCTGATGCCGAAGTCCAATTTCTTCGGCTACATCCGCGTGCCGAGCGATAAGTCGAGCATGATCATGAGCGGCTGGGACGTTCCTTCCGGTGACGGCGGCTCGATGTACAGCGTGATGTTCTACTCGCGCGACAAAAAGGAAGGCTATGGCCAGGTCAACCGCGGATCCTATTCCAATCCGAAGGTGGACGAGCTGATCGACAAGGCCGACGCGACTTCCAAGCTCGAAGAGCGCGACGGCTATCTGCAGGAAGTCACCAAAATCCTGATGGAAGACATTCCGATGATCCCGATCCACTACGAACAGGATCTCTACGCCGCAAAGACCAGTGTCGAGATGACACCGCGTGCGGACAAGTTCCTCTGGGCCTACGAGATCGACGTCAAGGAATAAGCCCCAACCCGAACGAGCGCGGGACTGTCGACCTTGAGGGAGACAGTCCCGAATTTCTCACTTCTTCATGACGGGACACTGCCTTGCTGGGTTACACGATCAAGCGGCTCCTGCAGATGGTGCTGGTACTTTTTTGCGTATCGGTCATCGTCTTCCTGATGATGAGCTTTACCGGCGATCCCGTCTTCATGGTGATCCCGATCGATTCCACCACCGCCGAGATCGAACAGGCCCGCCGTCTCCTGGGTCTCGATCGATCCCTGATGAGCCAGTATTTCATCTTCATCGGCAACATGCTGCAGGGCGACTTCGGACGCTCCTATGTGTTCCGCCAGCCCGCCATGGACCTCATCCTGGAGCGTCTGCCGGCAACGATCGAGATGGTGCTCGTCGCAATCATGCTGGCGACAGTGATCGCCGTGCCGCTCGGCGTCTATGCCGGGGCTAATCCGAACAAGCCGGTGTCTCGCGGCATCATGGCCGGTTCGCTGCTCGGCATCTCGCTTCCCGGATTCTGGGTGGGCATGATGCTGATCTTCTTCTTCTCCGTCCGCTACCAGTTTCTGCCCTCCTCCGGACGCGGCGATACGGTTGAAATCCTGGGCCTCCGCATATCCATCTTCACGGCGGATGGCTGGTCGCACATCATCCTGCCGTCAGTGACACTGGCGCTTGCCACCCTCGCGATCATGCTGCGCATGACCCGTGCGGGCATGATGGAGGTGATGCGGCAAGACTACATGCGGTTCGCTCGTGCCAAGGGCGCATCCCGCCAGAACATCCTGTTCAGGCACGGCCTGAAGAACGCACTCATTCCGGTCGTCACAATCTTCGGCCTGCAGCTCGGTGATCTCATCGCCTTTGCAACGATCACCGAGACCATCTTCGCATGGCCCGGCACAGGCAAGCTTTTGATCGACTCCATATACCGCGGCGATCGCCCCGTCATCGTCGTCTACCTGATGCTGACAGCCTTCATCTTCGTTGCCATCAATTTCATCGTCGACATCGTCTACACGCTGATCGACCCGCGCATTACCGTGAAGTGAGGATCGCATGACCGGGTTCTTCTCTTCGGAATTCTTCTTTCACTACCGCCGAAACCTGCCGGCGGTCTTCGGAAGCGCACTGCTCGCCTTCTTCGCCCTGCTTGCGACGCTCGGGCCACTTCTCGTTTCACAGGACCCCTACGACGTGTCCCAACTGGAGCTGATGGACAGCTTCAAACCGCCGGCATGGCTGGAGGGTGGCGATAGCAGATATCTGCTCGGGACGGATGGCCAGGGCCGCGACGTGCTGGCATCCATCGTCTACGGCGCGCGGATCTCCGCCTTCATCGGCCTCGCCGCCATGATCTTCTCCTGCGTGATCGGGACCGCACTCGGGCTCATTTCCGGCTACTACGGCGGTATGGTGGACAGCATCATCATGCGCATCGCAGACATCCAGCTGTCATTTCCCTCGATGCTGATTGCGCTCTTCCTGATGTCGGCCTTCGGGACGGGCATCGGCATGGTTCTGATCGCGCTCACTGCCGTCGGCTGGGTGGTTTACGCCCGCACCGTTCGCGGATCGACATTGAGCGAGATCCAGAAGGAATACATCCAGGCGGCCAAGGTGGCGGGGCTCGGAAACGGCGAGATCATCCTGCGCCACGTGCTGCCGAACGTGATGACGCCGCTTATCGTGGTTGCGACGATACAGGTCGGCACTTTCATTCTGATCGAGGCATCGCTCAGTTTCCTCGGTGTCGGCGTGCCCATCACCGAGCCTTCGCTCGGCCTGCTCGTCAAGGAGGGCTTCGATGTGCTCTTCTCCGGCATCTGGTGGACCTCTGCCTTTCCCGGGCTGTTCATCATGTTTCTCGTCTTCGGCATCAACCTGTTCGGCGATTTCTTGCGGGACGAACTCAATCCGCGCCTGAGATGACGAAGGAGACAGCGACCATGGGCGAAGCACTTCTCGAAGTCCGGGATTTGAAGACTCATTTCCATACATTCGGCGGCGTGGTGAAAGCCGTCGACGGCGTCAGCTTCGACGTGCGCCCAGGCGAGGTGGTCGGCCTTGTCGGCGAGTCCGGCGGCGGCAAATCCGTGATCGGATTTTCCATTCTTGGCCTGATCGACCCACCCGGCCGTATCGAGGCAGGCAGCATTGTCTTTGCCGGCGAAGACCTGACGCGCAAGAGCGAGGACCAGATGCGCGCGGTGCGGGGCGGCGAGATCGCCATGGTGTTCCAGGACCCCATGACGTCGCTCAACCCGGTCTACACGGTCGGGCGCCAGATGGACGAAATGCTGCGCCTGCATACCGACCTCGACCAGAGCGCGCGACGCGCACGCTGCATCGAGATGCTAGAGGATGTCGGCATCTCGGAGGCCGCCAGCCGCCTCGACGCCTATCCGCACCAGTTTTCCGGCGGCATGCGCCAACGCGTCGTGATTGCCATCGCGCTCTTGGCTGGCTCCCGCCTGATCATCGCGGACGAACCGACCACGGCCCTCGATGTCACCGTCCAGGCCCAAATCTTGAAGCTGATGCGTCGTCAGATCGTCGATCGCGGATCCGCCATGATCCTCGTGACGCACGATCTCGCCGTCGTCTCCGAGATGGCGGACCGGGTGGTTGTGCTTTATTGCGGCAAGGTCGTGGAAAGGGGGCTCACGAGCGAGATCATCCAATCCCCCGCCCACCCCTATACGCGCGGGCTCCTGGACAGCATTCCGAAGATCACCGATCGGCGGGCACGCCTCAGCCAAATCCCTGGCACAGTCCCTGACATCCGCACGCTCGGTGAGGGGTGCAGCTTCAGGGACCGGTGCTTCCGGGCCCAGGCCATCTGCTCGGCAGAAACGCCGGCGCTCACCCCCGTGCGCGGCTCGCTCGATGCAGCCTGCCACTTCCCGCTGGAGGAGACGGCGACATGACGACCCCCGTGCTCGATGTTCGAGGCCTGGTCAAAGCCTTTCCTGTAGGAGGTCTTTTCGATCGTCTACAGTTCGGAAAGGGAAAGCTTCTCGCTCCCCAAAAGCAGTTACGGGCGGTGAACGGCGTCGACCTGTCGATTGCGCCTGGCGAAGTCATGGCGCTGGTGGGAGAATCCGGCTGCGGCAAGTCGACTGTGGCAAAGACGATAGCCCGGATCTACGAGCCGACCGCAGGCGAGATCCGGATTGACGGTGAAGACATCTCCCGGATGCAGTTTCGCGAAATGCGCCCCATCCGCCGCAAGCTGCAGATGATCTTCCAGGACCCCTATGCCTCTCTCGACCCGCGGCAGCGGGTCAGGGACATCGTGATGGAGCCGAGACGCGCTCAGGCCGGCGGCAAGCTCAGCCGGCGCGAACTGCATGACGAGGCCATCGCGCTGCTGGCAAAGGTCGGCCTTAACGCCGAACAGGCTGGACGCTACCCGCATCAGTTTTCTGGAGGTCAGCGGCAGCGGATCGGCATCGCACGCGCATTGTCGGTTCGGCCAAAGATCATCATCGCCGACGAGCCCGTCTCGGCACTCGACGTCTCGATCCAGGCACAGATCCTCAATCTGATGATGGACCTGCGCGACGAGTTCGGCCTCTCCTATCTTTTCGTCTCGCACGACCTCTCGGTCGTTCACCACATCGCCGACCGGATCGGGGTTATGTATCTCGGCTTCATGGTGGAGACGGCCAGCCGCGACCAGTTGTTCAGCCAACCGAAACATCCATACACGCAGGTTCTGCTTTCGGCTGCCCCGACCATCGACAAGTCATTGGCTAAGCCGAAGATCGAGATCGTTGGCGAAGTCCCAAGCGCACTGCGCCTACCCTCCGGATGCTGCTTCAGAACCCGCTGCCCCATGGCCTTCGATCGGTGTGCGATCGAGCGTCCTGTCTTGACGCCCCAGCCGGATGGCAGCGCTGTTGCATGCCACCTCCACGATCGGAATGATGCCGAAAGGAAAAGCCAGTGAGTTCGCCCGTCGTCATTGTCCAACCCCGCCTTTCCCTCGAAGATCCGCATGACTGCACCGATGCGAATGACATGCTGGCCGTCTTCGACACCCTGTTCGACGGGCTTGTGCGCTACGGCAAGGATGGTGGCTACGTGCCGGCACTGGCAAGCTCCTGGGATGTCACACCAGATGCGCGACAGTGGACGTTCAAGCTGAGGGAAGGCTTGAGCTTTCATGATGGCACGCCCTGCGATGCGGCGGCCGTCTGCCAATCGCTGATACGCATGGCCCGTCCTGACAAAGGCTACACACTCGGGGCGCCCGGGGTCTGGCATCAATATCTCGGAGACGCGGAGATCGAAGCAGTCGGTCCCCTGACCGTCACCATCCGCTTGTCGAAGCCGATCGCCGATCTTCTCGACATCCTGGTTTACGGCTACGTGGTCGCTCCCTCAGCACTGGACCGCTACGAGGCGGGAGACACATCGCAGCCGGTCGGCACGGGCCCCTATCGTCTGGTTTCTTACGAACCCGGCCAAGCCCTTCACCTCGAACGTTTCGATGGCTGGCATGGCGAACGACCAGCCAATGCTGAACTAACGTTCCGCTTGGAGCCAAACCGGGAAGCGCGACTGGAGATGCTGATCTCCGGCAAGGCGCAGGTGGCAAACAGCCTCGATTTCGAAGCCTCCAAGGCGCTCGAAGAAACGGCTAAGCATACACGCGTCACATCGCTCGTGCCCGTCGCCATCATCTATCTCTTCAATGCTTTCAAAGGACCGCTTACCGACAGCCGCGTTCGCCGCGCTCTCAATCTGGCGATCGACCGCCAGGCCCTGATCGATCGGGTGGTGAGAGGTGCAGCAAAGCCACTGACCGGCTTCGTCAGCCCCGCACATTTCGGCAGCATGCCATCGGAGGATCTGCGCGCTGATCAGGATCAGGCGAAAGAACTGCTTGCCGAAGCAGGGTTCAGCGGAGGCATGACCATCGAGGTCGATTGCCCGACACGCCTTCCCGATGAGGCCGAGGCGCTGACGGCCGCTCTTGCGGAGCAGCTTGCCCCAATTGGTGTGACGCTGAACGTTCACCGCCACACAGACCGCGAAGCCTATGCGCATGGTGTCCGCCTGAAGCAGGTGCGCGACATGTGCGTCTTCGATTCAAGCCCCTTGAGCACCTTCCGCATCCTAGCCGAGAAGATCGATCACAGAGCCCAAGGCTCCTGGTGGCTGGGCTTTCACAATGCCGAGGCCGAAGACTTGCTCGACGCGGGGCGGGCAACTGTTGATCCACGTGAACGTGCGGAGATCTTCGAGAAGGCCTTCCGCGCGCTGCAAGTGGATCCCCCATGGCTCTATCTCTACAATCCCCTGAGGGTGACAGGCCTGTCCGGGTCCTGGCCGGACTGGCGCATGCGACAAGATTGCGTGATCGACGTGACCCGGCTCCCTGACTTCCAGTCCGGGAAGACAGCAGCATGAGGCGCGTCGATCTGATCATCAGCGGCGGAACCATCCTCACCATGGACGGCAGTCGCCGCGTTCTCGACAAGGGTGCGCTCGCCGTTCTCGACGATCGCATCGTCGCGGTCGGGCACGCGGACGAGATCGCGAATGAATACCAGGCCGAGCGCCATATCGACGCCCACGGCAAGGTGGTGATGCCCGGCATGATCGACGTGCATGCCCATGCCGGCCACGGCTTGATCAAGACCATGGGCATGGAGCAAGGCAATCACTGGGAAGAGATCTGCAACGCTGCCTATACCGTTGGCTCGACACCGGAATTCTGGTTTGCGGAGGCGCGGCTTGCAGCCCTCGAGCGGCTGCGCTTCGGCGTCACCACCGGCGTTTCGCTTCTCGGCGGCGGCGACACGATCATGCGGACGGATGACGTTGCCTATGGGAGCGCCCACTGCGAGGGCGTCGCAGCCGTCGGCACGCGCTCGGTCGTCGCCGTCGGACCAACCCGCCCTCCGCATCCGCGAACCTATGCATCGTGGCACGACGGCAGGGCGTCAGAACGGCCTGTAACCTTCGAGGAGCAGTTTGCCGTCAGCCGGAAACTGCTTGATATGTGGCACGGGCGCGGACGCCTGAAGATCGCATTGCTCACCCCCGTCCTGCGTGACGAACATCAGCGCGACATGTCAGCCGCAGACTACGAAGCCGCAGTCGCCCAAACCAAGGCCGTACGGGCGCTCTCGCGCGAAGCGGGCGTGGTCTTCACCCAGGATGGTCACTGGAAGGGCTCAATCTCCCGCGCCGAAAAGCTCGGCAGCCTCGGACCAGACGCGCTTCTGTCCCACGCCATCGACATCACGCCAGAAGAGATCCGCATCATAGCCGACACCGGTACCCGCATTGCCCACAATCCGAGCGCGATCGCCTCCATTCTTGGTCGATGCCCGGCGATCGAACTGATTGAGGCCGGTGCTGTGGTGGCCATCGGTTCCGATGCAACTGCGCCGGACCGGTCGGCGGACATGTTCCGGCACATGCAGCAATGCATGCATTACCACCGCACCCACTTCCGCGATCCCTCAGTTTTGCCTCCGGGCAAGGCCCTTGAAATGGTGACGATAGATGCCGCGACAGCCCTGGGGATCGACCGGGACCTTGGCTCCCTCGAAGTCGGCAAGAAGGCCGATATCGTGGTGGTCGATATGCAGCGCCCCCACCTCGCGCCCTACCAGATGCCGATCTTCCGCCTGGCTTACTTCGCCAATGGCAATGACGTCGACACCGTCGTGATCGACGGGCAGATCCTGCTTGAAGGTGGCCGCCCCCTGCTGACCGACCTCGATGAGGTCGTCGCAGAAGCCGACAGACAAGCCCGGTTGCTCATCGAGCGCATGGGGCTCGAGGAGATGATCGGCCAGCCCGAAGGCTTTTTTGGCCATGCACGATATCCGAAACATCAAGGAGACAGCCAATGATGAGGCTGAATGAAGAGGCAAAAGGCGTCTACGTCATAGCCCTCACCCCTTTCACGGAGACGGGTGATCTCGATCTGGACAGCACGGACCGCATGGTCGATTTCTACCTCGAGCGCGGCGCAACGGGACTGACCGTGCTTGGGATGATGGGCGAAGCGCAGAAGCTCACCATCGAGGAATCTCAGACCTATGTCCGCCGTATCCTCCGCAGGGTCGATGGCCGCGTTCCGGTGGTTGCAGGTGTTTCTGCTGCAGGCTTTGCCCAGATGCAGGCCCTGACGTCGATGGTCATGGATGACGGTGCGGCAGGTGTGATGATCGCTCCCCCTCGTCCCTGCGCAACGATCAGCAGATCGTAACCTACTACAAGCAGGCGGCGGAGTTTATCGGCGATACGCCTTTCGTGCTGCAGGATTTCCCGCTCGTCACGAGCGTCACCATCCCCGTCTCCGTCATCCAGACGATCATCGATCAGATCCCAACCTGCGTCTGCCTGAAACACGAGGACTGGCCCGGCCTGTCCAAGATTACCGCACTAAGGACAGCCTCGGAGACGTCCGGCAAGAGACGCATATCAATCCTGTGCGGCAATGGCGGCGTCTTCCTGCCGGAAGAGATGGCGCGCGGGGCAGACGGTGCGATGACAGGCTTTGCCTATCCCGAAATGATGCGCGACGTCGTTCATTATAGCGAGCAGGGAAATCCGGAGCGCGCGCAGGACATCTTCGACGCTTATCTTCCGCTTGCTCGCTACGAACAGCAACCGGGCCTCGGCCTTTCCATCCGGAAATACATCATGGCGAAACGCGGCGCGATTGCCACGCCGGCCCTGCGCAAACCGGGGGGAGCCCTGTCTCCCGCTGATATCAGCGAGATTGAGCGCCTGATTGCGCGACAGGACAGGCGATTGAAGGAGCTCGGCTGATGGAACTCGGCTTGAAAAACAAAACCGCTCTCGTGCTGGGTGCAAGCCGCGGACTGGGTGCCGCGATCGCCCGAGGACTCGCGGAAGAAGGGGTGACGGTCCATGCCGCCGCCCGCAACACCTCAGCCATATCGGCTTGGGCTTCCGAGCTCGCACCAACGGCCGGTCCCGTCATCCCACTCCAGCTCGACCTCTCCGACATCGACAGCGTGAATAAGGCCGTCCAGTCGCTCTTAGCAGATGGGGGCGTCGACATCCTCGTCAACAATTCTGGCGGCCCGCCGCCGGCTGCAGCCATCGATGCGAAACGAACGGACTGGCTTACTCATTTCGAGACCATGGCCGCCAACATCTTCCATATCACCACCAGTCTCCTGCCCGGCATGCGGGAAAAACGCTGGGGTCGGATCATATCGATCGCTTCCTCCGGCGTGGAGCAGCCAATCGCACGGTTGGCGCTGTCCAACGGCATCCGCTCGGCCTTGATCGGCTGGTCAAAAACACTTGCTGCGGAAGTCGCTGCGGACGGCGTGACTGTAAACGTGATTCTTCCAGGGCGCATTCACACGCAAAGGGTGGACGAACTCGACGCAGCCGCAGCCAGCCGTTCAGCCAAGAGTGTCGAGGAGGTCGCCGCCGAATCCGCAGCCGGCATTCCGGCCGGACGTTACGGCCGGCCGGAGGAATTTGCCGCCGTTGCCATCTTCCTGGCCTCCGAGCCAGCCTCCTATGTCACGGGAAGCAAGATCCGCGTGGATGGCGGTGCCATCAGATCCATCTGAAGCAGGAGCAGACGAAACGGACGGGCATTCAATATGTCCGTCCGAAATTCGTTCGCCGAAAAGCACGACATACCATCCGATTGCAAGGTCGCGCTAACCGAATGGGTCAGGCCGTCAGGAAATCCGCCATCTCGACATTGTAGAAGGTTTTTGTGCGCGGCCCCGTGATGATGGGATCAATGCGACGGACGCATTCCAAATAGTGCGCGGTCTTGCGGTGCTCATCTAGCGCCTCTGCAGACTTGAATACCTCGTAAATCACAAAGCTGTGGTCATCCTCGGGGCTGCGTAGCACGTCAAAGCGAAGGTTTCCCGGCTCTCGGCGGGTGCCTTCATAGTTGATCCGGAAAGCATCGAGAAACTTGTCGACATGGCCTTGTTTGACGTGAATCGCGACCATTTGAATGAGCATATCTTTAATCCTGACTTGTTGTTCTGTCTTGAAATTCAGAGGCCGGGTGCCTTCCACATGGCCGTGGTGATGCCCTCGTCGACGAGCTGGCGCTGCAATGCGTAGGCGCGTGCCCATCGGTCGCCCGCGTCATCATAGATGGCCTTGTGCGCTGGATTTGGTTCGAACTGTTTGTCCCAGCGAACCCAGCTTTCCGCAGCCTCGATAAAATCGCGTCTGAGGCCAATGCCGATCGCAGCGGAAGCAGCACATCCGAGGGCAGTTGCCTCCTTCACGACGGGTGTCACGACAGGCAGCCCCGTGGCATCAGACAGGATCTGTGACCATTGGGCAGACTTCGACGCACCCGCAGCAAAAACGATCCTTCCGGGTGTCTTCCCCGTCAGCCTGAAAATGGCGGCGAGATTGCGTGCAGCAACGATGGCTGCATTCTCCTGCAAGGCCCGGAAGATGGCCGCCTTGCCGGACTTTTCGGGATCGATCGACAGGTTGAGCAAGGAAGGCGCAGCGTGGTACCAATTGCCGTAGTGCATGACGTCCGAGAACACGGGAATGATCCCGTAGGCGCCAGGCGGAATCAATGCTGCCTTCTGCTCCAGCAGCGTGTAGGCGTCTGCGTCAGGTCCGGCAGCGGCTATTTCTTCCGCACCAAAGCTGTCCCGGAACCAGCGCATGACGGCGCCCACGAAGAAGCTGATCGCCTCGGCCTGGTTAAGCCCGGTCACCACATGCGGATTGATCCGCAGGTCCATCGAAGGATCGGATACATTAAGACCGACATTGACGACCTGCTGCCAGAACGTGCCGCCAAGCACGGCGCAGTCCCCTTCCCGCACAACGCCGATTGCCGCCGCACCAGTCTGGCAGTCGCCACCGCCCATGATGACGGGTGTTCCCGCCTCCAGTCCCGTTTCCAGCGCGGCCTTTTCGGTCACCCGACCGATCATGGTTCCCGGCTCGACGCTCTCTGGAAAGATGTCTTCGCGCAGGCCGGCCTTGGCCATGGCATCTGGCAGCCAGTCGCGCGCCGTCAGACTGTATAGGCCGGTCGTTCCCGCATTGGAGGGCTCGCTGGCGATGACACCGGAGAGACGGGCCAGAACCCAATCAGACAACATGCTGATGCGATGAATGCGGCCAAAGATTTCCGGCAGGTTGCGCTTGAGCCATAAAAGTCTGGGCAAAGCCCCAAGCGCAAAAGTCTGTCCGCTTTTCTCATAGAGCTCTCGCTCCAGTTCAGGGAATTCCCTTTTCAAGTCCCGCACTTCATTGACCGCGCGGCTATCGACATTGGCGCAGGCCCAGATCTCCTGGCCGCTGCGATCATAGGCAACGATCGCCTCGCGCATGCTGGTCGCGCTGACAGCCTTGATATCACCAGCCTTGATACCGGCTTCTGCGATGGCCGCCCGTATCGCATGCGAAAGAAGAGACCAGTTCCCCTCGACATCAAAATCCATGGAGCCGGAAAAACGCGGATCTGCCTTATGCCACCATTCTTGCTGTGCACTCGCGACCTGGTTTCCGTTCTCGTCGAACACAACGGCGCGCCCGCTGCCTGTTCCGGCATCGACTGCGAGCAGATAGGAAGTGGTCATGATTTCAGTCCTTCATTTCAAGCAGGCCGGCAGCCGTAGTCTCGTCGGTAATCAGGATGCCGACGAATTTGCCACGCAATGCGGCGTGGATGGCTTGCACCTTGTGCGTACCACCAGCTGCCGCCACGACCTTCTCGGCGCGTGACAAGGCGGCCAGTTTGACGCCGATAACCCTGTCATGGAGAGGCAGATCAAGCGGCTCGCCACGTTCATTGTAGAACTGGCACAGGATATCGCCGACAGCACCTTTCCGGCGCAGAGGCTCCACCTCATCGGGACTCACATAGCCGGAGCGCACGACTGTCGAGGCTGCGGACAGTTCACCAATACCCACCAGCTGGTAGCTCGCGTTCAGCGCCATATCGAGGAGATTGGCAACCGCAGGCTCGGAAGAAAGATTGCGCGCAACATCAGGATCGCGAACGACAAGCGGCGCGGGAACAAGGTGGACGCTGCTTCCCCAGTTGGCTGTGCGCATGCCGTCGACATAGGTACCGACGCCCCCGGTCAGGCTGACAAGGCCGATATTGCGCTCGTTTGCCAGATGTCCAAGGCGTTGAATTGTATTCGAAACCGTTGCCCCCCAGCCGACGGCGAGCAGATCATTCGTCTGAAGCCTTTGCATCAGAAATTGTGCAGCAGCCTGACCAAGGCGATCACTCGGATCCTGATCGGGGAGCTGCGGAACAACATAGGCTTCCAGCAGTCCGTAACGTTCCTTGATTTGCCGCTCGAGCGTAAGGCAACCCTGGTAGCGCGAGTTGATGCGCACCTGGATTATCCCGGATCGCCGCCCGCTTTCCAGGAGACGGGACACCTTGATTCGCGACATATTGAGCTTGTCGCCGATCTCATTCTGCGTCAGGCCATCGTTGTAATAGTACCATGCGATCCGCGTGAGGATTTCCTCATCTGCGTCCGCATAACTCCATTCACCATTTTCCGATGCCATCGCGTCAGGGCTCCCTTGGCCTCAATTGATCATTTGAATATCAAACAAACATTTGATCCGTCAACGTCGAGTTTGGCAGAAAAAATTCTCCCGCACCTAATCATCTGATTTCCAGCAAAAATTCATCATTTGCAGCGCAACATTGTGACATCAGGAACTATCCCGCTCTCGCGAACATGTTGACGAACCCAAACCGTTATGATCATTTGATTACCAGAACATACATATGAACAGGTGCAGCATGACAGGTAGCCAGACGACCGGGAGGGTCGCGAAGCTCACCGAAATCTGGAAATCCTACGGCGCAATCCCCGTGCTGAAAGGCGTTTCGATCGATTTGCAAGCCGGAGAGGTTCACGCCCTCCTCGGCGGCAATGGCGCAGGCAAATCGACACTTATGAAGATCATGTCTGGTGTGATCGCGGCCAATTCAGGCTCAATCGAGATCGCCGGACAAGCACTAACGCATGCATCGCCCGCCCAGGCTCAGGCACTCGGTCTCTATCTCGTGCCGCAGGAAGCGCACATTCTGCCCAACCAGACTGTTCTGGAGAACATCTGCCTTGGCCTCCGGCCCTCGCCACGGACCCTTCGACCTCGTGTCGAGCAACTCATCGCCGAGCTCTCCGTAACGATTGATCTCGATGGGCAGGCTGCAGCCCTGGAGATCGCGGAACGACAGATTGTCGAGATCTTGCGCGGCCTTGTTCGCGACGCACGCGTCCTCATTCTGGATGAACCCACATCGGCACTGACCCCATTCGAAACCAGCGCATTGTTCGAGCGTGTTCGTAAGCTGCAGGCGCAGGGAGTCGGCATTTTCTTCATCTCCCACAAGCTGCGCGAGATCCGGGAAATCTGCGGGACGATCAGCGTCTTGCGGGATGGTCTTATCGTGCTTTCAGGGTCTCTCGACAGTTATACCGATGCAGCCATCGTCGAAGCGATGAGTCGGGTCCAGATCGGCGCGACACCTTCGAGGATTCGAGAGCAACGCGTCGCAGACAACACTGATGCGCCTCGCCTTTCCGTGTCCGGATTGAGTGGTGAAGGATTTCAGGACATCAGTCTTCAGGTCCGCAGTGGCGAGATCTTGGGGCTTGCCGGCGTCGTTGGCGCGGGACGAACAGAGTTCGCCGAAACCCTGTTCGGCCTGAGACATCAGTCGGCAGGAACAGTCACACTTGATGGACAGGAGCTCAGGAAGAGGTCTCCACGCCTCTGCATCGATCGCGGGCTTGTCTATTTGCCGGAGGATCGCCAGCAGCATGGGCTCTTCCTCGAAGCCCCTCTCTTCTGGAACGTCTCTTCTTATCTCGTACACCGCCTGCCCTTCTTTCTGCGCCCGGGCTCCGAGAGAAAGAGCTTTGAGGCGTTTCGTCAGTCCATGGGCATTAAATGCAGCGGCTCCAGCCAGGAGGCGCGCGGCCTGTCGGGCGGCAACCAGCAAAAGGTGCTGATGGCGAAATGCCTTGCGGCACGACCGAAGGTGCTGATCCTCGACGAACCGACACGTGGCGTCGACGTTGCGGCACGCAACGACATCTACAATCTTATCGAAAAACTTGCCCTCGAAGGGGTGGCGATCGTCCTCATCTCCTCCGACTTCGACGAAATCGAGCAACTGGCCGACCGGGTCGAAGTCATGGCCTTCGGACGGCAAGGGGGCGAACTGAAGGACGACATCTCGGTCGATGCGATTGCGCGGCTTGCCTTCGGCGCTTCGGAGGCCCGTCATGCTTGACCTTTTTGCCAAGAACCGCGTCGCAACCCTCATTCTCGTTCTTGCCCTCGCCTATGCCGCCATCGGCGCTGCGGCACCGGGCTACCTGTCTGGCGCCACGCTTTCCTCTGTCCTTTCGAGCAGCCTTGTCCTGATGCTGATCTCGCTCGGCACCATGATCGTCATCCTGACGCGCAACATCGACGTCTCGAGTGGCTCGATCCTCGGTTTGAGCGCAGCCGTTCTCGGCCTCTCGTTGAATGCTGGTATGAGCCTGCCGCTGGCGATCGCTGCATGCCTTCTGACAGGCGCCCTCGCCGGCGCATTCAACGGTCTGATGGTTGCCTATCTCGGCATCCCCTCCATCGTCGCGACACTTGGAACGCTTGGCCTCTACCGTGGCATCATGCTGGTCATGACGGGCGGTCGGTGGATCGAAGACCTCCCGCAAGGCCTGAAGGCACTGGCTGCCAATCTCGGCTTTGGCTTTTCTTCTCTTACGGTCGTCGTCCTTGCGCTCGTCGTTCTGACCTGGATTGGCCTTCGCAAGACACGGTTCGGTCGCTTCTTCTACGCTGTAGGCGACAACAAGGCAGCCGCTCACCATCTGGGCGTCCCCGTGCGCCGTGTCCAGTTTGCAGCTTTCGTGGCGACAGGCATATGCTCCGCTCTCGCTGGCCTCGTCTTTGCAGCCCAGATCGGATTTATCCCGAACCAGGCCGGCAACGGGATCGAGCTGAAGGCTATTGCCGTCAACGTGCTCGGCGGCGTCAGCCTCCTTGGTGGCACAGGCTCGGTCGCTGGCGTCTTTGCCGCGGTGATCTTCATCACCTCGATCGACAGTGCTCTCGTCTTCCTGAAAATTCCCGCCTACTGGAACGACTTCATCGCCGGCGCACTGCTCTTGAGCGTGTTGCTGCTTGATGGCCGGATCCGGCAGCTCATTGATCGGCGCATCCGTGCCCGCCGCTATGCGGTCCATGAACGCTCGCCATCTCCCGAACAGAAAATAGCACGCACTGCGGAGGCTGCCCGATGAAGAATCTCTTCTTTCGCTGGGAGACCGCTCTCCTTGCCATGCTTGTTATTGAACTCGCGGTCTTCGGGATGATCAATCCGAGGTTCCTGAACGTCGCCAACCTGATCTACGGCACCTCCGACTTCATCCAGATCGGGATGGTCGCCCTGCCGCTTACGCTGGTCATCATAGCCGGAGGTATCGACGTGTCCTTCGCTTCGGTGATCGGCCTGGCCGCCATCATCTTCGGCGTTGCTACATTCTACGGCGTCCCTTTACCGCTGGCGATTGCTTTGGCACTCGCAACGGGCGGCATCTGTGGCCTGTTCAATGCGACGCTTGTTCACCTGTCGAAAATCCAGCCGCTCGTTGTCACACTGGGAAGCCTTTATCTGTTCCAGGGCACGGCCACAGTTGCATCCGGACTTGTCGGGGCTGGTGGCTACGAGGGAATTGGCAACTTCCCCGATGCTTTCAACGCCTTCGGATATGCCGAGTTTCTCGGGCTGCCTGCGTCGCTCACACT
Organism: Allorhizobium sp.; assembly: GCA_045377275.1. Classification (GTDB taxonomy): domain Bacteria; phylum Pseudomonadota; class Alphaproteobacteria; order Rhizobiales; family Rhizobiaceae; genus Allorhizobium. Next base: position 3,632 of record JBJIOA010000030.1, on the reverse strand, counting down.
CTTCCTCGCGCTCGCCTTCGTTCTTGTTGTCCTGCTGCATTTCACGCGTTTCGGTCGCACCGTCTTCCTTGCGGGTCAGTCCGAGGACGCGGCACGCTTCGCCGGTATTCCCGTCAGACGCGTTCAGACAATCACTTATGTGGTCACAGGCCTTTCAGCCGCGATCGCCGGTCTCGTGATGTCAGCCTATTTCGGCTCCGCCCGCGTTGATCTGGGCTCTTCGACGCTGCTGCCGGCAGTCACCGCGGCCGTCCTCGGTGGCGCATCGATCTATGGCGGCCAGGGCTCAATCCTCGGCACGCTCCTTGCAACATTCGTCATCGGCTATCTGCAGCAGGGTCTGCAGGCAGCCGGGGTTCCCAGCCAGATTTCCAGCGCACTTTCGGGAGGGTTGCTGGTTGTCGCGGTCGCATTGCGCCATGGGAGCGCAATGCTGGCCGATTTCATCGCCGTTGCCCGGCAACAGAAAAAGCCTACGGCAACGGTCACTTCAGGAGGAGAAAGTAAATGATCAAGACCATGTTGAAATCAGGCGCTCTGGCGAGCGTTCTTGCTGCCGGAACCATGCTGGGCGCGGGCTCGGCCAATGCCGAAAACCAGATTGCCTTCATCCCCAAGCTGGTCGGTGTCGGCTTCTTCACCTCGGGTGGCGCAGGTGCCGTCAAAGCCGGCGAAGAGCTCGGCGCCAAGGTGACCTATGACGGTCCGACTGAGCCGAGTGTTTCGGGCCAGGTGCAGTTCATCAATAACTATGTCAACCAGGGATACAATGCACTGATCGTATCATCGGTTTCGCCTGACGGTCTGTGCCCTGCTCTGAAGCGCGCCATGGAACGCGACGTTCTGGTCATGACCTGGGACAGCGACGTCAATCCGGATTGCCGGAGCTACTACATCAACCAGGGAACGCCGGAGCAGCTCGGTAGCCTGCTGGTCGAGATGGCAGCCGAGGGCGTGACGAAGGAAAAGGCAAAGGTTGCCTTCTTCTACTCGAGCCCGACCGTCACCGACCAGAATGCCTGGGCGGAAGCGGCAAAGCAGAAGATTGCCAAGGAGCACCCGGGTTGGGAGATCGTCACTACCCAATATGGCTACAATGATGCGCAGAAGTCCTTGCAGACAGCCGAAAGCATTCTGCAGACCTATCCCGACCTCGATGCGATCATCGCGCCTGACGCCAATGCGCTTCCTGCTGCGGCGCAGGCCGCCGAAAACCTCAATCGTGCCGAAGGCGTGACGATTGTCGGCTTCTCCACGCCGAATGTCATGCGCCCCTATATCGAGCGCGGCACGATCCAGCGCTTCGGCCTTTGGGACGTGACGCAACAGGGCAAGATCTCAGTCTACGTCGCCGATCACGTCCTGAAGAACGGACCGATGAAGGTTGGCGACAAGCTGGAGATCCCAGGCGTCGGCACCGTCGAAGTCTCGACAAACAGCGTCCAGGGTTACGACTACGAGGCGGAGGGCAATGGCATCATCCTGCTTCCGGAGCGGACCGTCTTTACCAAGGACAACATCGGCAACTTCGACTTCTAACTAGCTGACGAACTTACGGCGGGCTGCTTTGGCTGCCCGCCGACTTCATTCAAGAGACAGGATATGCCGATGCAAAGCCGCTGGAACGACGAAGACGCAAACCGCTATGTGGAAGCCGCACGTGCAGCCGGACAAAGTGATGCCCTCGGCCTTCGGATCTATTCCTCCCGCATCATCGGTGGTGATCCTGATCTCGTCCTCCATGGCGGCGGCAACACATCCGTGAAAGTTGTCGCCGAGGATGGCTCGGAACTGATGCACATCAAAGGCAGCGGATGGGATCTCGACACGATCGAAGCGCCAGGACTTCCAGCTGTGCAGCTCGCTCCCCTGCTTGAGGTGCGCGACGGGCCAAAGCTCTCCGATCCCGACATGGTCGCGCTGCTACGCCGGAACCTGATCGCAGCGGATGCACCGAACCCATCGGTCGAAGCGTTGCTGCATGCCTTCCTGCCCTTCACATTTGTCGATCACACACACGCGACGGCGATTCTCGCGCTGGCCGACCAGCCGGACATGCGCGAAACCGTAAAGCGCATCTACGGCAGCCGCGTCGCTTATGTCCCTTACGTCATGCCGGGATTTGACCTCTCTATTGCGGGCGACCTCATCTATCAGGAAAATCAAGGCTGCGAAGGGCTATGGCTTGAAAACCACGGGCTTTTCACCTTCGCGAACGACGCTCGTACGTCCTATGAGCTGATGATCGAATTCGTGACGATGGCAGAGCAAGAACTCGAGCGTGCAGGCGTCACGCTGACCGGGCCGCAGAGCAATGATGGCCAAGAGGATCAGGCTCTCAAACTTCGGTTGGAACGCGCCTTGTCACAGTCGAATTCACCATTCGAGAAAGCCGTCTTCCTGGACTATCGCTCTACATCTGCCATCAGAGACTATGTCGCCAACGAGCGGCTTGAGGACATCGCGCGGCGAGGCACTGTGACACCGGACCACGTCATCCGGATCAAGCCCTGGCCGATGATCATCGAGGCAGACGCAGATGACGCAGCTATCCGCAAGGCACTCGATGCTTACGCTGACCGCTACAAATCGTATTTCGAGCGCAATGCCGCACGTCAAACCGAGCCGAAGCAGATGCTCGACGTCTATCCACGGGTGATCATTGTTCGCCACAAGGGCATGTACGCCCTCGGAAGCACGCAAAAAGCGGCAAGGATCGGCGGAGACCTCTGCGAGCAAGCAACACGCGCAATCAACGCAGCCGAGGCATACGGCAAGTTCACACCGATTGGGGAGGCCGACCTCTTCGATATGGAGTACTGGTCACTCGAACAGGCCAAATTGAAGGTCGCGGCGCACTGAAAATTGCACAGACTTCAAACTCGCCTACCTCTGCCGCTTCCAAGGCCGCATCGGGTCGGATGGGACAAAGTCCGTCCGCGAGAGTTTTAAGACGGCTGCCCGAGCCTGCGGGCAACCGCATCCTCGCTTTGGGTGACGGATCAGGCGATCCTTAGTCGCTGTTCTCTTGGAATGTAGGGTCAAGCTGACGCGGGTTTTCCAGCCGACCGAACAGATTGTCAATGCCGAACTCAGCAACGGTCCTTGAACCCGGAACTTCTTTTCCCTGCGCTGTCTCTACGATGAAAACCGGCGGGGTCCCTGCACATTCAAGAAACGAAGCAATTTCGTGTTCTCTGCGGTCCATTCGGTCATGTCGAGCTTCGGCTGAGCAAAGTCATTCATCCGCGACCGCACCCTCGGATGCACGAAGGCGCGCGTGGAGCGCGCGTTCAACCTCGCGCTGCGTGATGCGATAGGTCAAAAGTGCAGCGAGAAGCCATATCGCACCGACGCCTTCGCCGGAATGTCGAACGAAGCTCAGATGAACGTGCTGCTAGGGCCGCAATAATCCGGTGCTCATCTGCACATCGGGCAACGCCGTGCCCACACCGAACTCAATCCGACTGAGCCGAGCGACCGAAGAGCAGCCTGCGCGTTTATTTCGTTAATATGAAGATATATATGTCTGAACATATAATGAGTGCGGGACCCGTGTTCCGCCTGCGCCATTTTCCAGGAGGGTCGAGACGATGACAGGCAAGCCAGATGTGAAGGGCTTTTTCGACGAG
>JBJIOA010000029.1:0-33828 GCA_045377275.1 Allorhizobium sp. | reverse complement strand
TCACCGCTCGTCGAGAAGCTCGGCAAAGTGCTTCTGGGAACCAGTTGCCGAACATCTTGCATCGTGCTCGAGCTTCACGTGTCCGAAGGCGCTCACGCTTGATTTTCCTCGCCTGCGGCCTCCGGTCGGCGACGAATCTCGTCCATGCAGGCACCTTCCGACACGAAGCAGCGCGACGAAGCCGGTCCGGTCCATGATCTCCTTCAGCGGCCGTGGGCAGCCTCACCCTCCATGTCGAGAAAATTGGGTTTCGGGAAGATAGAGGCCATCGACGTTCTTCTAGCTCCTGGTTCATCATGGAGCCTTCGACGTACTGCATTGTGCTGCGTGCGCTCGCCACATGCAGGCGTCCGGCGGTGGCTGCCGTCGACCGGCCGCAGCTGCGCGGCCCATGACCTCGATGAGTCACCAGCGTGCGCGGCGACGCGCTCTGTTCGTTGGAAACATGGTCGAAGCTACCCGGCACCGACCTTCGCGCCGGCCGTCGCAGGCGCCAAGCGTCCGCTCTGATCGGGTAGACGTCGTTGTCGACCCGGCCTTCGGCATGCCAACGACGGTCAGGTCCTCGTAGCCGTTGGCGCCGAGATAAGCTGGCCAGATCGTCGGCGGCGGTTCCGTGTTGGTGTCGTCACCGCCCCTGCGATGGTGCTGAAGGCTGGACGGCGCCGTCGGCCGCCAGACGCTCGGCTTGGCGACCCGAAGCGGTTCTCATTTTCCTTGACGAGACCGCGCTTCACGCAATCGGCGACATTCGTAAGTTTCACACGGCTGTTGCCGATCGGCGGGCCGCCGTAGCGATGCAGGACATGGGCCTTCGTCGCGCATCTTCTTCGGATGATCTTCGATCTTGTACCATCCATCAGCAGGCCGCGAAAACCTGACGTGTAGGCGACGAGCTCGATTTCGGGTGCGATGTCGGTGTATCGCTCGATCAATCCGCCAACGGCGGACGACAGACAGGCGCAAGGCCCCCGGTCGGTTCAAACATTTCGCGGCTCTCCGCTGGCCATCGATCCTCCTCGGACGTCTTCCATCGCCCGTGCTCACTGCAGTGTTCAGGTGGCAAATGGATGCGATAGGCGCGGCGGATCCCGTAAAAAAGCGAAAAATTCAAGCGAAATCGGGCATTTCGCTGCAATGAGTGCGGGCAATCCGAGATATAATCGTTTCAATCCGCAGTCGGGCAACGGGACGGCGTCTGTGGATAATCGATTGGAAAGCTTTGGCGGATGTCAGATGAGGGTGAGTTCAGCGAAAACGGATTCAAGATGAAGAAAGTTTAATCCTCGCTTCAGGGCCCAGCTCCTTGCTTTTTCTGGGTATATTTGGTCAAGCTTTCAACATACTTTGATTTCGCCTGTGAACAAATATCGTCTTCTGCACTTGCCGGCGCAATCGGTGATGCGGCTGGCAACGTCATCGGCAGCATCGTCGAGTCCGTTCGGACGATGTTCGAAGGCGACCCGGAACACCGCCAGCATTTCCTTCTCCGTGGCGATCATCGCTCTTTTCGGCGAAGATGGCGAAAGCTGACGGCGTCGTCTCGAATGCCGAAGTTGAGGCCTTCCGCAAGATCTTCGAATTCCCGCCGGAAGAGGCCCGCAACGTAGCCCGGCTTTATAACCTTGCCCGCCAGGACGTCGCCGGTTTCGAGACCTATCCGAAGAACCTCGCAGGGATGTGCCGGACTTGCGACGATTTCTGCCCGGTGCTCGAGGATATCATCGATGCCCTGTTCCACATCGCCAAGGCAGATGGCCTTGTGCATGAGAAGGAGCTCGACTTCCTCGCCCGGATCGCGGAGATTTTCGGCATCTCGGAAGAGCGGTTCGAGGCGATCACCGAGCGGCACATCCATCAGGACGGCGATCCCTATGGCGTGCTGGGTGTGAAGCCTTCGGATGATTTCGCGACGATCCGAAAGCGCTACCGCGCTCTCGCGGCTGAAAATCATCCAGACCGGCTGCATGCCCGTGGCGTGCCCACCGAGTTTCATGCCGTCGCCCATCACCGGATGGCGAAGTTCAATGCCGCCTATTCGGCGATCGAAAAGGCGCGCCGCGCGGCATGACGTCCTTCCAGGCCGATTATCGCGGCGCGGAAGTTTGTCCGTCGCCCAACCACAACGAACGGGTGGGCGTCGACCGCCCGGATATCCTGCTTCTCCACTACACAGGCATGCCCTCGGCTGAGGGTGCCCAGGCATGGCTCTGCAACCCCGAGAGCCAGGTTTCCAGCCATTACATCGTGCACGAGGACGGCCGCGTCGTGCAGATGGTGCCCGAAGATCGACGGGCCTGGCATGCGGGCAAGAGTGTCTGGGGCGGCGAGACTGACATCAATTCCCGCTCGATTGGCATCGAGATCGCCAATGCCGGGCACCCGGGCGGCCTTCCAGACTTTCCCGAAAAGCAGATCGAATCCGTCATCGAATTGTGTCTCCAATGCGTCAAGCGGCACGGTATCGTCGCTGAAAGAGTGCTTGCGCACTCTGATGTGGCCCCCATTCGAAAGGTCGATCCGGGTGAAAATTTCCCTTGGGATCGGCTGCATCGGGCAGGGGTCGGTCACTGGGTTGAGCCTGGTCCGATCGGCGGTGGTCGTTTCTTCCAACGCGGTGACCGGGGTCAACCGGTCGAGGCGCTGCAGTCGATGCTGTCTCTCTATGGTTACGGTCTTGAGATTACAGGCGAATTCTGCGCTCAGACGGAAGGCGTGGTCGCCGCGTTCCAACGGCATTTCCGGCAAGCAAAGGTTGACGGTGTGGCCGACAGCTCGACCATCGAGACCCTACACAGGCTGCTGACCAGCCTGCCGCGTTTCGGCTGATCCAATCCCTTTTCTCGCTGTTTTCGGACCAATGAACTTAACGCCTCTGGCGGTGATTTGTTGCGGTGCCACAGGAATTCCTCATTGGGCGGCTCTAAAGGACGGGCTGAACGGCGCCGAGGGATCTGAGACGGACCTGGCGCAAACATCAACTTGAGAGACCCGGAACTGGCGGCCTGACATGGGCTCGCGGCGCTCAACTGCGCCCGCTTTGACGCGCGTGGATGCCGGTGTCTCGGCTGGAGACTGAACCTTCTCATGACACGACGACTTGTTGCTGCTGCGGCATGCATTGCAATGATTTTGACCAACGCCCAGTCCGCGCTTGCCGGTAACGAAGAGAGCCGTTTCAAGAAGCCGCTGAAGACAATTACCCGCGATGCAGGGTATCCGGCAGCGCCGTCCTTCTCGAAAAGCCCCTACAGCGCGATCATCACGAAATACGCCAAGAGTTACGGTGTCCCGGTCGATCTGGCCCATGCCGTCGTTCGCGTCGAGAGCAATTTCAACCCCAAGGCGCGTGGCCGTGCCGGGGAAGTAGGCTGATGCAGATCAAGCCAGCGACAGCGCGGGCCATGGGCTATCGCGGCAAGACCAAGGGGCTCTCCGATCCCGAGACCAATATTCGTTACGGCATGAAGTACCTCTCGATGGCCCACGAGCTGGGTGGCGGCGAGACCTGTGGCACCATCCTGCGCCTACAATGCCGGGCATGGCGCCAAGCGCATGAACCCGATCTCCAAGCGTTATTGCGGCAAGGTTATCGCCTTGATCGGAAACTGGAAGAGCTGTGCCTGCCATTCCTGTGACTGGACACGAGGGCTCGCCATGCTATCACCGTCCTTACCTTGCGTCCGGTGATAGCATGGCGAGCCCTCGTGTCCAGTCACAGGAATGGCAAGGGCACAGCTCTTCTCAGTTTCCGATCAAGGCGATAACCTTGCCGCAATAACGCTTGGAGATCGGGTTCATGCGCTTGGCGCCATGCCCGGCATTGTAGCGCAGGATGGTGCCACAGGTCTCGCCGCCACCCAGCTCGTGGGCCATCGAGAGGTACTTCATGCCGTAACGAATATTGGTCTCGGGATCGTAGAGCCCCTTGGTCTTGCCGCGATAGCCCATGGCCCGCGCTGTCGCTGGCTTGATCTGCATCAGCCCTACTTCCCCGGCACGGCCACGCGCCTTGGGGTTGAAATTGCTCTCGACGCGAACGACGGCATGGGCCAGATCGACCGGGACACCGTAACTCTTGGCGTATTTCGTGATGATCGCGCTGTAGGGGCTTTTCGAGAAGGACGGCGCTGCCGGATACCCTGCATCGCGGGTAATTGTCTTCAGCGGCTTCTTGAAACGGCTCTCTTCGTTACCGGCAAGCGCGGACTGGGCGTTGGTCAAAATCATTGCAATGCATGCCGCAGCAGCAACAAGTCGTCGTGTCATGAGAAGGTTCAGTCTCCAGCCGAGACACCGGCATCCACGCGCGTCAAAGCGGGCGCAGTTGAGCGCCGCGAGCCCATGTCAGGCCGCCAGTTCCGGGTCTCTCAAGTTGATGTTTGCGCCAGGTCCGTCTCAGATCCCTCGGCGCCGTTCAGCCCGTCCTTTAGAGCCGCCCAATGAGGAATTCCTGTGGCACCGCAACAAATCACCGCCAGAGGCGTTAAGTTCATTGGTCCGAAAACAGCGAGAAAAGGGATTGGATCAGCCGAAACGCGGCAGGCTGGTCAGCAGCCTGTGTAGGGTCTCGATGGTCGAGCTGTCGGCCACACCGTCAACCTTTGCTTGCCGGAAATGCCGTTGGAACGCGGCGACCACGCCTTCCGTCTGAGCGCAGAATTCGCCTGTAATCTCAAGACCGTAACCATAGAGAGACAGCATCGACTGCAGCGCCTCGACCGGTTGACCCCGGTCACCGCGTTGGAAGAAACGACCACCGCCGATCGGACCAGGCTCAACCCAGTGACCGACCCCTGCCCGATGCAGCCGATCCCAAGGGAAATTTTCACCCGGATCGACCTTTCGAATGGGGGCCACATCAGAGTGCGCAAGCACTCTTTCAGCGACGATACCGTGCCGCTTGACGCATTGGAGACACAATTCGATGACGGATTCGATCTGCTTTTCGGGAAAGTCTGGAAGGCCGCCCGGGTGCCCGGCATTGGCGATCTCGATGCCAATCGAGCGGGAATTGATGTCAGTCTCGCCGCCCCAGACACTCTTGCCCGCATGCCAGGCCCGTCGATCTTCGGGCACCATCTGCACGACGCGGCCGTCCTCGTGCACGATGTAATGGCTGGAAACCTGGCTCTCGGGGTTGCAGAGCCATGCCTGGGCACCCTCAGCCGAGGGCATGCCTGTGTAGTGGAGAAGCAGGATATCCGGGCGGTCGACGCCCACCCGTTCGTTGTGGTTGGGCGACGGACAAACTTCCGCGCCGCGATAATCGGCCTGGAAGGACGTCATGCCGCGCGGCGCGCCTTTTCGATCGCCGAATAGGCGGCATTGAACTTCGCCATCCGGTGATGGGCGACGGCATGAAACTCGGTGGGCACGCCACGGGCATGCAGCCGGTCTGGATGATTTTCAGCCGCGAGAGCGCGGTAGCGCTTTCGGATCGTCGCGAAATCATCCGAAGGCTTCACACCCAGCACGCCATAGGGATCGCCGTCCTGATGGATGTGCCGCTCGGTGATCGCCTCGAACCGCTCTTCCGAGATGCCGAAAATCTCCGCGATCCGGGCGAGGAAGTCGAGCTCCTTCTCATGCACAAGGCCATCTGCCTTGGCGATGTGGAACAGGGCATCGATGATATCCTCGAGCACCGGGCAGAAATCGTCGCAAGTCCGGCACATCCCTGCGAGGTTCTTCGCATAGGTCTCGAAACCGGCGACGTCCTGGCGGGCAAGGTTATAAAGCCGGGCTACGTTGCGGGCCTCTTCCGGCGGGAATTCGAAGATCTTGCGGAAGGCCTCAACTTCGGCATTCGAGACGACGCCGTCAGCTTTCGCCATCTTCGCCGAAAGAGCGATGATCGCCACGGAGAAGGAAACGCGCCGGCGTGTTTCCGGGTCGCCTTCGAACATCGTCCGAACGGACTCGACGATGCTGCCGATGACGTTGCCAGCCGCATCACCGATTGCGCCGAGCAAGCGGTCCCAGAAAGACGATATTTGTTCACAGGCGAAATCGAAGATCATGTTGAAAGCTTGACCAAATATACCCAGAAAAAGCAAGGAGCTGGGCCCTGAAGCGAGGATTAAAGTTTCTTCATCTTGAATCCGTTTCGCTGAACTCACCCTCATCTGACATCCGCCAAAGCTCCAATCGATTATCCACAGACGCCGTCCCGTCGCCCGACTGCGATTGAAACGATTATATTCGGATTGCCCGCACTCATTGCAGCGAAATGCCCGATTTCCTTGAATTTTTCGCTTTACAGTCCGCCGCGCCTATCGCATCCATTTGCCACCTGAACACTGCAGTGACACGGGCGATGAAGACGTCCGAGGAGGATCGATGGCCAAGCAGAAAGTCGCGATGTTGACCGCCGGGGGCCTTGCGCCCTGTCTCTCGTCCGCCGTTGGCGGATTGATCGAGCGATACACCGACATCGCACCCGAAATCGAGCTCGTCGCCTACAAGTCAGGTTTTCGCGGCCTGCTGATGGATTACAAGATCGAGATCACCAAAGAGATGCGCGAGAAGGCCCATGTCCTGCATCGCTACGGCGGCTCGCCGATCGGCAACAGCCGTGTGAAACTTACCAATGTCGCCGATTGCGTGAAGCGCGGTCTCGTCAAGGAAAATGAGAATCCGCTTCGGGTCGCCGCCGAGCGTCTGGCGGCCGACGGCATCACCATCCTTCACACCATCGGCGGTGACGACACCAACACGACCGCCGCCGATCTGGCCGCTTATCTCGGCGCCAACGGCTACGACCTGACCGTCGTTGGCATGCCGAAGACCGTCGACAACGACGTCTACCCGATCAAGCAGACGCTTGGCGCCTGGACGGCCGCCGAAGTCGGTGCCCGATTCTTCGACCATGTTTCCAACGAACAGAGCGCGTCGCCGCGCACACTGGTCATTCATGAGGTCATGGGCCGCCATTGCGGCTGGCTGACGGCAGCCACCGCCCGCGCCTACATGCAGCGCACGCAGCACAATGAGTACGTCGAAGGCTTCATGATGAACCAGGAGCTGAAGAACATCGATGGCCTCTATCTTCCCGAAACCCATTTCGACATGGAGGGTGAGGCTGCCCGCCTGAAGGAGATCATGGACCGGACCGGCTTCGTCACGCTCTTCGTGTCGGAAGGTGCCTGCATGGACGAGATCGTCGCCGACCGGGAGGCCGCAGGCGAGGAAATCAAGCGTGACGCCTTCGGACACGTGAAGCTCGACACGATCAATGTCGGCAACTGGTTCCAGAAGCACTTTGCCAAGCTTCTCGACGCCGATCGCTCGATGGTGCAGAAATCAGGCTACTATGCCCGCTCGGCCCCGGCGAACTACGACGATCTCCGCCTTATCCAGAGCATGGTCGATCTCGCCGTGGAAAGCGGGCTGAACAAGGTGTCCGGCGTCACCGGTCATGACGAGGATCAGGGCGGACGGCTGCGGACCATCGAGTTCCCGCGGATCAAGGGCGGCAAGCCGTTCGACCTCGGCACACCGTGGTTCAAAGAAGTGATGGACTATCTCGGGCAGAAGTACCGCCCCATCCATTGACCTGACCGCCGAAAGCTGGCTTGCTCTTCTGGAGGAGTGAGTGTCATGCCCCATTCTACCTGGATCCTGTTCGCAGTCGCCGCCGCGGCCCTCCTGGTCGTGCCCGGCCGATCCAAGCGCATGGTTTTGTCCTATGCGCTGGCCCATGGCCGCAAAAGCGTCTTCGCCACAGGAACGGGCGTTGCGCTCGGCACTGCCGTGTCGGTCGTAGCGACGCTCGCCATTTCATGGGGCCTGATCTCCCTGTCGACACTGACATTTTCGATCCTCCAGTGGATTGGCCTGTTCTGGCTGATGCTCTTCGGGCTCGGCCTCGCGCGTGCGCCGGCGGGCATCGAACCGGTGGCGGACAACGACAATCTGCCGGAGGAGAAGCCGCTTCGCGTCATCGCGCATTGCTTCGAGAGCGAATCCCGCGACCCCCGCAGCAGCCTGCTCGTCGCCGCACTTCTGCCGCAATTCCTGACGCCGGCCGCTCCGTTCATACCCCAGGCGATCGCACTCGGCACCACCTTCGTCGCCCTCTCGGCTATGTCCTGCATCGTCTACGCATTGTTTCCCGAGCGGGTCCGAAAAATCGTAAGGAAACATGCAGTTCGCCGTAATGTGAACCGTTCCGGACGCACCGTCTTGATTGCCGCAAAGGCGGTCACGGCCGGCTATCGGAAGATCGCGGCCTGAGCCGCAGAACGCATCTGCGAAATGCCTCGGAGGTCGCAAGCTTGCCGCAATGCTGGGCATAGATTAAGAAACGGAAACGAACAGTCGGCTGATTTGCCGGTGACCTTGCGTGCATCTCGTAACGGATAGTGGCATGAACGTCAGAACTGACCGCGGCATCGCTCTCTGCATGGCTGCTTCACTGTTGGCTGGACTGGGTGGATGCACCGCGATCGATGAAAGTGTGAAGGCGGATCTTGCTGCCGCGCCCATCGCCAATCCGAAGTCTCCGGAAATGCAGGCTGCCATGGCGGCTGAAGCCGCCACGAATGACACAGCGACCGCGTTGACGACACAGGCGGAACTTGCAGCTGCAAATCCGGGTCCCGCACCGATCATTCCGGGAACAGAGACTGCAGCGCCGATCCCCGCCTTGAAGGCCTCCGCTCTTTCTCCGACCACGCCTCAAACGGCCGCCACCGATGCGCTCGCCATGGTGACTACACCTGCAACCGCAGGCAGCGAGCAGATCGCGGCCGCGGCCGCTTCAACCGAAGCGACACTCTCCCCACCCGGCACGGGCGCTGCACCGGCACCGGCAACCGCTTCTACGACCACCACGGCCCCGGCTTCTGGGCAGGCTCCTGTGGTCCTCGCCTATGCAGCCCCCCTGCGCGCGACGGCGCTCACCAGTTTCGGCGACCCCTTCGACGTCTCGCCGCCGGGCGAGCCAGCGGCACCCAATGCGGGACGCAAGCCGGATACGGTCGGCCCGACGCGGCTGAATGCACTCATCGAGAAGTATTCACGGATCCACGAGATCCCGGTTGATCTGGTGCACCGCGTCGTGCACCGCGAGAGCCGCTATAATCCGGCCGCCTACAGCAAGGGCAATTACGGCCTGATGCAGATCCGCTACAACACGGCCAAGGCCATGGGTTATGACGGCCCTGCCGATGGGCTATTCGATGCCGAGACCAACATCAAATATGCGGTCAAGTATCTGAAGGGCGCCTGGGTCGTCGCCGATAATGACCACGACCAGGCTGTCCGCCTCTATTCTCGTGGCTACTACTATGATGCCAAGCGCAAGGGCCTGCTGCATCTGATGCAGTAATCCGTCTCGTCAGCCTAGGGCATCACGTATGGCCTGCACCAGCCTCTGGGGCCTGTAGTCCAGGCGGCGAGGCGTAAGACCAAGCCTGACGACCACCAATCTCTCAGACGGAATGACGACAATCGACTGTCCGTCATGGCCGAGCATCCAGAGCGTTTCCTCGGGCAGCGAAAAATTGCTGTCCTTGTCTCCGGGACCATTCTGCCAGGCCTGCCCTCTCGTATAGGCGCCGTTGGACACGGCAGCCGGTTCGTAAATCCGTGCCATGATGGAAGGATCGACGAGCTGGCGGCCCGACCAGCGCCCATTCTCCGCAATCAAGAGACCAAACCGTGCCCAGTCTCGGGCCGTCGCGTAAAGATAGGACCCTCCGACAAAGGTGCCTTTCGCATCCGCTTCGAGCACTGCGCTGCGCATGCCGATCACGTCGAACAAGGCTTCCCGCGGATAGGCGACTGCCGCCTCCCTATTGGAAAAGCGGGACATCCAGTAGCGCGAGATCAGCACGGTTTCGCCGGATGAGTAGTTGAAGCGCGTACCCGGCCCCGAAGCCGGAGGCAGCGACGCCGCGTAGGCGCCCATATCACTTTCGAGGTAGAGCATGCGCGTCACATCAGTCACGTCGCCATAGCTCTCGTTGAAACTGAGACCGCTTTGCATTGCAAGCAGATCCGCAAGCGAGATATCGGCACGGCCGTCACCGTTCCATTCCGCAAAGAGGTTCATGGCACTCTCGTCGATCCGTCCCTCCCCCTTGAGGATGCCGACCAGCGCAGCCGTCACTGTCTTCGTCATGGACCAGCCGAGGAGCGGTGTATCCGCATTGAAACCTGGACCATAGGCCTCACCGACAATCCGGCCGTCCTTGACGACGACGAATGCACGGGCGCTCGGTCCGAGAAGATCCGGATCGGACAATACGGCCTGGAGTTCGCGGATCGTTCTCCGAGACTGCGTCACCTTCCGGCCAGGCCCGGGCCGCGTCCACAGAGGCCACGTCGGCCGGCGGAGCAGTCAGACGCCTTGCCGCCTCGATCTCTGATTCCTCAACTGATGCGCAGCCCAGGCCCGTGCGGTGCAATGCGGTCGATGGTGCGACGACGCCGAGCAAAGCCGTTTTCACAAGGCCCTGGTCGAGATCAACCTCGGCGCGCACGAGTTTCAGCAAGGGGTGCCCAGGGGCCTGCACGTCGTCGCGCAGCACTTCGTCGGCGTCGCGACCGGCGATAAACACGTTCGAGCAGACGATCTTGGCGGCATAACCTGTGCCAACCCTCAGAAGTTCGGGCGGAAACGCGGTAATCCAGGCTGCCCCCACAGCAACGATGCCGACCAGGGCCACCGCCACTCGTATGCCCCACGTCATCAGTCTCCGCATCAGCCTATCCTCCTGTTGCAGCTATCGAAGCAGGAATGGATGACAGGCGAAAGATGAGGAGACCGCGTGCTTGAAGTTATCCCGCGACTTTCAAGCGACCGGGGCTGCGCGCTGCGCCAGATTTGCTTCGAGGTAGCTGAGGGCTTCTGCTGCCGCAAAAGGTCTTGAAAACAGGAACCCTTGAGCCTCTCCGATGCCGAGGCGCTTGATGAAATCCAACTGGTTACTGGTCTCGATCCCCTCAATGGTGGTTCGGATCTGAAAGGTTTCCGACAGCTTGTGCATCAGGTCGACGAGCTTCGCCCCTTGGCTGGTCTCGAGCATCTGCTTGGCGAAGGAACGGTCGATCTTCAGTTCATCGAGCGGGAAGAGCCGGAGATTGTTGATCGACGAGAAGCCGGTACCGAAATCATCAAGCGCAATGCGCACACCGCTTGACCGTAGCTCTGCGAGACTGCGGCAAACAAGATCGATATCAACGGAAAAGACCGCTTCAGTCACTTCGATCGTCAATCGCTCCGGCGAGAGCCCTTTTTCCACCAAACAGTCGAGGATATACGTGACGAAGTTCGGATCCTTGAACTGATCGCCCGACACGTTGACGCTGACCCCGGTTGGTGCCGGCCAGGTTGCAGCCGCAGCGCATGCCTGCTGCACCACCCATTTGCCGATCAACTGAATGATGCCGGTCTTTTCCGCGAGGGGGATAAAGATATCAGGAGTGATGAGCCCTCTCGTCGGATGGCGCCAGCGCAGAAGCGCCTCCAGCGAACGCACATCTCCATTTTCGACAGCAATGATCGGCTGGTATTCGAGATAGAACTCCCCGTCCACGAAACCGCGCGAGAGATCCCGCTCGAGCTCGAGCCCGTCCTTCACTTCGCGGGCGAGACTTTCATCGTGAAAGGCATGCGCCGGACCGAAGACCTCTTTGGCACGATAGAGGGCGAGATCAGCCCGCTGCAGGACTGCTGCAACATCCCTATCGTCCGCCAAAATCAGCGTAGCACCGATACTCACCCCGGCCATCACGCGGCCATGCTCCAGCTCGAAAGCGGCGGCGAGCGCGTCTTCGATCGCAAGGCAGACGAACTGCGCCACCGGACGGCGAGTTACATGGGGCAAGATCGCCGCGAACTCGTCAGCCCCGAGCCGAAACAGGAGTGCCCCCTCGCCTGCAGCCTGACGCAGCCGATCAGCCACAGCGACCAGCAGTGCGTCGCCAGCCGCATGTCCCAGCGTGTCGTTAACGTACTTGAAGCGGTCGAGATCGATCAAGAGCAGCGTCCCGCCCGACGAACCACGCGGTGCCACCATGGCTTCGAGTGATTCATTCAGGGCCTGACGGTTGCCGAGGCCGGTCAGGGGATCGAAACGCGAGGCGGCCTTGAGCGCGGTCGCACCACCTTCAAGGCCTCTGATGCGCTCATGCAGCATTGCCTCCCAGGAGGCGATTCGCCAACCGACTGCGGTGCCGACAAGCGGCAGGCAGATCGCCGCAAGCGAGGACCATTCACTTAGGAAAGCTGTGGAAAGAGCATCAAATCCGGACTGCGTCACGACCGGTAGCGCCATGGCAGCTGGCGCTGCAGCGCCGCCGAGAAAACCGGCAAGTCCGTAGCGCAGTCGCCTCCCAAGCGGGATTTCACTTAACATCATGTTAAACACCCCTAAAATAACTGAGGACAATTTGTATAAAATGCATTGAAATTCGGTTACCGCCGCCCGTCAACTACGTCATCAAATTGTAGCACCCGAGCGCTACACGCCGTGAAACCCAACTGGACGGCGGATCGACATGACTGAGCTTGCACCCGATGCCGGATTTCGTGGAAACGAGAAGCTGAAGGGGGCACTGCTGCAGCATGCTGCGCTTTCATCTGCGGGCGTGTCTGAAAGGCTGTTCGGGCTGCTGTTTTCCGGCCTCGTCTATGCGCAGATCTGGGAGGATCCGGAGGTCGACATGCAGGCCATGGATCTTGCCGAAGGCCATCGCATCGTCACCATCGGTTCTGGGGGCTGCAACATGCTCGCCTATCTCAGCCGTCGCCCGGCCTCGATCGATGTGGTCGACCTGAACCCGAACCACATCGCGCTCAATCGCCTGAAGCTTGCCGCCTTCCGCCACCTGCCAGACCATGCCTCCGTCCGTCGTCTGCTCGGCGAACAAGGCGTCAGCACAAATGTCCGGCTGTATGACCGCCACATTGCCCCCAAACTGGACGCGGCGACACGGCTCCACTGGGAAGCCCGCGGCTTGACGGGTCGCAAACGAATTTCCGTCTTCAACCGCAATATCTACCGCACCGGGCTTCTAGGGCGGTTCATCTTTGTCGGCCACCTGATCGCCCGCAGCCATGGTGTTCGCCTGGAAGAACTTGCCGAAACCCGCTCCTTGCGCGAACAGCGCATGTTCTTCGACAACCGCATTGCCCCCTTGTTCGACAAGCCGCTCATTCGCTGGCTGACCCGCCGCAAGAGTTCGCTCTTCGGCCTCGGCATCCCGCCGCAGCAATATGATGAGCTCGCATCTCTAGCCAGTGACGGGACGATCGCCCCCGTCCTGCGCCATCGCCTGGAAAAGCTCTGCTGCCATTTCCTGCTGCGCGACAACTACTTCGCCTGGCAGGCATTTGTCCGCCGCTATCCGAAGCCGGAAGAAGGTGTCCTGCCAGCCTATCTCCAGGAACAGCACTACCGCGCCATCCGGGACACAGCAGATCGCGTGATCGTTCACCACGCCAACTTCACCGAACTCCTGACGAAAAAGCCCGCCGGCAGCGTCGATCGCTACGTGCTTCTCGACGCACAGGACTGGATGAACGAGCGACAGCTAAACGACCTGTGGACAGAGATCACCCGCACCGCCTCGGAAGGCGCCCGCGTCATCTTCCGGACAGCCGCGGAAGACAGCATCCTCAACGGAAAGCTCGCACCCGATCTTCTCGACCAGTGGCATTATCAGGCCGAACGCTCGCAGACCCTGAACACTCAGGACCGCTCCGCCATCTATGGTGGCTTCCACATCTATGAGAAGCGGCCCGCATGAGCGAGAGCCCTGCCGCCCTCGCTGCGACCGAAAGCCGGGACCATGCGGCGCGCATGGACCACATGTACCGCTATCAGCGACACATCTACGACCTGACGCGGAAATACTACCTGCTCGGTCGAGACCAGATGATTGCAGGGCTGGATCTGCAAGACGGTGGCTCGCTCCTGGAAATCGGCTGCGGCACGGGGCGCAACCTCGTCCTTGCGCAGCGACACTTTCCGCATGCCCGGCTCTTCGGCCTCGACATCTCCGCCGAGATGCTCGCAACCGCCCATGTCAAGTTCGAGGGTCAGGCGTCGCGCCCAAGACTTAAGGTCGCCGATGCCACCACATTTCGCGCAACCGATTTCGGACAGCCGCATTTTGATCGGGTGATGATCTCCTATGCCCTTTCGATGATTCCCGATTGGCAGAGTGCCATCAACCGGGGCATCGAGGCACTCGCCCCCGAGGGTTCCCTGCACATTGTCGATTTCGGTCAGCAGGAGCGCCTGCCCCACTGGTTTCACAGGGGTTTGCAGGCCTGGCTTGCCCGCTTCCACGTCACCCCGCGCCCAGACTTGAAAAGCGCCCTGGAAGCGCGGGCGGCTGCACAGAGCCTGCGACTGACATTCGAGCCCCTCTGGCGTGGCTATGCCTGGCATGCGGTCCTCAGCCGCTGACGGCCTCGCGCAAGCAAGATTGCATCTAATCCGGATTTGACGATGATGGGCGACGACGGTCGGCTCCCACGTGTGTCGTTGTTGCGCCTTGCGGGGCATCTTCCCTCGATGATGAGATCATGGACCCTCGATGCGGTGGCTTCCCACACTCCTTTTTCCCCTTTGTCTTGCAGTCTCGGGCTGCACATCGGGCTCCTATGACCTCCTGGAGACAGCCTCCCTCTCTCCGCGTTTCCAGGATAACGATCCCCAGCATTTCGACGGCAAGACACCGCATCGTCATGAGGTGCATGGCATCGATGTTTCCAAATGGAACGGCGACGTCGACTGGCGTCAGGTGAAGAAGTCCGGCGTATCCTTCGTCTTCATCAAGGCGACGGAGGGCAAGGACATGCTCGATCCCCGCTTCCAGGACTACTGGAAGGGCGCGAGCGATGCCGGGATCCCGCATGCCGCCTACCACTTTTACTATTTCTGTTCGACGGCCGACGAACAGGCGGACTGGTTCATCCAGAACGTGCCGCGCGATGCCAACCTCCTGCCGCCGGTTCTCGACGTCGAGTGGAATCCCACCTCCCCGACCTGCCGCCTACGGCCGGATCCCGCCACGGTGCGCAGCGAAATGCAACGTTTCATGCAGAGGATCGAGGCCCATTTCGGCAAGCGTCCGATCATCTACACCTCCGTCGACTTCCACCGCGACAACCTCGAAGGCGCATTCAGGGATCATCACTTCTGGGTCCGGGCCGTCGCGCAGCATCCAAGCGTGATTTATCCGGAACGGCGTTGGTCCTTCTGGCAATACACGTCGACCGGCGTCATTCCCGGCATCCGCGGCGAAACCGATATCAACGTTTTTGCCGGCAGTCAGAAGAACTGGCAAAACTGGGTCGCCGCCGTCTCGAAATGATCGCAAACGGGGCCTAGAGGACTGAGAAACGAACCCATGCCATCGCACGCCGCGCGTAAACGCGGCCTGCGGCGGTACGCAACCCGAAGGAATGATCTATGAACAAAGCCCTGCGTCATGCGCTCCCTCTCGCCCTCATTCTTGCCTCTGCAGGTTTCGCCCAGGCGCAGCAGCAATGCGGCGGCGATCTTGCGACCTTCCTCGAAGGCGTGAAGGCGGAAGCCGTTGCCGCGGGCTCGCCCCCAGAGATTGCCGACAAGGCGCTCGCGGGTGCGGTCATCGATCAGAAGGTTCTCTCCCGCGACCGTTCGCAGGGCGTCTTCCGCCAGACTTTCCTGGAATCTCGAGCCGCACCGGCAGTCAGGCGCGGCTCGACACCGGCCTTAAGAAGATCAGGGAATACGCCGATGTCTTCGAACGCGCCGAACGGGAATATGGTGTACCGGCCGGCGTCATCACTGCCTTCTGGGCCAAGGAGACCGATTTTGGTGCCGTGCAGGGCGACTTCAATACCCGCAATGCGCTGGTCACGCTCGCGCATGATTGCCGCCGCCCGGAACTTTTCCGTCCGCAACTACTGGCGCTCATCAAGATGGTCGAGCATGGCGATCTCGATCCTGCGACCAACACCGGCGCCTGGGCCGGCGAAATTGGCCAGGTGCAAATGCTTCCGGAAGACATCATCGCCTTCGGCGTGGATGGCGATGGAGACAACCATGTCAACGTCAAGCAGAGCAGTCCTGACGCCCTTCTCACAGCCGCACGCTTTATTCAGCATCTCGGCTTCAAGCGCGGAGAACCCTGGATCCAGGAAGTCAGCATTCCGGAAAACCTGCCCTTCGAGAAATCCGGCCTTGGCGGCACGATGACGGCAGGAGAGTGGTTTGCGCTCGGCGTTCAGCCCCGCGACGGCGATACCGCTTTCTCTGCCCTGCCCGCCTCGCTGATTCTGCCGCAGGGTCGCAAGGGACCGGCCTTCATTACCTATCCGAACTTCAACATCTATCTCGAATGGAATCAGTCCTTCATCTACACGACCTCGGCAGCCTACTTCGCCACGCGCTTTGGCGGGGCGCCTGCCTACCAGAAGGGCAATCCGGAACCGGGCCTTGACACCGACCAGATGATGGCGCTGCAAACCAAGCTGCAGGCCCTTGGCCATGACGTCGGCAAGATTGACGGTATCCTCGGCGCGGGCACACGCGTCGCGGTGCAGAAGGAGCAGCAGCGAGTGGGCCTGCCCGCCGATGGCTGGCCAACACCGGCGCTGCTGGCCGCGCTCTGATATCCGGATCTGAGACCACATGATCAAGCCGGGGCGTGTCCACGCCCCGGCTTTTTTGTTTGCGGCGATTGTCCGTAAGCTGTCCCGTCAGCATTTCAGTTCCTCGAATTCGAGGGAAAAACGCTCACGGAAATTAAACTTCATTAACAGCGCGAGAGGGGTGGCAACCCGTTGATTAAACTAGACTATCGTATGTTATGGATATCTTTTTCACTGCTTATTGACGCAGCGCAGCACAGATTGGCCCTTGCGCCGACACAAATCAGACATAATATCTAACGGTCAACGCAAGGAGGCACACATGGGACTGACTAATTCAATCAATGTCCTGATCGTCGGTGCAGCGTTTGTTTTCGTCGCAACGATGCTGTTCATCTGACACGGGTCTGAGTAACTGAAACCCATGAGTTGGCCAGATTAGGCCTCTCCAGCAGATATGAATCCAAAAATGACAAAAGGCGCATGACACGGACCGTCATGCGCCTTTTTTTAATGTCAGCGGCAACCTCAGATCACGCAGCGGCGCTGGAAACCTTTGCGCCCTTCGCCACGATGCCGAGCCGGTCCAGCGTCGCAATGGTCAGCGGCGCCCGATTCATCGTGTAGATGTGAAATTCCTCGATACCACGCCGCGCAAGATCTGCGATCTGTTCGGCTGCGATATCAGCCGCAACCGCGGCGCGCGCCGGAGCGTCGCCCTCGGTTCCCTCGAAGCGCTCGTCGAGGAATGACGGGGTGCTCGCGCCACACATCGAGGCGAAACGCTTCAGCTGCGTCAGGTTCTGGATCGGCATGATACCCGGCACGATCGGGATGGTGATGCCCGCCGCCCGCACCCGCTCAAGATATCGCTCGAAGATATCGTTGTCGAAGAAGAACTGCGTTAGCGCACGCGTTGCTCCGGCATCAACCTTCTGCTTCAGCATATCGAGATCGACATCGTCGTTTTCGCTCTCTGGATGCCGCTCAGGATAGGCCGAGACCGAAATCTCGAAATCGCCGAAGTCGCGCAGACCAGAGACGAGGTCAGCCGCATTGACAAAACCGCCCGGATGCGGCGCATAGCGCGTTCCAACGCCCCCTTGCGGGTCGCCACGCAGCGCCACGAAGTGACGAATGCCGGCCGCCTGAAACTCTTCAACGACCGCACGCACCTCGTCACGCGTTGCACCGACACAGGTGAGATGCGAAGCCGTGGCGAGAGGCGTCTCGGCAATCAACCGCTTGACGGTCGCAAGCGTCGGCTCGCGTGTCGTGCCACCTGCACCGTAGGTCACCGAGACGAAATCAGGTTGATACGGCTGCAGTGCCTTCACCGTCTGCCAGAGCTGATCCTCCATGTCCGGCGACTTGGGCGGGAAGAACTCGAAGGAGATCCGCGCATCGGGGGTTTTGGTGATCGGCCGTTCGGGCTTGGTCATTTATCTGCTCCCGGTCAAGGCAAGGGGTTGTTCTGAGGCGGCGCTGCCTGCGGCACTCCCGCGCCGGGCAAGCCAGATGGTCACGGTCAACCCGCGTCCGGCCGCAGTTTCCGGCGGCAAATCGATGACGTCCTCGACGGCCAAACCCTGACGGTCGAGCCATTCGGCCATGACGGCATGGGAGAAGCCGAGGCGCACATGGGCGTGCTCGTCCCGGAGATATTCATGAGCATGGGGTGCGAGATCGATGATCGCGAGCCGGCCGCCAGGCTTCAGCATGCGAGCCGCTTCGGCCAGCGCCAGTTCCGGCTCTTCGAGGAAGTGCAAGACCTGATGGATCGTCACGAGATCGTAGTCGCCGGCATCGAGCGGCAGGTTCAGGATGTCGCCGTGACGCACGCTCGCCGACAAGATACCTTCCTTGTCGAGGTTCGAGCGAGCGACCGCCAGCATGTCGCGGCTGGCATCGATGCCGATTGCCCGACGGTAACGCGGCGAAAGCAGTTGCAGGATGCGGCCGGTGCCAGTGCCGAGGTCGAGCAGGGATTCGACCGCGTCGGTTCCGATGATCCGCAGCAGTGCTGCTTCCACATCGGCGTCGTTGACATGCAGACGGCGAAGCTCGTCCCATTCGGAAGCGTTGCGGCTGAAATAGGCCTGGGCCTTCTCCGCCCTCGCCCGCTTCACGCCAGCCAGGCGATCCCGGTCACGCTGAAGCACCGGATCACTGTCCTCGGCTGCATCCAGCAGCAGCCGGACCAGTGCCGCGCCGGAGCCATCCTGTTTCAATCGAAAATAGGCCCAGGCGCCCTCTTGATAACGGTCAATCAGGTCGGCTTCCGCGAGCAGTTTGAGATGACGTGAGATTCGCGGCTGCGACTGGCCGAGAATTTCTGTAAGGTCGGTGACCGTGAGATCGCCCGCAGACAGAAGCGTCAGAAGACGCAGGCGGGTTGGCTCGCCCGCCGCCTTCAGCAATTCCACAAGAGTATCGACACCGAGTCTCATTCACACCACCGCAATAACGACATAAAGATATCTTTATGTCCGTTTTTGATGTGATGCAAGCGTAAATCGGCGACCAATGCCAGCTTGAGGTCGAAATGAAGAACGGCCGCCTCTTCAGGCGGCCGTCTGCGTCTCAGTGAGACAGTCGTTCAGCGACCGACTGAAGCCTCAGAACTCTTCCCAGCTCTCAGCTGCGAGAGCGGTGTTACCAGACACAGCCGGCGTCATGCGACGCGGAGCAGCCCGCTGTGTTGCCGGTAAAGCAGCGCGTGCTGGCGGCGGCGATGCCGGAGCCGCCGAACGCGTCTGACGCGAAGCCTGGCCAGCCGAGGCATTGGTGCTGCCCTGCCCCGTCCGGAAACGCTGCAACAGTTCCGCAAGGCTCGCGGCCTCCTGTGCGAGACCCGCGGATGCCGCATTCATCTCTTCCACCATGGCCGCATTCTTCTGGGTCGCCTGGTCCATGTGGTTGACGGCCTGGTTGACCTCGCCAAGACCGACCGACTGTTCTTGCGCAGCAGAGGCGATGGCGTCCATATGTTCGTTGATCGCCTGCACCAGACCCGCGATCGCCGTCAGGCCGTCGCCGGTCTCGTTGACCAGCTTCACGCCTTCGCTGACAGCGACTTCGGAATTGCCGATCAGCGCCTTGATTTCCTTCGCCGCATTCGCCGAGCGTTGTGCGAGCTCGCGAACCTCCTGCGCAACAACCGCAAAGCCCTTGCCCGCCTCACCCGCACGTGCGGCCTCGACGCCGGCATTGAGCGCCAGGAGGTTCGTCTGGAAGGCGATCTCGTCGATCACGCCGATGATCTGGCTGATCTGCTTGGAAGCATGTTCGATCCGCTCCATGGCGGTCACGGCATTACCGACCACCACACCGGACTGTTCCGCACGGCTGCGGGTATTACGCACGATGTCGCGGGCCTCGCCGGTGCGGCGCGACGTGGCCGTCACGTTGGAGGTGATCTCCTCGAGCGCCGCTGCAGTCTCCTCAAGCGATGCCGCCTGTTGTTCGGTGCGCTTGGCCAGATCGTCGGAGGCATGCGAGATTTCGCCCGAGCCGCCACTGACGGCATGGGCCGATCGGCCGACGGACACCAGCACGCCGCGCAGCTGTTGCACCGAAGTGTTGAAGTCGTGACGCAGAGCTTCGAACTGCGGAGCGAATTCTTCCTCGATCTCGCAAAGCAGATCGCCCGATGCCAGCCGCTTGAGCCCTGCGGCCAGCGTGCCCGTTGCCTTGGTCAGGCGTTCTTCGGCATCCGCTTCCGCCCGCGCCTGCATCTCGGCACGCTCGCGCTCGGTGCGAACCCGACTTTCCGATGCTTCGGCTTCCAGTTCGGCGTTGCGAATGGCAGCTTCGCGGAAGACCTCGACGGAGCGAGCCATGGCCCCGATCTCATCGGTGCGCTCAGTGAAAGGGATGGACTGCAGCGTATCGCCATTGGCCAGTCCGATCATCGAGCCGCTGACCCGCCCGATGGAGCGGGATAGCGTGCGGGTGATGGAGACACTGAAGGCCACGACCAGCAGGATAAAGCCGGAAAGGGCGACGATCGCCGAAATCATGCCGAAGCGCGCATCTGCCAGACGCTCATTGATTGAATCCAGGAAGGCCGTCGCGTTGTCGCGGATAATCGCGGCCGCAAAGTCACGGCGCTTCGCCATGCTGTCGGTGAAGGGCTTTGCATCTCGGGGGCCCGTGTAGTCCTCAAGGCTCTCCATGGCCTGGAGCGTTTCGCTGATCTGCTTACCCTCTGGGGTATCGAAGAAGGAATAGAAACGGCTGATCACATCCGGCCGTGCAAGTTCACGGAAGGGACCGTCAAAGGTCCGCAATTGGCTCTGTAGAGCGCTGAACCGGACAAGCTCCGCTTTCCCGAAAGCGCCGTTCTCGATGTAGAACTGGCCCATGCGATTGAGACCGAGATAGGCTTCGTTGACCTTCATCAGCGCATGATGCGCACGGATGTCGGACGAGAGCGTCAGGTCCTCGGTCAGGCTTGCCGTTCTGAGCGTCAGGTCAAGGCCGGCTGCAGCGACCGGCTGGGCATAGCGCAGCGGCAGAATCGGGTCCTTGTCGCCGGCATCGATTTTCTGGCGATACTCCGGCATCCGGGCATACATCTTCTCCAGATTGATCCGAAGCTGCACGGTGATCGGATCGCCATATCCCATGCGATCGAGCTCCGTCATCTGGTCGATCATGGCCTGGTAGATCGCATCCGATTGTTTGCGGATCTCCAGACGGTTGGGCGCCGTCTCCAACGGCATGATCATCATCAACTCGCCGCCCTGATAGGCGAGCTCCGCGAGCGCTGCGGCGCGCGTGAGCTTCTGATATTCCAGATAGCTGTTATAGCCCGCCGCGCCACCGAGACCGGTGACGGCAAGCAACGGCACCAGAGCGATCAGGGTCAGTGCTTTTTGAAATGAAATTCTTCCCAGGATAGACACCTGTCAGTTCCCTCCAGACAGAGAAGGCGGACCTGATGTCGTCTCCTGCCAATTCCCACCGCGCCTGATGCGCAGCCCCTCGCAATTGGTATGACACACAAACTGTTTACAGTCAGTTTATAGCAATAAGCAGATATATTGACGCGAGGCGTTTCGTGTATCTCAAACGCAATGTGGCCCACAAAGATTGCGAGCCACATTGATCATGCTCCGAAGTTAACCGGATAACCCGTCCGGGTTTAGCGCGTCAGGCGCTTGTAGGCCTGACTGCCCGGGTTCAGCGCATCCGGGCCAAGACGGCGGATCTTGTCCTGTTCGTAGTCCTCGAAATTGCCTTCGAACCATTCGACATGACCGTCCCCTTCGAAGGCCAGGATATGCGTCGCCAGACGGTCGAGGAACATGCGATCGTGAGAGATGATGATCGCGCAGCCGGCGAAGGCTTCGAGCGCGCTCTCGAGTGCACCCAGCGTTTCGGTATCGAGGTCGTTGGTCGGTTCGTCGAGCAAGAGCACGTTGCCACCGGCCTTCAGCATCTTGGCCAGGTGAACGCGATTGCGCTGCCCACCGGAGAGATTGCCGACCTTCTGCTGCTGGTCGCCGCCCTTGAAGTTGAAGGCGCCGCAATAAGCACGAGAGTTCATATCGAACTTGCCGAGCTTGATGACTTCAGCACCGCCGGAGATTTCTTCCCAAACGGTCTTGTTGCCGTCGAGCGCATCGCGGCTCTGGTCGACATAGCCGAGGTGAACGGTGTCACCGATGCGAATCGTGCCGGCATCCGGCTTTTCCTGGCCAGTGATCATCTTGAACAGCGTCGACTTACCCGCACCGTTCGGGCCGATGATGCCGACGATACCGCCCGGCGGCAGCTTGATCGAGAGATCATTGATCAGCGTGCGGCCTTCAAAACCCTTCTTGATGCCTTCAAGCTCGATGACCACCTGGCCGAGACGCTCGGAGACCGGAATGATGATCTGGGCGTCGCCGGGGCGGATGTTTTCCGCCGCATCGACCAGCTGTTCATAAGCCTTGATACGCGCCTTGGACTTAGCCTGACGAGCCTTCGGGCTGGAGGCAATCCATTCCTGTTCGCGCGAGAGAGCCTTCTGGCGGCCGGCTTCGTCGCGAGCTTCCTGCTGCATGCGCTTGGCCTTGGCGGTCAGGTAAGCCGAGTAGTTGCCTTCGTAGGGAATGCCACGACCACGGTCGAGTTCGAGGATCCAGCCCGTGACGTTGTCGAGGAAGTAGCGATCGTGGGTGATCATCATCACGGCGCCCGGATAGTCGCGCAGGTGCTTTTCAAGCCAGGCGATCGTCTCGGCGTCGAGGTGGTTGGTCGGTTCATCGAGCAGCAGCAGATCCGGCTGCGACAGAAGCAGACGGCAAAGCGCGATACGGCGACGCTCACCACCCGAAAGCACGGTCACGTCGGCATCTTTCGGCGGGCAGCGCAGAGCTTCCATCGCCATTTCGACCTGCTGTTCCAGGTCCCACAAATTCTGGCTGTCGATGATGTCCTGGAGCTTCGCGCCTTCGTCGGCGGTCTCGTCGGAATAGTTCATCATCAGCTCGTTGTAACGGTCGAGCACGGCCTGCTTGTCGGCCACGCCTTCCATTACGTTCTCGAAGGCGTTCTTGTTCGGATCGAGGTGCGGCTCCTGCTCGAGATAGCCGACGGTCGCGCCTTCGGCGAGCCAGGCTTCACCGGTGTATTCCTTGTCCTGACCGGCAATGATGCGCAGAACGGTCGACTTACCGGC
The DNA here is from genome assembly GCA_045377275.1 of Allorhizobium sp. Classification (GTDB taxonomy): domain Bacteria; phylum Pseudomonadota; class Alphaproteobacteria; order Rhizobiales; family Rhizobiaceae; genus Allorhizobium. The sequence goes on along the minus strand of JBJIOA010000029.1, from coordinate 10,555 downwards.
ACCGTTCGGGCCGAGGATACCGATCTTCGCATCGGGATAGAACGAGAGATGGATGTTCTCGAGAATCTTCTTGGCGCCGTAGGACTTGCTAAGTCCCGACATGTGATAGATGAACTGGCGTGCCATGGGGTCTTGCTCCGGCGGGAATGGGAATTGGCCCGCTATGTAGGCGAATTGCGTCCTCGGGGCAATGCGGCGCACAAAAAACTGCCGAGAAATACAGCGCTTCTCGCGGGCTTCAGATCATTCCGCATCCACCGCCTCGCCGACCAGGCTCTTCATTTTAAGGCTCGCGTCGGCATCTGGTCTCAAAGCATTGATGCTATTGCGCATGGCAGAGAAATGACCTCCTATCGCGCCATCGGGGGAACCAAATGTTTTCAGATCTTGCCTTTCACCAGTCACCATCAGGCGCCCGTCTTGCCTACCACCACCAGCCATCGGCGACCGCGCCGCGCGGTATCGTTCTCATCTGCCACGGCCTGGCGGAACATTCGCGGCGCTATGAGGAGTTCGCCTCTGCTTTGGCTGCCCATGGTTACCACGTCTTTGCCCATGATCACCGCGGACACGGCGAAACGACGGCATCAGACGCTCAACTCGGACTGTTCGCGCGCCGCGACGGGACTGAAAAACTCATCGCCGATGTAATGGCGATGCGTGAGCTTGCGGCCAGAACCTATCCGGGGCTCCCGGTCATCCTTTTCGGTCACTCCATGGGTGGCCTGATCGCCCTCAACGTCGCGACAAAACATCCGCAAGCCTTCCATGGCCTGACGATCTGGAACTCCAACTTCAATCCCGGCCTCGCAGGTCGCTTCGCACAGGGGGTGCTGTCTCTCGAGCAGATGTTGAAGGGCTCGGACGTCCCGTCGCTGATCCTGCCGAAGGCCACCTTTGCCGCATGGGGCCGCGCCATCAAGGGCCACCGCACCGCATTCGACTGGCTCTCCCATGACGCCCGCGAGGTCGACGCCTACATCGCGGATCCGCTCTGCGGTTTCGATGCCAGCGTCTCGATGTGGCGCGATATCTTTCGTCTCACCTTCGCAGGCGCCGCCCCCGAACGTCTTGAGCGCCTGCCGCAACGCCTCCCCGTCTATCTCGTCGGCGGCGCTGAGGACCCCGCGACCAATATGGGCCGCGAGATCCGCTGGCTCGGCCAACGCATGCTCGATGTCGGCATGACGGATGTCGAAACCACGGTCTATGACGGCATGCGCCATGAGACGCTGAACGAGATCGGTCGCGAAAATCCGATCGCCGATTTCCTCGCTTGGCTCGCCAATCTCGGCCCCTGATCTGGCCAGATCTTGCCGAAACGGAATGATGCCATGAGAGAATATCAGGTGCGAATGGCAAAATCGGGCGATATAGCTCCACTGACAGCAGTTCTTGTCATGGCAAGCGATCCAGTTCGGTCGGATCGCCTGATCTGACGACGCCGCACAGGATCGCGCAATGACGCCCAAGCCCTCCACCCCTGCTCCGCTCAACGGTATCCGTGTGATCGAACTTGCCCGCGTGCTGGCGGGTCCCTGGGCAGGCCAGATGCTCGCCGATCTCGGCGCCGACGTCATTAAGGTCGAAAACCCCGAGGGTGGCGACGATACCCGCGCCTGGGGGCCTCCTTTCGTCGAAGGCGCCGATGGCGAGAACCTCTCGGCCGCCTATTACCATTCGACCAACCGCAACAAGCGCTCGATCGCGGTCGACCTGAAGACGCCGGAAGGCCAGGAAATTGTCCGCCGTCTCTGCGCCTCGGCCGATGTCGTCATCGAGAACTTCAAGCGCGGAGGTCTGGAGAAATACGGCCTCGATTATAAGAGCCTGAAGGCCATCAACCCGAAGCTCGTCTACTGTTCGATCACCGGCTTCGGCCAGAACGGCCCCTATGCCGATTTCGCCGGCTATGACTATATCGTCCAGGGCATGTCCGGTTTCATGTCGATCACGGGCGAAAAGGACGGCGAGCCGATGAAGGCGGGGGTGGCCATCGCCGACATATTCACCGGCATCTATGCCGTAACCGCGATCCAGGCAGCCCTCATTCATGTCATGAAGACCGGCCAAGGGCAGTTCGTCGACATGGCCCTGCTCGATGTCATGTCGGCCGTGCTCGCCAACCAGAACATGAACTATCTGATCTCCGGCAAGCCCCCAACCCGGCTCGGCAATGCCCATCCCAATATCAGCCCCTATGAAGTAGTGCCGACATCAGACGGCCATCTGATCCTTGCGGTTGGCAATGACGGACAGTTCAAGCGCCTCTGCACCATTCTGGGCATTTCTGCCATCGCCGAGGACGAGCGCTTCGCCACCAACAAGGCCCGCGTTGCCAACAAGGTCGAAGTCCGGCGCTTAGTCACCACAGAAACCATGAAGTGGCAGAAACGCGACCTGCTCTCCGCCTGCGAGGCCAATGCCGTGCCGGCCGGGCCGATCAACTCGATCGAGGAAATGTTCGCCGACCCACAGGTTCAGGCGCGCAGGTTGAAGATCGAGCTGACGGACGACAAGGGCACTGTGATCCCGAGCGTGCGCACCCCGATCGTGCTGTCCGAGACCCCCTTGCGCTACGAGCGCCCGAGCCCGCGCATCGGCGAGCACGGTGAAGAGATTCTGGCCGAACTGGCCGAGCTGGAAAGGAAGACGAAATGAAGAGAACCGGCGGTGAACTGATCGTCGAAGCCTTGAAGGCCAACGGCGTCGAACGCGTGTCCTGCGTTCCCGGCGAAAGCTATCTGGCCGTGCTCGACGCGCTGAAGGACAGCGGCATCGAGACGTTGGTCTGCCGCCAGGAAGGCGGCGCCGCAATGATGGCCGATACCTGGGGCCGCCTGACGGGCAAACCCGGCATCTGCATGGTGACGCGTGGCCCGGGTGCGACGAACGCCTCTGCCGGCCTGCATGTCGCGCGTCAGGATTCGATCCCGATGATCCTCTTCATCGGTCAGATCGGTCGTGACATGAAGGAGCGCGAAGCCTTCCAGGAGGTAGAATACCGCCGCGCCTTCACCGAATTTGCCAAATGGGTCGGCGAGATCGATGACGCCCGACGCATTCCGGAATTCGTCACCCGCGCCTTTGCCGTTGCCACCTCCGGCCGCCCAGGCCCGGTCGTGCTGACACTGCCCGAAGACATGCTGCTCGACGAAGTCGAAGCCCCGGAAGCCAAACCCTACACGCCGGTCGAGGCGCATCCCGGCCCAAGCCAGATTGCCGCCCTCGGCGAGATGCTGAAGACCGCCAAGCGCCCGATGGTCGTTCTCGGCGGCACGCGCTGGAGCGAGACCTCGGTTGCTGGCATCCAGGCCTTTGCGGAGAAGTTCAAGCTGCCTGTCGGCTGCTCCTTCCGCCGCCAGATGCTCTTCAACCACACGCACCCGTCTTACGCCGGCGATGTCGGCATCGGCATCAACCCGGCGCTCGCCAAGGAAGTGAAGGAAGCCGACCTGCTGATCCTGCTCGGCGGCCGTTTCTCCGAAATGCCCTCCTCCTCCTACACGCTGATGGATATCCCCTACCCGGCGCAAAAGCTCGTGCACGTGCATCCGGACCCGTCCGAACTCGGCCGCGTCTACCGCGCTGATCTGGCGATCTGTGCAGCACCAGAGGAATTCGTCGCAGCACTCGGAATCCTCGAAGCACCCGCCGCCCCCACATGGGCCGGGCGCACCGAAACCATGCACGCCGCCTATCTCACCTGGTCGACGCCGCCCAAGGCCGGCCCCGGTGCCGTCCAGATGGGGCCGATCATGGAATGGATCGAAGCCAACACGCCGAAGAACGCGATCTTCACCAACGGCGCAGGCAATTATGCCACCTGGCTGCACCGCTTCCACCGCTTCCAGGCCTTCAACACCCAGGCCGCCCCGACCTCCGGCTCCATGGGCTATGGCCTGCCGGCAGCAGTCGCCGCCAAGCAGTTGTTCCCGCAGCGTGAAGTCATCTGCTTTGCCGGTGACGGCTGCTTCATGATGCATGGTCAGGAATTCGCCACTGCGATCCGCTACAACCTGCCGATCATCACGCTGGTCATCAACAACAGCATGTATGGCACGATCCGCATGCACCAGGAGCGCGAATATCCGGGCCGCGTCAGCGCCACTGACCTGACCAACCCCGATTTCGCAAGCCTCGCCAGAGCCTATGGCGGCCACGGCGAAACGGTCGAGAAGACGGAAGACTTCGCCCCCGCCTTCCTGCGCGCCCGTGAATCTGGAAAGCCCGCAATCATCGAGATCAAGCTCGATCCGGAAGCGATCACGCCCAGCCGCACCTTGACTCAAATTCGCAACAAGACCTGACAGGCAGTTGATCAAAAACGAGAAAAGGCCGGGATCGCTCCCGGCCTTTCGCATTCTGTATGTTGCCCTGAAAAATCAGACAGCAGCCGTGACGATGAACTCGACCAGATAGTCCGGTGTGGCGAGCGGCGCACCGCTTGTTGCGCGGGCCGGCGGGTTGGCCGGATCGATCCAGGCTTCCCAGACGGCGTTCATTTCGCCGAAGGTCGACATGTCCGAGAGATAGATGATCGTCTGCAGGATCTTCGACTTGTCGGAGCCGGCTTCCGCCAACAGGCGATCGACTTCGGCGAGCGCCGACTTCGACTGCTCGGTGACGGTCGAGCCTTCGCCAACCTGGCCGGCGAGATAGACGGTGTTGCCGTGAACGACGGCGCCGCTCATGCGCTTGCCGGGCTCGATACGCTTGATGCTCATGGGGATACTCCTGCTTGAGACTGGTGAACGAAGAAAGACGGCCGAAACGAGATCGTCCGGCCGCAAAATCAGAGGGCTGCGATCAGCCGCGCTGGCGCTGTGCGTGTTCGTAGGTCGCCGTCGAGCGTGCGCCGGAACGGCAATAGCCGAGCATCGGGCGCTCGAACTCTTCCAGCGCATCGACCATGTCGGCGACCGCGTCAGGCGTGACGCCCATCGGTCCAACCGGCACGTGCTTGATCTTAAGACCGAGTTCTTCGGCGCGTTTAGCAACCGCCGCGAATTCCGGCTGGCCGAACTCCTCGCCATCGGGGCGATGGCAGACGATAGACTTGAAGCCGAGCGCCTTGATCTCGTCGACCTCGTCGACTGTGATCTGGCCGCTGACCGAATATTCCTCGTTGATCTCACGGATGTTCATCGGGGCTCCTCGTCGATTTCCTGGGCCAAACATCTACGACGGGCTTCCTTAAGCGTCAATCGCGGGGGGATCACCGATCGGCATTCAGACGAAGGAAAATGCAAGCCCGTAGTCGCGGCTTTCGCCCGGCTGCAGAGTGTTGAATTCGCCAGCAGCCTCGAGCTCGGACCGCCCCACCCAGCGATGCGACACGGGCTCGATGCCGAGCACATGGGCAGGCGCCGTCTGGTTTCGCCACACCTGCAGATGTGGCAGTGTATCGGTTCGGAAACGGACCTTGAGTTGTCTGCCGCCGATCGCCGCGATCGGCCCGAGACGTAACTCTGCCCAGCCGCCATGACCTGCGGGCACACAGAAGATGCCGCCGTCGCCTTCGCCGAAGGTCCAGGGAAAACCACCGCCTTCGAGCATCGCCCCTTCGAGTTGCGTTTCGTCGTCGAAGTGTTTGGCTCCCAGGTTCATGTGATACATCAGAAAAGTCGGAAAGTCGGTTTCGCCGACGTTGACGACCGTGTCGGAAAGCTGCACCTCGCCGCTCTCGGCCTTCAGGCGCCACTGCCGCCGCAACTGCGCATGGCCGCCAGCCGCGAGCGTCACATCAACCACGGCCCGCGCCACGAGATCCTGCCCCTCGACCGTCATCTCGATCGAATGTGCTGGGTTGGCCGAAAAGGAGCCATGCAGGGGATAGTGCCGGTCCGTACCCACGATCGGCTCGCGGTGACGGATATGATCAGGCCCGCAAGTGAACAGGAACCCTTCCAGCGAATGGTCGATTCGCGGATCGCCGTCATCAGGGATCGCCCGTCCGGGAGAAAGGTCGACGCCCTCGACGATGCAGGAGCCGATATCGAATACCGAGCTTTCGTCGAGCGCCAGACGCGGTCCCCTGGGACCGGAAAAAATGATCATGCAAGAGGTTCCTCGGCCTGCCGTTGCGGAGCCCTGAGGTGGCCGGTGGAGATTAGATCCTCCAGACCTATCAGCCCGCTATCGAGCGAGGAGAGATAGGCGATGTTGACACTGCGCTCAAGCCACTGCTGGAAAGCCCCCGCCTCATCCGCGAGCCGTTCGAACCTGTGCTGCCCCTTGTGCGTTAGGGACAGAAGTTCAAAGCGCCGGTCCGATCGATCTTTCTTGCGACTGAGATATCCCTTGTCCTCAAGAACCTTCACGGCACGGCTGATTTTCGTCTTGGAAAGACCGGAATGGGAAGAAATGGCCTTCGCCGTTGTTGGCGTGTGTTCGCCGAGCGACCAGAGAACCTGCCATTCGGACCACGACAACTCGTCTTCCGGGCCGCAGAACTGCATGAAGCCGTGGTCAACGCTTTCGGCCACGCGCAAAAGCCGAAAGGGCATGAATGCCTCCATCCTCAGTCTATCCTGCATTGTCCCCCCTCAACCCGGCACTGCGACCCTGCATCCAGCCCGGTTATCTCTTCCGCCCCCACAGCGAGTTAACTCTCAATTCATTATGAATTCACCTTTTCCACATTAGTGTCAAATTTATCGCGTTTGTCGCCGGCTCAGACGAGGAAACCGAATCGTGTTCGACTTCAGGAAATCTACCTTGATACTTGCGGTTCTGGCCGCCGCCTCTCTCACATCTGTGAGCATATCCTCGGCACAATCGGGTCTATGACGATCGCAACACCCAGATGCTCCTTGTCTCACCCGAGGGCGACATCCTCGATTACGTCCCGGAAGTCGGCGAGGTCATGATCAGCCGAGACCGGATGGGTCGCACAGTTCTGATCGATCGCATGGGCAATCTGGTGGCAACAGAGATTCCGGCGGAAAGCTATTACCCGCCGCGCCAGCGTGGCGGAAACCGAGGCCTTCCGGGCGTTTACGATCCCTATGCCGAGCCCGCACCGCGCGGCTGGGACGACGACGTGACGACCGCGTCTATCCCCGATATCGACCCACGCGACAGCTTGCCACTCGAAGGCATGCCCCAGGACATGCCCTATGGCGGCCCGGATCTGCCTGCACCTGCCGACACAGCCCCGGCTCGCACGGTGACCCCGGAGATCCCGGTCAACAGCAATCTGTCCCGGTTGGAGATCACAGCTCTTCAGGTCTTCTTGGACCGCGAAGGTATCTCTCCCGGCGTTATCGACGGCAAGATGGGCCAGAACGTCAACAAGGCGATTGTCGCATGGGAGCAAATGACCGGCGAGACGCTCGACCCGAACAATGCCGATGACATCCTGGAGCGCCTGCGCCTCTCAGGCGGTCTCGCGATCAAGAGCTATACGATCACTGCCGGCGATGCCGCCGGCCCATTTGTCGCGTCGATCCCGGACGACTACGCCCATAAGGCACAGCTGCCTGCCCTGTCCTACACCTCGACGGCCGAAATGCTCGCCGAGCGCTTCCACATGGACGAGAGCTATCTGCGCGAACTCAACCCCGGCGTCGATTTTTCGATCCCGGGCACGACGATCAAGGTGGTAGAGCCGGGCCCGTACAAGAAGGGTAACGTCACACGCATCGTCGCCAACAAGGGCCTGAAGCAGGTCTTTGCCTTCGGCGAGGATGGAGGCCTGATCGCTGCCTATCCCGCCAGCATCGGCTCGGCTGATACCCCCTCGCCCACAGGCACGGTGACGATCGATCGCATCGCCCTCAATCCCGGCTATACCTACAACCCGAAGATTAACTTCCAGCAGGGCAACAACACGCAAGTCCTCCAGATCCCGCCGGGCCCGAACGGTCCTGTCGGAACGGTCTGGCTCGCCCTGTCCAAGCCGACCTACGGCATCCACGGCACGCCGGAACCCTCCAAGATCGGCCGCACCCAGAGCCATGGCTGCATCCGCCTGACCAACTGGGATGCGACGGAGCTTGCCAAAATGGTGAAGCCCGGCGTGACGGTTGAATTTGTCGAGTAAGGCGCAAAGCCTTCGAGACGCGCCTGCGCAGTCGAACACTCAGATCTGAATACGAAGAGACCGCCGGCAGCACCGGCGGTCTCTTTGTTTGTGGAGTTTTGGACGCGAACGGCTCAGGCCGCCGTGCGCACCAGTCGGAAAAGGCGACGAGGCTCGCCGGAGCGAATGACCTTGACCGGCAGCAGACGCATCACTTCGGAGGCAAATGCCTTGGCGTTGTCCTGAGCCTTGTCGAGATTGCTGATCTTCGCCCCATCCATCGAATACAGCGAGCCGCCAAAGTCGAAGATCTCGCGATAGGCGCTGCGCTCGGCAATCGGCGTGTTGATGACATTGACGCCACGGGCGGACAGAAGACCCTTGATCGTCAGCAGTGCGCGCGTGGTCACCATCGAGGTGACGCGCGTGAGCACGACCGAATGCGGAATGACAAGATTGCCCGCATCTTCCATCAGCTTGATCAGGTCGAGGATCTGGGCGCCACCCTTGGCGTCCATGGCGCAACCCTGGACCGGGATCATCACGTGGTCGGAGAGGCCGATCGCGGTCGTGACCATGGCGTCGCGCGCACCGGCCAGATCCATGATGATGTAGTCGTTGCTGCGCGACAGCTCGCGGATATGTCCCTGGACGGAAGCGACCGTCACTTCGGAGATCACTTCGATATTGCGCTGCGGACCCGAGATCTCGTGCCACTGGGTGATCCAGCGCTGCGGATCGGCATCGAGGATGGCGACGCGGTATCCCTGATGGGCCAGTTCGGTGGCGAGGAGAAGGGCTGCGGTGGTCTTGCCGGCACCACCCTTGGCATTGGCAAAAGAAATGACTGGCATGCTGTTTCCTTGGGAGGTCAGATCCGAGCGGCTCATCGCTCTTTGGCAACCAGCGTCATCGGTGCCACATGCATTCATCATGGGCCAAACATGGTTAACAAACTGGAAACGCGCGTAAGCCTCCCCTCCCCCTTATTGGGGAGAAGCGACGGAAAAACCTAGTATATTCGCAGATAGGAATGCGCAGGCAGAAGGTCGGCTGAACATCACAAATGCAAAAGCCCCGGCACGACATGCCGGGGCCTTCAACCGAGCGACGCGCGAAATCAGAAGCAGTCAGCAAACAACTGCTTGGTATTCTCGAGCGTCATCTTGACCGGATTGCCGCCAGCGCTGGGGTCCTCGATCGCCATGGCGGAGAGTTCGTCGATCCGGTCATTGGCAATGCCCATGGCCGTCAGGTTGGCCGGGACGTTGAGTTCGGCGCGCAGGGCGAGCACATAGTCATAGAAGCCGTCGAAGCCACCGGAGATACCGAGATAGGCGGCAGCCCGCTCGATTCGATCCTCGATGACGTGACGGTTGAACTTCAGCACCGGAGGCATCACAACCGCATTCGTCATGCCGTGATGGGTATTGTAGACGGCGCCGATCGGATGCGACAGCGCGTGGATGGCACCAAGCCCCTTCTGGAAGGCAACAGCGCCCATAGCAGCTGCCGACATCATATTGGTGCGCGCCTCAATGTCCGTGCCGTCCTTGTAGGCGCGCGGCAGGAATTCCTTGACCAGCCGCATGCCTTCGAGCGCGATGCCTTGACTCATCGGGTGATAGAAAGGCGAGGAATAGGCTTCGAGGCAGTGCGCGAAGGCATCCATGCCGGTACCGGCCGTAATCATCTTCGGCATGCCGACGGTCAGTTCAGGGTCGCAAATGACGACGCCGGGCAGGAACTTTGGATGGAAGATGATCTTCTTCACATGGGTTTCGGAATTCGTGATGACCGAAGCGCGACCAACTTCAGAGCCGGTACCCGCGGTGGTCGGCACTGCAACGATCGGGGCGATGCCGTCGGAGTTCGCCCGCGTCCACCAATCACCGATATCCTCGAAGTCCCAGACCGGACGGGTCTGGCCGGCCATGAAGGCGACGCACTTGCCAAGATCTAGGCCGGAACCGCCACCGAAGGCAACAACGCCGTCATGGCCGCCCTCCTTATAGGCCTTGATGCCGGCCTCAAGGTTCTTCTCATTCGGGTTCGGATCGACATCGGCAAACAGCGCGCGACCGAGGCCCGCCTCTTCCAGGACATCGAGCGCCGTCTGGGTGATCGCCATCGGGGCAAGGCCCCGATCGGTGATCAAGAGCGGCTTCTTCATGCCGAGCGACTTGCAGGCGTCCGCCAATTCCTTGATGCGGCCACGTCCCATCTTGATGGCGGTAGGATAGCTCCAGTTGGCGACGATGTTCATTTCGTGACTTTCTTCAGGTGATAGGATTTCGGACGGGTAAGGTTCTGGAAGCCGAGCACGGAGAGCGAGCCGCCCTTGCCGGTTTCCTTGACGCCGGTCCAGCAGAGCGCCGGGTCGAGGTAGTCTGCGCGGTTCATGAAGACGGTGCCGGTCTCGATGTCACGGCCGATGCGGGCGGCGCGTTCCGGATCCTGCGTCCAGAGCGAGGCGGTCAGGCCATAGGGGCTGTCGTTCATCAGGCCGAGCGCTTCATCATCGCTTCT
>JBJIOA010000028.1:0-48480 GCA_045377275.1 Allorhizobium sp. | reverse complement strand
GATGACGATCTCGGTGCCGAGCTTCTTGATCAGGGCCTTGGTGGCTTCGATGTCGAGGGCGTCAAGCGCATGCGCTTCGAGAACGCCTTCCTGCTTCATCGCCTTCTTTTCATGAACCGAAGCGATGATGGCGTCGCACTTCGCCTTGGTGCGCGAGGCGATATGGATGTCGCCGAGCACGTCGTTGTTCTGCGCACACTTGTGGGCGACCACCTGGGCGACGCCGCCGGCGCCGATGATGAGCACGTTCTTCTTCATAATGGGACCAACTCCTATGTCCAATCGTCAGAACCCGTTCCTGAGGGAGTTCAGGACAGGCTTGTTTCGTAGTCCGTGTAGTCGAACTCACGGACCGTCCTGAGGCTGCCATCCAGTTCGCGGATGGCGATTGCCGGCATTTGCACGCCGTTAAACCAGTTTTTCTTGACCATCGTGTAGCCGGCGGTGTCCTGCAGCGAGATGCGGTCGCCGATGTTCAATTCGTTTTCGAAATTGAACTCGCCGAAGATATCGCCCGCGAGGCAGGACTTGCCGCAGACCTGGTACCGGTGCGGTCCCTGGTTGGGGTGGACCTTTGCGCTTTCCCGGTAGATCAGAAGATCGAGGAGATGCGCTTCGATGGATGAATCCACCACGACAAGATCCTTGCCGTTATAGAGCTTGTCGAGCACGGTGACTTCGAGCGTGGTCGACTTGGTGATCGAGGCTTCGCCGGGCTCCAGATAGACCTGGACGCCGAACTCACCGGAGAAACGCTTGAGGCGCTCGGCGAACTTCTCCAGCGGATAGTTTTCGCCGGTGAAATGGATGCCGCCGCCGAGCGACACCCATTCGGCCTTCTTCAACAGGGGGCCGAACTTCTGCTCGATGTCGCCCAGCATGCGGTCGAAGAGGTCGAAATCGCCGTTTTCGCAGTTGTTGTGGATCATGAAGCCGGAAATCAGCTCCATGACCGGCTCGACCTTTTTCAGATCCCATTCGCCCAGCCGCGAGAAGGGGCGGGCCGGGTCGGCAAGGTCGAAGCTCGAGGAGGAAATGCCGGGGTTCAGGCGCAGGCCGCGGATGATACCTGATGATTGCTTTTCGAAGCGGGTCAGCTGGCCGATCGAATTGAAGATGATCTTGTCGGCATGGGAGACGACCTCGTCGATCTCGTAATCGGCATAGGCCACGGAATAGGCGTGGGTTTCCTTGCCGAAACGCTCGTGGCCAAGTCGGACTTCGTTGAGCGAGGAGGAGGTCGTGCCGTCCATATAGTCGCGCATGAAGTCGAAGACCGACCAGGTGGCGAAACATTTGAGCGCCAGCAGCGCCTTTGCGCCGGAGAGTTCGCGCAGTGTCGCGATCTTCTCCATGTTCTGGAGCAGCTTGGACTTGTCGATGAGGTAATACGGAGTCTGGATCAAGGCTTTATCCTTCGTGAACCCAGCCATATCTGGCGGAAGTGAACGGGACGCCCCGAATGCGTCGGGGGGTCCCATAGGCAAAAGGGGGGTAAAAGGCAAGCATATCGCAAGGGAATCTCCTTCGTTCCTGCTCTTTGCCCTGACATGGTGAAACGGCGATGACGATCAACCCCTCCGTTTCGCGGGCCCGTCTTGCGCTCGCCGGATTGCAGCCATGCGTGAGGCGGCGGGCTTCGTTCAGCAATCGGCAAGCTTTGCCTTGCTATGCCGAGTTGTAACGGTTCAGCCTGGACGCCTCATGCATCTCGACCTCGCCACCATCCTCATCCTGCATCCCCTGTCATTGACGGTCGGCGCGTTGTGTTTCCTTTATCTGCGTTTTGGATCCCAACGCAGCCATGGGCTCGGAAAGATGGCTGTGGCGTCCCTTGCGCTTGCTGTCGCCTCGGTACTGGCCGGCGCCTCCGAGCAGGGTTTCGTCGCTTACGAGACCTGGACCTATCTGACGACGATCGTCACCCCCGTTGCCTATGTTCTGATGCTCGTGGGGCTGAGCGACGTGATCACGGAAGATCGTGCGGGTCGCCTCTGGTGGGTTCTGCTCGTGCCTGCCGGTATCGCGGTTGCTGCCCTCGTGACCGCGTTTCCGCTGGAAAGGCTCTACCGCGGTGCCGTTTTCCTTATCTGCATGGGCGGCTTTTCGGCAGCCTCCGCTGCATTGGTGATGTGGGATCCGAAAAGGCAGAGGCTGACGAGCCGCTTCGGTCTTGCGATCGCCTTCGGCGCCAAGGCCGTCACCGCTGCCGTCACCTTCGTGGCGCTCGTCGTGCCCGATAGCGTTCAGATGACACCGGCGGCCGCCTTTCTTGTGCTCATCCTCTCCCAGTTTGCCATTGCCATGTTCGTGCTGATCCTGGTGCAGGAGCGGGCAGAACAGAGGCTGATTGCGCTCACCGAAACCGACAGCCTGACGGGCATACGCAACCGGCACTGGATGATGGACCGTCTGCCGCGCGAGGCGCCGGCCGGTAGTGCCTATGTGATCATCGACATCGACCACTTCAAGCAGGTGAATGACCGCCTCGGACATCTGGCCGGCGACGAGGTGCTGACATCCGTGGCCCAGGCCATGACACGACAATTGGGGCGCAATGCCATTCTCGCGCGCATGGGTGGCGAGGAGTTCGGCCTCTATCTGCCGGCGGCCACGGAGGCCGATGCCGTCCAGGTCGCCGAGCAGTTGCGGCTTGCGATCGCCTCGCTATCGATCGCTCATGACGGAAACCCGATCGGGGTGACGCTGAGCGCCGGGGTGGCGGTCGCGCCGAAGGCAATGTCGTTCACGCAGCTCATAGGACGTGCCGACGAAGCGCTCTACGCGGCCAAGCGCGGGGGACGCAACCGGGTTGTGCTGGCGCGTTTCGAGAACATTACGCATGACATGCGTCTGCCGGAACTCGACGCAGCAATGGCGGCAAAACCCGCTTGAGCCGCGGCTGGCGAACGCTTTTCAAGAAACGGCGGCTTGCCAGAGGCGGCGGAATTTGATTGGCCTTCGATCCTTCCAGGTTCGTTTGGCGAGTCCCTATGCTGAAAGATTTTTCTCCCCAGGCCGCCTTCATGGGCGTGCTCGTTGCCTTTGTCGGCTTCGCCAGTTCCTTTGCCGTGGTGCTGCAGGGGCTCAAAGGTGTCGGCGCGACGGATTACGAGGCGGCTTCCGGGCTGATGGCGCTTTCGGTCGCCATGGGGATCTGCGGGATCGTCTTGAGTGTTTGGACGAAGCTGCCGGTCTCGGTTGCCTGGTCGACGCCGGGCGCGGCGTTAATGGTAACGGCGGGGATTCCGGTCGGCGGCTTTCCGGCGGCGGTCGGAGCCTTTCTCGTCTGTGCAGCGCTGATCGTGCTCGCAGGCCTCATCCGCCCCTTCGGTCGGGCCGTTGCCGCTATCCCGGCGCCGATCGCGAATGCGATGCTGGCCGGTGTGATCCTCAACCTCTGCTTTGCGCCGTTCAAAGCGGTCGCCTTCGATCCCTTGCTCGGTCTGCCGATCCTTGTCGTCTGGGCGGTGGTGGCGGCCTTCAAGCGGCTCTACGCCGTGCCGGCGGCACTTTTGACCTTCGTCGCCGTCATCGTCTTCGGTGTCGACTTGCCGGAGGGGGCAATGTCCAGCTGGGCGGCGTCGCTCGCGCCGCCGGTCGAGTTCGTATTGCCCGCTTTCACGCTGCCGGCGCTGGTGTCCATCGCGCTGCCGCTGTTCATCGTCACCATGGCCTCGCAGAACATTCCGGGCATCGCGATCCTCAAGGTCAACAAATATGACCCGCAGCCGGGGCCGATGTTTGCGGTGACCGGTCTGTTTTCGGCGCTGTCGGCCCCACTCGGGGGGCATGCGGTGAACCTTGCGGCGATCACGGCGGCCATGTGTGCCGGCGAGGACGCGCATGCCGATCCTAGGCGGCGGTATTGGGCGGCGATCATAGCCGGCATCGGCTATGTGCTGCTGGGCTTGGCCGCCGGTGCCGTCACCGGCTTCGTCTCGCTCGCGCCGCCGATTCTGATCCAATCGGTGGCCGGTCTGGCGCTGATCGGGGCGTTTTCCGGCTCCTCGGTTGCGGCCTTCCAGGTGCCCGAAACGCGGGAGGCGGCGGCGGTGACGTTTCTCGTCACGGCTTCGGGGATTTCGATCCTCGGGATCTCGGGCGCGTTCTGGGGGCTGATCGCCGGGGTGGCGATGCTGGGGCTGGTGAAGCTGGCCAAGGCAAGGGGATGAGACGGATACGCATCAAAGCCATCGTCTTTGCTCTGGCTGCCGGCCTGTTCGGCTATGTGTTCTACATGCGCTACTGGATCTGGCGAGACTGTATCGCCGCATCACTATCGAGCTGTGCGACGCCCGACGGCAGCAACGTCACCGATGGCGGGATAGTCTGGGGCGTGATTGCGCTCGGCTTCCTCGCCGCCGCGGTCATTGCCCAATTCGGGCGGCGGTGACCTGGGTGTGCCATATCTGGTGCAATCGTCAGGGTTGCGCTAGGTTTTGCCCATGGAGTTCGAATTCGATCCGATCAAGAGCAAGGCGAACAAGGCGAAGCACGGAATCGATTTCGTAGCGGCGCAGGAGTTGTGGCGCTTCTGAAACGGGTTGACTGTCGACGCGCGCTCGCAGGATGAGATCCGATATGGTATCATTGGTCTTATCGAAGGCAAATTCTGGGTGGGATACTTCACGCTTCGGCACAACAAGATCCGGATCATTTCTGTTCGCAGGGCCAGAAAGGCGGAGATTCAGTATTATGAAAACCATAACAGCGGCTGAGCTCGACCAAAAGTTCGATGACGGTGAGGACGTCAGCGAGTATTTCGATTGGGCCAATGCACGACGGATCAATTGGGAGCACGAGGTGATCGAACTCGAGCTGCTGAAGGAGGAGCTTTCCGCGCTCGACGCTGAGGCCGCACGTTTGAACACGTCGCGCCACAAACTGGCTTCGCAGTGGATTCGCGAGCGTCTCAAACAGTCACCGAAATCCGCCGCCGAATAACACTCTTGCGCGATTCAATTCATCGCGTTATTCCTCAACACATGAAGATCATCGGCACGACCATTGCTGCGACTGACATGGCGGCCCGCTCTGCGGACGGCTTCGTCGCGTCGGTGCCAAACTCGCTTCTTCTTCTCGGCCTTATCCGCGGTTGCCGGGTCCATTGAGGAGCGCCCGGCGGCCGGGTCAGCCGTTTGGCGATTGCTCCTCGAAAACTCCCTAATCGATATCAGTAATTCCCTGAACAGGGTTCGTTCGGACGTGTCAAAGCCAGGCTGATTTGCTATCAGCTGCTCACGCCGACGAGGACGAGAAGAGACGAAACCGATGATTTTGAAGACCCATACCGTCAAGCAGGGCATGCCGGACGCTTCGCAGAAGTATCGTCCCTATCCGCAGATCGATATTTCAGACCGCACCTGGCCGTCGAAGGTGATCGACAAGGCGCCGATCTGGTGCTCGGTGGACTTGCGTGACGGCAACCAGTCGCTGGTCAACCCTATGGGCCATGACCGTAAGGCCCGCATGTTCCAGCTGTTGCTCGACATGGGCTTCAAGGAAATCGAGATCGGTTTCCCGTCGGCGTCGCAGACCGATTTTGACTTTGCCCGCTGGTGCGTGGAAGAGGGCGGGGTGCCCGCCGACGTATCGCTGCAGGTGCTGGTGCAGTGCCGGCCCGAGCTGATCACGCGCACCTTTGAAGCATTGGAAGGTGCCAAGAACCCGATCATCCATTTCTACAATTCCACGTCCGAGCTGCAGCGCCGCGTCGTGTTCGGCAAGGATGTCGCCGGCATCAAGCAGATTGCCGTTGATGCGGCGAAGATGATCATGGACATGGCGGCCAAGGCCGGTGGCGGTTATCGTTTCGAATATTCGCCGGAAAGCTTTACCGGCACCGAGCTGGAAGTAGCGTTGGAGATCTGCAACGCCGTGATCGCCGAAGTGAAGCCGACGGCCGACAACAAGCTGATCCTCAACCTGCCGTCGACCGTCGAGATGTCGACGCCGAACATCTATGCCGACCAGATTGAGTGGATGTGCCGCAACATTGACAATCGCGAAAACGTGCTGATCTCGCTGCATCCGCACAACGACCGCGGCACCGGCATTGCTGCCACCGAGCTCGGCCTGATGGCGGGCGCTGACCGTGTCGAGGGCACGTTGTTCGGCAATGGCGAGCGCACCGGCAATGTCGACATCGTCACCCTGGCGCTGAACATGTACACGCAGGGCGTCGATCCGGAGCTGGACTGCTCGGATATCGAGCGGATCAAGGCCGTCTACGAATATTCGAACGAGATGGTTATCCCTGAGCGCCACCCTTATGTCGGCGAACTGGTCTATACGGCCTTCTCCGGCTCGCATCAGGACGCGATCAACAAGGGCATGAAGGCGATCCGCCAGGCAAATTCGCCTGTCTGGGAAGTGCCTTACCTGCCGATCGATCCGCAGGATGTCGGCCGCACCTATGAAGCGATCATTCGGATCAACTCGCAGTCGGGCAAGGGCGGCATCGCCTATATCCTGCAGGAAGACTATGGCATCAACCTGCCGCGCAACCTGCAGATCGAGTTCCGTGAGGATATCCAGCGGATCACCGACGAAGGCGGGAAGGAGCTGCCGTCGAAGGCGATCTATGAGCGCTTCATCGAGCGCTATGTCGATCAGACCGGCGCGCGGATCAAGTTCGTCGATCACCACACCTATCCGGCTGGCACAGATCAGAAGGGCATCCGCGTTGTTGCCGCCGAGATCACCGACAACGGTGAGACGAAGCGGATCGAGGGCAAGGGCACGGGACCGATCGACGGCTTCGTCAATGCACTCTCGACCTATCTCGGCATTGATCTCTCGGTGCAGGATTACTCCGAGCATTCGCTGCAGCATGGCTCGAATGCGGCGGCCATCGCCTATGTCGAGATGGCCCATGCCGGCGGCAAGCTGTTCGGAGCCGGCATCAACACGAATATCGTTACGGCCTCGCTGGAGGCGATCGTCTCGGCCGCCAACCGTGTGTTGGACGAGCAGAAGAAGGCCTGAGCCATGACGCTCTTCGCCGAGGTTCGACATCTGTCCTCGGCGAAGGCTCCGCTTGTCCTTCTGCATGGTTTCGGCGGGATCTGCGCCTCCTGGGTGCCGGTCATCCTGCGGCTCGAGCCACACCAGCCGCTCGTCGTCTATGACCTGCCTGGGCATGGGCACTCGATTGATGCCGAGGGCGTCGGGCATGCCGGGGTGATGGCAAAGGCCATACTTGCTGATCTCGGCCGGCGTGGCATTTCGAGCTTTCATCTTTGCGGACATTCCATGGGCGGAGCGATTGCCAGCCTGATTGCGCTCAGGGCGCGGGATCGGGTGGCATCCCTGACACTTGTAGCGCCAGGTGGCTTTGGTCCCGAGATCGATCATCAGGCGCTGCGGCGTTATGGTTTGGCCGTCGAACCCGACGCGTTGGCTGGCGGGTTGGCCGCGATGGCTGCCCAGGGTGTTGCGTTTGAGGCCGCGGGTCTCGATCGGCTCGCGGCTGCTCGATGGATTGCCGGGGCAACGGATCGACTGATGCAGATCCTCCAATCCTTCCTCGTGGAAACCGACGGCCAGATCGGGCAGGGGACGTTGCCGCTCTCCTCATTCTCCGCTCTCGGCATTCCAACGCGGTTGCTCTGGGGAACGGCCGACCCGATTTTGCCGGTCGTGCAGGCGAAGAACATCTGGCAGGGCGCTAAGGTTACTCTGATAGAAGGTGCCGGCCACATGCTGATCGACGAGGCGCCTGAACGGGTGGCAGCGGGGATCCGGGAGGCGATGGCGGAAGGCTAGGGGTTTAGCCGAGCAGTCTTTCGCTGTGGTCGAGCTTGAGCGGTGCGTCTTCGCTTTCGATCTTGTAGCGCTGCCAGTCGAGCTGCCAGTTTCCGGCTTCGCCGTCGATTGAGAAAAGGTTGTATCCAGCCGCCGGTTTCTTGGCTCCGGGCCCCTGGCTTGCCGAGGCGATGCCGACGACGGGAACTTTCTTCTCGCGGTCTGCCAGCCAGTAGAGCGTGTTGAGATGCGTATGACCATGCAGCACGAGTTCCGCGCCGCCGGTGCGGATGGCAGCGGCAAAGCGTCGGATACCGAGCATGCGCTTGTGCTGGGGGGCTGCACCCCGGATCGGCGGATGGTGGATCATCACCACGCGGAACAGACCTTCTTCGCCGGCCGCCTTCAAAAGACCTGCCGTCTCGCGCGCCTGGCGACCGCTAAAATAGCCTTGGGCGGAGAAGGGCGGGGTGGCGATGGAGGTCGAGCAGCCGATCAGGGCGACGGGGCCTCGGCGGCGGATATAAGGGAAGAGCTTGTGGTCGTCCTGGAAGATGAGCGGGTCGTCGTCACCGCGCATGTAGTCGTACCAGGCCTGGACCGAGCGCTCGTGCGCGCCGGGCACATAGGCGTCGTGATTGCCTGGAACAACGGACGTGTCGAGAGGCGCGCCCGCTTCACTCAGCCATTCCGCGACGAGCTTCACCTCGAGCTTCGAGGCGAGGTTTACCAGATCGCCCGTGATCGCCAGATGATCGGGATTTTCTGCACGCAGCCCGTCGAGAACCATTTCCAGTGCATTGGGAAAAAGATGCTTGCGACGGTTGCGGTGCCAGTTCACATAGCCCGTAATACGCTTCGATGCCAATTCCCGGATCGTCAGGTTCGGCAGCGGGCCGAGATGCACGTCGGAGATGTGGGCGAGCTTGAACATGGCGCTTCTCTTAACGGCGCTGACAACGAGGGGCAAGAAAAATGAAGGCAGCAGATGGTGCCGGGATGGGCCCCGATAGCGAAAGGCTTGGATGGCCGAAGAGGTTCCTTGTTCGCCTGCTGCATGTCTATTTCGCCGTCAGCCGTGGCATGACGCTCGGCGTTCGCGCAGCCTGTTTCGACGACGCGGGGCGGATCTTCCTGGTCCGCCACACCTATGTGCCCGGTTGGCATATGCCAGGCGGCGGGGTGGAGCGCGGCGAGACGGCGATCGAAGCGCTTTTGAAGGAAATGCGGGAGGAGGGTAATCTTGAACCCGTCGATGCTCCCGCACTCTTCCATGTCTACTTCAATGCCCGGATCAGCCGGCGTGACCATGTCTTGCTTTACCGTGTCAACGTGCGGCAGACGATGGTCCGCCCCGCAGACCGGGAGATTGCCGAGGCTGGCTTCTTCCACTTCGACGCTCTGCCGGACGGCGTGACCCAGGCCACACAGCGCCGGATCGCGGAACTGCGCGGGGAAATCTCCCCGGCGCATCACTGGTGAGGATCAGGCGCCGAGCTTTTCTCGACCGTGCGGCGCCATCAGGTCCTCATCAGGGCCAACCGGCACGACTTCGGTCGGATTGATCATGGTGTGGCTGCGGTAATAGTGATGCTTGATGTGGCGCATCTCGACCGTCTCGGCCACGCCCGGCGTCTGGTAGAGGTCGCGCAGATAGGCCGACAGGGCAGGATAATCGGCGATGCGTCGGATGTTGCACTTGAAGTGGCCGACATAGACGGGGTCGAAGCGCACCAGCGTGGTGAACAGACGCCAGTCGGCTTCGGTCATGCTTTCGCCGAAGAGGTAGCGCTGGGCGGTCAATCGCTCCTCCAGCCAGTCCAGCGTCTCGAACAGCGGATGGACGGCGCTTTCGTAAGCTTCCTGGGTGGTGGCGAAACCGGCCTTGTAGACGCCGTTATTGACCGTGTCGTAAATGCGGGCGTTCACCTCGTCGATCTCGGAATGGAGATCTTCGGGGTGCATGTCGAGGCCCGAGCCGGTCAGGCCGTCGAAGGCCGAATTGAACATGCGGATGATCTCGGAGGACTCGTTCGAGACGATCGTACCCTGATGCTTATCCCAGAGGACCGGCACCGTAACGCGGCCGGAGAAGGTCGAGTTGGCCTTGACATAGACCTGCCAGAGATAGTCGGAGCCGAAGAGGTGGTCCGATGTTGCGCCATCACGGTCATGAAACTCCCAGCCATTCTTCAGCATCAAGGGATCGACGACCGAGACCGAAATCAGGTCTTCGAGACCTTTCAGCTTGCGGAAGATCAGGGTGCGATGCGCCCAGGGGCAGGCATAGGAGACATAGAGGTGGTATCGACCGGCCTCCGCCTTGAAGCCGCCCTTGCCCGAGGGGCCGGCCGAGCCGTCTGCGGTTACCCAGTTGCGAAAGCTCGAATCGGCTCGCTTGAAATGCCCCGAGGTCGATTTCGTGTCGTACCAGACGTCCTGCCAGACGCCATCCACTAGTCTGCCCATGGTTGTTTCCTTCCGTTTTTCACTTGTGACGGAAAATACGGCTGTTGGCCGCAATTGCGAGGGGCGATGGGTTGAACAGTGCGTTTTCCGTTGGACGGACAGAAAATTTGCTGCTATCGGAACAAAACTCAAGATTTGAAGGCCCCGATGACCATCGCACGGAACCCACGACGACGCTGAAGCTCTCGAACGCACGATATTCGTGCGCGTGAACCCTATTGCTGTCTGTCTATCGGTTTCGGTCATCCATGTTTCACTCCGGCCTTGTCTACCTCACCGAGGATGCGTCGCACGACGCTGTCATCGAACTCATCAATGAAGAAGCTTTCGGTCCCGGTCGGCACACCCGTGCGGCGGCGCGCATCCGCGAGCAGGGGCCACATGACCGGTCGCTTTCCTTCATCTGCACCGACAATGGCGAGACGATCGCTTCCGTCCGGATGACGCCCGTGCAGGCTGGCGGCGTTCAGGGGCATCTGCTCGGACCGCTTGCTGTCCGCCCCTCCCACAAGAACCAGGGCATTGGCCGCGAACTCGTGCGGATCGCAATCGAGGCGGCGCGGCGGAAGGGCTCGGAAGGTGTCATCCTGATCGGTGATCCTCCCTATTACATGCCGCTCGGCTTCGAGAAGGTCGCCTACCAGGCACTCGACTTTCCCGGTCCCGTCGATCCGAACCGGGTGCTGGTCGTGCCATTGGTGGGCGACGTGCACGACCGGTTGAAGGGTGTGATAGCTTGGCGGGACGCAAGTTGCGTCGAGGCTTCAGATGTGGTCGACGGTTCGAAACGCTACGCTTCCGCTTGACGATTTGACCGCTCCCAGGGGAGACGCTGCCGTTCGGACATGGGGTCACCGTGTTTAACTTCACGTTCGAGGCAGGCGCGAATATAGACCCGGTTCACCAATTGCATCAGCAAGGCGGTGAGCGGCGTCGCCATCGCGAGCCCTATGAGGCCAAAGAGCGTTCCGAAGGCAAGTTGCGAAGAGATCACCAGGACAGGAGGAAGAGATACTTTCTCCTTCTGCACGATGGGTGTGACGACGTAGCTCTCCAGTGTCTGAACGAACATATAGACGGCCAGCACCATCAGCACTGCGTTTGTTCCATCGGGTACGGCGAGTAACAAGCCGGGAATTGCTGCGAGGATCGGGCCGACATTCGGGATAAAGGCGAGCAAACCGGCGATAAGGCCGAGTGCGAGAGCGAGCGGTATGCCGATCAGCCAGAGACCAAGGCCGGTCAAGACACCGACGACGGACATCGATATCAACTGTGCCGACAGCCAGCTTTGCAGAGTTTCGATGCTCTCGTCGATCACGTTGCCGGCCTTAGGACGGAGCGACGGCGCAAACAGGCGCAGAAAGCCTTTTCTGTAGGTCCCGGGATCGAACGCGCCATAGAGCGCGATGAAAAGTAGCAGGACGCTGTTGCCGAGATAGCCGAATGCGGAACCAAGCGCCTGCGTGGCGGCGCCGCCAAACGCGCTGGACCAGAGATCGGTCTGCTCCATGCGATCGAGTAGTTCGCGGCCCCAGGCATATTGTTCGATGCGATCGGCAAGGCTCTCTGCCGCTTCGGGGAGCTGGCGCCACAGCTCGTCGATCTGGGTCGATACAGCGGGCGCTGCGACCGTGCCGCCAATTGCAAAGCCGCCGACGATCAGCAGGAGGAAGATCGCCACGCCCCATGCCGGGCGAAGCGACAGATGCCGGGCAATCCAGAGCCCTCCTGCCCGAAAGAATACCGCGAGCAGGAGCCCGGCAAAGATCATCAGCAGTGTTGCCGGCAAAAGAACCAGGAAAAGTATCAACGCCGCGGCAAGGACGCAGAGGGACAGGGCGCTCATCGAGACGCCTTTCTTGCGTGCTTGTTGGCGGCCTGATGCTCTGTCCGTTCGGTTCATGTAAATTGCCCCATCTTCGCCAAAACTTGCTGGGGCCGTGACCGGCGCCCTTGTCGGGGAACAGTGGGGAGGGCTCGATGTTCCAACCCCTTGTTGGCCCGCATGTGCTGGCGGTGAGCAGAACAATGGGCGATCGGGCGAAGCAGACGCTCAGAAGCGCTTGATCAGCCAGCAGACATCGTGGCCCTTGGCGAAATTTTCGATGCGGCCAAAGACGTGGTAGCCGGCACGTTCATAGGCGCGGCAGGCGACCGGGTTGATCGTGTCGATATAGGCGCCGATACAGCCGCGTGCTCTCGCTTCCTCCTCAGCTCGTGCCAGTAGCGCCCCGGCCATGCCCTGACCGCGCAGGCGCTCGGGAACTGCGAGCAATTCCACAAACAGCCAGCCCCGGCCGGTGTAGCCGACGAGACCACCGTCGATCGTGCCGTCATCGGCGGTGATCGGGATGTAGATGTCTTTTCTATCCGTTGCGCCAAGCAGCGTTTCGTTGTGCGCCTTGATGCTGGCGAGGATGGAATTGCGGGCGGATTTCGGGAACGGTGTCCGAGAGGGTGAGGGCTATCGTCATGCCTTGCAATGTTTCCCTTTGCCCGGGGATTGTCGAGAGCGGATCCTGGAAATTCCTGAGGAACCCTTCGGTGCAGCGCGTGTTGGGCAGGCATCAACAGATGGCAATGAGGAGGCCCGGATGCGCGCACTGGTATGGCACGGCAAGGAAGATATTCGATGTGATCGGGTGTCGGACCCCGAAATCGAGGATCCGCGCGACGCGATCATCAAGGTGACAAGCTGTGCGATCTGCGGCTCGGACCTGCATCTCTTCCACAATTTCGTGCCCGCAATGATGCCGGGCGACATCATGGGCCATGAGACCATGGGCGAGGTCGTTGAGACCGGTTCGGGCATGAAAGGCAAGCTGAAGAAGGGCGACCGGGTGGTCATTCCCTTCACCATCACCTGCGGCGAGTGCGAGCAGTGCCAGCGTGGCAATTTTTCGGTCTGCGAGCGTTCCAACCGGAAGAAAGAACTCGCGGAGAAGGCCTTTGGGCGGACCACGGCGGGGCTATTCGGTTATTCGCACCTGACCGGTGGTTATCCGGGTGGCCAGGCGGAATATCTGCGCGTCCCCTTTGCCGACAGCACGCATATTAAGGTGCCTGACGGCATGAGCGACGAGCAGGCGCTCTTCCTCAGCGACATTCTGCCGACCGGGTGGCAGGCCGCAGTGCAATGCGAGATCGAACCCACCGACACCGTCGTCGTCTGGGGCTGCGGGCCCGTCGGGCAGATGGCAATCCGCAGCGCCGTTCTCCTGGGCGCAGCCCAGGTCGTGGCGATCGATTATCTGCCCGAGCGGCTTTCCATGGCGGAAGCTGGCGGCGCAATTCCGGTCAACTTTAAGGAGGAGAGCGTCATCGACCGGCTCGACGAACTCACCAAGGGCAAGGGGCCGGAGAAATGCATCGATGCCGTCGGCATGGAGAGCCATGTCTCGATGAGCCACCCGGACACTCTGATGGACCGGGCCAAGCAGATGATGCTGATGGAAAACGACCGGCCGCATGTGCTGCGCGAGATGATCTATGTCTGCCGGCCTGGGGGCATCATTTCCATTCCCGGCGTCTATAGCGGGCTCGTTGACAAGGTTCCGATGGGCATGGCGATGAACAAGGGGCTGACCTTCCGCATGGGGCAGACGCATGTCAAACGCTGGACCGACGATCTCTCGCGCCGCATCGAAGAGGGCGAACTCGATCCGTCCTTCGTCATCACCCACACCGTCGGGCTCGAGGACGGGCCGGAGATGTACAAGGTCTTCCGCGACAAACAGGACAGCTGCATCAAGGTCGTGCTCAAGCCCTAACCAGAGGTATCGTCATGAATTTTCTCAGCACACTCAAGCGTTCGAAGAGCGATCCAAAAGTTCTCAAAACAGGACCGAGCTCGTTTTCATCCTCCGACCGACTGGCTCGCAATCTCGGCTGGTTCAGCATCGGGCTCGGTGTCGTCCAGCTGTTCGGCGCGCACCGGATCACACGGGCCCTCGGCATGGAGGGGCAGGAGGTGGCGGTCAGGGCCTATGGCCTGCGCGAGATCGGCTCGGGCATGATGACGCTTTCCGTCGACAAGGAGGTGGGGCTTGCCAGCCGCATTGCCGGCGACGGGCTCGACATCGTTGCACTGGGATCCGCGATGCATCCCGATAATCCGAAGCAGGACAATGTAGCGATCGCGCTAGTGATGGTCGCGGGTGTGACGCTGCTCGATTTCATTGCTGCAGGGGCTCAGACTGGTCGGCATCTGCGGCGCGGCGAGGTCAAGGATTTTGGCGACCGAAGCGGGTTTCCGAAAGGTGTCGGGGCGTCACGTGGGCTGGCGAAGGAGGAGGCGAGAGCGTTGACGGGGTGAGCGGTTTTAAGAACGCTCCAGGGGCTGCACGGAAAGCCTCAACCCCATGCTGTTTAGCAGCGCATTGAGGCTCTTGAGCTCCGGATTGCCTTTTTCAGAGAGCGTCCGATAGAGTTGGGTCGGGTTGAGCTCCGCTGATTTTGCCACAGCAGACACGCCGCCGAAGGCCTTTGTCATCTGTCTTAAGGTGACAAGGAGCTCGCCTTGATCGCCATCCGCAAGGATCGCGTCAAGCGTTGCGGCTGCCAATGCCGGGTCGTCCCGGAAGAGGCCGGCCATGGCGTCATCATGGGGTTGGTCCTTCATATCCACTCCTTCTCAATGATGGCGGCTTGCCCAGTCCAGCCAGAATGAGGTGGCCCGTTCGATATCTCGCTCTTGGCTCCGTTTTGAGCCCCCACACAAGAGCAAAACAACAGTTTTTCCAGATCTCGCAAAGTAGATGCGGTAACCTGGTCCAGTGTCGATCCTCAGCTCCCCAACGCCTTGCTGCAGGATCTTGGCGTCCCCGAAGTTGCCCTGTTCCAACCGGTTCAGTCGGCGGATTATCGCGACTTTTCCGATTGGATCACGGAGGTCGCGAAGCCAATCGAGAAACGGATTTCGACCAGTTCGATCGAGGTAATGTCTGACCTCTAGCATGAATAGGTCTTCGTTTAAAGACGAATCTTTTGGCGCATCTGTGTGGTGCGTTTAAGTTGCATCATCCATAATGTCTCTTCTAAGAGGATTTGCAATCCTTGGTAGAGTGACGCTGCCGCCTTTTAGGTGCAAATGAAGGTCAAGCTCGATGCAGTCCGCCCCTAACCTTACGACCTCTCGCTCTAAAACTACGTCCCATGCGCTTCGATGACTGGCCCGCTTATAGGCAGCTGATGGCGTCGGAACGGGCGCAGTTCATGGGCGGGCCGTTTTCCGATGCGGTCGCCTGGGGTATGTTCTGCAGCGACCATGCGCAGTGGGATCTGTTTGGTTGCGGGGCACTGATGATCGAGGATCTGGCCAGTGGCGCATGCGTTGGTCAGGTGGGGATCAATGCGGGGCCGCTGTTTCCGGAGTTCGAGCTCGGCTGGTTCGTCTATCCGGAGTTTGAAGGGCGCGGCTATGCGCGGGAAGCTGCGGAGGCGATGCTTTCCTGGGCGCGGGACATTCGCAAACTGCCGAGCCTGGTGAGTTATGTCGATCCCGAAAATACGCGGTCGGCTGGGCTTGCGCTTCGGCTCGGTGCGGTCCTTGACCCCAGCGCAGAACGGCCAGCGCCAGAGGACCTCGTCTATCGACACTATCTCCGGGGTTCCGCCTGACGCGGCACTTTCTTCATCTGAAGCGCCTTAACGGCCCTCGCGCCACCACGTGGCGGATACCGCGAGCAGCAGGATGCCGAGACCGGCAAACCCTGCAAACAGCGGCAGCGTATTGACGCCCTTGAGCACGGTTTCGTCGGTCAGCTTAATCAGCATGCGGCGGTCGTCGGCGACGCGGACTTCACCGCGCACGGGCAGGATGTCGGGTATGCGCACGCTCTCATCGCCGTCGTCGAGGCGGGCGGTGAGGCCGCGGGTTTCCTGGCTGATCGGGGCGAGCGTGTCAGTCGTCGAGATCATCGCGCGGAATTCAGGCGCGTCGACGGCGCCGACATGCACGAGGGTCGAGAAGTCACCATTGGTGATGGTGAAGAGGCCGGTCTCTGTCATGCGGCTCTCGCCGCGAAAGAGGCCTGGCTGTATCTCGTTCAAGTTCAGCGCGATCGTCTCGCCCGAGGGCGTGGTGATCGTCGCGGGGCCGGGGGCGTCGCCGATGGTCTGGCGGGTCACTTCCAGGGTGCGGCCGGTGGCACGGGCCTTCAAGGCCTCTTCCTCGAGTTCCGGCTCCTTCATCAGCCAGTGGGCGATGCGGCGATAAAGCGAGACATGCGGGCCGCCGCCTTCGAAGCCGCGGGCCCAGAGCCAGCCCTGATCGGAGAGCAGCATGGCAACGCGGCCTTCATTGGCGCGGTTCAGCACCAGCAGAGGACGATCGCCGTCGCCGGTCATCACGGTTTCACCATCGGTACGACCGACATCGACGCTGCGGAACCAGCGGCCCCATTGCGGCGGCTCGACGGCCGAGCCATCGAGGCCACGGGTAACGGGGTGGCGTTTGCCCTGCTCCGAGAGGCGGGGGTAGAAGCCGGCCTGATGGACATCGCCGGTTGGGGTGGCGGGAAGCACTGACTCGAGCGGCGTGAGGGCGATCGAATCCTGGCCGGCATGTTCAGGGCCAGCTGCGATCAGCAGCGCGCCGCCATTCCTCACATATTCGGCGATGTAGTCGTAATAGAGGATCGGCAGGACGCCGCGATGCTGGTAGCGGTCGAAGATGATCAGGTCGAAATCGTTGATTTTTTCGACGAACAGCTCGCGGGTCGGGAAGGCGATCAGCGAGAGTTCGTTGATCGGCGTGCCGTCCTGCTTTTCCGGCGGGCGCAGGATGGTGAAATGGACGAGGTCGACAGAGGCGTCCGACTTCAAGAGATTGCGCCAGGCACGCTCGCCGGCATGTGGTTCGCCCGAGACCAGCAGGACACGCAGGTTCTGGCGGATGCCCTCGATCAGATGGATGGCGCGATTGTTGACGTCGGTGACTTCGCCCGGTGTTGCGGCGACCGAGAATTCCAGCACATTGTTGCCGCCGCGGGGGACGCGGAAGGCAAAGGAGGTCTCGGCGCCGGGAACGGCCGGCACGGTGCCGAGGTCTTCGCCGTTCATTCTGACCGAGACGTCGGCCGGCTGGTTGGAGGCCTCTCCGTCGTCGAAGACGCGGAAGGTCAATTCCTGCTCCTCGTCGACGATGCCGAAGCGCGGCGCGCGCAGAACCTCGATGCGGCGATCGAATTCGTCAGCCTTACCAGTGATCAACGAATGCACCGGGGCGTCAAAGGGGAGCGCCTGGTTTTCGGCGGGGATATCATGCACCTGGCCGTCGGTGACGAAGATTGCGCCACCGACACGGGCGGGGGGAACGTCTGTCGTTGCAGCGGCCAGCGCTTCGAAGAGCTTGGTGGAGGGGGCATCGGTGTCGCCGGGGTCGGTGACTTCTACGATGCGTGGCTCGATATTGGTGAAGCGGCCAAGGCGGTCTCGGATCCCCCGCAATGCCTCATCTGTCTGCTCGGCGCGGCCGGCGATCTGCTGGCTCTGGCTGCGGTCGACGATGACGGGCACGACCGTGGTCAGCGGATCGCGCTCTTCCTGTAGCAGGAGCGGGTTTGCGAGTGCTGCCAATACGGCGATCGAGGCGGCAAGCCGGATAGCGGTGCCGCGTACGCCGCGCAGGAAGCCGAGGGCGGAGAGCACCACGGCGAGCACGGCAAGGCTGGCGATGGCGATCCATGGGATGAAGGGGGCGAATTCGAGCGTCATGGTTTCACTGCCCCAGTCTTTCGAGCAAGGCAGGCACGTGGACCTGGTCTGCCTTGTAGTTGCCGGTCAGCATATACATCATGATGTTGACGCCGGAGCGGAAGGACATTTCACGCTGCATCTCGTCGGCGGGCACGACTGGCAATACGCTTGCCCCATTGGCATCGATCGCCCAGGCGCCCATCAGGTCATTGCCGGTGATCATGATCGGCGTCACGCCATCGCCCGAAGAGGCGACACCGCTGTTGCTGTTGAGCGCTTCCTGACGGGCTTCCACCCAGAGCGGGCTGCCGCTGTAGCGGCCGGGAAACCCCTGCAGCAGGTAGAAGGCACGCGTCAGCACGTGATCGGAAGGAACGGGCTCGAGCGGCGGGATGTCGATATTGGCGAGGATCGCCTGCAGGCGTTCGCCGTTAGGCGAGGAGCCGACGTCTGCGCCCAGCGTTGAGCCCTGGTCGCGGGTGTCGAAGAGTACCGTACCACCTGATCGCATATAGGCATCGATGCGGCTGATCGCGGCGGCAGAGGGCATAGGCGCGGATGCCGAGATGGGCCAGAAGATGATCGGGTAAAAGGACAGTTCGTCCTTCGAGATGTCGACTCCCACCGGCGGCTCGGGTTCGAGCGTCGTGCGATAGGTGAGGAAATCGGTGAGGCCGGCGAGGCCCTGTTCCGACAGGCGATCGACCTCAGGCTCGCCGGTGATGACATAGGCAAGATGGGTGTTGTCGAGGCGTTCGAGGATCAGCTCGTCGCCGGGCTTGGCGTCGGTTGACTGAGCGAGAGACTGACCGGGGGCTGTGGAGATACCGAAGGCGAGAGCGAGGGCGAGGACCGATGCGGCAGCCGACGGTGCGCGCTTCGGCATGCGCGAGAAGGCGCCGCCCATGAAGAGGACGATCAGGCTGTCGATCACCAGAAGCAGGAAGGCGAGGGTCAGCAGGCCGGGCTTCAGCGGTGTCGCTGCCGTACCGGCCATCGGGTCGCGGGTCACGGTGAGGCCTGCCGGGGAGGGGAGCGGGCGAAGCGTGGCTTCCGCCGGCAGGAGATTGAGTGCTGTGAAGCCGTCTTCCGTGCCGTAGAGGCCGGGCGGGTTGTCGAAGGTTGCGGCTTCGGGACGTTCCGGGCCGAGCGAGAGCGGCTTGGCGGTCCCGGCTTCCGTCGTCAGCGCACCACGCTCGTTAAGCAGGCGGAAGGGCGGCAGCGAGGGGGCGGTGGACTGGTCGGCTTGCGCTTCGGCTGCGCCAACGCGGGTCAGCTGGACGATACGGCGGAGCATTTCGACGAAGGTGCCCGAGATCGGCAGGTCGGACCAGGTGGCCTCGGCACTGACATGGAAGAGCACGATGCGGCCGGCGCCGTTGTCCTCGACGGTGACGAGTGGCGTGCCGTCGGCAAGGCTTGCCCAGGTGCGGGCGGCGAGGTCTGGTGTCGGTTCGGCAAGCACCTGTCGCTTGACGAGGATGCCTTCGGGGCGCGGCATGCCGGCAAAGGGGCCGAAATCAGGGAAATCGGCGAGCGGCTGTGGTTCTGCCCAAGAGAGGGCGCCGCCCAGCGCGCGTTCACCCTGGCGCAGGATGACGGGGACGAGCGGATCATCGGCCGGGGCTGCGGCGAGACGCGGTCCTGCAAAGCGGATCAGCGTGCCGCCGCGGTTTATCCAGGCCTGCAGCGGATCATAGACATCGGCGGGCAGGCGTCCGACATCGGCGAGCACGAGGGCAGACGGGTTCTGGTTGAGGATCTCAGGGATGGCGACGGCGAGGTCGGTCTGGCCGGGCTTGACCACATCGGCATAGGGGCCGAGCGCGCGTTCGATGTAATAGAGCGGCGAAAGCAGCGGCTGGAAGCCGTCACCGCTGTCGCCGGAAACAAGCGCGACCTTGCGGCGGCGGAAGCCGTCGTCGAGCAGGTGGGTGGCGCCGGCGGAGGCAACACCTGCGATCGAGAGGCGGGCGAAATCATTCCGCAGTTCGAAGGGGGCTGCGATATCGCCGGAGGCTTCTGCGCTGCCGGCGGCAAAATCGACCTGGCCAGAGGCGATGACGCGGCCCTGACGGTCCTGGGCATCGACGATCAGGCTGCGGGGTTCGGACGCGTTGAGGCGCGAGAGGGTGACGGTGAGCGCATCTGAGCCGTTGTTTGCGCCGGTGATTGCCACGCTCGTTGCGCCATCGCCTTCGACGATGCGGAATTCGGCGGGCGAGAGGCTGGCGAGATCCGAGAGGAACGGATCTTCCGGGTCGCGGGCGATGCCGTCGGAGACATAGGCGAGCGTGCCCGGTGTCTCGGCGGAGAAAGTGGTGCGCAGGGCCTCGATGGTTCTGGCGCGATCCGGGCGCTGGGGCTGCGGGGCGGCGGCGGCAAGCTTTTCCAGCGCAACTGCTGGGGTGCCGGGGATCGCGTCATGGGTCGGATCTGCGGTGAAGACGATCGAGACTGGCAGGCTGCGGTCAGCGGCATCGCCGATCAGAGCGGTCGCGGTCTCGACGCGCCGATCCCAGTCGCCGACGGTCGCCCAGCCATTGTCAACGACGAGCAGCAGGGGGCCATCGCCGGAGAGTGTCGCGTTGCGCGGGTTGAGCACGGGGTCGGCGAGCGCGAAGATGACGATCGCGGCCATCAGCATGCGCAGAAGGGTGAGCCACCAGGGGCTCTTCGAGGGGGTTTCCTCGCGCTTCAGGACACCGGCCAGGATCTTCAGCGGCGGGAAGACCTCCGCTTTGGGGCGCGGCGGGGTGAGTTTCAGAAGCCACCAGATCAGGGGCAGAGCGAGCAGGGCGCCGAGAATGGCGGGAGCGCCGAAGGCGAGAGGCATACCGAACATCAGCCCGCACTCCTGTTGACGGCGGGCGGCATGCCCGACAGGTGCATGTGGACAGCGACGAGGGCCTCGGAGGCGAGGCGATCGGTGCGGTTATGGGTAAAGCTCCAGCCCATGCGGCGGAGCTGATCCGACATCGATCCACGGCGAGCGAGATAGGCCTGCTGGTAGTCGTCGCGCAGGGTTTCGGCGCGCCCGGAGGTCAGCTTTTCGCCGGTTTCGGGATCCGTGAACTCGGTGCGGCCGGAATAAGGGAAGGTCTCCTCTGCCGGGTCGGCAACCTCGAGCACATGGCCACGCAGACCTCGGCGGGCGAGCGGCGTGATGCGCTCCATGACCCGGTCCGCATCGTCGAGGAAATCGCCGATCAGCACGATGTCGCTTGCACCACGGATCATGCGGGTGTCGGGCAGGCCCTCGGTCAGCGGCGCATGCATGATGGCGGTCGCAAGACGCTCGGCGGCGTTGCGGGCGGAGATCGGTTCCATGATGCCGGGGCAGCCAATGCGTTCGCCAGAGCGCGCGAGGATTTCGGCAAGCGCCAGCATCAGAACGAGGGCGCGGCTCTCCTTGGAGACGGAAGCAAGCGTCGACTTGTACATCATCGACGGCGACATATCGGCCCAGAGCCAGACCGTGTGGGCCGCTTCCCATTCGCGGTCACGGATATACATATGGTCGTCGCGGGCCGAGCGGCGCCAGTCGATGCGCGAGAAGCTTTCGCCATCGGCATAGGGGCGGAACTGCCAGAAGTTTTCACCGATGCCGCGCTTGCGGCGGCCATGCCAGCCGGCAATCACGGTATTGGCGATGCGGCGGGCCTCGACCATGCAGTCGGGCACCAGCACGGCACGCTGGCGCGCGCGCTTGAGCACCTCGCTTCCGGCTGTCTGCTCGACGATCTGGCCGATGGATGCCACGCGGTTAAGGCCTCCCTTACTTGCGCAGGTCGGAAACAAGGCCCGCGATGACGTCGCGGACGGTCATGCCTTCGGCGCGCGCCGCAAAGGTCAGGGCCATGCGGTGTTCAAGCACGGGTTCGGCAAGCGCGTAGACGTCGTCGATGGAGGGGGCGAGGCGGCCTTCGTAAAGGGCGCGGGCGCGGGCGCAGAGCATAAGGGCCTGGCCGGCGCGGGGGCCGGGGCCCCAGGCGATGTTCTTGTCGGTCGTGTCGTTGCCGTGGCCCGGACGTGCCGAGCGCACGAGCGTCAGAATGGCGTCGACCACGGTGTCGGAGACCGGCATCTGGCGGATCAGCTTCTGGATCTCCAGCAGGCGGGCGCTGTTGATCACTGCACTGGCGCGGCGGTCGCCGACGCCTGTGGTCTCCAGCAGGATCTGCCGCTCTGCGGCAAGTTCCGGATAGAGAACGTCGACCTGCAAAAGGAAGCGGTCAAGCTGCGCTTCCGGAAGCGGATAGGTGCCTTCCTGCTCTAGCGGGTTCTGGGTTGCAAGCACGTGGAAGGGGGCGGGCAGCTGGTAGGGCTGGCCAGCAATGGTGACGTGATATTCCTGCATGGACTGCAGAAGAGCAGACTGGGTGCGCGGGCTCGCACGGTTGATCTCGTCGGCCATCAGCAGCTGGGCAAAGACCGGACCCTTGACGAAGCGGAAGGAGCGACGCCCCGTTTCGTCCTGGTCCATGACCTCAGTGCCGATAATGTCCGACGGCATCAGGTCCGGCGTGAACTGGATACGGTTGGCATCAAGGCCAAGGGCCGAGCCGAGCGTCGTCACCAGTTTGGTCTTGGCGAGACCGGGAACACCGACCAGAAGAGCATGGCCACCGGAGAGGATGGCGAGAAGGGTGTTTTCGACGACCTTTTCCTGACCGAAGATGACCTTGGCCACCTCCTGGCGGATCGCCGCGATATCTGCGAGCGCCTTCTCGGCCTCGGCAATGATTGCCTTCTCGTCCAGTGCAACATCGGGATTTGGCATCATGCCCATGGTCTGCTCCAATTGGTTTTGGCCGTGTCCGGCGAATCGAACGGACGCGTCAGGTGCATGTTACTGAAACTAACTTATTGGCGAGAGGACGGCTGACAAGGACGTTTCGAATGACTATCTCGTGACTGTTATAGGCTAAAGACAAAACCGGGACGCAAAGATGGCAGGCGATACGCTAAAGGCGACGACAGATGCGGCGGGGCTCGCCGCACTGATTTCGCGCGCGTCAGCGCAAACATCGGGCGGGAAGGCTTCGCTGCCACCGGTCGATCGATGGGAACCGCCGTTTTGCGGGGATCTCGACATGGAAATCAGGGCCGACGGGACCTGGTTCTACATGGGCACGCCGATCGGTCGGGAGCCTTTGGTGCGCCTCTTTTCGACGGTTTTGCGCAAGGATGAGGATGGCAAGACCTATCTCGTCACGCCTGTGGAAAAGGTCGGCATCCGCGTCGAAGACGCCCATTTCGTCGCAGTCGAAATGAGCGTGACGGAAGAGGCGGGTGAGTCGGTGCTTACATTCCGCACCAATGTCGGCGATGTGGTGGAGGCGGGGCCGGAGCATAAGCTGCGTTTCGAGATCGTCGGCGAGAACCATGAACTCAAGCCTTACCTGTCCGTGCGCGGCCGTTTGGAGGCGCTTGTCTCGCGAGCGGTCATGTATGATCTCGTCGAGCGGGGAGAGGTGGTGGAGATCGAGGGCAAGGCGATGTTTGCGGTGCGCTCACGCGGCGAGGTATTTCCGATCATGCCCGCCGAAGAACTCGATCGACTGTCGCGATGAGCCTGATGACGTTTACCGCAGAGGATTTCCGCCGCCGGGCGCTGGAACAGGTGGGTGCACCGCTCGAGCATGCCTGGCGCGACCATGGTGACCATGCGCTGAACCCCGATACGATCCTGCAATACGAGCAGTTGAAGCTGAGGGATGCGGCGGTGCTGATCGGCGTGATCGACGATCCCGACGAGGCGCGGATCATTCTGACCCAGCGCACCAGCAAGCTCCGGCAACATGCAGGCCAGATCGCTTTCCCCGGCGGCGGCATCGATGCGACGGATACCTCGCCGGAAGAAGCGGCGCTGCGCGAGGCGGAGGAAGAGATCGGCCTCGATCGTCGTTTCGTCGAGACGGTCGGGCGGCTGCCGCAGTACCTCTCCGGCACCGGGTTTCGCATCCAGCCTGTGCTTTCCGTCGTGCAACCCGGTTTTGCGTTGACGCTCAATCCCGACGAGGTGGACAGCGTCTTCGAGGTGCCGCTTTCCTTTCTGATGAACCCGTCCAATCATCGGCAGGACAGCCGGATGTGGCAGGGCTCCGTCCGACATTTCTATGTGATGCCCTATCGGGAACGGCATATCTGGGGCATTACGGCCGGCATTATC
The DNA here is from genome assembly GCA_045377275.1 of Allorhizobium sp. Classification (GTDB taxonomy): domain Bacteria; phylum Pseudomonadota; class Alphaproteobacteria; order Rhizobiales; family Rhizobiaceae; genus Allorhizobium. Next base: position 24,386 of record JBJIOA010000028.1, on the reverse strand, counting down.
CGGACGCTATACGAAAGGCTCTATGCATGACCAATCTGGCCGATCGCGACTGGTTCCAGGAGCCCGCCCTGCAAAAGCTGATGACGCTGCTCAATAGTGGTGACGCGGAGACACGGGTAGTCGGCGGCGCGGTGCGCAACAGCTTGATGGGATTGCCGGTCGGGGATATCGACCTTGCCACGACGCTGATGCCGGAAGAGGTGAGCGGACGGGCGGCGGCCAAGGGGATCAAGGCGGTGCCGACGGGGATCGAGCATGGGACGGTGACGCTTGTTGTCGACGGCAAGGGTTATGAGGTGACGACGCTCCGGCGTGACGTCGAGACCAATGGTCGCCATGCCCAGGTCGCTTTTGGCGCAAGCTGGCAGGAGGATGCCGACCGGCGCGATCTCACCATCAACGCGCTGTATGTCGGTGTCGACGGCGAGGTTATCGATCTCGTCGGCGGCTTGAAGGACATCGAAACGAAGACCGTGCGTTTCATCGGCGATGCCGAGCAGCGGATCGCCGAAGACTGTTTGCGCGTCCTGCGCTTCTTCCGCTTCTTTGCCCATTATGGCAGTGGCCGTCCCGATACTGATGGATTGAAGGCCTGTGCGCGAGCGCGGGCGCAGCTCAAAACTCTGTCGGCAGAGCGAGTTTGGAGCGAGATCAAGAAGCTCTTGTCGGCGCGGGATCCGGGCCGGGCCCTTCTCTGGATGCGCCAGTCGGGTGTTTTGACCGAAATTCTGCCGGAAACGGAGAAATGGGGGATCGATGCGATCCCCGGTCTGATCGCGGCCGAACAGGCACTGGGCTGGGATCCGGATCCTTTGCTTCGTCTCTGCTCTATCGTGCCGAAGGATGCGGCGCGGCTAGTGACGCTGTCCGAGCGGTTGCGGCTGTCGAATGCAGAGGCTCTGGCGCTCGACCGGTTCGCACGGGCGCCGAAGCCACAGGAGACAGTGACCGATGTTGCCTTTGACCGCGATCTCTATCGCTTTGGCAAGGACGGTATGATTTCGATGCTGAAGCTCGAACTTGCCTCCGCCCGTGCCCGTGCGGAGGGTGACCAGAAGGCGATGACCCGCAGTGCGCGGCTGTTTTCCCTGTTGAAGCGTGCCGAGGGCTTCGTGCGGCCGGTGCTGCCGATCAAGGGCTCCGACGTGCTTGCTGCCGGTATTCCTGCCGGACCGAAGGTCGGGGAAATTCTCGGCAAGCTCGAGGAAGGCTGGATCGCATCGCAGTTCAATCTCAGCCGCGAGGATCTTCTCGCCCGGCTGGACACGCTGGCGAAGGCCTGACGTTTCGAGATATCAAGAGAAGCCAATACGCATGTTGTTGGCTTCGGTTCATGAGGAACCACTCAACAAAGAGTGTCCCGGCTGCGGCGATCCGTGCGGGATCTGGGCAGCGTATCCCTTCCGGCTTTACACGATCGGCATGACGCCGATCTGGCCTTCAGAGGAGGGACTTCCATGAACCGCATTGCAGTCGCATTTTTTGCCGCCGGCATGACCTTTGCCGCTTCTTCGGCGAATTCCGCCAATATCGTCGAGACAGCTCAACAGGCCGGCAGCTTCAAGACGCTGCTTGCCGCGGCCGAGGCAGCCGGTCTCGTCGACGCCCTGTCGGGCGGCGGCCCGCTCACCGTCTTTGCGCCGACGGACGAGGCTTTCGCAGCGCTTCCGGCCGGCACGGTCGAGAACCTGCTCAAGCCCGAGAACAAGGACCAGCTCGCCGCGATCCTGAGCTATCATGTCGTCGGTCGCGAACTGACCTCGACCATGTTGCCGGGCCGCACGATCCATGTCCGCACGATCAAGAGCGGCGGTGATCGCACGCTTGCGGTCTCCAAGTCGGGTTCGGGCGTAACGGTCGACGGCGCAAACGTGGTGTCTGCCGATATCCGCACGGATAACGGCGTCATTCATGTGATCGACAAAGTCATGCTGCCGAGCAGCTGAGACACGCAAGCTTCTTTCTGGACACGGAGCCCGCATGCCGGGCTCCGTTGCCGTTTGGGCAGTCGCCCGCGGTTTCAGGCCGTCTGGGACTGATCGTTGCGAATCCGTTCCTTGATGTGATCCACCATGGACGGACGGATGATCTCCTCGCCATGGGTGACCTTCAGGTGCTCCACGGCCCTTCTCACGACTTCTGCCTCTTCCTCGGCGCGCGTGTGCCAGTCGCAGCCGGGGACCAGAGTTCCGCATTCGAAGCGTTTCATGATCGTCTCCTCCTTCGTCGCCTCAACTGTCCCGTAACCACAGAATGCCACGATTGTTCGGCGGATGCCAAAAAAATGGCCCGCACGAGGCGGGCCAAGGGTATCGACGCGGTGGATTCGGACTGATTAATCGGGCATGGCCCAGGCATGGAACACGGAGCGCGCGGGCTGGCGCTTTCCCCTGTGGCTGCCGGTCTCGATGTCGTTTGCGGCGAGCCGATCGGCGAGATCCTTGCCGGCCAAGCCAAGGCGCACCTGCTCAACGAAATAGGAGTGGGGCAAGTCGACATCGCTCGACTGACGCATTTGCTCCGCCAACCGATCGATCAGTTCGGGTGCATTGATCGCACGATCGGCGGGGTCACTGACGCGGGATACGGATACTGAGCTGGATGGGGTCATCGCAATCTCCTCCTCGATACTGCGTGAGGCCGCAGAATGCCCCCGTCCGGCGCGAGTGCAATGAAAACTGTCAAGTTAGCGACACACTTTGTCGTAAGCGGCGGGAATCACCGCTCATTCTTTTTCGTGAGTTGACATGTGGATAACCGTGACAGCGGTAACCCCAAACGATCAGGGATATCGCACGAGCGGCGGGAGCGAGGAGAGGATCGATTCGACGTTGCCGCCAGTCTTCAGACCGAAGATCGTGCCGCGGTCGTAGAGCAGGTTGAACTCCACATAACGGCCGCGACGGACGAGCTGTTCCTCGCGGTCCTCGTCCGTCCAGGGATTGTTGAAATTGCCCCGGACGATCTTCGGATAGACGAGGTTGAAGGCGCGGCCGACATCCTGGACGAAAGCGAAGTTGGCGGCCCAGCCGCCCTTGTCCTCGTCTGCCGTCAGCCAGTCGAAGAAAATGCCGCCGATGCCGCGCGCCTCGTTGCGGTGGGGCAGGAAGAAGTATTCATCGCACCACTTCTTGTAAGCGGGGTAGTCAGCCACAGCGGGATGGCGTTCACAGGTGACCTCCATGGCGCGATGGAAGAGGCGGGTGTCGGGATCATCCTGGCTGCGCCGGCGGTCGAGCACCGGCGTCAGGTCGGCGCCGCCACCGAACCACTGGCTCGATGTGACCACCATGCGGGTGTTCATGTGCACCGTCGGGACATGCGGGTTCACGGGATGGGCGATCAGCGAAATGCCAGACGCCCAGAAGCGCGGGTCTTCCTCGGCGCCCGGCATCTGCTTGCGAAATTCGGGCGAGAACTCGCCATGCACCGTCGAGGTGTGCACGCCGACCTTCTCGAAGACGCGGCCATACATCATCGACATGCGGCCGCCGCCACCCTTGCCCTCTTCACGCAGCCAGTCCTTGGCCTGAAAACGGCCCGGCTCGCGATCGGACATCGGCCCGGTGAGTTCGTTCTCCAGGGTTTCGAACGAGGCGCAGATCGCATCGCGCAGACTCTCGAACCAGGCGCGGGCGGCGTCCTTCTTCTCCTCGATATCCTCGGGCAGGCCTTTCGGCAGTACCGGTCGCTCCATGTCGTCCCCCTCAACTTCTTCAGGCAAACGAATATCAGGTGAAATCGCGGGCGGCCATATGGGGGCGGGGGTGTCCCCGTAAAATCGACTCGCCTTCCGGTTTTGCGTGAATTATTCTCTCGCCCATGCGAGGGATTTCATGACGAAGATACCTGGCCCGCCGCCATTTACTGGTCTCAGGAAGCGAATTGCCGATCATCGCGCCGGAACGGCCGGGCGTCTGGGCGGACAGTTCGTGCGCGAGACCTATTGTCTGACCCGCGAGGAGGCCCGAGCGAAGGCGCGCGAGTGGTTCGATGCCTTTCCGAAGGCGGCTTACTGGACCGAGGTGGAAAGCTGGCGGCAGCTCGACGAAGACCAGATCGAGTTCACCATGCGCCGATTGCCTTCGGCAGACTGACGGGCCCGTTCAGTTGCGATCCAACGGCAATTTCTCAATTCGCTAGAATTTTAACTTTCTTTGAAAGCCAATCACAAAACCTCTTCGCTAGGTTAGTCTGTACATAGCCGGAATGATGCCGGCTTCGGATCGACATGATATGCGACATAAGGTTTTCCCATGAGTACAGTCTGGCTCATTCCATCCGTTGCCGGTGCGGCTTCGATGGCGAGCGCTGCCGCGTCCGCGCTCGATCGCGTGACGCCGCGCGCGGCGACAGCACCTGTCGCCGAGACTGAGACGGATGCGTCCAGCTATTGGTCGATTTCGACCACCATGCGGCCCGGCAGCCTGTCGGCCGGCAGCGTGCAGGAAGCCAATGAGATTGCCGCTGCCGTATCGGATACGGCAGCGCTCGGTCTGGAGCAGGCGACGGATATCGTCGCGCGCATCCAGCAGAAGCTGGTGCTCGCCAAGGCCGTCGGGGCCGATCGCAATGGGATCAATGCCGATATCTCGCAGATGAAGGCTGAACTTGGCCAAGTCGTTGAGGACAGCACGTTCAACGGCGACAACTGGCTGATGGTAGAGGCCGGCGGGCGGCCCAAGGTCGCCTCGCTACTCGCCTCTGTTACCACAGATGATGACGGCGGGCTTTCCATCAACATGGTCGATTTCGATACCGCCAAATCGACACTTGTCTCGCGCGAGGATGCGGGCGACGGCGTGCTGACACGGGCCTATGCCGGCACCAGTCTCGGCGGCGTGCCCTACAATTATTACCTCATGGAAGCGCAATCGCGCGAACCGGCAGAGGCTGGAGCCCGCGAGATCAGGATCGATGTCGGCACGACCAGCGACGAGATCGATGGCATGATCTCGACCCTTAATCGCGTTCTGATCGATATGGTCAGCGCCAGTGCCGAGGTGAGTTCGACGCGCAGCCAGGTGACGGGCGGCGGTGTGCTTCTTCAGGGCTTGCAGGGGTCATCCGAACTCGGCGTCAGCCGGTTGGTCGATACGGAGCTCAACGAGCAGCGCGTGCGGCTGACGGCGGAGAAGGTGCACGATCAGTTGCAGTCCTCGGCGCTCAACATCGCGAATGTCTCGATGACACCGTGGTTGAAGCTCTGAGTTCAAGCTTTTGTTTGTGAATCGAAAAGGCCCGCTTCGCGCGGGCCTTTTGCTGTTTCTGGCGGCTGACTTGCCGTTCGTCAGTTCTTAGCGCGGGGACGCCTTGCCTTGCCGCGCGGCAGCGGAACCATGATCGGGGTCGCAGCTTTTCCCGCCTTCTTCGGCACGTCGGTGCCCATCGTCGCGACCTCAGGCGATGCGGCCGCCTCGACGGTCGGCTCTGCGGCCTCCGGTGCTGCCGACGCTTCCGGCAAGGGCTCGTGCCGTGCTGGTGGTTCAACGTCGATCGCGGCAGGGAGCTGCGCCTCCGCAGCGAGCACCGGAAGAGCCTCCGGCTCGACCGGTTCTGTGTCGATTGTGGCCGCCGCTGCGACGTTGTTGTCGACGACCGGGACTGTGACCTCCTCGGCCGTTGCAATCACAGCCTCAGTGGGCGCCTCTGCCTTGGACGCTTCACCACTCAGGATGTCGCCGAGTATTCTGGTCACCTTCAGGGCGGTCGGCAGGTCGGTATTGGTCGAATGGCCGCAGAAGGGGACCTTGATGTCGGTGGCAATCTTCGGGCGCGAATTCAGTTCGCCGAACCAGTCGAGTTCGCCGACAACGTCGATGACCTCGGTGAAGGCTTCCGGCATCTTGATCCGGCCGCCAAAGGTGACGATCCGTGCGGTATTGGCGAGTGTTTCGACCCGACCGGGGTCGGTGGCCTTCAAGGCGTAGAGGGCATCGGCAATCACGCGGTTGCCGCGGGAATGGCCGGCGATCAGGGTGAAGGACAACGTCGGATCGGCGAGCAGGCTCTGCACCGTATCGGCATCAAGGCCAGTGTGGCGACGGGTATCGGTTTCCTCGTCGCGCTTGCCATAGGCACCGAGCTTCGGCCGACCAACGACGTCATCGATCACCTCGAGATTGCTTCTGACATGGCCGAGCCAGCCGAAGAGGAAGGCGCCGCCGATGGCCTCGTTCACGATGTCGCCGAGGCCGTAGCCCGACACCACGGCTGCCACGGGGGCGTCGATGGCGTCGGCGACGTTGCGCGCGAAGGCGGCCGCACCAATCGCCGAGCCGCCTATGCCGGCGACCGCCATGGCGCGAACTCCACGTCCGCCGCGCAGGCGAAATTCCTCGACGCTGTCACAGAGGGTGAGCATTCCGCCGCCTGTGGGCGGGACGATCATGATCAGGCCTTCTGAGGCGAGACTGTCGCTGATGTAGAAGGCTTCGTCGGCGCTCAGGGCCTTGACGTCATAGTAGAGCGCGTCCATGCCCGTGTTGCGGAGCCGCCAGGGCTCCAGGGCGGCGTTGCGCACCGGACGCTGGCTCAAGCGCTCCGGAAAGCTCAAGGATCGGGCGAACTGGGTCAGACCCAGGGCGAATGCTGTCTCGAACATGACTCCATCTCCCTTTTTGCTGCAATGCAGCATAGCGCGATACGGTTGAATTAGCAATTGCCGTTGAAGGTGCGCGTCGCCCGCATCTCGCCATCCTAGGCGAGGGCAAGTTTGGGCGCCTTGATCTATGTCTGGTGCCAGCCGATCCGGAGTCAGAAACCGGTCTGGCGCAGCGCTTCCCCGGCGATCATGGCTGCCGACATCGCGACATTGATCGAACGCTGGCCCTCGATCATCGGGATGATCACACGGTGATCGGCCCGGTCATGCACCTGATCGGGGACGCCGGCGCTTTCTCGCCCGAAGAGCAGGATGTCATTTCCGGCATAGTCGAAGCGCGTATAGGGCAGGGCGGCTTTGGTCGAGGCAAGCACGAGTCGGCGGCCTTCCGACAGACGCCAGTCGTCGAAGCGCTCCCAGTTGACGTGACGGGTCATGGCGACGCTTGCGAGATAATCCATGCCTGCGCGCTTCAGGTTCTTGTGGGAGAGCACGAAACCGGCAGGGTCGATGATGTCGACCTTCATGCCGAGACAGGCGGCGAGCCGGAGTATGGTTCCGGTGTTGCCGGGAATGTCTGGCTGGTAGAGGGCGATGCGCAAGTCGGTCATGAGGCGGTCTTATGCGATCGGGGCACCTCGCTCAAGGCAGACGCAGTCTTGCTTGTTGTCGTCTGTGATCGGTGTGCAACAGTTGCGGCAGAATGTCTCGATCGCCACGAAACCCGGCTGGAAAATTCGCCCATCCGCCGATAGAAGGATGCTCTACTTCAACACTAAAGCGGGAGGGCCATCGATGGATCTATTCGGTATTTCGCGCCAGCCCCGATTTATGGCTGTGGCTGCCTGAGCGCGTCACCTCCGTTTCTTTTCCCAAACTGATTCATCCTGCGGCCACAAGAGGCCTCAATCATTGAATATTCGCGCCCTTGCTCCACCTTTGTGCGGTGTCGCGGGCACGTCATTTCTGGAGACTTTTCCATGTTCTCGTGGTTCGAAAGCCGCCTGAATCCGTATCCGTCCGGTGATCCGGTCCTGCCGCCCAAGGGCCTTGTCGCCTTCTGCTGGCACTATACGAAGCCCGCCGGCTGGTGGCTGGCGCTGCTCGGGCTTTGCTCGGGCCTCATCGCCATTGCCGAAGTGTTTCTCTACCAGTTCCTCGGGAATATCGTGGACTGGCTGTCGACGGCCGAACGCACGACCTTTCTGCAGACGGAAGGCGGCACGCTTGCCTGGATGGCGGGCCTGCTACTGATCGGCCTGCCGGTGCTCGGCGTGATGCATACGATCACCATGCACCAGGTGCTGGCCGGCAATTTCCCGATGATCGCGCGCTGGCAGATGCACCGCTTCCTGCTCCGGCACTCGATGACCTTCTTCGCCAACGAGTTCGCCGGTCGCGTCTCGACCAAGGTGATGCAGACGGCGCTGTCGGTCCGCGAAAGCGTGATGAAGATCATCGACGTCTTCATCTATGCGACGACCTTCTTCGTCTCGATGCTGGCGCTGGTGGCAGCCGTCGATTGGCGGCTCGGTGTGCCGCTCGTCCTCTGGCTGGTGATCTATGCACTGATCCTGCGTAACTTCATTCCCAAGCTGCGCAAGCTCTCCAGCGAGCAGGCCGATGCCCGCTCGATGATGACGGGCCGGATCGTCGACAGCTATACCAATATCGCGACGGTGAAGCTGTTCTCGCATGCCGGCCGGGAAGAGACCTATGCGAAAGAGGGCATGGACGCCTTTCTCGGCACGGTGCACCGGCAGATGCGGCAGATCTCGCTGCTCAACATCTGCGTCGACATCAATAACGCCATCGTCCAGTTCTTCGTCGCCGGTATCGGGATCTGGTTCTGGCTGAACGGCACGGTGACGGTCGGCGCGATTGCGGTTGCGATCGGGCTGTCGATGCGCATCAACGGCATGTCGCAATGGATCATGTGGGAAGTGGCAGCCCTCTTCGAAAACATCGGCACCGTCTATGACGGCATGGGCATGATGACCAAGCCGCATGACATCGTCGACAAGCCGGCTGCCAAGCAGCTTGCCGCGCCGAAGGGCGAGATCGTCTATGACGGCGTACGCTTCCATTATGGCAAGCAGAAGGGCGTGATCGAGGACTTCTCGCTGACCATCAAGGCGGGGGAGAAGGTCGGCCTCGTCGGCCGTTCGGGTGCGGGCAAGACGACGCTGATGAACCTTCTTCTGCGCTTCTATGATCTCGAGAAGGGCAGGATCCTCGTCGACGGGCAGGATATCTCGGCGGTGAGCCAGGACAGTCTGCGCGCACTCGTCGGTGTGGTAACCCAGGATACGTCGCTTCTGCACCGCTCGATCCGGGACAACATCGCCTATGGCCGGCCGGAAGCGACCGATGCCGAAGTGATCGAGGCGGCGAAGCGGGCCAATGCCTGGGACTTCATCCAGGGGCTATCCGACATGCAGGGCCGCAGCGGGCTCGACGCGCATGTCGGCGAGCGCGGCGTCAAACTCTCGGGCGGCCAGCGGCAGCGTATCGCGATCGCTCGCGTGTTCCTCAAGGATGCGCCGATCCTGGTGCTCGACGAGGCGACCTCTGCGCTGGACTCGGAAGTCGAGGCAGCGATCCAGGAAAGCCTGTTCACGCTGATCGAGGACAAGACGGTTATCGCAATTGCCCACCGGCTCTCGACGCTGACGCAGATGGACCGGCTGATCGTGCTCGACCAAGGCCGCATCGTCGAAGAGGGAACACATCTGGAGCTTGTTCAAACCGGCGGCATTTACGCGGATCTATGGAACCGCCAGTCAGGTGGTTTTCTCGCCGATCAGGTTGATCCGGAGGAGGAGCAGGCGAAGAAGCGCCGGGCCGAAGATGAGGCCAAGGCGCGCGACGATGCTGAGGAGGAGGCTGCCGAGTAGCGCCGAAGCTTCCGAGTGGATGCGTTATGCTAGAGTTGGCGGCGGCGGAGCAATCTGCCGCCGACCTATTTTGCGCTGCAGCTATTCGAAAGCTCCCCATTTTTAGCGCTATCAAAGGTTGTCTACAATCTAAGTAAAATATTCATTGTTTACATCCTAGAACGGTTTCATCCCGACCTATCCGGACGATGTCTTGTCCTTACACCTGGCGACCTCCCACGCCCGGTTGGGAATGTAATTTTCCTCCCCCCGGAGACATTCATGTCCAATCTCAAGATTAAAGTGGTGCTGCCGCTGCTGTTTGCCGTGGTGCTGACCTTCGGCATCGGCCAGGGCATTCTCGCCATCAATTTTATCGGAAACGTCAAGGAGCAGGTCGATGTCATCGGCCGTGAGCGTCTGCCCAGAACGCTCGCTGTCGCACGCATGAACGCGACTTTCGCCGAGGTGCGCCGTGACTATGCCATGCTCCTCAACGCCGAAGCGGGGCAAGAACTGGACAGCGTCATTGCTGCGACCAAGGCAGCGGTGTCCGATCGTGACGCGGCATTTGCCGCCTATGAGCCGATGATCACGCTTCCTGCCACACGCGCCCGATTCGATAGCATGAAGGCCGCGCTCACCGAGTATGACCGTCTCGCTGCTCAGATGATCGAACTGAAACGCTCGGGCAACCAGGCGGCGGCCAAAGCGGTGTTCAGTGGCTCGATGGCCCAGAATGCCCGCGCGCTTGTTCAGCTTATGGACGAGATGGTCAAGGCCAATGTGGAACTGAGCGACGCGGCAATCGTCGCAGCGGACGACGTCTCCAACACTGCGGTCAACACCACAATCATTGCCGTTCTGATCAGCGCGCTGATTGCCGCCGGTGCCGCCTTCTTCAGCTTTGCGCGGATCGTTCGTCCGATCTCGGCCATTACGGGCTCGATGCGTACGCTTGCTTCCGGCGACACGCGGACCGAGATCCCGTTTGCCGGTCGTCAGGATGAAATCGGCGAGATGGCAGCTGCCGTCAGCGTGTTCCGCGACAATGCCATCGAGCGCGCTGCGCTCGAGCGTCAGGCGGAGGAGAACCGGTCGCTTAGCGAAACCGAGCGTCAGGCCCGCGAAGCCCAGAAGGCACGGGAAGCGGCGGAAGTGCAGTTTGCCGTCGATCAGCTCGCTTCGGGTCTGCAGCGTCTGTCGGATGGTGATCTCGTCGTCCAGATCAACGAGCGCTTCGCCGAGCATCTCGATCCGCTGCGCCTCAACTTCAACCAGTCGGTTGCACGTCTGAAGGACGCCATGCGCGCCGTCAGCGAGAATGCCCGGACGATCGATGCGGGGGCCAACGAGATGCTGGCTGCGGCCGACGATCTGTCGAAGCGGACCGAGCAGCAGGCGGCCTCCGTCGAGGAAACGGCGGCGGCACTCGAGCAGGTGACGACAGCGGTCAAGGACAGTGCCATTCGCGCTGACGAGGCCGGCCAGCTGGTCGGCCGCACGCGGGAAGGGGCCGAGCATTCGGGCGAGGTCGTGCGCCGTGCGGTTGCTGCCATGCAGGCGATCGAGAAGTCCTCTTCGGAAATCTCGAATATCATCGGCGTGATCGACGACATCGCGTTCCAGACCAACCTTCTGGCGCTCAATGCCGGCGTTGAAGCGGCTCGCGCCGGTGAAGCCGGCAAGGGCTTTGCGGTTGTTGCCCAGGAAGTGCGTGAACTTGCGCAGCGTTCGGCCAATGCGGCGAAGGAGATCAAGGCCCTGATCACCACGTCTGGCGAACAGGTCCGCAATGGGGTCAGCCTTGTGGATGAGACGGGCAAGGCGCTGGAGACCATCGTGCGCGAGGTGCAGGAGATCAACCAGAATGTTCTGGCGATCGTTACCTCCACCCGCGAGCAGTCGACAGGTCTTCAGGAAATCAACATGGCCGTCAACCAGATGGACCAGGGCACGCAGAAGAACGCGGCCATGGTGGAGCAGTCCACGGCGGCAAGCCATGGTCTGGCCCAGCAGGCCGGTCAGCTGATGCAGCTGATGGCGCAGTTCCGCACAGACGAGAACGGCTATCAGGCATCGCCGCGGGTCGCCCCGGCAACGCCTGCCGCCCAGCCGCAGCCTTCGCCGGCACGGGCACTGGGCCGCAAGATCGCCAATGCCTTCAAGGGCAATACGGCTGTCGCGGCCGAGTGGTCGGAGTTCTAAGCACTGCATTCCAGAGGATGCGAACAAGAGGGGCAGAAATGTCCCTCTTTTTTTGTCGATGCGCGATCACAGGATTGTGGATGAGGCGAGAACTGCCCTTCGGCGCGTAAGGCTTTGTTAGAAATCGGATTGGCATGGAAGTCTGCCGGCAATTTTCCCCGGTCGTCTCCTTCCGTTTCAATCCAGGATTTCAGTCGTGAAAAATCTCAAGATCAAACTGTTGCTGCCGCTTCTCTTCGGTCTGATGGTGATCGTCTCGCTCGGGCAGGGTGCAATTGCCGTCCGGTCCGTGGCCGATATGAGTGGTCAGATGGAAGCACTGGGCGGCCGTCTCGATCGTTCCATGATGATTGCCGAGATCGATTCCGTTCTCGCCGACGTTCGCCGTCTCAATTTGATGATACTGACGGCTGCCACCTCGGCCGACAAGAAGATCCTGGTCGAGGATCTCGCCGCTGCGCGTACGCAGCTTGACGCCGCGATCGCCGAGTTTGACGCCTCAATCGTGCTTCCCGATGTCCGCCAGCGTTTCGACAGTTTCAAGGCGACCGTCGTCGAGTTCAACGGCCTCGGCCAGAGCTTCGTCGAACAGGCCATGGCATCCAAGCTCTATCAGGCGAAAGATACGCTCGCCCAGATGGTGCCGCTCGGCAGTGCCGCGGAACAGAGCCTCGGGGACATCAAGGACATGAACCGGGCTGCCGGCGTGCAGGTTCGTCATGATGCCGACGCCTCTGCGACGCTTGCCATGCGCCTGTCGCTGGCGGCCTTCGTTCTCGCCGCGCTGATGGCGCTCGGTGCAGCGGTCGTGTCGATCGTGCGGGTTGCGCGTCCCATCTCTGCGATCACCGGTTCGATGCGGACGCTTGCCGGTGGCGACACCGAAACGGAAGTTCCGTTTGCCAACCGTCGCGACGAGATCGGCGAAATGGCGGCGGCCGTTTCCGTCTTCCGCAACAATGCGATCGAACGGGCGGCGCTGGAGCGTCAGGCCGAGGAGAACCGATCGCTGAGCGAGACGGAACGTGAGACACGCGAAGCACAGAAGGCGCGCGAAGCGGCCGAGGTGCAATATGCCGTCGACCGCCTGGCTGGTGGTTTGCAGAAACTTTCCGATGGTGATCTTGCCGTCGAAATCGGCGAACGCTTCGCCGAGCACCTCGATCCGCTGCGTGTGAACTTCAACCACTCCGTTGAGCGGCTGCGTGATGCGATGCGCGCCGTCGGCGAAAATGCGCGCGCCATCGACGCCGGTGCGAGCGAAATGCTCTCTGCCGCCGACGACCTATCGAAGCGCACCGAGCAGCAGGCAGCCTCAGTCGAGGAAACGGCAGCAGCGCTCGAGCAGGTGACGACCGCGGTCAAGGACAGCGCCGTGCGGGCCGAGGAAGCCGGGGCGCTCGTCTCGCGGACCCGGGTCGGTGCAGAACGGTCGGGCGACGTGGTTCGTCGCGCGGTCGATGCGATGCACGCGATCGAAAAGTCGTCGAGCGAAATTTCCAACATCATCGGCGTGATCGATGAGATCGCGTTCCAGACCAATCTTCTGGCGCTGAACGCGGGCGTCGAAGCTGCGCGTGCCGGAGACGCTGGCAAGGGCTTTGCCGTCGTTGCCCAGGAAGTGCGTGAACTCGCCCAGCGTTCTGCCCATGCGGCGAAGGAGATCAAGGGGCTGATCACGGCGTCTGGCGAGCAGGTGAGGAACGGCGTTACCCTGGTCGGTGAGACCGGTCAGGCGCTCGAAGCCATCGTCCGGCAGGTCCAGGAGATCAACCAGAATGTCGCCGCGATCGTCACATCTGCACGCGAGCAGTCGACGGGTCTCGCCGAGATCAACGCGGCGGTGAACCAGATGGATCAGGGCACGCAGAAGAACGCGTCCATGGTCGAGCAGTCGACGGCTGCCTGCCACGGGCTGGCACAGCAGGCGACGGCGCTCACGCAGTTGCTCGGTCAGTTCCGGCTCGGGGAAGAGGCTCCGCGCATGGCTGCCCCGCGGCTTGGCCCGGCGCGGGGCGAAAGCCAGCCGCAGGCGTCGCCGGCGCGCGCCCTTGGCCGCAAGATCGCCGATGCCTTCAACGGCAATGCGGCCGTTGCGGCGGAGTGGTCGGAGTTCTGAGCTTCTGCCTATCGGATCCGGGAGACGAAGAAACGGGGCAGCGATGCCCCGTTTCGCGTTTGTGGCGGTCGGAGCGCCCAGGCATTCACGCGGCTGATCGGTTCATTTGCCGAATTGGCTTGTCGGCGGGATGGCGGGGCCGCTATGCGGTGCCCTTAAACAGACGGGGCCAACTTTCACGCGCCCTCGCGTTCCGTTCAGGAGTGACATGCTGAAACATATCGACTGGCTCTGGGCGGTCCTCGCCGGGGCGCTGCTCGCCGTCATGGTGACCATCAATAGCGGGCTTGCCGCTCTGACGACGCCGTTCACCGCATCCTGGGTGGTGCACGGCGTCGGTGGCGTCGTCGCCTTTCTCCTGCTGATCGCAAATGGTGTCGTTGCGCGCCGGGCGGGCCGGCTGCCGGCCAACGGCAAGGCTCCCCTCTGGTCCTATCTCGGCGGTGCGCCTGGGGCCTTTGCGGTGGCCTTGAGTTCGATTGCAGTTAATTCGGAACTGGCTCTGGCCGGCGGCCTGTCATTGTTGCTCGTCGGTCAGATCCTGTTCGGGCTCGTCTCCGATCAGTTCGGGCTGTTCGGCACGCCGAAGCGGAGATTGAACCGCTTCGATCTTCTGGCAACGATCTGCGTGATCGGCGGCAGCGCGCTGCTCATCTTCGCGAAGGGGGCTTGAATGCTAGGCGCTGTTCTCATCGCACTTGCCGGTGGTGCTGCCGTCGGCATGAGCCGGTCGATCAACGGCCGGCTGACCATGGATCGCGGAGCGTTTACGGCGTCGGCCTGGAACCACTGGATCGGCTTCCTGCTGCTGACCGTCTATGTGCTTCTCTTTCACCGCATCGGTCTTCCGTTGATCGCGGACGTCCCGGTCTTCTACCTGACGGGTGGCGTAATCGGTGCCTGTTTTGTTGTCATCAGCTCCTATGTGTTTCCGCGCATTGGGGCTGCCCGCTCGGGATTGCTGATCATTGGCGGGCAGATGATCACGGGCCTGATCATCGATCTGGCGCGCGGCACTGCGGAGTTTCACATCGGCCAGCCAGCCGGTGTGGCGCTGATACTTCTCGGCATCTATCTCACCCGCTACACGCGCTGACGGCACGCGCCTTTCCGCAGCATGAGTGGGTAGGCGGCGGGGCAATCGGGTCTGACCAAATTGTAATGGTCGAGATGACGTTTGAGGCTTTGCCCTCCCGGGCAATCGGCCTATATCGCTTGTCATGTTTCAAGCTGTTGCCCGCCTCTTCGAAAATTGGCTCGATCCCTTCGCCCGATCGGATAATCTTCGTCCACCGGAAAAGACCTGGGCGTTTGTCTGGTTCTATGTAAGCCAGGCGAAGATGGCCTTCTTCCTTATGGCAATCTTCGGTGGGGCCGTGGCCATGCTCGAAGCCGGACTGTTCTGGTTCGTCGGACGGCTTGTCGATCTGCTCGATACCGTGCCGAAAGAGGCTGGCTGGGACGGGCTGATCGCGGCTCACGGCGGTGAGTTGCTCGCGATGGCGCTGATCGTGTTAATCGGCCGCTTTGTCGTCGTGACGATCGGCGCCCTCGTTGAAGAACAGGTCATCGTCCTCAACTTCTTCAACCTTGTGCGCTGGCAGGCGCATGCGCATGTGGCGCGTCAGTCGCTCTCCTTTTTCCAGAATGATTTTGCCGGGCGCATTGTCACCAAGGTCTGGTCTGCGGGGCAATCGACCGGGGATCTCCTGACCTCACTGCTCCAGGTCGTCTGGTTCATGGTGATCTATACCATTTCGACCATGGCGCTGGTCGCACAACTCGACTGGCGGCTTGCGGCCATCATCGGCGCCTGGGTGGCTATCTTCCTGGTTCTGGCCCGGTATTTCGTGCCGAAGATCCGCCACCACGCAAGGGAGACTGCGGAGGCGTCATCGATGCTGAATGGCCGTCTGGTCGACAGCTATTCGAACATCCAGACGCTCAAGCTCTTTGCCCGCGAGCGGCAGAACGACCATTATATTCGTGCCGGGTTCGACCGTTTCCAGGATACGCTGCGCCCATTCGCCCGGTTGCTGACTGGAGTGCGAGCTTCACTTGCCATCCTGTCCGGTTTCATGATCCTCATGGTAGCACTTCTGTCCGTCGATCTCTGGTTTGCCGGAGCCGTGACCGCCGGCGGCGTCGCGTTCACACTTGGTCTTGTGCTGCGCCTGAACATGCTTCTCGGCCGGATGATGACGCAGCTCAACGGCATCATGCGCAATATTGGAACGATCCAGAATTCTGCCGAACTGGTAGCGAAGCCCATCGGGCTTACCGACAAGCCGGATGCGGCGAAGCTTCAGGTGAAGTCGCCGGAGATCCGCTTCGAGGATGTGACCTTCCACTACGGACGCAAGAAGGGCGCGATCGACCACCTGACGCTGACGATCGAGCCGGGCGAAAAGGTCGGCATCGTCGGTCGCTCCGGGGCGGGCAAATCGACACTCGTCAACCTGCTCCTGCGCTTCTACGATCTGGAAGGCGGCCGCATCCTGATCGACGGGCAGGACATTTCGGCCGTGACGCAGGAGAGCCTGCGTTCACAGATCGGCATGGTGACCCAGGATACGGCCCTTCTGCACCGCTCGATCCGCGACAACATTCTTTTCGGTCGGGAGGATGCAAGCGACGAGATGCTGCTCAAGGCCGCCGAACGGGCCGAAGCACTCGACTTCATTCAGCGGCTGGAGGATCAACGCGGGCGGAAGGGCTTCGACGCCCATGTCGGCGAGCGGGGCGTGAAGCTTTCCGGTGGCCAGCGGCAGCGCATCGCGATCGCCCGCGTCATGCTCAAGGATGCGCCGATCCTGGTGCTCGATGAAGCGACATCTGCGCTGGACTCCGAAGTCGAGGCGGCGATTCAGTCCAATCTCGACCGACTGATGCAGGGCAAGACTGTGCTGGCGATCGCCCACCGTCTATCGACCATTGCCGCACTCGACCGTCTTGTCGTCATGGACAAGGGGCGGATCATCGAGCAGGGCACGCACCAGGACCTGGTGGCGCAAGGCGGGCTCTATTCCGAGCTCTGGGCGCGGCAATCGGGCGGCTTCCTCGATACGCGCGACCAGTTGTTGCCGGCTTGAGCTTCGCCACCTCACGTCCCCCAATGTGCAACTCGCTGCGATGCTTGATAAACTGCCTCTCACACTTGCGTTAAATCAAGCTTTTGGGGATGGTATCCTGTAAATCCGCGACAACGTGGCTCCTTGTCCGACGAAGACTGGACAGAATAGATTATCGGGCTTAGAACGCGCCAATCTGGCGGGGAATCTGTGGCTGCACAGTGGCCGGATTGTGATTCCCGCTGCGGGGGCAAATGCGGTGTGTCGCAGGATTGCGAGAGGAAAAAGTGACCGTGAGCGAACACGAGACAACGACAGAACATGCGGGCGAGCCTACGCGCCGCGACTTTCTCTACATGGTGACCGGCATGGCCGGCGCGGTTGGTGCGGCTTCGTTCGCCTGGCCCTTCATCGACCAGATGCGTCCGGATGCATCGACGCTCGCGCTCGCTTCGATCGAAGTGGATGTGTCTGCGCTCGAGCCGGGCATGTCGCTGACGGTGAAGTGGCGCGGCAAGCCTGTCTTCATCCGCAATCGTACGGAACAGGAAGTCGAGGAAGCCAACGCCGTTGCGCTTGCTGACCTCAAGGACCCGGTTGCCCGCAACGAAAACGTCGATGCGACAGCCGAAGCGACCGACCTCGCGCGCTCGGCCGGCGAAGGCAAGGAAAACTGGATCGTCATGATCGGCTCCTGCACCCATCTGGGCTGCGTGCCGCTCGGCCAGGCCGGTGATTTCGGTGGCTGGTTCTGTCCCTGCCACGGGTCGCACTACGATACGGCGGGCCGTATCCGCAAGGGTCCTGCGCCGACGAACCTTCCGGTGCCGACCTTCGCATTCACATCCGACACTGTCATCAAGATCGGCTGAGGGGATAAGACACAATGAGTGGCCATTCGAGTTACCAGCCGTCTACCGGCGTCGAGAAGTGGATTGACGCGCGCCTGCCGCTGCCGCGTCTGATGTATGACAGCTTTGTCGCCTATCCGGTTCCCCGCAACCTGAACTATGCCTACACTTTCGGTGGCATGCTGACGGTCATGCTGATCGTGCAGATCCTGACCGGTGTCGTGCTCGCCATGCACTATGCCGCTGAAACGACTGTCGCCTTCAACTCGGTCGAGAAGATCATGCGCGACGTGAACAACGGCTGGCTGCTGCGTTACATGCATGCCAACGGCGCGTCGTTCTTCTTCATCGCCGTTTATCTGCACATCGCCCGTGGTCTCTACTACGGCTCCTACAAGGCGCCGCGCGAAATTCTCTGGATCCTCGGCGTTGTGATCTTCCTCCTGATGATGGCGACCGCCTTCATGGGCTACGTTCTGCCCTGGGGTCAGATGTCCTTCTGGGGCGCGACCGTCATCACCGGCTTCTTCACGGCCTTCCCGTTTGTCGGTGAGACCATCCAGCAGTTCCTGCTCGGCGGCTTTGCGGTCGACAATCCGACGCTGAACCGCTTCTTCGCGCTGCATTACTTGCTGCCGTTCATGATTGCCGGCGTCGTCATCCTGCACGTCTGGGCGCTGCACGTCACCGGTCAGACCAACCCGACCGGCGTTGAAGTGAAGTCCAAGACCGATACCGTTCCCTTCACGCCCTATGCGACGCTGAAGGATGCGCTTGGCCTTTCGGTTTTCCTGCTGGTCTTCGCCTACTTCATCTTCTACATGCCGAACTATCTCGGCCATCCGGACAACTACATCCCGGCTGACTCGCTGAAGACCCCGGCTCACATCGTTCCGGAATGGTACTTCCTGCCGTTCTACGCGATGCTGCGTGCCATCACCTTCGATGTCCTCTTCATCGACTCGAAGCTCGGCGGCGTCCTCGTGATGTTCGGTGCGATCATCGTCCTGTTCTTCCTGCCGTGGCTGGATACGTCCAAGGTTCGTTCGGCCGTCTACCGTCCGTGGTACAAGCTGTTCTTCTGGATCTTCGTTGCCAACTCCATCCTCCTGGGCTGGCTCGGTGCCATGCCGGCGGAAGGCATCTACGTTATCCTGTCGCAGGTCGGTACCGCATACTACTTCGGCTTCTTCCTCGTGATCATGCCGCTGCTCGGACTGTTCGAGACGCCAAGGCGCATCCCGAACTCGATAACCGAAGCGGTTCTCGAAAAGAGCGGCAAGTCCGCGGCCGCACAAGCCTGAGCACGTGAGAGGACGATAACAATGAAAAAGCTTGTCACGAGCATCGCTCTGATCGCAGCCATGGCCGGTTTTTCCGGCCAGGCAATTGCGGCAGAAGGCGGCGATCTGGCCGAAATGACGCATCATGCAGCACAGACGGGTCATTATCCGATCCTGAAGCCCGAGCAGATGGACTGGTCCTTTGCCGGCCCCTTCGGCAAGTATGACAAGGGCCAGCTGCAGCGTGGCCTGAAGGTCTACACCGAAGTATGTGCCGCCTGTCACTCGATGAACCTGGTTGCCTTCCGCACGCTGGAAGACCTCGGTTATTCCGAAGCTCAGGTAAAGGCGTTTGCCGCAAATTACGAAGTCGAAGACGGTCCAAACGCTGACGGCGAAATGTTCATGCGCGCGGCCGTTGCCTCCGATCACTTCCCGTCGCCCTTCCCGAACAAGGAAGCGGCAGCGGCGGCCATGGGTGGTGCGGCTCCGCCGGACTTCTCGCTGATCGCCAAGGCTCGCGGCGTAACCCGCGGCTTCCCGACCTTCGTCTTCGACATTTTCACCCAGTATCAGCAGGGTGGTCCGGATTACATCCACGCGCTGCTGACTGGCTACCAGGATCCACCGGAAGGGATTGAGGTTGCCGATGGCACTTACTTCAACCCGTACTTCATCGCCGGCCAGTCGCTCGCCATGGCGCCGCCGCTCTCCGATGGTCAGGTCACCTATGACGACGGTTCGCCGGAGACGCTCGAGCAGTATTCGCTCGACGTGTCTGCCTTCCTGATGTGGGCCGCCGAGCCGCATCTGGAAGAGCGCAAGCGCATGGGCTTCATGGTCATGGTGTTCCTCGCGATCTTTACCGCGCTGATCTACCTGACGAAGAAGTCGGTCTACGCAAACAAGGAACACTGATCCTCTCGGGATCACGTTTCACGGAAAAGGCGGTCTTCGGGCCGCCTTTTTTATTGGGAGCCCGTGCCAATGTTGGTAAGGTCCCGCGAATTCCTTCCCGTCACATTCCGGATGTTCCATGACCAAGATCGCCCACGAACTCGCCGCAGCCATCCGTTCGATTCCGGACTATCCGAAGCCTGGGATCATCTTCCGCGACATCACCACGCTGCTGGGCGATGCCCGGGCGTTTCGGCGCGCGGTGGACGAGCTGGTGCAGCCTTATGTCGGGCTCAAGGTCGACAAGATTGCCGGCATGGAGGCTCGCGGCTTCATCCTGGGTGGTGCGGTCGCGCATCAGCTCTCGGCCGGCTTCGTGCCGATCCGCAAGAAGGGCAAGCTGCCGCACGAGACCGTGCGGATTGCCTACAGCCTGGAATACGGTGTCGACGAGATGGAAATCCATATGGATGCGGTGAAGCCGGGCGAGAAGGTCATCCTGGTGGATGACCTGATTGCGACAGGCGGGACGGCCGTCGGCGCGGTTCAGCTGCTGCGGCAGATCGGTGCCGATGTGGTGTCGGCCTGCTTCGTCATCGACCTGCCGGAGCTTGGTGGCCGCAAGAAGCTTGAGGCGCTCGGCGTCGAAGTCCGTACACTGGTGGAATTCGAGGGGCACTAAGCCCCTCGCTGTTGCCTTATGCGGCCAGCGCTTTGGAGATGTCGCCGGCAAGTTCCGACGGGGCTGTGCGGGGCGAATAGCGGGCGATCGGTTGGCCGCCGCGCCCGACGAGGAATTTGGCGAAGTTCCAGCCGATGTCCTGGCCCTGCTCGGCACCGGGTGTCGCTTCCTTGAGATAGGCGTAAAGCGGGTGGGTGCCCTCGCCATTCACCTCGATCTTTGAGAACAGCGGGAAGGTGACGGCGAACCGGGTTTCACAGAAGAGAGCGATTTCCTTCTCCGTTCCGGGCTCCTGACCGGCGAACTGGTTGCAGGGGAAACCGAGCACCACGAGGTCGGGATGGGTCTTGTGGAGGGCCTCCAAGCCTTCGTATTGGGGTGTCAGGCCGCAGGCGCTCGCGGTGTTGACGATCAAGAGCACCTTGCCGGCATAGTCCTTCAGGCTGCGCTCGGTGCCGTCGATGGCTGTCATTGTGAAATCGTGAACGGTCATAGGGCTTGCTCCTCGTCGGGGAAGAACTCGATCAGGTTGCTCTTGAAGCGCAAGACTGTTTCACCGTGCTGATTGACCCCTTCCGAGAGGGCGGAGTTCAGCATGTAGCGGCGCTTGCCGTTGATTGTGCGACTGTCGATCGGCGTCATGAAGAAGGTGATGGTATCGCCGACATAGACGGGTTTCAGCCATTGCAGCTCGGCAAAGCCCGGGGAGGGGCCGATCATTGGCGGCGCGATGCCCTCGGCATTCAGGCGCTTCATCTCGCGGCCGATGAAGCCGATGAAGCTCTTCATCCAGTTGGCGCAGGTATGCCAGCCAGATGCACAGAGCGCACCGAAGACATAAGTCTTGGCGGCCTCAGCATCGACATGGAAGGGCTGCGGATCAAACTTCTCGGCAAAGCGGATGATGTCTTCGGCGGTAAAGGTGACCGAGCCGAGCTCAAGGCGGGTGCCGGCGGGATAGAGGTCGAGCATCTTCATGCCGGCACCTCCGAGGTCTCGCGGCGGCGGATCATCACTGCGTTGCGGGCCTTGAGCACCGTTCCACCTCGCTGGTTGTGCAGTTCATGGCCGAAGGTGACGATGCCGAGATGGGGGCGGGAGCGCATGAGGCGGACCTCTTCGACGATGGACTGGCCGGACAGCGTGTCGCCAGCCAGCACGGGCTTGCGCCACTGCATGAACTCGATGCCAGGCGCGCCTTCGGAGGCGGCTTTCAGGACATAGGCGTCGATCATCAGGCGCATGAAAAGGCTGGAGGTGTGCCAGCCGGAGGCGGAGAGGCCACCGAGAATGCTGGCGCGACCGGCTTCTTCGGACAGGTGCATGGGCTGTGGGTCGAATTCGCGGGCGAATTCGATGATCTCTTCGGCGGTCACCAGTCGGGGACCTAGCGCGAAGCTTCGGCCCTCCGTGAAGTCTTCGTAGTGAAGCCTGTCATCCTGCATGCGTCGTCTTCTCCCTTCCCTGTTCGATGCTATCTATGGTTCATAAGGGGGAATCGGGAGGTGGTCCATGGCGGGCTGGGCGGAACAGGCGAGCTTTCTGTCGGAAATCGATGCGGATGCGCGGCGGGCGCTGGAGGCGCTGAAGCCGATACATGTGCCCTCGCGCACGACACTGTTCCGGCCGGGGGATGCCGCGCAGAGCTTCGTCATTCTCTTGTCCGGCCGCATCGGTGTCTATCTTACCGGCCGCAACGGGCGGGAGTTGCTGCTATATTCCGTGACACCGGGGGAGACCTGTGTGCAAACCACGCTCGGTGTGCTGGGCGGCGCGGCTTATTCGGGCGAGGCGGTGGCCGAGAGCGACCTTGTGGCGGTCATGGTGCCGCCTGCCATTTTCGAGACCCTGATGGCGGATTCGGTGGCTTTTCGCCATTTCGTCTTCCGAGCGTTTGCCGACCGGCTGGGCGATCTGATGTTCGTGCTGGAGCAGGTGGCCTTCGTGAAGGTGGAGCAGCGGCTGGCGCATGCGCTTCTCGCGCGGGCGGACGAGGAGGGGCATGTCGCTCTCACACATCAGGAACTCGCCGTCATCATCGGTACGGCACGAGAGGTGGTATCGCGACGGCTGGAGGCGCTGGTCTCCAAGGGCGTGGTCGCCAATGAGCGGGGGCAGATCCGCTTAATCAATCGCGCCGAGCTTGCGCGCATGGCGCGGGCCCCTGAAAGTTGAGACTTTGCAAAGCCCGTGACTAAGTCACCGACGCTGAAGCAAAGGCGCGTTAGTCTCATCCCATCGTCAAACAAACGGAGGGAAAATCATGTTTGCCAAGAATGTCGGCGGTCTCGACCGCGTCCTCAGGATCGTTGTCGGGCTCGTGCTCTTGTCACTCTTCTTCATTTATCCCGGCGCATGGTGGCGCTATTTCACGCTGATCGGCGTGGTGCCACTCTTGACCGGACTGATGTCGACCTGCCCGCTCTATTCGATCATGGGCCTTTCGACCTGCCCGGTGAAGCGGGCCTGAGGCTTCCCAACCTCCCTGTAACAACAAAAAAGGCCGCGAGGGGATCGCGGCCTTTCGTTGTTCTGATCGTCGCGCTTCAAGTGTTGAAGCGGAAATGGATGACGTCGCCGTCCTGCACGACATATTCCTTGCCTTCATCGCGGCCCTTGCCGGCTTCCTTGGCGCCGACTTCGCCCTTGAAGGCGATGTAGTCGTCATAGGAGATGGTGAAGGCGCGGATGAAGCCGCGTTCGAAGTCGGTATGGATGACGCCGGCGGCAGCCGGTGCCTTGGTGCCGCGGACGATGGTCCAGGCACGGCATCTCCTTCGGGCCGACGGTGAAATAGGTGATGAGGTCGAGCAGCTGGTAACCGGCGCGGATCAGGCGGTCGAGGCCTGCTTCGTCAAGGCCAAGTGCGGAGAGGAACTCGGTCCGCTTCTTCTTCCGGCAGCTGGGCGACTTCGGCTTCGATCGCGGCCGAGATCACGACGCATTCGGCGCCCTGTTCGGCCGCCATCTTGGCAACGGCTTCGGTGTGCTTGTTGCCGGTCGCAGCGTCACCCTCGGCGACGTTGCAAACGTAAAGCACCGGATGCGAGGTCAGAAGGTTCAGGCCCTTCAGAACTTCGATTTCGTCGGCCGGCATTGTCTTCAGCAAGACGCGGGCCGGCTTGCCTTCGTTCAGAAGCTTGATGACGGCTTCCATCACCGGCAGCTGGGCGGCGGCTTCCTTGTCCTTGCCGGTGGCGCGCTTGCGGGCCTGTTCGACGCGGCGCTCGAGGCTTTCGAGGTCGGCGAGCATCAGCTCGGTCTCGATCGTGTCGGCATCACCCACCGGATCGATCTTGCCTTCGACATGGGTGATGTCGTCGTCTTCGAAGCAGCGGAGCACGTGAACCACGGCATCGACTTCGCGGATGTTGGCGAGGAACTTGTTGCCGAGACCTTCGCCCTTCGACGCGCCGCGCACGAGGCCGGCAATGTCGACGAAGGAGATGCGGGTCGGAATGATTTCCTTGGAGCCGGCGATATCGGCCAGCTTCTTCATGCGCGGATCGGGAACGGCCACTTCACCGGTGTTCGGCTCGATCGTGCAGAAGGGATAGTTCGCCGCCTGGGCGGCTGCCGTCTTGGTCAGCGCGTTGAAGAGAGTGGACTTGCCGACATTCGGCAGCCCGACGATACCGCATTTGAAGCCCATGGCTCTATATACCTGCTCGGGATGGATTTTCGTTGCCCACGCCTATGGGGTATAGGAGGGGCATGGTCAAGTGTTGCGGGCCTTTGAGGCCCCGAAGTTGCCGGAGGAATGATGGCGAAGGATACTGTACTGACGCCGAAGAC
>JBJIOA010000027.1:0-23626 GCA_045377275.1 Allorhizobium sp. | reverse complement strand
TGCGCCCGAGCGCCATTTACTTCGCCCCGCCGATCTTGTCGTTCAGCCGGTCGAGCGTCTTGCGCATGGCGCGCGCGTCTTCCTGCTGGGCCTCGATCCAGTCGCGTAGCATCTGCTGCTCGTTACGCATGTTCTTGACCAGCCCCTGAATCCCCTCGGCGAGACCCGCAATGGCCGCGACCGAGCGATCATTGCCCTCGCGACTGGCGAGTTTCTGGATCTCCTCGACCAGCAGGCGGATATCGTCACTCGCAACAGCGCCGTTTGAAGCGGAGGCGACAGGACGCTCCGAATCGAGATCGGTGACGGAGGACAGCCAGTTTTCCAGTTCGGTGTAGAACCTGTTCTGCGCGCGGCCAGCCTGGAGATCGAGGAAGCCAAGGATCAGCGAGCCGGAAAGACCGAGCAGCGACGAGGAAAAGGCCGTGCCCATGCCGGCGAGCGGCGCCGTAAGCCCTGCCTTCAGCGACTGGAGAATGTCGTTGCCGTCGCCCGACGCAGGATCGAGCGAACCGATGACCTCGTTGATCGAGCCAATCGTGCCGAGCAGTCCCCAGAACGTTCCCAGAAGACCAAGAAAGACGAGCAGACCGATCAGATAGCGGGTGGTGTCGCGCGACTCGTCGAGCCGTGTGCCGATCGAATCGAGAATCGAGCGCAGCGCAGCCGTCGAAATCGCCATCGAGCGGCGGCCACCGATCAGCGCCCGCATCGGCGCCAGCAGCTTAGGGTCGCGGCCGACCAGCATGGCATTGTCACCGGCGGCCCGGAAGGAATTGAACCAGCGGACTTCAGGTCGAAGCGCCAGCACCTGGGCAAAGACGAGGATGATGCCGACGACGAGCACGCCGAGGATCAGGCCGTTCAGGCCAGGATTGGTGATGAAGGCGGCATGCGCCTGCCGATAGAGGATTGCCGCGATGAAACACACGATGATCAGGAAGATCACCATGGTCGTGAAGAAGGGCATCGGGCTGGAGAGCTTCTGGCCGTATGCTCCCGGACGGGTCTCACCCACCTCGAGATCCTCCAACTTCACTTTCGCCATGGTACGCTCAACCTCCGGGGAATCTTGGACCCGGAGGCTAGTGCAAAAATGAGACGAATTGAAGCCGCGGACTTTGGGAAAATTTTCCCCGAGACCAAAATCAGGCCTGCGGCACCGGACGGTTCACGACCTCTTCCAGCGCCTTGCGGATGTATTCGTTGCCGGCAAGCACCGTGCCGTTCTCGAACATCTCCTGGCCGCCCTTCATGTCGGAGACGAAGCCGCCGGCTTCCTTGATCAGGAGAATGCCAGCCGCGATATCCCAGGCATTGAGCTGGGCTTCCCAGAATCCGTCGAGACGACCGGCTGCGACATAAGCGAGGTCCAGCGCTGCAGCGCCCATGCGGCGCACGCCGGAGACTTCACCCATGACATGGCGCAGTTCGATGAGGAACTTGCCGTGCTGGCCGCGGCCGAGATGCGGCACACCGCAGCCGACGACGCAATCGGACAGCACCTTGCGAGCGCCGACGCGAATACGGCGATCGTTGAGGAAGGCGCCGCCACCCTTTTCCGTCGTATAGAGTTCGTCGGTCGCCGGGTTGAAGATGACGCCCGCGACGATCTCGCCATTGCGC
The DNA here is from genome assembly GCA_045377275.1 of Allorhizobium sp. GTDB lineage: Bacteria > Pseudomonadota > Alphaproteobacteria > Rhizobiales > Rhizobiaceae > Allorhizobium. The sequence goes on along the minus strand of JBJIOA010000027.1, from coordinate 22,000 downwards.
TCGAGCGCGATCGAGACCGCGAACTGCGGAATGCCGTGCAGGAAGTTCGTGGTGCCGTCGAGCGGATCGACGATCCAGCGATGCGCGCCATCGGTTCCCTTGATCTCCTCGCCTTCCTCGCCAAGGAAGCCATAGGTCGGGCGTGCCTTCAGCAGCTCTTCACGCACGATCTTCTCGGCGCGGAAATCGGCCTGCGAGACGAAATCGCCAGGGCCCTTCACCGAGACCTGCAGGTTCTGCACTTCGCCGAAATCGCGCGACAGCGACTTGCCGGCCTTGAGTGCAGACTGGACCATGACATTGAGAAGGGCGGAGCGGGCCATAGATCGAATTCCTTGAAACTGGGAGGCGCCGGAAGGCGGCAACGGGCAAGCGCGCGTCGTCGGCGGTGTTTGGCCGGTTCAAGACCACAAATGCCGCCGGAATTCAAGGGGCTTGGGACCTTCAGCCCATGCACGCGGCTCAGACGTGCCCTGCAGCAAAGGTGACGATCAGGCCGCCAGCGACGGCAAGCGCCGATGCGGCTGCAAGCCGAAGCGAGAAACCGCGGCTACCTGCGATCGCTCCATAGGCCACTTTCGCCACCATGTTGGCGGTCACGGCAATCCCAACCGCAATGAGCGCCACGTCGACAGAGAGCGCAGGCAGCATGCCGGCAACCGTAACCGTTGCCGCATCGACATCGGCAAGTGCCGTCAGGGCCGAGACCACATAAAGGCCGCCGTCACCGAAGATCTGGCTTGCCGCACGCGCGATGAAGGCGATGACGGTGATCAGAACAGCCATCTTGATGACCTGCGACAGCTCGAACGGATTACCGGGCAGGTCTGCCTCCGACGCGGTGTCGGCGCGAGCGATGGCCGTCATGGCGCCTGCCAGCATTATGCCACCGGCAACGAGTAAGCCGGGCAACAGGCGCCAGCCGAGCGCCGGAGCGAGCGCGAGGAGCAAAAGCGCCGTCCGGAAAAGCGAGACGCTGCCGGCAGCGATCGCACCAGCCGCGGGACCGGCGGCCACTGCCGTGTTCTTGCTCTGGCGCGCCATGGCGAGCGTCGTTGCAGTCGAGGAGACAAGCCCACCCACGGCACCGGCGACGAGATCCCCGCGCCCGCCACCGATCAGCCGGACGGCGACGTAGCCAACATAGGAAATGGAGGCGAGCATGATGACCAGAATGACGAGACTGCGGGGCGAGACCCCGCCGAACGGGCCATAGGGATCAGCCGGAATGAGCGGCAGGAGCACGAAGCCCATGGCAAGCAACACGACCGCCGAGCGCAACTCAACCCAGGTCAGCCGCCGGATCGCGGCATGCAGGAATTCGCGGCTGGCAAGGATCGTGACCGTGGCAGCGCCCGCCGCAGAGGCAACCGACATATCGCCCGCAACAGCAAGCGCACCGAGGCCAAACGTGGTGATGCCCGCAATGACGGTCGTCGCGCTGAACGAGCCTTCGGCCCGCGCCTCCATCAGGGCGAACCGCAGGAGAACCAAGGCAATCACGATTAGGAAGCTAGCGATGATCAGCCCGGGCAGTCCGGACGGCGTCATGCCTTGATCAAGAAGCCCAGCGACCCCGCCGGTCATTCCGATCAGCGTGAAGGTACGGATCCCGGCGATGCGCGCGCCCTCGGGCTCGTCACGCTCTCGCCAGTGGCGTTCGACGCCGATGGCGGCACCGATGGCGATCGCAAGCCCGAGACGTTGAAAGACATCGATGAGCTCCATGACCGCCGCCCTTCCCTTGATACCAGATCTCGACAGCAGGGACCGATGGGATCGGCCCCACCGGTCCTGCAGGCCAAGAGAGATCGGCTAGGGCGCCGCACCTCGCCGATGGCCTCTGACAGCCATCCTATACGCATCTATTATAGAGACTTGGTATACAGCGGCAGAACCTGGTCTCGTCAGATCCGACGGAAGCGGTTGGCGAGATCGATCGCCTGCTTCTGCTGTTCTTCGTTCAGTCCCAGATAGAAGTCCTCAAGCGCCGGATCCTTCAGCCCCGCGCGACGCGACAGCACATACCACTTGGCGGCTTCGACCGGATTGGGGCGGGTGCCGAGCGCATTGATATAGAGATGGGCGATGCGGTTCTGGGCAACCACATTGCCACGCGCCGCCGCGATGCTCAGCCAGCGATAGCCGGCCTCGTAGTCACGGGGACCGTTATAGCCGTTGACCAGCCATAGCCCCATGTCGAGCTGAGCAGTGTCGAAACCGGCGCGAGCTGCCCGTAGCATCCATTCGCGGGCCCGTGCCTTCTTTTCCGGAGGCACGTCTTTGAGTGCGGAATAGACCTGCGCCAGCGCATATTGCGCGTCGGCGATCCCCTGCTCGGCAGCCTTTTCGTAATAGGGCATGGCGGCGGTCAAGCCGCGCACGCCAGGTGTCCCGGACACCAGGATCTGCGCCCAGTTGAACTGGGCCGAGGCATTGCCGGCATCGGCCGCGCGCCGCATGTAATCATCGGCCTTTGCACGATCCTGCGGGACCTCCCGGCCCTCCATCAAGAGAAGTGCGTATTTGAACATGGCGGACGGATCGCCGCCCTGGGCAGCCTGGCCGTACCAGAAGGCAGCGCCCTTCAGATCACGCTTCACACCGAGCCCGCGCGACATGATCTCCGCAAGCAGCGTCTGGGCCGCGGGATCGCCGAGCTGGGCGCGCGGCAGCGCCTTGTCGACGGCTGTCAGGAACAATCCGCGCTGGAAAGCGCCATAGGCCTCGTCGGGCTTTCCATCATAGGGCTTTTCCGGCGGCAGTTCCGGCAGTGGCGCCCCCATGCGCAGGTAGATATTGATGCCCTGCAGCTCGTCCGGCTTATCGTCCGCAGTCGGCTTGGCGCCCTTGGTCACAGGCGGCAGGGAATCCCGGTCACCGCGATCGAGCGTATTGGCATCGCCCGTGCTGCTGCTGGGCCGTGCCCCCCGTTCGATCTCGCCCGCTTCGTCTGGATCGGCCGGCCGGATGGTCGGCGCGTCGCCGATCTCCAGACCATCCTCGCTCTCCTGTCCGAGCACCGGGCTGGCCAAGGCAAGGCATGCCCCGGCGAGCGCGGCGAGAATCAGGCGATGATGGGACGAGATTGAACGCATCAGGCGGTTCAATCTTCAAACCGTGGCGCTTTTTCGTCAAGCTCGGCATTCACCCGGGTCACAATCGCGGCAGCTTGTGCCGGATCGGCAAAGACGGCCTTGCCGAGCGCCACGAATTCCACGCCGCTTTCGGCAACGACGACCGCCGAAGAGGGGTCGGTTCCGCCCATGACGATAGCCGGGATCTCGATCATCGAAGACCACCATTCGCCGAGTGCGATGTTCTTCGAATGCGCCTCCGGCTTGATGTCCCCATCGATCTTGCCGAAGAAGATGTAGTCGGGCTGGATCTCGCCCATTTCCAGCGCATGGTGCCGGTCCATGGCATTGCCACCGCCGACGATCAGCTTCGGCGCATGCTTCTCGACGGCCTCGGCAAGCGCTTCGGCATTGCCGCTGACATGCAGTCCATCCGCCTTGACCCGACCCGCAACGCGACTGTTGTCGACGACGAGCGCAGCAGCACCCGCCTCCTGAATGACCGGAACCAGCATCTCGGCATGCTTCTGGAAGACGGTGTCGTCGAGCCCGTATTGCGGGATGATGACCGATGCGACATCGCCGCCGCGCAGCGCATTGCCGAGCACTTCGGCGCGCTCGGCGGGATCCGCCATATCGGGAACGATGAGGACCAGGCGGCAGCGATTATCGATCATGCGCGGTGTTTCCGTGTGCGGGACAGGTCCGTTTCTCAGGATTTCGTCCTCGTTTTCTCTAGACAAATCCGATAGACCGCTCTTCCGAAAGGATCAACCGCGCAATGCTGACAGACCCGAACTTCTATGCCGTCGCCATTCCCGCTGTTGCCCTTGTCGGCCTGTCGAAAGGCGGCCTTGGCGGCGCTTTCGCGCTGATCGGTGTGCCCCTGCTCGCCTTTGCCGTACCACCGATGCAGGCCGCCGCCATCTTCCTGCCGATCCTTCTGGTCATGGACGCCGTCGCACTCTGGGCATGGCGCCATCACAACAATCGCGCGACCCTCGTCGCCATGCTGCCGGGAGCCGTGATCGGCATCGGACTAGGCTGGGCGACATCGTCCTATGTCTCGGCGGATGCGATGCGCTTGGTTCTCGGCGGCATCTCGATCGTCTTTTCGCTCAAATATTTCCTCGAAAGCTGGGCGGCCTACAAGGGGCAGGAAACGGCACCCGCAGCCCAGCGCCCTGTCGCTGGCTCCTTCTGGGGTTCGCTCGCCGGTTATGCGAGCTTCGTTGCCCATGCCGGCGGGCCGCCCTTTCAGATCTATGTCCTGCCGCTAAAGCTCGATCCGCTGACCTATACGGGCACCTCCACACGCTTCTTCGCCATCCTCAACGCGATCAAAGTGATCCCCTATTTTGCGCTCGGTGAGCTGGATGTGACCAATCTCAGCCTGTCGGCCGCCCTCTTGCCCATCGCGCTGGTGTCGACGCTCGCAGGCGCACGCCTCGTGCATTACCTGAAACCGGCGGTTTTCTATCCCTTGATGTACGGCATGGTGCTGATCGCCGGCAGCAAGCTCACCTGGGACGGCGTCCAGGGGCTATTTGGCATCTGAAACGCAATTTTGTGTTCGATCATGGCTTGCTGCAGCGCACATCGCCGCTTGCCGCAGAAGGGCCTTTGACATAACCTTTCCGTCATGACGAACGCAGACCCGTTCATGGCGATCGCAGACCCGAACCGGCGGCATATCCTCGAAGATCTGCGTCGGGGGGAAAAGACCGTGAACGAACTTGCCGCGCAGCTGCCGATTAGCCGCCCTGCGGTCTCGCAACATCTGAAAGCATTGCTCGACAGCGGCCTCGTCGATGTCCGCTCGGAAGGCACGCGGCGGATCTATGTGATCAATCGACCAGGTTTCGACCGCATGAATATGTGGCTCGACCAGTTCTGGTCCTGAAACTCGGAAAACAGTCCTCAAGGCAAAACAAAAGCCCCGAAGTCATGTGAACTCCGGGGCCGAGGGTATCGTCTTGGCTGCTTCATGAATACATCGGGATCGGTCTTTGGGTCCGCCAGATCCCGGCACAGCCGGAAGGGTGGTATCAGTGGCGTGTGGAGGCCCTCAGGCGTTCCATTTCATCCTTGAGACGCAGTTTCAGGCGCTTCAGTTCGGCAATGTGCCGGTCATCGATGGAGGGGGATGCAAGCGCGTCATGGAGCTTTTCCTTCGAGGGCTCCATGCTTCTTCTGCAGCGATTCAAGATGAGCCTGTATGGTCATTTGATGCGTCCTTCCTTATCGCCTACCTCCAGCCCTCATCCGCTGGAGTTTCAGGCTTTGCGAAGATAATGTGACACGAGAAATGCGGTTTGTCGAAGGCGAATTGGCCAAAAACGACTTCGAAAATCGGAGACAAGGATAACTTCCCGTTACCGGTATTTGGTGATAGGAGCTTGCGCGAATCTTCGGGGCATCCTTAAAGGATGGGCCACACGGCGATAATGGGGAACAAGCATGGCCGATCAGGAACAGGCCGACGTCAGGCTTTCGTTGGCACGGCTTCGCCAGGAACATGAAGACTATGATGCGGCGATCAACGCGATGATCACGACCGGCTGCGATGCCCTGCGGATCCAGCGGATGAAGAAGAAGAAATTGTCCATCAAGGACAAGATCACCGCGCTGGAAGACCAGATCATCCCCGACATCATCGCCTGAAGGCATAAGGATACGAGATGACAGCTGAGTGCCCGCCCGTCGCCATCATTATGGGAAGCCAGTCCGACTGGGAAACCATGAAGAATGCCGCCGACACGCTCGACGCACTCGGCGTCTCCTATGAAGCCCGCATCGTTTCGGCACATCGCACGCCCGACCGCATGGTCGCCTTTGCCAAGGGCGCCCGCGACGAGGGCTTTAAGGTGATTGTCGCTGGCGCAGGCGGTGCTGCCCATCTGCCGGGCATGGTCGCCTCCATGACCAACCTGCCCGTCTTCGGCGTACCCGTTCAGTCGAAAACGATGTCCGGCCTCGACAGCCTCTATTCCATCGTCCAGATGCCCGCTGGCATTCCCGTCGGAACCCTTGCCATTGGCCGCGCCGGCGCCGTCAACGCCGCCCTGCTCGCCGCCCGCGTGCTGGCCGCCTTCGACGAAGAACTCGCCGATCGCCTCGACGAATGGGTCGAGCGCCAGACGGCATCGGTCGCAGAATATCCCGTGGACGAGGCCCCATGACGATCCGCACCATCGGCATCATCGGTGGCGGCCAGCTCGGCCGCATGCTGGCCATGGCTGCAGCCCGGCTGAATTTCCGCACCGTGATCCTCGAGCCGCAGGCCGACAGCCCGGCCGCTCAGGTCGCGAACTTGCAGATCACGGCTGCCTATGACGATCCGGCAGCACTTGGCGAGCTCGCCCGCCTTTGCGATGTCGTCACCTATGAATTTGAAAATGTGCCTGTTATGGCAGCCGAGACGTTGGCTGCCAGCGTGCCGGTCTATCCGCCGCCGAAGGCGCTTGAAGTGGCTCAGGACCGCGTCACGGAAAAGCGCTTTCTCAATGCCTCCGGTATCGAGACTGCACGCTTCCATGCCGTAGACAGCCCAGCCGACCTTGAAGCCGCCCTCGCCGACTTCGGGGGTGAAGGCGTACTGAAGACCCGCCGCCTCGGTTACGACGGCAAGGGCCAGAGGGTCTATCGCAAGGGCGACAGCTCAGACGGCGGGTATGAGGCACTTGGCTCGGTGCCGCTCATTCTCGAAAGCTTCGTGCCCTTCGTCCGCGAGATCTCGATCATCGCCGCCCGCGGTACCGATGGTGAGGTCCGCTGTTACGATCCGACAGAGAATGTCCATCGGGGGGGCATCCTGCACACCTCGACTCAGCCTGCGGCCATCACGCCTGAGACGGCCACGGCCGCCCGCGAGGCCGCGACCAAGCTGCTGGACGCCCTGGGCTATGTCGGCGTCGTCGGCATGGAATTCTTCGTGCTCGAAGACGGCCGCCTGACCGCCAACGAGATCGCGCCCCGCGTCCACAATTCCGGCCACTGGACAGAGGCTGCCTGCATCGTCTCGCAATTCGAGCAGCACATCCGCGCGGTCACCTCTCTGCCGCTCGGCGACACCGTGCGCCACTCCGATTGCGTGATGACGAATCTGATCGGCGACGACATCGATTCTGTCCCCGCCTGGCTCGCAAAGCCGAACGTGCTCGTCCATCTCTACGGCAAGACGGAAGCCCGCCCAGGCCGCAAGATGGGCCATGTGACCGAAATCCTGCCGTTTCGCGACTGATTTTCCCGGTTTTTTAGCCCGATGTGTCCGGCATTTTCCGCCGGACATGTTGACATCAAGCCCTCCCTCGGGCTAATTGCCGCCAACTCTTCAGGGGCGCGCCCAGCGGCGCGCTTTTGATTGTTTGAACACAGTGGGTGAATGACACATTCCCCGACAATCGTTGTGGACCAGAAAAATGAAGATCAAGAACTCGCTGAAAGCGCTTAAGGCCCGTCATCGCGACAACCGTCTGGTTCGCCGCAAGGGCCGTATCTACATCATCAACAAGCAGAACCCGCGCTTCAAGGCTCGCCAGGGCTGATGCTCCGGGATCTCAGGATCCCATGAGCTGGACGGACTGCCCGCCGCATCTGCGGCGTGTTGATATCGGAAATTTGAGTTTGAAAGACGGCGCTGAGGGACTACCTTCCCTCCATGCGCCGTTTTTCTTTGCGACTCGCCCTCACTCTCCCGCTTCTGCCCGCCCTGCTCGTGGCAGGGCCCGTTGCCGCACAGGCGCCGGAAGAGCAAGGGAGCACGCAGGCAACTGAGAGGCCTGTCGAACAGATCCCGCTCAGGCCACCCGTCAAGCCGAAGACGGTCGACGAACTGCTTGGAGAACTCAAGCGAGAGCGCAACCCCCAGGCAGCCCGCCAACTAGCGAACTCGGCCATGGCGACCTGGAGCGAGTCCTCCAGCCCGACGATCAATCTTCTGATGCAATGGTCTGCCAAGGCCGCCGCCGAGAAGCGCAACGCAGCCGCCCTCGACTTCATCGACCAGGCGATCATCCTGAAACCCGATTTCGTCGGCGCCTGGAATCAGCGCGCCACGCTGCATTTCACCATGGGCAACTACAAGAAATCCGTCTCCGACATCGAAAAGGTGCTTGAGCTTGAGCCCCGCCACTTCGGCGCCATCGCTGGCCTTGCCGGCATCCTCACCGAACGCGGCAGCAAGGATGCAGCGCTGAAGGCTTGGGAACGCTATCTCGAAGTCTTCCCCGCCGACCGCGAGGCTCAGGAGATCGTCGCCAAGCTGTCGGAGGAACTGGCTGGCCAGCGGACGTAAGGTAGCCAAAGCCGATGCGGTAACCGCTCAGGCGACCACCTTCGCGACGAGATCGGGATGCTCGCCAATCACTCGCACATAGGCAATCGCAAAATCAGGCGGCGTTGCCCTCGCCTGTTCCCAGTCGCGGAGCGTGCCCACAGGCACGCGAAATCGAGACGCGAACTCCGTTTGCGACAACCCAAGAGCTGTGCGGGTGCGACGGATCAATCGCGAGCGCTGCGCACGGTCTAGCGCCTCCGCCGAGACGGCAAAGTCCTCGTTGTCGTTCGGATCAGCCGGTATCACGATAGGCACGCTCTTCTCCTTGATTGCTTGGCCGGACCGAGATGAAACGCGGTTTCTGCCCGCGCCACACAAACACCCCGGTGAACAGCTTCTCGTCAACTCGACCGATTACCTTGAACCTGTCCTCACCGTCGCGTTCGCGTATGGACGGAACAACAAGATGATCGAGATCGTCAAAAATACGCTCTCCAAATCCCAGCGGAACACCATGCTTCGCCGTGTTGATCTGGTTCTTCTCGGGATCGAACCGTTCAGCCATACCCGACTATACGGAATTCCCGTACACCACTCAAGACTTGAACGCGGAACAGAACGCGGGCCGTGCATGTCACCTTGACGAATGGCATCGCCGCACGATCTTGTTCCGATATCGTCCTTGCCGGAAGCTTCGCTCTTGCTCCTCCCCCGTATCGGTTTTGCCTTGCTCATCATCCTCCTCGTCGTCGTCGCCGTGCTGGCGGCACTCGCCATTGCCACGCAAGTTCGTGCCCGCGCCATCGAGGCGAAGACGCCGAACATCGGTGAGCTCACCGATATCGGCGGTTACAGCCTTAACGCCCTGCACATTCCCGCAGGCCCCGAGGCAGACCTGCCGCCGATCGTGTTCATACATGGCGCCTCCGGCAACCTCAGGGACCAGGCCGGCGCCTTCCTGGAGCCGCTGCGAGGCCGCGCCGAACTGCTCTTCGTCGATCGGCCAGGACACGGCTATTCGGAGCGCGGCGGGCCGGAGAACGATACGCCAGACGGACAGGCCAACGCGATCGCGCGACTGATGGAGAAGAAGGGCATCGAGCGGGCGATTATCGTCGGCCACTCCTTCGGCGGCGCGATTACCGCAAGTTTCGGCGTGCTGCATCCGGACAAGGTGGAAGGCCTCGTCTTCCTGGCGGCTGCCACGCATCCCTGGCCGGGCGGCGTAGACTGGTACTATCACCTCGCCTCTGCACCCGTGATCGGACCGATCTTCTGCCACACGCTGGCGCTTCACGCCGGGATGATGCGGATTGCGGCAGCGACCGACCACGTCTTTGCCCCTAACCCGCGTCCCGCCACCTATGTCGAGGATACGGGCCCGGCACTCGTTTTGCGCCCTTCCGCCTTCCGCTCCAATGCCACGGATGTCGCCGGCCTGCATGCCTATGTGACCGGCTTTGCACCGCGCTATCGCGAGATCATGAAGCCGACGGTTGTCATCACCGGCGACAGCGACAAGATCGTTCTGGAGGAGATCCACTCAAAGGCCTTGCCCGTGACATTGCCGGCTCCGAACTCGTCTGGATTGCCGGCCTCGGGCACAAGCCGGACTACATCGTGACGGAGATCGCTATTGCCGCCATCGAAACGGTTGCAGGCATGGAGCGTGATCTTCAGGCCATGGCGCGTGAGGCGGAGCCACGTCTCGCGGCAACTCGGGTTGCCCCTGCAGGCTCCGCGCCCTCCCTCCAGGCTGGCCAATAGACGAGCACGAAAAAAGCCGCCCGAAGGCGGCTTTTCCAGATCAAGAATGCAGTCCGGCTCAGACGCCCGACTGACCATCGGAGCCGATATAGGCGATACGCAGCATGTTGGTCGAACCCGGGGTGCCGAGCGGCACGCCGGCCGACATGATGATGCGGTCACCGGGCTTGCCGAAACCTTCTTCGACGACGATGCGGCAGGCGCGGTTGACCATGTCGTCGAGATCGGTCGGTTCGGAAGAGACGACGCAGTGCAGGCCCCAGACTACGGAGAGGCGACGCGCGGTCTGGATGACCGGCGACAACGCGATAATCGGCACTTCCGGACGCTCGCGCGAGGCGCGCAGACCCGTATTGCCCGAAGAGGTGTAGCAGACGATCGCCTGCAGGCGCAGCGTCTCGGCGATCTGGCGGGCAGCGAGCGAAATGGCGTCCGCACCGGTTGCTTCGGGCTGAGCACGCTGCGCGTAGATGATGCCAGGATAATGCGGCTCGCGCTCGACGGTCTCGGCAATCGACGCCATGGTCGCAACGGCCTCGACCGGGTACTGGCCGGAAGCCGACTCGGCCGAAAGCATGATGGCGTCAGCACCTTCGAAGACGGCGGTCGCGACGTCGGAGACTTCTGCGCGGGTAGGCACCGGTGCCGTGATCATCGATTCCAGCATCTGGGTGGCCACGACCACCGGCTTGCCTTCGCGGCGGCAGGCGCGGATCAACTGCTTCTGGATGCCGGGAACACGCTCGAGCGGCATTTCGACACCGAGGTCACCACGGGCGACCATCAGGGCGTCGGAAAGTTCGATGATCTCGTCGATGCGCTCGATCGCCTGAGGCTTCTCGATCTTGGACATGAGGCCAACGCGGCCCTTGGCGATCTTGCGGACTTCCGCCAGATCTTCCGGGCGCTGGATGAAGGAGAGTGCCACCCAGTCGACATCGTTGACGGCGAGAACGGCATCAAGATCGGCGCGGTCCTTGTCGGTCAAGACGCCGGTGGCGAGAATGGTGTCGGGCAGGCTGACGCCCTTGCGGTCGGAGATCTTCGTACCCGAGACCACCTCGGTGACGATGCTCTTGCCGTCGCATTTGACGGCCTTCAGATGCAGCTTGCCGTCGTCGATCAGCAGACGGTCGCCCGGCTTCACCGATTCTAGAATTTCCGGATGCGGGAGGTGAACGCGCGTCGCGTCGCCCGGCTCCTGGCTGTTGTCGAGCGTGAAAGTTTGACCCGGCTTCAGCTCGACCGTGGTCTCGGCGAATTTGCCGACGCGGAGCTTCGGACCCTGAAGGTCGGCGAGGATGCCGATCGGGCGCCCACAGGCAGCTTCGACATTGCGGATGCGTTGAACCAGCGTGCGCATCAGGTCATGGCTGGCATGGCTCATGTTGATGCGGAAAAGATCGGCCCCGGCTTCGTGCAGCTTCCGGATCATCGCTTCTTCGGAAGACGCGGGACCAAGCGTGGCGAGGATCTTTACTTTGCGGTTTCGCTTCATCAGTTCTGGCTTTCCTGGGTGCCCGACGTATCGGACAGCTGGACCATCCAGCTCCCCTGCCTGCCGGTGTCGTATTCCTTGAATCCCATCTGCTGATAGCCGCGTGCGAAGCAGTCCTTCACGCCCACGATCTTGAACTCGTTTTCGGCGACACACATGTTGATGTCACCGGTCCAGCGACCACCGCGAGCGGCATCCTCAGCATAGAGGTAATAATAACGCGATTGGAGTTCGCCCTCGATGAGAGAGGCACAGGTGCCGGCAGGGACCTGCCACCAGCCCTCCGTGATCCAGCCTTCTTCTGCACGGTAGCCGACGGCGACGCCGACGAGGTTCTGTGTGCCGTTACAGACACGGAACTCGGCATGGGCCGCAGAGGCTGCCAGCATGGGCGAAAACAGCGCACCCGCGATCAGGAGGGGCTTCAGATAACGTGCCTTCGCACGGTCGAAAGTCTGTCTGATCAGGTGATGCACGATTGCCGCCGGAACTCCAAAAATGCGCATGGGATGCCTTCTTGCGATGCTGACCAGAGAATGTCAACGCAACTCTAATCGATTATATTTTCTGCCTTTGGCCAGTCTCAAAACCTATATGTCCGATCTTGGCACAAACGTGACAGCCATGAAAGCTTGCGCTCCCCCATTCCCCATGCGATCAAGCGCTTGTACCAGACGATGGCTTCAAACTGATGAATGTTTCCCCCGTTTTCGAGATTCTGGATGGCCGTTTCGACGCCGGCCTCATCATTCTCGCCGACCACGCGACGAACATCGTGCCCGAACCCTACGGAAAGCTTGGCCTGCCCGACAGCGCCTTCGGCCGGCACATTGCCTATGACATCGGCATCGAGCCGCTGACGCGCCTGCTGGCCGCCCGTCTCGGCGTTCCCGCCGTCATGTCCCGGTTCTCCCGCCTGCTGATCGATCCGAATCGCGGCGAGGACGACCCGACGATCATCATGCGCATCTCAGATGGCGCCATTGTGCCTGGCAACCATCCGATCACAGCAGATGAATGGCAGCACCGCATCGAGACCTATCACCGGCCCTACCATCGCGCCGTTTCCGATGTGATCGCCAAGGTCGCCGACGCGTCGGGCAAGGCGCCGCTCGTTCTCTCGTTGCATTCCTACACGCCGTCCTGGAAGGGCGTGCCTCGCCCATGGCATGCGGCCGTCCTGTGGGACACAGATGGACGGGCTGTCCGCCCCCTGATTGATGGACTGGAAGCGGCAGGAGACATTTTGGTCGGCGACAACGAACCCTATGACGGCGCCTTGAAGGGCGACACCATGTATCGCCACTGCATGATGACTGGCATTCCGCATGCGCTTCTCGAAGTGCGTCAGGATCTGATCGCCGATGAAGCCGGCGTCGCAGCCTGGGCCGATCGCCTCGCGCCGATCTTCGAACGCCTCAATGCCGACCCGAAGCTGCACGAGTATGAAATCCATGCCTCGCGCACCGGCCCCTACCCCGCGCAGCCCATCACGCCCTGAAGGAGGACAGCATGACGCTCCCGACCAAGGACCAGCAGACCGAACTCGAAGCAGCCGCCTTTCGTCGGCTCGTCTCCCATCTGCGCCATCGTCCCGACGTGCAGAACATTGACCTGATGAACCTTGCAGGCTTCTGCCGCAACTGCCTGTCCAACTGGTATCTCGACGCTGCAAAGGAGAGCGGCCTCGACCTCACCAAGGACGAAAGTCGCGAGATCGTCTACGGCATGCCGTATGAAGAATGGAAGGCACTCAATCAGCGCGAGGCGAGCGCCGCCCAGCAGCAAGCCTTCGAAGAGAACCGCCCGAAGGAATGACGCGCTCCACAAGCTTTGGGACTTGACGCGGACCGCGCTTCGCGGCACGTGAACGCCACGAAAACCCACCTCAAGAATGCCATCCCCGCAATGAAGGAGATTGCCCATGACTGATGCCGCTCACGGCGTCGCCCGCGACCAGCTCCGTGCCTTTGTCGAACGCATCGAGCGCCTGGAAGAAGAAAAGAAGACCATCGCCGACGACATCAAGGATGTCTACGGCGAAGCCAAGTCCATGGGCTTCGACACGAAGATCCTCAAGAAGGTCATCGCCCTTCGCAAGAAGGACGATCAGGAGCGTATGGAAGAAGATCTGATCCTCGACACCTACCTGCACGCGCTCGGCATGATCGAGAGCCCGCCGGAGGGCTGAGGCGGACGCATCGCGACTAACAAAAAACCCGCCGATCCGGCGGGTTTCTTTTTGTCTGCAATCTGGAAATGGCCGGGATCAGGGAGCCCCGAAGCGGCTCGGATCGACGGTGGTGGCATCGAGACGGAACCCATCCGGAACGGCGGTCGGCGGCGCCACGAGCGAACGCGACACGACGCGAGGGGCCTTCACCGGCTTGGCGACGGATTCAAACTTGCCCTGGTTCAACGCCCACTGCTCGATCATGTTCTTGGTCAGCTGCGTTCCACCATACATGGCCATATGCGCGCGCTCTGCGTCTTCCTGCCCCGGACGACCGCCCTTCTTCGGCAGGGCAGCATCAGCGTCCGCCACGGGCTCCGACGGAGCATCGAACATGTCGCCGAATTGAGTGGTCGGCTCGATCGCGGTTTCCTGCTGCGGCGCGATCGCTGCCATCTCGACGGGCTTTGCGGCCGGTGCCGGTGCTGCACGAAGTTCGGCCTGGGCAGGCGGGCTCGCCGGGATCGGCGCCGCCATTTCCGACATGGTGCTGTCTTCAAGCGCGGCAGCGGCCTCAGGCGACAGGATCGCCTGCTCGACTTCGTCCACTTCCGCCTCGGCTTCAGCCTGGGCAGACGCGAGCAGTGCTTCGGCGACCTGCGGACGGGCTGCCGGAACCGGAACGGCCATCCCCTCGGCAAGAAGCATGGCTTCCGAGCTCGGATCGATGGACGCCGTCATCACCCCTTCCGTGGGACCAGCACCGGGACGCGTATTCAAAAGCGTCGGTACGGGCACGTTCACCGAGGCAAGGTCGGGGAATTCATCAGACGGCGCGCTGGCCGGCGTCGGCACGCCACTTGCGACCTGCTGCAGAGCATCTTCCGCGGCATTGCGCGGCGGCTGATAGAGCGCAACGGCAAGACTATTGTCAGCTGGGCGAAGCGACGGGCGGGCCTGCGGGACAGGTGCATCGGCAGCATCGACGCCCGGGAGTGCATTGGCGACCATGACCGGGTCCTGTGCTGCGCCAACCGGCTGCTGGCGCGGCGCAGCGGGTACCGGTTGCGGCTGGGCCGTTGCCGGACGGGCGGCGGGTTCCGGCACATCCTCGACCTCGTCCTCATCGCCACCGCCAAACAGCATGGCAAGGAAGTTGCGCGGACGCGAGGAGGACTTTTCCTCGGCGATCATGACGGTGTTGCCGGAAGCCACACGGCGCTTGTATTCGGCGAGCGCCTGCTGGTAGCCCGGCAGCGGCTTGCCGTCGGAAGGAATGTGGACGGTCTTGCCGTCGGGGAAGAGACGCACGAGATCCTGGCGGTTCATGCGCGGCCATGCGCGCACGCCAGCGACATCCATGTGCACGAAAGGCGAGCCAGAATTCGGATAATAGCCAACGCCACCGGCCTGCATCTTCACACCGATTTCACGCAACGTCTTAAGCGGAACGCCGGGGATGTAAAAGTCCATCGCCGTGCCGCGCATGTGCTGGCTTTCCTTCGCGACACCTTTGGAGCGCGAACGCAGCATGTTGTTCGTGGCAGGTGAACGATAGGCTGAGACGACCTTGATGTAACCCTTGGCACGCGACTGGCGATAAACCTCCCAGACGAGGTCGAAGAGGCGCGGGTCCATCTTCGTCGGCTCGTTGCGGCGCCAGTCACGGAGAATATAGTTGAGCTGTTTCAGACCCTTGGGGTCATAGCGTCCGTTGCGCTTGAAGGTAATCGAAGCACGTTCGCCGGTATGCACGAATTCAATGTTGAGGGTGCGGCTCTCGGCGCGAGCTGTTGCGGCATTGCCGAGCAGGAAGAACAAACTCATCAGAACGGCGGCAAACAGCGACGACAACAGCCGGTTCACCGGCTGTGCAGACACAAGCCGGATTTTGCGCTCGTTTGATCCATAGAGCGCGCTGATGTCCTGCGATGCCTGCAATGCAATCCCCGTCCGAAAGACTAAGTCCCACGCCGACCGAAATGAACGTCAAATGCGGTCATACCATGGCAAATTTGCCACATCCGCACAAGCCGTCACTTTATGGTGAACGCTTGCCTAACAAATGCTTAGCTCCTTGGTAGGCGATTAAGCTTACCCCAGAGTTAACATCGAACGGTTGAGGCAAATCAAGCGGCATCCTTCTGCGGGTCGTCGGGATCGATTCCGTAATCCTTGAGTTTACGATAGAGCGTCGAGCGCCCGATGCCGAGCTTCCGGGCAACCTGGCTCATTTGGCCCCGATAGAATTTCAGGGCGAAACGGATCAGTTC
Source organism: Allorhizobium sp. (assembly GCA_045377275.1). Taxonomy (GTDB): domain Bacteria; phylum Pseudomonadota; class Alphaproteobacteria; order Rhizobiales; family Rhizobiaceae; genus Allorhizobium. The sequence continues at coordinate 5,934 of JBJIOA010000027.1, read as the reverse complement.
TTCCTCGATTTCTGCGAGCTTGCGCACATTGCCGGCCTCGTCGGTGCTGACGATGACATTGCCGGAGGCAGATCCAGCAAAACCTGTGGATGGAGCAGACTGGCCGCCGCTGAAGCTTGCTGCACGCTCGGCAAGAGCGGCCTGAACCTTGGCGATGGGGCTCGGCTCATGCAGGACGGCCTGCGCCTCGCTGCTGCTACCGGCGCTCCGATGGCCGGTGACCTGTGCTGCGATCTGCGGAAAATCGCTTTCCTTGAGACTGGCGCCCTCTGCCAGGACAACGGCGCGGAAGATCGCGTTCTCAAGCTGGCGCGTATTGCCCGGCCAGTCGAAGGAGGTCAGCAGGGCAAGTGCGGAGGATTCGACCTGAAGTGTCCGCGGCAGGCGCTGCTCGAGCGAAAATCGCTCGACGAAGGCCCTGATGAGATGAGGTATATCCTCCTTTCGCCGCCGCAGGGCTGCAATGGTGATCGGGAACACGTTGACCCGGTAATAGAGATCCTCGCGGAAACGCCCGGCCTTGACCTCCTCGATCAAATCCTTGTTGGTCGCCAGCACCAGCCGCACATTGGCCTTCAGAGGCTTGACCTGTCCGCTGCGGTGAACTTCGCCGGACTGCACGATTTCAAGCAAGCGCATCTGGCCGACGGGCGGCAACTCGCTGATTTCTTCGATGAAAAGCGTGCCACCCTCGGCCTCGGCGACCTTACCCGTCTGGGCTTCGTTACCGAACAGCACGTCTTCGATCTGTCCAGGCGTAATGGCATTGCAGTTGACCGCAACGAAGGGGCGGGACGACCGATCGCTGGCAGCATGGATGGCGCGCGCCACGAGTTCCTTGCCGACGCCGGCTTCCCCTTCGAGCATCACCGGGATCATCGACTGCGCCGCCCGGCGGCCTAGTTCCACGACACGCGTCATGGCCGCACTCGCGGCAATGACGTCGGAAAAGCTGACCGAACCGCTGCGGGCCCGGCGCGGCGTACGGCCCTGCAGGCTTGTGCGGTGGATCTTCAGTGCCGATTCGATGGCACCGATCAGCCGCTCCTGGGCGATCGGCTTCACAAGGAAGTCAAAAGCGCCGGCACGAACGGCATCAAGTGCGGTTTCGGTCGCGCCTTCCGTGGTACAGACGATGACGGGCACACCCGCATTGATCTCGGCGAGCATGGGAATGACGCTGGGGTTGAGACTATCTGCGGATGTCACGTCGAGCACCACCACACCGATCTGCTCGGCGTGACGGCGGAAGAGTTCAACACCCGCATGCGCGGTGTCGGCGACATGGACGGCATGGCCGTGCGCTTCTATCGCAGCCTTCATGCTGCGGCGCTCGGCGGCATCTTCATCGATGAGTAGAATCTGTGCGGTCAACTTGCGCTCCCCGAGGCTGTTTCGGCGCATTCGCGCTCCTGGGTTATCGCGGGCAGACTGGCAGAAATGCCTGAAGATGTTCTTGGGAGAAAACCTAACATTTTAACGGTCCTTAACCGTTTATGGCACAATCCACAGGGGCGCTGCGGCAATTGGCTCGCGCCGGTCGCACCACACCGGCATACCCGGCTGCTTGCCCATCGGCGGACGACTGACTACATCTCCCGAACGAACGAGAGAAAGGACGTCACCATGATGATCGACAGCCGCCCCGCCTTGAGCCCTCTGACACAGGCTTCCGCGAGCAGGGATCAAAACCTCGGCGACCTTCCCGTCTGGAAACTCGACGATCTCTATCCCGGCCAGACCTCTTCGGAGTTTCTCGGTGCTGTCGAGAAGGCCGGCGCTGATGCACTTGCCTTTGAAACGAAGTGGAAGGGCAAGCTTGCAGCGTCTCTCGAAACCGTCGGGGAAGGCTCGCTGGCCGAAGCGCTGCGCGAGATGGACGCGCTGGAGGACCTCCTGGGACGCATCGCCTCCTATGCTGGCCTCACCTATTATTCCGACATGACCAATCCGGCGAACGGCAAATTCTTTGGCGATATCCAGGCCAAGCTGACGGACATGTCGGCCCGCCTCCTGTTCTTCCCGCTTGAACTGAACCGCCTGCCCGACGACGCCGTCGACGCGGCCATGGACCGTGATCCCGCTCTCGGCCACTTTCGCCCATGGATCGTAGACCTGCGCAAGGACAAGCCCTTCCAGCTCGACGACCGCATCGAGCAGCTCTTCCTGGAAAAGTCGCAGACGGGTGCTGCCGCCTTCAACCGGCTGTTCGACGAAACGCTTGCTGCCCTCCGTTTCAAGGTGGGCGACGACGAAATGCCGCTCGAGCCGACACTCACGCTTTTGCAGGATGCCAATCCGGAAAAGCGCAAGCTCGCCGCCGAAGCCCTGTCGAGGACCTTCAAGGACAACATCCGCATCTTCACTTTGGTGACCAACACGCTCGCCAAGGACAAGGATATCTCCGACCGCTGGCGCGGTTTCGAGGACATCGCTGACAGCCGCCATCTGGCCAACCGTGTCGAACGCGAAGTCGTCGATGCGCTCGCCGAAGCGGTGCGTGAAGCCTATCCGCGCCTGTCGCACCGCTATTACAAGATGAAGGCGAAATGGCTCGGCATGGACCAGATGAATTTCTGGGACCGCAATGCGCCGCTCGCCGAGACCCCTGACAGACTGATTTCCTGGGACGAGGCCAAGGACATGGTGCTGTCAGCCTATGGCGGCTTTGCGCCCGAAATGGCCGAGATCGCCGGCCGCTTCTTCGACGGCGGCTGGATTGATGCCCCGGCTCGCCCCGGCAAGGCGCCGGGCGCTTTCGCCCATCCGACGGTGCCTTCCGCCCACCCCTATGTGCTCGTCAATTATCTCGGCAAGCCGCGCGATGTCATGACGCTTGCCCATGAACTCGGCCACGGCGTGCACCAGGTGCTGGCCGGCGGCCAGGGTGCGCTGATGTGCCAGACCCCGCTGACGCTCGCAGAAACCGCGTCCGTCTTCGGCGAAATGCTGACCTTCCGCGCGCTTCTCGACAAGACGACCGATAAACGCGAACGAAAGGCCATGCTCGCCCAGAAGGTCGAGGACATGATCAACACCGTCGTGCGCCAGATCGCCTTCTACCAGTTCGAGCGCAAGATCCACACGGCACGCAAGGAGGGAGAACTGACCGCAGAGCAGATCGGCGAACTCTGGCTCTCCGTGCAGCAGGAAAGCCTGGGGCCGGCGATCAAGATCTCGGAAGGCTATGAGAACTGGTGGGCCTATATCCCCCATTTCATCCACTCGCCGTTCTACGTCTATGCCTATGCCTTCGGCGACTGCCTGGTAAACTCGCTCTATGCCGTCTACCAGAACGCCGATCAGGGCTTCCAGGACAAGTATTTCGCGCTTCTGAAGGCCGGCGGCACCAAGCACCATCAGGAGCTTCTCGCCCCCTTCGGCCTTGATGCGACCGATCCGTCGTTCTGGGCCAAGGGTCTGTCGATGATCGAGGGGCTGATCGACGAGCTGGAAGCGCTAGATAAGGCCGCCTGAACCGGAGCTGCCGACATCTCATGCGTGACCAAGCGCCCTATGCGCTCTTCCGCGACGACCGCGCGGGGACAAGCCTCGTCTTTGCCGAACCGGAGACGCTCGTCGTCGCCCGGACGGCGGACGAGGTCGAGCCTGCGCTCGCCAAGTTGGAAGCGCACCGCAAGTCCGGCAAGTGGCTGGCGGGCTATCTTTCCTATGAAGCAGGCTTCGTCTTCGAACCGAAACTCAGACCCCTCATCAAGGACGGGCGCGAGACACCTCTGATCTCGATGGGGGTCTTTTCCGCGCCCGCACCGGCGGCGCACCCGCTGGCACAGGCGCCCTCGAATATTCCGAACGCGCCGCTCTTGAGCGACCCACGCGCGGGCTGGGATCTTGAGAACTATCGCCGCCGCTTCGATCGGCTGCATGATCATCTGCGCAAGGGCGATTGCTATCAGGCCAATCTCACCATGCCCGTCGAGGCGCGCTGGGACGGCGACCCGCGCGCCGCCTTCTGGTCGCTCGTCGGCCGCCAACCGGTGCATTACGGCGCCCTGATCGATGACGGCATCGGTCCCGTCATCCTCTCCCGCTCGCCCGAACTCTTTTTCTCTGTTGACGAGGATGGTTGGATCGAAACCCGCCCGATGAAAGGCACGGCACCGCGCGGCGCAAGCCCCGAGGAGGACGAAGCGATCGTCGAAGCGATGCTCGCCGACGAGAAGACCCAGGCCGAGAACCGGATGATCGTCGACCTCCTGCGCAACGACGTCTCCGTCATCACAGAGGTCGGCACCCTCTCGGTCCCCAAGCTCTTCGCCATCGAGACCTATCCGACCGTGCACCAGATGGTGAGCTATGTGCGCGCCAGGCTCTTGCCCGAAATCGGCCTGCCCGAGATCATGGCCGCCCTCTTTCCCTGCGGCTCGGTGACCGGCGCGCCGAAAATGTGGGCGATGCGCATCCTGCACGAACTCGAAGCCGATCCGCGTGACGTCTATTGCGGCGCAATCGGCTGGTGCGACCCTGCAGGCCCCATGCGTTTTTCAGTGGCAATCCGCACCATCTCTCTTTTCAAGGAGGGGCGCGCCGTCTTCAATGTCGGCGGCGGCATCGTCTTCGATTCGAAGGCCGAGGCCGAATACGAGGAATGCCTGCTGAAGGCGCGTTTTGCCCTGGGTGATCAATGGATTTCTCGCTGATCGAGACGATGCGGTGGCAGCCGGACGCAGGCTTTCTGCGGCTCGATCAGCATCTGCGCCGCCTTTCCCGCTCTGCCGATGCGCTGGGTTTCCGCCAGCCACAGGACGCAAAAGGCAAGCTCGAGAAGGAAGTGTCCGGCGATACACCGCTGCGGGTGCGCCTCGTCATGACCTATCGCGGCAAGATGGAGGTTACCGCCACGCCCTTCGAGCCGATCTCGGAGGAAACGGTCTGGAAGCTGAAGGTCGCCAAGACAAAGCTGCAGTCCGAAGACAGCCTCTTCCGTCACAAGACATCCCGCCGCGAGCCTTACGAGGCCGCCCGCGCCGAGTTTTCCAAGGATGAGGCCGACGAAGTGCTCCTGCTCAACGAGCGCGGCGAGGTCTGCGAAGGCACGATCACCAACATCTTCGCCGAAGCAGCCGATGGCATGCTGCTCACACCACCACTGACCAGCGGCCTTCTGCCCGGCGTGCTGCGCGCCGAACTCATTCGCGAACGCAAGGCACGCGGCGAGGTCCTGAAGCTCGATGACCTGCGCCACCGCAAGCTCTTTGTCGGCAACTCCCTGCGCGGGCTGATCCCCGCCGAACTCATTGATTAGGGCAGCCCATGTTCATCCTCTCCCTCACCTATGTGAAGCCGACCGAAGACGCCGATCGTTTCATGGCGCCGCATATGGACTGGGTGAATGCCGGCTATGACAGCGGCATGTTTCTAGCCTCGGGCCGCGAGAATCCGCGCACCGGGGGCGTCATCCTGGCCAAGGGCGACCGGGCTGAAATCGAGGCGTATGTCGCGGCTGATCCGTTTACGGTCGAGGGCGTGGCTGTCTATGAGGTGACGGACCTTGCGGTGACCCGTACGGCGGTGGGGCTTGAGGCGCTGATGGAGTAACTCACTCTTCGTCCCTCATGGTCCGCGGAACGGCACGCCGTCCATCGAACACTTCCAGTATCTCGATACGGCTGGAGCCGAGCTTGTAGTAGACCACGTAAGGCGTTCCGGACACCACAAAGCGTCTGACATTCGAGAGCTTGGTACCGGTTCCGATCTCGGGATGCCTGGAAATGCTTTCGACGGCCATCAGGATATGACGGGCAACTTGACCAGCGGCAATGGATGGAAACGAGCGATATACGAGCGGAAGTGAACGAGATCCTGTCTGGCGGTGATTGACCAGACGACGTTCATGGCATTTATCGCGCGATATCGGATTTCGGAGCTTGCTGCTCGTCTGATGTCCCCCAGCTCTCAAGCCAGGCTGTCATG
>JBJIOA010000026.1:0-7490 GCA_045377275.1 Allorhizobium sp. | reverse complement strand
TGTTGCCGTACGCGCTTGATTCAGCGTATTGCTGCTATGGCTTCGTCCTGTCCGGCAGGCTTCTGCGCATCGTACAGTATGCCAATGATGGGCATCGCGCGGGTGGCGGCTGTCGGGATGATCATTACCGGCGGCACCCGTTCCGTGCCGGAACGGTCCGCCGCAAGGACCGTGCGGGAGGGGTCTTTCTTGTCGCGGTGAAAGCGGCGGGCAAATGCCTTACCCTTGTACAGCGCTACGATCGGCTCGCCTTCGACGGGTTCCCGATCCAAGGAAACAATTACGACCTGTCCGGCCAACGCGAGTGAGCCGAGAGTCGGACCGCGCACCGCATACAAAGCTACAGCACCGAGCGATTCTAGCGTGAACTGTCCATGATCCTCAGCGATTGCGAGAATGTCCGCACTGCTGCGCGCCGCGAGCTTGCCGAGGACAGGCAGGTTCTTGTTGGGTAGCTGGATGGCATCTGGTGCCGCTGGCGCGTCCGCAAGCACGAGGTCGCGATCTTCATTCGTCAGGCGTCCCATGAAGCGCGCGTATGAAGCGCTGCAACTCCTCAGGGTGCTGTGAACGCCTTCATAAGCTCTGTTCACATCGGCGGCATCCTGCGGCGTGAGGTCCATCGGCCGGTGATGCGCCTTGTTGATGATTTGATAGAAGAGCGCGTTACTGCGAAGCGATTCGTGCGACACAAGCTTTTCGAAGGGCGGCTCCTCGAACGGGTGCTCCCCACCGTTGCGGGCATGCCGGAGCTGCCCAAGCAAATCGCTGAGCGTCGGCGCGTGCATCGCCAGCGGGTCGGTCGCCAGCAGATTCCATAGCCGGTTCTCGATATCTACTCGCACGCATTTCACAAACTCCTGCGCCTTCACGACGTCGTTCTCGTCCTCGCGCCAGCGATCGCGCTTTTCCCGTATCTCTTCCAGCGCAGGGCTAAGCGAGGCGGTGAGTTTGGATGACGAAACCGGATCGAGCCGCAACGCTGTCCACGTCGGGGTGTCGGCCGCACGAGAAGGAAGCTTGTCCTGAATTGCAGCGACAAACCGCACGTCGTTAGAGGCGATCAGAGGGCGCATGCCATGGCCGGGCATCGAGGGTATAGCCGCGGCCAGGTTCTCGCTGTTGATCGGATCGAAGTGAGTTTGCGGATCATCGAGCAGCATACAACTCAATCCACCTTTCTGTTTGCCGATATGTTCCCAAAGGGCAAACAAGAAGGCCCATACGCATGCGCGTAGCAGAGACGCATTCATGACCTGGTGGGCGGGAACGCGCATATCGCCAAGTTCTGCGCGCAAGCCGAACCCGCTGTCTACAGCCGGTTCGAAGCCGCCGTATGAGGGACCGCCATTGTAGTGCGAGCGATAAATCTTACCGAGCCACGCTGCAGTGTCGCGGTTGAGCGTTTCAATCAGGCCGGAGACGCGCTCGTACACAAGGCCCGGAAATTCCAGATAGGGTTCAACTGCATCGGCCGCGCGTGCGAGCAGCTTGAGACGGTCCTGATCGGACTGCCATTCCTGGCGCAGCAGCTCTAGCTCATCGAGTTGGCGTATAAGGGAAACCACGGGTATGGCGTTTTGAACCGCGCGCCGGATCGCCTCGATCTGCTCACGCAGCGGTTCTTCGTCAGGCTTGAAGGTACGTTCGGCAGGTTCGCTTTCGGCGGCACCGGCCGATTCCCTGGCGGACTTAGCCCCGCCGATATAGCGACCCATGAGCGCCTGTAGCGCTTCGGCTGCCCCCAGCCGGTGCTCACGGAGCAGTAGAGTGCGGGTGATCGCATCAAGGCGCTCTTGCAGTTTGCCGGAAGAGAACAGATCGGGGAGCGCGCAGTTCTCGTTCTTCGGCGATTCCGGAAGAGGATGCTCACCGGAGGCGATGTCCCACACCGTCTGTCCGTTCTTCCGCAACGGCTCCAATCGACCCGAGAACGCCTTGTGCGCAAGTAGTTCGTCCACATAACCCTTGCGGCAGATGCCGAGCAGCGTCTCCCGCTGCGTGCTGTCAGCAAAGCCGCGCAGGCTCTCCGGCAGGGTACTCAGGAACGCCGCCGCCTCGTCGCGTTCCCATTCCGCTGCGGTCTTGGCAATGTCACTGTCGGCCTCGCGGCATAGGTCGAGTGCCGCCTTCACCGAAAGGTCGAGCAGTGCATCAGAAGGCACCTTTTCGAGATCGGTCCCGCAGACGGGACAATTTGAAATGTCCTGATCCGGACAATGGTCCTTGTGCCATGCGGAAACCCGCGAATACAGGCGCCACCGCGCAGCCTGTCGTTCGTCTTCCAGTCTTCGGGACAGCGACCGCGCTCGCTCGAGTATCCCTCTGATCGTTTTCAGGGCCGCGTCCGCTTCCTCATCGGTAATCTTGCCGAGGTCCCCGAGCAGCACGACCGATGGAAGCTCCCGGAGAGCGCTGCCCTTAAGCCGGTCCGCAGCATCGTCGAGCGCACGGGTAATAGTGTCTACTTCCTGCCTTGTCGTCAGTTCGATCCGGTGGCCAAGGATCGTCTCCATCGCCGCCGACATTCCGGACTGGAGTTCCTGTAGTCTTGTTCTGGCCGCCGCTATCGAGGATCGGCAATCGGTCTTTTGCTGCTGCTCCTCTCCGTCTTCGGCGGCATCCGTCTCGACTCCGATCTCCTGCTCTTCACCCGGCAGCAGAATGTCGGGCATCTCCGCAAGATCGGGGCGTTCCACCCAGCCTTCCTGCAGGGTCTGCAGCGCCTTCCTGAAATCTGCAGTCTTCTTATCACGCGCTTCTTCCGCCGTGCGCTTTTCGTTGGTGCGCAGGCGGTTCACGAGCCTTTCCGTGCGGCTCCCGAGTTCTTCTAAGGGCTTCAAGCCTGTTAGTTGCGAGACCGCCTGCGTGAAGTCTGATTTTTCATCGAAACGCATATGCGCGGCGACGCCCGGCATTAGTGTTCCTGCCTCGATCGCCAGTGCCGAAAGGCCAAGACCGTCGAGCCCTTCGACGGGAGCCACGAGCTTTCTTCCGGCGATATCCAGCTTACGCGTGACACGGCGTATCTCGCCTGTGTCCCGGCGCGTGAACGTGAGGCTGACTCGCGTATCAAGTTTCGGAGAGTCCCCGAGCTTTGCTAGATTCTCCGCTGACGGGATTGGCACGATCGGTGGAACCGCGATTTCCGGCTGGCTGTCCGCTTCCCGCGCGCCGTCTGTGTCGGCCGACCATTCGACCGCCATAGGTTCATGCACTTCGTGGGGCATATGTTGCGAGCGTAGTGCCTTCCCGGTCAGGCACCAGATGATCGCGCTCAGCAGAGCTGTCTTGCCAGCACCGTTGAAGCCGCTGACGAGCGTAACCTCTTTGTCGAGATCAAAGACGAAGGGGTCGGGATCTTCCCCGTTCGGCCCAAGGTGACGATGAAGGCCGCCGAACCGATGAACCTCCACGCGTTCAAGGTGCCATATCGGCTTATCCCCTCCCGCTCGCGGCAGAATTTGCGCAGCGGTCGGCGACTGCCCTTCGAGTGCCTTGAGCACGCTTTCCACTTCCTTGGCCTGGACGGATTTGTTGCGCGCCCAGAGATCGCGGTTGCGGCCATAAAAGGCGAACACCTTACGCTTGTCCTCGGTATCGAGGCGGAACGCGCTGCCTTTGGAGCGACGGACCGGCGTGCCCGCCGTCAGCAACTGAACGATTTCGTCCAGGCTGTAATCTTCCAAACGCACTGGTTCCGACTGCTCGTCCATTGTCTCAACCGATCATGCTTCGCCGCAATTCCCACAATACTTAAAATGCAAGTCAGCCTACCGGGATTTGCCGAAAGAACAAAGCGGCAACCGCCACGCCGGACGCTCCCTCACGGACCTATCGGAAAGATCATGTCTTTCGGCGGCGCGTAGAGTAGGGAATGCAGGATATTCCCTTTGAAACCAGTACGCTTTCGGATTTCATCCTTCTTGGCGTCAGCGTCCGCACGTAAGATGCGAGGATCGAGCATCACCTGATCGATGAGCGCGTGCGGATCGACGGGATAGGCGTAGATGTCCTTCTGCGCTTTGTCCTTTTCGAAGTAGAGAAGGCGCACTTCGCGTTCGTGCCGGAATGCGATGCGCTTAACCAGCAGCGTTTCGGCCAGGGCGCGGCTATTCAGGCCGTCGCGGAACACTTTGTTTCCGAACGCGACCAGTTTCTTCTGGCCGAGGTAGAGTACCTTCCCGATAAATGCCTGTTCTTGCGCCCATTCGTCGAGCGGGGCTTGCAGCGTCGTCAGCAGCTTTCGCACCGTGGTTCTCAACCGCACGCCGGTTTTATCAGGCGAATAGATGCGCCATAGCGCATCCGAGCTTGTCAGCTTCGTCCAGCATTGACCGTAAAAGTCATTGTTGAACCCAAATGAGACAATCGTTCCATCGGAAAGCCGTGCGGGCGCGTTCAGGATGAAGTTCTCAAAGGGGTCTTCCCATTTGGAAGGCCTAACCAGGACGTTTTGCTTGTTGCCGAACAGATCATAGAAGCGCTTGAGCGGCACTACGCGGTAGACGTGGCCATCCAAATCCTTCGTCGCCAAATTGATAATGTTCTTGTCGTTCATGACTCCCCCCGAAGCCTTCAATATTCTGCCGCATGGAGTTGACGGCGTAAAGCTTGACGCAGAAGGGTGCATGCGCTCGTGGTCCCAACACGTTCATAAGCCTATTCGCTGATGGAAGCGAAGGGGACTGTAGCGTGTGACCGGCGGTTAAACCTATAGGGCTATCCTGCCCGGTTGGGCGCGCGAGAACCACGCCTCGTAGCCCAATCGCACCAAAAGTGCCTAAATTATTGATAATTAAAGAGATAGACCGTCAATTTGTGTGGTAATCGGCGGTGTTTGGCGGAGGGAGTGGGATTCGAACCCACGGAGACATTGCTGCCTCGCCGGTTTTCAAGACCGGTGCCTTAAACCGCTCGGCCATCCCTCCACTGCTGATGAATGCAGCAGCAGGCATTTAGGTGATCCGGCCCGGAGCGGTCAACATCTGCGTTCGCCCCTTGCGACACCCGGCGCCGGCGCTATGTTGCCGTTCCTATCGGAGAACACGGTCGCGATGGATGCGCGGCCTTTCAAGGGGCGGGCATGACGGCTGGGAGCAAGACGGACATCGACCACGAGCTTTTGAAGAAGGTGGTCGAAGGGATCGCTGTCGAGATCGGCAATGCAACCGAATGGGGCAAGGCGGCCGACTACATTCCCGAGCTCGCCAAGGTCGACATCAAGCAGTTCGGCATCGCCGTCCTGACGCGCGACGGCCAGATGATCGACGGAGGCGCGTCCGGGACGCAGTTCTCGATCCAGAGCATTTCCAAGGTCTTCGCGCTGACGCTTGCGCTGAAGCTTCATGGCGACAAGGTGTGGAAGCGCGTCGGCAAGGAGCCCTCGGGCGACCCCTACAACTCCATCGTCGACATGGAGCGCCACAAGGGCATCCCGCGCAATCCCTTCATCAATCCCGGCGCTCTGGTCGTCGACGACATGCTGCTCGACGGGCAGACCGGCGACGGCATTCCAGATACGGTGCGCGACTTCATCGCCGAAATGATCGGCGATGGCGAGATCGGCATCGACGAGGACGTCGTCAGATCCGAGCACACATCCGGCTATACCAACAGGGCGCTCGCCAATCTGGCGAAGTCCTTCGGCAATCTGCACCATGAAGTCGATGACGTCATGCACATCTATGTGCGCCAGTGCGCCGTTGCACTTTCCTGCCGGCAACTCGCGCGCGCCGGACGCTATCTGATGCTCGATCGCGAGGACATGAATTCCAGGGTCTCGAAGGCAGACGCCGAGCGCGCGCGCCGGATCAATGCGATCATGCTGACCTGCGGCCAGTATGACGGGTCGGGAGATTTCGCCTACCGCGTCGGCCTGCCGGCGAAAAGCGGCGTCGGCGGCGGCATTCTGGCGATCGTGCCGAACACGGCGTCGATCGCGGTCTGGTCGCCCGGCCTCGACGAAAACGGCAATTCGCTTCTGGGCACGCTGGCACTGGAACGCCTGTCTCACCGCATGGATTGGTCCATTTTCGGCGCCATCCGCCGCGTCTGACCGGCCATGTCGCTGATCTTCGACCACATCGCCGGGTTGAATTCCACGCGCCGCTGGGGTCGCGTGCTCGACGCGGGGACCGGTATCAACTCGCTGCGCTGGCTGCGCGGCCTGCCCGCCGACGAACTGATCGCCGTCACCGGCGCCGATCTGATGGTCCGGCGCATTCACGATGCCATCGGTCCCTCGCCTGCCAACGAAAAGATCGTGACGGGCAACTGGGCCGATCCAAATTTCCTTTCAGGCAAGCGTTTCGACACGGTTGTCGCCGATTATCTCATCGGCGCCATCGACGGCTTCGCGCCCTATTTCCAGGACGAGATGATCGGGCGGCTGCGCCATCTCACCGCCGGCCGTCTCTATCTCGTCGGGCTCGAACCCTATGTGGTGGAAAAACCGGGGACGCCGGCCGGCGAGATCGTGTTCAGGATCGGCCGCCTGCGCGACACGTTCCTGCTCTTGTCGGGTCAAAGGCCCTATCGCGAGTTTCCTCTGGCATGGGTGGAAAAGCAGCTTGCCGCCGCAGGCTTTTCCATCGTTGCGACGAAAAGATTTCCGATCCGCTACCGCGCCCGTTTCGTCAATGCCCAGCTCGACATGTGCGTGAACCGGCTGCACCTCGTGCCGGACGACCTGCGTTCCGCCCTCGCCGCTCATGTCGAGACCCTGCGCGCGCAGGCGCTGGCGCTCGAAACGCGGCTCGACGGGCTGCGTTGCGGTTTCGACTATGTCATCGCCGCCGAACCTTGCTGATCCGCACATTTTCGTGAGTGGAAACGACGACTTGCACCGATCCGGTCTGCACGCTTCCGCGTAAAGGAATGCATTGATCCGCAACGGTTCGCACAGGACACGCTTCCCGACAGATGGCATCCACAGACCGCACGCGCACAAGACCCGCGCTCGTCCTCTTCCGTCACGATCTTCGGCTGGCCGACAATGGCGCGCTGCGCGCCGCCGTCGACAGCGGCAGGCCGGTCGTGCCCGTCTTCGTCTTCGACGAGATGAGCGAGGGCGTGCGCAAGATCGGCGGCGCACGCCGCTGGTGGCTGCATCACTCGCTGGAGGCCCTCGCCGCCTCGCTGAAAAAGGCCGGCGCCGAACTCGTCCTGCGCGCCGGACCGATGGCGGATGTGGCCGCCGATCTGGTGAAGGAAACCGGAGCCGAGGCGGTCTATTGGAACCGGCGCTACGATCCGCCGGCCATCGCCGCCGACAAGGAGATGAAGTCCCGCCTGGGCGACGACGGCATCGAGGCGCAAAGCTTCGACGGCCATCTCCTCCACGAGCCCTGGCAGGTAAAGACCGGAACCGGCGGCTATTACAAGGTCTATACGCCGTTCTGGCGCGCGCTGACGGCGGAGATCGATCCCCGCGAGCCGGTCGCGCGCCCGCGCGAGATCGCGCCGTTCGCCGGAAAGGTGAAATCCGG
>JBJIOA010000025.1:0-4589 GCA_045377275.1 Allorhizobium sp. | reverse complement strand
CCGCTCAGATCGTGCCTTGGCCCATCTGCTCGGCGATGTAATCCGCCTGGCGGATCGCAAGAGAAACGATCGTCAGGGTCGGATTTTCGGCCGCTCCGGTGGTGAACTGGCTACCATCGGAGACGAAGAGGTTGCTGATGTCATGTGTCTGGCCCCACTTGTTGACGACACCGTCCTGAGCCTTTTCGCTCATGCGGTTGGTGCCGAGATTGTGGGTCGACGGATAGGGTGGTGTTGGGAAGGCACGGGTTGCCCCCACTGCCTCATAAAGGGCGACGCCCTGCTTGTAGGCATGGTTGCGCATGGCTTCGTCGTTCGGATGGTCCGTGAACCAAACGTCCGGGATCGGCATACCGTATTTGTCCTTCAGCTCGCCGTGCAGCTTCACGGCATTCTGCTCCTGCGGCATGTCTTCGCCGACGATCCAGAGACCCGCCATGTTGGCATAGTTGTCGAGCGCCGAGGTGAACGACCGGCCCCAGCCGCCCGGGTCGAGGAAGGCCGCCATGAAGGGCAGACCGAGCGCCAGCGTTTCCAGCTCATATCCGCCGACGAAACCGCGCGACGGATCGTGCCGTGCTTCGTCTCTGATGATGCCGGCCATGGTCGTGCCGCGATAGAAATGCACAGGCTTGTCGAAGACGGCATAGACCGAGCCGGTCGTATGGCGCATGTAGTTCTTGCCGACCTGGCCGGAGGAGTTGGCCAGACCATCCGGGAACTTCGACGAAGCCGAGTTCAGCAGCAGACGCGGGCTTTCGATCGAATTGCCGGCAACGCAGATGATGCGGGCCTTCTGGCTCTGCAGATTGCCATCCTTGTCGGCATAGACAACGGCGGTCACCTTGCCCGTATCGTCATGCTCGATCTTCACGACATGCGAGTTCGGGCGAACCTCCAGCTTGCCGGTCGCCTCGCCCTTGGGGATTTCCGTATAAAGCGTCGACCACTTCGCGCCCCATTTGCAGCCCTGGAAGCAGAAGCCCGTCTGCTGACAGCTCATGCGGTCGTCGCGATCGGCCGAATTGATCGCCATGTTGCCGGTGTGACAGTCCTTGTAGCCGAGCTTGTCCGCACCGGCCTTCAGGATCTTGAAGTTGTTGTTGCCGGGCAGCCCCTCAATGCCGTTGGTGCGGGTTACGCCCATCTTGTCTTCGGCCTTGGCATAGTAAGGCTCGAGATCGGCAAGCGTAATCGGCCAGTCGAGAAGATTGGCACCTTCGACGTTGCCATAGTGAGTCAGCGTCTTGAATTCGTGCTCCTGGAAACGGAGCGACGCGCCGGCCCAGTGCGTGGTCGTGCCGCCGACCGCCTTGACGATCCAGGCCGGCAGGTTGGGGAAGTCCTTGGCCACCCGCCAGCCGCCGCCAGTCGTGCGGTGGTCGAGCCAGGCGAGCTGGGCAAAGCTGTCCCATTCGTCGTTGATGAATTCCTCATGCTCGATGCGGGCACCGGCTTCGAGCACGACGACGTCGATGCCTTTCTGGGCAAGCTCGTTGGCAAGCGTTCCGCCGCCTGCACCGGAGCCGATGATGACGACCACGCTGTCGTCGTTGAGATCATAGGGCGCTGCCATGGTTTCCTCCCGGGAAATCAGTCAATTTGGGTAAGCGCCGCCGTTCCCATCCGCGATGGGCCTCCTTCCGGCGACGATGAATGCGTGTCTTTCAGGTCGGTCAGAGCCAGGTGATGTCGTCGAACCCGCGCTCGATATAGCCGCCCTTGGAATAGGACTCGCCCTCGTAGCCGAAGATCGGCCAGATCTCCTTCTGGTTATAGAGGCTGACCACGAGGTCGCCGCGCACCGCCTGGAAGAAGGGCGTCGTCTCGATGTCGCGCAGGATGGCGACCCGATCGTCTTCCCAGCCAAGCCCGCGATAACCGCCGGCACCCGCTCTGCTGTCGAGGTCGGCAATGCCCTCTTCGATCAGCGCCTTGTGCTTCTCGTCCTTGGCCGCCATCGTGTCCTGCCCCTTGACGGCCGCCGCATAGAAACGATCAGCAAGCTGGTCATGTGGGTAGATGTCACGCGCCATCTTGATCAGCGTCGCGAGCGTGTCCGGCTTCAGGGCAGTCGCCTCCAGTCCCCAGGCCTGCTCGGGACAGATGACAGCCGTGCCCGTAATCATCAAAACGGCGCTGGCGGCACCGGTCTTCAGAAGCTGACGGCGGGACATGCCCCCGGTCTTGTCGAGTATCGTAACCACGTCATTCTCCTCCCATGAGATGATGTGCGACGGCTTATGCCGTCACCCAGGCAGGCGCGATAATCGCGCCGGCCGTCCGCGAAACAGGACAGGCCGGGAACTCCTCTTCCCCGGCCTTCCGATCATTTGAACCGTCCGTGCCGGGCCAGGACTTCGATCTTGTAGCCATCGGGATCGGTAATGAAGAAGAAGCGGGCAAGCAGCGCCCCGTCGCGGTTGAACTCGACGATCTTGCCCGGGTTCAGGCCGAGATCCGTTAGCCGCTTGTGTTCGGCATCGAGGTCCGAAACGCTGACCGCAAGGTGGCCGTAGCCGGTCCCGAGATCGTAAGCCTCCTCCCGGCCCTTGTTGACCGTGAGTTCTCAGCTCGAATTCGCTCTCGGCATTGCTGAGATAGATCAGGGTAAAGGTTTCGAAATCGAGACGTTCCGCGACTTCCAGACCGAATGCCTGAACGTAGAACGAAACGGATCGGACCTCTTCAAGGACACGGATCATCGAATGGATCATTTTGGCCAATGGGCTGCTCCTTGCATGCTGACAGATGTCATGCAGAGAGGATGTCGCGATTTTCCGGAAGGCTGGTAGCAGCCCACTACCGCAGCCGATTTTTTTCGTCAGCCGATGCTGCCATTCTCTCCATTTGGACGAGGCAGTTTAGAGAAGACGGAAATTGACCGGAGCCGCAGCGCGCAACATAATGCCCGAAAAGACTTGAGACCGAAAAAGACATCAGGGAGGAGCATGCCATGTGTGAAGTCTTCGCAGGACAGGACCCAGCCCGCTATCGCGCGGTTAACCGCTCCGTCCGCATCGGTGGCCATTCCACCAGCATCCAGCTCGAAGCGGCCTTCTGGGTACTGATTGACGAGATCGCAGCCAGCCAGAATTTCTCGACGTCTCGCTTCCTGTCGACGCTCTACGACGAAGCTTTGGAGATCAACGGCTCGGTGTCGAACTTTGCGTCCCTGCTGAGAACGAGCTGTCTCATCTATCTGATGAGCAAGGCCCAGAACCCGGCACAGCCGCCCGAGTTCCACATCATCGCCGCCGAGTAAGGGCGAAAACGTCGCGCAGCTTGCTTGCCATGCGCTGTTGCCGATTAGCTTCAGCGCAAACGAACTCGCTCAGGCGATCGCGCGGATCGCTGCAACCACCTCGTCATCGATCACCACGCCTTCGGCCTCGGCACTGCGGGACAGAACCTGCCCCCGCCGCCCTGGAATGCGCGCGCCTTCCTGCGCCCCGATTTCATGCGCCAGCAGCGCCAGACGAGAGAAGACACCAGGCCCGCCCGTCGCCGTGGGATCAATGGCGATGATCGTCTGGCCGAGCGCCACGGGCGGTCCCTTGTCGTCGAAGAGGGAGGAGGCCTCGAAGGCGTAGTTGGCGCCGATCAACCCCGCCGAGAGAATCTCGACCATCATCGCAAGGGCTGCCCCCTTGGCTCCGCCGAGTGGCGCCATGAAGCCATCCATCGCCCGGTTCGCATCGGTGGTCGGCTGGCCATCGACGTCAAACGCCCAATCATCCGGGATCACCTCACCCTTCTGCCGCGCTGCCATGATCTTGCCTCGTGCGACCTTGGAAAGCGCCAGATCCACCACAATCGGATCATCGCCTTCGATCGGCACGGCAAAGGCAATCGGGTTGGTGCCGTAGAGCGCCTTGTTGCCACCCCAAGGCGCCATGGAGGCCGGGGCATTGGCAAACATCAGCGCTGCCAGCCCGCGCTCAGCAAAGCGGCCGACCGTGAGCCCCATAACCCCGGCATGATGCGAGCGGTGAATGGTGGCGATCGCAATCCCCTGCTCACGTGCGATGGCGGGCAACATCTCGACGGCAAGATCGAGCGCCGGATAGGCATAGCCGTTCATCGCATCGATGGTCAGCACGCCCGGCCTTGGTCGCGACGCCTGCGGCTTGGCCAAGCCGTCCACCTTGCCGGCCCGCGCCTGGGAACTATAGGCCTCGACCCGGCGCAGACCGTGACCACCCTGACCGGCGGCCTCGGCTGCGACCAGCGCGCGTGCGACGGAACGTGCATTGGCCTCCTCGACGCCCGACCGAACAAGTGCGCCGACGACCAGCGCCTCGGCTTCTGCAAGTGTGAGCTTCATCGAAAATCCATGAATGCATTGGGGAAAGCAGGATCAGCCGCGCATTGACGCTGCGAGATTGGCAGCGGCAGCGGAAAGCAGGCTGACATCGGTGGATGAGGCGAAGAAGCGGATGCCCGCCTTGCGCGCCATGGCAAGCATGGCCGGATCGCCAGACATGATGCCAACAGGCTTGCCGGCAGCAACACCCTTGCCGATCACGGTTTCGACGGCCTGCATGACCTCCGGATGCGTGGGGTTGCCGCGATGGCCCATGTCCGCA
>JBJIOA010000024.1:0-12967 GCA_045377275.1 Allorhizobium sp. | reverse complement strand
GACCACGGCCATGCTGGCGAAAATCGCCCACAGTGTATCCACAAATTCCGAGCGAAACGCGGGCGCCGAATTCGCGCCTACGCTTTGATACCGACCCCAAGACGAGGAAACCTGCCAGGGCGGCAAAGAAATCGGGTGAACCGGTTTACGGAGCCGGAATTTCTCTAGCCTTCGTGGAAAGCCTTTTCAATAGAGTGGCACCGATGGCAGACATGCCGTCACGGAAATTCGATCCAGGTGCATTCGTCGCCTTCGCCAGCGTCACTGCTATAGCCCACGAGTTCTCCCACGGGATCTACGGTCACTTCGAACTGGATACGGACGACGAACGAGAATTGTATTTTCAGGAGCTGGAGGCTGACCGTCGCGGCGGGTGCGGTTCGCTCGTCATTGCAAATGATGCCGACGTTTTTCAGATGATGCATGATTTTTTTGGGATCAGTAACATCGATTCGCTTTTGGAAGTTGGCTTTTTCGCGCAGTCACTGTTGGCCTGCGCCCTCTCGGGCTCAAGCGAGGCGATTTACGCAGATTCAGGCCTGCGAAATTTTCTCTATTTTGATGGTCTTCGCTCGGTGGTGTTCCAAAAAGGGTATGCAGACTTTCTCCAGCTCGAGGTGGCAAGAAAGAATGCTGATCGACTAGCGTTTTCTGTTGTCGGATTGATTGCCGATGGAAAGGATATCGTGGAGCTGCGCAGCCAGCATCTTGACTACGAAAGGCTGTGGCGCACGAGCCTCAAGGAGGAAGTGTCCGACTTTTCCGACCGTATGATAGCCAGGTCCCGCTTCCGTTAACAGCTTAACCTCGCCGGGGGATATGGGAAATGTCGGTCTTACGCTTCCCGGTCCTCGTCGAGGACCTGGACGGCCGCTCAGTATCAACGTGAATGGTTTTCCTACGGAGAAGTCCAAGGCCTGCCGCTCTACGTCGGCTGTGAGCTCAGTTGCAATATTGTGCAACAAATTGGGCAAAATTGCACCATCGACTGTACCCTTGCTCATGATGTCTTCGACACCATCGACGGATCCCTCAACAGGTATCGACGCTTTCCTACTCGGGAACTCCAGCCTCGGCCTATACGTGGATCAATGATCGCGACCCAGACCAAATGCTGTAGCGTCCTAAAGTAGGTTGATCGAAATCAGTTCTTCGTCTACAACTTATTGTAACAGTGGGGGCGGAGCTTGTCAGAAATACCATCTACTCATGCGTGGGTTCGGTTTCTCAGGAATTATGGACCGATACCGACGAACGACGACGTGTATGACGAGTCCATCCAGCGGGCCTTGCGTCGGCATAAAATCCGCCCGATCACGCTCCCTGCGCCGCTTCGCGATAGGCTTGTCACAAATTTCCGTGGAGCTGCACCGGTATCACACATCATCCCCGGAACTGCTGGGGACGGCAAGACATCCATTGTCGCGAAGTATGGATCGAGCTTGGCGGCAGTTCCGATGCATGGAACCAAGGCGATAAAGTACAGCAGCTCAGTTTAACGAATGGCCGCACCCTGGTCGTTGTCAAGGATCTGAGCGAGTTGCGGGATGATGAGAGCGGGGCGCTTATTTCGCGTCTCGCAACGGATAGCTATCATCGAGCATGCAGCCGGAGATGCTCCGAATGCTGCGTAGTCACATGATGGGTGACAACAGGGTGAGATTCACCGACGCCGCCGAGAACATTATAGCCCGAGCTCGAAGGTCGAGGGCCTCTTCTCAAATGCAGTTAATTTGAGAATCCGACCGCCTTTATTCTCACAATTAAATGCCAAGCATAGATCAAACCGCCGCATTCTTACAATTAACTGCCAAGCGACACCTCCTCCATCGCGGCGGAAATCAGCTTGCGTACATCACGCCGGCAGATAGTCAGCGCCTCTTTAGTTCGTCTGAACTGCAGGCGCTCAGCAGCGACTTCCTGTGCCAGTGCTGCAAGTTCCGCAGCGCGAGCCAAAAGTCGAGAAAGATCGAATCCAAAGGCCTGCTCGATATCGCCACCCTTGTCACGGTGAGCGTAGCGCTTGCCGTTCGGACTATCCTTGCGCTGGATGAGCCCGGCTTCGACCAAGGCAGCCAAATGCCGCCGCAAGGTCGTTCCGGTAATGCCGTGCGCTCTGACAGACAGCTGGGCATTGGATGGAAAGACCACCGAATCCACTATCGCAGTTGAGCTCGCTCTCTGGATAAAACGTCAGCAATGCGTCCAGCACAGTCAGCGCCCTGTCCTGGAGGCCAAGGCGTTCACGGGCCTCACAGGCGTCGCGAAACACTTTAGTTTTTCAACCAGGCGGTTTGGTTTCGTCTCGGACGTCTTGAGCTGCCTCTTTACAAGAGCAAGCACAACCAGCCGCCGCCCAAATGGCGTCGTCACATTTCCTGTCTGCATATTCCTTCACCTTTCTTCAGCAAAAGAAATCCGCTCACCAAAACGATGCCAAAAACTCTGACTGGGATTCATGGAAATGCGATTCTCGATCTTGCTAGGAATTGAGAGAGGCTTCCATGACGGAAACGTTTTGGGGGCCTTTTCTTTTGTCGCGGTCTCTCCTCTTTGACCAATTAACGAGTGTCTCGATCACACCTCTTTGGTGAGTTGGATCGGAATGATTGTTGTATTCGCTAGAAGGTCAGGCATTCAGTCCGCCAGCCAGCGCGCGAAAGCGCGTTCCTGCTTCGGGATTGAGACCGTAGTTCCAGCCGAATTACTCTTCATGCGGCCAAAAACTCGGTCACCCACGGCGAAGTCAACAATCTCTTCAGCTGGTTCACGATCACTTTGTCGGCTGCAGCACTTGCAGCTCGTATCGCTTGGGCAATACGGCTGGAGCTGTCAGCGCCTGGAAGCTCGACCGTGTCGATTCTGTGCGAACACGTGCTGCGCTGCTCGGATCTTTCAGCAACTCGGCAAATGCGGTCCATTTGGGCGACCAACTCCTTTTGCTATTGCCGATCGCAAGAATGATGTCTTCGGGAACCGCCTCCGTCACTCGAAACAGATGCGATATTGCCGCTTCTTGAAGCTCCCCAAGATTGGGCACATGGCGCGATGGGAAAGGCCAGCACTTTTGAGCTGTACTGCCCACATTGCCTGCTCGATCCAGGTCAAGTTTTCCCGAACACCATTCTCAAGCGATTGCTCTTCAATCAATTGCCGATCGGAAAGCTCTCGAACATACGCTCGAATCTTTATCGCGTCTCCGGGCGATCCGCTTCTGCCATTATGGCCTTGATCGCCGCCCATCGACGGTAACCGTAGGCAAGCTGGTAATGATCCGGTTTCGTCGGATGCGGCCGAACGAGAACCGGAATTTTTTGGCCTTCGCTTGCGATAGAAACCTTAAGCGCCTCGAGCTCTTTGGCCGCATCTTCGTCGTTGCCAAAGCGATCTCTATAGGGGGAGCGGTCGATACGGTCAGGATCAGTGAAATGACACTATCTTCGGTGAGCTGTGTCAGTGCTCGACCCACATTGGAAATGACCGGTGAAGAGTGCCGCCGCGCCAGCGAGGGCTTGTCAGACGCGTCCGACACCACAGTAGAACTTCTGTCCGGTTTTCGGCGGCCGCCATTCGCTGAAGGATGCTTTTCTTCATGTGCTACGCCCCCAAACTTTGTGAACGAGGTCGAGGATTTCGGAGTTAACTCGATCAGCGCTCTCAATTGCACGCTTCAACGCTTCACGACCGACCTCGCCCGACTCGAGCTCGTATAGGGTCTTCTTCGCTACCGCTGCACCGGCGATTGCCGTCAATTCGAGCGCCTCCGCAACCAGTACATCATCACCAAACAATCGGCGCATGACTCCAGACATGTACTTCTGAGGCCCTGTCATTCGGGTTCACGCGGGTGAGCAGGAAACGGAAAAAGTCATGCTCAAATTTTGCTCCAAACTGCCCCAGCACCTCCGATAGATCGGAGATCATGATCAGGAACTGATTGCACGATGCAACGTCGAGCATCGCCGGGTGAACGGTAATGATTAAGGACGTTGCTGCGTAAAGAGCGGCGAGCGTTCGAGTATCCAAGGGACGGTGGGGTGTCGATGATAACGATATCGTATCGATCATCGACGCGGGCCAGGGCACTGCTTAACCGCTCGAAAAACAAACCCAAGTCATCTCTGGTTTTCGAGGTCAGATCGGACGGGGTATCAAACTCAAAGTCCATTAGCTCCAGATTGCCAGGAACTAGATCGACACCCAGGGAAATAGGTTGGCCGGATCACTTCAGCGAGCGGCCGCCTCTCATTGTCATATCGAATGGCTGCATAGGCTGTTTGATTTCTACGCCGAGATCGAACTCGGGCTGAATACCAAATAGCGCAGTCATCGATGCTTGCGGATCAAGATCCAGACACAGGACCCGATAACCCTGAAGCCCTAGAAAATGTGCGAGATGGATAGAAGTGGTTGTCTTGGAACTACCACCTTTAAAATTGGCCGTAGCAATTACCTGAAGCTTTTCCCCTTTGCGACGATGCGGGAGCAGCTCGCCAGCTTCGTCCGGACGAAGTTCGGCCAAGAATGCCCTCAGTTCCTTGACCTGTTCTATCGTGTAGGTTCGCCTATTGTTTTCTGCACGCTCGGGCAAAGGCCCCTTCCCTTCCAGCGTCAACTGGCGAAGAGTACTTTCCGGAACCTTGAGTAACCGCACCAGGTCCAGGGTTGAGAATGTCCGGCCAAATGTTTTCTGCGCAGAGGGTGGATAGACAGCCTCACGCATATCGTTCAGCTCCGCAGAGAGTTTCGAGGTGTAGACCCCGATCTTCGACGCAGTGTCTCTGACGCTCTGAGAAGCTGGCTGCAACATTCAATCCTCTTGACGGTTCTGACCACTTTACGAGATCATTTCCGTCAGGGATGCCAGACTGACTCCGATTCTTCAAGGCGTTTTTCGTTAACAAGAAGTTAACGCATCGAGGTGCCCGACTTTACAGTTGTAAAGTTTTTGGTCGATACGCATCAAGGATGCCCGACTTTACAATTGTAAAGTTTTGGGTCGATGCGCATGAGGCCCGACAGTTATGCCAGGGGCCCTACCCTGTAGAAGAGCTGAACTGTCGCAGATAGTCAGCGACTGCCTGAGCCTTTGCGGCGGCAGTGATTACTGCACGTGAATCCTGCTTGAGCACCTTGAGCCAGTTTTCAACGTAAGTCGCGGTGTTGTCTCGCGGATCATGCTCGATGCCAAGATCGGCGCAGACGAACGCGGCTGAGATCTCGGCAACAAGCTCCTCCATGGCGTAGGCCTCACTGCCGAACCGCCCACTCAGGTCACGGCCCAAACGTGCCTTTGCACCACTCCAATGAGAAATTTCATGAAGAACAGTGCTGTAAAGGTGAACCTCGCTGAGGAACCGCCCCCGATCCGGAATCAGAATGTCATCGAGATCAGGGCGATAACAAGCCTGCTTGCCGCCGTAGGTGATCTTCGCGCCAGTGCGATCTATGAAGGATTCGACGTTCTCGAGAACTGGAACGGCATCCATTGGCACATCATCGGCCGGGCTCTTAAAGCGGTCCGGCAGGTTGTCGATCTGCTCGACGTTGAAGACGGTGTAGCCCTTGAGATAGGGGACTGCGCGATCGTCCGCCTCCTGCTCCTTCGGCGTAAAGGTGCCGTACTTGACGACGAGGGTTCCTTGTTCGCCCTTGCGGACCTGAGCACCAAGCTCCTGAGCCTGCCGGTAAGTCATCCATGTGTTTTCGTCGTAGCCGGCGAGTTGCCCGGAGAGCCACAGCATGACCACGTTGATGCCGCGATAGGCTTCGCCGGAGGCACGCAGCGGCGTAGCCGACCTGCGAACATTTCCGCGCCATGGCAGAATCCAGGGCTTGGTGCCGACCTCGAGCTGCTGGATGATGGTGTCGGTGATCCGCTGGTAGGTGTCCTTTACGCTCTGCATCGCCGTCTCCTGTTCGTTGGTTGACGGCAAAGATCCGAAGATAGCGAAACGAGCCCATGCACCCGTAGGGCCGCAACGGAGTGTAGGACCGCGCAAGCGGTTGAATGGGTGAGGGGCTATCGTAGTTTGTCCGTCAAACCATCCAACGGACAGGAGAGGGCGCTGAGCGCAGGCACCCCGGCCGACAACACGGGCCCTCACTGCAGCGACAGGGCCGCAGATCAGCGCTCTCGGTCGTCTTGGTCGCGGTTTCGCTGGCGATCGGCAAGCTGCTGCGCTTCGATAGCCTTAAGCTCGGCATTGATGTGCTGCGACTGAGGCTCTTGGGTCTTTTGCTGACCTGGCTGCGAATGGGTATCTTGGACCTGTTCCGGCCGACCCAGAAGTCTTGAAATCAGATCGAGCGGTGAACTTCACCTCCTCTTCGTCAGGAGGCATCCGCTCGGGAAGGTCAGCGCGGTCAACGGCCACAATCCCCCTGTCGGTCACAAGGCTCGCCACGCGATTGTCGTGCCCGAGAACCTGCCCTTCGATCACTTCGCCCGGGCGGGCCGTGCGGATATTGTGCTCGAAGGGTTTCTCGCCAGCCTGCTCAAGATCTGACATAGCGCTGCGGATCGCCTCGCGGCGGTTAGGATCCATCGCATCCTGGATGAGGTGCTTCATCGCCGGACTGGACGGATCATTGGTGGTCTCAATGGATGCCTCGATCATGCGAGGCTTAGTGATGACGGTAAGGTCGATGTCATGTCCGTAGGTACGGCCGAATGAGACCACCAGCGCCTCGTTTGCCCTTCCATTGCCTTCTCGAAAAGCGTGAACGTAATTCAGCTCAGAAAGGACGTGGGCGGCCTTCTCGGCAAACTGCTCAGGTGTAGCGGCTTTAAGGCCCTGAACGTCTCTAGCAGGCCTCAGCGCCTCGTTGAGGCCCATTTCGATGCGCGAGCCGGGGAGGAAGGTCGTGTCGCCCTTCGAAAGCCCACCTACCGGCTCTACCCGCTGCCCATCGACGACAGGACTTTCATTTCGCGTATGTCCTGCCCATTCATAGACATCTTGAAAGATGTAGCCGTGCAGCGCCTTCAGATGCGCCGCGTCGTGATTCCCGGTCGGGCCTTTTCCCTGAGCCAGCTCCGTTTGCCTCAAAGCCGTAAAAGCGTATTCGGCCTCACGTAGCGCCGAATGGCTCCTGATATCCAGCTTGTTCTTCAGAACATCCCTGAAATCCTTATCCTCTGAAGTGTTTGGATAGGTATAGGAGCCTTTGGCTTCATCATCGCGGGCCAAGCGAAACCTCATGCAAAAAAGCCGCCTGAGATCACAGGCGGCCGCGAGAAATATCTAAGTGATGATCAAGCCCGCTTGAAGCGGGCCAGCAACTCTTGGCGCATTTCCTCGGAAGTGATGTCTCCCGCAACGTAACGGCCGTTTGCTTCTTCCAAAACCGGATCGCCAGTGTAACCCTGCCGCATATTGGCGGCACGAGCCTGATCGACGGCTTTCTGTCGGGCTGCAACAGCTTCCGGAGAGCGATCGGGGCGAGGGGCATGAACGTTCATTGGCAGAGCCTCCAGTTACTATTCAACTTAGCACAAAAAGACCCGAATATCCAGCGAATGCGGGGTAAGCGGCTCTTTTATGGTGGGAGCCCGATCAGAGATCGGGCCTCCCAGAGCGATCAATCGCGGGGTTCCCATTCGATGATGGCCTGCAGTGCCACGTCATCTTGGCCGGGGTAGCGGCCCAAGTTGGCGTTGAAGCCGAGGCGCTTGATGGAGAGGGTGTAGTACGGCTTCCCTTCTCCGCTGGTCTTCTTCCAGATGCCGCCAACTTCGATGTCGTGGCCGCGAGGTGATTTGGCATAGACGCGATGCGTCGGAGCCTTTTCGTTGGTGGAGTTGAAAGGTGTAACCTTGATGTCCAGGTCCCGGTCGATGGTGGAGATGAGGCCGGTTCCCTTGGCGTTGTCGATGTCGTCTTTGTCGAACTGAATGAAGTTGGTCATGCTCATGTTAATCACTCCTCTATGGTGGTTGCGATGATCGTTCATTAGGCACGGCGAAAAGCGGTGCGCACCGCAGGCCGGAGCGCAGCGAAGGAGGCTGGACGGGGACAAATTTTGTTTCGCGAGGAAGCCGAAGGCGGGGAAAATTTGGAGACGAACGGCTTTGCGCCAACCGCGTCGACGTGCGAACGGGCATCAAGAGCAACCACTTTGGAGGTGTGGGGCCTGAGCGCTTGCAGCAATACGTCACCTCGACAAATGGGACTCGGCACAGGTCAAGGGCGGGATTGTGCTGAATGCAACCGAACCAACAACCTGAAACAAGAGGCTGGGGTAACCAAGAGTTCCTCCAAAACATGAGATCTCGCCATCTGTTGCCCATATCAGCGCCGCCAGTCGTTCAGTTGCCGGAATGGCTGCGGCGATAGGAGGAGGGTGATTCAACCTGAGCGCCCCACAAGCCTTGGCCTCGCTGTCGGGCTCTTGCCTCGGCGCGGCGATACTGGTCCAGATCGATCGGGTGAGATCTTGGCAGATAACGCAACAGGAGGCTGGCTTGGCCCGCCTTCACCATTTCAAGGCCAATATCCGAGTTGTCGATGAAGCACTGGCCGACAAGGCGCTTGTACTGGTCTCGATCGACTTCAACGCAGCGGACATGCTTGCCATCGATCATGCGGGCGAGGAAGCGACGTGCCTCAATCCCGCAATTCCATATCACACCGTTTTTGGAGCCGGTCTGATCCCGCTCACAGGCGTCAATGGCCGCGATACGGATCCTCTGTTGGCGAATGCTGAAGGTGTCACCGTCGATCACTCGCGCCCGGCCTGAATAGTCGGCCGCCGCAGAAGACGCGGTGAACAAAAGCGCGGCCAGCGCGGCTCCAACCAAGCGATTTCCTATCACGAGTGTGCCTCCATCGAGTTGCGGGCTGCCAGCCCAAATACGGAGCGGTTCAGATGAAGGTCTCCGCTCGCGGCGCGGTCGGTCATGGCCCGCAAATCCACCGACCCGACCAGCGGCTCGTCCCCATCGCAGGCATCAGCCCGGCCACCGCCCGCATAGACGCGGAAGGCATCGAGCATCACGTGAGCGAGGAAACGCTGGAGGCCTTCGCCCAGTTCATCAGGCGATCGGGCGGCAGTCCTGATCGCACGTCGCTTGAGGGCGAGGTTTGTGCGGCGGTCGCAGGTTTCCTCACCGCGCTTGAGGCGCTAGTATCGCAGTCGGGCGTTAACTGGCGCGGGAACCGGCCGCCGCACTCGCCTCGGAAGGCACACATGCCACGTATCCCGAGAGACCGGAGCCTGGACAGCACCCTTGCAGTGCTCCTTGATCCGTATGGGTTCATTTCGAATCGTTGCCGAAAATACCGAACGGACCTGTTCGAAACGCGGCTGATGCTGCGGCGGACCATTTGCATGACCGGGCCATCGGCCTCGGAGGTTTTCTATGACCAGCGAAATTTCGTCCGGCGAGGCGCCATGCCGGAGCGCATCCGCAGGACGCTGATCGGCCGCGGCGGCGTCCAGGGCCTGGACGACGCGGAGCACCAGCACCGCAAGCAGATGTTCATGTCGCTGATGACGCCGGAACGGATCGGCGAGCTCGCCGAGACGGTCCTCCACTGGATGCGGGCCTATTCGCGCAATTGGGCCGCGATGGACAGGGTGAAGCTTGGGGACGAACTGCCTGAGATACTGACCCGCGCCGCGTGTGCCTGGTCCGGCATTGCCTTGGAAGAACGCGAAGTCGAAACGCGGACGCGGCAACTGACGGCCATGTTCAGCTATGCGGGCTCGGTCGGCCCGAAGCACTGGTGATCGCGGCTGGCCCGGAAGCGGACCGAACGCTGGATCGGAGACCTCGTCGTGCGAGTGCGCGCTGGCGAACTGACTGCGCCTGAATTGAGCGCGATGCACGCGATATCGTTCCACAACGACCTGCAAGGGAGGCATCTTTCCCTCTTACCGTCGCGGCGGTCGAGATCCTCAACATCCTGAGGCCGATCGTGGCGGTGTCCGTGTATCTTCAGTTCCTTGCCCACGCGCTTCACATGCATCCACCGGGCATCCCGGACACTTCGGCAGGCGCGCGGCACAGGGAGGCTTTCGTGCAGGAGGTGCGGCGCTACTATCCCTTCTTCCCTGCCGTCGCCGCCGTCGTGCGGGAAAGCTTCGAATGGAAGGGATACCGTTTCGCGAAAGGCCGCAGGGTCATGCTGGACCTGTACGGCACGAACCGCGATCGGCGGACGTGGGACGCGCCCGGCGAGTTCCGCCCCGAACGCTTCGACGGGATCCAGCCACGCCCCCTTCGCCTTCGTTCCCCAAGGCGGCGGCGACCATGATCTTGGGCACCGCTGCGCGGGCGAATGGATTTGCATCGAGCTCATGAAAGCGGCGATGGGTTTCCTGACCGAGGAAATTGCTTACGACGTGCCGGAGCAGGACCTGCGCATCGAGATGAGGCGGCTTCCGGCGGTGCCTCGAAGCGGTTTCGTGATCCAGAACGTCTCGCGCGCCTGAGAGGCTTGGCAACGGGGAACGCAGCGCGTCAGGAGGGCTCTTTGCCCGCCCGCGTTTCGACGTTGCCGGGAGCCAGAACTCCATCGAGCAGCATGAGCGCCGCGCCGCATACGATCGCCACATCCGCCAGGTTGAACGCTGGCCAATGGTACCCGCCAACGTGAAAGTCGAGGAAATCCGTCACAGCGCCCAACCGGACTCGGTCGACGATATTGCCAATCGCCCCTCCGGATATCAGTCCCAGCGCGGTGGCCACCACTGGCCGAGCGGTGCGCCACATCCACGTCAGAAGGATTCCCACGATAACCAAGCTTGCAAGCACCAGCAGCCACCGCGGCATCCCGCCTAACATGCCGAAGCTGATGCCTGGATTCCGCAGGTAGACGAGGTCGAGCACAGGCAGCACTTCCACTCCGAGCGAGAGCGCATCCATGTTGCCGAGGACGGCTTCCTTCGTGATCTGGTCAGCGGCCAGCGCCGCCGAGACGCACGAGAAGCCGATTAGCCGGGCCTTCATCCTTTTGCGTCCCGCAGGTCGCTCCGCGCATCCCGGATGATCGACCAGGCTGATTGCAGGAACAGGCCCGCGATGATGAAGGCGACGACGAGGTCTGGCCATTGCGTTCCAGTCCAGAAGACCAGGCCGGCCGCGAGCACGACCATCAGGTTCCCGATGGCATCGTTGCGGGAGAATAGCCAGACCGCCCGCACGTTCGCGTCGCCTTTCCGGTGCGGGATCAGCACCGCGGCCGCGGCGACATTCACCGCGAGGGCGACGACGGCGAATCCGCCCATGAGCAGGGACTCGGGCTGGTGTTCGACGAAGATCCGGTACGCGGTAGAGGCCATCACGCCGAGACCCAGGAGGCCGAGGAACACGCCCTGGAGCAGCGCGGCCTTGGCGCGGGCCGCGAGGCCCCAGCCGACAGCCATCAAGCCCAGGAACGAGATCAGCCCATCGCCAATGAAGTCGAGCGAGTCGGCCTGCAGTGCCTGCGACCCGGCGAGGAAGCTCCCGGCGGCCTCGACGATCCCGTAGCCGACGTTGAGGAGCACCACGATCCATAGCGCCCGCTTGTAGGCAGGAGTCACGTGCGAGAGATCGGGAATCCTGTCATCGTCGTCGTCATCCGAGGCTTCGCTGACGCGGTTCAGCCGATAGCCTAGGTCGGTCACGGCGGCTTCGACGGCGGGAAGGCGGGTGCCCGGATCGTCGACCGAGAGCGTCATGACTTGCGAGGCGATCGACACCTTCACGTCCCGGACCCCTGCGACGCCGCGCGCCGCCTTCTCTATCTTCGCGGCGCAGGACGCGCAGTCCATTCCGGTCACGTTGTAGCGCGCCGCCTCGGTCGACGATGTTGCGTTGCCGTTGGCCATTGCCGTATATGCCTCTTTC
Organism: Allorhizobium sp.; assembly: GCA_045377275.1. GTDB lineage: Bacteria > Pseudomonadota > Alphaproteobacteria > Rhizobiales > Rhizobiaceae > Allorhizobium. The sequence goes on along the minus strand of JBJIOA010000024.1, from coordinate 1,128 downwards.
AGGAACTCACCAGTTACATATCATTGTGTGGTGATATGTCGAGAGGTGGAGAGATGCTCGTCGAGACCCGCCCGGTAAACCTTCAGGCCAAGCTGTTCCGGGGTTTCTCCGATCCGTCGCGGCTTTCGATCCTGGAAGTGCTTCGCGGCGGCCCCGCGTCGGTGAGCGACATCGTCGCCGTGACGGGCCTGTCGCAGCCGAACGCCTCCAACCACTTGAGGTGCCTGGCCGAGTGTGGCCTCGTTCTCGGCGAGCAGCAGGGCCGGTTCGTCCGCTATCGTCTCAGCGACCCGAGGATCGACAAGCTGATGGCGCTGTCCGACGAGCTAGTGGCAGGTCCCGCCCGGCTGGTCAATTCGCGCGCTGAATCATGGTGCGCGCGGATGAACGGCGGCGGCCAGCGCTCCCGTTCATGACCAAGGGCATCGGCTTCAAATGTTCGCTGTCGCACAGCGCGTGATCCGCGAGCGCGGGGATGACGTTGCAGTCGCCGACCGTGTCCCCGGTGCAGCAGGTCGCGATCCGCTCCAATTCCTTCTCGAGCCGCCTCAGCTGCGCGATGCGCTCCCTGACAGACTGGGAGCTGCTCCTTCGCGATCCTGTCGGCATCCGCGCAGGGCTTCTTGGCATGGCCGCCAGGTCGATCAGCTCGCGGATAGATTCGATGGTGATGCCGAGGTCGCGGGCGTGCCGGATAAACGCGAGCCGCTCCAGCTCCTTCTTGCCGAAGCGGCGCCTGGTAGCGCACCACGCGCAACGGTGAGTGCGAAGGGATACTGGACCGGTTTCCCGATGTGTTTCTGCAACCGGGAAGGATGAGACTGGACCGGACACATCCACGCGCAGGTCCGATTCCCGCTTGTTCCGCTGGCTTCCTGGTCCAGGTCCGTCCTCCTCCAATCAACCCACGAGGGGTCCGCTACGCGAGCGTGCGGCCGCTGCGGCTTCGCCTGCGCGATGATTGCGGCCGGGCCCCGGACCCGTCGGCGCCACGAGCGGGGATCGGCCCCGCCCACGGACGGAGCCCTACAATGTCACACGATCTTTCCCTCGCACAGAATCACGCTTTCGATCTCGCCCGCACCCTGATGATCCCCGTCACCCTGTTCCGCGTCGATGGCGAATACG
>JBJIOA010000023.1:0-135568 GCA_045377275.1 Allorhizobium sp. | reverse complement strand
TCGATCAACTGGAAAGAAAAGCTCTTTCACCCCGAAACTGGCCGCAACGACGACGCCCAACCGCATGAGGCCGTGGTACGTGTCGAGCGCCAGACGCTGACGAAACTGCCGGAAACCGGCGCGATCGTCTTCACGATCCGCATCTATCTGGATCCGGTGGCGGCGTTCAGGAAACATCCTGACGGCAGAAGGCTCGGCGTGGCCCTGGCCGAGCAGCTGGAGGGGTTGGCCAACGATCAACTCCGATACAAGGGCCTCGACATCCAGCGTGACCGGCTCGTCGCTCACCTGCGGCAAGATACAGCACTCGAAAATCAGCGGTGAGGCCCCTCACCCCCATGTCCCTACCCTTTATTGTGTCAGATTTTTGTGATCTAGAACCGCCAGTATCGCTCCGGCCGCACAACACAGGCCGGAAACATGGCCCAGGCACAATGACCGGGCCTCCAAGGAGACGGAAATGAGCGAAATGACCTACCCGGTTTATGGCGAGATCACCGGACCGATCGTGCTGATCGGCTTCGGCTCGATCGGCCGCGGCACCCTGCCGCTGATCGAACGCCACTTCAAGTTCGACAAGAGCGCGGATGGTCGTCATCGATCCCGCGCACATGACGAGGCTGAGCTTCTCGCCAAGCATGGCATCAAGCACATCCAGGCCCACGTCACCAAGGAGAACTATAAGAAGCTTTTGAAGCCGCTTCTGACCGAAGGCGAAGGCCAAGGCTTCTGCGTCAACTTGTCGGTCGACACCGGCTCGCTCGACCTGATCAGGCTCTGCCGCGAAGCTCGGCGTGCTCTACATCGACACGGTCGTCGAACCCTGGCTCGGCTTCTACTTCGATAAGAGCATGAAAAATTCCGAGCGCACCAACTATGCGCTCCGCGAAACCGTGCGCCAGGAAAAGGCGAAGAACCCAGGCGGCACCACGGCCGTGTCCACCTGCGGCGCCAACCCGGGCATGGTATCCTGGTTCGTCAAGCAGGGCCTGGTCAACCTCGCCCATGAAATCGGTCTGAAGTTCGACGAGCCCGACCAGAACGACCGCGAAGGTTGGGCCAAGCTGATGAAGAAGGTCGGCGTCAAGGGCGTGCACATTGCCGAACGCGACACCCAGCGCACCAAGAACCCGAAGCCGCTCAACGTCTTCTGGAACACATGGTCGGCCGAAGGTTTCATCTCGGAAGGCCTGCAGCCCTCCGAACTCGGCTGGGGCACCCATGAGAATTGGATGCCGAAGAACGCCAAGAAGCACAAGAAAGGCTGCAAGGCGGCCATCTATCTGGAGCAGCCGGGCGCCAACACCCGCGTTCGCACCTGGTGCCCGACACCCGGCCCGCAATACGGCTTCCTCGTCACCCACAACGAGTTCGATCTCGATCGCCGATTACTTCACCGTCGAAAAGGACGGCGAAGTCGTCTATCGCCCGACCTGCCACTATGCCTATCACCCGGCCAACGACGCCGTGCTTTCCCTGCACGAGATGTTCGGCAATGGCGGCACGCAGCAGCCGGTGCTGCACGTGCTGAACGAAGACGAACTGGTTGACGGCGTCGACGAACTCGGCGTGCTGCTCTACGGCCACGAGAAGAACGCCTACTGGTACGGTTCGCGCCTGTCGCTCGAGGAAACCCGTCGTATCGCGCCCTATCAGAACGCAACCGGCCTGCAGGTAACCTCGGCCGTGCTCGCCGGCATGGTCTGGGCACTCGAAAACCCGAAGGCCGGCATCGTTGAAGCTGACGAGATGGACTACAAGCGCTGCCTGGAAGTGCAGTCTCCCTATCTCGGCCCGGTCGAAGGTCACTATACCGACTGGACGCCGCTCGACGGTCGCCCGGGTCTCTTCCCGGAAGACCTCGACGAAAAGGATCCGTGGCAGTTCCGGAACATCCTGGTCCGATAAACGGTTTCGGGTGAGAACTTGGGGCCCGTCGTCTACGGCGGGCCTTTCTCGTTGCAAGCTAGGACGGGATAACCCCGGGAATACAAGGCTTTCGCCTTGCGTTGGCCGAGGCTTCGCGGCATGTTCTCGATGACAACGCAAACGGTGGGCGGCCGGACCGAACCGCCGAGATGGTGGGAGACAAGAATGAAAATCAGATCCCTGGTAGCTGTAACGGCGATGAGCCTTGCCCTTTCGTCCTGCTATTCCAGCCCTCCTCCCCGCCAATTGCCTGCCGTTCAGCAGGGCCCGTCGATCGAAGGTGCATGGGTTGATCCGAACGGCATCTCCTCGACCTTCCAGGGCGGCACCTTCACCACGCGCACGACAGACACCAACCAGATCCTCGCATCCGGAACGTACACGCTCGTCAACGACCGCCTCGTCGAGATCAACATGACGTCGCTGGTTCGCAACACGCAGCAGAAGGTGAATTGCGCCCTCGTGACGCCGTCGCAGCTGAACTGCACCTCCGACAGCGGCGCCCAGTTCTCGCTCGCCCGGCGCGGCTGAGCCGGCGCCAGGACATGCTGATCAAGGAGCGGCCCAGGCGGCCGCTTCTTTCGTTTCTGGCCCCTGCGAACATACGGACATCAAGCGAATTTTGCTTGCCCTCTCCCGGCCTAGATGAAAACATCCGCCATCCGAATTCTGGCGCGTGACTGTCATCAATCCGTGCCAGACTGTGGGTGATCGATTGCAACAGGAGAGATAAGATGTTCAGACATTTGAAGATTGGCCTTTTCAGCGCCTCGGTGCTGGCCCTGACCGCCGGAACCGCTCTGGCCGATTTCGAACTCAATATCCTGCACATCAATGACCTGCATTCTCGCATCGAGGCCATCAGCAAATCTGATTCCACCTGCTCGGCAGATGATGCGGCCGCCAACGAATGCTTCGGCGGCATCGCCCGTGTGAAGGCCGCCATTGATGCGCGCCGCGCCGAACTTGAGGGCAAGAACGTCCTGACGCTCGATGCTGGCGACCAGTTCCAGGGCTCGCTCTTCTACACCACCTACAAGAGCGCCCCGATTGCCGACTTCATGAACGCCATCGGCTTCGACGCCATGGCCATCGGCAATCACGAATTCGACGACGGTCCGGAAGAGCTGGCGAAGTTCATCGATGCACTGAATTTCCCGATGATCTCCGGCAACACGCTGGCCGGCCTCAACTCTCCGGTCGCCGACAAGTTCAAGCCCTACATCGTCAAGGATTTCGGCGACGAGAAGGTCGCAATCGTGTCGGTCCTCGCAACCGACACCGACGAGACCTCCTCGCCTGGTGACACGATCCTGTTTGCCGACGAGATCACCTATCTGAAGGAAGCGGTGGCAGAGATCGAAGGCCAGGGCATCGACAAGATCGTGCTGCTCTCGCATGTCGGCTACGTCAAGGATCAGGAAATCGCGGCAGCCGTTGACGGCATCGACGTGATCGTCGGCGGCCACAGCCATACACTTTTGTCCAACACGGATGAAAAGGCAGCGGGCCCTTATCCGACCATGGTCAAGAACCCGGCCGGCCAGGATGTCCCGATCGTCCAAGCCTATGCCTATTCCAAATATCTCGGCGACCTCACGGTTGTTTTCGATGATGCAGGCGTCGTCAAGACCGCGTCCGGCGAACCGAAGCTGCTCGACGCCTCCGTGACCCCGGACGAAGGCTTCGTCGCCAAAGTGGCCGAACTCGGCGGACCGATCGAGGAGTTGAAGCTGAAGGAAATCGGCGAGACTGCCGAGGCAATCGACGGCTCGCGTGAAACCTGCCGTGCAGTCGAATGCACCATGGGCAATCTCGTGGCCGATGCCATGGTTGACCGGCTGAGCGATCAGGGCATCACCATTGCCATCCAGAACGGCGGCGGTCTGCGAGCATCGATCGACGCCGGCACGGTTACCATGGGCGAAGTCCTGACCGTCCTGCCCTTCCAGAACACGCTTGCCTCCTTCCAGCTCAAGGGCTCCGACATCGTGGCCGCCCTCGAGAACGGCGTGAGCCAGGTCGAGGAAGCGGCAGGCCGTTTCCCACAGGTGTCCGGTTTGAAGTTCACCGCTGATCTGAGCAAGCCGGCCGGCAGCCGCATCTCCTCCGTCGAGGTCAAGGAAGGTGACGCCTTCGTCGCCATCGACCCCGAGAAGCTCTACGGCGTGGCCACCAACAACTACATGCGCACCGGTGGTGACGGCTATGGCGTGTTCGAGAGCGGCGGACAGAACGCCTACGACTTCGGCCCAGGGCTTGAGACCGTCGTGGCCGACTATATCGCCAAGAACAGCCCCTATACGCCTTACACCGACGGTCGTATTACCGTGATCTCGGCGACGGCCACGGCGGCGGACGAAACGGCCGCCCCGCAGGCCGACGCGAGCGCACCGGCTGCATCTGCCACGGAAGCACCGGCCGCTGAGGCTCCAGCTGCAACCGAGGCGCCGGCTGCTGCAGAGGCGCCCGCTGCGGCAGAAGCTCCAGCGGCAAGCGCCGCAGACGCGGCAATGATGACTGCTGAAACCATCTACAAGGTGGTCGCCGGCGACAGCCTCTGGAAGATCGCCGAAGCCACCTATGGCGACGGCATGATGTGGAGCAAGATCGCCGAGGCGAACGCGCTGCGCAATCCGAACGTCATCTCGATCGGCCGCGAATTGCAGCTTCCACCGAAGTAAGACCGTTTGACGCATGCCAAAAGCCGGTCCGGGCTTCCCCGGGCCGGCTTTTGCTTTTATCAGATGATCTCAACTGGCCTTCGTCACGTAACGGTCGAGATCTCATCACCAGGATATCAAGATGAATGTACTGCCTGCCCATTGGCCCTCCGACCATCCGCCCGTCAATTTCGGCAAGGTCGGCGTCCTGCTCGTCAATCTCGGAACGCCTGATGGCACGGACTATAAGTCCATGCGGCGCTATCTCGAGGAATTCCTGACGGACAAGCGCGTTATCGAGTGGTCGCGGTGGTTCTGGTACCCCATCCTGTACGGCATTGTTCTCAATCGTCGCCCGCAGAAGGTCGGCAAGGCCTATGAAGAGATCTGGAACAAGGATCTCGACGAGAGCTATCTGCGCACCTACACCCGCAGCCAGGCCGAGAAGCTCGCCGTCGCCCTGAAGGACCTGCCGAACGTGCATGTCGATTGGGCTATGCGTTATGGCCAGCCGGCAATCCAAGCGAAGATGAACGAGATGCAGAAGGCAGGCTGCGAGCGCATCCTCGTCTATCCGCTCTATCCGCAATACGCAGCCGCGACGACAGCAACCGTTAATGATGAGGCATTCAAGGCGCTTCTCAAGATGCGCTGGCAGCCGGCGCTGCGCACGGTGCCGCAATATGCCGACGACCCGGTCTACATCGAGGCGCTCGCCAACTCGATCAACCAGCACCTCGCGACCCTCGACTGGGAGCCGGAACTGGTAATCACCTCCTATCACGGTATTCCGAAGTCCTACTTCATGAAGGGCGACCCCTATCACTGCCAGTGCTATAAGACGACACGTCTCTTGCGCGAGCACCTCGGCTGGGAGAAGGAAAAGCTGATGGTCACCTTCCAGTCCCGTTTCGGACCTGAGGAATGGCTGCAGCCCTATACCGACAAGACGGTTGAAAAGCTCGCCCAGGAAGGCGTGAAACGCATCGCCATCATGAACCCGGGCTTCGTCTCCGACTGTTTGGAAACGCTGGAGGAAATCGCTGGCGAAGCCGGCGAGGATTTCCTGCACAATGGCGGCGAGAAGTTCACCCACATTCCGTGTCTGAACGACAGCGATGATGGCATGCGCGTCATCGAGAACGTCGTGCGCCGGGAGTTGCAGGGCTGGGCCTAAAGCTCAATAGGCTAATCTAACTAGAAAATGACGAAGGGGCTGCCGGTAGGCGGTCCCTTTTCTTTTATATCCTTGTCGAGCCGCGTCGCCTGGTGCCTTCTGGAGGAGCATTTGAGCTACGGCAGCGGTACAACCGGCACGACGAACACGCATGGCGCGACAATGAGAAAAAGCCCACTTTTCGGTACACATGCCCAATTTTAGTGCATCTTTTCATTCGCTTAGAGCGTCGAGGCTCTGAAGCAACACAACCGAAAAGACAACCTCAAGCTGCTCATAGGCGCAAACTTGAGACGGCAAAGCTAACTTAAATCATTGGATTTCATTACAATTTTAGATAGGCAATTTCTTATATTAAGGGTCCGTTTAGTAATGATCCCTAGAATTAGGGGGAGTTGAAGGAGACCACCATGAAATTTGTTACGACCGCATTGGCATCGACGTTCCTCTTGGCGTCCCTTGCCACTGCCCATGCAGAACCGGCCCAGCCTGATATCGCCAAGCTCGTCACGCCCGAGCTCATCAAGCAGATTCAGGAATTCGTGTCCGCCGAGATCGTCACAGTATCGGTCGAGGCGCAGAATGCCCGTCTCACTGAACTCTCCCAGGACAAGATCGACGAGCTTGACAATCAGTGGAAGGCCGAGCGCGAAGCAGCCGACAAGCCGCTGATCGCCGCCACGCTCTCCAGTCCTCTTTCCGTTTACCTTGCTCGCATCCAGGGCAAATCGCTCGGCCTCTATCCCGAAATCTTCGTGATGGACCAGAACGGCCTGAATGTCGGCCAGAGCTCGATTACCAGTGACTTCTGGCAGGGCGACGAAGCGAAGTTTCAGAAAACCTATGACGTTTCGGAGGACGCGGTCTTCATCGATGAAGCCGAGTGGGACGACGAGATGAAGATCTGGCGAAATCAGGTGAGCCTGACGCTGGTCGACAGCGCCAAGAAGAAGATCGGCGCCGTCACCGTCGAGCTCAACCTGACGGAACTCGAGCGCCGAGCATTGGCCGGCAGCTGATCCGTCGACACGGCTCCATGATGGCGGCCGTCCTGTAAACCATGATCCAATTCGACCCCGACCGGGACAGGATTTTACCATGCTCAAGAACCTATCCGTAAGCGCCAAAGGCTTCCTCGCTTTCGAACTCCTTGCCGCCATCGCGATCGCAGCCTCCACCTTCATGCACAACCGCGCCATCACGGCGAGTGAGCAGGTCGCGGAAACCGCAACGATAAATCGCGCCGTCGAGGTCATCGAGGAACTCTCTGCTAATCTCTACGTCGCGGACCTCCAGTTGAAGACCTTCCTGCTGACCGGCAACCGCGACTACGCCGCTGGCGCCGAGAAAATGGCTGCGGACATGACTGAGAAGCGTCCCGCAATCGAGGCGATGCTATCGACGTCGGCTCCCGCGGAACTGGCGAAGTTCAAGGACGCGATCACCGCCTTCGAGACGTGGAAGACGAGCTTCTTGTCACGTCAGATCCTCTTGATGCGTGATCCCGAAACGGTCGAACTGGCCCGCGCCATCGAAGTGACCGGCGAAGGGGAGGCTCTGGTCAAGGCCTTCGAAGATAGCCTCGGCGAACTCAAGTCTTCCCTCTCGGCGCGTGCCGTTACCGCTGCTGAAAATCAGACCGCAGCCCTCTCGCTTGTGGAGACGGTCAGCCTCGGCGCGTCGATCGTAGTTGGCATCGCTGCCATTCTCCTCGGCTTCTTGAACTTCCAGCTCGTTTCCCGTCCGCTCGGCAAGCTCGCTGACAACACGACGCGCCTCGCCAATGGCGATCTCGACGTCACGATCGATCAGGGTGGCAAGGACGAGATTGGCCGGATGGCCGCCGCGATGCAGATCTTCCGTGAGGCTGCCATCGCGAACAAGCGTCTGGAATCGGAAGCTGAAGGCAATCGCCAGCGCGCCGAAGCCGAGCGCATCGCGACCCAGCAGCGTGCCGAAGCCGATGCCGCCGAACGCCTGCGCATCGCCACCTCCGGCCTGGCCGCTGGCCTGAAGCGCCTGGCGTCTGGCGATCTCGCGTTCCAGATCAACGAAGCCTTCGCTCCGGACTTCGAGGCACTGCGCCACGACTTCAACCAGTCTGTCCGCCAGCTGAACCAGACCATGGCCTCGATCAATAACAGCGTCGCAACCATGGAAACCGGCACCCGCGAGATCGCGTCGGGGACCGATCATCTGTCGAAGCGCACCGAGCAGCAGGCTGCCGCTCTCGAGCAGACGGCAGCCGCGGTCGAGGAGATCACCGCCAACGTGGTCAATTCGACCAAGCGGACCGAAGAGGCCCGTGGCGTCGCCGCCCACGCCAATACCTCTGCAAACCAGTCGTCGGAAGTCGTTTCCCGCGCTGAAGAAGCCATGCGCCGGATCGAAAACTCGTCGCAGCAGATCTCCAACATCATCGGCGTCATCGACGAAATCGCCTTCCAGACCAACCTTCTGGCGCTGAATGCCGGTGTTGAAGCCGCACGCGCCGGTGAAGCCGGCAAGGGCTTCGCCGTCGTCGCCCAGGAAGTTCGTGAACTCGCCCAGCGCTCTGCCAATGCGGCCAAGGAGATCAAGGCGCTCATCCAGAACTCCTCGACCGAGGTTGCTGGCGGTGTGGATCTGGTTCGCAAGACCGGTGAGGCCCTGCGCACCATCGGCGGGTTCATCACCGAGATGAATACCCACATGGATGCGATTGCCCTTTCCGCCAAGGAACAGGCGACCGGCCTTTCGGAGGTCAATCATGCCGTGAACTCGATGGACCAGACGACCCAGCAGAACGCCGCCATGGTCGAGGAATCCAACGCAGCCTCCGCAGCACTAGCGAGCGAAGCGGCAAAGCTGCGCGAACTGATCTCGCACTTCACCATCGACGGCGTGCAGCAGACCCAGGCATCGGCACTCCGCGAAACCGCCCGCGTGATGGCCCAGCCGTCGGCAGCGCCAAGCCGCACTCCCGCACCGCGCGCCGCAGAACCTGCCCGTCACGCAGCCCTCGCACCGCGCAGCCACGGCAATGCGGCAGTGGCGCAGGACAACTGGGAAGAGTTCTAAGCTCAGGTCGATCAGCCTGAAAATCGAGGCGGCGGGAGAAATCCCGCCGCTTTTCTGTTGAGTGCGACCTCACCAGTCCGCACAGCAAACCATGCCGGCGCTGTGACCGCGATCCCTTGCATTTACCCTGTCACGCCACGATGTTAGACCGAGGGTGCGCAATTTCCGTTTGCGCCTATGCTGGAGGAACTCATGCCCGTCACCGGTCCGGACATCGTCGTCATCGCACTCGTACTGCTCGTGATTCTGGTCCTCTTTGCCGGTATCAAGACCGTGCCGCAGGGCTTCCGCTACACGATCGAGCGGTTCGGTCGCTACACGCGCACGCTGGAGCCGGGCCTCAACCTGATCATTCCGTTCTTCGAGCGGATCGGCGCGAAGATGAACGTCATGGAGCAGGTGCTTGATGTGCCGACCCAGGAAGTCATCACCAAGGACAATGCCTCGGTTTCCGCCGACGCGGTCGCCTTCTATCAGGTGCTGAACGCCGCAGAAGCCGCCTATCAGGTCTCGAATCTCGAAAATGCCATCCTGAACCTGACCATGACCAACATCCGCTCTGTCATGGGTTCGATGGATCTCGATGAACTGCTCTCCAATCGCGAGGTCATCAACGACCGCCTTCTGCGCGTCGTCGATGAGGCGGTCCGCCCCTGGGGCATCAAGGTGACCCGCGTCGAGATCAAGGACATCCAGCCGCCGGCCGATCTGGTGGACGCCATGGGTCGCCAGATGAAGGCGGAGCGTGAAAAGCGCGCCCAGGTCCTCGAAGCCGAAGGCTTCCGCAATGCCCAGATCCTAAGGGCCGAGGGCGCCAAACAGGCCGCCATCCTTCAGGCCGAAGGTGAGCGTGAGGCAGCCTATCGCGAGGCGGAGGCCCGTGAGCGTCTGGCGGAAGCCGAAGCCAAGGCAACCCGCCTCGTCTCGGAAGCGATCGCCGCCGGCGACGTCAACGCCATCAACTACTTCGTCGCCCAGAAATACACAGAGGCCATGGCCTCGATTGGCACCGCCAGCAATTCCAAGGTAGTGCTGATGCCGATGGAAGCGACCTCGCTGATCGGCTCACTCGGCGGCATCGGCGCGATTGCGCGCGAGGTCTTCGGCGACGACAAGCGCCCTGCCCCGCCGCGCCCGACCGCCGCGCCGCGCACCACGCCGCCGATCAGTTCCTTCAACCCGAACGGCGAGTGATCGCCATGCTGGCGCGGATCATCGCCGAACTCGGTCCCTGGAGCTGGTGGGTCCTCGGCATGCTACTGCTTGCGGCCGAACTGGTCATGCCCGGCGTCTTCCTGGTCTGGATCGGGCTCGGCGCAATCCTGACCGGAGTTCTGTCTCTGCTGCTCTGGGATGCGGGCTTCTGGTCGTGGCAAATCCAGTCACTGGTCTTTGCGGCAAGCGCCGTCGCCTTCACGCTCGCCGGTCGCCGTCTTTTCACCCGCCTTGAGACATCGAGCGACGAACCACTTCTCAATCAGCGCGGTGCAAGCCTCGTCGGCCGCACGGCCGTGCTGGCCGAGCCCATCCGCGAGGGACGCGGCCGCATCCGGCTGGACGACACCTTCTGGCTGGTCTCCGGCCCGGACCTGCCCGGCGGCGCCCGCGTGCGGATTGTTTCCAGCGATAGTCGCGATCTGACAGTGGAAGAGGCTTGAGTCCCGCTCAGGCGACACCGATCCTGAGCAGATCGTGGAAGTGGATGAGGCCGACGGGCGTGTTCTCATCGTCAACGACGATCAATGCACCAATGCCATGTTTGTTGATCATCGCTGCGGCCGTTGTCGCGAGCGCATCGCCCTTGATGACCTTGGGATTGCGGGTCATCACATCATCAACATTGAGGATCGACAGATCCCGGCCAAGATTACGCGCCATGTCGCCTTCCGTCACGATGCCGCAGAGCTTGCCGGAACCGTCGACGATCCCCACACAGCCGAAATGCTTGTGCGACAGGGTTTTGACCGCCTCTGGCATCGGCGTGCCGAGCCCAACCAGCGGCAGGCGATCGCCGGTATGCATGATGTCGCGCACATGCGTGAGTGCCGCACCGAGCTTGCCGCCCGGATGGAAGGTGCGGAAGTCCGACGGCGAAAACCCGCGCGCTTCGAGAAGCGCAATCGCAATCGCATCGCCGATGGCAAGCTGCAGCACAGCCGAGGTCGTCGGCGCCAGCCCATGCGGGCAGGCCTCCTGAACCTTCGGCATCAGAAGCACGACATCGGCATTGCGGGCAAGCGTTGAGTTTTCGCCGGCCGTGATGGCAATCAGCGGGATCGAGAAACGGCGGGAGAAGCTGAGAATACCCTGCAGTTCGGTCGTTTCGCCACCCCAGGAGATCGCAAGGATCGCATCATCCTGCGCGATCATGCCGAGATCGCCGTGATTGGCTTCGGACGGATGAACGAAGAAGGCAGGCGTGCCGGTCGAGGCGAAGGTGGCGGCGATCTTCGAACCGATATGGCCACTCTTGCCGACCCCGGTGACAATCACGCGACCGCCAATCCCGCCGATCGTCTTGACCGCATTGCAGAAGGGTGCAGCAAGCGGCCCGGCCAAGGCCTCTTCGAGGACACGAAGTCCCTCCCGCTCGGTCGAGACGACCCTGAGAGCGGATTCGGTGGCACTGGCTTCAACGAGATTGACTGCGCGCTTGATCATGCCGTCCCATACTGCGTTTGTCGGTTGCTGTAAATTCTCGTGGTGCATGACGGATCTGCGCAACGACATGTCTGGCCTCCATGCACCGGCGAAACCAATCATTAACCACCAAGCTTTACGATTGGGTAAGCATTACAGATCGCCGGGCGCAAGCATGACTTCAGTCGAAAATCGGGACACGCGCGGCGCAGGCCGCCTGGGACTGCGCGCTTTCGCTGGTGCGCTTGCGCTGTCAGCACTCGTGCACCCGTCGCTGCTCGCTGCCCAAGAGACACGCCCAACGGTGCAATCCTCTGCAGGCGCTTCGGCAAACGGGACGCAGTCACCGGGCATAGGCCCGGAGGGCATCGCGACACGCGCGGGAGAGATGTCGACATCAGCGCCTGCCATAGCGACCGATCCGACCACGACGGCCTCCGTTGCGCCAAACACATTCGCGGTGGAACCGCTTGCAGATCCCGATGCCCTACCGCTGGACGACGATATCGGCCGCCAGAACCTGCGCGAGACCCGACGGGACGACCCGACGGCCGCCCGCATTCGCCGCGATTCCCTGGACGCCGAAGACGGCACCGGCATTCGCCTCGGCAGCATGATCCTACGGCCGTCGATCAGCCAGAAACTCGGCACCGAGCGGGAGAAATCCGGAGATGTCAAAACCAACCGCACGTTCTCGGAAACCGGATTGAAGGGTACCTTGACCTCGGACTGGTCGAGACATGAGCTGAATGTCGGAGCCGAAGGCGCCTGGCAGGAAACGCTGTCAGGCACGGACAATGACAAGCCCCGTGCCAATATCGACGCGCGCCTGCGTCTCGATCTGGCCGATGACACCATTGCCACACTTTCCGGGTCCTACAATTTCAGCCGCGAGGATAGCGACGACCCGAACGCCATATCCGGCGCAAGGGTCCAGTCGGGGGTACACCAGTTCGGAACCGGCCTCTCGATCGAACGCGACTTCGGCGTGATCCGCGGCTCGATCGCTGGCGATATCACCCGCTTTCAGTATTCTGATGCCAAGCTTTCCAATGGAAGCATCCTTGAACGTAGTGACCGTGACCGCAATCGCTACACGGTCAGCGGCCGTCTCGGATACGAAGTCTCACCGGCTCTCACACCGTTCATAGAGGGCACGATCGGGCGGATCGACTATGACGAAGCCGTTGATTCATCCGGATATCGGCGTTCGGCGGACCTCTATGGCGCCAAGGCCGGGGTGGCCGTCGATCTCGGAGAGAAGCTGCGCGGCGAAATCGCCCTCGGCTACGAGCGCCAGACATTTGAGGACGCCCGGCTGGCGGAGCTCTCAGCGATGACGGTTGATGGCAACATCTTCTGGTCGCCGCGCGACGGCACCAGCATCGATCTCTCGCTCGACACCAGCATCGATCCATCGACCACCGCTGGCGTCAACGGCGCCACGATCCACCGCGTCACCGCCGCTCTCTCCCATGACCTGCGCACCAATCTCGTGGCGCGCCTGACCGGCGGCACGACCTTCACGAACTACGACGGGAATGCGAGTGCGAGCGATACCACGGCTTATCTCGCGGGCGCCGGCCTGACCTGGAGGGTCAACCGCTATCTCGATGCGACGGCGGATCTCACTTACGAACGCACCAACTACAAGACCGGGACCGACAACAGCACGGTGACGGCATTGGTCGGCCTGACCGCCAAGCGCTGAGCCCGGCGGTCAGGGGTCTCATTTCACTTCAGCGCAGCGAGCAGCGCCTTCAGTTCATCCTCGATAGCCGGCCGAATGTCGGCACGCTCGATAGCGAAGGCGACATTGGCCAGGATGAAGCCATCCTTTGCACCGCAGTCGAAGGTCTGGCCCTTGAAGTGGTATCCGGCAAACGGCTGGTCATTGGCGAGCTTCAGCATGCCGTCGGTCAACTGGATCTCGTTGCCGGCGCCACGTTCCTGGGTCGACAGGATCTCGAAGATCTCAGGCTGCAGGATATAGCGGCCGTTGATGAAGAAGTTGGAAGGTGCGGTACCCTTGGCTGGCTTCTCCACCATTTGCGTGATCTTGAAACCGCCTTCAAGCGCATCACCGACGCCAACAATGCCGTATTTATGGGCCTGATCAGGCGCACATTCTTCGACCGCCACGATATTGCCACCGGTCTTCTCATAAAGTTCGACCATGCCCTTGAGGCAAGCCTTTTCGCCGCGCATAATCATGTCTGGCAAAAGAAGGGCGAAAGGTTCATGCCCCACGATGTCGCGAGCACACCATACGGCATGTCCAAGACCCAGCGGCTCCTGTTGTCGCGTGAAACTGGTTTGACCGGCAGTCGGCTGCAGTTCGTCGAGCATTGAAAGTTCGGCGTTCTTGTTGCGGGCCTTCAGGGTCTGTTCGAGTTCGAATTGGATATCGAAATAGTCCTCGATGACCGCCTTGCCGCGGCCGGTCACGAAGACGAAATGCTCGATCCCGGCTTCAATGGCCTCGTCAACCACATACTGGATGACGGGCTTGTCTACCACGGTGAGCATTTCTTTCGGGACCGCCTTGGTGGCGGGGAGGAAACGCGTACCGAGACCGGCCACGGGAAAAACGGCTTTACGGAGCTTTCTAGTCTGAACCACTCATTCCTCCTCGAGGATCTAAATCGATTAACGTCTTCATAACGCAGTCACGCCCAGTAACATACAATTGCTTCAAATTGGCAAAGACAAAGCTTGGGCGGGCAACATGGTAAAGGGTTTGTTGACTGAACAGCATTAACCTGTGGTGAACAGCCTTGTTCCGGCTGCCAACACGAGAATGCACGGGAGATGCCCATGAAAAGACACCGCCCCAGCCTGCTCGGCGCCATCGCGCTGACGCTGACGACAGCGCTCATGCCCATGGAAGCCTTGGCGGACGCCGGTTTCCAGAAGTGGATCCGCGACTTTTATCCTGTGGCCGCCAAGGCCGGTATTACCGAGCGCACCTATCGCCAGGCGTTCAAAGGCGTGACCGAGCCAGACCAGTTCGTGCTGGAAAAGGCTGCCTATCAGCCGGAGTTCAAGTCCCAGATCTGGGACTATCTGGATAGCCGCGTGAACCCCTACACCGTGAAGGTCGGCCAGGAGATGCTGGCCAAGCACGGGCGCCTGTTGACAGCCTTGGAAAACCACTTCGGCGTCGACAAACACGTGCTGCTCGCGATCTGGTCGATGGAATCGAATTATGGCGCAGCTCTTGAGCGTCCGGACCGGCTGCACAACGTGCCTCGTTCCCTGGCGACGCTTGCCTATGCCGATCGCAAGCGCGCAAAGTTTGCCCGCACGCAGCTAATTGCCGCACTCAAGATGCTGCAGAACGGTGACGTGACCAACAAGAACCTGATGGGCTCCTGGGCCGGCGCCATGGGACACACCCAGTTTATCCCGACAAGCTACCTGCTCTACGGCATCGACGCCGATGGCAACGGCGACAAGGACATCTGGCATTCGATCCCCGACGCACTCGCCACAGCCGCCAACCTGCTTGCCAAGAACGACTGGCAGACCGGCAGAACCTGGGGCTACGAGATCGCCGTTCCGAGAGGTGGCCACAAATATGCCGGCCAGACCAAGACGGTGGGGCAGTGGCAGGCGTTGGGCTTCGCCCGTCCATCCGGCAAGGGTTTCAGGAACGGCAGCGAACGCGCCGAGCTCAAGATGCTCGGTGGCGCCAACGGCCCAGGCTTCCTGATGACCAAGAACTTCTTCGTCATCAAGCGTTACAATGCCGCTGACAGCTACGCCCTTGGCGTTGGCCTGCTGGCAGACGAGATTGCCGGTTATGGCGGCATGCAGCAGCGCTGGCCGCGCCCCGACGGGTCTCTAGACGTCAAGGAAAAGTTCGAGCTCCAGACCCGTCTTCAGGCGCTTGGCTATTACGATGGCAAGATCGACGGCAATTTCGGCTCGGGCTCGAAGGCGGCAATCACCGCCATCCAGCAGCGGCTCGGTATGTCGGTGGACGGCCAGCCTTCACGGGTCCTGCTCGACAAGCTGCGCAACTGATCGGGTTCCGCAGCAAGCGGACCTGTTGACTTGGCATCCGCCGCGCTCCAAAAACAGGGGAGCGCGGCGGATGCATTTTTAGCCCGCCGTAATCGCCCATGGAGTGTGACTTGACGAGCCCGCGCGGAACCTTTGCCCGCCTCATCACGCTCGGTCTGGCGCTGACAGTCGTCGCGACCGCCTTTATCACTACGTCTGCTGAAGCCCAGCAGCCTGAACGCCGCCGCACTCTCCTCGACTTGCTCTTCGGCGAACGCCAGCCGACCTATGTGCCGCCCCAGAACGTGCAGCGGCCACGAGAAACCAAGACGCGCAAGAAGACCAGTGGCAGCGTAACCACGATCAACACCCGGCCGCAATCGACCCGCGCGGTCGCAGCCCCCCCGCCGCCGCCCAAGCTCGACAATGCAAAGACGGTCCTCGTCCTCGGCGACTTCGTGGCAAGCGCCCTCGGCGACGGATTGAAGACTGCCTTCGAGGACTCGCCCGGCGTCGTGGTAGAAAACCGCGCCAATGGATCCTCCGGCCTGGTGCGAGACGATTTCTACGATTGGCCGAGCCAGTTGCCAGCAATCGTCAGCGATCTCAAACCGAGCGTCGTGGTCATCCAGATCGGCGCCAACGACCGCCAGCAACTGGTAACTCCGACCGGCCGCCTCGACTTCCGGACCGATCCCTGGTTCACCGCCTATGGCGACCGGGTCGCGCGCCTGGCGACCGTCGCTGCGGAAACGCGTGTCCCGATTATCTGGGTCGGTCTCCCGGCCTTCCGCCCGCAAAACATGACCGCGGACGCCCTGCGTCTCAACACCATCTATCGATCGAACATCGAGAAGGTGAACGGCGAATTCGTCGATATCTGGGAAGGTTTTGTCGATCAGGAAGGGCGCTTCATCGTCACCGGCTCCGACATCAATGGCCAGCCGGTCCGCCTGCGCGGCAATGACGGCATCGGCTTTACCGGCCCCGGCAAACGCAAGCTCGCCTTCTATGTCGAAAAATCCGTGCGCCGCTATCTCGGCGACATGACGAGCCCGGATCTCGTCCGCCTCGATGCCAGCAATCTGCCCGAACTGGTGACCCTGTCGCCATCGGAAAACAAGGCGATCGTCACCACCCCGCCGATCGATCTCTTCGACCCGGAACTCGACGGCGCCGACGAACTGCTCGGCGGCACTGTCCCGGCATCCTCGACCTTCCCCACGCCGCGCGACCAGCTCGTCCAGAACGGCCGCCTGCCGGATCCGCCAGTCGGAAGGGTGGACTATGTGAAGCGCGCAGCCGAGGTGGCACCATCAACGTCTCCCGCGCCAGCAACCGCGACACCTTGATCCGTTAAGTGCCGTCAACGCGAAAGGGCCGCTCGAAAGCGGCCCCTCATGCACTTGGACAACCAAGACGGTTTCAGCGCGGCAGCACGCTTTCGCCCATCAGTGCCTCGTCGATGGCGCGGGCGGCCTGACGACCCTCGCGGATTGCCCAGACGACGAGCGACTGGCCGCGACGGGCGTCACCTGCCACCCACAGCTTGTCGACCGACGAGCGATAGTCCTTGTCGTTAGCCACAACATTGGTCGAGCCACGACGGTCGGTGTTGAGTTCGAGCTTGCCATCGAGATCCTTCAGCACGCTGTCGGTGAAAGGACCGGAGAAGCCGATGGCGATGAAGGCGAGATCGGCCTTGATGATGAATTCCGTACCAGGGATCGGCTTGCGGCGCTCGTCGACCTGGCAGCACTTCACGCCGGTCAGCACGCCGTCTTCACCGACGAATTCGAGTGTTGCCACCTGGAATTCACGATTGGCACCCTCCGCCTGGCTCGACGAGGTGCGCATCTTGGTCGCCCAGAAGGGCCAGATCGCAAGCTTGTCTTCAGTCTGCGGCGGACGCGGACGGATGTCGAGCTGGGTCACCTTGACGGCGCCCTGACGGAAGGCCGTGCCGACGCAGTCCGACGCCGTGTCACCACCGCCGACGACGACGACATGCTTGCCGCCAGCCAGGATCGGATCGGCGGGCCAGCCGACGCTATCGATGTTTTCGCGGCCGACGCGGCGGTTCTGCTGCACGAGATAGGGCATGGCATCATGCACGCCATGCAATTCGACGCCGGGAATGCCGGCCTCGCGCGGGGTTTCCGAACCGCCGCAATAGAGCACGGCATCGTAATCCGCGCGCAGCTTCTCGACGGTCACGTCAACGCCGACATTGACACCGCAATGGAAGGTAACGTTTTCGCCCTGCATCTGCTCGACGCGGCGATCGATGAAGTTCTTCTCCATCTTGAAGTCCGGAATGCCATAGCGCAGCAGGCCACCGGGCTTCGACTCGCGCTCGTAGACATGCACCTCGTGGCCGGCGCGGCCGAGCTGCTGGGCAGCGGCGAGACCCGACGGACCGGAGCCGATGATCGCGACCTTTTTGCCGGTATGGATCGTTGCCGGCTGCGGCACGATGAAGCCGAGCTCATAGGCCTTGTCGGCAATCGCCTGCTCGACGGTCTTGATCGCGACCGGCGTGTCCTCAAGGTTCAGCGTGCAGGCTTCCTCGCAAGGAGCCGGGCAGACGCGACCGGTGAATTCCGGGAAATTGTTCGTCGAGTGGAGGTTGCGGATCGCCTCCTCCCACTTGTTGTTGTAGACGAGGTCGTTCCAGTCGGGGATCTGGTTATGCACCGGACAGCCGGTCGGACCATGGCAATAGGGAATGCCGCAATCCATGCAGCGCGCCGCCTGCTTCGTCACCTCGGCATCCGACATGGGGATGGTGAATTCGCGGAAATGGCGGATGCGGTCGGAGGCCGGCTGATACTTCGCCACCTGCCGGTCGATTTCCATGAAACCTGTAACCTTGCCCATTTTAAAGTCCTGCTAATCTGAGCTTCAACTGCACGGCCGAGCCGTGGGCGGCGACATCCCGGTCCATCCGGGATGTCGAGGTGGCAAATTACTCCGCAGCCACGCCCATGCGCATGCGTTCCATCTCCTCAAGCGCACGGCGGTATTCCACCGGCATGACCTTGCGGAACTTCGGACGATACTCGGCCCAGCTGTCGAGGATCTGCTTGGCGCGGTTCGAGCCCGTGTAGTGCAGATGGTTCGAGATCAGCTGGTAGAGGCGCTCCTCGTCATGGCGGGTCATGTCACCGGATACGTCGACGAGGCCCTTGTGCATCAGGTCGCCACCGTGATGATGCAGCTTCTCCAGCATGTCATCCTCTTCCGGAACCGGCTCGAGTTCGACCATGGCCATGTTGCAGCGCTTGGCGAAATCGCCGCTCTCGTCGAGCACATAAGCCACACCGCCCGACATGCCGGCCGCAAAGTTGCGGCCCGTTTCGCCGAGCACGACAACCACACCACCCGTCATGTATTCACAGCCATGGTCACCCACGCCTTCGACGACGGCGATCGCACCCGAGTTGCGGACAGCAAAACGTTCGCCGGCCACGCCACGGAAGTAGCATTCGCCGGAGATCGCACCGTAGAGCACGGTATTGCCGACGATGATCGAGTTCTCCGCGATGATCCGGGCATTCTCCGGCGGACGCACGACGATGCGACCACCCGAGAGGCCCTTGCCGACATAGTCGTTACCGTCGCCCACGAGGTCGAAGGTGATGCCACGCGACAGGAAGGCACCGAAGGACTGACCGGCCGTGCCGTTCAGCGTGACGTGGATGGTGTCATCCTTAAGGCCCTTGTGGCCGTAGCGCTTGGCGACTTCGCCGGACAACATGGCACCGGCCGAGCGGTCGACGTTCTTGATATCGACGTCGAAGACGACAGGCTGCTTGGCTTCGAGCGCAGGCATCGCCTTCTCGATCAGCTTGCGATCGAGAATGTCGATGATCGGGTGGTTCTGCTTCTCGGTCCAGTAGGTGGCGGACTTCGGCGCATCGACCTTGTGGAAGATCTTCGAGAAATCGAGCCCCTTGGCCTTCCAATGAGCGAGCATCTCGTCCTTCTCGAGCAGCTCGGAAGCGCCGATGATCTCGTCGAGCTTGGTCACGCCGAGCGAGGCGAGGATCTCCCGCACTTCTTCGGCAACGAAGAAGAAGTAGTTGATCACGTGCTCGGGCGTACCCTTGAACCGCTTGCGCAGAACCGGATCCTGGGTGGCGACACCAACCGGGCAGGTATTGAGATGGCACTTGCGCATCATGATGCAGCCGGCAGCAATCAGTGGTGCGGTCGCAAAGCCGAACTCGTCAGCACCCAGCAGCGCACCAATGATGACGTCACGGCCGGTCTTCAACCCGCCATCAACCTGCAGCGCGATGCGCGAACGCAGACCGTTCAGCACCAGCGTCTGCTGAGTCTCGGCAAGACCGATTTCCCATGGGCTACCTGCATGCTTTAGCGAGGTGAGCGGCGATGCACCCGTGCCGCCATCGAAGCCGGAGACGGTGATATGGTCGGCGCGTGCCTTGGCGACACCGGCAGCAACCGTGCCGACGCCGACTTCCGAGACGAGCTTGACCGAGATGTCGGCCACCGGATTGACGTTCTTCAGGTCGTAGATCAGTTGCGCCAGATCTTCGATCGAATAGATGTCGTGGTGCGGCGGCGGCGAGATGAGGCCGACGCCCGGGGTCGAGTGACGGGTCTTGGCAACCGTCGCATCGACCTTGTGGCCCGGCAGCTGGCCGCCTTCGCCGGGCTTTGCACCCTGGGCGACCTTGATCTGCAGCACGTCGGCATTGACCAGGTATTCGGTGGTCACACCGAAGCGGCCCGATGCGATCTGCTTGATCGCCGAACGCTCGGGATTCGAGGAACCGTCAGCCAGCGGCAGGTAACGATCGCTTTCCTCGCCACCTTCACCCGTGTTCGACTTGCCGCCGATCTTGTTCATGGCAATCGCGAGCGTGGTATGCGCCTCACGGCTGATCGAGCCGAAGGACATGGCACCGGTCGAGAAGCGCTTGACGATATCGACAGCAGGCTCGACCTCGTCGATTGAAACAGGCTTGCGACCGAGGTCTTCGGCCTTCTTGATCTTGAACAGGCCGCGGATGGTGTTCATCCTGAGATTGCTGTCATTCACCATCTCGGCGAATTCGCGGTATCGGTCCTGGCTGTTGCCGCGCACGGCATGCTGCAGCGACGCGATGGAGTCAGGGCTCCAGGCATGGTTTTCACCACGCATGCGATAGGCATACTCACCGCCGACATCGAGCGTGCTGGCGAGAACCGGATCCTTGCCGAAGGCCGAGAGGTGGCGGGCGACGGTTTCCTCGGCGATTTCCTCGAGGCCGATGCCCTCGATGGTCGTCGCGGTGCCGAAGAAGTACTTGTCGACCAGTTCGGACGAGAGGCCGATCGCGTCGAAGATCTGCGCGCCGCAATAGGACTGGTAGGTCGAGATGCCCATCTTGGACATGACCTTCAGAATGCCCTTACCGACAGCCTTGATGTAGCGGTAGACGACTTCGTCTTCCGAGACTTCCTTGGGGAATTCTCCATGCTTGTGCATGTCGAGCAGCGTGTCGAAGGCGAGATACGGGTTGATCGCCTCGGCGCCGAAGCCCGCGAGACAGCAGAAATGATGCACTTCGCGCGGCTCGCCGGACTCGACCACGAGACCGACCGATGTGCGCAGACCCTTGCGGATCAGATGGTGGTGGACGGCAGCCGTCGCGAGCAGCGCCGGGATCGCGATGCGATCAGGGCCGATCTGGCGGTCGGAGAGCACGATGATGTTGTAGCCGCCGCGCACGGCCGCTTCCGCCCGCTCGCACAACCGATCCAGCATTTCCGGCATGCCTTCGGCACCACGGCTGACATCATAGGTGAAGTCGAGCGTCTTGGTATCGAAGCGATCCTCGACATGACCGATCGAGCGGATCTTTTCCAGATCGCCATTGGTCAGGATCGGCTGGCGCACTTCCATACGCTTGGCATTCGCCATGCCTTCATGGTCGAGGATGTTCGGGCGCGGGCCGATGAACGAGACGAGGCTCATGACGAGCTCTTCGCGGATCGGGTCGATCGGCGGATTGGTAACCTGAGCGAAGTTCTGCTTGAAATAGGTGTAGAGCAGCTTCGACTTCGTCGACATCGCCGAGATCGGCGTATCGGTTCCCATCGAGCCGATCGCTTCCTGACCGGTCGTTGCCATCGGCGACATCAGAAGCTTGGTGTCCTCGGTGGTGTAGCCGAAGGCCTGCTGGCGATCGAGCAGCGACACATCGCGGCGAAGCGCGCGGGGCTCGACCGGCTTCAGGTCTTCGAGGATCAGCTGCGTGCGATCCAGCCACTCACGATAGGGATGGCTGCCGGCAAGCGACGACTTCACTTCCTCGTCCGAAATGATGCGGCCTTCCGCCATGTCGATGAGCAGCATTTTGCCCGGCTGCAAACGCCACTTCTTGACAATGCGCTCTTCCGGCACTGGCAGAGTACCGGCTTCGGAGGCCAGGATGACGCGATCGTCGTCAGTCACCAGATAACGGGCCGGGCGCAGGCCGTTGCGGTCCAGCGTGGCACCGATCTGGCGACCATCGGTGAAACAGACGGCGGCGGGGCCATCCCACGGCTCCATGAGAGCGGCGTGGTACTCGTAGAAGGCCTTCCGTTCGGGGCTCATGAGCTGGTTTCCAGCCCAGGCCTCCGGGATCAGCATCATCACCGCATGGGCGAGCGAATAACCGCCGCGCTGTAGGAACTCGAGTGCATTGTCGAAGCAGGCGGTGTCGGACTGACCTTCATAGGAGATCGGCCAGAGCTTGGAGATGTCATCGCCGAAGAGCGGCGAAGAGACCGATGCCTGGCGCGCCGCCATCCAGTTCACGTTGCCGCGCAGCGTGTTGATTTCGCCGTTATGGGCAACCATGCGGTACGGGTGCGCCAGCTTCCAAGACGGGAAGGTATTGGTCGAGAAGCGCTGGTGCACGAGGGCAACGGCCGATTCGAAGCGCGGATCGGCGAGATCCTTGTAATAGGCGCCGACCTGATAGGCGAGGAACATGCCCTTGTAGACGATCGTAGAGGATGACAGCGAGACCGGGTAGAAGCCGGTTTCCTGGCCGCCATACTGATCGTAGATGCGGTTGGAGATCACCTTGCGCAGCAGGAACAGGCGACGCTCGAAGGCGTCCTGGGTTGCGGCATCACGACCAGCACCGATGAAGACCTGGATCTGGCGCGGCTCGGTTGCAGCAATCTCAGGCGCCTTGGACAGCGACGAGTTGTCGACCGGCACGTCGCGATAGCCGAGCAGGCGCTGACCTTCGGACTGACAGACTTCTGCGATCACCTGCTTGAAATGCGCGATCTGCTGTTCGTCCTGCGGGAAGAAGAAGTGACCGACGGCATATTCGCCGGCCTTCGGCAGCGTGACACCCTGGGCGGCCATCTCTTCGCGGAAGAAGCGATCGGGGATCTGCACGAGAATGCCCGCGCCATCGCCCATCAACGGGTCTGCGCCGACGGCGCCGCGATGCGTCAGGTTCTCCAGGATGAACAGGCCGTCCTTGACGATTTGATGCGACTTCTGACCCTTCATATGGGCGATAAAGCCGACGCCACAGGCATCATGTTCGTTGCGGGGATCATAGAGACCCTGTTTGGGAGGCAGACCCGTGCGCGCGATCGCCGTCTCGGCGACTGCTTCCGCATTGGCGGACCGCATGATCTCTTCGGATGACGGAACCTTCGTCATGACCTTTACCTCCATTGAAGCCGGACTGGCCGGACTGATAGGACCCATTTCAGGCACTGATGGGCGCCAGCGACAGCCAACCAATCCAACGCGGATCGCTTGACCACCCCATGACGCCCGAAAACGCTTCGCCTTCGAAACCGGAATTAGGTCAACTAATCTGACCTAATTTCTGTTGTTCGTATGACAGAAAGTAAACGCTCATGCAAGAGATGCCCAGGAAAATTAACCGGGCAAAGGATGCGAAATTACGACACAGAGGCAGAGGGCGAAATTTTATTACGCCAACTGCCAGGTGCGCATCACCTTCTTGCGGAGTTGACATTCTTTATCCGGGCTGCGTCCGGGCCGCATTGATAGCGATGCGGAAAGCGTTAAAGTCCCTCCGATCACCTCCCGCCTCAGGATAATGCCATGCACTTCGCTTCAGACAACTGGTCCGGCGCCCATCCCAGGATCGCCGAAAGCCTCACCCGCCATGCCCAGGGCTTCGCCTCCGCCTATGGCACGAGCGACCTGGACAAGGCCGTGGAAGACCGGTTCAGCACCATTTTCGAACGCGAGGTTGCCGTCTTCTTCGTGGCAACCGGCACCGCGGCCAATTCGCTGGCGCTCGCAAGCGTCGCCAAGGCCGGTGGCGTCAGCTTCTGTCACGCCGATGCCCACGTCAACGCCGACGAAGGCGGCGCTCCGGAATTCCTGACCGGCGGCACACGGCTATTCGGCGTCGAGGGCGCAGAAGGCAGGATCGACCCACAGGCACTGGAGGCCGCGATAGCCCGTTTCGAGCCGGCGTCTCCCCATCATGGCCGCGCCATGGCCGTCACCGTCACCCAGGCGACCGAAGTCGGCACGGTCTACACGCTCGACGAGCTCGACAGGATCGCAGCAATCGCGAAAGCGCGTAACCTGCCGCTGCACATGGATGGCGCACGATTCGCCAATGCTCTCGTCGCACTTGATGCAACGCCGGCCGAGATGACCTGGAAGCGCGGGGTCGACATTCTCTCCTTCGGCGGCACCAAGAACGGCTGCTGGTGTGCCGAAGCCATCGTCTTCTTCAATCCCGCAATGGCAGCTGACATGCCCTTCATCCGCAAGCGTTCCGCCCAACTCTTTTCCAAGAGCCGCTTCATCTCGGCCCAGCTCGAAGCCTATCTCGAGGGCAACCTGTGGCTGGATCTTGCCCGCCATTCGAATGCCATGGCCGACCGCCTGCGATCGGGTCTGGCAGCGAAGAACACCGCTCGCCTTGCTTGGGACACCACAGCGAACGAGGTCTTTGCCGTCATCGAAAAATCCTCTGCCGAACGTGCCCGTGCCAAGGGGGCGAAATTTCATGAATGGCAGCCCCCGCACGGATGGCTTCCCTTGCCGACCGAGAACGAGGTCCTAGTTAGACTGGTGACGAGCTTTGCAACGACAGTAGAAGACGTAGATCAATTCTTAGAAGTCGTCTGAGACCAAGGTTTCTTACAAATAAATCGCGCACGTTTTACACAAAAAACCTTGATTTCTCAAAGACACAACTCCTCGACATGATGCGTTTGCCAGCCCCATTGAGGGCTTCAACGACACCACGCATCACGATCCGAGGAGACATTTCATGAC
This sequence comes from Allorhizobium sp., assembly GCA_045377275.1. Taxonomy (GTDB): domain Bacteria; phylum Pseudomonadota; class Alphaproteobacteria; order Rhizobiales; family Rhizobiaceae; genus Allorhizobium. Next base: position 110,793 of record JBJIOA010000023.1, on the reverse strand, counting down.
CAAGACCACCATCAATACGGCCGCCCTCGCTGCCGCCGTCACCATGGCCATCGGCAGCGCCGCCCTCCTGTCCGGCCCGGCCCTCGCCCAGGAAAAGGAACGCTGCTTCGGCGTTTCCGTGGCCGGCAAGAACGATTGCGCCGCAGGTCCCGGCACCACCTGCGCTGGCACCTCCAAGGTCGATTATCAGGGCAATGCCTGGACCTATGTCGCCAAGGGCACCTGCACCGCGATGGCGCTTCCCGATGGCCGCATGGGCTCGCTCGAAGCCCTCGACCGCGACCTTCCGAAGGCTTGAGACAGCACGGCACCTGCGGCTCGTCCGCAGGTGCCGTCCCGCTTTCCTTTCCAGGACGAATGCTTGAGGAGCCGGCCGTGTCTTTCCATCCCGCCGCAGAGATCACCGTTGCCGACAGAAGCCGCCAAAGCACTGCCGCCCGCCTCCCCTGCCGTGCAGGCGCAGGCTTCAAGCCTCAGCATGCCGACGCAATTCTCGCGGATGATTTCCGCATCGGCTTTCTCGAGGTCCATGCCGAAAACTACATGGGCGCCGGCGGGCATCCACACCGCATCCTAACCCGCATGCGCGAGGACTTCCCGATTTCGATCCACGGCGTCGGCCTCTCGATCGGCAGCCCGACCGGCCTGGACCCGGAGCATCTCGCCCGCCTGAAAACAGTCGTCGACCGCTACCAGCCGGATCAGGTCTCCGAACATCTCGCCTGGTCCACCCATGACAGCCACTTCCTCAACGACCTCTTGCCCGTGCCCTATGACACGGCGACGCTGAACAGAGTTTGCGACCACATCGATCAGGTTCAGGAGACGCTCGGACGCCGGATCCTGCTCGAAAATCCCTCGACCTATCTCGGCTTTGAAGCCTCCACCATGAGCGAGACGGACTTCATCCGGACGATTGCCCGCCGCACCGGCTGCGGCCTGCTGCTCGACATCAACAATGTCCATGTCTCCGCCACCAATCAAGGTTACGGCGCCCGCGACTATCTCGCCGATTTCCCGCTCCTAAGCGTCGAGGAAATCCACCTCGCGGGGCACGCGGAAGACATCGACGATGCCGGTCTCCCGCTGCTGATCGACAGCCATGACCGCCCGGTGGACGATCTCGTCTGGGACCTCTACGCCCATGTCATCGGCAAGCTCGGCCCCCTCCCAACCTTGATCGAATGGGACAACGAAGTGCCTGACTGGTCCGTCCTCAAACGAGAGGCGCAACTGGCAGACGCGATCCTCGACCGCCATGTCGCTGCCGACCTGGGGCTTCGCCATGCGTCCTGACCCGGTCTCCAGCGGCGCCTTCGCCAAAGCGCTTTTCGCACCGGACCTGCCTTCGCCGGAAGGGCTGACCGGTCGCGAAGAGACGCGACCGCAGCGCCGCTTCTCGGTCTACCGCAATAATGTCACCGTCTCGCTGGTCGACGCTCTCGCTTCGATCTTTCCGACGGTCCAGAACCTTGTTGGCGAAGACTTTTTCCGCGCGATGGCCCGCCTCTATGTGGCCCCCCATCTGCCCACCTCTCCCCTGCTGTTCACCTACGGCGAGAGCTTTCCCGCGTTTGTCGAGTCCTTCCCGCCAGCGGCGGACCTGCCCTTCCTCGCAGATGTCGCCCGTGTCGAGCGGCTCTGGCTCGATGCATATCATGCAGAGGACGTCGCCCCCTTCGATCCGGCAGCGCTTGCACAAATCCCGGCTGAGAAACTGGCAAACATACGCTTTCGGCCGCAGCCAGCGACGCGCATGAGCCGCCTCGGTCACGCCGCGGGAACGATATGCCGCCTTGATCGGGCCGGCATGTCGCTCGAAGGCGTAAATCCCCTTCTGCCGGAAGCCGTGCTCGTCACCCGTCCGGCATTCGATGTTTCCATCGAAATCCTGCCCCCGGGTGGAGCTCTCTTCTTTGAAAGGCTTCTCAGCGGCCATGCACTCGGCGACGCCTGTCTCGCGGCCGGAGAGGAAGCCGCCGACATACCTGCCCTCATCGGCCTTGCCCTTACCTCGGGCGCGTTTGGCGCAATTGACCTTGTCCAGGAAAGCGAAAAACCATGACGTATGTCATCAACATCATCGAATACTACCGCGGCGCGGTCCGTCGGATGGAGCCCATGCTTGATCGATGGTTTCTCGGGCTCTTTGCGCGGCTGGTCTGTCTGGCGGTGCTCGTTCCCTATTACCTGAATTCGGCCCTGACCAAGTTTGACGGTCCCTTTTCAATTGCCGACAGCGCCTATTACCAGATCGCTCTTCCGGCTGTGGATGCCGCCGGCGGCGATGTCTCGGCCGTATCCTTCTTCCCCTGGGGGCTGATGGTCTTCCTAGGCTCCTACGGCGAGATAATCTTGCCGTTGCTGCTCGTCGTGGGCCTCTTCACCCGCATCGCCGCCCTCGGCATGATCGCCTTCATCGTGGTGCAGAGCTTGACGGACATCCTCGTCCACAGTGTCGATGCCGGCACGATTGGCGCCTTGTTTGACCGTTTTCCCGACAGCGTCATCCTCGATCAGCGCCTGCTCTGGATCTTTCCGCTGGCCTACCTTGTCCTCAAGGGAGCGGGGTTGCTCTCCCTCGACAAGCTGCTTTGCACGATCTGGACGCGGCGAATGGCCGGACATGAAAAAGGCGGCCGGCTTTCGCCGACCGCCTGACTGGGAGGCAGATCGCCTGAGGGACGATCAGTTCACATGCGCCTCGATCGCCTTCGGCGCGCTGCCGAGGGGTTCTGCGGCAATCGCGATCCGGCGCGGCTTCATCGCTTCCGGAATGTTGCGCAACAGATCGATGTGCAAGAGGCCATTCTTCAGCGAGGCTGCGGTGACTTCCACATGGTCGGCCAGTTGGAAGCGGCGCTCGAAGGCACGCTTGGCAATGCCGCGATAGAGAAATTCACTTTGCTCGGCCTTCTCGTCTTCGGCCTTCTCACCCTTGACGGTCAGCACATGGGCATGCGCTTCGATAGAAAGTTCGCTTTCGTCGAATCCGGCGACGGCCATGGTGATCCGGTACAGGTTCTCACCGGTGCGCTCGATGTTGTAGGGCGGATAGCTCTGTGCCTGTTCCGGCTGACCAAGGCTGTCCAGCATGGTGAACAGGCGATCGAAACCGACGGTAGAACGGTAAAGCGGGGAAAAATCGACGTGACGCATTGTGTCCTCCTTGAAGCGACGTTGGCGTTCTCTTGGGAGCCGCTGGCATCCCGCTTGGGGCGATGCTGGCGGCGGTATGCGGACCCTACTGGCGTCCGCAGGTCCGATGTGGGAAATGGCGTGATCGAATTCAAGATCTCCGGAAATCGGCAGGCCGGCACTCCATGAACTGCGCGTGAACGCCTGGTTCAAGCCGGGTTCAAGCGCAGTGATCCAGGTTTGGATCATCGGTTGTCTCGACCGACCGGGCCGGAGATATCGTCCCTTCCACTTCGGCCGGACTTCGCCGGAACCGTAGCCCTCCGTCTACGGTTCCGGCTTTTTCTTTGACTTGCGACCGGGCTGCAGCCTATCCCCAAGAGACGAGACGCGGCTTCAACCGACAGGCAGTTGCAGGCATGGACGCCATTCTTCACGCCACCCCCGGCAACCCCATTCCCGGCACGCCGCAGGTCGGCTTCTTCGAGGGCCATCGCGGTGTGCGCCTGCGTTATGCAGTCTTCCGGTCGAGTGCTGCGAAGATCAAAGGCACGATCGTGCTCGTGCATGGACGCAATGAAAGTATCGAGAAATATTTCGAGACGATCCGCGATCTCAATGAAAGCGGATTCTGGGTCGCGACTTATGATTTTCGCGGCCAGGGCGGCTCCGAACGGCTTCTGAAGAAGAATCCGCGCAAGGGACATGTCGGCCGCTTCGACCATTATGTCCGCGACCTCGAGATCTTTCTCGAGCAGATCGTGCTGCCCGACACCCGCCTGCCCTTCTTCCTGCTCGCCCACTCGACCGGCGGGCTGATCGCCTTGAAGGCGGCTCCCCGGCTTTCCAACCGCATCGAGCGCATGGTGCTGACGGCCCCCTTTGTCGGCCTCGGCGGTCAGAAGACATCGCCGGAAAATATCCGCCGCATTGCGACGCTCGCAAGCTTCACCGGCTTCGGCGGGATTTCGCTGACGAAGGACGAGCCCTTGAAACCCTTTGAGGGAAATCCGCTGACATCGGATGCCCTGCGCTTTGCCCGCAACCAGCGGATCATGCACGACCATCCGGAACTGGCACTTGGCCCACCCACGGCGCGCTGGCTTTACGAGAGCCAGAAGGCGATCGATGCCATCCGCAAGCCGGGCCACCTCGCTTCGATCACCGTGCCGACGGTGATAATCGCGCCCGGCAATGACCCGATCGTGCCCTATCACTATCAGGAATCGATGGCGCAATATTTCCGCGCCGGCCAGTTGGTGCCAGTCGCCGGCGCACGCCACGAGATCCTGCAGGAACAGGATCGCTATCGCAAACAGGCGCTAGCCGCCCTTTTCGCCTTCATGCCGGGCGGCGAGCCCGAGGAGAGCGATCCCGCAGGCGAACTGACCATAACCACCCTGGAAGCTTGAACGAAAGGCCTTAGCCGCGCTTCAGCATCTCCATGGCCTCAGCATGCACGGCCCTGGATCCGGCCGCGAGTGATAGAACCGCCCGCTTCCGGCCGTCCGCCGTCCCAAGTGGTGATCACGCCGCCAGACTGCTCGATGATCGGGATCAGCGCGCCGACGTCATAGGGCTTCAAGACAGTCTCGATGACCAGATCGACATGGCCGGCTGCAAGCAGGCAATAGGCATAGCAATCCACGCCGTAGCGGAAGAGCTTGACCTTGTCCTGCACGGCCTGAAAACGCTCTACCTCCCAATCCTTGAAGAGATGCGGCGAAGTGGTGAAGAGGATCGCGTTTTCGAGCGATCCGCAATCGCGGACGGCATTCTGCCGCTCGCCGTCAGGACCAAAATACCAGGAGCGCTCGCCATCGGCATAGTAGCGCTCACCGGTAAACGGCTGCTCCATCAGCCCCATGACCGAGCGGCCCTTTTCCTGAAAGCCGATCAGCGTGCCCCAGACAGGAACGCCGGAGATGAAGGCCCGCGTGCCGTCGATCGGATCGATGACCCAGAGATGATCGCTATCCATGCGGATATTCTCGTGCTCTTCGCCGAGAATGCCATGGGTCGGAAATTCAGCTTCGATCAGCTTGCGGATGGCGATTTCGGCCGCCTGGTCGCCTTCGGTGACGGGGTCGAAACCGGCTTTCTCCTTGTTGACCACGGACAGGCCCGAGCGAAAGCGCGGAAGGGTCTCGGCCCTGGCGGCATCGGCCAAGCGAAAGAAGAAATCACGATCAGGGCGCATGGGAAAATCCGTCGTCTGGAGGGAGTTCCGTCTTAACGGCAGTCGCGGGGAAAGAAAACCACCGTCGACCGCCTTCTTCGACCTCACCGGACGCCCGCCGACAGGCCCCAGAGTGCCAAATTGCGTAAATTTTGGCCTTGCTCAAAAAAGCACCAAGATTCATCTTGACAATGGTGCACCGCAACATCTAACGTCTCAATCACAGTCTTCTGACTGTAAATACCCCTCCTTGGGTGTTTCCTCCCTAGACTTAACCGCGCCACGAGCGCGGTTTTTTTGCCCGGCACAGAGCGCCGAGAGCCGCAACATCCGGGAATGGGAAAAACTTACTCGGCAGCGAGGGCCCGGTCGCCGGCATAATCAGCGACGAACTCTGCCATCTGCTCCATGAACACGGCGAGCGAACCGGCCAGGGCATCGAAGTCAGAGCGCTTTTCGAGCGTCGTCTCGTCGATGTAGATCGAACGATTGACCTCGATCTGCAGGGCGTGCAACCCGCGGGCCGGACGGCCGTAATGCTCGGTGATGAAGCCCCCGGCATAAGGCTTGTTGCGCACGGCCGTAAAGCCGAGGTCCTCGAAGAACTGCAAAGCGGCCTGGCTGAGCTCGGTTGACGCGCTCGTCCCATAACGGTCGCCGACGATGAAATCGGGCTTCAGACCGCTCCCGGCGACCCGGATATTGCCGGGCATCGAATGGCAATCGATCAACACACCGAAGCCGAACATCGCATGGGTCCGGGCAATCAGCCGGCGCAGGCAGGCATGATAGGGCTTGTAGCAGCTCTCGATCCGCTCCATGGCGACCGAAAGCGGCATGCGCCGCTCGTAGATCTCCATGTTTTCGGCAACGATGCGCGGGATCGTACCGAGCCCGCCCGCTACACGCGCCGAATTGCTGTTGGCAAACGGCGGCAGCGGATCAGAAAACATCCGCGGATCGAGCTCGTAGGGCTCGCGGTTGACGTCGACATAGGCACGCGGAAAATGCGCGAGCAAAAGCGGCGCACCGTAAGCGGGCGCCGCCGAGAACAGTTCATCGACATAGTGATCTTCGGATCGGCGAATCGAAATTTCGTCGAGGCGCGACTCATCGAGGAAGGCCGAGGGGTATCGACGACCGCTATGGGGGGAATTATAGACAAAGGGAATGGTCTGGGTCGCGGGCTCTCGAACCTCGAACAGGTCGAATTCGTTGGTCATCCGCTTTCCAGGGCCTCTTCTTTACCAAGTCACAAACTTGTTGTGTTCGCCATGTTGCCAGTCGCCCGGTGCAAAGTCCATACTCCCGGAAATGGCGGAGCAGGCTCACTTTTTCGTTGTTCACCGGTTCTTTACTGAGCCGACCCTAAAGTGAGCGGCTGCAAGCTTACCCATGCAATCGAGTACAGCGGTCCCTAAATGACTCAGAAAATCCTTCTCGCCGAAGATGACAACGACATGCGCCGGTTCCTGGTAAAGGCGCTCGAAAAGGCAGGCTACAAGGTCTCCTCCTTCGATAATGGCGCTTCAGCCTATGACCGTCTGCGGGAAGAACCCTTCTCCCTTCTGCTCACCGACATCGTGATGCCGGAAATGGACGGCATCGAGCTGGCGAGGCGCGCGACCGAACTCGATCCGGACCTGAAGGTCATGTTCATCACCGGCTTTGCCGCCGTTGCCCTGAACGCCGATTCGAAGGCACCGAAGGACGCAAAGGTCCTGTCCAAGCCTTTCCACCTTCGCGATCTCGTCGACGAAGTGAACAAACTCCTTGCTGCATAAGGCCTGCCGAAGGGGTTGAAAAAATCTCTTCACAAAACTGCAAAATGCCTATTGACGGGCGAACAGGTTTTGTGGTCTTAAGCCGCTCATCGGATGGGCGTGTAGCTCAGCGGGAGAGCACTACGTTGACATCGTAGGGGTCACAGGTTCAATCCCTGTCACGCCCACCATTCGAATTCTTTCAAGGGCTTGCCGGAAACGGCAGGCCCTTTGTGGTTTCTGGTTATTGGCTAGGATCAGGCAGCCGCGAAATCCGAATCACACGGAAGTCACCGCTGACGGCACCAGCAGGACAAGAGTTGCATATTTGAGTGTTGCGACCGATGATGGAATTCATCATTCACATCAAATCGCGTATACAATTTGATGATCGTCGAATATGATCAGGCGAAAGACGAAGCCAACAGGCAGAAGCACGGCATCTCGCTCGAACGTGCTGGCGAACTCGATATTCTAGCCCTGCTCCAGGATGATCGAAACGCGTATGGCGAAGTCCGCTATCGAGCTTGGGGACTGATTGACGATCAGCCTCACTGCCTGGCTTTCACCTATCGCGCCGGCCACGTCAGAGCAATCAGCCTACGCCGTGCCCACAGGAAGGAATATGAGCGCTATGTCGAAAGCAATCGATGACCCTGAAAACCCCGAATGGACGGCCGCGGATTTCGCTCGCGCCCGGCCTGGATCGGAACTGCCAGAAGAATTGCGCGCTTTCTTTCCGAAAACACGGGGCACTCAGAAGGCGCCGACAAAAATCCCCGTTTCGATTCGTCTATCGCCCGAGGTCGTTGATCACTTTCGGGCGACCGGCCCCGGCTGGCAGAAGCGCATCGACGATATCTTGAAGAAGGCGGCAGGGCTCTGAAGGCTCACCCCTTAACCACGGAAGCCTCTTCGCCGGCATAGACCACCACATAGCCACCTTGAGCCTTCAGCGCCCTTGCCCGCGCCTCAAGCCAGCCCAGATAAGCCGGCTCCCGCCATATCGCGCCGGCTTCCGGCTCCACCAGCACCGTCAGCTGCGGCCCCTGCGCATACATCATCATGCGGCTGACACTTGGCGCCCACTCGGGTCCGAGCGCACCATCCGTGCGCCAGAGACAGAAGAAATCGCGGCAGGTCGATGGCCGCATGGCATAGGCGTCGCAGCCACCGCCGACGAGGCAGTGGCGACAGGGTTCGTTGGCCGGTTTGTCGAATTCCGCGATGTCGGGAAGGATGCAGCAGAGCGAACAGCTGCCGCAGTCGCGGCCCGGCACCAGCGCCAGGCCCTCGATCATATCCTGGTCCGTGAAGGCCATCTCAGCCCGCCGGGCCGATCGTGACGGTAATCGGGGAGAGGCCGTCCACGGCCCCGACAAGTCGATCGCCTGGCTGCAGCGCGCCGACGCCGGATGGCGTGCCGGTGTAGATGAGGTCGCCCGGCGTGAGGTGATAATAGCGGGAAAGATGACTGATCATCTCGGGCACCGACCAGACCATCTCGTTGAGATGGCCTTCCTGGCGCAGGGCGTCATTGACCCTGAGCGAAACGCGCTGCTCGGCAGGTGCAAAGTCGGCGGCGGGCGTTATCGGTCCGATGACGGCCGACTCCTCGAAAGCCTTGGCAATATCCCAGGGCCGCTGTTTCTCCTTCATCGCGTTCTGCAGGTCGCGCCGCGTCATGTCGAGCCCTACGGCATAGCCAAAGACGGCCTTCATCGCGTCCTCAGCTGACACCTTGAAGGCGGGCGCACCAATGGCGATCACCAGCTCGATCTCATGGTGATAATCCTCCGTACCCGGCGGATAAGCAATCGAGCCGCCGTCGAGCACGAGACCGGTCGGCGGTTTAGTGAAGTAGAACGGCGCGACGCGATCGACGGTGTTGCCGAGCTCGGCGGCATGGGCGGCGTAATTTCGCCCGACACAGAAGATCCGGTGAATGGGAAAGCCCTCCGCCATGCCATGGACTGGGATAAGCGGGGCGGTCGGAACGGAAAACAGCGGACGGGTCACGGACAAGGACATTCTCTCTGGATTGATTGGCTCGAGCCCGCCAGGATTGATGACGGGATCACCATCATAGCCGCCTGAGCGCGGCAATGCATCCGACTTGATTGGCAAGGTTGAATGGTCGGCCGGGCTTGGAACATACCGCCAAACATGTAACAAAACCGCCGCAGCTGCGTTCACCTGCCCGTAAGGCATAAGTGGTCGCTCCGACAGCAGCCGGGACGGATCCGCCCCGGCAAGACATCGAAAGGCATAAAAACATGAGCAACAAGATCGTGCCGGTCATCATGGCCGGGGGCAAGGGAACAAGGCTTTGGCCTCTGTCGCGCGCAGCCGCTGCGAAGCAGTTCATCCGGTTCCTCGGCGACGAGACCTTGCTGCAAAAGACGCTCGCCCGCGTCTCCGACGAGGCGATCTATGAAGCTCCTGTCATCGTCACCAATGAAGACTTCCGCTTCCTCGTCGCCGAACAGGCCCGCGAGATCGGTGTCGCGCTCGACGGCATCATCCTGGAACCAGAGGCGCGCAACACCGCAGCCGCCGTCGCTGCCGCAGCTCTGATCGTCGGTGAGCGCCATGGCAGCGAGACGCTGATCCAGATCCTGCCCTCCGACCACGAAATCACCGTCGACGACACCTATCGCGACTGCGTGGCAAAAGCCGCCCGTTCCGCCCGAAACGGCAAGATCGTCACCTTCGGCATCACACCGACTGAGCCCGCCACCGGATACGGTTATATCGAGATCGGCGACGACCTCGCAGGCGGCGTGAACAAGGTCACGCGCTTCGTCGAAAAGCCCAAGGCCGAGATCGCCGAAAAGATGCTGGCGAGCGGCAATTATGCCTGGAACTCCGGCATGTTCGTCTTCTCTGCCGGCCAGATGATCGCCGAGCTCGAGGCGCTGGCGCCCGAGGTCCTTGCGGCCGTCCGGACCTCGATCGAAAAGGCCAAGGGCGATCTCGACTTCACCCGCCTCGACGCCGAGAGCTTCGGCCAGAGCCCGAGCATCTCGATCGACTACGCGGTGATGGAAAAGACGCCGAATGCGGCAGTTGTCCCCGCCCCCATCACCTGGTCGGATCTCGGTAGCTGGGATGCGATCTGGAAGCTCGCGGGCGGCGACGAAAACGGCAATGTGGTGAACGGCAATGCCACCGTCGCCGACACCACCAATTCGCTCATCATGTCGCGCAACGCCCATCTGGCGGTCCAGGGCATGGAGGGTGTCGCCGTCATTGCCTCGGAGGACGCCGTCTATGTCGGTCGCCTCGACCGGGCCCAGGATGTCGGCAATCTCGTCAAGATGCTCGCCGCCGACAAGGACACGGCGCATCTGACCGAAAACCACCCGACGGCGCTGCGCCCCTGGGGCGGCTATACCTCGATCCTCAATGGCGACCGCTTCCAGGTGAAGCGCCTCTTCGTCCACCCGGAAAAGAAGCTGTCGCTGCAGAAGCATCACCACCGCGCCGAACACTGGGTCTGCGTCAAGGGCACGGCGGAGGTCACCATCGACGACAAGGTCACCGTCCTGCATGAGAACCAGTCTATCTACATCCCGCAGGGCTCGGTCCACCGCCTCGCCAATCCCGGCAAGATCCGCCTGGAAGTGATCGAGGTCCAGACCGGCTCCTATCTCGGCGAGGACGACATCATCCGCTTGGTCGACGAATTCGGCCGGAGTTGAGATCAGGTCATACACCGCATCATCGCGGCCCGGCGGCTTCCACCGTCCGGGCCGCTTGCTTTATGGCGCTGCATTGCACAAGATCGGTGCAAGCCGGAAAAACCGGCAGGGCGAACAGCGAAGCGGTAAAGAATGGCGATCAAGGCAAGCATCTATCATCTCACCCACTACAAGTATGACAATCCGGTCCGCCTTGGACCGCAGATCATCCGGCTGAAGCCTGCCGCTCATTCCCGCACCAAGGTTCTATCCCATTCGCTGAAGGTCACGCCCGATAACCACTTCGTCAACCTTCAGCAGGACCCCTACGGCAACTACCTCGCCCGCTTCGTCTTTCCGGACCCGGTGACCGAATTCAAGATCGAGGTGGATCTCGTTGCCGACATGACGGTCTACAACCCCTTCGACTTCTTCACCGAAGAGGAGGCGGTCAAATGGCCGTTCGACTATCCGGCCGATATCCGCGAAGACCTGAAGATCTACATGACGCCGGAGCCGGCCGATCCGGCCCTCGAGGCCTTCATCAAAACAATCGACAAGACACCCGGCCAGGGCACGGTCGATATGGTCGTGGGGCTCAATGCCCGCCTGCAGCAGGAAATCGGCTACGTCATCCGCATGGAGCCCGGCGTCCAGACGCCCGAGGAAACGCTGACCTCTGCCCGCGGTTCCTGCCGCGATTCGAGCTGGTTGCTCGTTCAGATCCTGCGCCGCCTCGGTTTTGCTGCCCGTTTCGTTTCCGGCTATCTCATCCAGCTCGCACCGGATCTAAAGGCGCTCGATGGCCCCTCCGGCACAGAGGTTGACTTCACCGACCTGCATGCCTGGACGGAGGTTTACATTCCCGGCGCCGGCTGGATCGGCCTCGACCCCACCTCAGGCCTTTTGACCGGGGAAAGCCACATCCCTCTTGCCGCCACCCCGCATTACAAGAATGCCGCTCCCATCTCCGGCGGCTATATCGGTCAGGCCAATACTGAATTCGCCTTCGACATGCAGGTGAAGCGCGTTGCCGAACATCCGCGTATCACCAAGCCTTTCTCCGATGACAGCTGGGACGCGCTCAACCGCCTGGGTAACCGGGTCGATGCCGAGCTGCAGGCCCGCGACATCAGGCTGACCATGGGCGGCGAGCCGACCTTCGTCTCCATCGATGACTTCCAGTCAGACGAGTGGAACACCGCAGCCGTCGGCCCGACCAAACGCGACAAGGCCGACCAGTTGATCCGCCGCCTGCGGGAGCGCTTCGCCCCCGGCGGCTTCCTGCATTACGGCCAGGGCAAATGGTATCCCGGCGAAAGCCTGCCGCGCTGGACCTTCTCGCTTTACTGGCGCCGCGACGGCAAGCCGGTCTGGCGCAATCCCGACCTGATCGCCGTCGAGAACCGGAACTACAGCGTCGGCCATGACGATGCAGCCCGCCTGTTGCAGGCGATCGCGACCGAGCTCGATATCCCCAGCGAAAACGTCGCCCCCGCCTTCGAGGATCCTGCCGAATGGATCATCAAGGAAGCGAGCTTGCCGGAAAACGTCGACCCGGCCAATTCGAAGCTCAAGGACCCGGAAGAGCGCAACCGCATCGCCAAGGTCTTCGGCAACGGGCTCACCAATCCCGCCGGCTATGTCTTGCCGGTTCAGGCCTGGCAGGGCCGCTCGAGCGGACGCAAATGGGTCAGCGAGAAGTGGCGCACGCGCCGCGGGCGGCTTTATCTGGTGCCGGGCGACAGCCCCGTTGGCTTTCGCCTGCCGCTGAATTCGCTGCCCTATATCTCGCCCTCCTGGTATCCCTATATCAACCCGGTCGATCCGACCGTGGAGAAGCCCCCGCTGCCGGATTTTGCGACCGACAAGGGCCGCGCCATGCCGGAGCATTCGCTGAAAAGCGAAACCGGCCAGCAGGTGCAAATGGGTCAGTCCTATGAGGAAATCGGCGGACGCGTGCGCACCGCAATTTCCGTCGAGGTGCGCGACGGCCGCGTCTGCGTCTTCATGCCCCCGACCGAAGCGCTGGAAGACTATCTCGATCTCATCGCCTCCGCCGAACGGGCTGCCGAAAGCCTCAATTTGCCTGTCCATATCGAGGGCTACACGCCGCCGCATGATGAACGCTTGAATGTCATCCGCGTCGCGCCCGATCCAGGTGTCATCGAGGTCAACATCCACCCGGCCTATGACTGGGAGGACTGCGTCGCCACGACCACGGCGATTTACGAGGAGGCGCGGCTCTGCCGCCTCGGCGCCGACAAGTTCATGATCGACGGTCGCCATTGCGGCACGGGCGGCGGCAACCATGTCGTGGTCGGCGGCGCGACCCCGAACGACAGCCCCTTCCTGCGTCGTCCGGATCTCCTGAAGAGCCTGGTCCTGCACTGGCAGCGCCACCCGTCGCTCTCCTATCTCTTCTCGGGTCTATTCATAGGCCCGACCAGCCAGGCACCGCGCATCGACGAAGCGCGCCACGATTCGCTTTACGAACTCGAAATCGCGCTCGCCCAGATCCCCCTGCCGAATGAGGGTATGGCGCCGCCGCTGCCCTGGTTGGTCGACCGCCTGTTCCGCAACCTGCTCGTCGACGTCACCGGCAACACCCACCGCTCGGAAATCTGCATCGACAAGCTTTTCTCGCCGGATGGTCCGACCGGCCGCCTTGGCCTCGTCGAATTCCGCGGCTTCGAGATGCCGCCGAATGCCCGCATGTCGCTCGCCCAGCAGCTGCTGATCCGCGCGCTGATCGCTCGCTTCTGGAAGAATCCGATTGGCGGCAGTTTCGTCCGTTGGGGCACGAGCCTGCATGATCGCTTCATGCTGCCACATTACATCTGGCAGGACTTCCTCGAAGTGCTGGCTGATCTCCGCCAGAACGGCTTTGACTTCAAGCCGGAATGGTTTGCGGCCCAGCTCGAATTCCGCTTTCCTTTTTATGGCGAGGTCGAATACGAGGCGTCGAAGCTCGAATTGCGCGGAGCGCTCGAACCCTGGCATGTCATGGGCGAACAAGGCGCGATCGGCGGGACCGTCCGCTACGTGGATTCATCGGTCGAGCGTCTTCAGGTGAAGCTCGAAACCGCCAATCCCGATCGCTTCACGGTCGCCTGCAATGGCCGCGCCGTGCCACTGCGCAAGACGGATGTGAATGGCGTGGCCGTCGCCGGCGTCCGCTATAAGGCCTGGCAGCCCGCTTCGGGCCTGCATCCCGTGCTGCCTGTCAACACACCGCTAACATTCGATATCTATGATACATGGTCTGGCCGATCGATCGGGGGCTGCGTTTATCACGTCGCCCATCCCGGCGGCCGTAACTACGATACTTTCCCTGTGAATGGGAATGAAGCGGAAGCCCGTCGGCTTGCACGTTTCGAGCCTTGGGGCCATACAACCGGCTCATATCCCCTATGGCCCGAGACCGTGTCGCCGGAATTTCCGCACACTTTGGACCTGAGACGACCGCAAGGTATCTGATCTGATGGCACAGAAGACGGCAGCGGAGCTATCCCCGCCAGAGGCGCCGAAAAGCAAGGCCCGAACGGCCGGCTACCGTGCGCTGGCCGGTGCTGCCGACGAGATGATCGACACACAAGGCAATGTCCGCCCCGTCTGGCAGGCCCTTGTGTCCGCCATCGACACCATGCCGGAGCACGATCTGCACGAACGCTTTGCCCGTGCCGATCGTTATCTCCGCGATGCCGGCGTCTTCTACCGTGCCTATGGTTCCGGCGGATCGAGCGAGCGTGCATGGCCCTTCTCGCATATCCCGGTGATGATTTCGGAAGCCGAATGGCAGGTCTTGGCGGATGGCCTCGTGCAGCGCGCCAATCTTCTCGAAGCCGTTGTCGCTGACATTTATTCGGAAAATCGCCTGGTTCAGGAAGGCTTCTTGCCACCGCAGCTGATTGCGTCCAACCCGGAATTCCTGCGCCCGCTTGTCGGCATTAAGCCGGCCGGTGGTCACTACCTGCATTTCTGTTCTTTCGAAATTGGTCGCGGCCCTGACGGCAACTGGTGGGTATTGGCCGATCGCACCCAGGCGCCCTCGGGTGCGGGCTTTGCGCTGGAAAACCGGGTGGCGACCGCGCGCGCCTTCTCCGATGTTTATGCGGAGACCCACGTCCACCGCCTCGCCTCCTTCTTCGGCGCCTTCCGCAAGGCGCTGCAGGCGCGCACCCGCGGCTCGGACGAGCGCATTGCGGTTCTGTCTCCGGGGCCTGCCAACGAGACCTATTTCGAACACGCCTATATCGCCCGCTATCTCGGCATCATGCTGCTCGAAGGTGAGGATCTCACCATCGTCAACGGCAAGGTCATGGTCCGCACGGTGGCTGGCCTGAAGCCGGTGAGCGTTCTCTGGCGCCGCCTCGATGCCGCCTTCGCCGATCCGCTGGAACTAGACCAGAACTCCTATATCGGCACGCCCGGCATGGTGCAGGCACTGCGCAATGGTGCCGTCACCTTCGTCAATGCGCTGGGCTCCGGCATTCTGGAGACCCGCGCGCTGCTCGCCTTTATGCCAACCCTCTCGCGCCATCTGCTGGGCGAGGAACTGAAGCTGCCCTCGATCGCCACCTGGTGGTGCGGCCAGAAGGCCGAGCGCGAGCACGTGGCAGCGCATCTCGACCGCATGGTCATCGGCTCCGCCTTCTCGCGCCTGCCTTTCTTCGACGACAATGGCCGCTCGGTCATGGGGTCGCGTTACAAGGACCCGCAGGGCAGAACCACCGCCGAATGGCTGGAATCGGAAGCGGGCAATCTCGTCGGCCAGGAAGTCGTGACGCTCTCGACCACGCCTGCCATGGTTGACGGCCAGTTGACACCAAGGCCGATGTCGCTGCGTGTCTTTGCCGCCCGCACGAAAGATGGCTGGCAGATCATGCCGGGCGGCTTTGCCCGGATCGGCAGCGGATCGGATGTATCGGCGATTGCAATGCAATCCGGCGGGAGCGCCGCAGATGTCTGGATCGTCTCCGACAAGCCCGTTGACCGCACCTCGCTTTTGCCGGCGGAGGAGACCTTCACCCGCAACATGCCTGGCAGCCTGCCGAGCAGAGCCGCCGACAACCTCTTCTGGCTCGGTCGCTACATCGAGCGGGCCGAAGGCGTGCTGCGCATCCTGCGCGCCTGGCATGCGCGCTATGCCGAAAGCGCCAATCCGGACCAGCCGCTGCTTGCCTTCTTCAGCGAATACCTCTCGAACATAGACGTCGATACCAAGTCCGGCGTGCCAGAAAGTCTGCTGCGCAACATCGACAGCGCCGTCTATTCCGCCAGCAACATCCGCGACCGTTTCTCGCCGGATGGGTGGCTTGCACTGAACGACCTGTCGAAGACGGCGAAGCGTTTCCACGAGAAGGTGAAGCCGGGCGACGACGCGGCGCATGCCATGACCATACTCTTGCGCAAGCTTGCGGGCTTTGCCGGTCTCGTGCATGAAAACATGTATCGCTTCACCGGCTGGCGCTTCCTGACCATTGGCCGCCTTCTGGAGCGCGGCCTGCACATGACACGCCTGCTTGGCCACATGACAGGTCCCGATGCGCCCGACGGCTCCCTCGACATGCTGCTCGAGATTGGCGACAACGTCATGACCCATCGCCGCCGCTACAATGTTTCGACGGCGCGGCTGACCGTCACCGACCTCCTGGCGCTCGATCCACTCAACCCGCGCTCGATCCTCTTCCAGCTGAACGAGATCCGCATCGAGGCCGAGCAACTGCCAAACGCCATGGTCAACGGCCAGATGTCGACCCTTTTCCGCGAGGCGATGCGTCTTCATTCGGGACTTGCGGTGTTGACACCGGAAGGAATGTCGGCAGATGTCTATGCCAATCTGGAGCGCGAATTGGAGAAGTTCTCTGATATCCTCGCCCAGACCTATCTGAGCTGACGCGATGCTCTACGACCTTTCCCTTCACATCGGCTACCGCTACGAGGTTCCGGCAACGGGCGCTCACCACATGCTGCGGCTTCTGCCGCTGTCGCTTCCCGAACGTCAGCGGCTCATAGCCGGTGCCATCACGGTCACCCCGGAGCCGGACGAGCTCTCGACCTTCAACGACTTCTTCCGCCACCCGACGAGTCATGCCATCCTTCGCGGTCCGCACGAGAAACTCGACATTCGCATGCAGGCCCGAGTGATGGTTCAGGCTCAGCCGATGACTGCCGACTTCTCGCCTTTGCTCGACCGCCTTCCGCAGGAGATCGGCGAAACCTGGTCGCTCGACGCGGAATCACCGCATCATTTTCTTGGCACGAGCCCGCGCCTCCCCCGGGACAAGGCGATCGCCGCTTATGTGCGCAGCATGCTGAAACCCAGCATGACCGTGCGCCAGATCGCCGAGACGCTCTGCAGCCGCATCCACAAGGACTTCACATACGACGCCGAAGCCACGACCGTCGACACGACGCCGGCCGAGGCCTTCGACAAGAAGCGCGGCGTCTGCCAGGACTTCAGTCATGTGATGATCGTGGCGCTCCGCAGCCTTGGCATCCCCGCCGGCTATGTCAGCGGCTTCCTGCGCACCATCCCGCCGCCGGGCAAGGAGCGGCTGGAAGGCGCCGATGCCATGCATGCGTGGGTCCGCATCTGGTGCGGCAAGCTTACCGGCTGGCTGGAGCTCGACCCGACGAACGACATCGTGGCCAGCACCGATCACATCGTCGTCGGTTACGGTCGGGACTATGCCGATGTCGCACCGGTCATTGGCGTGTTGAAAAGCTACGGCTCGCATCAGACGGATCAGGCCGTTGATGTCATCCCAGTGCGCCAATAGTGCATTCTTCCATCGAATTTTAGCGATCTGATTAAACGGATTGCAATGGGGTGTGGCCTATAACCCTCCAAACGCTGATTTTGGATGGACATGATGACTACCCCTGGCAGCCCACGCAAATCTCTCTTCTCACGCCTCTGGCACGACCGAGCCGGCAATTTCGGCCTGGCAACGGCCATCCTGCTCCCCGTAGCAGCCGCCACGGCTGGCGTGGCAATCGATTTGAACCGCATGGTTCAGGTGCGTAGCGCATTGCAGGACGCCGCCGACTCGGCCGTGCTGTCGGCCGCAAATGCGCTGGCAAAAAACGATGCGATGTCCGACGAAGCGGTTCTGGAGTTTGCGCGCAAGTTCATGAAGGCGCAGCTCAACAACGTGCTTCCGGGCGGCGCGAGCGACCAGACAGACGAGGAAGCGGAAGAAGATCCGCTGGCCGGCGCGGTTGGCAATGTCGAGCGAAAGCTTGGAAAGACGGGCAAGACCGTGGAAGTCAGCCTATCGCCGAGTTACACCTTGGCGACCAATGGCATGACCGCCTTGCTCGGATGGAGGGAAGTCACCGTCAGCGTCACGGCAACGGCGCAATCCACGCCTGAGAGCGGCGCAGCCGTGTCGATGTATGTCGTTCTGGACCGCTCCGGCTCTATGGCCTTTACCACGAACTCGATCGACACCACAGTTTCGAGCTGCGTTAACTACAGCGCCTCCAACTGGGCCTACAAGGACATCCTGCCCGGCCGGAGGAACTACATCAATCCATCGAGCCCCTGCTACGTCAAGAAGATCCAGGCCTTGAAGACGGCCTCGGCGGTCATGATGAACGAACTGGTGAAGGCTGATCCGAAAGGTGACCTGATCCGCGTCGGCGCAGTCTCGTACAACGACTCCACCCAGCCTGCCTCCGGCATGGCCTGGGGCGTCACGACGGCAACCAACTACATCACCGCGCTGCCATCCGTCCCGACAGGTGGAACGAACGCTTCAGGCGGCATGGAGCTTGCGTTCAAGGCACTAACAAAGGACAACAAGGCCGAGGAAACTGCCCACGCCGCCAAACAAAATTCCGACTTTACCCGCTACATCGTCCTGATGACCGATGGCGAAATGACCGGCAACAGCGCATCCTGGAACCCGGCAATTGATGCAAAGGTACTTGCGCAATGCACAGCTGCAAAAGCGGAAGGCATCGAGATCTTCACGGTCGCCTTCATGGCCCCTCAGAAAGGCAGAGAGCTGCTGCTGGCATGCGCGACATCTGACGACCACTACAAAGAACCGACCGACATGGCAGGTCTCGTGAAGGCCTTCGGCGACATCGGCAAGGCAGCGGCTGCGGCTTCTACACGCCTGACGAACTGACACGATCCAAAACGTTTTGGATTTTTCCGATAATTCGACCGCAGCCGTCATGGCTGCGGTCTTATCGTTTCTTCACGCTTTCAAGATAATAAAGTTAAATCAGGAACTTGATTGCTATTGCGGCGCCGTCAACAAAATCATCCTCGCAGCCACCCGCCTGTTGCAACTGTTTCATTTCGATGCGTAAACTGGCGATCACGGAAGCGGCACCGCGATCGCATCGGCGCCGCCCGGAGACACGAACAACGCCAGGCGGACCGATGATCAAGACTCCCCACAAAGTCGACCTTCCCCTTCCCAAGCGCGGCGTTTCAGATCCGGACGCCCTGGCCGCCGAGATCATGGACAAGCTGACCTACAGCATCGGTAAAGATGCCAAGGTTGCGACCCCGCATGACTGGCTGACCGCCACCATCCTCGTGGTGCGCGACCGCATCATCGACACATGGATGGAATCCACCCGCACCACCTATGTGAACAATGGCAAGCGGGTTTATTACCTGTCGCTGGAGTTCCTAATCGGCCGCCTCCTGCGCGACGCCATGTCGAACCTCGGGCTGATCGACGACATCCGCGAGGCACTCTCATCTCTGTCCGTCGAATTCGACGTGATCGCAGGCCTCGAACCTGACGCAGCGCTGGGCAATGGCGGCCTCGGTCGTCTCGCCGCCTGCTTTATGGAGAGTATGGCAACCGTCAACATCCCGGCCTATGGCTATGGCATCCGCTACGTCCACGGCCTCTTCCGCCAGCAGATGGCAGATGGCTGGCAGGTCGAGCTGCCGGAAAGCTGGCTGGCCCACGGCAATCCCTGGGAATTCGAGCGCCGCGAAAGCTCCTACGAAGTCGGCTTCGGCGGGACGGTCGAGACCGTTGACGGGCCCGACGGCGAGCCGCGCTACGTCTGGAAGCAGGGCGAGCGCGTCATTGCCACCGCCTATGACACGCCCGCCGTCGGCTGGCGCGGCGAACGCGTCAACACGCTCCGCCTCTGGTCAGCCCAGCCGATCGATCCGATCCTGCTTGATGCTTTCAATGCCGGCGACCATATCGGTGCGCTGCGCGAGAGCAACAAGGCGGAATCGCTGACCCGCGTCCTTTATCCGGCCGACGCCACGCCTGCCGGCCAGGAACTGCGCCTGCGCCAGGAATTCTTCTTCTGTTCGGCCTCGCTGCAGGACATTGTCCGCCGTCACCTGCAGCAGGGCAATACGCTCGCGCAACTGCCGGACAAGGTCGCGATCCAGCTCAACGACACCCACCCCGCCGTCTCCGTCGCTGAACTGATGCGCCTTCTCGTTGACGTTCACGGAGTCGCCTTCGATGAAGCCTGGGAGATCTCGTCCAAGACCTTCTCCTACACAAACCATACGCTGCTTCCGGAAGCGCTGGAAAGCTGGCCGGTGCCACTGTTCGAACGTCTCCTGCCGCGCCACATGCAGTTGGTCTATGCGATCAACGCCAAGGTCCTTCTCGACGCGCGCAAGAAGCGTGGCTTCAACGACCATGAAATCCGCCAGATTTCGCTGATCGACGAAAGCGGTGACCGCCGCGTGCGCATGGGCAATCTGGCCTTCATGGGCTCGCACTCGATCAACGGCGTCTCGGCGCTGCATACCGAGCTGATGAAGGAGACGGTCTTTGCCGATCTCCACAAGCTCTACCCGACCCGCATCAACAACAAGACCAACGGGATCACGCCCCGCCGCTGGCTGATGCAGTGCAATCCCGATCTCACCAACCTGATCAAGGAAGTGATCGGCCCGGAATTCCTCGACGACGCGACGAAGCTCAAAAACCTGGACGCCTTCGCCGACGACGCCTCGTTCCAGCAGAAATTCGCGGCGGTGAAGTTCTCCAACAAGCAAAAGCTCGCAAGCCTCGTCGCAAGCCGCATGGGCATCAAGATTGACCCACAGGCGATGTTCGACATCCAGATCAAGCGCATCCACGAATACAAGCGCCAGCTTCTGAACATCATCGAGACGGTCGCCCTCTTCGACCAGATCCGGTCTCATCCGGAACGCGACTGGGTGCCGCGCGTCAAACTCTTCGCCGGCAAGGCGGCTCCGAGCTACCATAATGCCAAGCTGATCATCAAACTGGCGAACGACGTTGCCCGCGTGATCAATACGGATCCTTCGGTGCGCGGCCTGCTGAAGGTCGTGTTCATCCCCAATTACAACGTCTCACTCGCCGAAGTCATGGTGCCTGCGGCCGACCTTTCCGAACAGATTTCCACCGCCGGCATGGAAGCGTCTGGAACCGGGAACATGAAGTTCGCGTTGAACGGTGCATTGACCATTGGGACGCTCGACGGCGCCAATGTCGAAATGCGCGATCATGTAGGCGAGGAGAACATCGTGATTTTTGGAATGACCGCAGACGAGGTCGGTCGCATCAGGGCCGAGGGACACAATCCCCGCGCTGCGATCGACGCCTCGCGCGAATTGCAGCAGGCCCTCTCCTCGATCGCGTCTGGCGTCTTCTCGCCTGATGACCGTGACCGCTATGCCGATCTGATGCAGGGCATCTACCAGCATGACTGGTTCATGGTCGCCGCCGACTTCGACGCCTATGCCAAGGCGCAGCGCGACGTGGACGATATCTGGGCTGACAAATCCGCCTGGTACTCCAAGACGATCCGCAACACGGCGCGCATGGGCTGGTTCTCCTCGGACCGCACCATACGGCAGTACAACGCGGATATCTGGAGAGCTTGATGGCAAAATCACCGAAGAGGAGCGGTGACGTAGCGAAGCCGGATACACCGTCGGCAGCAGAAATCGAAGCGATTATCCATGGGACGCATGGCGACCCCTTCGCCTTTCTCGGCGTGCACGAGGCAGGCGCTGGCCATGTCGCGCGTTGCTTCATCCCGGGCGCGGAGACAGTAGTCGCCCACAATCTGGCCGGGGAGCCGATTGGCGAACTGGTCCGGCACCACGATGCGGGCTTTTTCTCCGGGCCGGTCAAGCTGGACGGCATCCTGCCGGTTCGCTACCGCGCAACCCGCGGCGATGCGGAATGGACGGTCACCGACCCCTACAGCTTCTGGCCGATCCTCGGGCCGATGGACGATTACTTCATCAAGGAAGGTTCGCATCTGCGCCTCTTCGACAAGATGGGTGCCCATCCGATCACGCATCAGGGGGTGGACGGCTTTCACTTTGCCGTCTGGGCGCCGAATGCGCGCCGCGTTTCCGTCGTGGGCGACTTCAACGATTGGGACGGACGCCGGCATGTCATGCGCCTGCGCCGCGACACCGGCATCTGGGAGATCTTTGCGCCTGATGTCCGGGCTGGCGCGACCTACAAGTTCGAGATCGTTGGACCGCATGGCTATCTGCAGCCGCTGAAGGCCGACCCCTATGCGCGCCGCGCCGAGATGCGGCCGAAGAACGCCTCGGTGACGACCCCGGAACTCGAACAGAACTGGGAAGACGAGGCGCATCGCAAACACTGGGCCAGCATCGACCAGCGCCGCCAGCCGATTTCGATTTACGAGGTTCATGCCGGCTCCTGGCAGCGCCGCGATGACGGCTCCATGCTCTCTTGGGACGAGATGGCCGCAAGGCTCATCCCATACTGTGTCGACATGGGCTTCACCCATATCGAATTCCTGCCCGTCACCGAGCATCCCTACGATCCCTCCTGGGGCTACCAGACGACGGGCCTCTATGCGCCCAGCGCCCGCTTCGGCGAGCCGGAGGGCTTTGCCCGCTTCGTCAATGGCTGCCACAAGGTGGGCTTGAGCGTCATTCTCGACTGGGTCCCGGCACACTTCCCGACGGATGCCCACGGTCTTCGCAACTTCGATGGCACCGCGCTTTACGAGCATGCCGATCCCCGTCAAGGATTCCATCCCGATTGGAACACGGCGATCTATAATTTCGGGCGCATCGAAGTTTCGTCCTACCTGATCAACAACGCGCTCTACTGGGCCGAGAAGTTCCATCTCGACGGGTTGCGCGTCGATGCGGTCGCCTCGATGCTTTACCTCGATTATTCCCGCAAGGAAGGCGAGTGGATCCCCAACGAATATGGTGGGCGGGAGAACCTGGAATCGGTGCGTTTCCTCCAGCAGATGAACCACCATGTCTATGGCAGCCATCCCGGCATCATGACCATTGCCGAGGAGAGTACATCCTGGCCCAAGGTGTCGCAGCCGGTTCACGAGGGCGGCCTCGGCTTCGGCTTCAAGTGGAACATGGGCTTCATGCATGACACGCTGAGCTATTTCGCCCGCGATCCGATCTACCGCAAATACCATCACCATGAGCTGACCTTCGGCCTGCTCTACGCCTTCTCGGAAAACTTCGTCCTGCCGATTTCCCACGACGAAGTGGTGCACGGCAAGGGCTCGATGATCGCCAAGATGCCCGGCGACGACTGGCAGAAGTTTGCCAATCTTCGTGCCTATTACGGCTACATGTGGGGCCATCCCGGCAAGAAGCTGCTGTTCATGGGCCAGGAATTCGCCCAGTGGAGCGAGTGGTCCGAAGCGCGCTCCCTCGATTGGCAACCTGCTGGACTACGCCCCGCATGAAAGCATGCGCCGGCTGGTCCGCGACTTGAACTTCACCTATCGCTCCAAGCCGGCTCTGCACGCCCGCGACTGCGAGGGTGAAGGCTTCGAATGGATCAATGCGGATGACCAGGAGAATTCGGTGCTTGCCTGGCTGCGCAAGGCACCCGGCGAAAGGCCGATCGCCGTCATCTGCAACCTGACGCCGAACTATCACGAGCGATACGAATTGAGCTTGCCTGCGGCCGGCCGTTGGCGTGAGATACTGAACACCGATGCCGAAATCTATGGTGGCAGCGGCAAGGGCAACGGTGGCCGCGTGGAGGCGCATGCCACGGGAAGCGGATGGGCAAAAGCAGGGCTGACCCTGCCGCCGCTGGCCGTGATCATGCTGGAATTGGAACAGTAAGGGGAGGAAATACATGACCGAGAAAACGGCAAGAAGCCTATCGCGCGATGCCATGGCCTATGTTCTGGCCGGTGGCCGCGGCAGCCGTCTGAAGGAATTGACGGACAGGCGCGCCAAGCCCGCCGTCTATTTTGGCGGCAAGGCCCGCATCATCGATTTTGCCCTCTCCAATGCATTGAACTCCGGTATCCGCCGCATCGGCGTGGCCACCCAGTACAAGGCCCACTCGCTGATCCGCCACCTGCAACTCGGCTGGAACTTCTTCCGCCCCGAACGTAACGAGAGCTTCGACATCCTCCCGGCCTCACAGCGCGTGTCCGAGACTCAGTGGTACGAAGGCACCGCTGACGCCGTCTACCAGAATGCCGACATCATCGAATCCTACGCGCCGGAATACATGGTCATCCTGGCCGGCGACCACATCTACAAGATGGACTACGAGCTGATGCTGCAGCAGCACGTCACGTCGGGCGCAGATGTGACCATCGGCTGCCTCGAAGTGCCGCGCATGGAAGCAACCGGCTTCGGCGTCATGCATGTCGACGCGACCGACCGGATCATCGACTTCGTCGAGAAGCCGGCCGACCCGCCGGGCATTCCCGGCAATGAAGACCATGCCCTCGCATCCATGGGCATCTACGTCTTCCACACCAAGTTCCTGATGGAGCTGCTGCGCCGCGACGCCGCAGACCCGGAATCGAGCCGCGACTTCGGCAAGGACATCATCCCCTATGTCGTCAAGAGCGGCAAAGCGGTCGCCCACCGTTTCGCCCAGTCCTGCGTGCGCTCCGACTTCGAGCGCGAGCCCTACTGGCGGGACGTCGGCACCATCGACGCCTATTGGCAGGCGAATATCGACCTGACCGACATCGTTCCCGAACTCGACCTCTACGACAAGTCCTGGCCGATCTGGACCTATTCCGAGATCACGCCACCTGCCAAGTTCGTGCATGACGACGAAGGCCGCCGTGGCTCGGCGATTTCCTCGCTGGTCTCCGGGGACTGCATTATCTCGGGGTCGGCACTCTACAAGAGCCTGCTGTTTACCGGTGTCCGCGCCAATTCCTATTCCCGTCTCGAAGGCGCCGTCGTCCTGCCGAAGGTACAGATCGGCCGTCACGCGCGTCTCACAAATGTCGTGATAGACCATGGCGTGGTGATCCCGGAGGGGCTGATCGTGGGCGAGGATCCGGAAATGGATGCCAAGCGCTTCCGTCGCAGCGAAAACGGGATCTGCCTCATCACGCAGGCCATGCTCGACAAATTGGGTTAGTCGCATCCATGAAGGTCCTTTCGGTCGCCTCTGAACTCTATCCGCTGATCAAGACCGGAGGCCTCGCCGACGTTGCGGGCGCTTTGCCGATCGCGCTCGCCGCCCATGGCGTCGAGACGAAGACGCTGATCCCCGGCTATCCGGCCGTGATGAAGGCGGTGAAGAAGCCGAAGAAGGTCCACGTATTCGAGGATATCCTCGATGAAAGGGTCACACTTCTCGAGGTGAGGCACGAGGGCCTCGATCTTCTGATCCTCGACTGCCCGCCGCTCTATGAACGGTCGGGCGGCCCCTATCTGGACACACAGGGACGGGACTATCCCGACAACTGGAAGCGCTTTGCCGTTCTCTCCAAGGTGGGCGCCGAGATCGCGGCGGGCGTGCTGCCGAGCTTCAAACCGGAACTGGTGCATGTGCATGACTGGCAGGGTGCACTGGTGCCCGTTTACATGCGCTATGCCGAAGCGCCTGAAGTGCCGAGCCTGATCACCATCCACAACATCGCCTTCCAGGGGCAATTCGGCGCGACACTCTTCCCCTATCTCGGCCTGCCGGGACATGCCTGGCACGAAGCGCTCGAATACTACGGCACGATCAGCTACCTGAAGAGCGGTCTTCTGACCGCCCATGCGCTCTCCACGGTCAGCCCCTCCTATGCGGAGGAGATCCTGACGCCGGAATTCGGCATGGGTCTCGACGGCGTCATTGCCAGCCGCACCGCCGACCTCTACGGCATCGTCAACGGCATCGATGCCGATGTCTGGGACCCTTCCACGGACCCTTTGTTGAGCAGCAAGTATTCGGGCACCGCCCTGAAGAAACGTGCCGGTAACCGCGCGGCCATGGTCGAGCGCTTCGCCTTCGATGGAGACGATGGGCCAATCTTTTGCGTCATATCGCGCCTGACATGGCAGAAGGGTCTGGACCTGCTGCCAGACGTCATCGACGAGATCGTCAATGCCGGCGGCAGGCTCGCCATCCTCGGCTCCGGGGAAAGCGGTATCGAGGCCGCCCTAGAGAATGCCGCTGCCCATCATCGCGGCCGGGTCGGCATGGTGCTAGGCTATGATGAAGGGTTATCCCATGTCATGCAGGCGGGCTCCGACATCATACTCGTGCCCTCGCGCTTCGAACCTTGCGGCCTGACCCAGCTCTACGCTCTTCGCTACGGCTGCGTACCGCTTGTCGCCCGCACCGGAGGCCTTGCTGATACCATCATTGACGCCAATGAAGCAGCGCTTGCAGCGGGCGTGGCGACCGGCGTGCAGTTTGCGCCGGTGACGGCCGATGCCTTCCGCCGCGCCATCCGCCGCACGCTGCGCCTTTATAGTGACCAGCGTCTCTGGTCGCAGATGCAGAAGCAGGGCATGAAATCCGACGTCTCTTGGACAAGGAGCGGCGCGACCTATGCCGAACTTTATCAACGCCTCGTCTCGAAAGGCCAGTAATCGATGATCTCGACCGTCTCCACGAAACCCTATGCGGACCAGAAGCCCGGCACATCGGGACTGCGCAAGAAGGTTCCGGTGTTCCAGCAGGAGAACTATGCGGAGAACTTCATTCAGGCGATCTTCGACAGCCTGGAGGGCTTCGAAGGCCAGACGCTGGTGATCGGCGGCGACGGCCGCTATTACAACCGCGAAGTCATCCAGGTGGCGCTGAAAATGGCTGCCGCCAATGGCTTTGGCAAGGTCATGGTCGGCAAGGGTGGCATTTTGTCGACACCGGCCGCCTCGCATGTCATCCGCAAATATCATGCCTTCGGCGGCATCGTGCTCTCGGCCAGCCACAATCCCGGCGGCCCGACCGAAGACTTCGGCATCAAATACAATATCGGCAATGGCGGCCCGGCACCGGAGAAGATCACCGACGCGATCTTCAATCGCACCCGTAACATCGACAGTTACAAGATCGCCGACGTCGCTGACATCGACCTCGACACAACAGGCAGTTTCGATCTCGCCGGCATGACCGTCGAGGTCATCGACCCGGTCGCCGACTATGCCGACCTGATGGAAACCCTCTTCGACTTCCCGGCCATCCGCTCGCTGATCGCGGGCGGCTTCCGCGTGGTGATCGACAGTATGAGCGCTGTCACCGGCCCCTATGCGGTCGAGATCCTCGAAAAGCGCTTGGGCGCGCCGGCAGGATCGGTGCGCAACGAGGTCCCCCTGCCCGATTTCGGCCACCACCACCCGGACCCGAACCTCGTCCACGCCAAGGAACTCTATGACGACGTCATGAGCGCCGACGGACCGGACTTTGGCGCTGCCTCCGATGGCGATGGCGACCGCAACATGGTGGTCGGCAAGGGCATGTTCGTGACACCGTCCGACAGTCTGGCGATGATCGCCGCCAACGCCACCTGCGCCCCCGGCTACAGGCAAGGCATCGCCGGCATTGCCCGCTCGATGCCGACCAGTGCCGCAGCCGACCGCGTCGCTGAAAAGCTCGGCATCGGCATGTATGAGACCCCGACCGGCTGGAAATTCTTCGGCAACCTGATGGATGCCGGCAAGGTCACCGTATGCGGCGAAGAAAGCTTCGGCACCGGTTCCGACCATGTGCGCGAGAAAGACGGTCTTTGGGCCGTGCTCTTCTGGCTCAACATCGTCGCTGCCCGCAAGCAGAGCGTCAAGCAGATCGTGGAAAGCCACTGGGCCGAATACGGCCGCAACTACTATTCCCGCCACGATTACGAAGGCGTCGATACGGACAATGCCAACGCCCTCGTCGCAGCACTCCGGGCAAAGCTCGACAGCCTGCCCGGCACCAAGATCAACGGCCTGACCGTGACGGCGGCCGACGACTTCGCCTATCACGACCCGATCGATCACTCAGTCTCGAAGAACCAGGGCATCCGCATCCTCTTCGAAGGCGGCAGCCGCATCGTCTTCCGCCTCTCCGGCACCGGCACCTCTGGCGCAACGCTGCGTCTCTATGTCGAGCGCTACGAACCGGACGCCACACGCCACGGCATCGAGACGCAGGAAGCCTTGGCCGACCTGATCGCGGCAGCGGAAGAGGTGGCTGAGATTAAGCGCTACACCGGAATGAACGAGCCGACGGTCATCACCTGATCGCAGCAGTCCTTCGAGAGGATTTTGAGCCCCCGGCCTGCAAGGGTTGGGGGTTTTCGTATTTGGCCTATCAGCGCATTGACTCACCCAATATATCCACTACTCTGGAAGTATGGATGAAAAATCGACGATCGCGGCGCTTGCCGCCCTTGCCCAGCCGACCCGGCTGCAGACTTTCCGCCTTCTGGTGGCGCATGAGCCTGATGGCATTCCCGCTGGCGAACTCGCCCGCCTGATCGGCGTGCCGCAAAACACAATGTCGGCGCATCTGTCGACACTGTCCCAGGCCGGCCTCGTTTCAGGCGAGCGCCAAAGCCGCTCGATCATCTACCGCGCCGATCTCGATCGCTTCCGCGCTGTCGCGCTTTACCTGCTCAAGGATTGCTGTGGCGGCAATGCCAGCCTCTGCCAGCCGCTGATCGACGATCTCGCATGCTGTTCCCCTACCCTCGAAATCACCCGCCCTAACTGAGAGACCTGTCATGTCCGACAAGATCTACAACGTGCTCTTCCTCTGCACCGGCAACTCCGCCCGTTCAATCATCGCCGAAGCGCTTCTGAACAGGCTCGGCCAGGGCAAGTTCAAGGCCTATTCGGCGGGCTCCCAGCCGAAGGGGGAGGTTCACCCCTACACGCTGCAGCTTTTGAAGGGCATGAACTACGACACGAGCTTCGCGCGTTCGAAGAACTGGGACGAGTTCGCAGTCCCAGGCGCGCCGCAGCTCGATTTCGTTTTCACCGTCTGCGACAATGCCGCCGCCGAAGCCTGCCCCGTCTGGCCCGGCCAGCCGATGACCGCCCATTGGGGCGTGCCGGATCCGGCAGCCGCCGAAGGCACGGACAGCGAGAAGCACTTCGCCTTTGCGGAGGCCTACCGGATGCTCAATCACCGTATTTCCATTTTCGTCAGCCTGCCGATGGCGAGCCTCGACAAGCTCTCGCTGCAAAAGCGTTTGACCGAGATCGGTACGACCGCTGAAGCCGCCATTCCTGAGGTCGCCTGATCCATGTCCACCTTCGAACGCTACCTGACCCTCTGGGTTGCCCTCGCCATTGCCGCCGGCATCGCGCTCGGGTCCGTCTTCCCCGGCCTCTTCCAGCTCATCGGTTCGGCCGAGATCGCCAAGGTCAACCTGCCGGTTGCAGTCCTCATCTGGCTGATGATCATTCCGATGCTGATGAAGATCGACTTCGCCGCCATCCGCGAAGTTGGAACCCATTGGCGCGGGATGAGCGTCACGCTTTTTGCCAACTGGGCAGTCAAGCCCTTTTCCATGGCCGTGCTTGGCTGGATCTTTATCGGCTGGCTGTTTGCGCCGTTCCTGCCGAGCGACCAGATCGACAGCTATATCGCCGGCCTCATCCTGCTCGGGGCTGCACCCTGCACCGCCATGGTCTTCGTCTGGTCCAACCTGACCCGCGGCGATGCGCCTTTCACGCTCACTCAGGTCGCACTCAACGATGCCGTCATGGTGCTGGCTTTCGCCCCGATCGTCGCGATCCTGCTCGGTGTCTCCTCGATCATCGTGCCCTGGGATACGCTTCTGATCTCCGTTGCGCTCTTCATCGTCGTGCCTGTTATCGTCGCCCAGATCCTGCGGCGGGCGCTCGGCAGTGGCGATGGTCGCGCACTCCAGCGCTTCCAGGACCAGATACAGCCGCTCTCGATCGGCGCGCTGCTGCTGACCGTCGTGCTACTCTTCGCCTTCCAGGGCAACCAGATCCTCGCCCAGCCGATCGTGATCGCGATCCTTGCCGTGCCGATCTTCCTGCAGACGGTCTTCATCTTCGGCTTCGCCTATCTGGCGAACCGCATGACCGGTGAGGCACACTGCATCGCCGGCCCCTCTGCCCTGATCGGCGCCTCCAACTTCTTCGAACTGGCCGTCGCCACCGCCATCAGCCTCTTCGGCTTCAACTCGGGCGCCGCCCTTGCAACCGTCGTCG
The DNA here is from genome assembly GCA_045377275.1 of Allorhizobium sp. Taxonomy (GTDB): domain Bacteria; phylum Pseudomonadota; class Alphaproteobacteria; order Rhizobiales; family Rhizobiaceae; genus Allorhizobium. The sequence continues at coordinate 80,649 of JBJIOA010000023.1, read as the reverse complement.
GCGTGCTGATCGAAGTGCCGGTGATGCTGGCGCTGGTCGCCGTCGTCAATCGCAGCAAGGGCTGGTACGAGGCCGGCAACGCCGTTTCTGCCAGATCCGCCAATGAAGCAAAGGCCTGAAATTTCATGAACGTCACCATTTATCACAACCCGGCCTGCGGCACCTCGCGCAATACGCTCGACCTCATCCGCCATGCCGGCATCGAGCCTGATGTCATCGAATATCTGAAGACCCCGCCGAGCAAGGAAAAGCTTGCGAAGATGATCGCCGATTCCGGCCTTTCGGTCCGCGAGGCGATCCGCGAAAAGGGCACGCCCTATGAGGAACTCGGGCTTGCCGATCCCGCGCTCTCCGACGACCAGCTTTTGGACGCGATGATCGCAACCCCCATCCTGATCAACCGTCCGCTCGTCGTCACCGACCTGGGCACACGCCTCTGCCGGCCGTCCGAGCTGGTCCTCGACATTCTGCCATCAGACGCCTTCACCTCGGCATTCGTCAAGGAAGACGGCGAAGCCGTTCTCGATGCGGAGGGCAAGCGCGTTGTCTGATGTGAATACCGACCTGCCCGCCGCCGATCTCGACCACGTGCGCATGCCGGATCTGGAGGCGCTGCGGCGCCCTTTTTCCACCCACAAGCCGCGCATCCTGATCCTCTATGGCTCACTGCGGCCGATCTCCTTCAGCCGCCTGCTGGCCATGGAAGCCAAGCGCCTGCTCGAACATTTCGGCGCCGAGGTGAAGGTTTTCGACCCCTCCGGCCTGCCGCTTCCCGACGATGCACCGGTGAGCCATCCCAAGGTGCAGGAACTGCGCGACCTCTCCCAATGGTCCGAAGGCCAGGTCTGGGTGAGCCCCGAGCGTCATGGCACCCTGACCGGCATCATGAAGGCACAGATCGACTGGATCCCGCTCTCCGTCGGCGCTATCAGGCCGACCCAGGGCAAGACGCTCGCCGTCATGCAGGTCTCGGGCGGCTCTCAGTCGTTCAACGCGGTCAATGCCATGCGCCTGCTCGGCCGCTGGATGCGGATGATCACCATCCCCAACCAGTCCTCGGTCGCCAAGGCGTACCAGGAATTCGACGGCAATGGCCGGATGAAGCCCTCGTCCTATTACGAGCGCGTCGTCGATGTCTGCGAGGAACTGGTGAAGTTCACCTACCTCACCCGTGACATCTCCGACTACCTGACCGATCGCTATAGCGAACGGAAGGAAGCGGCCGTGAAAGCCGTGAACCTCAAGGCCATGTAAGCGCAACCGCTCTGGTCCGGGGCCGCCCGCCTGCTATGTTCCATCAGGCGCGCGAATCAACCGGACCACGAGGCGATCCATGACCAAGCCGATGCTCGGAGCCACCCTGGGCAAAACCGGTACCGATTTCCGTCTCTGGTCGCATCACGCCGAACGCGTGGACCTCTGCCTCTTCGATGAGGGGGGCGAGACGGAACTCGCCCGCCTCACGATGGTGCGCGGCGACGGCGATGTGCATCACGTCTTTGCCAAAGACGTCAGGGAAGGCGCCCGCTACGGCTTCCGCATCCACGGCCCCTATGATCCCGCGCAAGGCCACTGGTATGATCCATCCAAGCTCTTGATCGATCCCTACGCCACCGAGCTGGACCGGCCCTTCGTTTACGACACACGCCTTGGTCAGTTCGGCGTCGACACCGCCGACCTGATGCCGAAATCGATCCTGAAGGCACACAAGCCGTTGAAGCCGATGATACCCCTCGGCGAGCGCACAGGCTTCATCTACGAGGTCAACGTCAAAGCGCTGACCATGCTGCATCCGGATGTGCCGGACGCCCAACGCGGCACGCTATCCGCCCTCGCCCACCCCGCCATCCTCGCCCATCTCAGGCGCATCGGGGTCGACATGGTCGAACTCATGCCGATCACCGCCTGGATCGACGAGCGCCATCTGCCACCCCTCGGCCTCACCAACAGCTGGGGCTACAATCCCGTCGCGATGATGGCGCTTGATCCGCGCCTCGTGCCGGGCGGCGTGAAGGAACTGCGCGACACGGTCGCCGCCCTGCATGCCGAGGGCATCGGCGTCATCCTCGACCTCGTCTTCAACCACACCGGCGAAAGCGATTTGCACGGCACGACGCTTTCCATGCGCGGCATCGACAACCGCTCGCTCTTCCGCCATGTGGCGGATGATCCCGGCACGCTGGTCAACGACACCGGCTGCGGCAATACGCTGGCCTGCGACCATCCCTTTATCCGCCAGCTGATCGTCGATACGCTCCGCCACTTCGTTCTCTCAGCTGGTGTCGATGGTTTCCGCTTCGACCTCGCCCCGATCATGGGTCGCCACTGGGACGGTTTTCATCAGGATGCCCCGACCTTGAAAGCCATCCTTGAGGACGAAGTGCTGGAGGATCGCATCCTGATCGCCGAACCCTGGGATATCGGGCTCGGCGGTTACCAGCTCGGCCGCTTCCCGCCCGCTTTCCTCGAATGGAACGACCGCGCCCGTGACACCTTCCGCCGCCACTGGCGGGGCGACGCCTGGACGACAGGCGATCTTGCAACGGCGCTCGCAGGCTCCGCCGATCTCTTCGCCCATGACGGCCACGGGCAGACCCGCAGCGTCAACTTCATCGCCGCCCATGACGGCTTTTCGCTCTATGATCTCGTCTCCTTTGAGCACAAACACAACGAGGCGAATGGCGAGCAAAACCGCGACGGCCACAACGAGAACCATTCCTGGAACAACGGGGTCGAGGGTGAAACTTCCGACAAGGCGATCCTGAAGAAGCGTCGGCAGGATGTCGAGGCCCTGCTCTCGACGCTGTTTGCCAGCCGAGGTGCCGTGATGCTGACGGCCGGCGACGAGTTCGGCCGCACGCAACGCGGCAACAACAATGCTTATTGCCAGGACAATGCCATGACCTGGCTCGATTGGTCTGGGGCGGACGAGGAGCTGATCGACACCACCGCCCGTCTGGCCGCCATGCGCCAGCGTTTCTCTTGCTTCATGGACATGCGTATCCTCGCCGGAGAGAATGACGTGGCATGGCTGAATGCCGACGGCCAGCCGATGACCGTTGGCGACTGGGAAACGCCCGATCTCGGCGGCTTCGCCATGGTCCTTGCCTCCCTGGATCGGGAGACGGGCAACGAGTGCCGTGTTGCAGTGCTATTCAACCGCTCGACCGAACCGAAGGACTTCGCCCTTCCCGCACAGGACAAGCGCAAATGGCGCCGACTTCAGACTGGCCGCAGCGCCACGAAGATCAGCGTGAAAGCCCGCAACGTCGATTTCTGGGTCGAGAGCTGAGTTTCTCCACGCCAGTGACGTTAGCCTCTTCCGCATGACATCAAGCGGCTGTACCTTGCGGGAATTATTGAAGGATCAGGTTCTTTTCATGCCGCAAGAGATTTCGCTCAAGGACGTGCCGGGCCTCGTTGGAACCATTGTCGGCGTATCCGACTGGATCACCGTCGACCAGCCGATGATCGACGCCTTTGCCGGCGCCACCATGGACCACCAGTTCATCCACACCGACCCGGTGCGCGCGGCTGCAGAAACGCCCTTCGGCGGCACGATCGCCCATGGTTTCCTCACCGTCTCACTGCTGTCGGCGATGAACTACAACTGCCTGCCGAAAATCCGCGAGCAGACAATGGGTATCAACTACGGCTTCGAGAAACTCCGCTTTCTGTCGCCGGTGAAGACGGGCAAGCGTATCAGGGGATCCTTCAAGCTCGCCGAGGCCCGCTTTCGCGGCGCCGGCATGCTGATGAACACCTATGAGGTGACCGTCGAGATCGAGGACGAGCGCAAGCCGGCCCTCACCGCTGACTGGATCACGATTTCCCAGTTCGACCCGAAGGATCGCCCGGAAGGCGTCTGACACGAAAGGTGCCTCAGACCATGAGCGACGACCGCAGCGAACTGATCCGCCAGAGTTTCCTGCGCCAGGCAAAAGCCTGTGCAGATCTCGGCTCCCCCTTCACCGCCCGCCTCTGCACGCTGGCGGCAGAGCGGTTGACCGGGGACAGCCGTGTCGGGGCAACAGTGCTCGGCTGGCCCGGAAATCCCGACGGCACCGGCGATGCGCTGGCCCTCAGGCTCGCCGGCACGCTGCATGCCTTGGTCCGATCCGGCCAGGACCCAGCACTTGCAGGCGTCTACCCGCCGCATGACGTCGATGACGACACGCTCTGGGCCGCCGTGGAAGCTGCCATGCGCCGCGACGAAGCCTTCATCCTGGAGCGACTGAAATCCGCCCCACAGACCAACGAGGTGCGCCGCTCCTCCGCCCTGCTTCCCGGCTTCCTGACGATCGCAGCACTCACCGGCAAACCGCTGATCCTCTCGGAAGTCGGTGCCAGCGCCGGGCTGAACCTGCAATTGGACCGCTACAACTACCAACTGGGAAACATCCGCTGGGGCCAGGCCTCAGCCGTCGACCTCGCCCCGCGCTGGGAAGGCCCGCCGCCGCCACAAGCCCCCATCGAAATCACCGAACGCGCAGGCTGCGATCTGAACCCGCTCGACCCGGCCTCCGAAGACGACCGCCTGCGGCTCTTCTCCTATATCTGGGCCGACCAGCAGGACCGCCTCGACCGCACGGCAGCGGCACTCGAAATGGCGACCGACAGCGGCCTGAAGGTCGAGAAGGCCGACGCCATTGACTGGCTGCGGCACCGGCTTGCCACGCCACGCCCAGGCATGACGCATGTGATCGACCACACCATCGCCTGGCAATATCTGCCTCCGGCGGCGAAGGCCGAAGGTGAAGCCCTGATCGCCGAAGCGGGCGCCCGCGCGACGGAAGCCGCACCGCTCGCCCGCCTGCAACTGGAAGCCGACGGCAAGCCGGAAGGGGCGGCACTCCTGCTCACGCTCTGGCCGACAGGCGAAACCCGCGAGATCGGCCGGGCGGATTTTCATGGGCGCTGGGTGAAATGGGCGGGGTGGGAAGGTTCAACCGGTTGAGCCGAACAGAGCCGCGTAGTTCCGCCGCCCATAGAAGATGTTGGTGATCACGACGTCGCCAGCATCAACGAGGTAGAGCACGACCGCACTATGCTCGAAAGGAACCATGCGCAGCCCAGGAGCCAAGTCGTCTCTCGCCACGCCGCCATAGGGCGCATCGCCGATCTTCTCGCATCGCGCACGAATACGACCGACATAGCGTCTCGCGGTCACAGGCGACTGGCTAAGCGACTGCACAAACGCAAAGATATCTCGAAGATCGTTCAACGCCTCGGGGCGAAAGCGGACCTTAGCGCGCCGCACGTCCCAGCACCGATTGCGCCTCAGCCATCATCTCGTCGAGTGCAGCGTCCACCTCTTCCACGCTGAGGCTTGGGCGAGGATCATCGATCGAGCGACGCACCCGCAGCCGGATGGCCTCAAGTTGCTGGACGGGATCCTCCGCCGATTGGTGCCAGGCCTCGATGGCAGCAAGCACAGCCTCGTCCGCAGACGCGAAACCACCGATCTGAACCAGATCGTCCACGGCCTTCAGGGTATCTTGTCCCAAGGATTTCATCGTATTTGACCTCCTTGCTCTGGTGTGCCGGCTCAGACGATACCATGCGAACCAGACCGAAGCGAGATCAGCACACAACCAAACAAAAAAGGCCGGGTCACCCCGACCTCCTCGAACCCATTCAAACACCCCACCCCTCAGAGCGAGGCATCCTCCGCGCCCTCGGCGAGCATGCCGAACGCATACTCTGCAAACGAGCGCCAGCATTCGACGCGAAACGTCTCTTCCTCGACGCGGTAGAGGATGATCTCGATCTTGCCGAAAACGGTGCGCGTCACCGCACCCACCGGGAAAGCGGCGAGCGAGAGGTCGAGCGGGCAGGCCGCGTTCAGCGTGTCAGCGGCAGCCGGACCGGAGACGATGATCGCGGTGTTGCGGTGGGAGATGTCGGCCGCCGAATGCACCACGCCGGAGGCGGCGCAATCGGCCATCAGCGCATCGCCCTTCTCGTCGATCAGGAACCATTCGTCCGGACCGATCCAGAAGGCCGTGCGGCCCTTGGCCGAGACGGACGTCTTGGGCTTTGTCGGCAGCTTCAGGCCGAGCGACTTGGAGAGGCCCGCGACGGCATCAGCGCCGGCGCGCAGCGACACACGGGTCGCGGGAAGCGCCGGCGTGAGGCGCACCTTGGCGCTGCCGCCATGGAAGCCGGCGAGAACGGTCTTGCGTTCTGCAACAGACATATCAGCCATGGATGCGGCCTCCTTCCTTGTCAAAGAATACCATGTCGGCCACTTCCACCGCGATGGTCTTGTCCTTCATCGGCACATAGAGCGTCTCACCCATACGCGCGCGGCCACCTGATACCATGGCGATCGCGATGGAACGCCCGAGGTTTTCCGACCAGTAGGACGAGGTCACGTGACCGAGCATGGTCATCGGCTTCGGCTGGTTCGGGTTGGCGACGATCTGCGCGCCCTCTTCCAGCACCTCGTTCGGATCTTTGGTGAAGATCCCGACGAGCTGCTTGCGGCCTTCCTTGACCAGATCTGGACGCCTCATGCCGCGAATACCGACAAAGTCGGTCTTCTTCTTCGACACCGCCCAGGAGAGGCCGGCATCGTCAGCCGTCAGCGTGCCGTCGGTGTCCTGACCGACGATGATATAGCCCTTTTCGGCGCGCAGCACGTGCATGGTCTCGGTGCCGTAGAGGCAAGCACCAAGTGATTGCGCGCGCTCCCAGATCTGACGGAAGACGTCAGCGCCGAAATCGGCGGGCACGTTCACTTCGAAACCGAGTTCGCCGGTGAACGACACGCGGAAGAGACGCGTCGGCACGCCGCAGAATTTGCCCTCAGCCACGCTCATATGCGGGAAGGCTTCGTTCGAGATGTCGATGCCCTCGACGAAAGGCGCGATGATGTCGCGCGCCTTCGGACCCTGGACGGCAATGACCGCCCATTGTTCGGTGGTCGACGTCAGCCAGACCTTCAGATGCGGGAATTCCGTCTGCAGATAGTCTTCCATGTGGTGCATGACACGCGGCGCACCGCCCGTCGTGGTCGTCACGTGGAAGCGATCCTCGGCGAGACGCCCGACGACGCCATCGTCATAGATGAAGCCGTCTTCGCGGGTCATGATGCCATAACGCGCCTTGCCGGGCTTCAGCGTGTCCCAGGCATTGGTATACATCAGGTTCAGGAACTCGGCCGCATCGGGGCCCACGACCTCGATCTTGCCGAGGGTCGAGGCGTTGAACACGCCGGCCGCCTCGCGGACCGTCTTGCACTCGCGGTTGACGGCGGCATGCATGTCTTCGCCGCCCTTGGGGTAGTACCAGGCGCGCTTCCAGTTGCCGACATCTTCATAGACGGCGCCCTGGGACACTTCATAGGCATGCATCGGTGTCTTGCGCACCGGATCAAACAGCGCATCGCGCGAGTGATTGATCAGCGTGCCGAAGGTTACGGGCGTGTAAGGTGCCCGGAAGGTGGTGAGACCAACCTGCGGGATTTCCTTGCCGAGCACTTCCGCGGCAATGGCCAAACCATGCATGTTGGAGAGCTTGCCCTGGTCAGACGCCATGCCGTTCGTGGTGAAGCGCTTGATATGCTCGATCGAATGCATGCCTTCGCGCACGGCCAGACGAATGTCCTTGGCGCAGACATCGTGCTGGAAGTCGACAAAGGCCTTGACGTTGTCTTCGCGACCAGCGCCTTCGGCAGCACCGATCATGCCGCCGGTCCAGGCATGCGCATTGGCGCCCGAGAGCGAGACGGCTGGCGTCTCGGTCGCACCCGCAGCCTTGGCCGAGGAGAGACCGGCAGCAGTCGCCTCGTCGAGCAGCGCCTGCAGATCGTCGGTGCCGTTGCAGGCGCCAACGCAGATGCAGTCCTGCACATAGATATCGGGCAGGAAGCGCTGGTTGGCAGCATCGAACTTCAGCTTGCCGCGCGACTGCGAGAACATGTGCACGGAGGGCGTCCAGCCGGCGCACATCAGGAGCGAATCGACCTCGATCTTGCGGGTGGCGCCGCCGCCATTGCGGCGAACGGTGATCGAGCGGACGCGCAGACGGCCAGCCGTGTCGACGACGCCATGGCCGGTCAGCACCTCGATGCCGAGCGCGCGGGCTTCCGCCAGAACCTTGTCGCCCGGCTTCTCACGGGCATCGACGATCACAGGCACGGAAACACCAGCCTTCTTCAGATCGATCGCCGCTTCATAGGCCGAGTCATGCGCCGTATACACGCCGACCTTGGCACCGACGGCCACGCCGAAATGGTTGAGATAGGTGCGGCCCGCCGCTGCCAGCATGATGCCGGGCCGGTCATTGTTGGCAAACACCATATGACGCTCGATCGAACCGCTGGCGATAACAACGCGCTTGGCACGCACCTGCCACAAACGCTCGCGCGGCTGGTTCTTCGACGGCTTGGCGATATGGTCGGTAACACGCTCAACCAGCGCCACGTAATTGTGGTTGTGATAGCCGAAGGCCGTCGTGCGCGAGAGCACGGTGACGTTGGACATCGCCATCAGCTTCGCGACGGTGGCTTGCGCCCAGTCCCAGCCGCTCTGGCCGTCGACGGTGGCGCCCGTGTCGAAGTGGAAGGCGCCGCCCATTTCCGGCTGCTCGTCAACGATCATGACGCGCACACCCGTCTGGGCGGCAGCGAGCGCCGAAGCGAGACCGGCGGCACCGCCACCGATCACCAGCACGTCGCAATGCGCATAGCGGTTGGCGTAATGATCCGGATCGGCTTCCTTAGGCGCATGGCCGAGACCGGCAGCGCGACGGATGAAGGGCTCATAGATCTGGTGCCAGGCAGCCTTCGGCCACATGAAGGTTTTGTAGTAGAAGCCGGCGGCGAAGAAGGGCGACAGCAGATTGTTGACCTCGCCGATGTCGAGCGACAGTGACGGCCAGCGGTTCTGCGTCTCGATCTTCATGCCGTCGAAGACTTCCTGCACGGTCGCCCGCACATTCGGCTGGCGGCGGGCAGCGTCACGCGAGACGTCGAGCAGCGCATTCGGCTCTTCCGGACCTGATGTCAGGATGCCGCGCGGACGGTGATACTTGAACGAGCGGCCGGCGAGATGCATGCCGTTGGCGATCATCGCGGAGGCGACGGTATCGCCCTCGTAAGCGGTTAGCGTGCGGCCATCGATGGTGAAGCGGGCAGTCAGCGCCGGCGTCAGGCGGCCCTTGCCGGGAATACGGTTGGCAGCGCTCATGCCTTTTCTCCCTTCGATGCAGACGGGGCAACCAGAGTTGCGGGATCGGGCATGGGTTCACCGGCCTTGTAGGTCAGCAGGATCTTGTCGGAGATCGTGTCGCGGGCGGCGTTAAAGAAGCGTCCGCAGCCATGGATATGGCGCCAGCGCTCAAAGATCAGACCCTTCGGGTTGTCGCGCAGGAAGAAGTAATCGGCGAACTCCTTGTCCGTGATCGAGGCGATGTCGGCGGGACGCGCGATATGCGCTTCACCGGCGGCGCGAAACTCGAGCTCTGCACGCTCTTCTTCGCAATAGGGGCATTTGATGACCAGCATGATGGACGATCCCTAATTCAGTGCGCCACGGCAGCGGCGGCTGCCTCGTCGATGAGGCGGCCGGTGCGGAACCGGTCGAGCGTCAGGCCCTGAGCCAGCCGGTGCGGCTCGCCCTTGGCGATGAGATGGGCAAAGAGATTGGCCGAACCCGGCGTCGCCTTGAAACCGCCCGTACCCCAGCCGGCATTGACAAAGAGGTTCGGAACCGGCGTGACACTCTGGATCGGCGAACGGTCGGCCGTGTTGTCGGTAATCCCGCCCCACTGGCGCATCATCTTCACGCGACGGAACATCGGGAAGAGCTCGCAGATGGCATCCAGCGTATGCGTGATGATCTGCATGCCGCCGGTCTGGCTGTAGGAATTGTACTGGTCGGTGCCGGCACCGATGACCAGCTCGCCCTTGTCCGACTGCGAGATATAGGCATGCACGGTGTTCGACATGACCACGCAGGGGAAGATCGGCTTCAAGGGCTCGGAGACGAGCGCCTGCAGCGGCGTCGAGTGAACGGGAAGACGAACGCCCGCCATCCCCATGACGACGGAGGAATGGCCGGCCGCGGAAACGCCGACCTTCTTCGCGCCGATAAAGCCCTTGGTCGTATCAACGCCGGTGACTTCGCCATTCGGGCCACGGCGGATGCCGGTCACTTCGCAATTCTGGATGATGTGCACGCCGCGATCCGACGCCGCACGCGCATAGCCCCAGGCAACCGCATCGTGACGCGCCGTGCCGCCGCGGCGCTGAAGCGCTGCACCATTGATCGGGTAACGGGCAGATTTCGAGATATCGAGCGGCGGGCAGAAGGCCTTGGCCTGCTCCGGCGTCAGCCATTCATTGTCGATGCCATAGAGATTGTTGGCGTTCACATGGCGCTTGAACGACTGCTGGTCATGCACATTGTGCGACAGCATCATCACGCCGCGCGGCGAATACATGACATTGTAGTTGAGGTCCTGAGACAGACCTTCCCAGAGCTTCAGCGAATGCTCGTAAATGTCCATGCTCTCTTCATAGAGATAGTTGGACCGGATGATCGTCGTGTTACGGCCGGTATTGCCACCGCCGAGCCAGCCCTTCTCGATGACAGCGACATTGGTGATGCCGTGCTCCTTGGCGAGATAGTAGGCAGCCCCAAGACCATGGCCGCCGGCACCGATGATGATCACGTCATAGGACTGCCGCGGCTCGGGAGAGACCCATTGAGCCTCCCATCCCTTGTGGGCACGCATCGCCTCACGGACAACGGCAAAGACCGAATATTTGCGCATTCGCCTTAAACTCCTGTGGTTCAGGCATGTGGGTAGGATGATACAGGTCGCAGATCAACCCACGACATGACGTCCGTTTTGCGACGCATTGTCATCCGTCTTTCGACACCCCGGAAGAAGTGCAGTGTAGGCCGCAAAATTATTGGCTGGAAGCCTTGTGCCATATGGACTTCACCAGGGTCTTCTGGTATCTCGCAACCCAATCGCCGGACTCAGTGGCCGCGCGAACCATTACGCTGTTTCCGAAGATGTGACCTCCATCGACGGAAGGACCAACATTTAAAACCAAAGGAACGGGATAAACGTGCAGGTACTAGTCCGCGACAACAACGTTGACCAGGCGCTCCGCGCTCTCAAGAAGAAAATGCAGCGCGAAGGCATTTTCCGTGAAATGAAGATGCGCGATTTCTTTGAAAAGCCGTCTGAGAAGCGTGCACGCGAAAAGGCTGAAGCCGTTCGCCGCGTTCGCAAGCTGGCGCGCAAGAAGATGCAGCGCGAAGGCCTGCTGCCGGCTGCACGCGGCCGTTGATCTGCCCCGATTTGGGCGTTTTCCTATGAAATGAGGGCGGGGGCGAGACGAATCGCCGCCGCTCTTTTGATATGCAACACGAACTTGCGCTGTCCAACGCCCAACGACGGGTTCTGGCGGCTGCCGGATGATGCGCCTCATGACGAAAACCTCCGTGTTCCTCTCCGCCTCCCAGGCTTCGCGCTTGCCGCGACTGGCCACTGCGGCGGCCCTGCTCGCTACACTGACCCTGGCAAGCTGCGCCACCACGACGGAAACCACGGATGTCATTCGTCTTGACCGGGCCCAGGGCTCCGAGGAAAACATCGCCTCGCTGACATCAGTCATCCAGTCCAACCCGCGCGATCCGGAAGGCTACAATGTGCGCGGCTCGGCCTATGGTCGCGCAGGGCAGTTCCGTCAGGCACTCGATGATTTCAACACCGCCCTGCAGCTGAACCCGCAATTTTTCCAAGCCTATGCCAACCGCGCCCTGGTCTACCGCAACATGGGTAAGCCGGTCGAAGCCGCCGCCGACTACAACCAAGCGCTCAAGATCAACCCGAACTACGACGTCGCCTATATCGGCCGTGGCAATATCTATCGCCAGGCCGGCCGCATCGACGAGGCCTTCGGCGATTTCAACCGCGCCATTCAGCTCGACACGACCGATGGTCGCGCCTACCACAATCGCGGCTTGATTTATCAGTTGCGCGGCGACCACGCCAAGGCGATCGAAGACTTCTCGAAGGCGATCTCGCTTTCGCCACGGGCGCCTGAGCCCTACAACGGTCGCGGCGTCTCCTATGTCGCCCTGAACGACGACGACAACGCATTCGCCGACTTCAACCTCGCGATCGAGCTGAATAACAGTATCGCCGAAAGCTGGGCCAACCAGGCTCTCATCTACGAGCGCCGCGGCGACAAGGCTCGTGCAGCCAGTCCTACAGCCATGCGCTGCGCCTCGATCCCAAATACGAACCGGCCAAACAGGGCCTGGCGCGCACACGCGGCACGACCAGCTGAGGCCAGAACCATCGGCAAGATATCGAAACGGCGGGGTGACCCGCCGTTTTTCATGGCCATGGATTGATACGGGCGATGGGCAAAGAAAAAGGCGATCCTTTGCAGGACCGCCTCTCCTCAATCAACACTCCGTCGCTGTTCAGCGCATCATGAAGACGCCGGCAACCGACAGCACGATCCAGATGAAGAACCCGCCGAGCAGGCCAGCACCGCCGAAGAAGCCTGCAGCCATTGCGATCATCAGCGCAACCAGGATGACAGTGCCGTACTTGGTGCCAGCGATGAAGACGTCATAGGTCTTCTCGTGCTCCTTGTAGTCCATGGAAGCACCGGTTTCGACCGGACCGGAATGATGTTCGCTCATATTCGATCTCCCAAATCTTAAGCCTAGCGGCACCACGGCGGAATCACATCTGACGAAACCATGGGCATAAATGTATCTATTTCCCGCATACACAAACGCCAGACGGAGCGCAATCGGATCCGACGCTTGTGGTCAATAATCCCGACCAGCGACGGCGCCTGTGACCTTTCCCGCAGCCACGAGTCGCGCCGAGGGCAGCACTGTCAGCGGCGTGGTAGCCAGCGCCCCCTCCCCACGTCCGAACATCAGACGGCGCTCGTGCACCCCGGAATCGAAGAACGGATAGCGCTTGAGCAGTTTCGCACCGGTCGTGTGGGTGTTGGTGGCCATGAGTGTGAGTTCAAGACCATAGATCTCTGTCATCCGCCGCTCGACAACGGTTTCCGCATAGAAGACCCGCTTGTAGAAGGCAGCATGATGCGGCCTTACGTGTTGCAAAACGCGGTCCGCCTTGAAATAGGCGGCAGCGACAATGCTCGTCCGAAGCGTGATATAGGGGAGAACGGGCAACTCGCTTGCCACGTCTGGATCGACAGCGAAACGCGCGGGGTCGATCAAGGTAAGTCCCGCATCCAGATAAGCCTCCATCACGTCGGGAAAGACGCCTGCCGACTGGGATAGGGAATGTCTCGGGGTCACGTGGTGAAGCCGAATCGTGCTGACAAGCTCTTCGAAATAATAGATCCCGAACACATAGGCGTGGCTGTCGAAATCAGCATCGTCGATCATGCTTGGCGCAGCGACCGGCAGCACGTTCGCTGCCTTGTATGCCTTGTAACGCAGCTGTTCGATATCCTCGAAATCTTCCTGCGTTTCGATCCGGCGATACTCGATGAAATCGAGGTAGCGCATCAATCGTTCCGAAAAGCCTTCCAGTTCCATACTGATACTCCGCCGGCTGCAACCGATGGCATGGGGTATCAGCTATCGTTCCACCTCGCCCCCCTGAAAATTAATAAGATATTAAAATGCCAAAGATTAAGGTTAACAGTCGCATCCGCAACCATCCCTGCCACGCGCGGTAAATATGACTGGAAACGGAAACAAACACCAGAAGTGATGCGTCAAGCTACGCCGGCGTGGGCCGCGATCCCGTTGACTTCGGCCTCTTCCGCAAGAGCGCCGATGGTATGGGCGGCGATCGGCATCGAGAAGACATAGCCTTGAATGAGATCTGCACAATTGTGCTTCTTGATCAGCGACAACTGCTCCCGCGTTTCCACACCTTCGACCACGATCCCGATATCAAGACCACGCGTCAGGCTGACAATACCTCGCAGGAGCTTCAACCGGCGGGCGTCCTGTCCGATGTTGCGAACAAAAGAACGATCGATCTTCACCACATCGACAGGCAGGGTATCCAGATAGCTCAGGCTCGAGAAGCCAGTGCCGAAATCGTCGATGGAAATCGTGATCCCGAGCCCACGTAGCCGGTCCAGAACGGCGCGAGCTGGAGTAAGCTCTTCGATAAGGCTGCTTTCCGTGACCTCAAGATGCAGACGCTTGGCCGACAGCCCAGTCTCTGAGAGGATACCCTCAACCATCGCGGCGAGATCGCCCTGCCTGAGATCGTGGACAGAGAGGTTTACGGAGACACCAATCGTTTCCGGCCAAGTCTGGCAATCAAGGCAAGCTCTATGCAGCACCTGCTCCGTGATCTCTGTGACAATGCCCATTTCTTCTGCAATTTGGATGAATATGTTCGGCGCGATCGGCCCCTTTTCCGGATGATGCCATCTGGCAAGCGCCTCGCAACAGACAAGCGCGCGTCCATCCGGAGTGAACATGGGCTGGTAAACCACGGTGATGCCATGCTGGTCGATGGCCGCCCTCAGATCCGCCTTAAGGCGCTGCCGCTCCAGGTAACGCGCATCCATTTCTTTGACGAAAAGCGTGAAGCTGCCCCGGCTGCGTGCCTTCGATTCGAACAGCGCGATATCCAGCTTGACCAGCCAGTCATCCATGTCGAATGCAGCACTCTCGGCAAGCACGGCTCCGGCAGAGAAAACAACGGGGACACGCATCCCCTCGACATCATAATCGGCGCTGGCGGCGACATGCAGGTTACGCATCACGTCTTCAAGGTCGTCGCGGTCCTCGACGTTGGGAAAGAAACAAATGAAGTGATCGCCCACCTGGCGGCCGACAATAGCCTTGCCTGCGGCAAACTCCGTAAGGCGAGACGCGATCGAGACCAGCAGCTTGTCGCCGGTCAGATGCCCCTTGAGATCGTTCACATGCTTAAAATCGGCGACGTCAAGGATCATCAGGCCAACAGTCGTCCCGAACTCGCCGGTACGCTCCAGACGCTCGCGGATGAGGTCGATGAAGTATCCCCGCTGTGGCAGCCCCGTCAGACTGTCGTAACGCGCCATGTGCAGGATCTTGCGATCGGCACGTACCCGAGCCGTCACATCCTCGAAGATCAACACGACACCGCCCTCTTCGCGCCGCTTAGCGGAGAACTCCAACACTAGATCTTCAGAAAAATGCATAAGCGCGCGGCTCGAGAGCCCTTGCACGAGCTGGGCGAGCTGTTTCTGCAATAGGCTCGACATGGACCCGTCGAGAAACGTATGGCGGACGCCATAGCGCAGAACCACGTCGAGATCGCAGCCGATAAGACGGCGACGGTCCCCGAGGTTGAGCAATTCGCAAGCCTTTCGGTTGACCACCTCGATCCGATTGTTGGGATCAAGCATCAACAGACCATGAGTCATGTTGCTGAGAGCCGTGTCGAAGCGGTCGGCAATTTTTGCCATTTCACGAGAGGCCAGAACATTCTCGTAGAGGAAGTCGCGCACACCGTTGGCCATCGACCGCACCGTGAGGCCAAAGGGCACGAGCATCAGCGACAACAGGGCCTTGAAGAGATCCTGTGCAAGAAGGCTGCCGATGATCATGGGCACGCAGCACGCCAAAGTCTGCAGATCGACAGCTAGCCTTGAACCATAATTGCGGCCGACAACGGACACCATCGAGGCCATCGTCACAGCTATACAGGCAAGTTCCGCGAATGTGTCTTCGAAGGCGAGCATCGCGTAACCGCTGCCGACGCCCAGGATTGCAGCAGTTGACGCACCACCGATGACATAGCGGCGCTCCCAGGCCGCGATCTGCTCGCGCGTCAGCTTCGACTTGTCTTCGCGATCGAAGACAAAGAAGGAGTTCAGCCGGAACGAGAAGACGGCGACGAAGCAGGCGCAGAGGAAGAGGTAGAAGGCTGCTCCCGTCTGCACATAGACCGTGACGAATGTGAGGATGTGGACAACCATGCCGGTAAACAGCGTGAAGCGGTTGTCGAAAAGAGAGCTCACGAACGACAGATACACATCTGCGGGCACATTCTTGTCATGCCCCCTCTCGGTATTCATGATCTGCCCTCCCGGCAGAGCTGGACGAGAAACCTCAGTTTTCAAACGATGACTCTTCCAGTCCTTGTGCCTGTTTCGCGGCGAAAAACATGTCCTAAAACGTCACAGTCATACGCAAAACGAAGCAACTCCTAAAATGCACTGCTTCGAGGTGACACGCAAACCACTAAGCGAGAACCTCTTAAGGGCGGCATATCGAAACCGTTAAAATGCAAGCGAGCACAAGCGCAGCGCGCAGGCGAAAAGCCAGCGCCAGCCCCGGCTGCACCTGTCAGAGAGTTCAACTTTCGTTGCCCCTGAATGAGGATCGCTGCAGTCCGGTTGCGCGCGGTTTGCCATTGCTCTAAGCACGAAAAGACAAGGGGAGAACAAACACAATGACAATTCTGTTGGCTGTTTCTCGGCTGATCGATGCGATCAACGGGGCCATTGGGCGCTGGGTTTCCTGGCTGCTCCTGGCCGCCGTTTTGATCAGCGCCGGCAATGCCATCATCCGCAAGACCTTCGACATGTCATCCAACGCCTGGTTGGAAGTACAGTGGTACCTGTTTGGCACCGTGTTCATGCTGGCAGCGGCCTACACGCTCCAGCGCAACGAACATGTGCGAATTGACGTCTTGGCTGGCACCTTCAAGAAGCGCACACGCGACTGGATCGACCTCTTCGGCCATGTCTTCTTCCTGCTGCCCTTCTGCCTGATGATGACCTATTTCGCCTGGCCATTCTTCTTGCGCTCGTTCACCTCGGGCGAAGTATCATCTAACGCCGGGGGCCTGATCATCTGGCCGGCCAAGGCAAGCATCCTTGTGGGTTTTGTTCTATTGAACCTCCAGGCCTTCTCCGAAATCATCAAGCGGTACGCGATCATTCGTGGCGACCTTGAGGAAACCACCGTCGTGTCCGGACACGGCAAGCCTGACCTGTCTGCGGAAGACGCAGCAAGCCAGACGAAGGGGGGCAACAATGCTTGATCTTTTCGCCCACAACCTCGCGCCCATCATGTTCATCATCGTGATGGGCATGCTGCTGATCGGCTATCCGGTTGCCTTCACGCTTGCCGCTGGTGGTATCTACTTCTTCATTTTCGGTGTGGAACTAAGCCATATCTCGCCGGAAATCAGATTGTCCTGGCCGCTTGCCCAGGCCAACATGAACCGTGTCTTCGACATCATGCGAAATGACACACTTCTGGCCATTCCATTCTTCACCTTCATGGGCCTGATCCTCGAACGGTCGCGCATGGCGGAAGACCTTCTGGACACGATCGGCCAGTTGTTCGGCACAGTGCGCGGAGGCCTGGCATTCGCGGTTGTCATCGTTGGCGCACTGCTTGCGGCAACAACCGGCGTCGTGGCAGCCTCGGTCATCGCCATGGGCCTGATCTCGCTGCCGATCATGATGCGCTACAACTACAATCCGGGCCTTGCTGCCGGCACGATCGCGGCATCCGGCACCTTGGCGCAGATCATTCCGCCTTCGCTTGTTCTGATCGTCATGGCCGACCAGCTCGGCCGTTCCGTTGGCGACATGTATGTCGGTGCCATGCTGCCCGCATTGATGCTGGTCGGCATGTACTGCCTCTACATCTTCGCGGTGACATTGATAAAACCGGAATGGGCCCCAGCACTTCCCCCTGAAGCGCGCCCACTGGGATCGGGAGGGAAGTCTCTCTACTTCATCCTTCTGGCTGCGATCGGCCTGTACCTCATCAGCTACTACTTCGTATTCACTGAGTTCCGTTACGAGACGCGCGTCGTCTGGGCAGCACTTGCCGCAGCGGTCATTCCATACGTTTTTGCCCTGGCCAACCGTCATTGGAACCTCGGCTATCTCTCGAAGATGGCAGAGCAGGTTGTCATCGTCCTGATCCCGCCGCTCGCGCTCATCTTCCTCGTCCTTGGAACGATTTTTCTCGGGATCGCAACGCCGACCGAAGGCGGTGCCATGGGTGCGGCCGGCGCACTCGTGATGGCGCTAGCCAAGCGCAGGCTCGATATGAAGACCCTGATGCAGGCGCTGGACTCCACCGCGAAGCTGGCGACCTTCGTCATGTTCATCCTGATCGGTGCCCGCGTCTTCGCGCTCACCTTCTACGGGATCTCGGGCGACATCTGGGTCGAAGAGCTGATGCTGGCTCTGCCGGGCGGCGAGACAGGCTTCCTGATCGTTGTCACGATTATCGTCTTCATCCTCGGCTGCTTCCTCGATTTCTTCGAGATCGCATTCGTACTGGTGCCATTGCTGGCTCCTGTCGCTGACAAACTCGGTATCGACCTTGTCTGGTTCGGCGTTCTTCTGGGGCTAAACCTTCAGGTCAGCTTCCTGACGCCACCATTCGGCTTTGCCCTGTTTTATCTGCGGTCCGTCGCTCCGACCAAAGCGTGGCACGATCAGACGACAAATCGGATGATTGACCCCATTACCACCCGAGCGATCTATACGGGCACTCTGCCATTCATCGCGATCAATGTGCTGATGCTCGGCATCCTGATCGCGTTCCCCGGCCTTGTGACCCACTACAAGGCGCCCCCGGTACAGATCAACCAAACCGACATCAACAATCAGATCAATGATGCGGGCGGTTCCGGCTTCGGTCTACCGGGCATGAGCCTCGATGGAGCACCTTCGCTGGGGCTTCCGGGACCGGGTGATGGCATGCCGGCGATGCCGAGTTTTGGCGCCCCGACAACGCCACAGGCCGAACCACCGGCAGGAGGCACATCGCTTCCGGCGCCAGGCGGCCTGCCGGGCCCTGGCGATGCTGGCGGTCTGCCGCGCTTCGACTGAGGGCGAAGGTTTCGCAAGAAAGAAACCCGGCGGAGACGCCGGGTTTTTCTTTGGTCCAACGCCGATAAGCGATTGGAATAGATCACGATACAAACAGACAAGGCCCCGGGACTGATCGTCCCGGGGCCTTCTTCAAGCTGAAATTCGAACGAAATGCTTAGAGCTTGCCGCCGCGCTGCTGCAGCATCATGAAGGTGTCAAAGCTGTATTCGGTCAGCTGGAACCACAGATAGCCGTCACCGCGATAGCCCATGTAGGAATCATGCAGCTTCTTGAACTGCGGGTTCTCTGCACTGATCTGGGCGTAGACCTTTGTCGCCGCATCATAGCAGGCTTCCAGAATCTCGCGGCTATAGGGACGAAGCTGAGTGCCGTCTGCCACGAGCTGCTTCAGCGCGGCCGGGTTGAGGCTGTCGTAACGCGCCATCATCACACTGTTGGCGAGCGCAGACGCGCTCTTGACGATGCCCTTGTAGTTGCTCGGCAGTTCGTTCCACTTGTCGAGGTTGATCATGTTCATCAGCGTAACGCCACCTTCCCACCAGCCGGGGTAGTAGCAGTAAGGCGCGACCTTGTTGAAGCCGAGCTTCGCATCGTCATAGGGGCCGACGAATTCGGCACCATCGATCGTGCCACGTTCGAGAGCGGCATAGATATCACCGCCCGGGATGTTCTGCGGAACGACGCCGAGTTCGGAGATGATGCGTCCACCGAAGCCACCGATACGGAACTTCAGGCCCTGCAGGTCCGCGACCGTGTTGATTTCCTTGCGGAACCAGCCACCCATCTGCGCACCGGTGTTACCAGCCGGGAACGAGATCATATTGTTGGCGGCATAGAACTCGTTGAGCAGGTCGAGACCACCGCCCTCATAGAGCCAGGCATTGGTCATGCGCTGGTTCAGGCCGAACGGAACGCCCGTGCCGAATGCCCAGCTCGGATCCTTGCCGAAGAAGTAATAGGACGCGGTATGAGCCATTTCGATGGTGCCATCGCGAACGGCATCTGCACCTTCGAGCGCACCGACGATTTCGCCAGCCCCGAAGACCTGGATCTGGAAATTGCCGTCGGTTGCTTCGTTCACGGCGGCGGCGAAGACTTCAGCAGCGCCATAGATGGTGTCGAGCGCCTTCGGGAAACCCGAAGAGCAGCGCCAGGTAATCTTGGGGTTCTCCTGCGCGATGGCGGGTGCTGCCAGCACCGTGGACGCCGCAGCGCCCGCACCGGCCACGCCAGCCTTCTTGATAAATGAACGACGATCCATGAACTACCTCCCAGTTGTTGCCCCACCGGCGGGCATCGTCGGCCCCTCCCGGCAGCGATGCGCGAGCTAACCATTTTGTCTAAAGGGATTCAAGCGCTTGGACTCTATTCTTTTGGATGAGAGCTTTCACTTGAGCGTGCCTGTAGAGGGTATCCACTATGTTAGCGCGAACATGTAATAAGGAGAAAGAGACAACACAACCGGAGCGGTTTTACTGCGCAATTCTGCAACGCCTGTGCGTCGCTCCGCTGACGCTAAGGCAGCATTAGGAGCGCCAGATCTGCACCGGGTATATCCGTCACCTCGTAAGAAAAGTGCCTCCCTCGAACCAGTGTCAACAAGGTAGCTCCACCGGGATCGCTGATCGTCACACTGCCATCTTCGTGCTGGGTCCAGGTGGTTGCCCGGGCCAGACCAGGCCAGACCTCTTCGCAATCGGGTGGAGCGAAGAAGTCGCGACTGCGACTGGTGAGCGCCGCACCGCGCTCCACCAGACAGACGGTCTTTCGCGTGAAGTTGGACACGGAAAACAGAGCCGGCGGCGACACGGAGCCAGCATTCAGTTTCCCCACAAAAGCTGACGGCGCATGGCTGGCAGGCGGAATTGTGCCGAGCACGATCGGATCGGCGGCCATTCGCTCAGCGCGCTGCGGCAAAGCCCAGATACTGAGCCCGACCACCGAAATACCTGCACACAGGAGGACTGTCGCCACAATGGCGAGAGAGGACTTCATCGGAGCATCCTTCCGCTCAAGACCCCATATCGAAACAGAATGCACCGGCAAGCTTGCGGAAGGCTGACCGCCGAATCAGCTCTTCGGAAGCGGCGTTTCCGGAACCGGTGTGAGCGGCCGTCCAGTGTCGAACCAGCTGACGATATTGTCGACGACGAGATCGGCCATGGCCTCACGCGTAGGGACAGAGGCCGACGCGACATGCGGCAGCAACGAGACATTCGGCAGATCGATCAGTGCTTGGGGCACGCGAGGTTCGTCGGCAAAGACATCGAGGCCTGCAGCAGCGATCGTCCCAGCCTGAAGGGCGGCAATCAGCGCAGGCTCGTCAACCGTCGAACCGCGACCGACATTGATGAGCACGCCGTTCGGTCCGAGCGCTGCGAGGACGTCGGCATTGATTGCACCATTGGTCTCGGGCGTCGAAGGCACGATGGAGATCAGCACATCAACCGCTTCCGCAAGGCCCGCCAGCGTGTCGTGATAGGTAAAATCGACAGCCATGCGGGGGCGCCGCGTGTGATAGGCAAGTTCGACCTTGAACGGCAGGAGACGGTTGGCAATCTCCATGCCGATCCGGCCGAGACCATGAAAGCCGATCTTGCGCCCCTTGAGCGAGAGCGGCGAAAGCGGAAAGGCTCCATCCTTTTCCCAGCGACCGTCACGCAGATAGCGCTCGGCGAAATAGAACTGGCGCATGGTGTTGAGGAGAAGCGCAATCGCCGTATCGGCCACCTCATCGTTCAGCACGTCAGGCGTATTCGTGACCACCACCCCGGCAGCAGCGGCAGCCTTCACATCGACGCCGTCATAGCCGACGCCGAAGCTGCCGATCACCTCGAGTTTCGGCAACCGCTCGATCAGTGAAGCCGGAAATCGACCGGAGACCGCAGCACCGCGCACCCGCGCCAACTTCTCTGCGTCCACATCTGCGGCCGTTGCATCAGCGATTTCCAGAAGGTCTAACCGATCCGAAAGACGGGCACGGACGCGCGGATGAATACGGCCTGGAATGAGCACGAGGGGGCGATCGGACATGGCTGTCTCCTTGCAGGGCGAGGATCATGGGCGCGCGGCAAAAAAGCCGGCTCTGAGGTTACCGGCGGATAGGGCCGGTTGATTGGCGAATGCGCATCTCGGGCTTGATCAGATGGATGCCATCGGGCTCATGACTGCCGGCAAGCTTGTCGAGCAATGCACGCGCGGCGAGCCGCCCGACCTCCGCCTGACCGTTCCAGACAGTGGTCAGGGATGGCGTGGCGATCGAGGCTTCCTCGAGGTCGTCATAACCGGTGACAGAGATGTCCTGACCGGGGATGAGACCGGCACGGGCAATGCCGTTCATCAACCCGATGGCGACGAGATCGTTCCAGCAGACGGCAGCGGTCGGCTTCTGCGGCAGAGACAGGAAGTTCACAGCCGCCTCGAAACCGCCCTGCTTGGTGCGGGGACCCGGAATGCGCAGGCCCGGATCGACTTCGATACCCGCCTTGCGCAGCGCGTTCACATAGCCCTGATAACGGTCGCGCCCCGTGGATGTCTGGTCGGTGCCGCCGATCATGGCGATCGAGCGATGGCCAAGCCCGATCAGATGATTGGTGGCAAGCGAAATGCCGTAGCTGTCGTCGCCGCGATAGATCGGCACATCGAGCCCATCCATCGAGCGGGCGATGAAGATCGCCGGCATGCCGTTGTTTTCGGCCAGCAGCACGTCTTCCGGCGGCGTACCGATGGCTGGCGACATGATCACGCCATCGCCGCCAAGCTGCAGCAGCGTCTCGATGAACATGCGCTGCTTGTCGACGCTGTCGTAATGGTTCGAGAGAATGAAGGTATGTCGGCTGCGGTCGAGCTCTGTCTCGATGGCCTTCAGGATTTCCCCGTAAAACGGGTTCATGATGTCATGCACGACGACACCGATGATCCCGGAGCGGGAGGTACGAAGGCTCGCGGCACGCCGGTTGTAGATATAACCGAGGGCGCGCGCCTGTTCCTTGATCTTCTCGCGGGTATCGACCGCAACGAGCGGGCTATCACGCAGGGCAAGAGAAATGGTCGCCGTAGAAAGACCAAGCGTTTCCGCAATGGTCGAAAGCTTTACCTTTTGTGCCACGTTTCCTCCCTCGCAGCAGGCCGGTGGGCGTTCGATCGCCCTTAAAAGATTTAATTAAACAATTTAATTGGCGATTTCAATCACCGTCATCGAAGGCATTATCGGCAGCCCTGGTCCCACTCTGCCCCGAAAGATTGCCCTCGACGACCGCCAGTAGCTTGACCAGGATTTTCACCTCCTTGCCCGACAAGCCTTGGAGGGCATGAGCCTCGCAAGCAGCCGTCACCGCCGCGATCTGAGCCACGCTGCCGCGCCCCTCGTCGGTGAGATAGACCTTGGTCAGGCGTCCGTCTCGATCGTCGGTACGGCGCATGACGAAGCCCTGCGCCTCCATCCGCCCGATGGTGCGGGTCATGGTCGGCGCTTTGACACCGAGCTGATGGGCAAGCGCACCCGGCGTCTGGCCGTCCTCCTGCGCGAGAAGTTGCACAACGCCATCCTGGCCCGGATAGAGCCCGCTTTCGGCAAGCCCATGGGAAAGGCGGGTTCGCAAGGCACGCGCAACCTGGGTTACGGTGCCACTCAGCACACCCGAAGCCGGCGGTTCCTTCTTCTTGCCCTTCTTCTTTTCACCGCGGTCCTTGTCGGCCTTGTCCTTTTTCGCCATGACTCTCCCCGGTCGACAAACGCTGCGGCCCTCACTGCACTCCGCCGCGACGGCTGTCATGCATAACGAAGATGATGAGGTTAGACCAGATGGCGAAACCTGCACTGTGGTTTAGGGACAACGATCTCAGCCAGACAGCCGATGACCGGCGCGACTGGATTGCCGTTCTGCCGCTCGGCGCGTACGAGCAGCACGGCCCTCACCTACCCTTCGAGACCGACACGATCATTGCTGAAGGGATCATGCGCCGCGTTGCCCAGGCCCTGCCTTCGCATTTGCCCGTGACCATCCTGCCCGTTGAACCTGTCGGTTACTCGATCGAACACATGCATGTGCAAGGCAGTCGGACACTGACCTATGACGAGGCGATCAACCGCTGGCTTGGGGTCGCCGAGGACCTGAACCAACAGGGCATTCGCAAACTGGTGCTGATGAACGCCCATGGCGGCAATTCCCCGCTACTGACCATTGTTGCAACCGAAGCCAGGGTGCGTTTCAACATGCTGGTGGTCGCTACCAGCTGGACACGTTTCGGCCAGCCGGACGGCTGGATTGCGCCCGAGGCGAAGGCAATCGACATCCATGGCGGAGACATCGAGACATCTGTCATGCTGGCCCTGGCACCGGACAAGATCGACATGGCCAAGGCCCGGGCATTCCCGTCGCGCCAGTCAGACTTCGCCACCCGCTTCACGCACCTGCGCGCCTATGGCCCCCACGCCTTCGGTTGGAAGATGTCGGATCTCAACTCACTAGGCGTAGCCGGCAATGCGGCGGCGGCGACGGCAGAGAGGGGGGAACGATTGCTGGCCCATGCGGTCGCGGGCCTTCTGGAGTTGCTGGACGACGTACACGGGTTCGATGTCGCAACATTGACGTGAGCTTGCAGGGCCGACGCGGTAGGCGCATATTCGTCGAGAGAGATCTTGAGGGAGCAGCATGCGTGTTTCCATGGAGCAGGCAGCCGCGCGGGTCGAAGAACTCGTAGAGCGAGCCGAAAGCGGAGAGCCCGTTATCATCACCCGCGACGGGCAAGATGCTGTCGTGCTGCGAGCGATCGAACCGACCGCCCGACGTCCTGCACTAACTCTTCTGGAACGACGAACCATCATCGAAGAGATCATGGCCAAGGCCCCTCGCCCGGTTCCCGGTGAACCGCTCGCTGACAGAAGTCACGACTTTCTGTACGATGAATACGGTCTTCCAGCGTGATCGCACTCGACACGTCTGCGCTGATTGCAATCGTCAAGAATGAAGCAACTGCCAAGGCCTGTGCAGCAGTTCTGGAAATCCCCAACAGGCGTCTATCATTATCAGCTGGCACGCTACTCGAACTGAAAATCGTGGCGCTTCAGAAGAAGTGTACGGAGGAATTGACGCGGCTGGTTACATCGCTCAACTTCGAGATCATCGACCTCACGGCGTCCCGAGCGGAGCTCGCTGCCCCAGCCTACCAACGCTTCGGCAAAGGCATCCACCCGGCCTCGCTTAACTTCGGCGATTGCTTTCCCTACGCCACCGCCAAGGAGTTCGACTGCCCTCTTCTCTACGTCGGAGAGGACTTTGCGCGTACCGACGTCCGCTCGGCGCTGGCCGCTGCCTGAGCCACACGAAAGCCTTTGAACTGGCAAAGCGGAACGCCTATATGGAAGTAACACCATTACAGCCGCACCGCCCGGCACCCCCCTGACACCAGAGGCTTTCATGACCGAAGCATCCGCGAAACCGACACCCGTCACCGTGCTCACCGGCTATCTCGGCGCCGGCAAGACGACGTTGCTCAACCGCATCCTCTCCGAGAACCACGGCAAGAAATACGCCGTCATTGTCAACGAGTTCGGCGAGATCGGCATCGACAATGACCTGATCGTCGAGTCGGATGAAGAAATCTACGAGATGAACAATGGCTGCGTCTGCTGCACCGTGCGCGGCGACCTGATCCGCGTTGTGGAAGGCCTGATGCGCCGCCCCGGCCGCTTCGATGGCATCATCGTCGAAACCACGGGCCTCGCCGATCCAGTCCCGGTCGCCCAGACATTCTTCATGGATGACGACGTCCGCTCCAAGACGGAACTCGACGCCGTGGTTGCCCTGGTCGATGCAAAGCACCTGCCGCTGCGCCTGAAGGACAGCCGCGAAGCCGAAGACCAGATCGCCTTCGCCGACGTCGTCGTGATCAACAAGGCCGACCTCGTCAGCCATGACGAATTGCACCAAATCGAACATATCGTGCGCGCGATCAATCCGTCCGCCCGCATCTACTCGACAACCCGCTCGGGCGTCGATCTCGCCAAGGTTCTGGATCAGGGCGCTTTCAATCTCGAGCGCGCGCTGGAAAACGATCCGCATTTCCTCGATCATGAGGACCCGGACCATGTTTGCGGCCCCGATTGCGACCACGATCATCACCACCACGGTCATGATCATCATGACCATGATCACGCGCATGATCACCATCATCACGACCACAGCCATGGCCACGGTCACCACCATCATGACCACGCCCCGTCTGCTATCCACGACGTCACCGTGACCTCCGTCTCTCTGCGGGGTGGCGAGATGAACCCGGACCGCTTCTTCCCGTGGATCCAGAAGGTGACGCAGACGCAAGGGCCGAACATTCTGCGCCTGAAGGGCATCATCGCCTTCAAAGGTGATGAGGAGCGTTATGTTGTTCAGGGCGTGCACATGATCGTCGAAGGCGATCACCAGCGTCCGTGGAAGGATGGCGAGAAGCGTGAGAGCCGCCTCGTCTTCATCGGTCGCGAACTCGACCGCGAAAAGCTCGAAGCGAGCTTCAAGGCCTGCGAAGCCACCACCGCCTGAACGGGGCTGTTGCGCCTCGCCTGACCGAATTGTTCTGCCTGAAAGAAAGCCTGTCCGTATGCCCACAGTCGCACCGCTCGATATCGAAGGTCACGTTGTCTCGACCCATTTTCTCGGTGACATCCCGGTCTTCGCCGCGGCGAGCGGTGCCATTCATCGGCTGGATGGCGGCGAGAAGGTAACGGAGGCGAATGCCGGTCTGCTGACCTGCGTCAAGGATCCGGCAAGCCAGACCCTGCTGACAGGTGGCGAGGACGGTCGCGTGCTGCGCATCGCCCATGACGGCACGGTCACCGAGGTTGCCCATGTGCCGCGCAAGTGGATCTCGGTCGTCGCGCCCGGTCCGCAAGGCGCGGTCGCCTATGCCTACGGCAAGTCGACCTTCGTACGGCTTGCCGATGGCACGACGAAGGAATTTGTCGAGGAGCGTACGGTCGAGGCCGTCGATTTTGCCCCCAAGGGTCTGCGCATCGCGGTTGCCCGCTACAACGGCGTCACGCTGCATTGGGTCGGCACGGCAGGGGCACCCGTCGATCTCGACTGGAAGGGTGCCCATACCGGCGTCACCTTCTCGCCCGACGGGCGCTTCGTGGTCACCATGATGCAGGAAAGCGCACTGCATGGCTGGAAGCTCGACGGCAAGGCCGCCGACACGCGCCACATGCGGATGACCGGCTATCCCGCCAAGGTCAAATCCCTTTCCTGGTCGCCCAAGGGCAAGTGGCTCGCCTCGTCAGGTGCACCGGCAGCAATCGTCTGGCCGTTTTCCGGCAAGGACGGCCCAATGGGCAAGGCCCCGCTCGAACTCGGCACCCGCGCCAATATTCTCGTCACCCAGGTCGCCTTCCACCCGATGGAAGAGGTTTTGGCGATCGGGTTCATCGACGGCATGATACTGGCCGTACGCATCGCCGATGGCAAAGAGGCCCTGTTGCGTCGTCCCGGCAAGGGTGCCGTGACCTCGCTTGCCTGGAGCAGCACCGGCAAACTCCTCGCCTTCGCTTCTGAAGCGGGCGACTGCGGTGTCGTCGACATCACCGGCTGATTGCCGACAAACACGGCTCGAAGCGCTTTAGTTGCGTGTATTCGCGTGCAAAATCGCGTCTCGCGGTAAAGAATGCGAAAATTCGCACTATACCGTTGACCATCTGCTTACCTTAACCATGTGGTAGCAATTCCCTCCCTAATTTGGGGGAGGCGAGCGAGAGACAGTATAGCCACGTCTCGTCAGGACTGGGAATCATTCCGCCATCGCATTTTCTAATCTTCCTCAACCACGGCCGCCTGGCTGAGGGCGCATATCCGTGCGCCGCGCCGGCGGGCGGATATGCAAACGGACGCAACATGACACTCAACCTGAAAATCGTGGTGACGGCAGCGGGTCTCGCTCTTGCCGCCGGCATCGTCGCCGTCGCCGCAGTAGGCGCACAGACGCTGCAGACGCTCAAGGTCAATGGTCCGATCTATAAGGAGATCGTCGACGGCAAGGACCTGATCGCCGACATCCTTCCCCCGCCACTCTATCTGATCGAATCCTACGCGCTGGCCAACGAGGTCTTCGTTCATCCAGACACAGCAGCCGTCAACATCCCCCGTTTCGACGTGCTGAAGACGCTCTACGAAGAGCGCCGAGAATACTGGAAGAACTCCACCCTGCCAGACGCTCTGCGCACGAAGCTTTATGACGAAGTCATCGCCAAGGGCGACCGCTATTGGAGCACGCTTCAGAACGAGGTGAAGCCCGCTCTTTCGGCTGGCGATGCCAGCGCTGTCACCCCGATTCTGTCGAGACTGAAGATCGAGTTCCACGATCACGAAACCTCGGTGAACCAGTTGGTGACGATGGCAAGCGACTATCTTGTCAGCCGTGAATCCTATGCGGCCGCAGAAACATCTAGCCGCGAGCTTCTTCTGCTGACGCTGGGTCTTCTACTCATCACCACTGCGCTCGGTAGCGTCTACTTCATTCACCGGCGCGCACTGAAGCCGCTCGGTGAGATCACCGACTTCATGACCAATATGGCAGGCGGCGATTTCTCTGCCACCGTTCCCCATTCGCTCCGCAAGGACGAGATCGGCCATATCGCGGCAGCTGTCGAGGTCTTCCGTCAGGCCGGTCTTGAAAACCAGCGCTTGCAGTCCGAAACTGAAACGGCACGCGCCGAGGTAGACCGCGAGCGGGCTCTTCGTGACAAGGATCGGGTGATTGAAGCGGAAGCCCTTCGCTTCGTCATCGAGGCCTTGGGAGCTGGCTTGCATCGCCTTGCGGAATGCAACATCCGCATGACTCTGGACGAGGCTTTCGATCCCCGTTTCGAGCCGCTGCGCCACGACTTTAATCACTCCATAGCGACCTTCCAGACGACCTTGGAAAAGGTCATGGAGGAGACTCGCCGCCTGCTGGAGAACAGCCAGGAAATGCGCGAAGCCTCGGCGAACCTCGCAAATCGCACCGAACAACAGGCGGCAGCTCTTGAAGAGACGTCAGCAGCCCTCGAACAGGTCACGGCCACGGTACGGCTTTCGGCCCAGCGTACTGGCGAGACCCGTGAACTCGTCAGAGAAGCGAAAAACTGTGCCGTGGCGTCTGGAGATGTGGTTCGCTCCGCCGTGTCTGCCATGGAGCGGATTGAAACCGCGTCATCCGAGATCGGCCAGATCATCGGCGTGATCGACGAGATCGCTTTCCAGACCAACCTGTTGGCGCTGAACGCCGGTGTCGAGGCGGCGCGCGCAGGCGATGCCGGCAAGGGCTTCGCGGTCGTTGCTCAGGAGGTCCGAGAACTGGCGCAGCGCTCGGCAAATGCAGCACGCGACATCAAGGGCCTAATCCAGAAGTCCAGCGTCGAAGTGTCTTCCGGTGTCCAGCTGGTCGGCGAAACCGGCCACGCCCTCGATCAGATTGGCGATTTCGTCAGCCGAATCGATACCAATGTCGATGCGATCGCAACAGCAGCCCGGGAGCAGGCAACCGGCCTTCAGGAAATCAGTGCCGCGATCAACAGCATCGACCAGATGACCCAGCAGAATGCCGCCATGGTGGAGGAAACCACAGCCATCGGCCATACGCTGGCAGAAGGAGCGGTGTTGTTGACGACGCTCGTCAATCGTTTCGAGCTCAACCGCCGAGCAGGGATCCGGGAAAGCAACTCAAAGACGATCGAGCATCGGGCCGCGTAAGCCAGCGAGGTTCCGCCCAACAAAAACGCCCGGCCATCCCAAGGGACGGCCGGGCGCTTCATCAATCAATCGATCGGATCAGAACTTGACCGCGAGACCGACGTTGACCGTGTGCTGGTTGAAGTCGACGTTGCGACCGCCGACGTTGCCATCGCCGAAATCGTTGTAACGATATTCAACGCGGGTAAACATGCGGTCGGTCAGGGCGTAGTCAACGCCACCACCAACGGTCCAGCCATGCAGCGTGTCGTCGCCGCCGGGGCCTTCAAGGTTGGTGCCGGTGTAACCACCAGCCGCGAACAGAAGCGCGCGATCCATAGCGTAACCGATGCGGGCGCGGGTCGACCAGTTCAAACCGGTTTCGAAGTCACCAACGCCAGCGACGGTTTCCTCGTTCCAGTCATAGTTCAGGTCGCCTTCGAGACCGACAACGAGCTGATTGCCGAGATCCCAGTTGTAGCCAACGAAGCCGCCGAAGCGCGCACCGTCGAAATCAGCGTTGCCGGCACCGGCAACGTCCGCGTCACCCCAGCCGTAGCCGGTCAGGATACCTGCATAGCCACCTGCCCAGGAAAACTGTGGCGCGGTTTCGATGGCAGCCATCGGCGGTTCAGCCGGAGCTTCGTAGATGGCGTCAGCCGCAAAAGCCGAGGTCGAAATCGCCAGAGCGGCGGCAGATCCGAGAAGGATGCTCTTCATCATGTAATTAA
Organism: Allorhizobium sp.; assembly: GCA_045377275.1. Classification (GTDB taxonomy): domain Bacteria; phylum Pseudomonadota; class Alphaproteobacteria; order Rhizobiales; family Rhizobiaceae; genus Allorhizobium. The sequence continues at coordinate 50,374 of JBJIOA010000023.1, read as the reverse complement.
CTCCTGTGTTACAAGGTCGCTTATAACGCCATCTCTGGTTAATGTATGTGATGATTATACAACATAACCACCTAAACCTATCCGGCGTATTTGTTCCCGCCCGTGCGAAATTTTTCGCGCCGGACCCCGCAGCAAGAAGCGATGAGACGGGAGATAGTTCCCCCTCGTGGCAGAAAAAAGGACAGTGGTTATCAGGAGCGCGTGAGGGGTGCGTGAGTTTTGCCACACCGGCTGTGCCCCAGTCCTCTTCGCATACGGCAAAAGCAACCGCACATCGCAATGTTCTGCAGAACTATCGTAAAGTGACACATAGCACAGACATTGAAGGCGTAGCGCCGTTATGAGGCGAGCTCAGAAATGACGCCTACTTCATGGAGACGGAATATGATGGTCAGAAACTCGTTCATCGCCGCCGGCATTGTTATGGCCGTGGCAAATCCCACATTCGCCGCAGATGCGTTGATGAATGTTCCTGCCGAACCACCGGCCGCGGAAATCGTCCCAGCACAGTTCTCATGGAGTGGTGGTTACGCCGGTATCCTGACCGGCTATGGGTGGGCGGACTTGGAGCCTTCGGATCTGGAACTCGACCCCGATGGCGCACGCCTTGGCGTATTTGCAGGCTACAACTTTGAGATCAGCAACAACCTGTTCCTCGGTGCCGAAGCTGAGCTGGCATACGACTGGAACGAAGACACTTCGATGCTCTCAGGGGAGACTTTCACGGTATCGAGTGGCCTGAGTGGCGCAGCGAGAGCGCGACTGGCTTACGGCGCAGATCGCACTCTGTTCTATCTGGCCGGAGGTTACGCCGTAACCGAGTTGAATGCAGAGAGCAGTGTCGTGGCGAAGCGTGACAAGACCATGCATGGCTGGACGGTCGGCGCAGGCGCAGACTACGCCGTCACGGACAAGATCATCACTCGGGTCGAGTATCGCTACACCGACTTTGGTGACGTCACATTTCCGGGAGACACGGAGGCAGTCAGCCTGAAGCAGCATGCCGTGAACGTTGGTCTGGCGGTCAAGTTTTAAGGAAATACTGTCGCGACCTGGCCTTCGCAGGAATGGCCAGGCACGGCTTCCGAGATCGGAGGCAGCCTGCGTTACATATATGGAAAGAAGGGCAATCGCATGTGCCGACTGCCCTTCTTCGGGATTTAGACTGAACCGCCTTAGAACCGGTAAGTGATACCCGCGCCGATCAGCCAGGGATCGAGCTTGGCCTTGCCGGAGTAGTTCGTACCTCCAATGGTCGCGTCGAAATCGGCCTTCAGAAACAGCTTCTTGACGTCGAAGTTCACGCCCCAATGCTCGTTGATCATGTAGTCGGCACCAACCTGCAGCGCCGTGCCGAAAGTATCCTTGACGTCAAGCGCGGTCGCCGCATCGCCCTTCTGGCTGTAGAACATGGTGTAGTTGACGCCGGCACCGACATAGGGCTTGAACGCGCCGAAATCGGTGAAGTGGTACTGCAGCGTCAGCGTCGGCGGCAGAAGCCAGGTCTTGCCAACCTTGCCCACGGCAGCCAGGCTCCCCTCCCCGTAGATGTTCGAATAGGTCGTGCCGAGGATCAGTTCGGCGGCGAAATTGTCGGTGAGGTAATAGGTGATGTCGAGTTCGGGGATCACGCTGTCACTGTAGGACAGATCCGAACCGGCGACGCCGTTCACGGACCCCGAATCATTGGTGATCACGCCCAGACCACGCACACGGACCTGCCAGGGGCTCGGCGCGGCAAACGTTTCGGTCGCCGCTTCCGGTGCCGGGTCCATGAGCGGCGCCATGTCGGCCGCCGAGGCTGCAGTGGTCAACAGCAGCAAAGTGGCGGTCGCGGCAAGAGCGCGGGTTGAGGCAGTCCGGACGGTGCTCATCATTCTCTCCTTGAAACAGATACTGGCCTAAAGCCGGCGCCAGCTAGCAGCCCCGGAGAGAGAAGCCGCTTGAGGCAGATCAATAGGTTAGCACTTGGCTATGAAAAACAACGATCGTCTTCGGAGCTGTGGCCGACGCGACACAGCCAGAGTTGACGATTGAAAAGCAGCGTGCGCCCGGCCTCATGCGGACAAAGGAAAGGGCCCGGCGCGAGCGAATCGCGGCCGGGCCCTTCAGCGAGCATCTGGGAGCCTTCGATCAGGCTGCGCGGCGCAGGTCCGTCGGCTGCGACAGCTTGCGACCGGACGCGACCACCATGCCGGCAGCTCCTTCGAGCCAGCCATGCACGAGTTCCAGCGCCAGGAAGCGGTCACGGGCAAACGGACCCGGCATCACCAGATGCTGCGTCTTGTCGGCAAAAAAGCCGAAACGCTCATAATAGGGGGCATCGCCGACGAGCAGCACGGCGCCGTGGCCGCGCTTGCGCGCTTCGAGAAGGGCTGCCCGCATCAGCGCCGCGCCGATTCCCTTGCCCTCATGGGCGCAGTCGACGGCGAGCGGACCGAGCAGCAGGGCTTCGACCCCCTGGCCTTCACGGCTGACGCCGGCCTCGATATTCCACAGCCGCACGGTTCCGATCACGTGGCCTGCGGCATCACGGGCAACGAGTGCCAGCCCTTCGGCCGGGACCCGACCGCGGCGGATCTTCTCCGACGACTTCTTGCGGCGGTCGCGGCCCATGGTGCGGTCAAGCAGCGCCTCGCGCGCGACCACGTCGGCCGGCGTTTCATGATCGATGACAAAGGCAGGCGCCGGCGCAAAAAGCGCGCGCATGCTTTCCAGAACAGCGGCCATTCTGGCCTCCCATCCCAAGCGATGACGATAATTGTGAGTGTCCGTGCCGGTTGGCCGGCACGGGAGACGTCAGATGACGTAGGACTTCAGCGGGTCGAAGCCGTTGAACGCCACCGCCGAATAGGTGGTGGTGTAGGCACCGGTGCCCTCGATCAGAACCTCGTCGCCGATCGAAAGCGAGATCGGCAACGGATACATGTTCTTCTCATAGAGCACATCGGCGGAATCGCAGGTCGGACCGGCGAGAACGCAAGGCGCCATGTCGTCGGCGTCGCGGACGGTGCGGATCGGGTAACGGATCGCTTCGTCCATGGTTTCGGCGAGACCGCCGAACTTGCCGATGTCGAGGAAGACCCAGCGATGCTCATCATTGTCAGACTTCTTCGAGATCAAGACGACTTCCGCCTTGATCACGCCGGCATTGCCGACCATGCCGCGGCCCGGCTCGATGATGGTCTGCGGGATGTTGTTGCCGAAGTGCTTCTTCAGCGACGCATTGATCGCCTGACCATAAGCTTCTGCCGACGGAATGTCGCGCAGGTACTTGGTCGGGAAACCACCACCCATGTTGACCATCTTCAAGACGATGCCCTGCTTGGCGAGCGAGTTGAACACGCGCTTCGCATCGGCAAGGGCGCCGTCCCAGGCATCGACCTTGGTCATCTGCGAACCGACATGGAACGAGACCCCGAAGCTCTCGAGGCCAAGCTGGTGCGCATAGACGAGAACGTCGACGGCCATCTGCGGCACGCAGCCGAACTTGCGCGACAGCGGCCATTCGGCGCCTTCACCATCGGTCAGCACGCGGCAGAACACACGAGCGCCAGGGGCGGCACGCGCGATCTTCTCGACTTCCTCGTGGCTGTCGACGGCATAGAGGTTGACGCCGAGCGCAAACGCACGGGCGATGTCGCGTTCCTTCTTGATGGTGTTGCCGAAGGAGATGCGCGAGGCATCTGCACCGGCATCGAGTGCCATTTGGATCTCGGCAACGGAAGCGCAGTCGAAGTTCGAGCCCAGCGAGGCCAGGAGCTGGAGGATCTCCGGCGCCGGGTTCGCCTTGACTGCGTAGTAGATGGCGCTGTCCGGCAGGGCATGACGGAAGGCACCGAAATTGTCGCGCACGACGTCGAGGTCGACCACGAGGCAGGGACCTTCGGGACGTCGGGTGTTGATGAAGTCGAGGATGCGTGCAGTGGTCATCGATGTAACCTTCCAAATTCCAGCGATACCCGAAGCGGCCAAGCTTCGGATGGACAAAGGACGGCGAGACATCGCTCGAAACCAGTCGGTGGAGACACCGGTACCGTACGAACGCTCGACGCGCGAAACGATGGATGAACGCACTCTTGCCTGAGCGCATAAATCCGCTTTGTCTGCCATGGATTGGAGGGAGACCCTACCGCACTTCCGGCAATGATGGTGTGCCTCTTCAGTACCCCGGCTGATGGAAAGCCGGCAGAGAACCAGAAAGGCCCGCACCGTCGTTGCTTCAAGATGTCCTCGCATTTCCCGGTTGGCCGGAATAGCGACTGGAGGGGTTAGTTCCAGGTACCTTACCGATGACCTCACCTTAGGGATAAATCCCAGTTCGAGGGTCGGCGGACACCCACAGGCACGTGCGACTTTGGGCAAACCGGAGATAAGAAATGCGCACGTCATAATCAAGAGATTTTTTGAAGCCGCCCGGAAGTTTTTTCGCGGTTTCTGCGGCAGCTATTGAACGAAGCGGGCGCTTTGTTCACAATCCGGCAACTTTGCGAGGGGACGGGACAGACATGGACACGCTGACGCGCATCAGAGCCTTCATCGACGTGGTCGAAGCCGAAGGTTTTTCCGCAGCCGCCCGCAAGACGGGCCGGTCCAAGGCGCTTTTGTCCAAATATGTCCGTGAGTTGGAGGATGAGCTCGGCGCGCTCCTGCTCAACCGCACAACCCGACAGTTCTCGCTGACCGAGGCCGGCCACACCTATTTTCGCACCGCAGCCGACATTCTGAAGGAGATCGACAACCTTGCAGACCTCGTGCGCGAAAACAATGCTGACCTCAAGGGCAAGCTCAAGGTTACGGTTCCCCGCACCTTCATCGATGCCGATGTCGGACAATCGCTGATCGATTTCGCCAGGGAGAACCCGCAACTCTCACTCGAAATCGTCGCGGAAGACAAATTCGTCGATCTGATCGAGGAAGGCTTCGACCTCGGAATTCGAATCACCAAGCTGGACGATTCCGGCATGATTGCCCGCAAGCTCTCCGACTTCCGCGTCTTTGCGTGCGCGACACCCGCCTTCATCGCCGAGAATGGACCGCTGGTCCATCCGAGCGAATTGTCCCGTATTCCGTTCCTGATCGACACCAATTCACGCTCGCACAACAGCCTGCGCTTCATCGAGGCGGATGGTGACATGATCTCGGTGAACGTCTCAGGCCCGATCGAGGTCAACAGTCCGCTCGCGACTCTGCGCGCCGCGCGGGCTGGCATGGGCGTGGCCATGATCCCCGACTTCATTGCCCGCCCCTATCTGGCATCGGGCGAACTGGTCTCGCTCTTCGACGACTTCATCGCCAAGGACCGCGGCATCTACGCCGTCTATCCGCATCGTCGCTACCTGCCGGCCAAGGTCCGCGCCTTCGTCGACTACCTTCACGCATGGTTCAAGCGCTACTCCTGAGCCTTGAGCGCTGCATCGGGTCCCACTTTTGTCCCATTCATCGGACAGGGAGAGGCCTCAAGCGGGAAATCGGGAAGGGTTTTGGGAGCATGCTGAAGAGGCTCGGTTACTGGGCGGCCGCAACGGTCATGGCCTTTGCCACACCAGCACTTTCCCATCCGCATATCTTTGCCGAGGCCAGGCTCGAGATCGTTGCCGCGGATGACGGCACGCTGAAGGAACTGCGCAATGTCTGGCGCTTCGACGATATCTTCTCCTCGAGCGTTCTTATGGACTTCGACAAGAACAGCAACCTGAAGCTCGACCACTCTGAGCTCAATGAAATCGCCAACACCATTCGCGATTCGCTCGGCGATTACAGCTATTTCACCTTCGTCACCAAGGACGGTGCCACCTCCGAAATCGCGAAGCCCGAGGTCTTTAACGTCGACTTCAAGGACAATCAGCTCCTCGTCTTCTTTGTCGCAAAACCGAAGACACCCGTCACGATCGGCGGGCGGATGAACTTCGGGGTCTACGACCCGACGCTCTATACCGCGATCGACTTCGCCAAGGATGAGGACATGCTGCTCGAGGGCAAAGCCTTCTCAGCCTGCACCCAGAAGGTCGTCCGCCCCGATCCGGACGAGGTCATTGCACAGAACCAGCTCAACCTTACCGAGGCCTTCTTCAGCGATCCGACCGGCAACGACATGGGCAAGCTGTTTGCCACCCGCATGGAGGTCTCATGCTGACGACGGCCGGCCGCGCACGCACTGGAGGACTTATTGCCGCGACCCTGGCGCTAATCCTGTTCGCCGGTCTCGCCCACGCCGCCTCCCCTCTCGGCATCGGCACGGCAGAGCCCAGCTACCAGCCATCGGTTGGACCATTTGCGCAACTGCTGGTCTGGATCAATGACCACCAGCAGGCCTTCTACCGATCGCTGACCGGCGCGCTCAAGGCCATGCGCGAAGATCCGTGGAGCCTCGCATCGCTGGTCGGCCTGTCCTTCCTTTACGGTGTCTTTCACGCTGCCGGCCCCGGGCACGGCAAGGCGGTCATATCGTCTTACCTGCTCGCCAACGAAATCGAGTTGCGCCGCGGCATCCTGATCTCCTTCGTCTCGGCATTCCTGCAGGGCCTCGTCGCGATCGCGGTCGTCGGTACCGCCTACGTCCTGCTACGAGGCAGCGCAATCAGCATGACGGATGCGACGCGAACGCTCGAAATCGCCAGCTACGCGATGATTGTCGCCTTCGGCCTCTGGCTTTTGGTACGCAAGCTGAAGGCATCCTTTGCACAAACGAGCCGGGCTACCGCAACGACGGGTAGCCTCTTCGAAAGCGCCGACACCTCTTCCGGCGGCAGCGTTACGGCCTCGCTGTTTGGCGGTCCGACTGAGACTACCTCGACTGCTGAGACGACCGGTTCGCGCTTCCGCGCCATGGCTGTCGCCCATGACCACGATGCTCTGGCCCCGGGTTCGGTCTGCCATGAATGCGGGATTGCCCATCTGCCCGATCCGAGCCTCGTCGGCGGCAGCGCTTTCAGCCTGCGGGACGCCTGGTCGGCCGTCATCGCAGTCGGCATGCGTCCCTGCTCCGGCGCCCTGCTGGTGATGACCTTTTCGCTGCTGAACGGCTTGCTGCTCGGCGGCGTGCTGTCGGTTTTTGCCATGGCCCTCGGCACGGCGATCACCGTTTCGATTCTCGCCAGCCTTGCGGTTGGCGCCAAGGGCGTTGCGCTGAAACTCTCAGGTCCGGGTTCGCGCCGCGCCGGCATCGTCGCAAGCTCGATTGAAGTCGGTGCAGCACTGCTGGTTATCCTGCTCGGCGCCCTTCTTCTCGCAGCCAGCCTGAACGGCTGAGAGGACTAGCTGTCGTCGCCGCTGCGGCTGCGTTGATAGCGTGAACGGAGCCACAGAATCAGAAACATCGCCATCAGGGCGACCCCACCCACGAAGGCACCGAGTTCGGGCGAGTAGCGCCCCAGCCAGAGCACAACGGTCGGAACGATCAGCATTAGGCCGAAGATCACGGCAACAACGACAGCAGCCTGCGCTGCCGGCGAGCGCGTCGTGCTCGACGTTTCCTCGGACCGCGCGACCTTCTTCGGTTCCGGCAATTTGCTGAAGGCGTAGACCACGACCCCAATCGCCACGCAGATGCCGACCGACCAGGCGACCGTCGCGCTCTGGAAGCTCGCATAGGCGAGTGCGGCAACGGTTACTGCCGTGCCGACATAAAGGATGATGCTGAAGATGTTCGGCTTCACGATTTGCTTTCCTATCAGGTCTCTCAGGCGGCGAGTTCGGCTCGCAGATCCTCCAGCCGACGCCGTTGGCGGCCGGCCTCGTCGAAATTGTCAGGCGAAAGCCAGGCCTCGAATGAAGCGCGGATCAACGGCCACTCGCTGTCAATCATCGAGAACCAGGCAGTGTCGCGGTTTTTACCCTTCGACAGCATGTGCTGGCGGAACACGCCCTCGAAGCTGAAGCCATAACGCTTTGCCGTCACCTTGCTCGGTTCGTTTTCGTTGTGGCACTTCCATTCATAGCGGCGATAGCCGAGATCGTCGAAAACGTGCCGGGCGAGCAGGTAATGCGCCTCGGTCGAAAGCGGCGAACGGCTCATGGTGGGACCATGCGCCACACCGCCGATTTCCACGACACCATTGGCCGGATCGGCTCGCATGTAGTTTGCCATGCCGACGATCTTACCCGTCGCCTTGTCCCTGAAGACCTCCGTGACCCAGCCACCTTTCTGGACAGCCGCCAGCCAGGCATCGAAATCCTCGATACCGTTGAAATCGGGCTGGGTGAAATAGGTGAGAAGCGAATTGATCGCCATACCGCCAAGGCCGGTCCAGAGCACTTCCAAATGCGCAGCACGGTCGAAGGGTTCGACGACGACGAAGCGCCCCTCCAGCCTCACGGGCTTGGGCGCCGGACATCCCTTGAAAATGGACAGGTCACGCATGAAAGGAGCCTCGGGCGAAACAATGGCCCGAGGCTTAGGGCACGGAGCCTGCAAAGGCAACCGTCCGGGCAGTACCGAGCCCAGACCGGATGCCGCAGCTAAGCGTCAGAGGCTGATCTTCGCGGAGGCGACGGTCGCCTCGATATGATCGACCAGCGCATCCGGCAGGCCCAGACGACCGGCAAGCATGTCCAGGTAGCCACGCTCGGTGCGGGTATCAGGCTCGATGGTCAGGCGCGAGGCAGTGTAGATTTCCACCCTCTGCTCCTCGGTCTTGGCCGAAGCCACGAGCGCGTCGAGATCGATCGGCTTGGCAAGCTCAGCCTCAATGAAGGCTTCGGCTTCCGTACCGAGACCAGAGAGGTGAACCTTGTCCATGATCCGCGAGCGCTCGCTGGCATCGATATGGCCATCGGCCTTTGCAGCGGCGATCATTGCCCGAACCAGCGACAGGGCAAAATCGTTAGATACCGCCTGAGGCTCGGTGCTGAAGGGCGAATCCTTCGGCGGAGGCAGAAGTTCTGGCAAGGCCTGTGTCGGCTCGGGCTTCTGGCCAGCCTGATAGTTCCTGTAAGCCTGGTAGCCGAGACCAGCAATCACGGCGAGGCCGCCGAGCTTGAGCGCGTTACCGCCAAGCGAACGGCCGGTCTTCGTGCCAAGCAGCACGGCTGCAAGCGCGCCGCTCTTCCAAGGGTTGGCCTTCGCCATGCCGAGGAGATCATTCCCCTTCTGGCCGATCGAGCCGGATGCTCCCGGCATCTGTGATCCGAGGAATTGATCCAGCAGCTTCTTGGCGTCAAACATCGCGGTCTCCTTATTGAAACGATCGCTCCCTAGATAGGAAGCGACCGTGACATTACAAAGAGCCCGATAGTGAGGCTGACGAAGATATCAGCCCTTTAGTGCCGATGCTTCGCTCGCAAGCTTGGTGATGCCGGCCCAGTCGCCAGCAGAAACCAGCTCCTTCGGCGCAACCCATGAGCCGCCGACGCAGACGACGTTCGGCAGCGACAGATAGTCCATGGCATTCATCAGCGAGATGCCGCCGGTCGGGCAAAACAGCGTTCCGGCGAGCGGCGAAGACAGGGCCTTGAGATAAGCCGCACCGCCGGCCTGCTCGGCGGGGAAGAACTTCAGGACCTTGTAGCCCTCTTCGCGCAGCGCCATGACTTCGGACGCGGTGGCCGCACCCGGCAGAAGCGGAATGTCGGATTTCCGCGCCACGTCGAGCAGTTCCTGCGTCGTGCCGGGGCTGACGATGAACTGCGAGCCCGCATCGACGGCGGCGGCATAATGGGCGGCGTTGAGGATGGTGCCTGCACCGACCACGGCGCCTTCGACTTCCTGCGCCACGAGCCGAACGGCTTCAAGGGCGGCATCGGTCCGGAGCGTGATCTCGATCGCCTTCAATCCGCCTGCGACAAGTGCGCGCGCGAGCGGCACCGCCGTCTTGGCATCCTCGACGATCAAAACCGGCACGACCGGCTGAAGCTTCAGGGTGGAGAGGAGCTTTTCGGTTTTGTCGCCCATGGCAGAACCCTCTTTTTAAAACGATTAGATCGGGTTTTCACTAACCCGCGCCGAGCGGATTGTCGAGACCGACAGCTAGCACGGAATCTTTCCAGTTTCCTAACACAGCCGCCTCCGCTATGGTTTGATGGCGTAATTTGTTTCGGAGCGTGAGCGTATGGCGAAGGAAATCGAACGCAAGTTTCTTGTCCGGGACGATGCCTGGAAAGGCGGCGTAACGTCCGAGACCCAGATCAGGCAGGCCTATATCTGCGTCGAAAGTGACCGCTCGGTCCGCATCCGTACGAAGAATGATACGACCGCCCAGGTCACGATCAAATTCGGCAGCAACCTCCGGGTCCGCGACGAATTCGAATACCCCATACCGATTGACGACGCCCGCGAAATGATCGGCATCGCGGACGGCCATGTGATCGACAAGACCCGCTACACGGTCGATTTTGCTGGCTTCACCTGGGAAATCGACGTCTTTGCCGGCCATCATCGCGGCCTCGTCATTGCCGAAGTCGAGATGCAGTCGGAGACCGATGATCCGAAGCTGCCCGCATGGCTTGGCCGTGAGGTCACGGGAGACAAGCGTTATTCCAACCAGTCCCTCGCGACCCAGCGAAGCCGCCCGGGGCTGGTGCATGCCCTATAGGATCAGCCCGGACGCCGGACTGGAGACAGAAGTCAGGCGGATCGCTCGCGAACAGCTGGAGCGCGCCATCGCAGCTCTGGAGACCAGACCCGACGGTTTGCACGAGGCGATCCATGAGGCCCGCAAGGGGTTCAAAAGGGTCCGCAATCTGTACCGGCTCGTCGGCTCCGCCGACAAAACGTTCCGGCGCCAAGAGAATGCCCGCATTCGCGACACCGCCCGCAGCCTCTCCCTCGTGCGCGACGCAACAGCCCTGATCGAAACCGCCGACCATCTCTCTGAGCACACGCTGACCGATGACGAAGCCGAGACGCTGGATGCGGCCCGCACCGTCCTTGTCCTCAGGCGCGACGACATCGCCTCTTCTGAGACCGACCTCGAGGACAAGGTTCGGCACGCGATCGACCAGTGCCACGCAGCTCATGCAGCGCTCAATGCACTGGAACTTCCCTCGAGACCGGGCCACGCGGCCCGCCTTCTAGCCAAAGGCTGGCGCAAGGCACTCCAGCGGGCGGCCGAGGCGCTGGAATTCTGCGAGGGACAAGGCCATGGCGAGGCCTATCATGACCTGCGCAAAGCGGCCCAGGCTTATTGGATGAACCTTTCGCTGCTGCGCGAGCTCTGGCCGAGTGCCTTTGCCGCCAAACGCGGGGACGCCAAGAGACTGGTCGACCTACTTGGCCATGAACATGATCTCACCGTATTAACCGCCCTGCTCGACCATGAACCCGAGCTCTTCGGTGACGGTGAAGGCCAGTCCTTCCTGCTGGCGATCATCATCCGTCGCCAACAAGATCTCCGCCGCGAGGCAGTGTCACTTGCCGGTCAGGTCTTCGCCGACCCCGCCAAAGACGAGGCCGACGTTATCGAGACCCTCTGGCTGCGGGCCACGGCTTGAGACACCGGATCTCAGTCTAGGCGCTGCCGATCCGCACCTGACGATCACAGGTCTTCTCGATCAGGGCTGCGTCGTGGCTGACGAGCAGTACCGCGCAGTTCCGCTCTCGCGCCAGTTCCGTCAAAAGATCGATGGTCTCCTGCTGGGTGATAAGATCGAGACGCGAAGTCGGCTCATCGGCAAACAGAAAGACCGGATCGAGCAGCAACACGCGCAGAAGAGCGAAACGCTGCAATTCGCCGCCAGACACCTCCGTCGGCAGCCTCGTCAGCAACACGGGTGAAAGCCGCAGCCGCTCCATCAGTGGCCCGACACGGGTCCCGTCCAGCCGGTGCAGGCGGATGAGATCGGCAATCGCCTCCCCGAGCGTGATCTTCTGCGGAAAGGCCGAGGGCGGGTCCTGATAGAGCTTCTGGTAGCGGATGGCGGACGCCTGCGGCAGGCGGATGACCTCGCCCGCATCGGGTTTCAAAAGCCCGAGCAGCAGATCGCCGAACGAGCTCTTGCCCGAGCCGCTCGGTCCCGTGATCCCGACGATCTCGCCGGGACGAAGCGTGAGATCCTGACCGTCAAACAGCAGCTTGCCACCCCGCGCCTTCTGCAGGCCGGACGCGATCAGGATCGGATCGGCACCGTCAGAAGAAGCAGAAGCCCGTTGTGCCCAGTACTCAGGTTCTGCGGCGATCAGCCGACGTGTATAGTCATGCGAGGGCGATGCCAGCACGTCCGCCACCTCGCCCGCTTCGACGATCTTGCCCTCCAGCATGACGGCGAGATCGCCGCCCATCTGCCGGGCGAGCGCCAGATCATGCGTAATGGTGAGCACCGTGCCACCCGCCTGCTCTTCCTGCATCAGAAGCGCGATCACCTCGTCGCGCCTGCTGACATCGAGTCCCTTGGTCGGCTCGTCGACGATGATGATGCGCGCACCACCGGCCCGCGCGGCTGCAAAGGCAACGCGCTGCGCCATCCCGCCGGAAAGCTGACCCGGAAGCTTTGCCTCGGCATCGAGCACGCCAAGCGCTTCGAGATCGGCCCTTGCAGACGAGACGGCCCCGTCTTCGTTGAGACGCCCCAGATAACGATGCCCCTCGGCCACCTGGTCGAGCGCGACCATGGTCGGATCGAGCGCCAGCCATGGCTCCTGCGGCAGGACGCCGACCGTCCGGCCCCAGAGTTTGCGGAAGAGCTTCGGTTCGGCGAGAGACAACGTCTGACCATCGATAGTCAGCGAGCCGGCGGCGGCGAGCCCCTGCGGCAGGAGGCCGATGATCGCCTGAGCAAGCAGGCTCTTGCCCGAGCCGGTTTCGCCCAGAATTGTGAATGGCCGCCCCGCCTTGAGAGAAAACGAAACCGGTGCAACGATTTCGCCGTTGGCGGCAGAGACCGACGCCCCATCGACGGAAAGCAGAATGGTCATGGCTTGTCCTTTCCGGCGATCAGTTGCAGGGCGAGCACCATCAGGAAGATGACAGCGATCGGCTGCAGAAGCGCATGCGGCGCCTCCTGGTAATAGGGCAGAAGCTCGATCATCATCGATCCGAGCTCAGGGGTCGGCGGGCGGACACCGACGCTGACGAAGCCGAGCGCCGCAATCGCCATGATCGCCGAGGCAGCACCATAGGCGGCCACCGTCAAAATCATCGGCGCAAGTTCCGGCCAGAGATGCCGGCGCAGGATATAGGCGGGACCGAAGCCGAGCAGACGTGACGCCTCGACCGCTGGCGACATCAGCAGTGGTCGTGCCAAGGCGCGGGTTAGGCGGAAGTATTCGACCCAGAGCACCAGCGAAATGCCGATATAGAGCATGGCCGGATTGTCAGGCACGATCGCCGTCAGCATCAGCACAAGCAACAAGCCGGGCAGCGCCAGGAAAGCCTCTGATACTGCACCCACGGCGCGATCGGCAAAACCGCCGCGCCAGGCCGCAAGCACTCCGAGCAGCACGCCCGGGATCATCGCCGTGAAGACCGAGAGCAGCGCGAGCCCGAGCGACAGGCGAAGGGCTGCCGCAAGCCGCGCCTGCATCGAGCGGCCGAGATGGTCAAAGCCGAACCAGTCGGCAGCACTCGGCCCCTGCAGGCTATAGCGCAGGGTCTGCTTGAGCGGATCGGCTCCGCCGATCACAAGCGGGAGGAAGGCAAAAGCCAGGAGCCCGCCTAGAATGGCCACGCCAGCCAGCCGACGCAGCGGCCAGCGCGTCGGGCGCGGCGCCACGTAATCAAGTGTCGTCATGTGCTGCGTCTCCGAGGATCGATGCCATGGCAGAAGAGATCGACCAACGCGTTGAGCGCGACGAACATCAGCCCCATGACCAGTGCTGTGCCCTGGATCATCGGCACATCACGGCCGAAGATCGCATGCACCAGCGCATGGCCGATGCCCGGCCAGGCAAACAGCGTCTCGACAACGACGACCCCCTCGACGAGATAAACGAACTGCACGCCGAGATAGGTGACGATCGGGACGGCGACATTGCGCAAGCCGTGCCGAGAGAACACCTGCCACTCGGAGAGCCCCTTTGTGCGGCCGAAAGCGTAGTAGGGCGAGCGCGAAACCGCGACCATGGCGTCGCGCGCCACACGGTTGGACACAGCCGCTAGACCGAGCGCCAGCGTCAGAGCCGGGAGCACGAGATGCGCACCATGGGTGTGGCCTGCCACAGGCAGGAGATTGAAGGTGATCCCGAAGATGATGATCAGGACCAGGCCGACGACGAATTGCGGCAGGGCACGCAGCCCCGTCGAAACCAGCATCAGTGCCCGGTCGAGCATCCCGCCGGGCCTGAGACCCGCGAGAATGCCGAGTGGCGGTCCGATGAACAGCGACAGCACGATGGCGGCGAAGGCCAGCTGGACCGTGTGACCGAGCTGCATGCCGATCTCTTCGATGACGGGTTTACCCGTCACCAGGGAGGTCCCGAGATCGAAGCGCAAGAGGTCGGCCATCCAGTCGAAGAGGGCAATGATCGCCGGCTTGCCGAGGTCGAGTTCGGCCGCGACTTTCGCAGCCGCCGCACTGTCGACAACGTCATAGCCATAACGGCCGGCGGCGATCCGGTAGGCAAGGTCGCCCGGAAGCGACCGTGTCATCACGAAGGAGATGAGCCCCACCATGAACGCCACCAGAGCCGCCTGGATCAGGCGGTTCACAATGGCCTTCGTCATTTCGCCCACCGCATGCTCTCGAGACCGAAGCTGCGCTCGAACGGATCGATCGCCGCCCCCTCGAGCTTCGGGGAAAAGGCGACCGTCTGCTGATACCAGGCCAGCGGAATGACAGGCAGTTCGGCCTGGATGGCAGCGACGGCCTGATGGCGCAGCGCCTCGCCTTGAGCGGGGTCCGTGACGCGGGTCAGATCATCCAGCGCCTTTTCAAAGCCGGCATTCGTCCAGTTCATGGCACCCCAGTCACCACCACCCGGGCCGTAGTCGGAAAGCATGGTGCCGATCGGATCGGGAACCAGGGCGAAGTTACGCGCCATCAGCGCCAGTTCCAGCGAACCATCCTGGTGCTTGGCCGGGATCTCGGATGAATTGGTCGAGTTGATGGTGAGCGCAACGCCGATCTCCTTCAACTGATCCTGTAGGACGGCGGCAATCAGCGGCAGTTCCGGGCGGTCGGGATAGGTGGTCAGCGTCAGTGCAAACGGCTTGCCGTCCTTGACCAGAAGGCCGTCATCACCCGCCGTCCAGCCAAGCTCGGCGAGAAGCGCCTTGGCCTTGTCGACATCATAGCCGAGCGGGGCCAGATCGGCATTGTGCCAGATTTTCAGGCTCGGTGGGAAAAGCTGGGTCGCAGCAGCTGGATAGCGCAGGATGGCAACAGCAAGGCCTTCCCTGTCGATGGCGAGGCTCAGCGCCTCGCGCGCCTTGACGTCGGCGAGGAAAGGATGACCGGCATTGACCTTGAGCAGCACGCTGCGCGGAATCGACACCGACTGCAGCACGACCTTGTCGCTCTTCGAAAGCCGTGTGCGGCTGGCGGGATCGAGGTTGAAGACATAATCGGCGTCACCGCTCTCGGCCATCAGCGCGCGGGTCTCGGCGCGGCTCACCGAAAGATAGGTCGCCTTCTCGATTTCGGGCTTATTGCCCCAGTAGTCGGCAAAGCGCTCGACGGCGAGGCTCTGCGGCGGCTCGATCTTCGTCAGCTTGAACGGTCCTGTTCCGATGATCGACTTGACGTCTGCACCTTCATAGGAAGCCGGAGCCAGGATCTGGGCACGGTTTTCGGCAAGGAAAGCGAGCAGCGGCACGAAAGGCTTCGAGAGCGAGACGACGACCGTGCCCTCCCCTTCGGCCTTGATGTCGGCGATCGGTGCCTTGCTCAGAAGTCCGGCCTTGTCCTTGGCAATCTTCAGTGCGGTGACAACCGCTTCGGCCGTCAACACGCTGTCGTCCTGGAACTTGACGCCCGATTGCAGATCGAAGCGCCAGGTCAGGCCGTCCTCGCTGACCGTCCAGCTCTTGGCAAGTGCGGGAACCGGATTGCCATCCTTGTCCGCCTCGACCAGGGTTTCGACGATCCCCATGCGGAGGAAGATGTCGCCCGACTTGGACGGATCGAGGCCGCCGATCTCGAAGGGCGCGACGATGTCGACGACACCATCGTCCGCCATGGTGGGTGCGGCACCGGCAAGCAGAAGCGCGAGTGAGGCTGCGAAGATATTCCTGAACATTAGGATCACCTTTTATGTTATAAAGTTACATTTCTCTACTCAAAGCTTTTCGCGCTGTCCAGTGCTGCAGCGCATCAACTCACAAGCGCGCATTGACTTGACGATTTTCAAACTTGTCTGGGCGCACGGAAAACCGTTGCACAGCAGGGGCCGAGGGGGTATTTCGCAGACCATGACCGAACACACTTCAGCCCCCCGCCCTGAGACAACCGGCGCCTTTTGCGTCGCCGCCCTCTATCACTTTGCCAAGTTCCCGCGCTTCGAAAGCTTCCAGGAGCCACTCGAAACGCTCTGCAAGGCGGAAGGCGTGAAGGGCACGCTGCTGATTGCCCATGAAGGCATCAACGGAACGATTGCCGGCACAGATGCCGCGATCGCCAAGGTGCTTGCCTACATTCGTAGCCAGTCGGAATTCTCAAACCTTGAGCACAAGGAAAGCCGGGCCTCCAAGATACCCTTCCTGCGCATGAAGGTTCGGCTGAAGAAGGAAATCGTCACCATGGGCGTCGAGGATATCGACCCCAATGAGATCGTTGGCACCTATGTCGATCCGAAGGACTGGAACGAACTGATCTCCGATCCCGAGACCATCGTCATCGACACGCGCAACGATTACGAAACCGCAATCGGCATTTTCCGCGGTGCCATCGACCCGAACACCAAGACGTTTCGTGAGTTTCCGGACTGGGTCAAGAACAATCCCGGCCTGCACAACAAGCCGAAGATCGCCATGTATTGCACTGGCGGCATCCGCTGCGAGAAGGCGACCGCCTTCATGAAGCAGCAGGGTTTTGACGAAGTCTACCACCTCAAGGGCGGGATCCTGAAATATCTGGAGGAAGTGCCGGAAGAGCAGAGCCTATGGGATGGCGCCTGCTTTGTATTCGACGAGCGCGTCTCCGTGACCCACGGCCTGAAAGAAGGCAATCACAGGCTCTGTCACGCCTGCCGCAACCCGATCACGGCAGAAGAACTGACCCATCCGCATTACGAGGAAGGCGTTTCCTGCAGCCATTGCTATCCCGAGCGCACCGAAGCCGACAGGGATCGCTATCGCCAGCGTCAATTGCAAATCGCGCTCGCCCGGAAACGCGGCGAGCGCCATATCGGCGGCTGATAGCCGCCGATAGAGTATTTGGCGTGATCAGCCCGAGATCGCGTCTCCGCGTTTCCAGTCTCTGCGGCCCCAGTTTCTGAGCCGCATGCGGGGTGCGACCAGCAGCGCGACGAAGGGTGCGGCAGCAAAGGCTGCGACAACGACGAGCGGGAGCAGGATCTTGGCATGAACAGCCAAAGCCGGGACAGACAGCACGAGAATGGCGCCGGCTCCGAAGATCACGGCGTTGATCATCATGCTGCAGACGATCCTAAGCCAGGTATCTGTGGTAAACATGGATGTCTCCTTTCTGAAAGGAGAAGGCGCAAGCCCAGCAATCGTTCCCGAACAAACGTCGATAGGCTCAGGCCGGCACGCCGCCATCACGGCTGGCAGCGAAAGCAAGTTCGGCAGCTTTGGCCCGCAATTCCATCGGTCTCAGCATCAGCGCAGCGATCTGTTCGGGGGATTGCGGACGGCCGAAGAGATAGCCCTGCAACTGGTCGCAACCGGCAATCCGAAGGATGACGGCCTGTTGCTCGGTCTCGACACCCTCGGCGGTGACGGGGATACCGAGTGAGCGGGCGAGAGCCACCGTTGCCTGCAGCATTTCCACGGCCCGATGGCCGCGATCGAGCGACTGCACGAGCGACCGGTCGATCTTCATCCGATCGAATCCGAATTGCCGGAGATAACCGACACTGGAGAAGCCTGCGCCGAAATCATCGAGCGCGATCCGGACACCAAGCGACCGCAGCCGATCCATGGCGAGCCGTGCCCGTTCGGGGCTCTGGATGAAGTAGGTTTCGGTCATTTCCATGACAACCCGACCCGGCTCGATGCGCGCCTCCTCGAAGGTCGCTGCGACATGATCCACAAAGGCTGGATCCCGGAACTGACCGGGTGAGACATTGACCGAGAGCTTAAGCTCCGGCCATTCGCCAAGCTGACGCAGCGCCTGGCTGAGAACGCAAAGGCCGAGCTGGTCGATCAGGCCGCTGGTCTCGGCGATCGGAATGAAAAGATCAGGCGACACCGGACCATGGCCTCTGCGCGTCCAGCGCGCCAGCGCCTCGACGCTGACAAGGGTGAAGGTCTTGGCATCGACGACGGGCTGGTAAACGACCTCGATCTCACCCCGTCCAATCGCCTCCCGCAGATCGATTTCCATCTGATTGCGGCTTTCCCGCTCCTCGTCCATGCGGGGGTCGTAGACCGTCCAGCGGCCACGACCACCATCCTTGGACGAATACATCGCCATGTCGGCACGCCGCGTCAGCTCGCCACCGTCAACCAAACCGCCCTCGGAAACGCAGATACCGATGCTGCAGCCGACCACGACAGTCCGCTCGCCGAGAAGCACGGGTTCATCGAAGAAGGCGATGATCGAACTTGCAAGTGAAAGGGCCCGTTCCTGTGCATCCTTGCCCGTGAGCACGATGCCAAATTCGTCGCCGCCGATACGGGCGAGTGACGAAGCATCCCCGACCAGAACCGAGAGGCCGGCCGCGACCGCGCGGATGAGCCGGTCGCCCGTCGCATGACCGTAGGCGTCGTTTACTTCCTTGAAGCCATCCAGGTCGAGATAGAGCAGGACGACATCTTCGTTCGTGTCGCGCCCGCGGCGCACCTGATCCTCAAGCAACTGGGTAAGCCCGGCGCGATTGAGCAGACCGCTGAGACGATCTGTCTGGGCGAGTTTGACGGCATTGGCTTCATCCGCCCGCACACGGCGCAACTCGGCATTGCCGATGACCACGAGCAGGACGGCATAGATGGTAACAATGACGAGCGCCGCCTTGATCAGGGGCGCGACCTGCTCTCGGCTCTGATCGCCCGGCGCACGCGGCTTCCAGGCCAGCGCAGCGATGTTCTCGCCGGACGGTGCAGAGATGGTGACTGCAGCATTCGCGGAGGATGGTGGCGTCAGCACGAGCCCTGGGAGCACATAGGCCTCCGAGAGGCGCTCCACCGTCGCGGGTGTCAAATGCCGAATGAATGCGAGATAGAGATAGTCCGCTTTGGGCCTAGCGATGTCGCCGGATTTTGGCCGGATCAACGCCACACCCGCCGAACCGATGCCTTTCTGCGTACGGATGAAACCAAGCGCCTGCGGCACACGTCCACTCAGACCGTAGTGAACCTTTTCGAACAGCTTCATCAGTCCCGGTGTCAGATAACCTCTGGCATCATCGTCCAAAGGCTGGCCATCCGAATAGGCCATCATCGGGCGCCCTTCAGCATCGAGCACGATCGCCACGTCGAACAGATCGCTGTCGAAGGTCATGTCGCCGAAGTTGCTGACCATCCAGGCCATGTCCTCGGTGACATAGGCATTGGTCGCGGCATCATCCCAGGCGGTGTAGTCGAGCAGTGTCGCACCCAGCTGATGTTCGAAGGTCTGAATGGCACCAACGAGCGTTTCGCGCGAGCGTTCCTCATCCAGATGGTTGGCATAGCTTGCGACGCGATCAAGCGCGGTCATCACGATCGAGGCCACCATCATCGCCATCGTCGCGAAAACGACGAGCAAGGCTGCGACTGCCACCCGTCGGGTAGCAAGTGGCCGTAGCCGTCTGACGAATTGGTGAAGCCGCATACAAGTTACCCAAGGCTGAAGCCATACCTTGCGTCGAAATGTGTTCAATTTGACTTAACACACTGAAGAGCATGCAGAATAACCAATCATCCGAATAACCCGATAGACAAAGACAAAAGGGCCCCGGTTTCCCGGAGCCCTTGGCATGTCGACCTGGAGGTGCCGACATGGATAGACGGATGGTCAGGCGACGACGGAGACGAACTCTTCCTTCGGACGGCGCACCTTCTTCAGGCCGGCCAGCCAGTCGCCTTCAGCGGCGCGATAGCCGAGCGGCAGGATAGTGACGGACCGTAAGCCCTTTTCACGCAAGCCCAGGATTTCGTCGAGCTTGGCTGCATCAAAGCCTTCCATCGGGGTCGCATCGACGCCCTCGAAGGCGGCGGCAGCAACCGCCATACCAAAGCCGATATAGGCCTGGCGGGCGGCATGCTCGAAATTCACTTCCGCGTCGCGTCCCGGATACATGCCGAGCAGCATCTGGCGATAGTTCTCGAAACCTTCGTTCTTGAAGCCGCGCTCATCGTTGGTGAGGTCGAACATGTGGTTGATGCGTTCGGCCGTGTAGTTGTCCCAGGCGGCGAAGACGAGCAGATGCGAGCCTTCTGTCACCTGCGCCTGGTTCCAGGCGATTTCCTGGATCTTGGCGCGCACGTCCTTGTTCGTCACAACGATGACTTCGAAGGGCTGCAGACCACTGGAGGTCGGGGCCAGGCGAGCCGCTTCGAGAATGCGCTCGACCTTGTCTTCGGACACGGTCTTGGACGGGTCCATCTTCTTGGTGGCATAGCGCCAGTTCAGCTTTTCAATCAATGCGGACATGGTGTCGCTCCTGGTTGAACCCTCAAGGCGCCACGGGAGTTGGCACGGCCGATCGGGTCTGGTATAAATTCGTAACCAGGCCTAGATATGGAACCAGAAAATTTGTGCAAGAAGGCACATTTTTGATACCAGGTTACACCGATGGAACGATTGGAACCGCAATGTGCGACAACTATGATCCGAACAAGTGCCAGACCGTTAGCGAAATGCTGGCGAGGCTCGGCGACAAATGGACGGTTCTGGTCATCATGATGCTGGGCGACGGGCCGCAGCGTTTCTCCGATCTCAAGCGATCGGTGGTCGGCATATCGCAGCGCATGCTGACATTGACGCTGAGGGCCCTAGAGCGGGACGGCATCGTCGAGCGCACGGTGCATCCGACCGTGCCGCCGAAGGTGGAATATGCGCTGACCGATCTTGGCCGTTCCTTTGGCGAGCCGATCCGGGCGCTGGGCGGCTGGGTTTTTACCCATCACGAGCGGATCCAGAGCGCCCGCGCCGAATTCGACCTGCGTAACGAGGTTGATGCCGGCAACAAGCTGATCAAGCTCGGCTGACCACGATTACGGGGGCCAGAGCCCCCCCCGGTCAATCCGCTTTGAAGTTCCCCTTCGGAAACTCTGAGGCAAGATCCCGATACCACTTGCCGCTCTTCTTGATGGTGCGGACCTGGGTGTCGTAATCGACATGCACGAGGCCGAAGCGCATCTTATAGCCTTCCGCCCATTCGAAATTGTCCATCAGCGACCAGGCGAAATAGCCTTGCATCGGATAGCCACCGGCGATCAGATCGGCGACCTTGTCGAGATGCTCGGCGTAGTAATCGAGCCGCGGCTGGTCCTCGACCTTGCCATCCTCGACCTCCATATTGTAGCAGGCGCCGTTCTCGGTGATGTAGCAGACCGGGAGGTCGTAGCGGGCATAGAGCCGCTCGACCAGCGACTTCAGCGCCGGCGCAAAGACCTCCCAGCCGATATCGGTTTTCACATCAGATACGGGCGCCGCATTGACGGTCGCCGGGAATTCCGCACCCGGCGTCGGATCGTCGGCAACGCGCATCGGCGTGTAGTAGTTGAGGCCCCACCAGTCGAGCTTCTGGTTGATGATAGCGAGATCGCCCTCTTCGATCTTGGGCATGCGATGGCCAAGCGCTGACAGAAACTCGGCCGGATATTCGCCTTTGAACACCGGATCGAAGAAGACACCGTTGTGGAATTGATGCGCCCGCTCGGCAGCAGCCTTGTCGGCGTCACTGTCCGATCCCGGCAGCGTCTCATGAGCGTTGAGTACAAGTCCAACCGGCACCTTCGGGCTGACATCGCGGATTGCCTGCACCGAAAGACCATGGGCAAGATTGGTGTAATGCAGCGCATGCAGCGCTGCATCCATGCTGCGCTCGCCCGGCGCATGTACGCCATAGAGATGGCTGAGCCAGACCGAGCACCAGGGTTCGTTGAAGGTCGCGACCGCATCGAGCCGATCGCCGAGACGCTCCATGACCACCTTGGTGTAGCGCTGGAAGGCCTGTGCCGTCGACCGCGCCGTCCATCCACCCTCGCCCATCAGCGCCAGCGGCAGATCCCAATGGTAAAGCGTAGCATAGGCCTTGATACCACGTGACTTCAGGCCATCGACGAGTTTGTCGTAGAAATCGAGGCCCTTCTCGTTGATCGGACCGGTTCCCTCCGGAATGACACGCGGCCAGGCGATCGAGAAGCGATAGCCGGTGACGCCCATGTCCTTGATCAGATCGAGATCGCTTTCCCACCTGTTATAGTGATCACAGGCCATATCGCCATTGTGCCGACCGAATACCCGGCCCGGCATGTTGGAAAACGCATCCCAGATCGAGGGCTTGCGCCCATCCGCCTTCGACGCTCCTTCGATCTGGAAGGAGGCCGTGGCGACGCCGAACAGGAAGTCACCGGGAAAACGCGAGGCGAGAGCCTTGGGATCGATCATGGGAAATGTCCTTCGTCTTATCGGGGCGCAACGGCTGCCACTGTTCTTTCGATGAGCGGTTTAGAACAAAGCCAAGACGGGGTGAAGACGGCAGGAACAAAAAACTGCAACGTTGCAGTTAGGCCACCCTCCCCTTGATGGTGAGGGTTAGAGCGCAGCTATCGACCCGGTAGCTGCGAGATAGGCAGAGCGCCTGCGTGTCCTCCTCTCCCCCTCGGGGAGAGGGTCGCCGAGCGAAGCGGAGGCGGGGTGAGGGGGACGGTTCGGCGAGGCATCTGCATCGCTCATGAAACCATGCCCCTCATCCGCCCTTCGGGCACCTTCTCCCCGCGAGCGGGGAGAAGGCCTCGCCGCTGGCCAAACATTCCTCCCTCTCCCCGCTTGCGGGGAGAGGGTAGGGTGAGGGGCAATCCTTGTCGGCAGAGCCCGGAGGGAAATCTTACACCTTCACCCAACCACCATTCTGCTTCGAAGACGCAATGCAGGCCTCAACAAAGGCGACACCCTTCACGCCGTCATCCACCGTCGGATAGACAACCGCCGCATCGACCGCAGTCCCGGCCTTCGCCGCATTGATGGCCGCCGCCGCTTCGGTGTAGATCGTCGCGAAGGCTTCGAGATACCCTTCCGGATGACCCGAGGGTATGCGGGTGACGCGGGCCGCTGCGGCATTTGCCCCTGCCCCACCGCGGGTGATCAGCTGCTTCGGTTCGCCGAGACGGGTGAACCAGAGATAGTTCGGATCGGCCTGCGTCCATTCGATGCCGGCCTTCGTGCCGTAGATGCGAACCTTCAGTCCGTTTTCGTTGCCAGTCGCCACCTGGCTGCACCAGAGCATGCCCTTGGCGCCGCCTTTGAAGCGCAGCATGACATGGGCGTTGTCGTCGAGGCGGCGTCCTTCGACGAAGGTGTGCACATCGGCGGCCAATTCATCCAGTTCAAGGCCGGAAATGAAGCTGCCGAGGTTATAGGCATGCGTGCCGATATCGCCGGTCGAGCCGCCAGCACCGGACTGTGCCGGATCAGTGCGCCAGACAGCCTGTTTCGCGCCAGTCTGCTCGACGGGTTCGGCTAGCCAATCCTGCGGATATTCCATCTGCACCAGTCTGATGTCGCCGAGCTCGCCGGACGCGACGAGTTCGCGAGCATGGCGAACCATCGGATAGCCAGTATAGTTATGCGTCAGGATAAACAGTGCGTTCGCCTTGTCCGCGACCTCTTTCAGCGCCTTGGCATCCTCGAGGTTCGAGGTCAGCGGCTTGTCGCAGATGACGTGAATGCCTTTTTCGAGGAAGGCCTTGGCGGCAGTAAAATGCACATGGTTCGGCGTCACAATCGACACCGCCTGGATGCCGTCTTCCCGCGCCGCTTCCTTCTCCGCCATCTCCTGGAAGGAGCCGTAGCAACGCGCCGGGTCAAGGCCGAGGTCACGTCCGGACGCGAGCGACTTTTCAGGCGTCGACGAAAGCGCGCCAGCAACCAGATCATAGTGGTCGTCCAGCCGGGCGGCCATTCTGTGCACCGCGCCGATGAAGGCGCCCTGCCCGCCGCCGACCATGCCCAACCGGATCTTCGGTGTCCGCTCGCCCGTTTTGCTCGCTTCGATCGCCATGATGCGTCCTCCTTCTTTAAGCTGCGTCTGGAGTTCACGCTCCAGATCCGTTAGACTGACATCCGTAAAGAAGGATGCCCTGACAGTGAACAACTGAGATCCGCCTCTTCTGAGGCGAAGCATTTGAAGCCGGCGTCAGCGATTGACGCGACGCCGAAGCCAAGCTTTTGCAAGGATCTCAACCATGCCTTTTCTCGACCCGAGACAACCCCATCCCATCACTCTCGCCGATGGCACACCCTATCGCGAGACCGTTCAGCTTGCCGCCGTCATCGATCATCCGCGCATGGAGGTCGGCGACTTCAGCTACTTCACCCATTCTGGCAGAGCGGAAGAAACGGCGCAAATTCTTGCGCCCTACCTCTATCCCTTCAGCCAGGAAAGATTGGTCATCGGCCGTTTCGTACAGATCGCTAGGGAGGCGATCATCATCACCAGTTCGGCCAACCACGCCATGACGGGTGTCACCACTTATCCCTTCCGCGTCTTCAGCCCCGAGACCATCGACGGCTATCAGCACCTTCCCTTCCATGACACCGTTGTCGGCCACGACGTCTGGATTGGCCATGGCGCAACGATCATGCCGGGGGTCACGATCGGTTCTGGCGCGGTCATTGCCGCTCGCGCCGTCGTCACCCGCGATGTGCCACCCTACGCCATCGTCGGTGGCAATCCGGCAACCGTGATCCGCCAGCGATTCTCCGACGAAGACATCTCCGACCTTCTGGCGCTCGCCTGGTGGGATTGGCCGCTCGACAGGATCGAACGTGCCCTTCCCCACCTCGAGAGCGGCGACATCGCCGCCCTCAAGAAGGTCTAACCTCAGAGACCCAGCATTCGGCGGTTGGCCGCATCGTCGGTCCCGCCGGAGGCGAAATCGTCAAATGCCTTCTCGGTGACGCGGATGATATGCGCCCGGACGAAATCGGCCCCTTCGCGGGCGCCGTCTTCCGGATGCTTCAGCGCGCATTCCCATTCGACAACGGCCCAGCCGTCGAAATCATTGGCTGCCATCTTCGAAAAGATCGCGCCGAAATCGACCTGGCCGTCGCCGAGCGAGCGGAAGCGTCCTGCCCGCTGTACCCAGCCCTGGTAACCGCCATAGACGCCCTGTCGGCCGGTCGGATTGAACTCCGCGTCCTTGACGTGGAACATCTTGATCCGGTCCTTGTAAATATCGATGTTGTCGAGATAGTCGAGGCATTGCAGCACATAGTGTGAAGGGTCGTAGAGCATGTTGGCACGGGAATGGTTCTTCACGCGCTCGAGGAACATCTCAAAGGTGACGCCGTCATGCAGGTCTTCACCCGGATGAATTTCGTAGCACACATCGACGCCTTGCTCGTCCGCATAATCGAGAATCGGCAGCCAGCGGCGCGCAAGCTCGTCAAAGGCGGTCTCGACGAGCCCCGCGGGGCGCTGCGGCCAGGGATAGCATATAGGGCCAGGCCAGCGCGCCGGAGAAGGTCGCATGCGCCTTGATGCCGAGGTTGCGCGAGGCCTTCAGCGCATATTTGACCTGTTGCACGGCCCATTCCTGCCGCGCCTTCGGATTGCCGCGCACTTCCGGCGCCGCGAAGCCGTCGAAGGCTTCGTCATAGGCCGGATGTACGGCCACCAGCTGGCCCTGAAGGTGGGTGGAGAGCTCGGTGATTTCGACGCCGTTCGCCCGCGCCACACCGGCAAGCTCGTCGCAATAATCCTTGGATTCCGCGGCCTTTTTCAGGTCCATCAGCTGGCCGGCCCAGGTCGGAACCTGCACGCCATCATAGCCCTTGTCGGCGGCCCATTTGGTAATCCCATCCCAGGTGTTGAACGGTGCGGCATCACCCGCAAACTGGCCGAGAAAGATCGCCGGTCCCTTGATCGTCTTCATGAATTCTCCTCCCTGAGTATTCCTGCAACGTTTCCGTGAACGATTACAGGAGATGGATTTTCGACACAACCGCAATGATGGCCGCGACGCAATTCTGCCCGGGAAAAACCCCGGGCAGAAGCTGGTCTTCGGGTCACTTCAGATCAGAAAGGCAAATCCGGGAAGTAGTAGCCTTCCGCGTTTTCAGGCGTGATCAGCGTCGCGTCGAGCGTGTAGGTGCCGTGAACAGGAACGCTGTCGTAGAGCGAAGCAGCCGTCAGCTCCATCGCAGTGCCGACCATGGACGGCGGATAGAGAACGTTGACCGGCACCATCTTGTCGCCATCCATGACCTTCTTGATCATGTCCTTCGAACCGGCACCACCGATGATGTACTGGATGTCGGTACGGCCGGCCTGCTCGATGGCCTGCAACACGCCGACAGCCATGTCGTCATCCTGGCACCAGACCACATCGATCTTCGGATACTTGGTCAGGTAGTCCTGCATGACCTTGAAGGCATCGTCGCGGTTCCAGTTGCCGAACTGGCGGTCGAGGATCTTGACGTTCGAGCCTTCGATACCCTTGTCGAAGCCATCCTGACGCTGCTGGTCGATCGGAATCGGCATGCCGCGGATGATGACGACTTCTGCATCAGGATTGTTTTCGGCAATGTACTTGCCGGCGACTTCGCCGAGAGCCGGGTTGTTGCCAGCCACGTAGAGATCGCGGACCGAATTGTCGTTGACCGACGGCGCACGGTCAACGAGCGCGACGAACTTGCCGCTGTCCTTGATCTGGCGGATGGCGTTGACCAGCGGATCAGGATCGGTCGGCAGGATGACGAGCGCGTCGATGCCCTGCGTCGCGAGATCCTGCACGGCATTCGCCTGGCTGGACGGATCGGCAGACGTCTTGACGACGACGTTGAGGCCCGGATGACGCTCCATCAGCTGCTTGGCGATACGCTCGGCATGATAGATCACGCCGGATGTCCAGCCATGCGTGGCAGCCGGGATCGAGACGCCGATGGTTTTTGCATCCTGGGCCTGAGCTGCGCCGAAGATCGACACGAGCGCGGTCATGGCGAAGGCCATACCCATAAGTTTCTTGTGCATTGGTTTCCTCCCAAAGTGACGAGGGTCGACTGTGAACGGACCGGGCGACCCTCCTGCCCGGCCGTTTTCTTACGCCTTGCGCGCCAGCGACCGCTGGACGAGCATCGCGATGATGATGATCGTGCCCTGGATGGCGCCGATCAGATATTCGGAGATGAAGTTCGAGAGCAGCATGATGTTGCCGACAAGTTCGAGGATGAAGGCACCGCAGATCGTGCCCCAGACACGCCCTGCCCCACCTTTCAGCGCCGTACCGCCGACGACAACCGCGGTGATCGCCTGCAGCTCCCAAAGAATGCCCGTCGTCGCCGAGGTCGAACCAAGACGCGGCACGTAAAGGAGCACGGCGATGGCGACGCAGAGCCCCTGGATGACAAAGGCGATGGTGCGCACCCGGTCGACAGCGATGCCCGAATAGCGGGCCACATCCCGGTTCGACCCGACGGCCACCACATGACGACCGTAGCGCGTGCGATAGAGAATGACGGCAGCAATCGCGGTCACGACGAGGATGATGACGATCGGCACGGGGACCCCGAGGATCGAGCCGAAATAGACCGGACGATACAGTGCCTGTTGCTCGGCATCGCGCAGGGTGATCGCGCCGCCTTGGGAGAGCCAGGTCGTCAGACCGCGATAGATGCCCATGGTGCCGAGTGTGGCGATGAAGGGCTCGATCTTGCCGACGGTGGTGATCAACCCATTGGCGAGACCGCAAAGCGAACCGATGATGATGGCAAGCGCCATGGCCGCGGCGATCATCAGGCCAGGATCGGCAATCGCGCCGGAATTCATGAAGAGGATCATCAGGCTGGCGACAAAGGCCACCATCGAACCGACGGAGAGATCGAGGTCCCCCGAGGAGATAACGAAGGTCGCCCCGACGGCAATGATCGCGATGAAGGCCGAGCGGGTTGCGACATTGGCAAGGTTGGTGAGGCCAATGAAGTTCGGGTTCACCAGCGCCCCGACGATCAGGAGGATCAGAAGCGCGGCGAAGGGGGCAACGGCACGCAGGTCCACATCGCGAAAGGTGCGGCGTGGACGGCCAGGTGTGTTCGTTTCAGTCTCGGCAGTCATGGTCTTCCCGTCTCCTCCCACGCGCCCCAGCCTTGAGGTCGCGCACCCTGAAGTCTTCGTTTTCAAACCCGGTCTTGCCGCCGGGCTGATGCAATAAGTCAGCTCGCCATCTGCCGTTTCAGGCCGGCGGCGTAGCGCATGATCGTCTGTTCGTTGATGTCGTCACCCTCGAGCAGACCGACCATGCGGCCCTCGCGCATCACGGCAACCCGCGTGCAAAGACCGATCACCTCAGGCATTTCAGAGGAAATGACGATGATCGAGCGCCCCTCGCGGGCAAGCGCTGCGATGAAATGATAGATCTGCTGTTTGGTGCCGACATCGATGCCGCGTGTCGGCTCGTCGATGATAATGATCTGGGGCTCGACTTCCATGATCTTGGCAAGCAGCAGCTTCTGCTGGTTGCCGCCCGACATGCGTCCTACCCGCACCTTGTCGTCGCGCACGCGGATATCGAAGCGGCGCTTTGCACGCGCCATCGCCTTCGCCTCACTGCCCGGGTCGAGATAGCCGTGACGCACATGATTGTCCATCGACTGCAGTGTCAGGTTGGCCGTCATGCCCTCGCCAAGCAACAGGCCCTTGCCCTTGCGATCCTTGGTCATGTAGGCGAGCCCACGGCGGTTTGCTTCGCGGAAATCACCGGCGTTGAGCACGGCACCCTCGAGCCTGACCTCACCAGACAAACGCGGACGCAGACCCGCCACCGCCTCCATCAGCTCGGTGCGGCCTGACCCGATCAGGCCGGAAAAGCCGAGCACTTCGCCACGCTTCAGCTCGAAGCTGGCATTCTTCACAAACCCTGTCGTCAGATCCCGAACCGAAAGCACGATCTCTTCGTCGACATTGGGTTCATGCTTGGTCGGATAGAGGCTCGACAATTCACGACCGACCATCAGCTGGGCAATCGCCTCGCTGTCGAGCGCTGACGTCGGCGCGGTCTTGACCCACTGGCCGTCGCGCAGCACCGTCACCCTGTCGGTGAGCTCCATCACTTCGTCGAGCTTGTGGGAGACAAAGACGAAGCTCGTTCCCCGGGCACGCAGTTTGCGCACCTGGTCAAACAACACTTCGGTCTCGTCACGCGACAGAACGGCCGTCGGCTCGTCCATAAAGACAATGCGCGCCTTGCGGCTGATCGCCTTGGCAATCTCGACCATCTGCTTGTCTGCAACTGCCAACGAGCTGATCAGCGCATTCTCGTCGATTCTGGAGCCGAGTTGATCGAGCACACGCCGCGCCTCCGCCCGCATGGTTGCGCGGTCGAGCAGACCGAAGCGCGTGACTTCGCGACCGAGAAACAGGCTCTCAGTGACGGTCAGGTGGTCGGCAAGATTGAATTCTTGGTGGATGAGCACGATGCCGAGTGCCTCAGCCGCTCCATTGGCCGGCAGCGTCACGGGCTCGCCGTCCAGCAGGATGCGACCGGCCGTCGCCTGCTCGAAACCTGAGAGTATTTTCACCAGCGTTGATTTGCCAGCACCATTCTCGCCCATGAGCGCGTGAACCTCGCCCGGCAAGACGTCGAAGTCCACGCTGAACAGCACCTGGACTTCGCCAAATGATTTGGAAATTCGCTCCGCCACGAGCACGGGTGTCCGCGCTTCGTCCCCAGCCAATGTCATGCAATCCTCCCCAGCGGCTCCTCAACCGCTATGCCACTTGTGTAAACCTTTACATGCCTGATGTAAAGGTTTACATCATCACATCACGGAGAGTTTTTGTTCCCTTTCCGCTTTCGCAGCTGAGGCTGGGAATGTAAGGTCTCCAACGATTCCAGACGGATAGGGGATAAGGGCGCGTGCCGGACACAGCACCAGCGACGATCGAGGACGTGGCGCGCATCGCGGAAGTGTCGATCGCGACGGTCAGTCGTGCGATCCACACCCCCGACAAGGTGGCGAAATCGACCCGCCAGCGGGTGAACCAGGCGATTGCCATCACCGGCTACACGACCAATGCCATGGCGCGCTCGCTGCGCATGGGCCGGTCGAACATGATCCTGATCCTTGCCCCCGACATTGGCGACCCCAACTTCTCTTCGACCCTGATCGGACTTGAAAACGAGGCGCGCGCCCATGGCTTCGGCGTCCTGATCGGCCATACCCAAAACGATCCCGAACGTGGGCTTGAGTATCTGAAATTCCTGAGCTCCGGCCAGGCCACAGGCCTCGTTCTCTTCACCGGCCATGAACCCTTCGGCCATCAGGTAGTCGGCCAGCGGCTTCCCCCTCCGTCGCCGTCTTCGAGCCGGTCTTCGGCTCGAAGATCTCCTATGTCGGCGTCGATGATGTGGCCGGCGCCCGGAAGGCCGCCGAACATCTGCTTTCGGCTGGCCACCGCGCAATCGCCTTCATCGGCGACAGCAAGACCAGGCTCGGCCACCAGCGTCGGCGTCAGGGGTTCGACAAGGCGCTCGATGCCGCCCGCATCCCGCCGAACCAGCGCTTCGTGCTGGAAGGCGAAGGCACGATCGAAAGCGGACGACTTGCCGTCGAGCAGCTCTTCATGCGCGATCAGCTACCGACAGCCTTCATGTGTGTCAATGATGCGACGGCCGTCGGAGTGATAAATGGCCTGACCGCCCGCGGCTACGACCTGCCGCATGATTTCTCCGTCATCGGCTTCGACGACGTGCCCCAGGCGACCTATGTAAACCCCGCACTCACCACCATCCGCCAGCCCCGTACGGCGATTGGCCGCCAGGCCATGTCGCTGCTCATCAAGTCGCTCGCCGAGCGCCCGACAGAGCGCCAGGAAATCCTGCTGATGCCGGACCTGATCGTGCGCGGCTCGGTGACCGGACCGGCCAAACGCTAGCCTCGTCGTCTCGCGTCACCTGGTGCCGATGGACCCATCTTCGGTCTGGGCCGTTGACTGAGGTACCCCTATATTGGCAGTTCGAAAGCCCGCCCCTGCCTCAGCAACCGGATACCCCAGATGAGTGTCGCCTTCACAAAGGAAGAAAGTTCGGAAACAGCAGCAGAAACCCATCTGCCGGACCGCCCGATCTCGACCCATCCGAACCTCGTGACGGCGACAGGCCTGAAGCTCCTGCAGGCCCAGGCTGAAGAGGCCCGCGCCGCCTATCTCGCTGCACAGGCGGTCGAGGACATCAACGAGCGGCGACGCCAGTCGGCCGTGCCCTATCGTGACCTCAAATACCTGACGGAGCGGTTGCACACCGCCCAGGTGATCCCGGATCCAGTCGACAACGCAGTCGTCGCCTTTGGTAGCAAGGTCACCTTCGAGCGCGATGACGGCCGCGTCCAGACCTACCGCATCGTCGGTGAGGACGAGGCCGATCCGAAGGAAGGATCGATTTCATTCGTTTCGCCCGTTGCAACCCGCCTGATGGGCAAAAGTGTTGGCGATGTCGTGACGGTGGGCGATCAGGAGCTGGAGATCACCGCGATCGGGTGACGGTAGCCTGGAAGGCAACGTCTTTCCACCTCCGTCATCCTCGCGCCCGAGGATAACGGCCGTGCAGGAATGCAAAGGGCCGGGACGCTTTAGCGCCCCGGCCCTTCTGCACACTTATACCCTAAGATCAAACGTAGCGATTGACCACGTTCTCCAGCAGTTCCTGCTTGCCGGAAACCGGCTTCGGGTTGACGTTCTGAGCTTCGACGCGGGCGGCGATGGCCTCAAGGCTTTCCTCGCCGCGCAGCATCTTCTGGTTCTCGGCCTTGTCCCAGCCGGCGTAACGGCTGTTAAGCGGGCCCGAAAGGGCCTTGTCTTCAACCATCTTGGCGGCGGCCTTCAGGCCGCGGGCGCAGCAGTCCATGCCGCCGATATGGCCGATCAGCAGGTCTTCGGCGTCGAGGGACTGACGACGCAGCTTGGCATCGAAGTTTGTGCCACCGGTGGTGAAGCCGCCGGCCTGCAGGACCTGGTAATAGGCCAGCGCCATTTCCGGAACATTGTTCGGGAACTGGTCGGTATCCCAGCCGGACTGATAGTCGTTGCGGTTCATGTCGATCGAGCCGAAGATCCCCAGAGCATTCGCAAGCGCCAGCTCGTGCTCGAAGGAATGGCCGGCGAGGATCGCATGGCCCTGCTCGATGTTCACCTTCACTTCGTTCTCGAGGCCGTAGCGCTTCAGGAAGCCATAGACGGTCGCGACGTCGTAGTCATACTGGTGCTTCGACGGCTCCTGCGGCTTCGGCTCGATCAGGATCGCGCCCTTGAAGCCGATCTTGTGCTTGTATTCCACGACGAGGTTGAGGAAACGGCCCATCTGGTCGAGTTCGCGTCCGAGATCGGTGTTGAGAAGGGTCTCATAGCCTTCGCGGCCGCCCCAAAGGACATAGTTCTCGCCGCCGAGCTTCAACGTCGCGTCCATGCAGGTCTTCACGGTCGCGGCTGCAAAGGCGAAGACGTCAGGATCGGGATTGGTGGCAGCACCCGACATGTAGCGGCGATGCGAGAACATGTTCGCAGTGCCCCAGAGGAGCTTGACGCCGGTATCTGCCTGCTTCTGAGCGAAGTAGTCGACGATCTCATTAAGGTTCTTAGTGTTCTCGGCGAAGCTGTTGCCCTCGGGGCGAACATCGGCATCGTGGAAGCAATAATACGGCGTACCAAGCAGCTGGAAGAATTCGAAGGCAACATCGGCCTTCATCTTCGCCGCAGCCATCGTGTCCTCGAACCACGGACGCTCGAAGGTATTGCCGCCGAACGGGTCGGTGCCCGGCCACACGAAGGTGTGCCAGTAGGCGACGGCAAAGCGCAGATGGTCTTCCATGCGCTTGCCGAGAACGACTTCGTCGGGATTGTAGTGGCGGAAGGCCAGCGGATTGGTGCTGCCTTCGCCTTCGTATTTGATCTTCTGGATATTGCCGAAGAAACCTGTGCTCATGGGTAGTCCTCCTTGGTGTGTTTGTGTTTCCACCCTCCCCTTGAGGGGGAGGGTCGGACCGTCAGGTCCGGGGTGGGGTGATGGCGGGGTTCACCCCCACCCGCGCTTGCGCAGCGACCTCCCCCTCAAGGGGGAGGTGGAAATTCAAAGTCCTCGGATCGCCGGATAAAGCGCCCGGTAGCGACCGTAAGCCGCCTCGTAAGCCGAGGTCAGATCACGCACCGGCTCGACCGTTTCCGCCGTTTCAGGCGCCGTGCAGACCGACAGCGGGTCCGCACCCGTGGCCGCGATCAGTCCGAGCCTTGCCGCCCCGAAGGCCGCACCGAAATCGCCGTCGGCGGGAATATCCACCGGCATGTCGAGCGCTGTCGCAATCGAAGACAGCCAGTAGCGCGACCGCGAACCGCCGCCGATCGCCGTCACCCGGTCGATCTTCGTGCCGGCCGACTTCAGCGCTTCCAGGCTGTCACGGATGGCGAAGGTCACGCCTTCCAGCACGGCTTGGGTAAGCACGACGCGATCGCTTTCATGGCCGAGCCCGATAAAGGCGCCCCGGATCTTAGCGTCATTGTGTGGCGTGCGTTCGCCCGAGAGATAGGGGAGAAACGTGACGCCACCAGGCGCCTTGAGCGTATCGCCGAGTTCCCCGGTCAGCTCGCCAGCGGATTTGCCGGTGACCGTCGAGTGCCAGTTGAGCGCGTCGGTGGCCGAGAGGATGACGCCCATCTGGTGCCAGGTATTTGGCAGCGCATGGCAGAAGGCATGCACGGCACTTTCCGGCTTCGGCAGATAGGAGCCGTTGGCGGCAAAAAGGACACCTGAAGTGCCGAGCGAGACAAAGGCCTGGCCTTCGGCGACGGTACCCATGCCGCAAGCCGAGGCCGCATTGTCCCCTGCCCCACCGGCGACCACGACATCGGAACCAAGACCCCACTTTTCGGCGAGCTCCGCGCGCAATGTGCCAGCGCGATCGGTGCCCTCGACGAGGCCCGGCATCTGCTCGACGGTCAACCCCGTTGCCTCCAGCAGTTCCGGAGACCAGGCACGCTTGCCGGTATCGAGCCAGCTGGTGCCGGCGGAATCCGACATGTCGGAAAGATATTCGCCCGTCAGCCAGAGACGCAGGTAATCCTTCGGCAGGAGAACCTTGGCAACCTTCGCAAAGGTCTCCGGTTCGTTGTTCTTCACCCAGGCAAGTTTCGGCGCTGTAAAGCCTGGAAAAACGATATTGCCGGTGAGCGCCCGGAAGTGCGGATCGGCATCGAGGCTTGCCGCTTCCGCATGGCTTCGGGTGTCGTTCCAGAGAATGCAGGGCCTGAGCACCCGATCCTTGGCGTCGATGAGCGTTGCACCATGCATATGGCCGGAAAGACCGATGCCCTTGACGGCGGCGAGTTCCTTTGGATGCGAGGCCTTGAGTGCCGCAACCGCCTCTTCCGTCGCTCTCAGCCAGTCGCCGGGCGCCTGCTCAGACCAGCCGGGATGCGGTCGCTGTACGGTGAGACCGGCATGGCCGACGCCGACCACCTTCTGGTCGCCGTCGATCAGCATCGCCTTGACGCTTGATGTGCCGAGATCCAATCCGAGATACATGGGTGTCCTCCATCCTCTGCCTTCAGGGCAGATTGTCCTTCAAGAATATGTCGATACGAATGCGCTCCTGGGCGGCGACGACGGGCAGACCGTCGGCCTTGGCCTTCAGCACGCGGATCGCACTGCGCACCTCGTGGCCGGCGTCCTGGTTGAGCACGGCATCGATAAGACCTGCTTGCAGCGCCCCACGGGTCGTCTCCGTCAATTCATGGGCGATGACCACCGGACGGCCTTCCGCCGACTGCCGTTCAAGCGCCCTGACGAGCCCGCGATTACCGGCACCAAGACTATAGAGTGCGACGATGTCACTTCGGTCAGAAAAGATGGCGGAGACCTTGCGCTCGACAACCACGGGATCGTCTCGCCCTTCGATGACGGGCAAGACTGCAAGCCCTGGGAAATCCTGCGCCATGACGGAAGCGAAGGCCTCCCAGCGCTCGCGATGGTCGCGCACCAGCATGGAGCCCGCGAGCACGGCAACCTTGCCATCACGTCCGGCCGCAAAGCGCCCGAGCAGGCTCGCTGCGGTTCGCCCGGCAGCGGCATTGTCGATGCCTGCATAATGATCCCGCTCTGCGCCAGAGAGATCGGAAACGAGGGTGACGAGCGGAATACCGGCAGACACGATCTCCGAAGCCGCAGCCGCCACTTCGGGCGCATCGACGGCGACGAAGGCGATCCCGGCCGGCTGCTCGGCTGCGGCGTCGCGCAGCGCTTTCGCCAAAGCATCGGCATCGAAGGCCGGGACGTCGATAAGCCGGATCGCGATCCGCTCGACGCCTGCGCGTTCCCGCGCCTCGTCGAGCGAGAGCCTCAAGCCGCGCATGAAGGAATTGTCGTTCGAGGGAATGATGAAGGTCAGCGGATAGATCCGCCCCTTGGCAAGGTTCGCCGCTGCCACGTCACGCACGAAACCGAGCTCGCTGACGGCCTGATCGACCTTTTCTCGCGTGCGAGCGCTGACCCCCGGTCGACGGTTCAACACCCGGTCGACGGTGGCAAGGCTGACCCCTGCACGGCTCGCAATATCGTGGACAGTCGGCTTCATTCTCTCCTCCGGCGCCTGTCCTACAACAGACCCTGAGGTACGTAAATCAAAAATCTGATGCACGTACCTCTTTCTCCCGGAAAAAGAAGACCGCCTCAACAGGCGAGGCGGTCTTAAGCCTTGGAGATCAAGGGAAAGCCTGAACCCGCAAGCTTATGCGAGCATGGTGGACCTGAACGAAGCGTCAGTGACCGGCGCCGGCCGGCGCTGCGCCCTGGGGTTTCTTTAGGAGCAGAACCATGAAGACAAGAATTGCAAACAGCACCGTCAGCCCCATGAAGACGTCCATGAAGGAGAGAAGCCAGGCCTGCTGGGTGACCACACCCGAAAGCTTCTTCACCGCAACCACCGTGCCGTCGAGGCCATAGCTATCGTAGTTGGCGCCGACGCTGGCGAGCCAGTCGAGTGCCGCCTGGTTGCCCCAGGAAAGCTGCTCCGAGAGCCGCGCATAATGGTCGTCGGATCGCTGGGTGAGCATGGTGTTGATGATTGCGAGCCCGACCGCCCCGCCGAGGTTGCGGGTCAGGTTGAACAGGCCAGACGCATTCTTGATGCGGTCTGGCGGCAGCGTGCCGAGCGCCAGGTTGTTGATCGGCACCATGCAGAGCATTAGCGAGCAGCCGCGAAGGATCTGCGGCACGAGCAACTCGTAGAAATCCCAGTCCGCGGTGATCCCGGTCATCATGTAGGTGCCAAGCGCGAAGCCGGAAAAGCCGATCATCATCATCACGCGTGGATCGAGCTTGTTCGACAACGCACCGGCGACCGGCGCTGTCAGGAACATCGCGGCACCGGAGACGAACATGGTCTCGCCGATCATCAGCGAGTCGTAACCTCTGATACGCCCGAGATAGAGGGGGTAGAGGTAGGTCAGCCCGTAGAGGCCGACACCCATGACGAAAGAGAACAATGAGCCGAATGCGAAGTTGGCATTGGAGAAGGCGCGCAAGTCCACGACCGGCAATTCGACCTTGAACACGCGCCAGAAGAAGATCGCGCCGCCGATGACCATGGCGACCGTGCCCATGACGATGTGGTGGTCGCTGAACCAATCCTTGTTGTTGCCCTCTTCGAGCACGAATTCCATCGTGCCGAGGAAGACGGCCATCGAGGCCAGGCCCCACCAGTCGAACTTCTTCAGAAGTTTGAGATCCGGCTTGTCAAAATCGATGAGGCTCCAGGCCGCAGCAGCGACCAGAATACCGGGCACGACATTGATCAGGAACAGCCAGTGCCAGGACATGGCGTGGCTTATATATCCGCCGATCGTCGGGCCAATCGTGGGTGCGAGCGTTGCAACAAGACCGACCATCGGCGAGACAATGTTGCGCTTCGACGGCGGGAAGATGGTGAAGGCAGCCGCGAAGACGGACGGGATCATGCCGCCGCCGATGAAGCCCTGGATCGCCCGGTAGACGATCATCTGCTCAATATTGGTGGCCGTCGCGCAGAGCGCACTGGCGAGCGTGAAGCCCGCCGCACAAAAGGTGAAGAGCACCCGGGTGGAGACGATCCGGGCGAGCACACCCGACAGCGGGATCATGATCACTTCGGCGATCAGATAGGAGGTCTGCACCCAGGCAACTTCATCTGATCCGGCGCCGAGACCGGCCTGGATTTCCGCAAGCGAGGCCGAAACGATCTGGATGTCGAGGATCGACATGAACATGCCGAACACCATCGCAAGGAAGGCGAAGACGCGTTTCGGATCCATCCGCTCCTCGGCAGGTGCCGAGGGCGCAATGGCTGTTGAGGTGATTGCGGCCATGACACGGCCCTTTCGATAACGTCAGCCGGTTAGAGCGGGTCCAGCAAAAGTGCGTCAGCGGTTTTGCGTCCGGACTGCGTAAAAACAAATAGATAGAGCATTTCAGGTGATCCCGTTTTCACCTGAAACGCTCTAGATTACTTCGCGGCAAGCGCCTGGCCCTCGGGGGCCGTGCGGGTGTCGACGTCAACGATAACGCTGAGACCGGCGCGCAGATGGCCGCCGGCAAGCGCTTCCTTGGGCAGCGCAATGCGGACAGGCACGCGCTGGACAACCTTGGTGAAGTTGCCGGTGGCGTTTTCCGCCGGCAGCATGGAGAAGATGGCGCCGGACGCCGGAGCAATCGAGGTGACCGTGCCCTCGAGCGGATCGTCGCCATAGGCGTCGACATGGATCGAAACCTTGGAGCCGGGAACCAGATGTGCGATCTGCGTTTCCTTGAAGTTCGCCTCGATATAGAGCTCACTGGTCGGCACCAGGGCCGCAAGACGCTTCCCCGCCGAGACGAGATCCCCCGCTTGGACAGAGAGATTGCCGATCACGCCGTCATAGGGTGCCTTGAGCACGGTAAAGTCGAGATCACGCCTGGCTTTCGCCACCACCTGATCCTGCACCTTGACGGCGTTCACCGCCTCGTCGCGCTGCGCCTTGAGGATCGAGAGATTGGCTTCCGCCGAAGCGACTGCGGCCTGTCCCGCCACCAGATTGGCGCGGGCCTGGTCGA
This sequence comes from Allorhizobium sp., assembly GCA_045377275.1. GTDB lineage: Bacteria > Pseudomonadota > Alphaproteobacteria > Rhizobiales > Rhizobiaceae > Allorhizobium. Next base: position 12,125 of record JBJIOA010000023.1, on the reverse strand, counting down.
GCGCCACCTTGGCATTGTCGAGATCCGCAGCCGTGCCGACACTCTTGGCAGCAAGTTCGCTCGCGCGCTTTTCCGTAATTTCGGCGCCGCGCACAGCAGCCGCGAGCGAGCCGAGCTGCGCCTGAGCCTGCGCAACGCTCGCCTGGCCGCCGACGATCTGCGCATCGATGCGGCTCACCGCCAGCTCCGAGCTCTGCTTGCCAGCAAGGGCCTGATCATAGGCGATCTGATAATCGCCACCATCGAGGGTCACCAGCGGATCGCCGGCGCGGACGATCTGGTTGCTGGCAACGTTGACCTTCTCGACATAACCGGAAACCTTCGGCGAGATGATCGCGATGTCACCTTCGATATAGGCGTCTTCGGTCGACACCATAAAGCGACCATTCGTCCACCAGTCGTAGCCGTACCAAACGCCGCCTGCGAGGAGCGTGGCAAGGATCACTGGCAGCACGAAGCTGCGGCGCTTGGACTTGGAACCGGCAGCTTCTGGCGCCGGGTGGGGCTCCCCTGCATCCGTGTCAATGGCGGGCGCTTCCTCATTCCGATCGACTGGAGTGGAAGTGGAACGAAGTGCGGTGGATCTTTGCGTCGTCGACATGATACGGACCGGGAATGGGTTGAACTCTCTCGAACTGAACCGTTCGGTTCGATTGACTTAGCGCCTTTTTTGATGCATAGCAAGGTGCAGGAACACGCCTCCGAAACGAGGCCACACAACGCAGTTAATTTTTTCATCGGTCAGGAAATGTCGAAACAAGATCAGGAAATCCCCATGACGCCGCCCTCCTACCCCGTCGCCGGGGTCGGTCGTTTCGCTGCGGGCGCAGATCCGGTCAAGCGGGGACAGATCCTGGATGGTGCCAAGCGCGTCTTTATGAAGCTCGGCTATGACGCAGCAAGCATGAATGACGTTACCCGCGAGGCAGGCGTCTCGAAGGGGACCATCTACGTCTATTTCCAGAGCAAGGAAGATCTGTTCGGCGCCCTTGTCGAGCGTGAGAAGAGTGTCTTCGATGCTGCAATCAAACAGATCCTCGAAGAAAGCGCTCACGTCGAGGAAGGTCTGCGGCGCTATGCGCTGGCCCACGCGCATTTCATTCTCGACACGGAGATGATACCCACGATGCGCATCCTGATGGGTGTGCTCGACCGCATGCCGACGCTCTGTCAGCGCTTCTTTGCGTCGTCGCCCACCAACATCAAGGTGCTGTTGCAGGACTACATTGCGGCTGCCAATGAAAAGGGCGAACTCTCGGTCGAAGATAGCGATCTGGCGGCACGCCAGTTCATCGACATGTCGACAGCTGGCTATTTCAAGAAGCGGCTATTCAACGACATACCCGTGCGACCCGATGACAAGGAGATCGAACGCGTTGTGGAATCAGGCCTTCGTATGTTCATGAACTTCTACGGCCCCAAAAACCTCGGGTCCCAAGACTGATCTGCGACGGAACTTTATTCCGCGCACGGATTTTAGTTGGCTGCTTGCCAACCCCACGGATATGGCTCATGTCCTAGGGTTCTCAATCCGTTTGATCAGCACGGAAGACATCTATGGAAAATATCAGCGTTCTTCTCCAGGATCCCGCCGCTTGGATCGCCTTGGTGACCCTGGTGGTCATGGAAGTCGTCCTTGGCATCGACAACCTGATCTTCATCTCGATCTTGACCAACAAGCTGCCGACGGAAATGCGCGAGAGAGCGCGGCGCATCGGCATCGGGCTTGCGCTCGTCATGCGACTGGCCCTGCTCGGCACCGTCGCCTGGATCGTCCAGCTCACCACGCCCGTATTTGAAATCTTCGGCCAAGGCTTCTCGTGGAAGGATATGATCCTGCTGGCCGGCGGTCTCTTCCTGGTCTGGAAGGCCACCAAGGAAATCCACCACAATGTCGATCCGGTGGACCAGAAGGAGGATTTCATCGCCTCCTCCGCCACGACCACCTTTGCCAGCGCGATCGGCCAGATCCTGCTGCTCGATCTCGTCTTCTCGATCGACAGCATCATCACCGCCGTCGGCATGACGCCCCATGTGCCGATCATGGTCGTGGCCGTGGTCGCTGCCGTCACCGTGATGCTCGTGGCAGCCACGCCGCTTGCCAACTTCATCGAGAAGAACCCGACCATCGTCATGCTGGCGCTTGCCTTCCTGTTAATGATCGGCACCACGCTGATCGCCGAAGGCATGGGTTTCCATGTACCCAAGGGCTACATCTATGCCGCCATGGCGTTCTCGGCACTCGTCGAGGTGCTCAACATGTTCGCACGACGCAAACGCGAACGCGATCGTCTGCTGAAGTCCGCCACCCATTGACGACCAGCGGTAGCCGGATACTCAGAATGGCCCGTCCGATGACGGGCCATTTTGCTCTCGAAGGGTAATCGAGGGACCCAGTGAGCCCTTGCCAGACACCACGCGAGCCCCTACGCCTTCCAGATCACGCCAGCATCGTGCCGGAGTTTCATGACCTACGAGCAGATCCTCGCCTTTGGCATCATCGCCATCATGATGGCGGCATTCCTGTGGGAGAAATTCCGTTACGACGTGATCGCCTGCTGCGCCCTCGTGGCGGCCGTCGCCGTCGGGCTGGTGCCGGCAGGCGAGGCTTTCTCCGGTTTCTCGGATGATCTCGTCATCATCGTCGGCAGCGCTCTCGTGGTTAGCGCCGGCGTCGCGCGGTCGGGCGTCGTGGACCTCGCCATCAAGCGATTCTTTCCAGCCCTCACCTCTCTGCACGGCCAGATGTTGCTGTTGCTCGTGACGGTGACGATCCTGTCGGCCTTCATCAAGAACATCGGCGCGCTGGCGATCATGATGCCCGTCGCCTTTCAGTTTGCCCGCCGGTCCAATGTCCCGCCCTCGGTCTTTCTGATGCCGATGGCCTTTTCGGCCCTGCTCGGCGGTCTCATGACGCAGATCGGCACCTCGCCCAATATTGCGGTCTCGCGACTGCGCGAGGAGCTGACCGGCCAGTCTTTCACCATGTTCGACTTCACCCCGGTGGGCGCAACGCTTGCAGCTGCCGGCATCGTGTTCCTGATCTTCTTCTACTGGCTGGTCCCCCGCCGTGAGAACCTGAACCCGTCGCTGCAGGAAGCACTGGAAAGCTCAAGCTTTGCCACGGAAGCGATGATCACCCGGCAATCGCCCTTTGCCGGCAAGACGCTGCACCACCTGCTGCAGACCGCGCATGGTGAGGTGACCGCCAGCGCGATCCTGCGCGGACACACGCGCCTCTCGCCCTTCCCTGACGTGCTTTTGCATGAAGAGGACACGCTTCTCCTCGAAGGACCATCGGAAGCGCTCGACCGCATCGTGTCCCAAGGCAATCTGAGCCTTTCCGGCAGCACCGAGCGCGATCGTCGGAAGCGCGGCGACATCTCGTCGGTCGAGGCCGTCATCGGACGAGGCTCGCCGCTGATCGGTCAGACGACGAGCGAGCTGTCTCTGGTCCACACCTATGGTGTCAACCTTCTGGCGGTCAGCCGTCAGGGCAAACGCATCCGCGAACGTCTCGGCCAGTTGACGCTGCGCTCCGGTGACGTGGTGGTGCTCCAGGGCCTGCGCCAGCAGATGCCCTCGATCCTCACCGAACTCGGCTGCTTGCCGCTCGCAGAACGAGAGATTTTGCTCGGAACGAGCCGGAACATCTTCATACCCCTCGCGATTCTGGTGGTCGCAATGGGCGCGACAGCGCTCGGTCTTGCGCCCGTCGCGATTGCCTTCTTTGCCGCAGCGCTTGGCATGGTGGCCTTCGGCGTAATCCCGGTGAGCGAGGTCTATCGCGCCGTCGATGGACCGATCCTCGTGATGCTCGCTGCACTGATACCCGTGGCCGATACCTTGCGCACGTCAGGTGGCAGCGACGTGATCGCCGGCTGGCTGAACGCTGCTGCCGGCGGCATGCCCGCCTGGGGTGCCGTGGCGATGATCCTTCTGACCGCTATGGCCGTCACCCCCTTCCTCAACAACGCCGCCACTGTTCTCGTCATGGCGCCGATCGCCGCAAGCTTTGCCACTGGCCTCGGCTACAAGCCGGAGGCATTCCTGATGGCAGTTGCCATTGGTGCTGGCTGCGATTTCCTCACCCCAATCGGACACCAGTGCAATACGCTCGTCATGGGGCCCGGCGGCTATCGTTTTTCGGACTATCCAAGGCTTGGGCTCCCCCTCTCAATCCTCATCGTGCTGGTCTCGGTGCCTGCCCTGCTCATGGTCTGGCCGGTCAGCTGATCCTGCCGTGGCGCAGAAAACCAAACAAAGAAAAACCTGCGTCGGGGGCGGACGCAGGTTTTCCTTGGGGGCGGGGACTTGGGGAGAGCGCAGGCCGGACGGTTAAGGGGCTCGTCTGCCAATTCGTTGGCCAGGGAGAGAAACCGGAAAAACCTCCCTGTTCCCCATATCCCGTCGCGTCCGGTTGGCACGGCCTGCGCTCTGCCATAAGAACGTCAGATGCTGCCATAGGTTCCGGCTCTCCCAGAAAAATTTTCAAGATTGTTTCAAGGCCGTTCGAAAAGCCGGTTTCCGTGGTTTTTCTTGACGCAAGGTCCTGAATATGGCCTAAGGCCACGCTGTGGAACAGGCGGCGCCAAGGTGCCGGACTCCGTTCTCACCGGCCCTTACCGGCAGCCTCACAATTTCAAGATCCGGCGCCAAAACGCCGATCATCCGCACGCACCACGAGCTTTACCCATGACCAAGTCCGGCGTCCGCGTCCGCATCGCACCCTCCCCGACCGGCGAGCCCCATGTCGGCACCGCCTATATCGCGCTGTTCAACTATCTCTTCGCCAAGAAATTCGACGGCGAGTTCATCTTGCGCATCGAGGACACCGACGCCACTCGCTCGACGGCGGAATTCGAGCAGAAGGTGCTCGATGCGCTGAAATGGACCGGCCTCACCTGGTCGGAAGGCCCTGACGTTGGCGGCCCCTATGGCCCGTACCGCCAGTCCGAGCGCAAGGATCTCTACCGCCCCTTCGTCGACAAGATGCTCGACAATGGCGGCGCCTTCCATTGCTTCTGCACGCCTGCACGCCTGGAGCAGATGCGCGAGGCGCAGCGCGCCGCCGGCAAGCCGCCGGGTTATGACGGCCATTGCCTGCATCTGAAGGCCGAAGAAGTCACGAGCCGCGTTGCCGCCGGTGAGCCGCATGTCGTGCGCCTGAAGGTGCCGACCGAAGGCTCCTGCGACTTCCACGACGGCGTCTATGGCGACGTCTCGATCCCGTGGGAAAGCGTCGACATGCAGGTGCTCTTGAAGGCCGATGGCATGCCGACCTATCACATGGCAAACGTCGTCGACGACCACATGATGAAGATCACCCACGTCGCGCGCGGCGAGGAGTGGCTGGCTTCCGTGCCGAAGCACATTCTGATCTACCGTCACCTGGGGCTCGAGCCGCCGGTCTTCATGCACCTGTCGCTGATGCGCAATCACGACAAGTCGAAGCTGTCGAAGCGCAAGAACCCGACCTCGATCTCCTACTACTCGGCCCTCGGCTACCTGCCGGAAGCGCTGATGAACTTCCTCGGCCTGTTCTTCATCCAGATCGCCGAAGGCGAGGAACTGCTGACCATGGAAGAGCTGATCGAGAAGTTCGATCCGAACAACCTCTCCAAGGCCGGCGCGATCTTCGACATCCAGAAGCTCGACTGGCTGAACGGCCGCTGGCTGCGCGAGAAGCTCTCGCCGGAAGACTTCGTTGCCCGCGTGCTCGACTGGGCACAGGAAAACGACCGGCTCGTCGAAGGCCTGAAGCTTGCCCAGAGCCGCGTGACCAAGCTCGGCGAACTGCCGTCGCTTGCTGGCTTCCTGCTGGCAAACGACGTCGGCCTGACATCCGCCTCCTTCGGTGGCCTGAAGACCAGCCCGGCCGAGACGTTGGAAATCGTCACGACAGTCCAGGCGGATCTCGAAAAGATGCTCGAATGGAACGTCACCACCATCGAGGAAGAGCTGCGCGCGATCTCCGAGCGCATGGGCAAAAAGCTCCGTGTCGTCACCCCGCCGCTCTTTGTCGCCGTCTCCGGCAGCCAGCGTTCGCTGCCGCTGTTTGACTCGATGGCACTGCTCGGCCGCTCGGTCGTGCGCCAGCGCTTGAAGGTTGCGATCCAGGTGCTGACCGCGATGGCGGGTGCGCAGAACTGAGGGAAAGCCCCTCCCCCTTGTGGGGAGGGGTTGGGGAGGGGTTTTGCCCCGAGCAAGACGCCTTCCCCTCCCCGTCGCTTCCAAGGAGACACATCATGAATACTGCAGTAAAGCTCGCGGTCGCTCGCTCCGACCCTCCCCACAAGGGGGGAGGGTTGACCGAGCCAGCCGCACCGGCGAACTGAAACGAACACAGCCGCAAAAGGCAAACACACGATGACCGAACAGAAGACCGAAACCGCCCTCTCCTCCGACCCGACGGAAGTCCGCCGTCAGAAGCTGGCGCTGCTACGCGAAACCGTCGGCGACGTCTATCCGGCGCATTTCCACCGCACGATGACCAATGCGGAATTCGCCGAAAAATATGCGGGCCTGGAGCTGGACGAGATGTCTGAGGACATCATCACGGTGGCCGGTCGCGTCTATTCCTCGCGCAATTCCGGCATGTTCATGGACATCCATGACGCCTCGGGCAAGATCCAGATCTTCTCCCACAAGGACACAACCCCGGAAGAAGCCCGCGCGCTGCTGCCGATGATCGACCTTGGCGATATTATCGGCGTCAAGGGCCAGGTCCGTCGCACCAAGCGCGGCGAGTTGACGATCAACGCCCATGAAATCACCATGCTGACCAAGACGCTCCTCCCCATGCCGGAGAAGTATCACGGTCTCGCCGACATCGAGCTGCGCTACCGCAAGCGCCATCTCGACATCCTGACCAACGAGGAATCGAAGCTCCGCTTCCAGCAGCGCTCGAAGATCGTCTCCGGTATCCGCCGCTTCCTCGAGGGCGAGGGCTTCCTCGAAGTCGAGACGCCGATGCTCCAGACCATCTATGGCGGCGCAACCGCCGAGCCCTTCAAGACCCACCACAATACGCTGAAAATGGACATGTTCCTGCGCATCGCGCCGGAACTCTTCCTCAAGCGCACGCTGGTGTCGGGACTTGCCGACAAGGTGTTCGAGGTCAACCGCAACTTCCGCAACGAAGGTGTGTCGACCCGCCACAATCCCGAATTCACCATGATGGAATGCTACTGGGCCTATGCCGATTACGAGGACATGATGGGCCTCGTCGAGCGCATGTTCGAGACGCTCGCGATTAGCATCCATGGCACGACCGACCTCACCTTCGGTGACAAGCAGTTGTCCTTCAAGGGCCCGTTCAAGCGCGTGCCCATGCCCGAGGCCGTCAAGGAAGCAACCGGCATCGATTTCCTCGCAATGAAGACGGATGAAGAAGCCCGCACTGCCGCCAAGGCCGCAGGCTTTGAAGTCGAGAAGGACTGGACCTGGGGCGAATGCCTTGCCTTCATCTTCGAGGAAAAGGTCGAGGGCACGCTGATCCAGCCGAGCCACGTCACGCATTTCCCCAAGGACATCTCGCCCTTCGCCAAGGAAGTGCCGGGCGAACCGCGCCTCGTCGAGCGTTTCGAGACCTATTGCAACGCCTGGGAAGTCGGCAACGCCTTCTCCGAGTTGAACGATCCTGAAGAGCAGCGCAAGCGCATGGTCGAGCAGCTCGAACAGGCCCATTCGCGCGGCGAAAAGGACAAGCAGTTGGACGACGAGTTCCTCGATGCCATCGACCAGGGCATGCCCCCCGCCGGCGGCCTCGGCATCGGCGTCGACCGCTTGATCATGCTGCTCACCAACGCCCCGTCGATCCGCGACGTCATCCTCTTCCCGGCGCGGCGCAACCGCAACGACTGAGCGGCATATCAACTTCAAACACAAAAGCCCCGGTCCTGAGGACCGGGGCTTTTGTGTTCTTGACTGCGGTTGGAAGTCGCGCCGGCCCAGACAATGTCACCGATCAGTGATCGACCTTGGCATGCTCGTCAGCCTTGTCCTTCGCCTTTGACGGTAGTATCGCCTCGTCTTCGGCGGGAGCGCCATGACCATCCGATTTATGGCTGTCGCCCGGCTTTGCGGCGTGCTCTTCGGTTGGAGCATGACCATCGGCCGCAGCCCCATGCTCTACAGGCTTGGCGGCCGGCGCCGCACCATCAGGCGTGATCGGCTGGGCACGCATTTTTTCCAGCCAGGCGGCGCCATGATCCGTGGTCGCAGCAGCGCCTGAACCACCGGCCGGCTCGACCTTTGCGGCCGCATCCTCGACAGGAAGCTCTTCTTCGGCGCCACCGAGACCGACCATGCTCTTGATCGATGCGAACCAGCCCTCACCTTCGGCGGGCGCCTCTTCGGTAACAGGCGCCTCAGCGGCAGGCCTCGCTTCGGTATGCGCGACCTGTTCTGCGGCATGCTCGGGTGGCGGCGCATGAGCCGCATCTGCGGCCGGCTCCTCCCCATGCGCGACATCAGCCGGCTTCGCATGATCTTCGGCCGGCGTCTCGTGTCCTTCTGCAACGGCCTCGTGGGCTTCGCCGGGTGCCGCGTGATCATCTGCCGGTGCGGCATGGCCTTCGGCCGGTGCGTCATCGCCACCCAGGCCAACCATGCCCATCAACGAGGCCATCCAGCCCTTGCTTTCTTCGCCACCATGTTCGGCAACAGGCGTTTCCTCGCCGTGTTCGCCGACAGGTTCATCACCATGGCTCTCGGCTTCGCCATGCCCTTCTGCGGCGCCGTGACCATCGGCCGGCTTTTCGCCATGGGCATCGTCGGCGCCGTGAGCGGCCTTGTCACCATGACCGTCGGCTTTCGCCCCGTGGCCTTCGGTCTCCGGCACCAACACCTCGGGCTTCACGCAATCCGTCTGGTCATTGAGCCTGGCGACAAGCGCCTGGATATCCTCTTCGAGCATGTCCACCCGCTCGCCGAAGAACTCGCCATTCGGCGCGGCCGATCCATCGACATAACGCGCTGTCAGCACCCGCGCGGAGACCTCTTCCGGTACATGACTCGGATCCGGCACATAGATGACATCGGCTCCAACCGCACGTCCGCGCATGCCGGAACGATCCTTCGGACCGCTGGCATCGAGCACGACCACCTGCACCAGGTCGGCCTTCTTCGTTTCCTGCAGGGTCTTCGCCACGCGAAGCGCGGTCTTGACGCGGGCAAGTCCGTCACCGGGCTCATCTGTGGTGATGAATTTGCGGACCCAGAAGCGATCCTTTTTGTGGATCTCGACGGTCTTCACCTCGGTGCATTCGAGGCCATTCAACTCCGCATAGGAGGGCCCGAGTAGCTTGTCGGCACCGATGTAGACGGCAGCGGCACCTGTGCCGCCGAGGGTGACGAGCACCCCCCCCAAAATCAGCATGAGCTTTCGTGAAAGGTGGATCTTGGGCACCTTCACGCTTGGAACTCCGCCATGACACTGTCCCGACTGTTTACGCAATACTGGGGGTGAGCATACGCCGCTCTCCTTGCGGAACCTTTAACCCGGCAATTCCAGTTCCGGCACACTTCCGGGCCGGTCTTTTTGCAAATGACTTGCAAGAGCATTGACAACGGCGCGAAGCGCGATAGATTTTAATGCGAATGACTTGCAAGAACAGGAATGGACAATGGTTTCAAAGCTTGCCTGCCGTCTTTTCGCTCTGGCGCTTCTGCTGCCGGGCACAGCCTTTGCCGACGACAAGCCGAAGGTCGTCACGACCTTCACCGTGATTGCTGATATCGCCCAGAATGTTGCCGGTGACGCCGCCACTGTCGAAAGCATCACCAAGCCGGGCGCCGAGATCCACGGCTACCAGCCGACCCCACGCGACATTTTGAAAGCCCGTGATGCCGACCTGGTGCTGCGCAACGGGCTGAACCTCGAAGCCTGGTTCGAGAAATTCCTCGCAAATCTCGGCGATGTGCCGACCGTAACCGTCAGCGATGGCGTCGAGCCGATCAGCATTGCCGGCGGCGCCTATGACGGCAAGCCGAACCCGCATGCCTGGATGTCGCCCGAAAATGCACTCATCTATGTCGAGAACATCCGTAAGGCGCTGACCGACATCGACCCGGCGAATGCCGCGATCTACGAGGCCAATGCCCGCACCTATTCGGACAAGATCCGCGCGGAAATCGGACCAATGCAGGCGGAAATTGCCAAGGTGCCGGAAAACGAGCGCTTCCTGGTGACGAGCGAAGGCGCCTTCTCCTACCTCGCCCGCGATTTGGGCATGAAGGAACTCTATCTCTGGCCGATCAATGCCGACAGCCAGGGCACGCCCCAGCAGGTCAAAGCCGTTGTCGACCAGGTGATCGAAAACAAGATCCCCGTCGTATTCTCTGAGAGCACTGTCTCCGACAAGCCGGCGAAACAGGTCGCGGCCGAAACCGGGGCACGTTATGGCGGCATCCTCTATGTGGATTCGCTGAGTGAGCCCGACGGTCCGGTCCCGACCTATCTGGATCTCCTGAAGGTGACGGTCTCGACCATCGTGAAGGGATTTGCCGGATGATCATGGGATCGGGCGCGAGACGCAATCGCGAAGGCATCGCCGCAGAGGATGTAACAGTGACCTACCGCAACGGTCACACCGCCCTGCGCCATGCGAGCTTTGCGATCCCGCCCGGAACCATCACCGCCCTTGTCGGCGTCAACGGCGCCGGCAAGTCCACCCTCTTCAAGGCCATCATGGGCTTCGTGCCCGTCGCATCGGGCGAAATCCGCGTGCTCGGCATGAGCGTGCGGGAAGCCCTCAAGAAAAACCTCGTCGCTTACGTCCCCCAGGCGGAAGAAGTCGACTGGAACTTCCCCGTTCTCGTCGAGGATGTCGTGATGATGGGCCGCTACGGCCACATGAACTTCCTGCGCATCCCCTCGAAACGCGATCACCAGCTCGTCGACGAGGCGCTGTCCCGTGTCGGCATGGGCGATTACCGCAAGCGCCAGATCGGCGAACTCTCCGGCGGCCAGCGCAAGCGCGTCTTCCTTGCCCGGGCGCTGGCCCAGGAAGGTCAGGTGATCCTGCTCGACGAACCCTTCACCGGCGTCGACGTGACCACCGAAGAACAGATCATCGGCTTGATGAAGGATCTGCGCGCAGAGGGCCGCGTCATGCTGGTCTCGACCCACAATCTCGGCAGCGTCCCTGATTTCTGCGACCGGACCATCTTCGTCAAGGGCACGGTGATCGCCTCCGGCAAGACCGAGGACACCTTTACCGAAGACAACCTCAAGACCGCCTTTGGCGGCGCGCTGCGCCATTTCGTGCTCGCCGGTCGCGATTTGCACGACGATGATGACGGTCGCGAGGTCACCGTCATCACCGATGACGAGCGCCCCTTCGTCATCTATGGCCAGCCGAAACCGGGAGCCGCCGATGCTCGCGACCCTGGTTGAGCCCTTCACCTATGATTACATGCGCAACGCCATTCTGGTGTCTGCGCTGGTCGGCGCGGTCTGCGGCTTTCTCTCCGCCTACCTGATGCTGAAAGGCTGGTCGCTGATCGGCGACGCGCTCTCCCATGCCATCGTGCCGGGTGTTGCCGGCGCCTATATGCTGGGTCTGCCTTTTGCGTTTGGAGCCTTCATGTCTGGCGGACTGGCAGCGATGGCCATCCTCTTCCTTAATCAGCGGACAAAGCTGAAGGAAGACGCGATCATCGGGCTGATCTTTACGTCCTTCTTCGGGCTTGGCCTGTTCATGGTCTCGATCTCGCCCGTTTCGATCGACATCAAGACGATCGTCTTAGGCAATATCCTTGCGATCACGCCGGCCGACACGCTGCAGCTGATCCTGATCGGCGGCATCAGCCTCCTCGTCCTGACGCTCAAGTGGAAGGACCTGATGGTCACCTTCTTCGACGAGAACCACGCCCGCTCGATCGGCCTCAAACCCGAACGCCTGAAGGTAATTTTCTTTACCCTGCTTGCAGCCTCCACCGTCGCCGCCATGCAGACCGTTGGCGCCTTCCTTGTCATCGCCATGGTCGTGACGCCGGGCGCCACGGCCTATCTGTTGACCGACCGCTTCCAGCGGCTGATCCTTCTAGCCCTCGGCATTGGAGCCGGCACGAGTTTCATCGGTGCCTATGCGAGTTACTTCCTCGATGGCGCGACCGGC
>JBJIOA010000022.1:0-27360 GCA_045377275.1 Allorhizobium sp. | reverse complement strand
CGAGCTGCGTGCCGTCGAAAACGTGCTGCGTCTCTTCTGCCGTCTCTTTGCGGTCGGCCATGCGCCGCTATCGCTGGCGCCGGTGCATCAGGGGCGGGCGATTTTCCTGAAGTCCGACGAAGCGCTTGGCGCCTCCGCTTATCGACTGGACTTTGCCGCTGATGGCGTCACGCTCGCCTATGGCGATGTCGCCGGCCTGCAATATGCGCTGACGCTGCTCTCGCAGATGCTGCATGGTGCGCGCACCCAGCCAGAGACGTTCCGCTTCCCGGTTTCCGGCACCATCACGGACAAGCCGCGCTACGACTGGCGCGGTTGCCATCTTGACGTCTCCCGCCAGTTCTTCCCCGTCGCCGACGTCAAGCGGCTCATCGACATCCTTGCTTGGTTCCGGATGAACACCTTCCACTGGCATTTGTCCGATGACGAAGCCTGGCGTCTCGAGATCAAGGCCTTCCCGCAGTTGACGACGCTGGGCGTGTTGCGCGGTCCCGACGAGCCGCTTCTGCCGCAGCTTGGTAATGGGGCCGAGCCGGTCGGCGGCTTCTACGCTCAGGACGAGGTCCGGGATATCGTCGCGCATGCAGCCGCCCTTCAGGTCGAAGTGGTGCCGGAGATCGATGTGCCCGGCCATAGCACCGCGATGCTGGTGGCCCTGCCGGAACTGGTCGACGGTCAGGAGGCGCCCGATAGCTATCGCTCTGTCCAGGGCTATCCGAACAACGCGCTCAACCCGGCGATCGAATACACCTACGAGGTGCTGGGCAAGGTGTTCGACGAAATGGTCGAGCTCTTTCCGTCCAAGCTTATCCATATCGGTGGTGACGAGGTGGCGGCCAATACCTGGATGGCTTCACCGCTCGCCCGAAAGCTGATGGAGCAGGAAGGCATCGAAGGCACCTTCGGGCTGCAGAGTTACTTCATGAAGCGCATCCAGAAGATGCTGGCCGAGCGCGGCCGCAAGCTCGCTGGTTGGGACGAGGTCAGCCATGGCGGAGGAGTTGATCCCGAGGGAACTCTACTAATGGCCTGGCAGAAGCCGGAGGTCGGGCTGGACCTGGCGCGTCAGGGGTATGACGTCGTGATGACGCCGGGCCAGGCCTATTACCTCGACATGGTACAGGACGAAGCCTTCCAGGAGCCCGGTGCGAGCTGGGCCGGCACCGTGCCGCCCAAGCATACCTACACCTATGAGGCGGTCGCCGAGTTTCCGGCGGAGCTTGCGGCCCGCATGCGCGGCGTGCAGGCCTGCATCTGGTGCGAACATTTCCTGACCCGCGACTACTTCAACCACCTCGTTTTCCCGCGTCTTCCGGCCATCGCCGAGGCCGCCTGGACGCCGAAGGAGAACAAGGACTGGCTGCGCTTTGCCGCCATTGTCCGCCTGAGCCCGCGCTACTGAGGATCTGAGCACCATGAGTTTCCGCATCGCCGTCGGCGGCATCCATACCGAATGCTCGACCTCGTCTCCCGTCCTAATGCAGCCGGAGGATTTTCGCGTGCTGCGCGGGCAAGACCTGCTGGCGCATGAGTACTTCGACTTCCTCGAAGTCGAGGATGTGGAGCACCTTCCGCTTTTGCATGCGCGTGCGGTTCCGGGTGGTCCGCTGGCGCGCGCTACCTATGAGGGGTTCAAGGCTGAGTTCCTCGAGCGGCTCCAGGCCACGCTGCCGATCGACGGGCTCTATCTCGCCATGCATGGCGCGATGAATGTCGAGGGCATGGATGATGCCGAGGGCGACTGGATTTCGGCGGCCCGCGCTGTTGTCGGGCCCGACGTGCCGGTCGCTGCGAGCTATGACCTGCATGGCAATGTTACGCAAAAGATCGTCGATCAGCTCGATATCTTCGCCGGTTATCGGACCGCTCCGCACATCGATGTGCGCGAGACCATGGTGCGTGCCTGGTCGATGCTGGTGCGGGCGCTGAAGACCGGCGAGAAGCCGGGCGTTGCCTGGGCGCCGGTGCCGGTTCTCCTGCCCGGTGAGCGAACCTCGACCGAGGACGAGCCGGCCAAGAGCCTTTATCTCAAGCTGCCGGAGCATGACGCCGTGCCCGGGATCTGGGATGCCAACCTGATGGTCGGCTATGTCTGGGCGGACGAGCCACGCGGCACGGCCTGCGCCGTCGTCACGGCCGTCGACAAGGCCGCGGCGGAAAAGGTCACTTCTGCCATCGCGCAGTCCTATTGGGATGCGCGTGAGGACTTCCGCTTCGGTCCCGTCACGGGTCCGCTGGCGGAGATGCTCGATATCGCCGAGCACACCGAGACACGGCCGATCATCCTCGCTGACTCCGGCGACAACCCGACCGGTGGTGGCGTGGGGGACCGTGCGAATGTGCTGAAGGCGCTTCTGGCGCGGTCGATTGACGACGTGCTGATTGCCGGCATCACCGACCGTCCCGCTGTTGAGCGCTGTTTCGCAGCCGGTGCCGGTGCGCGGGTTTCGCTGAAGGTCGGTGGTTCGCTCGATCCGGCAAGCCCCTCCGTTGAGGTCGAGGCGGATGTCGTGTTTCTCGACAATCCCGGCTCGGCTGCCGACAGCCAGGCGGTCGTCAGGATCGGCGCTATCACGCTGGTGCTCGCAGCAAGGCGTCGGCCCTATCACAACATTGCGGATTTCACCCTGCTTGGGCTCGATCCGACCAAGGTGCGGCTGCTCGTCGTCAAGTCTGGCTATCTCTCGCCGGAGCTCGCGCCAATCGCCAATCCCAACCTGATGGCGCTGACGAATGGCGTGATCAACCAGGACATCGAGAACCTGCCCAGCCTTCGCCGCCACCAGCCCAGCTATCCCTTCGTCAAGGATTTCAGCTATAGGCCACAAGTCTTCTTCTCGACGCGATTCCCTTGAGACATTGATGTCGGTGCCGCCCTTCCGGCGGCACGATCCCCAACCCGATTGTACCCTTGATGTTGTCCTCCTTTTCGGTGGTCTATCGCCACAAGCCGATCCGGGTCAGTGCGGCCGCGATCTTCTTTTTCGGCTTCTCTGGCGCTGCGACGTCGCCCTACATGTCGCTGATCGGCATCCGTGAACTCGGACTGTCGGACGCCGTCTATTCGGTGCTGATTTTCCTCGCGGCTGTGGTGAATGTCAGTGCCAGCGTAACCGCCGGCATCATCGCTGACCGGCTAGGCCATTTCCGCTCGCCGATGATCCTGGCCGCCATCTTCGGCATTATCGGTTTCGGGCTGGTCTATGTGGTGCCGACACCTGTCATGTTTGCGATCGCGACGCTGGTCTTGATCCCGGTCTTCGGCACGATCAACTCGCTGATCTTCGCCAATATTCGCGCGGTCTCCTCCGGCATGGCGGTACGCGAGCTGATGGCGGTGAATTCGGCTGTCCGGGCCATCCTTTCCGCCTCCTGGGTGCTCGTGCCCGGCATTGTCGGGGCGCTGCTCGTCGGTCGGCCGAGCATGCTGCCGGCCTTTCTGCTTGCAAGCCTCGCCTGTCTCGTCTGTCTCTTGCTCTTCGTCTTCGGGCTCGATCGTTCCAAACCCGTGCAGGAGGGGGAACGGCAGCACTATTCCTTCTTCCGCTTCATCCGGCAGATCGGCTCGGCAAGTGTCCTGCCAAGGCTTCTGGCGATTTCGCTGATCTCGGCCATGCTGCATGCCAACGGTACTGTCCTGCCGCTGATCGTCACCGGCAAGGCGGGCGGCACATCTGCTGATGTCGGCGTCATCGTCGGGATCGTCGCCTTTCTCGAAATCATCTTCATCCTCTTCTGGGGATGGGTCGAAGCGCGCACCTCGATCCTCTTTGCGATGGTCACGGCAGCGCTGATCTACTGCAGCTATCTCGTTTTCCTCGGTCTCGCCGACCGGCCGATGGACGTCTATCTGCTCACTGTCGTTGCAGGCCTTGGCGCTGCCGGCATCATCGCGATCCCGATCACCTATCTGCAGAACCTGATCGCCGACCGCGCCGGTCTCGGCAGCTCGCTGATTGCCGTCAACATTTTCCTCAGCGGTGGACTGGCCTCGCTGATGTTTGCGCTCGGTACCAGCATCAGCGACTATGCGGGCACGGCGATCATCGCGTCGATCGCAGGAGCCATCGGCGTCGGTCTCTTGTGGGTGCTGGACAGGACGCCGAAGCTCAAAGCAGAAGGGTGAAGAACAGGTGACCGCGACTTCCCAAGGCAAAGCGTCTGGACCGCTGCTCGAAATCTGCGTCGATGACGTCGCGGGTCTTGAAGCTGCGATTGCAGGTGGGGCCGACCGTATCGAGCTTTGCTCGGCGCTTGGCTCGGGTGGCCTGACACCGTCTCGTGGGTTCATGGCGGTCGCTGCAAAAGCACCGATCCCGGTGCATGCCTTGATCCGTCCGCGTGCCGGGCATTTCGCCTATTCGATGGATGAGATCGCCGTGATGGAGGCGGATATTCATGCTGCGCGAGAGGCGGGGCTGGCCGGTGTGGTGATCGGTGCGACCACCGATACGGCCGCGCTCGATATCGACGCGATCCGGCGGCTGATCAAAGCGGCCGGCGGTCTCGATCTGACCCTCCACCGGGCAATCGATGTGGTCGCCGACATGCAGGTCGCGCTCGATCTCGCCATCGAACTCGGGTTTTCCCGCGTTCTCACCTCAGGTGGCGCGCGGCATGCGGAGCAAGGGCTCGCGGCAATCGAACGTCTCGCCCGCCACGGTGCAGGACGCATCTCGATCATGCCCGGTGGGGGTGTGCGGCCGGAGAATGCCGCCCATTTCCTTGCTGTCCCTGAAATCCGAGAACTGCATGCCTCTTGCAGCCAGGCTGACAGCGGACAGGATCGACTGGTCGAACTCGGTTTTGAGGATCAATCCGTTCGTCGCACGGATGCCGGCACGGTCCTGCGCCTCAAGGCGTCGATGGATATGCGCTCGTCGTGACGTCTCAGGAGGCGAGGGCCTGGGCGTCCTGCAGGGCGAGCCGCTTCAACGTTTCCTCTGCCGTCATGGGCTTGCCGAAATAATAACCCTGGACTGCCCGGACACCGAGATTTTCGAGGATGCGCAGCTCCTCTTCGGTCTCGACGCCCTCGACGATCGCTTCCAACTCCATCTCGTAGCACAGCGCCAGCACCGACTTGACGATGTTGAAGCTCGTCTTGCGGTTATGGATATTGCGTACGAAACTCCCGTCGATCTTGATCTTGGTGAGCGGCAGCTTGTGCACGTGGTTCAAGCTTGAATAACCCGTGCCGAAATCATCCAGCGAGATGCCGGCGCCGAGCTCGCGCAGCATCTGGATCGAGGCGCTCGCCTGCTCGAAATCATGCATGACCGCGGTTTCGGTGATCTCGAAGTTGATGCGGCGTGGATCGAAATTGCTCTTGAGCACGATCGACACGATCTTCAACGTGTTCTCCGGCGATGTCAGATCGTGGGGAGAAAGATTGAAGGAAAGGTAGACATTGTCGGGCCAGAGCGCGGCTGTTTTCAGCGCCCGCTTCAGCAGCATGCGGGTCATCAGCGTGATGCGGCCGTTGTGCTCTGCCACGGGGATGAATTCCGCCGGAGAGACCTGGCCGATGCGCGGGCTTTGCCAGCGGGCGAGGGCTTCGAAACCGATGCAGATGCGCCGGTCGACGCAGGTGATCGGCTGGTAGACGAGTGACAGTTCCTTGTCGAGATCGGCTGCGACCAGCGCCTCCTCGACGATCTTCTGGCGGTTGAGTTCGTTCGCCTGGACCGCGTTGAAGATGACCGTGCCGGCGCGATGACGCCGTTTGGCGGTGTAGAGAGCGTAGTCGGCGAGTTCGTAGATCTCCTGGCCCGTCTCACCCACGTCAGGATAGAGGGCGAAGCCGACCGAGCCGGTCACCTGCACCATGCCGCTCCCGATATTGATGCGTTCGGCGATCAGTTCGCAGACCTTCTCGCCCAGCGCCATGGCGTCGCCCTCGGCCACGTCGCCTTGCAGCAGAAGACCGAATTCGTCGCCTCCGAGACGGTAGACCGATAGTCGCTTGTCCGTGATCGTCGACAGGCGGTTGCTGATCTCGATCAGCACCTTGTCACCGGCTGAGTGACCATAGAGATCGTTGACAGGCTTGAAGCCGTCGAGATCGATGACACCCACAGCCAGCCGGCCATTGGTGCTGCTCGCGCGACTGAACGCCTTTTCCAGCATCTGGAAGAAGCTGCGGCGATTGGCGAGCAGAGTGAGGCTGTCTAGATTTGCAAGCCGGAGGTTTTCGTCCGATAGCGCCTGCATCGCCTTGTTCTGCTCCTGCAGGGCTTGTTGCTGCAACATCAGAACGTTGCGGGACTCGTGAAGCTGGCGGAAATCGCGGTAGTGCGAGACGAGGATCATGATCATCGCCATGGTCACGAGAATGACATTCACGCCTGTTGCGATAAAAGTCGGCTCGCCCGACATCAACATGACCACGAAGAAGGGCAGGTTGACCGTGACTGTGACGATCAGGGCTGCCGACCGCAAATGCATCAGGCAGAAGATGCAGCCGATGACGGTGATTGCCATGAAGAAAGCGACATGGGCTTTCTGATAGGGGTCTCCATAAGGCAGGAGCGAGATCGACCAGATGGTGCAGAACACCGCGATCGGAAAGGACAGGATGTTCGTGGCCTTAAGCTGTCGATAGGCCTGTTCCGGCGTACGCTCACGCTTGCGCCCGCGCAACCAGATCAGCGAGCGCAGTGCAAAGAGAGTGGCCATGACAGCCGGCAGATAGACGGACGAGATAGTCGGGCGCCGCACCCTGGTGGGTCCAGGATAGCGAGATCATGTTCGTTGCAAGGATGAAATAGAGGAGCGGGACCTGCTTCGAAAAGGCTTCGAACTGAGCGACGGTCAGCGCGGGGTTGCCGCTGGAACCTTCAACAGTTCGAGCCAGCGTCCTGCGGGTGACTTGTTGCCCGTCATCTTCCCTTTGTCGCTCACGCTCACCCCTTCTCCCCTTAGCATCAAGTCGGAAAAGCTATATGAGATTCCGTTAAAATTACGGAAATTGCTGATTATCAAAATCCGGCGATCGGCGTTCTCCAAGCCAGATGTTCGTTGCAGTTCCTTGGCGCCGCAGATATCAGGATGGCCGATCCAGGGAGCTTTTTTGACCGTGATAGCAAGACTTCATGCGTTCGTCGGCCTTTTCGTCTTTATCGGTGCAGCGATACCGGCCGCAGCCCAAGAGTGGCAGGCGACGGAAAAGGTCGATCACTACACCGTCAATGGTTCGACGCCGATGGCGCTTTACCAGTCAATCGGCGAGCGTGGACCCAAGCTCAGCCTTGGTCGTGTCATCGCACACACGACCTTCAAGCTGACCTGGCAGCGGGACTATCAGCAGCAGGGGCAGGCTTGTGTCCTTGCTTCGGCCAAGCCGAGGCTGATCATCACCTATACACTGCCGAAGCCCGCTCAGAAGCTATCGCCCGATGTCGCGGCGAAGTGGCAAGCCTTCTACGACGGCATCGTCGAGCATGAGAAGCTGCACGGGCAGTTCATGAAGGACCTGACCCAGAACATCCAGGATGTTTCGATCGGCCTTCGCGACGAGAATGACCCGGGATGCAAGAAGGTGCGCGCAGCCTTGCAGGCGCAGTTGAAGCCAATCTCGGATGCGCATGTGGCACGCCACGGCGAGTATGACCGGGTCGAGATGTCTCCGGGCGGTGCTGTGCATCAGCTGATCCTCGCCTTCCTCAATCCCTGAACTCAAAAAGGCGCCCGTATGGGGCGCCTTCAATCTGATATCAGACCCGTTCGAGCGCTATTGCGATGCCCTGGCCAACGCCGATGCACATCGTGGAGAGTGCGTAGCGTCCTCCCGTTTCCTTCAGTTCCAGCGCTGCCGTGCCCGCGATGCGCGCGCCCGACATGCCGAGCGGATGGCCGAGCGCGATGGCGCCGCCATTGCGGTTGACGCGCGGGTCGTCGTCGGCAATGCCGAGGTCGCGAAGTGTAGCGATGCCCTGGGATGCAAAGGCCTCGTTGAGTTCGATGACGTCGATCTGCTGCTGCGTCAGGCCGAGGCGGGCAAGCAGCTTCTTCGAGGCCGGAGCCGGGCCGAAGCCCATGATGCGCGGCGGAACGCCTGCCGTCGCACCACCCAGGATTCGAGCGATGGGGTTGAGGCCATACTTCTTCACGGCGGCTTCCGAGGCGATGATGAGGGCTGCGGCCCCGTCATTGACACCTGAGGCATTGCCGGCGGTGACGGTGGCACCGTCCATCTTGTTGACCGGCTTCAGCTTCGCGAGCGCCTCGACAGAGGTTGCGCGCGGGTGCTCGTCGCGGTCGACGATCACTGGATCGCCTTTGCGCTGCGGCACGGTGACGGCTGTGATTTCCTTGGCCAGCCGGCCATTCGCTTGCGCTTCCGCCGCCTTGGCCTGGCTGCGAACCGCAAAGGCGTCCTGGTCTTCGCGCGAGACCTTGAAGTCGATCGCGACGTTGTCGCCGGTCTCCGGCATGGAATCGACGCCGTATTGCTTCTTCATCAGTGGATTGACGAAGCGCCAGCCGATCGTGGTGTCGTAGATCTCGGCATTGCGGGAAAAGGCTGTCTCGGCCTTCGGCATGACGAAGGGCGCGCGGCTCATGCTTTCGACGCCGCCTGCGATCATCAGCTCGGCCTCGCCCGACTTGATTGCGCGAGCAGCGGTGATCACGGCATCCATGCCGGAGCCGCAGAGGCGATTGATCGTTGTGCCGGTCACAGAGACGGGGAGACCCGCCAGCAGGGCGGACATGCGGGCGACGTTGCGATTGTCTTCCCCGGCCTGGTTGGCGCAGCCGAAGATCACGTCCTCGACGGCTTCCCAGTCTATGCCCGCATGGCGCTCCATCATCGCCTTCAGCGGCACGGCGCCGAGATCGTCGGCCCGAACGGAGGAAAGCGAACCGCCGAAACGGCCGATGGGCGTGCGGATGTAATCGCAGATATAGGCTTCGGTCATGACTTGTAATCCTTACAGCGCGGGCACGACAAGGTCAGCAACCGGTCCGTCGGTATGCAGCTTGGCGCCGGTCATCGCCTGCAGCTCGTCCATGGTCATAGCAGCGAGCTTCTCGCGCACGACGAACTTGCCGTCGACGATGTCGATCACGGCATGGCTCGTATAGACGCGGGTGATGCAGCCGACGCCGGTCAGCGGGAAGCTGCAGCGGTCGACCAGCTTCGGCTTGCCGTCTTTGGTGACGTGTTCGGTGATGACGACGACCTGCTTTGCCCCATGCACCAAATCCATGGCGCCGCCAACCGCCGGCACGCCCTTGGAGCCGACACGCCAGTTGGCGAGGTCACCGTTTTCCGCAACCTGATATGCGCCGAGGATCGCGACATCGAGATGGCCGCCACGGACCATCGCAAAGCTGTCGGCGTGGTGGAAGAAGGCCGCACCCGGCTTCAGTGTGATCGCCTTCTTGCCGGCACTGATCAGGTCCCAGTCTTCCTCGCCGGCAGGCGGTGCCTCGCCGAAATTCAACACGCCGTTTTCCGTGTGGAAGATAGCTTCACGTCCCTCGGGCTGGAACTTCGCCACCATTTCCGGGAAGCCAATGCCGAGGTTCACATAGGCGCCGTCCTCGATATCCTGGGCGGCGCGCCAGGCGATCTGGGCGTTGGAGAGCTTGATGTCTTCGCGGGTGTCGATTGCAGCTGTCTGGGTCATGCGTATACCACTCCGGCCCGGATGAGCTCTTCTTCCTGTTGAGGGTTGGCGACTTCCACGACGCCATCGACAAAGATGCCGGGGGTGATCACCTGCTCGGGATCAATCTCGCCGGGGGCGACGATCTTCGAGACCTGAGCGATGGTCTTGGCAGCCGCCATGCACATCAGCGGATTGAAGTTGCGGCCGGCCATCCGGTAGGTCAGGTTGCCCATGGTGTCACCGAGATGCGCCTTGACGATGGCGAAGTCGGCCTTCAGCCAGCGTTCCTGCACGTATTTGCGGCCATCGAACTCGGCGATCACCTTGCCGTCGGCCAGTTCCGTGCCGTAGCCGGTCGGGGTGTAGAAGGCCGGGATGCCGGCGCCGCCGGCGCGGATGCGCTCGGCAAGCGTGCCCTGCGGCACCAGTTCCAGCTCGATCTCGCCGGCGAGGTAACGGTCGGTGAAGGCGCGGGGATCGGAGGAGCGCGGGAAGGAGCAGATCATCTTCTTAACCAGACCCGCGTCGATCATGGCCGCGATGCCGATGTGCCCGTTGCCGGCATTGTTGTTGATGACCGTGAGGTTCTTCGGTCCCTTGTCGATGAGCGCATGAATGAGCTCGATCGGTGCGCCGGAGCCACCGAAGCCGCCGATCATGACGGTGGCGCCATCGCCGATCCCGGCCACGGCATCCGCCAGGCTTGTAATTCTCTTGTCCATGGGAACTCCCGTTTCCTCGAGCGCGGTCACCCGGCTCCTCGTCCAACAAATAGGTCCCTCCACCCGTCGACAGCAAGTAATTTGTGCGATAATTGATATTTGTTCGATAATCGCACACTTGGGGGTGCATATGGGGATCGGAGAGCGGGATCTCATGGGCGGTTTTGCCAAGGGGCTGAAGGTCCTGGAAGCCTTTGGCGTCGACCGCCAGCGCCTGAGTATCAGCGAGGCGGCGGATCTGAGCGGCCTCGACAGGGCGACCACACGGCGCTGCCTCTTGACGCTCGCCGAGCTAGGCTATGCGGATTATGACGGGAAGTTCTTCTCGCTGACGCCGAAGATCCTGCGGATCGGCCATGCCTGGCTGTCCGCCATGCCGCTGCCGGTGCTTCTCCAGCCGCATCTGGATGAGCTGTCCGAGCGTCTCGGACACAGCGCCTCGGCCTCGATCCTAGACAATACCGAGATCGTCTATATCGCTCGCGCCGCACAGAAGCGGGTTATGTCGATCAATCTGATGCCGGGGTCGCGGCTGCCGGCCTACAGCGCGTCGATGGGACGGGTGCTGCTGGCTGCGCTTCCGGATGCGGAGGTCGATACCATTCTGGCTGCCTCGCAGCTCAAGGCGCATACGCCGCGCACATTGACGGATCCCGCAGCGCTCAAAGCGGAAATCGCCCGGGTCCGCGAGCAGGGCTATGCCGTCATCGATCAGGAGCTGGAAATCGGCCTCTGTTCGATCGCGGTCCCCATCCGCAACGACCGTGGTCGGGTCGTGGCAGCCATCAATGTCGGCGCGCCGGCCGCGATCCTGCCGGCTGCGGAGCTACGGGCACATTGCCTGCCGGCCCTGCGCGAGATGCAGGCTCGGCTGAAGCCGCTCTTGCCCTGAGATTCAGGTCTTCGCAGCCTCGGTGGCGGCCTCGCGGATCGTGCGCATCAGAAGTGCAAGCGGCATGGAAGGGACGGCATCTGCTCTCACGGTCAGACCAACCGGTCCCTTGGTCTCGCTGGTGTCGATCGGCAGGGCTGCAAGCGTGCCATCGGCAAGGTCCGTCGCCACAACACCGGCCGAAATGATCCAGACGGCATCGGTCTGGCGCACGAAGGCGCGGCCGAAGCTGTCCGAGACCGTTTCGATCTGCGTGGGCAGGCCGGAAATGCCATTTGCGATCAGGAAGCGTTCGACGAAAGGGCGGATGATCGAGGCGCGGGTCGGCATCAGCACCGGATAGTGCTCCAACTCGCCGAAAAGGTCCGAACCCGCCGACAGGAGCGGGTGACCGGCGCGGACGCAGAAGATCACCTGCTCGGAATAGAGATGCTCGAAGGAAAAGCCGGTCATCTGCTCAGGCGCGGCGAGACGACCGACGACGAGGTCGAGATCGCCGACCCGCAGCTGTTCGAGAAGGACGGCATTTTCGCCGGTGACGATCTTGATGCGGGCGGGAATGTCTTCCTGCAGGAACAAGGTCATGGCCTGCGGCATGATGCGGGTCGAGACCGTGGGAAGCGCACCGATCCGGATCGGCGGGGCATCGGCATGCAGGGCATGTGAGACGGAATCGAAACCTTGGCGGAGTGCGGTGAGTGCAGCACCTGCATGTTTGAGAAACGCCTCGCCATAGCGGGTGATGCGGATGCCGCGACCATCCTTTTCGAACACCGCGACACCCAGCACCTCCTCGAGTTCCCGGATTGTCTTGGTCACGGCTGGCTGGCTGACATGCAGGAGTTCCGCTGCCTTCATGACGCTCTTTTGACGTGCCACCTCGACGAAGGTTTGCAAGTGCCGAAACTTCACGCGGTTGTCGATCATCGGGAAACATAACCCTGCGGTTAGGAATAAGATGGAAAACATCATTTTACCTAACCAAACCGCATGAGCAATATGCAGATAACGGAGGAGGAACCCGTGCAGTTCGTTCAGGTCAACGGCGTCAGCCTGCATCACCAGATCATTGGTGGGCCAGGAAATAAGCCGGTCATCGTCTTCATCAATTCGCTGGGCACCGATTTTCGCATCTGGCGCGACGTGATCGTCCGGCTCGCCGGCAGCTATCCCTTGCTGACCTATGACAAGCGCGGCCATGGTCTCTCTGATGTCGGCCAAGTGCCGTACTCGATCGATGACCATGTCGATGATCTCATTGAGTTGCTAGAGCATCTCAAGGTGAGCAATGCCGTGATCTGCGGTCTCTCTGTCGGCGGTCTTATTGCGCAAGGTCTCTATGCGCGTCGGCCTGATCTGGTGAAGGCGCTCATCCTCTGCGACACGGCCCACAAGATCGGGACGGCGGAAATGTGGGCTGCCCGCATCTCAGCTATCGAGGAGGGTGGTCTTGACGGTATTGTCGATGGTGTCATGGAGCGCTGGTTCACACCGGCCTTCCGCAACAGCGATCCGGCCTTCCCCGGCTATCGCAACATGATGCTCCGGCAGCCGGTCGACGGCTATAGCGGCACCTGTGCTGCGATCCGCGATGCTGACTACACCGAGGCTGCGGGGAGTATCGCCGTTCCCACGCTTTGCGTTGTCGGGGATCAGGACGGAGCCACGCCACCCGATCTCGTGCTGTCGCTTGCCAAGCTCGTGCCCGGCGCCCGCTACGAAGTCATCAAGGACGCCGGACACATTCCCTGTGTCGAGCAACCGGAAATGCTCACCACCATTATCGAGGCCTTTCTCGCGCCCGTCATCTCAGGAGAGGCAGCCCATGGCTGATGCCCGCAGTTCTTCCGACCGCTATCGGCAGGGTATGGAGACCCGCCGTCGTGTGCTGGGCGACGCCCATGTTGACCGCGCCTCGGCCTCGGCCACGCCGTTTGATCAGCCCTTCCAGGAAATGATCACCGAGGGTGCCTGGGGCACTGTCTGGTCGCGGCCCGGCATCAGCCCGCGCGAACGCTCGATGATCACCATCGCGCTGCTCGCAGCCCTTGGCCATGACGAAGAGGTCGCGATGCATGTGCGCGCCACCGCGAATACCGGGGCAAGCCGCGAGGATATCACCGAAGCGCTGATGCATGTCGCTGTTTATGCCGGTGTTCCCGCCGCCAACAGGGCTTTCAAGATCGCCAAGCACGTGTTTGATAGGATAGAGGCCGGGGAAACCGGGGAGGGAGCCATGACTGACCTTTCGAACAAGAAGCCGGAGACGGGCGCCTTCTTTGCGCGCGATCGCAACTGGCATCCGCCCGCCTATACCCCGACCTACAAGACTTCCGTCCTGCGCTCGCCGCAGAAGGCGCTTCTGTCGCTTGATGGTACCAAGTCCGAGATATCAGGTCCGGTCTTCGGTCATTCCATATTGGGTGAACTCGACAACGACCTGATCCACAACTTCGCCAAATCAGGCGAGAGCGCGATCGGCGAGCGGATCATCGTTCACGGCCGCGTGCTCGATGAGCGGGGACGTCCGGTTCCGGGCGCACTCCTGGAGTTCTGGCAGGCCAATGCCGGCGGGCGCTATCGCCACAAGAAGGAAAGCTATCTGGCAGCGCTCGATCCGAATTTCGGAGGGTGTGGGCGCACGATCACCGACGAGAACGGCTATTACGCCTTCCGAACCATCAAACCCGGTCCCTACCCTTGGCCGAACGGCGTCAACGACTGGCGCCCGGCACATATCCATTTCTCCATCTTCGGCCATGGCTTTTCGCAGCGCCTGATCACTCAGATGTATTTCGAGGGCGATCCGATGATCTGGAAGTGTCCGATCGTGCTGACGATCCCGGATCGTGCTGCCATCGAGCAGCTGGTTGCCGCCCTCGACTGGTCGGCGACCATTCCGATGGATGCCCGCGCCTACAAGTTCGATATCGTCCTGCGCGGTCGCCGCTCGACCCAGTTTGAAAACCGGATGGAGGGGAACTGATGGTCCAGGATCTTGGCTACCTCAAGGAAAGCGCCAGCCAAACGGCGGGCCCTTACGTCCACATCGGCCTCACGCCGAACTTCGCCGACATCAAGGGCGTCTATCCTGTCGATCTCGGCACCACCATGGTCAACGACAGGACACGCGGCGAGCGTATCACGATCACTGGTCGGGTCATCGACGGCTCAGGCACGCCGCTCAAGGATGCGTTGATCGAAATCTGGCAGGCGGATGCCGACGGGTTCTATAACAGCCCGTCCGAGACGCGCGGCAGTGCCGATCCGAATTTCACCGGCTGGGGACGCTGCCCCTGCGATCTCACGACCGGTGAATACCGTTTCGAGACGATCAAGCCGGGCCGTGTGCCGTTCCGCGATGGTCGCCTGATGGCGCCGCATATCTCCTTCTGGATCGTCGCGCGCGGCATCAATCTCGGCCTCAACACGCGTCTGTATTTCGGCGACGAGGAGGCAGCCAATGCCGAGGATCCGATTCTGGCCCGCATCGAACACCGCGTGCGTGTACCGACGCTGATTGCGCAGCGTGACGGTTCGACCTATCACTTCGACATTCACCTGCAGGGGGAGAAGGAGACGGTCTTCTTCGATATCTGAGTGGGGCCTTGAGATCAGCATGACCGCATCCGTCTTCGACCATCCGATCCTGTCAGGCCTTCTGGGCGATGAGGAGATCGGAGCGCAGTTTACCGCGTCCGCCGAGCTTTCGGCCATGCTCGGTTTCGAGGTGGCACTTGCCGAGGCGGAGGCCGCGGAGGGGCTGATCCCTGCGGAGGCTTTACACGCAATTGCGGCTCTGCCGGAGGCGTTCCTTGCCGATCTCGATGCCCTGAAGCAGGCGATCGGCCGCGATGGTGTGGTCATTCCGGATCTGGTCCGGCAATGGCGTGCCGCTCTCGGCGACCACGGTAAACATCTGCATTTCGGCGCGACCAGCCAGGATGCCATCGATACCGGCCTAATGCTGAGACTGACGACGGTGCTTTCGATCCTTGATCAAAGACTGGCAGCCGTTGCTACAGCACTCGACGGTCTGGATGCGCGTTTCGGTGAGAAGCGGTTGATGGGCCGCACGCGTATGCAGGCGGCGATCCCGATCACGGTTTCGGACCGCCTGACGAGCTGGAAGTCGCCGGTGGTCGACCAGAAGGCGGTCGTCCAGGACATGTTGAAATCGGGTTTGCCGCTGCAATTCGGCGGGGCTGCCGGCACGCTCGAAAAGCTCGGCGATAACGCGGTTTCCGTGCGTGCCCGGCTTGCTGGTCTGCTCTCGCTCGCTGACCGCCCGCAATGGCACAGCCAGCGCGGGGTCATCGCTGACATCGGCGGTTTGTTGGCTCAAATCACCGGCAGCCTCGGCAAGATCGGGCAGGATCTCGCACTGATGGCAGACAACGGAACGGCTCAAATCGGCGGCGGCGGTGCCTCATCCGCCATGCCGCACAAGCGCAATCCCGTGAAGGCGGAAGTGCTTGTAACGCTCGCCCGGTTCAACGCCGTGCAGATTGCGGGCCTGCATCAGGCGATGGTCCATGAGCAGGAACGATCTGGTGCTGCCTGGACGCTCGAATGGATGATCTTGCCGCAGATGGCGATTGCGACGGGCGCTGCGACGAAGCTCGCAACCGATCTGCTTCTGTCGATCGAGGGCCTTGGCGAGCGCTGATCAGCGATTTCCCTCATCGGATGCGTCAGTCGCGACGTAGCGACGGGTCGCCTTGCGCATCATCCCGATCTGCCGGACAAAGCCCGAGCAGGCGTCACAGCCGAAGAGATGCAGCCGCAGCCGCAAGGTCTCGCCGATTGATAGGCGTCGATCGAGTTCGTCCGAGGCGAGTTTCGTGGCGTTTTCGCACATCATGACAGGCTCTCCTCCGGTGCAAACCAGTGCCCTTCGAGGCAATTGCGCAGACGGAGCCGGGCGCGATGCATCAGGACATGCATGTTGGTGGTGGTGATGCCGATCTCGGCACAGATCTCCGATGTCTCCATCTCGACGAATTCGCGCATCATGAAGACGCGACCCTGGTCGGGGGGCAAATGATCGAGGCAGGTCTCGAAGACCCGCCAGAAATCCTTGCCCAGCAATTCGACCTCCGGATTGCCCCAGTCGCTCGGCCTGTTTTCCGGTACCCAGTGGCCTTTGGCGTCGAAGTAGCGCGGCTCATCCTCGTCCGGGAAGTGACCAAGCGGCATGGCGATCATCTGGGACTGGCGGCGCTTGAAACGGATCTGGTCGGCAATCTTGTTGCGCAGGATCGCAAAGACCCAGGTGCGAAAGGCGGACCGCCCCGCAAAGGCCTTCGCGTTGCGCAGCGCACCCGCAAGCGCCTCCTGTACCGCATCTTCGGCAAGGCCGGGATCGGCAAGCTGAAGGTTCGCAAATTTCAGCATGCGCTGGCGCAGTTCCGCCATGTAAACAGCATCAGCGAGAAAGGGGGCCGCGGCACCGTTTCCACCGTTTGTTTCTCGCTCACTCGCATTCGCCATCATGATCCCCCGGACATTGCCCGCGCTGCCAAGATCTCGCGTGCCACACGGCACGCTAGCGTTTGTCGCGGTTCCCCAGGGGATCTTACAGCATGGAACAAAAAAATCTCATGTCAGGATCATCACCACAGCATAGGCGGCAACTACCAGGAGCGTGACATTGCGCCGAAGCGCCAGATACCAATCCGGTTGGTCGCCGTTCCGATGGAAGGTCAGATCGCTGGCGAGGAGGGCGAGAAACACTGCCATATGCAACGCCAACGTCAGAGTGGGGAGAGACGTGTGGAGCAGCAGCGCGCCGATGGCTGCAAGAGCCGCCACATTGCTAACGACGAGCATCAGCTGAGGTTTCTCTGCCCTTATCTGTGCCTGGCTCCAGAGCGTTCCGGCCATGAAGCAGGCGATGCCCGTGCCGTAGACGACAAAGGCCTGAGCGGCGAGTGCGGGTTGGAAGCCTAGCACCTGAGCCAGTCCGAGTGCCCAGAAGGGGAGGGCGCCGGCATAGGTCAGAAGTTTGGTGAGCGCGGTGTCGCGGTACATCGGTCAGGCTCCTTGCAGGCGGGCGATCAACATTTCCGACAGGGCCGTGGCACTTTCGACCGCCGCCTCGACGCGGTTGCCGAGGCACCAGTCGCCGCAGGCGCCGAGGCCGAGGGCTGGATTAAAGAGGAAGGGTTCGCCGACTGCTTGTTCGACATTGGCGTAGCGCCAGCGGTGCAGGTCGATCCACGTGGCTGTCGACAGGTCTCGGCCGAGAAGCCGCTTGAGGGACTGGAGCATCTCGGCCTGTACCTCGCCGCGGTCGCGCTCGAGGTTGGCCTCGGCCCAATCGTTTCGGCTGTGGATGGTGAGCGCGGTCTTCTCGGATCGGCCCAGCTTGCTTGCCTCGACGGCAATCCAGCTGAGTACGGGATCTTCGATGCGCGCGGCGTCAAAGCCGAGGTCCAGCGGCGCGTCGAGGCCGATCATCAGGGTGAAGCAGCCACTCATCTCCACGGATTTCAGGGCGGCATGGGCGGAAAATGCTTCCGGTATCAGCCGGATGGTCTGCGGAGCGGGGACGGTGGAGATGACAAGATCGAAATGGCCAAGATCTTTGTCCTCGTTGTCGCTGAGCGCCCAGCCATTTCCGGAGGCCGCAAGCCGTGCGACGGTCGCTTCCTTGCGGATCTCAAGCCCTTCGGCCAAGCCGTTCGCGAACCCGCTCATGCCGGGTAGTCCAATATAGCGCGGCTCGGTCGGGCGGCTGTCGGCCACAAGTCCGCCTGAGGTCAGCGTAGGAACGGACTTCGGCCAGATGCCGGCATGGCCCTGTGTAACGGCCTGTTCCGCCGCCGCCTTGAATGCCTTCGAGCGGGCCGTGAAATATTGCGCACCATGATCGAAGGAAAACCCTTCGCGTCGGCGGTTCGCCATGCGGCCACCCAGCCCCCGGCTCTTCTCGAAGATGGTCACGTCGGCTACGGGCGAAATCGCTCGCGCGAGCGTGATGCCGGCGATGCCAGCCCCGATGATGGCAATGGAAGTCTTCACGCAATCCCTCTCTCAAGCGCTTGGCGCATCGAGCTTTACGCGGTTCAGCCGTCGGTGGATTTGCCGTCTTCGCTCGCTTCCAGCAATGGCCGGATGAGCGGATTGGGAAAGCGGCGCTTCACGGTCACCGCAAAGAAGGATTCGATCATGCCAGGGAGCGCATCGAACTCGACCAGAGTCCCGGCCTCGAGCTCGCCCTTGACGACGATCGGCGGAAGAACGGCCAGACCCGCACCTTCACGGGCGAGAAGACGCATCATCGCCATGTCGTCGACTTCCGCCGCGATCTGCGGGGCGATGCCGAGGCGCGCAACGAGGGCTTCGAATTGCGAGCGCACGCCGCTTTCCAGCGTCGGGAGGATGACCGGATGCTCGGTCAGCAGATCGCCAAGTGTGGCACCCGGTTTGCCATAGGACGGCTTGCCGATCAGGCTGACGCGCTGCTGATAGACATGCTGGGCGATGAAGGGTGTCACCGAGTTGGCCATCGGGGCCTGGTTCAAAAGGACGATGTCGAGGTTCAATGCTTCGAGCGCGCCAAGAAGCTCGCTGGTGCTGCCGGAGCGGAGGATCATGTCGACGTCGGAGCGTCCCAGGATCGGGCGCAGGAACTCCATTTGGAAGTTGCGGGAGAGGGTGGCGAGCGCACCGATGCGGATGGCGCGGCGGGTTCTGCCGGTCTCCTTCAAGGTTTCCACAAGTTCTTCGCCGGCTGAAAAGATCGTATCGGCATGGTCGAGCGCGATCCGGCCGGCTTCGGTGAGATACAGCTGTCGTCCGCGCCGCTCGAACAGGGAATGGCCCAACCGCTCTTCCAGCTGCTTGATCTGGATGGAGAGCGCCGATTGCGACAGGTTCAGCCGCTCGGCCGTGCGGGTCAGGTTGCCGTCATGGGCGACGGCGCGAAAATAGCGAAGGTGATGATAGTTCAGCTCGGACATAATTCTATTTTATAGAACGATTTTAGAGAAACAATGAATTTTTATTGTGATCACGCCACTGATAACAGGTCCGTGAGATCGCCGCTGCCTCCTCCCAAGCAGCGGACCAGACCGGAGACATCACGTGATCCACATGCTGCCACTCCTTGCACCGCTGCTCCTTGCCGGTGCTTCTTATTACGCATTCAAGGCTCCAGGGCTTCGCCCGCGTCTGGCAATCCGCGTTGCCGAACTCGCCGCGCTGGGCGCCATTCTTGTTGCGGTCCTTTCCGCGATCGTCCTCTTCCTCCAGGGGCCGGGCACAAGCCCGGCAATCGGCTACAGCTACTTCGCGCTGGCCTCGCGGCTTGACCTAGTCAGCCTGGTGATGCTGCTGCTCGTCTCATTCATCGGCTGGGTGGTGCTGCGCTATGCCGGCACCTTCCTCGACGGGGAACAGCGGCAGGGCCTTTTCACCGGCTGGATGACGGCGACACTGGCCGCCGTCCTGCTGCTCGTTCAATCTGGCACGCTGCTGCAGCTCGTCGTCGGCTGGGTCGCTACCAGCCTGCTCCTGCATCAGTTGCTGCTCTTTTATCCTGAAAGGATCGCTGCCCAGCGAGCTGCGCGCAAGAAGTTTATCGTCTCGCGCACGGGTGATGCCGCGCTGATCGGAGCGGTCATCCTCCTCGCCATCTCCTTTGGAACCGGTGACATCGCCACCATTCTTGCGGCTGCGCGGGAAGGCGAGGGGTTGCCGCTGACGATCGCTGCCGCCGCGCTCCTTGCAGTCGCGGCACTTCTGAAGTCCGCCCAGTTCCCCACCCATGGCTGGCTCACGGAAGTGATGGAAACGCCGACCCCGGTCTCGGCCCTGCTGCATGCAGGCGTCGTCAATGCAGGTGGCTTCCTCTTGATCCGCTTTGCCGATGTTATGTTGCAGGCTCCGGTGGTGCTTGCGGTGCTGGTCATGGTCGGTGGCTTCACCGCGCTCTTCGGCAGTCTCGTCATGCTCACCCAGTCGGCGGTGAAGACCTCGCTCGCCTGGTCGACGGTCGCGCAGATGGGCTTCATGATCCTGCAATGTGGCCTGGCACTCTTCCCGATCGCGCTTTTGCACATCGTTGCCCATTCACTCTACAAGGCACATGCCTTCCTCGCCTCCGGCTCTGCCATCGAAACAGTCGCCTCGATCAAGCGTCCCGGTCCGGTTGCGATCCCGAATGCCAAGGCGGTTGGGCGCGCCTTCCTGCTGGCGCTTGCCATCTATGCCGTAATCGGCCTGCTCTTCGGTTTTGCCGACAAGCCGCCGCAGGCGCTCGCACTCGGTGCGATCCTGATCTTCGGCGTCGCCTATCTGATCGCGCAAGGCTTGGCGGATGCGGCTCCCCGAGCGCTCACCTGGCGGACATCGCTCTACTCGATTTCGGCGGCCACGGCCTACTTCGCTCTGCAGCGCATTTCCGACAAGTTGATGCTCGGCACGCTGCCGGCGACCCCGCAGCCCGGGCCGCTCGAATGGACGCTAATGCTGCTTACCGTCGTCACCTTCGGCTTGGTCGCGGTCGCCCAGTCGCTCTTCCCGCTCTGGGCCTATCATCCGGCGGCGGCGGGCCTGCGCGTCCATCTCGCTAACGGCCTCTACGTCAATGCCCTCTTCGATCGCCTGCTCGGTGGCTGGACCCTCCCGCGCTCTACCTCCGCAACGCCTGCTTCCATCAAGGAGTGAACCGATGACCGAGATGACCACGATCGACACCCTGCATGGTGAAGCACTCGCGCTTGCGGCGGATCAGGCCGTGCGGGCGATCCCGCCGGCCTGGCCGCTGACGGCGACCGTTGCCGTCAATCCCTTCCTCGGCCAGATCAGCGAAACACTGGACAACACCGCAGCCCGGCTGGCCCGGATCGGTGGCGTCCGGCTGGCTTTGCCGCGCAGGCATTATGCCGACCAGATCGCCAAGGGCGAGATCACGGATGAGGACCTCAGCGCGGCTCTCCAATCGAGCGCGCTCTTCAACCGCATCGACCTGCCGGCGCTCAAGGGCGCTGTCGCCGAGGAACCGCAGCCGTTGGCCGCACTCCCGACGATCGCGGAGCTTGCCGCGCGGGCCACGAGCAAGGATTGGCCGGGGCTCGTGTCCGAGCGGATCGGCACCTTTGCAGCCGGCTTCTTCGACCAGGGGCAGGCCCTCTGGGCCGCCTCCCGGCGCAACGGTCTGTACGCCGCCTGGCGCGCCTTTGCGACGCATGACCTGACGCCGGAGATAATGGGGCTGAAGGGCTTCAGCATTCATGTCGACGAAACGCCGGAAACGCCAGAGGGAGCGATCGAGCGGGCAGCTGTGTCACTTGGTATCGGCGCCGAACCCGGCACCTATTTCCATCAGCTGCTGCTGACCGTTGGTGGCTGGGCGCAGTATGCGCGCCACATCCAGTTCAAGGCGGAGGTCGAAGGCCGCACGGATACGACGGCGCTCGAGCTGCTGGCGATCCGGCTCGTCTTCGAAGAGGCGCTCTATGCGCGCCATAAGACAGCGATCGAAAGTGAGTGGCAGCAGGTGCGGCGGAGCCATGCCGAGCCCGTGACGGCGGATTTCGACACTGTGATCGATGGGCTGCTGCAGATGGCGGCCGAGCGGGCGGCCCAACGCAAGCTCACGGCCACGCTGGTGGCGCCCTCGGCGGTCAAGGTCGCCGAGTTGCGGCCGGTGCTGCAGGCGGCTTTCTGCATCGACGTGCGCTCGGAAGTTTTTCGGCGCTCGCTCGAAAGCGTTGATCCTACTGTGCGCACGCTCGGCTTTGCCGGCTTCTTCGGTCTCGGCGCCAGCCACAAGGGCTTTGCCTCCGACGTATCGGAACATCGCTTGCCGGTTCTGCTGAAGCCCTCCGTGTTCAGCTGCAGTGCCGTCGATCACGATGAAAATGCCGATCAACAGGCGCGGTTCAGTGCCCGTGCCACGCGCGCCTGGGGACGGTTCAAGCTGGCGGCCGTGTCGTCCTTCGCCTTCGTCGAGGCTATGGGCCCGGTCTATGCCGGCAAGTTGATGCGTGACGGTCTCGGCTTCGGCAAGGGCAAAGGTCCTGAAGCCGCCAAGCCGCGCTTTGCGCCGAGCCTTGATCTGGATACCCGTGCCGTGGTCGCTGAAACGGTGCTGAAGGCGATGTCGCTGACCGAAGGTTTCGGCCGCTTCGTGCTGATTGCCGGTCATGGCGCGAACGTGGTCAACAACCCATATGCCAGTGCACTTCATTGCGGCGCCTGCGGCGGGTATGCGGGCGACGTCAACGCGCGGATGCTTGCGGATCTCTTGAACGATCGCGCCGTGCGGGAGAAGCTGGCGGTGAACGGGATCGTCATCCCGGCCGACACCGTCTTCCTCGGCGGCCTGCACGATACGACCACTGACACGGTGACGCTGTTCGAAGGCGACCTGGAGAACGACCTCGCAGCGGAGGATATCGTTCGCATCCGGCAGTGGCTTGCCCAGGCCGGCGCCCTGACGCGCGCGGAGCGGGCGCGGCGTCTGCCGCGGGCGACGGCTGACCGCGTCATTGCGCGCAGCAAGGACTGGTCGGAAGTCCGGCCCGAGCTCGGGCTTGCCGGTTGCCGCGCCTTTATCGCTGCACCGCGTTCGCGGACTGCGGGGCGGTCGCTGGAAGGTCAGGCCTTCCTGCATGACTATGTCTGGAAGAAGGATGAGGGCTTCAAGATTCTTGAACTGATCCTAACGGCGCCCGTCGTCGTTGCGAGCTGGATCAGCCTGCAGTACTTTGGCTCCTGCGTCGCGCCGCAGCTCTTCGGTGCGGGCAACAAGCTCCTGCACAATGTCGTCGGTGGCATCGGTGTCGTCGAGGGAAATGGCGGCAATATGCGGGCCGGGCTTCCCTGGCAGTCGGTCCACGACGGGGAGAACTTCGTCCACGAGCCGCTGCGTCTGACGGTTGCCGTCGAGGCACCCAGGGAAGCAATCACCGACATCCTGAAGCGGCATGCCCAGGTGCGCGCTCTCTTCGACAATGGTTGGCTCCATCTCTTCACGCTCGACGAGCAGGGCCAGATGGCCTGGCGCTATGCCGGCAACCTCGGCTGGACGGATGTCCGTTTGGGTGCTGGATCGGTTGTCGAGCAGAAGGCTGCGAGTTGAGCTTCAAGACAGGACCGTCGGCTTCCCCGCCGGCGGTCCATACGCTCCGCGTCAGATGGCGTTTACCACCGACGGTCGCCGTCCCTCGCCTTGTTGGGTGAGGGCGAGGCCCTCTGCGAGCAGACGTTCGGCCTCTGCCATCATCAGCGGAGCAACACCCTTGACGTCGTCGGGGCGGATGGCTTCGGTGAGGTAATAGGCAACGCTGCCATCGCGATAGATACCGTGGAAGGGGCCAAGGCCCGCGACACAGCAGATATTCTGCAACTGTCGCCGCCCGCCCTCGACAGGCCTGACTTCGAGATCTGCAAGAGCCTGAAGCGCTGATCGCCCGAGGGCAGCATATTGGTCTATGCCGAGACGTTCGGACTTCTGCAGGGCGTAGGCGAACATGGCCGTTGCCGAACTTTCGGGGTAGTTGTCCCTCGTATCTGGCGCATCGATCACCTGCAGCCAGCGATGGTCTTTCGTCACCAGGGCGGCAAGCCGGTCGTTCAGCGCAATCAGACGTGCCGATAGGTCGCGGCGCGTTTCGCCCTCGGGCAGATGTTCGATGACGTCGACAAAGGCCATGGCGAGCCAGCCGATGGAGCGGGCCCAATGCGCCGGCGACAGGCCGGTGTTGGGGTCGGCCCAATCCTGTAGACGTGACTCGTCATAGCCGTGGCGATAGAGGCCGGAGGCTGTGTCGAATGTCAGGTCGAGCGCCGTGTTGAATTGGGCGATCGCGTCGTCCACGAAGCTCTGATCACTAAGTGCCAGGCCAAGCTCGACCTTGAACGGCATCGCCATGTAGAGGCCATCCAGCCAGACCTGATGCGGGTAGCGCAGCTTGTGCCAATAGGGGCCGCTTGCGATGCGGGGATGGTGTGTGAGTTGCCGGCCAAGCAGCTTGGCGGCCTCCAGATAACGGGCCTGTCCCGTCAGGCGATGGAGGTAAAACAGCGCGCGCCCGGGCAGGATGTTGTCGATGTTGAACTCCGTGATGCGGTAGTCGGACAGTCCTCCATCCGCATCCACCTGCGCATCGACGAGCCGGGTCAGATGGTCGAGCCAGCGCCGATCTCCCGTCGCCTCATGCAGCGTGATCAGGCCGCGATAGAGGCAGCCGTCCTCATAACACCAGGCACCGGCCTTGTAGGGTTCGTAGTCGCGAGCATAGTCGTCGAAATAGGAGATCAGCATTGGTTTTCATGGGTCCGGGTGAATGGAAGCGGGTGAGAGGCCGGCAATCCGGCTGAAATTGGTGTTTTCGGCGATGATGCCGGCATGGCGCAGTTCCGGCAGATGGCAAGCCATCTCCGGCACGGCGGGTTTCGCATCGGCGCTGTAGGCGATGCTGAGGCCATCGATCGATACGGCGTCGATGGTCGATTCCGGCAGCCCGTAGAAGACGGCTGCCGCCGTTTCGGCGCCGGAAACTTCGAGATTGCGGATCTCGATGCCCTCGATCTTCGGCGTGGTGAGGGAGACGGGCAGGGCGGTGCGGGACTGGACATAGTCGGAGCGCCCATCGGCATCGCAGAAATAGAAGGCATTGACGGCGATCGGGGTCGCGACATCCTCCATGCGGCAGTCATGGACGCTGATCTTGGAGACGGTGCCGCCTCGGCCGCGCCGGGTCTTGATGCGCAGGCCCCGGTCGGTGCCGATGAAATGGCAGCGACTGATGGTGACGTCGCTGATGCCCTGGCTCATCTCGCTGCCCATGACCACGGCGCCGTGGCCGCGCTGCATCAGGCAGTTGCGGATCTCGACATTGCGGGTCGGCCTGTCAGGGCCGCCGCGCGGATCGCGCTTGCCGGCCTTGATTGCCACGCAGTCGTCGCCGACGGAAATGTCGAGGCCAACAAGGCGGATTTTCTGACTGGATTCGGGGTTCAATCCGTCTGTATTGGGCGATTGAGGATGGTTGCGGATTGTCAGTCCCACCGCGAGGACGTCCTCGCAGAGCACGGGATGCACGGTCCAGGAGGGGGAATTCTGGACGGTGATGCCGGCCATGGTCAGATGACGGCAGCCGGACAGGAAGATGGTGCGCGGGCGCCGGGCGCCGTCGCGAGTTTCCTTCGGCCAGGTCCACCAGTCGCCACGGTCGCCGCCGCCGTCTAGGACACCCTTGCCGCAGACCGTCAGGTTGTCGCAATCGATGGCGTTGAGCAGGCTGGCGAAACAGGCCTCTGCGACCCCTTCCCAGGTGCCGAGCACGCGTCCGTCCGGGTGGCGTGCCGACAGGATCCGTCGTCCCTTGCGGGTGCCGATGTCCTGTAGAACCGCTTCCTCTTCGATCAGCAGCGTCATGTCACTCTTCAGGAAAAGCGGGCCTGAAGTCCAGGAGCCGGCGGGCAGCCGGAGTGTTCCACCCGCGGGCACCGCAGCGATCGCGGACTGGATCGCCGTGGTATTGTCCGTGCTGTCTGGTCGCGCTCCGTGGTCGCGGATATCGACCAGGGCCGTTTCGTCGGCTGTTCGAAAGGTGATGCCACCGATCGCGGTCGAAAAGCGGTACTCGCTCTCCGGTTCCAGACCATCGAGGGACAGCACGACCGAGGTCGCACTGCCCGTCTTGACCGTCGTGCCGTCAGCCAGCTGCAGCACCCAAGGCAACGTCCGGTCGAGGGCGAACAGATGCCTGTCCACCTCGATCGTCAGTGTTGCCGTCCTTGACGACAGGTGCAGCAGCTGGATGGGGCCGTCGGTCAAGATCATCTTCCTCAAATGCCGGTGAGCGCGCTGTTGATGCCGTCGATGATCTCGGCGGCGGCGTCTTCGGCCGAAGCCTGACCATAGGCAAAGGCTTCGAAGGTGCTGTCGAAGGCTTCCGTCACGCGCGGATGCTCGTTCAGCGGCGAGACGCCGACGCCATTGCTTTCCAGCACGATCTTGTTGGCCTCAACCTGCACCGGCTCGATCGAGCCGGCCTTGGAGAGCTCTTCGAGCGCGATCTTGCTCGACGGCACGCCACGGGTCGCGCCGAGGATCTTGATCGCTTCCGGATCGTTCAGCAGGCAGTTGATGATCTCGGCGGCGGCCTTCGGTTCCTTGCTGTTCTTGGAGATGGCCAGGAGCATCGAGGGCTTGCGATAGACGCCTTCGGTGGTTGCGCCTTCGATCTGCAACAGCTTGACGGGCACGAGCTGCTGGCCGTCTTCCATCGGGCCGGAGATCTTGCCGTAGGTGCTGTCCCACTGATAGGTGCCGGCGATCTTGCCGGCGGCCCAGGCCGGGTTTTCATGCAGCGGCGCATTGCCGCCGGAGGCCACGTCCTTCCAGGACTTGATGACACCCTGGTCCACCATGGTCTGGTAGAACTGCAGGCCCTCCGCCAGGTCGTCCACGGTCCAGGCAACCTGGTTGGTTGCCGGATCGATCAGGTCCTTGCCGGTCTTCTGCGTGGTGCGCAAG
The DNA here is from genome assembly GCA_045377275.1 of Allorhizobium sp. Lineage (GTDB taxonomy): Bacteria > Pseudomonadota > Alphaproteobacteria > Rhizobiales > Rhizobiaceae > Allorhizobium. Next base: position 630 of record JBJIOA010000022.1, on the reverse strand, counting down.
ATGACGACGAGGCGGGCGTCCAGCGCTGTGCCTTCGAAGGGATAATAGTCCTGGCCGAGCTTCTCCTTCATCACCGGCGCTGCCGCGAGCAGTTCGTCCCAGGTGGTCGGGATCGCAAGGCCCGCCTTGTCATAGGTGGTCTTGTTGAACATGAAGACGCGGCCGGTGGTCGAGACGGGCAGGCCGTTCAGCTTGCCCTCGACGGTGCCGCCCTTCAGATCCGTCTCCGACCACTGGCTCAAGTCGATGACGTCCTTGAACTCGTTCAGGTCGACGAAGCCGTCGCCGTTTTTCGAGAAAATCGGCAGCCAGGGCCAGTTGATCTGCATGATGTCGGCTTCGGTGCGGCCGGCAAGCTGCGTGGTGATCTTTTCCTGGTGGCCGGTCCAGCCGGTGAATTCCGGCGAGATCGTATGACCGAATTTGCTACCGCAGAGCTTCAGGGCTTCCTGCGTGGCGATATGGCGATCATCGCTGCCCCACCAGGACATGCGCAAATCGGCGGCATAGGCAGTGCTCAGGCTGGTGGCCGCAAGAAGTGCGGCGGTCATGATCAAGGTTCTCATACTGGCTCCTCCCAAGTTTGAACGATGACGGCTTTCAGTCGGCGAGCGAGATGTTCTCGCCCGT
>JBJIOA010000021.1:0-34706 GCA_045377275.1 Allorhizobium sp. | reverse complement strand
GGCTCCGTCCTCTCAACCGCGCCCGGTACACCTCCGACCGCTCCTGCCCCTCTTGTGCCCCATTTCGCCTGAATGGCGGCTGAATGCGGCGTTCATGGCAAGAGTTTGTCATCATCCGGTGCCGGAGACAATTCTTCCGTCACATCGGGACGATCGTCCGCCCGTTTCTTGCCCCGGACAAGAGCTTGTCGGTCGTGGTCCTGGACGTGCAGCATGACGTCCTGATGCGGGTAAGGCATGACGATGTCGCGGGCGCGGAAGCGCCTAAGGATTTCAATACGGACTTCGTTGCGCACGCGCAGACCGTCGGCGATGTCACCGAGATGGAAACGAAGTTCGAAATCGAGCGAGGATGCACCGAAGCGCAAGAACTCCACATGCGGCTCGGGATTGCGCAGGACGTCAGACCGCTCGTTCACCACGGCCAGCAACACGTCGATCACCTCCTGCGGATCGGCATCATAGGCCACGCTGACCGGCACTTCAGAGCGCTGCATGCGATTGCGGTGCGTCCAGTTGCCGAGCGGCGAGTTGATGAGCTCGGAATTCGGCACGATAATCGACTGGCGCCGGAAGGTCTCGATTTCGGTCGCGCGGACCGAGATGCGCTTGACGATGCCTTCATTGACGCCGGTGATTACGTGGTCGCCGACCTTGAAGGGCCGTTCGACCAGCAGGATGAGGCCTGAGACGAAGTTGGAGACGATGTTCTGCAGGCCAAAGCCGATACCGAGAGAGAGCGCACCGGCAACAAGCGCCAGACTGGAAAGATCGATTCCGGCTGCCGAAATGCCGATGATGCCGGCAATGCCGGTACCGAGATAACCGACACCGGTCTTCACCGAATTGCGCACGCCGCCGTCGATATGGCTGCGCGCCATGACATTTCCGTCCAGCCACTTCTGGAACCAACGGGTAACGACAAGACCGGCAGCAAACAGCAGCAGACCGCCGAGGATACCGAAGATCGAAATGCGGATCGTGCCGACATTGATCTCGGTGAAGAGGTTGAAAAGCCAGAGCTGCAGATCGCGCGGCTGGAACCCCCAAGACATCAGGATGAGCGGAATGCCGGTCACGAGAGCAAAGGCGTAGATGACCAGACCGGCGCCGATGCCGCTCTGGTCGAGGCCAACGGCCGAAAGGCGGAAGCGTCGGCCAATGAACCGACCGACCTTGGTTTCACCGAACTGATTGGGCGCGGAAATCGCCTTGCCGGTCAAGATGCCGATATACATCGTTGCCAGAACCGCGCCTGTGAGCACGATCTGGGTCGCGAGGAAGCGCGCAAGCCCGACATAGCCGATGGCAGCAGCAAGGATCAGCACGGCACCGACAATCCGGAGCGTGATCGCAACTGCCCGTGGCCAGGGCCGTCCCCGGACCGCAGGATCCCCTGACGCGGCGAGCACCGGTCGCAGGAAGGACACGAAGAACAGCAGCAGGCCGATGACAACGGAGGAGGCAAAGCTGCGCATAACGGTCAGCACGACTGGCGAGCTGTAGGCCTCGTTCATGACCGACACGACATAATCGAGACCGTTGACCAGCGCCATCAGGAAGATCGCGATGCTGAGGTCTCGCGCTCCCTTGTTCGACAGCTTGACCAGGCGCCAATGGGGGGCCGCAGGCGCGAGCACCGCTCTCGCAATCGCCGAGACGAAAAACACAAGACCGATCAATGCAAAGACCGCCGCAACGATTGGAGCTATGTCGGTTCTCAGCACATTGAACGTGTCGAGCAGGAAATAGGTGGAAGCCAGAAAGAAGCTGAGCGCCAGCGACGGGAGGATCGTCGAGAAGAAGGCCACCGAAAAACGACTGAGATAAGAGGGTGTCTCGATGGTCGGATCACGCCGGTTGATCCGTCCGAACAGCCGGTACTCGACAAACAGGATAAGCGAAGCGAGCACCATGGAGAGAAGGACCGCAATGGCGAGTGGCAACGCCTTGAACTTGAAAACGAAGCTCAGCCAGCTCGTGATGCTGCGTTGAACCCGCGCCGCGTCGGCGGAAAAGGACTGCAGCGCCTCCTCAAGCACACCTCCATTGATTTCGGTATGCTCGAGCAGCCGACTGGTAAAAAGTGCTCGACGCGTGTCGGAGATCCGATCCGACAGGGTCTTCGCCTCGATCGAGAGATCCTCGGCCAGGCCGGTGAGTGCATTGACTTCCGCCCGCGCGGCATTGAGACGTGACCTCTCCTCAGCGACGCTCGCGCTTTCTGCCGGCTGGCCCTCGGCGGGCGGTTCGCCCAGTTCCGTCAACCGTCCCTGAATGGCATCGATCCGCGGACGCAAATCGACGGTAATTTCCAGCGCCTCCCGTCCGAGAGCATCGGACTGGACCTTGAGGTCTGCAAGGACGGCGTCCTCCTGAAGGTTTTTTTCGACCTGATCGCGCAGCCCGTTCAGGCGCGCTCGCGCTTCCTCGACGCGCCGTTCGGCAGCGATGATCTGCTCGTCACGCTGCGGCGGCGGCGCGACCGGGGCAGCAGTCGGCGCCGATGTTTCAGGCTGCACCTGCGGCCCCTCGGGCGCTTCAACCGGGGCCGGCTCAGTCACCGCCGGCGTGGCATCGGTGTCCTGTGCCAGGACAACACTTGGCGTAAGCAGGAAAGAAGAACCCGCCGCCAGCAGGCTGAGCGCGACGGCGAAAGAAATCGAACGGAATCGGATCAAGATGTGGTCCAGTGCGTGGATGAAACCCGCAGGACAATAGATCCAGTTAAAGGCAAAAGAAAGAAGGGCTTAATGGAAGAACCCGCCGTCCCATATGGACCGGCGGGCCAAATTCATGCGTCAGGCCACAGTCTGGCGCAGTGCCTCGAAGCGTGCGACCTGCTCTTCCAGAAGATTGCGCTCCTTGTCGCGACGGACGAAGACCTTGAACATGGCCTTTCCGTCGGCATTCATGAACCAGACGGAGCAGGAGCGGCGCCCATGGAATCCGCGATCGACAAAGGCGATCGAGACACAACGTTCCTTGCGGATGTGACCGCCGATCGGACTGTCGCCATGGATGTTGAACCAGCCATGGCCTTCACTGCCTTCCGGCAGGCTGCCCTCGACCTCAAGCACTATGTCGTCGGTATGCACGATCATCAGGATCTCGCCCCAGGACGTCAGGTCCTTCCAGATCGGCTCCCATTTCTCTGAGGGCACCACTACGGCGGCCCCTTCCGGCAGGATGGCGAGCACCTCGGCAGGCGTCACCTCGGCCTTGGCAGCGATCTGTTCGATCACACCGTCAGGCTTTTCGGCAAGTGCCGCCAGCGCCCGCTCGCGTCTGTCACCGTCGCTTTGCGTCAACGTGTCCATCTAAGCCTCACGCGGCTTCGGAAGCCGAGCGCTTGCCCGAGCGGTCTTCGTGGATGATGACGTCGAAGCCCTCGAAATGCGGGCCGGAGAGATACTGCACCTTGCTTTCGCCAGCGCGCGCATGGGCCGCGCGAAACTGTTCAGACTTGGTCCAGGCGACGAAATGGGCATGGGTCTCCCAGACGGTGTGCGAGGCATACAGCGTATGGTCTTCGGCCTTCGGGCCCTTCAGCATGTGGAATTCGATGTAACCCGGCATTTCTGCGAGCCGGCCTTCGCGGGCCTTCCATTGGTTTTCAAAGGCTTCCTCGAAGCCCGGGACGACGCGAAAACGGTTCATGGCGATGTACATGGGTCTGTTTCCCTCTTTGCAAGACAAGATCTGATCGTCGCGGTCGGCATCGGCTCGGCTGACGAGTTTACCCCGAAATCCGGCCTACTGGAACAACCGCGATCTGTTGCCTTCCTATTTAAACTTGTGTAGCACAGTCAAGTTAAATGTCGGGAGCTTCCCGGACATGAGCACTCTCATCATCGGCGATCCAGAGCGGCATCGTGCCGGCCTCCGGACGCCCGGATCATAGGTTCGAGCACATCCATGTTGTCCCTTCGCCCAACCCGCCGCAAGCTCCTCTCCACCCTCGCTTTCGCCCTTTCCTTGCCGCTCGTTCTGCCTCAGACGGCAGCGGCCGAGGATGCCGAGCGGATCGTGGCGATCGGCGGCACCGTGACGGAGATCATCTACGCGCTCGGCGAGGGTGACAGGGTGGTTGCCGTCGACACGACAAGCCTCTATCCACCGGAGGCAACGACAAAGCCTGACATCGGCTATGTCCGCCAGGTCTCGGCCGAAGGCGTGCTCTCCCAGAGGCCCGATCTGATCATCGCGGAAGCCGGTGCCGGCCCGGTCAACTCGATCAATATCCTCAAGGCGAGCGGTCTCAGCTTCGTCAGCATCCCCTCGCCGCCCGAGACGTCGGCGATCCCCGACAAGATCCGCGCTGTCGGCCAGGCGATCGGGCGCGCCGAAAAAGCCGAAGAGCTGGCAAAATCCACTGAAGAGAGCCTGAAGGCCATCGAAGACAAGGTGAAGGCCGCAACAGGGCCGAAGAAGAAAGTCTTGTTCGCTCTCTCCCTTGCCAATGGTCGCGTCATGGCGGCCGGCAGAGACAGCTCTGCCAATGCGATGATCCGCCTTGCCGGTGGCGAGAACGCGGTCTCAACTATCTCCGGATACAAGCCGCTGACCGATGAAGCGGTGATTGCCGCAGCGCCCGACGTTATCCTGGTGATGAGCGGCGGCGCCCAGCACCTCACGGCAGAAAAGGCCTTTGAGCTCCCTGCCCTTGCAGCAACCCCGGCCGGCGCAAACAAGGCCTTCCTCACCATGGACGGCCTCTATCTCCTCGGTCTTGGACCGCGTGCTGCCGACGCCGCCCGTGACCTGAACGCCATGCTCTATCCGGAAGGGCAGTAACCGTGAACACGCTCGCCCTGATGTCGACCCTCGGCAGGCGTGACGGAGATCGCTCCGCTCTCGGGTTTGTCGTTCTTGCCCTGCTGACTGTTCTTTTGACGGTCGCCGTCTTCGTGTCGATCGTGATTGGTCCGACCGGCGTCGGCCTGCCGCACCTGGTCGCCTATCTGACCGGTGATCATGCGAGCATGGACCAGCAGAACCTGACCATCCTGGAAGCTGTGCGTCTACCGCGCACCGGCATGGGCCTCCTGATCGGCGCAGCACTGGGTGTCTCCGGTGCCATGATGCAGGGCCTATTCCGCAACCCGCTGGCCGACCCCGGCATCGTCGGCGTCACCTCCGGGGCGGCACTCGCCGCCGTCATCGCCATTGTGCTCGGCCCCACCCTGCTCTTTCCGTTGCAGGTGGTGTTCGGCGAACAGTTCCTGCCGCTGATGGCCTTTCTCGGTGGCCTCGGCAACACTTTCCTCCTCTACGTCATCGCCACCCGCAACGGACAGACATCGACGACGGCCCTCATCCTCTCAGGGATCGCGATTGCCGCCATGACCGGGGCTGCCACCGGCCTCCTGATCTTCATCGCCGATGACCGGGCGCTGCGTGACATCACCTTCTGGTCTCTCGGCTCGCTGAGCGGCGCAACAACGTCCAAGATCGTAGCGATCCTGCCCTTTGTTCTCTTCGTGCTGGCGATCATTCCCTTCGTCGCACGCGGCCTCGACGCGCTGATTCTTGGGGATGCCGCAGCCTTCCACATGGGCGTGCCCGTGCAGCGGCTGAAGCGCATGACGATCCTCGCTGTGGCCGCCGCCTGCGGCGCAACCGTCGCCGCTGCCGGCTCGATTGGCTTCATCGGCATCGTCGTGCCGCATCTGCTGCGCCTGGCGATCGGCCCGTCCCATCGCTTCCTGCTGCCGGCTTCGGCGCTCGGCGGAGCGGCCCTGCTGCTTCTCGCCGACACGGTCGCCCGCACCATCGCCGCACCTGCAGAACTGCCGATCGGCATCATCACCGCGATCCTCGGCGCACCTGTCTTCTTGATGCTACTGCTCGGCAGGCAGGGACGCCAGGCCATGGAGGGGTTGTAATGATCCGTGCGCAAGACATCACGATCCGCCGCAGCGGACGCATGCTCGTCGACAGGGTCAGCCTCCATCTGGAAGCGGGCAAGGTCACCGTGATCATCGGCCCCAATGGGGCTGGCAAGTCGACCCTGTTGAAGACCCTCTCCGGCGAGATGCGCCCCGACCATGGCGACATCCTTTACCAGGACCGGCGGATCAGCTCGCTGAGCCCTGTCGAACTCGCCCGAGAGCGGGCCGTCCTACCGCAGTCCACCGCCCTCTCCTTCCCCTTCACGGCGCTCGAGGTGGTACGTATGGGCGCCGTCGCCCATGGGGCCCAAGATCCTATTCTCGCGGCCCGCCACGCGCTTATCCGTGTCGGTCTGGCTGGCTTTGAGGGGCGCAGCTACAACGCGCTGTCAGGCGGTGAACAACAGCGTGTGCAGCTGGCTCGCGTGCTGGCGCAGATGCCTGATCCGGTCCTTGAGGGACGACCGCGTGCGATCTTCCTCGACGAGCCGACGGCAAGCCTCGACATCGGTCATCAGATCTCAGTTCTCGAGCTGGCCCGAGACTTTGCCCGACGCGGCGGCGTCGTCCTGGCCATCCTGCACGACCTCAACCTCGCCGCCGAATTCGCCGACCACCTGGCCGTCCTCCACCAAGGCAAACTGATCCGGGAAGGTCATCCCAAAGAAACGATCGACGACGAAACGATTGCCCATGTCTACGGCATTGCCGGCAGCGTCGGACGGCTGCCGAGCGCTGCGATCCCTTACGTTCTGCCCCAGGCCCGGTTCAGCGCGACACGCTGAGCCGGCTACCTCAGTTGTCCACAGTTATCCACAGGGCAAGACCGACGAACTCGCACAAAGATCCGCAACAAACCCGGAACATGAACGACGAGCGGTGAGAACACATGATGAACACCGGCGACTGGGGACGAAGGCGGCTGCACAGTTCTCGACATGAGATTTCGGTAGCCGGCTAACGCCGGTGCGGGCACCATTTTGAAATGGTGGCGCGGCGCGATGTACCGTGTCAACGATCATCCGACAGGAGTGAAGAAAAGGCGCGCAAAAAACACAAAGCGCCTTAGAACGCCTGCGACCAACATATTGTTTTAATGAAGAATTTGGTGGGTGATGTAGGGCTCGAACCTACGACCCGCTGATTAAGAGTCAGCTGCTCTACCAACTGAGCTAATCACCCGCCTGACACCGCTTCCGGTCTCGTCCGCCCCGTTTCCGGTGGCGTGACCGGGCGTATAAACAGGATATGCGACCTTGTCTAGCGCCACTGGAAAAATTCTTCGCCCTTTGGTCAAAAAAAATTCAAAAACCGGAAAATACCCAATGTTTTCAGAGATCCAGCATTCCGGCTGCCAATCGGACAGCCTGACCGCCGATCCGCGCCCGCGAGACCGCGCCATCCTTCACATCGATATGCAGGTGAATGTAGGAAGGCCGTCCCATCTCAACCCCCTGCTCGATCATCATCGGGTGATGACCGTCTGGCAGCGCGTCGAAATGATGGATGGCGCCTGAAAGCGCTGCCACCGCCGACCCTGTTGCCGGATCCTCGTGAATGCCCATGTCGGGCGAGAACATCCGCGCATGGAATTTTGCGGCATGATGCACACCGCCGCGACAATAGATGTAGGCTGACGTCAGCCGTCCTTCGCTCATCGGCGCCACGCGTTCCCATAGTTGCGGCTCGAATTCTATGCTCTCGATCGTCGCAAGGTCGTGCAGAGGCACGAGAAGAAAGGGAACGCCAGCACTCCACACCATCGGCACATGGTTTTCAAAGCCTATGGCGCTTGCCTTGACGGACAGCGCATCGGCAAGACCCTGCCGATCCAGCGGCAACTCGTGACAACTCGACAGGCGCGGCAGGTCGAACTCAGCAAAGCTCGCCTCCCCCGGCCTGACTCGGACGGCACAGCGCACTGGACCAATCGTCTCCTCCAGCACGGAAACGAGATCCATGTTGGCGGTCTCGCCACTATAGGCGCGCTCGGCCAGCGCAACCGCGGTACCCACCGTCGGGTGCCCGGCAAAGGGCAGTTCTCGGCCAGGGGTAAAGATCCGGATCCGGGCGGTGTGCGATGCGTGATCGGCGGGCTGGACGAAAACGGTCTCCGAGAGGTTCATCTCTCCGGCAATCGTTTGCATCATCTCATCGGACAAGCCGGTACCGTCGAAGATGACAGCGAGCGGATTGCCCGCCAGTTTGCGGTCGGTGAACACGTCATAGATGGCATACTGTCTCGCCACGGGCCTATCTCCGTTGAAGGTCACGCTCGCGGCACACACTGCCCGAGGCGAAACGGCAAGGCAAGCCGAGCCCCGATCATCCTCGATCCTGAAAATACCAGCCGAGAATCGGCAGCATCGCGGCCCCGTAACGCTGCGCTTCTGGATCACCAGAGCGGATCACGACCGCCCTGGAGATTTCCGGCTCCGGACAATCGCGGGCAAAGGCGTCGATCCGATCGGCAAGAGCTTCCGCCGTCTCCGAAAAGGTGAAGACGCGTGCCAAGGTCAGGCGTCGCGAGCGATAGCTGGCGTAAAGCACAGGATCGGCATGCGCCATGTCAAGATCAAGCCCTGTTTCCTCCATGACCTCGCGCCGCATGTTGCCCTCGATGTCGCAGGCCCTATCCACGACATCGGACAAGTCGAGCGAGCCCGCCGCAAAATAAACCTGTCCGGGATTGGCGGTGTGCGGCGCCATCTCGACGGCGACCAGCGCCCCGTCGGATGAGACGATGACGGGATAGCCGAACAGGTGGCAGGCACCGGCAAGCTCCGGCTGGCGCCGCCACCAGAGGAAGGTGGCAAAGTTCGACACATGGCCGAGTGCCTCGAGATGCCCGTCGCGGTAGCGGATCTGACGTTGCAGGATCATCCGGCCGTTGAAGAGGGCCGGATTCGCCGTGACCTCACGTGCCCAATTTTCGGAGATGGCCGTGCTCTCAGTGAGGTCCAGCGGATGCAGATCTGCTGCCACCCTGAGCTTCAGCGAGCGAACCGGATGCAGGCTGCCATCGGTTGGCAGGCCAACCTCGTCAATGAAGAGATCGCTCATGGCAGATGCACGGTGATGGCAACCGGGCAGTGATCGGACGCCTTGGGCCGATCCCATCCGATGCGCGGATAACGCTCGACCTCCTGCCCCGGCGGTAAGGGCGTTCGGAATGGCTGACCGTTGCGGATAATCTCTGGCAACGCCTGCCGATTGGCCTGGGCGAGCCCTTTGGAAAGCCAGATATAGTCGAGCTGACACAGGTGCTGCTCTTCGGGACCACGCGCATGATAGAGCGTCCAGCGATCGAGCGGATCCCGCCGCAGCATGGGGTTTTCGGCAAAACCGTCATGGGAAAACACATCGAGTGCACTCGGCAGATGCGGCCGGTGGACGTAGTCATATCCAGAGCGCCGATCTCCGATGACATCGACACGTTCCTGATAGTCGTTCATGTCGCCGCAGATGACGAAGTTGCGCCGCGAAGCATTGTCTGACCCGAAACGATTCTCGATGATGTGCCGTACCGCTTTTGCCTCGGCCTCGCGGATCGGCATGGTCGATGTGCGGCCATCCATTCCATCACGGCCATTGGTCATCGACTTGAAATGTACCACATAGACCGTCAGTGGCCGACCTCCGACGCGCAGGTCGAGCTCCAGGCAGTCGCGTTTGAAGATCCGATCGTCCGGCCGGACCCGCTCCCCGAGGCCCGGGTGATAGAGGCCGAGATCGTGATAAGTGAGTGCGGCATGGCTGGTCACGTCGCGCAGTTCGATCGGCTGGCCGTCGCGGGTTTCTGCCCGCATCAGCACGGCAACATCGATGCCGCGGCTGTCATTACCCTCGACCAGATATTTCTGCCGATAACCCGAGCCGATCATGCGGAAGAGATAGCCGTATTCGAATGCCTTGAGCGCCTCCATGTTGTCGACCTCCTGCAGGCACAGGATATCGGCATGGGTGTCGGCAATCGCCAGCGCCGAGAGCTGCCGCGTGTCGTCGGTAGAGGATACGACCCGCGCCGCCTCGAGCCGCTCGTAGTCGGCTTCAGACTTGATGTCGAACAGCTTCAACACCCGATCGGATTTCAGCTGGTTGCGATAGCCGGTGAAATCGAAGCGAGCGATCAGGTTTTCAATGTTGAAGGTCGCGATGCGAATGGACATGAACACCTGACGGGAGATCGGTTGCGAAAGCGGCGGATCGACGGCAGTCAATCACGCCCCTTCCGTATCCGCAACCCAAAGCAGACGCGCCTAAAGCTGTCAGGCTGCTTGGACGAGCGCATGCCCGACGAGCCTGCCGAGGCGACGGATGCCTTCCTCGATCATCGCTTCGTTGGCGCAGGAATAGGAAAGCCGGATCGTATTGGCACCGGAACGGTCGGCAAAGAAGGCCTGGCCCGGCACGAAAGCCACCTTTTCCGTCTCCACGGACCGCGCCAGCAGCTCCGCGCCGTCCATTCCCTCCGGTAGCGTGACCCAGACGAACATCCCGCCCTCCGGCCGCGTCCATTCAGTACCTTCAGGCATGTACTTGTCCAATGCCGCCAGCATGGCATCGCGCCGCGCCACATAGGCTGCTCGGATCTTCGCAATCTGTGCCGAAAAGTGCTTTGCTGCCACCTCGGCCACGACCATCTGGTTGATGGTCGAGGAGTGCAGATCCGCCGCTTGTTTCATCAGCACGAGCTTGCGGATGACGGGCTTGGCAGCCACGACATAACCAACGCGCAGACCCGGGGCCAGCGTCTTGGAAAAGCTGCCACAATAGATCGTCCGGCAGGCGTCGATGCCGCCGCTGCGGGCAATATCAAGCGCAAGGATGGGCGCGATGGCCTCGCCGTCATAGCGCAGATGCTGATAGGCCGCGTCTTCGATCACCGGAATGTCGAGCTCATCGGCCAACGCCAGGATCTGTTGCCGCTCCTCAAGACTGACGGTCTGCCCCGTCGGATTGGCGAAATCAGTGGAGAGATAGGCGAACTTCACGGCACTCCCCTGCTTCTCAGCCTCGTCCCTGTAGCTCGCTGGCGTCCGGTTGCCGATCGACAGCTGGTCATAGACAGGCTCGTAGGCGTTGAAGGCCTGCAACGCGCCGAGATAGGTCGGCCAGGTTACCAGCGCCGTGTCAGCGGGCGACAGAAACAGCTTCCCGAGATAGTCTAGCGCCTGTTGGGAGCCTGACGTGATGAAGATGTTGTCAAGTTCGCAGGCAATACCGAGCCGCCCCGTTTCGTCCTTCAACCAGGCGCGCAGCGGCAAATACCCCTCGGACACCGAATACTGCAGCGCGCCGCCGGCCTTTCCGTCGGCAAACAAGCCGGCGTAGGCCTCGGCAAACTCCCGTTCGGGAAACAACGCCGGATCGGGAATGCCGCCTGCAAACGAGATGATGTCAGGCTTGTCGAGAAGTTTCAGCAGCTCTCGAATCTCCGACGCGCGCATGCGCGACGAACGCGTGGCAAAAACATGATCCCAGTTCAGCATCGGTGTTTCCTCAAGACTTGTCGTTATTTTGAGACAACAGACCATGAAAACCTCGATAGGTCAACATTGCTGACCTATCGAGACCGGCCGCTGCACTTTACAGTTTGGCAACCATGTTGCTGCTGTTCCTTCAGGCAAGCCTAAAACGCAAGACGATTCGCTCTATAGTCTCGGTAACAGTGAAAGGACCCGCCACTTGCCGATGCAAAAGCTCACCTTGCCGATGGTCGGCATCGATAATGAAGCGGATCCGCCCTGGGAGCATCTGAGCACTCTCTTTCATATCTTCCCCCACATCGTCGCAGCCATCGCGATTTTGTCGGCCGCCATTCTTCCCTACATGGAGGGGCGGACATTGGAGGTCTCGATCGTTGCGGCCATCCTGTCGCTGCAAGTGGCAATGCGGGGCATTGCCGACTTCCGTTTTCGGCGACGCAGGTCATCCGACACGGCGCAGAAGTGGCTCAAGCGCTTCACCCTTGTCTCGGTCCTTTCAGGCGTCGCCTGGGGGGCTTCGCTTGCCATTCTCTATAGCGGCGGCACTCCGGACACCCAGGTGGTCCTTCTCGCGATAGGTTGCGGCATCCTGCAGTCAAGCGCGGCGCGCGCCTACATGGCGCCCCGCTCTACCATGCTCGTCATGTTAGTGATGACAGCCTCGGTGAACCTGGTCGCCGTGCGCGAGGGCAACTGGATCATGGTGCCGATCTGCCTCGCCTATGTCGGCTTTCTCGCCAGCTATATGATCCGGCTGATCGCCATGGACGAGAGACGCCTGGAGGCGGAGAGGAAGACGCGAACGCTGGTTGCGGCGCTCGCCGACAGCAACGAGAAACTCACCCATGCCAACGAGCAATTGCGCCGTCATGCAGAGACCGACGCCCTGACGGGCCTCAAGAACAGGCGCGGTTTCGACGACCAGTTGAGCCACTTTCTTGATCGACAAAGGGCGGATGGCGGACCTCTGGCGCTGCTCCTGATCGACATTGACCACTTCAAGCTCTTCAATGACACCCATGGTCACCAAGCCGGGGATGCAGCGCTCCAGGTAGTGGCGGACGTAATTGCGGCCTGCATGCGGGATGTAGACGGCACGGCTGCACGCTATGGCGGCGAAGAATTCGCCGTCGTCCTAAAGGGCGATCATGCCTTGCAGCCAGCTGTCTTCGCAGAAGATCTACGCAAACGCGTCGCGTCCCTGTTCCTGCCAACGGCCGATGGTGGATCAGCGGACCTGACTGTCAGTATCGGCGTGGCAACCGCTGGGCCTGAAGACGATGAACGCAGACTGATCGCGCTTGCCGATCGCAGGCTCTACGATGCCAAGGCCCTCGGCAGGAACAGGGTCTGTAACAACGACCTCGATGAAAGGCTCGTCGGCTCCGCATAAGCGCATGGAACGGACGGAAAAAAGCCGGAGAGGTTTCCCTCTCCGGCCGCTTGTTCATCCCTGGATATGGCGATTAGTTGCGGGCCTTGTCGACCAGCTGGTTCTTGGCAATCCACGGCATCATGCCGCGCAGCTTGGCGCCGACTTCTTCGATCTGGTGGGCGTCGTTCATGCGGCGGATCCCCTTGAAGCGGGCAGCACCGGCACGGTATTCCTGCATCCAATCCGAGGTGAACTTGCCGGTCTGGATGTCGTGCAGGACGCGCTTCATTTCAGCCTTGGTTTCAGCCGTAATGATGCGCGGACCGGTGACATATTCGCCCCACTCGGCGGTGTTCGAGATCGAGTAGTTCATGTTGGCGATGCCGCCTTCATAGATCAGGTCGACGATCAGCTTCACTTCGTGCAGGCACTCGAAATAGGCCATTTCCGGGGCGTAACCGGCTTCGACCAGGGTTTCGAAACCGGCGCGGATCAGCTCGACCAGACCGCCGCAAAGAACGACCTGCTCGCCGAAGAGGTCGGTTTCGCACTCTTCCTTGAACGAGGTTTCGATGATGCCCGAACGGCCGCCACCAACACCACAGGCGTAGGAGAGAGCGAGTTCAAGCGCGTTGCCCGAGGCGTTGTGATGGATGGCAACGAGGCAGGGAACGCCGCCGCCCTTCTGGTATTCGCCGCGAACCGTGTGGCCCGGGCCCTTCGGAGCGATCATGACGACGTCGACGGACGACTTCGGCTCGATCAGACCGAAATGGACGTTCAGGCCGTGCGCGAAGGCAATCGCTGCACCGTCACGGATGTTCGGAGCGATGTCGGCCTTGTAGATGTCGGCCTGGAGTTCATCCGGGGTCGCCATCATCATCAGGTCAGCCCAGGCGGCCGCTTCGGCAACCGTCATGACCTTGAGGCCATCGGCTTCTGCCTTCTTGATGGTCGGCGAACCGGCCTTCAGCGCGATCACGAGATTCTGTGCGCCCGAGTCCTTGAGGTTCAGCGCATGGGCGCGGCCCTGGGAGCCGTAGCCGATGATGGCAACCTTCTTCGACTTGATCAGGTTCAAGTCGGCATCACGATCGTAATAGACGCGCATTGTAGTGTCCTTCCCTATGCTTTTCAGTTGTGGTGGATGTTGTTGATCGGTGAGCCGGAACGGGATGCCCCATCCAGGCCCGCCAGTACGCGGTCGGTCCCGTAGAGGGCGAGAAAGGCGGCAACCGCCTTCGTCGCCCGGGCGCCGAATTTGTGGGTCTGCGGCGCCTCGCCGAGCAGCATGCGCACATGCAGATCGCTGACGATCAGGCCGTAAAGGGTACGGTACGCGTCCTCGCCATCGCCGAAACGTAACAGGCCGTCGCGCTGGCCGGCATCGAGCAGCGCCCTTGCACGGCGATCGATCTGTCGCCGACCACGCTCCAGAAGCAGAGTGCCAAGCTTGGAGCCATCACGGCTCGACTGGCCGATGGCCAGCCGGTTGAGGGCGAGCGAAACATCTCCGGCGAGAACCTCGAGCAGATCGCGAGCAAAAACCTCAAGATGATCGGTCAGCGTCGCAACCGTCAGGCGCTCACCCGGCCGCTCAAACGTGCGAACCTTACTGGCTTGATAGGAGATCATCGCCGACAGCAGGCCGTCGCGGTCGCCGAACCATTTGTAGAGGCTTTCCTTCGAGCAATTTGCCGCGCGCGCCAGACCGGCCGTGGTGACCGCCTTGTCGCCGCCCTCGACGAGCAGACGCAACGCTTCCGCCAGAACGGCGTTCTGACGCGGCGTGAATTCCGAGGTCTGATTGTCGATGGACATGAAAGCCTCCTGGTACCGTACGGTACGGTTCGCACGCTTTATGTCCCGAGGAAGCGGGCGGGTCAAGAATGAATTTGCGAAAAAAGAATGCAGATGCCTCGGGACGGCGATCCTGTCTTGAGCATAGCTGCCGCCCTTTTCACCCCACCCAACCGTCACAAAAGGGTGATGATGACAAAAAATAATCGTTGTATGTCATAGTTAAATGACCGTGTCATTACAGCCTAACCCGCTGTTTTTCCTCAACTCACCCTTCAAGTATCATCCGTGATACCGAGTATTTACACCGAACCAATCAGTTCGATTGTGCGCAAAGGGGTATTGATTTCCAAATCTCCATACGCCAAATACACATCATCGAACCGAGCAGTTCGATAAAGCAAGGTTCTAAAGGCTAACCCAATGAAGACCATCGCAGCAGCACTCCTGACCACCATCGCAGCCGCTTCGGCCGCTTTCGCGATCGAGCCAGTCCCAGGCTCAATCACCTATGGCGGTGCGCAGCCAAGGCTCGAACAGGCACCCGCCGGTTCGAACTTCTTCCACACCTTCTATCTCAATGGATCGGAAGTCCACGAGATCTACAAGGTGAATGCAGACCGGACCGTTTCCATCGTCTCCCGTTCGATGACGAACGACTGACGACACACGAGACGATCCCCTTCACGGGTAGATGCTACCCAACACCACAATCTGGAGCTGAGTGCCTGAGGCCAAGCTCAATTCAAGATAAGGAAACCTGACCATGAAGACCATCATCTCTGCAGCCCTGATCACCCTCGCAGCCGGTTCGGCCGCTTTCGCTTCCGTCCAGCCGATCCCGGGCTCGATCACCTATGACAACCCGAACGCCCAGCTTGAGAAGGCCCCTGTTGGTTCGACCTTCTTCCACACCTTCTCGGACGGCAGCGGTCGTGACGTCAACGAAGTCTACAAGGTCAATGCCGACCAGACGGTGACCCTCGTCAACCGCCAGATCTCGAACGCTTCCTAATCGAAGCGCTCACCCAAACACGCCTCCCAAGACGTGAAGACCTTAAGCGGCAGGCTCGGCCCACTCCACCGCCCCGAGCCGCCGCCCACGAAACGCACAAGGAACGAACACCATGAAGACCATCATCTCTGCAGCCCTGATCACCCTCGCAGCCGGCTCGGCCGCTTTCGCCTCCGTCCAGCCGATCCCGGGTTCGATCACCTATGACAACCCCAATGCCCAGCTTGAGAAGGCTCCGGCCGGTTCGACCTTCTTCCACACTTTCTCGGACGGCAGCGGTCGTGACGTCAACGAAGTCTACAAGGTCAATGCCGACCAGTCGGTGACCCTCGTCACCCGCACGATTTCCAACGCTTCGTAATCAGCGCCTCCCAGGACGCAACACCCTTCGGCGGCAGGCTCGGTTTCCCCTCCCCTTCCCCCAACCGGGCCGCTGCCAACCCCAATCCTTGAAAGGAACAAGACCATGAAGACCATCATCTCTGCAGCCCTGATCTCCATCGCCGCCGGCTCGGCCGCTTTCGCATCCGTCCAGCCGATCCCGGGTTCGATCACCTATGACAACCCGAACGCCCAGCTGGAAAAGGCTCCGGCCGGTTCGACCTTCTTCCACACTTTCTCGGACGGCAGCGGTCGTGACGTCAACGAAGTCTACAAGGTCAATGCCGACCAGTCGGTGACCCTCGTCACCCGCACGATTTCCAACGCTTCGTAATCAGCGCGCCTCCCAGGACGCAACACCCTTCGGCGGCAGGCTCGGTTTCCCCTCCCCCTTCCCCCAACCGGGCCGCCGCCAACCCGAACGCTACACAAGGAATATCACCATGAAGACCATCATCTCTGCAGCCCTCATCACTCTCGCAGCCGGCTCGGCCGCTTTCGCCTCCGTTCAGCCGATCCCGGGCTCGATCACCTATGACAACCCGAACGCCCAGCTTGAGAAGGCCCCCGCCGGTTCGACCTTCTTCCACACCTTCTCCGACGGCAGCGGTCGTGACGTCAACGAAGTCTACAAGGTCAATGCCGACCAGACGGTGACCCTCGTCACCCGCACGATTTCCAACGCTTCCTGATCCAAGGGTGCGTGGTGGGCCTCGGGGCATCAGTCCCGGGGCCTTTTCTTTTGCGTTTGCAATAGTGTCCAGACTTGGTCATTCCCAGCGCCAAAGGTGCTGGATATGCTGCGACGAAATCTGGGAAAACACCATGCACACCAAACAACTCATCATCTGCTTTGCCCTAACACTTGCCGGAACCTCGGCCCTCTCCGCCAAGGAAAACCGCTGCGGCTGGATCCAGAATCCGACCCCCGGAAATTACTGGCTGGATGATGGCGAAGGCTCATGGATACTGATGACGCAAGGCTCCGAGATCGAGCCACTCGGCATGGAAAACATGCCTGATTTCACCACCGGTGAGTTCGTAAAGACGAACGGCTACTACGGCTATGCCTGCGGCTGCATCGAAGCCGAGACCGAGCGCAGCGGCGATTTTGGCGATAGCTTCCTCGGCAGGATCTCGGCCATCTACGCCGTGAAGCAGTTACCGATCGGCCAGTGCCGCGCCGACAAGGCCCTGCCCTCGCCGGAATAATCAACGCGCGTAATCGACAGGCACGGCCAGCCCCTGCTTGAGAACTTCCATCGAGATTGATGCAGAGACGTCGAAGAGTTCGACGCGCTTCACCAGCCGGCGATAAACGACGTCGTAATGTTCGACGCGCGGCAGCACCAGCTTCAGGATATAGTCGTAATGCCCCGTCAAACGATGGGCTTCGACAATCTCCGGGATATCGCTGATCGCGCGGCGAAACTCCTCGATCCAGTCGTCGGCATGATGAGCCGTTTTGACCAGGGCATAGACCGTGGTCGGCACGCCGATTTTTTCGCGATTGAGGACGACGATCCGGCGGGCAATATAGCCCTGCTCCTCCAGCTTCTGGATCCGCCGCGAGCAGGCAGACATAGACAAGGCCACACGCTCGGCGAGATCGCCAACCGCGATACTCGCATCCTGCTGCAGCAGGTCGAGAATCTTTCTGTCTCTTTCGTCAATCACGCCACATCTCCCCGGCCCAAACACCTGACGGCGCAAATAATCTGCGCGACCTCCTCTTATCGCGGCAGATGCCAGGCGCCAAGGGCTACTCTCCATTCCATCATTGCAAGCCAATTGCGCCGGGTTCGCATCATCATCTTCCCATCAAATGACGGAGACGAAACATGAAGACGATTGGCCTGATTGGCGGGATGAGTTTCGAAAGTTCGGCGGTCTATTATCGCCAGGTGAACGAGGCCGTACGCGCCCGCCTCGGCGGCCTCACTTCGGCAGAGGTCCTGATGCACTCTGTCAACTTCGCGGAGATCGTCGCCCTGCAGAAGGCCGGCCGCTGGGATCTCGCCGCAAAGCGTCTCGGCGACGTCGCAGCAGGCTTGGAAAAGGCCGGCGCGGACTGCGTTCTGATCTGCACCAACACCATGCATCTCGTTGCCGACGAGGTGCAGGCACGGATCAGCATACCGCTCATCAACATCATCGATGAAACCGCCCAGGCCTTGAAGGCCGGTGGCGCAAAGCGTCCCCTCCTGCTCGCGACACGCTACACCATGGAACAGCCGTTTTACGCTGAGCGCATGAAGCGCCACGGCATCGACATCATGGTACCGGATGCGGAAGGGCGAACCGTCACCCATGACGTCATCTTCGAGGAACTCTGCGCGGGCCGCGTTCTGGATGCATCGCGCGACAAGCTCACCGCAATCATCGCCCAGGCAAAAGCGGAAGGTGCCGACAGCGTCATTCTCGGCTGCACGGAGATATGCCTCATCCTCGACCCGGCGACACTTCAGCTCCCCGGCTACAACTCAACGACCATCCATGCGGAAGCGGCCGTGACCTTCGCACTGCAAGACGAACGCGACATGCGGGCTGCCTGATCAGCGAGAGATCGGTCAGATCGTCTGGCCGCAGGCGCGGCAGAACCGTCGGACGGTTTCGGCCATCCCGTATTCTAGGGCATCGGCGGTCAGGCCGTGACCGATCGAGACTTCGGCAAGATGCGGGATGCGCTTGACCAGGAGCGGCAGGTTGGCCACCGTCAGGTCGTGGCCGGCATTGACGTCGAGCCCTTGGGCGCGGGCGGCACCGGCCGTCAACCCGAGCAGTTCGACCTGACGAAGAGCCTCGTCCGGACTGTCGTAACAACCACCATAGGGACCGGTATAGAGCTCGACGCGCTCGGCACCGGTCGCCTTGGCCAGCGCCATAGGTTCGGGGCGTCCATCGCCATCGACGAAGAGCGACACCCGCATGCCCTTGGCGCGAAGCCGTGACACGACGCGCTTCAAGAATTCCTGATGCTGAACCAGATCCCAGCCATGGTCCGAGGTCGCCTGCGACGGATCATCAGGCACCAGCGTCACCTGCTCCGGCTCGGTCGCCTCGCAGAGCGCCAGAAAATCCTCGCTCGGATAACCCTCGATGTTGAACTCAGCCGTTGGGTATTCATCATCAATCAGAGCCCTCAACACTGGCAGATCGCTGAAGCGGACATGCCGCTGATCCGGTCGGGGATGAACCGTAAGACCACTGGCACCGGCAGCAAGGGCGATACGGCCGAGACCGGCCACGTCAGGCCAGGGAAGATCCCGGCGGTTGCGAAGCATGGCGATGGCATTGAGGTTGACGGAAAGCTTGGCAGGCATGGCGGCATGATCCGGCGATGAAGAGGTCTGGGGCATCCTTACGGCATCGCGGTATCGAAGGCCAACGAGAATCGCAAATGCTCCGATGCGGGAAATTGATGAATGACAACCGCGTTCACCCCCTAGACTTTAAGGTATTGACGCCTAGCCCCCATCCTTTAGTCAGATCTAGATTGTGACGGATCGCACAAATGCATAGTCGGATAACGGCGCAGGCGTCCCCTGAAGCGGTTGGAGCAAGCATGTTGACGGAAACCGGTATCGATAGCGGGCAGGTTTCGGAGGCTCTGCAACGGGTATTGCGGAGCAGGACATTCGCACGCTCCGAAAAGCTGCGCGCCTTCCTGAAATTCATCGTCGAGATGGAACAGCTTGGCCTGTCGCATCAGCTGAAGGGTTATACGATCGGCATCGACGTGTTCAGCCGCAGCCATGGCTTCGATCCGGGCACAGATCCATTGGTCCGTGTCCAGGCCGGCAAGTTGCGCAAGCTGCTCAACCAGTTCTATGCCTGCGAGGGCCGCGATGATCCGCTGCGCATTCGCATTCCGCTCGGCGGTTATGTTCCCGTCTACGACCGCGTCGCATCGCAAGACAGCGACACCCATGATCGCGATCTCGAATTCATCGATACCGCTTTCGTTGAAATCGAGAACCCTCCTCTCGTCGACGACAGGGCCTCGCTTCCACGGCTCTTCATCCGCCGGCCGGACGGCGACGATCTCATCGCTTCGATCTTTGCCAACGCGACCCGACTGTGGAGTACAAGGCTCTGGGCGGTCTCCATCGCTGGCTCGAACGAAAAACCCAGTTTCGAAGGCGGAGCACCGCATCCCCTCCATTTCGAACTGAAGGCACAAAGCTACGGCACCACGCTCAAGCTCCGCCTGCGTCATCTCCGCTCAGGCAGCGAGGTACCAATCAGCATGAGCGTCTGTGAAACTTCCGGCGACAGTCTGGAAATCGGTGCGCTCGCGAACGGCTTTGCCGGTGCGAATCTGACGATACCGGGTTCGATCTACCGCTTCTGCCACGAGAACGAACTGTCGACCGGCCAGATGAAGTGCCTCGACGCCACCTATCGCTACACGCTGGAGCGCTCTGACGCGAGCTACATCAATGCGCGTCAGTCCCAGCAGCAATGGGCTGGGCTTGGCCAAAGCAGCGAGATCGTCACTGAGATGACGAGGCTGATCGCCCTTTCCACCCTGCCACGCTGAGCCGCACTTTCTCGACAACAGGCGCCAAGCTGCCCTGCGAAAACTTATTTTAACAATCGCAAATATACTATAGCCTTCAGGCAGGCGGCGATTCGAAAAGCGGCGAGGTGAGCGAAAGACCACATCAAAAGAGGAGAGAACTTTAGGCTTCAGCAGACGCGTTGGCACTGAACATGGAGGGGTACATGCCGAACGGAACACACCATCTGCAACCGATCACCAGCGTATCCGGTCAGCCTAGCAAGACGTTTTTCTTCCCGGATCTCGTCCAGACGAGAACCCCGCCAAAAGAACCGGTCGCGATTGCCGAAATGGCAGAGTTCTTCGGCGTCACCCACCGAACTTTGCATTTCTACGAGGAAAAGGGCCTTCTCACCGCTCGGCGCATGGGTCTGATGCGCGTTTATGGACGCGATGAAGTCGACCGGATGGCCCTGATCAATGTGTGCCGAGAGGTCGGCATGTCCGTCTCGATCATCCAGGACCTATTCGAGACACTCTCGACCGCCACCTCGCCAAGCGAAGCAAACCTGATCCTTGAGGAAGCCCTGCTCGCCCGTCGCCGTGAACTGGCGTCCAACCTTTCGACGGTCCATCGACAGCTCCAGCAACTCAACGCCTTGCTCGACCACGAAGAAGCCGAAGCCGGCCAGCTGAACACGGAACAGAAAGGGCCAGCTCTGACCGAGACGGAAGCCCGCTGCCTGCAATTGATGGTCGAAGGTTATACTCCGATTCGGATCGCGCGGACGCTCGAGCTGAAGACCGAGGAAGTCAGTGCCGCAGAGGCGAGCATCGTCGGCAAACTCCAAGCGCAAAACCGCTTCCAGGCCGTGGCGAAAGCCGTTCTGCTCGGGATGGTGGCAAACTGAGACCCCTTGCCGGATAACGTTGCCGATCATCAATTATGGAGGAAGTTTAACGGGACAGGGCGATAGCCCAGGATTAGGAGCAAGGCGATGTCAACGACTGAGGCCTTCTCCATCATGCCGAATGTACTGTCCCGCTATGCCACGCCTTTCACCACCGGCTTGTTCCTGATCTCACTGATCTCGGGGATCTCGCTCTTCTTCCACGTCGGGACGGCCGCTTTCCGCGAGATGCATGAATGGCTGAGTTTGGTGCTCATCCTCCCCTTCGTCCTGCATGTCTGGAAGAACTGGCGCCCGTTCCTCGCCTATTTCAAGCGCCTGCCCATGGCCCTGTCGCTCGGCCTTTGTCTGGTCGCGGGCATCATCTTTGCCTGGCCAGCCTTGATCGGTGCGGCAAGCAGCGCGGGCGGCAATCCGGCCTTTGCCATGGTCAATATGGTTGCTGCAAGCACGCCGGGTCAGGTGGCCCCACTGCTGGACAAATCGGAATTAGAAATTGTCGATGCGCTAAAGCAGAGCGGCTTTACGGCAGCGGATGGCGCAACAAGCCTGTCCGAGATTGCCAAGGCGTCCGGCAAGGATACGATGGAGCTGATGGCAACGCTGACCGCCCTGAAGCCGAAGTGAGCTCTGGCAGGAGCGCTCACCGGACGATGGTGAGCGTCTCCGCGGCACGGGTCACGGCCGTATAGAGCCAGCGCTCGCGCGTATCGCGAAACGCCCAGCTCTCGTCAAACAATACGACATCGTTCCACTGCGAGCCCTGAGCCTTGTGCACGGTCAGCGCATAGCCGTAATCGAACTCGTCGTAACGCTTGCGTGTCGACCACGGGATCTCGGTCTCGATGTCCTCGAAGGCGGCCTTCAAGAGCTTGATCTTCGCCGCACCGCGATCCATGTCGTCGTCTTCCGGCTTGATCAGGAGATTGATCCCCGGCTTCACCGTCTCGCGCGATGACGTCATCACCTGCCAGAGCGATCCGTTGAGCAGGCCCTTCACCTGATCGTTCCTCAGGCACACGAGCTTGTCGCCGGCCTGCGGATAGTCGACGGTAAAGCCTTTCAGTTCCCTGAGGCGCATGTTGTAGCGCCGCCGGGTCTTGTTGGTGCCGACCAGAACCTGATCGGCCCCGAGCACGAGATCCTGCGTTACCTCGTTCTTCGAGATCACCCGGGCTGTCGTGCCATAGTCGCCATACATGATCTCCTTGCCCTCACGGATATGCATCGCGAGTTGGATGATCGGGTTGTCGCGCGCCTGGCGATGGATCTCGGTCAGAAGATAGTCCGGCTCCTGGTCGGTGAAGAAGCCGCCACCTGAGACAGGCGGAAGCTGCCCGGGATCGCCGAGAACCAGGATCGGCGTACCAAAGCTCATCAGGTCGCGCCCGAGCGCTTCGTCGACCATCGAGCATTCGTCGATGACGATCAGCGCCGCCTTGGCAACAGGGCTCTGGCGGTTGATCGAGAACATCGGCGCAATCGAGGTCTTGCCGGTCTCCTCGTCCTCCACCGCCTCCTCGCCACGCGGTCGGTAGATCAGCGAGTGAATGGTCTTGGCGTTGGAGGCCCCGCGTGAGCGCAGCACCTGCGCTGCCTTGCCGGTAAAGGCCGCAAACAGCACGTCACCGTCAACATGTTCGGCAAAGTGCTTGGCCAGCGTCGTCTTGCCCGTACCCGCATAGCCGAACAGCCGGAAGACGGGGGATTTCCCCTCCTTCAGCCATTTCGAAACGGCCTTGAGGGCCTCGTCTTGCTGGGGCGCGAATTGCATGGCCTAGGTCATGCGCGGATTCGTAGGCCTGATGCAAGGCCAAAGCCGGGGAAATCAGAACAAATCGTGGACATCAAGCCCTGAGCGGGTCGTTTGAAAGCTCGATCGGCGCGCCATGCGGCGTCGCCTCCGCTGCCCGCTGCCAGCTTTCACGCAAGGCCTCGACGGTGTCGCGATCGGCGATCTCCTTGCGCTCCAGCAGTCCCGCCAAGGCCGCGACCCAGGCGTCGAAATAGTCGGATCCATCCGCCGCCCGCTCCGGACGATGCACTTCGGCAGACAGGCTCTCCGCCCATTCCGCCCAGCTGAACACGCCACGTGCATGCAGATGCACGGTCATCGCGAAGGCCTGTGCCTGCCACGGCTCGGCAAAGACGGGCGCCCCTTCGGACGAGCGCGGCAGGCCCGGCGATGCCGTAAGTTCGGTCACCGTGTCACACACGCTCAAGATAGCTCTCCCAAGCATCGATTGAGACGGTGAGTGTCGAATCGGCCCCCTCGCCCCAGATCTCGTCTCCCGTGAACACCACCGTATAGACCCATTGCGGGTTTTCACCCCGTCCATGGGCATTATCATCAGGGAAAACGAAACCACCCTGCACGGCCTCCACGACTCCCGTCTTCGCCCGGGCATAGCGAGGCAGACGCGTATGGCCGGTCGGATGGAAATTCTTCGTGCGCACACGGTCACCGACGGCAAATTTCGGTTCGGTCGCGACGGGGCGGTCGCAAGGGCCACCACGGGCCAGTACGCCTTCGACCATGTCCGCCTTCAACACGCGCTTCGGCGCGCGGCCCTGCTCCAGGTGCCGGCCCTGTGCCAGCTCCGCGGCAGTCGCAAAACCATGCCGCTCCAGCAGCATGTCGACACCGCGGATCCAGACCTCGTAATAGCTCGCTGCCAGGTAGCTCGCAGGCGGAATGTTCTCGCGCGCATGGCGGCTCTCGTCGATCGACCAGGCGCCGAAGGCCCCGCAGGACAGCGTGATCCCGAGCGCCCGCTTTTCCCAATCGGCATGGAATATGGGTTCGTCCTTCTCCGGCGCGACGGCTCCGAAGCCCATCTGCCCACCGAGATCATGCGGCCCGTTCATCGCGCCCCCTCCGGTGAGAGCGCCAGACCCGTGCCGATCATCGAATCGCGCGTCACGAGGTTTGCGAGCGCCTCTTCATCGAGCCCGTCCGTTCCAGCGGGACGTGAGGGCACGACGAGATAACGCAGCTCCGCCGTCGAGTCCCAGACGCGGATCCGCATCGTCTCGGCCAAGCTCACCCCGAATTCGGCCAACACCCCGCGCGGATCAATCACCGCCCGCGAGCGATAGGCCGGCGTCTTG
The DNA here is from genome assembly GCA_045377275.1 of Allorhizobium sp. Taxonomy (GTDB): domain Bacteria; phylum Pseudomonadota; class Alphaproteobacteria; order Rhizobiales; family Rhizobiaceae; genus Allorhizobium. Next base: position 10,226 of record JBJIOA010000021.1, on the reverse strand, counting down.
TACCAGACCGGCGGCAGGCCGAGCACAGACCAGGGGTAACAGGAGCACAGGGTGCAGACGACGAGATTGTGGGTGTCGGGCGTGTTGAACACGGCCCGCATATGCTCGCCCTGCCGCCCCGTATAGCCGAGGCTTGCGATCGCTTCCGTCGCATCGCGCCTCAGCCAGTCGGCGAATGCGGGATCGGCCCAGGCCTTGGCCACGACCCGCGCACCATTTCTTGGGCCCACCTTCGTCTCGTAGGTCTCGACGATCGCATCGATCGCATCAGGATCGATCAAGCCCTTTTCGGTCAGCAGCGTTTCGAGCGCCTTCACCCGCGCCTGCATGTCCGAATACTGGTTGTCGTGGTGGTGATCATGGCCATGATGATGGTGATGATCGTCGTGGTCGTGATGATGGCCGGACATCGGATATTCCTGTTTCAGCGCTATTTCAGCATGGGCCAGAGGCTGAGCACGAGCAGCACAGCCATGGTGATATTGAACCATTTGAGCCGGACCGGCACCGACAGCCACTCCCTGAGCGCCGAGCCGAATCCCGCCCAGGTCGAAACACTCGGCACGTTCACGGCGGCAAAAACCAGCGCGACGATCGCGACCGTCAGAGCATAGTGCTCCGGATTAGGATAGACCGCCATCGCCGTCACAGCCATCACCCAGGCCTTCGGATTGACCCATTGAAAGGCGGCAGCGCCCAGGAAGGTCATCGGTCGCGCCTTGGCCTCCCCCTCGCCCATCGACCGCGACGAACCGATCTTCCAGGCGATCCACAAAAGATACAGCCCGCCGGCGACCTTGAGCGCGATGAAGGCCGGCGGATAGGCATGCAGCACGGCGCCGAGCCCCATGCCGACACCGATCAAGAGGGAAAGGAAACCAGCACCGATGCCCAGCATATGCGGCACCGTCCGCCGGAAGCCGAAGTTCACGCCCGACGCAAACAGCATCATGTTGTTCGGCCCCGGCGTGATCGAGGTCGCAAAGGCAAACAGGACGAGCGCGAAAAGCGTATCGGCCGACATGGATGTTTCTCCCCAGTTTTTACGTCAGCCTAGCTGTCCTTTGGACCGATGCCATCCGCATTCTTGTTATGGTGACACGAGGGCAATAGCGCTTTGTCCTTGCCTCGCGGGACCGCCTCGCTATCCTTCGCGCATTCCGCCTCAAGGAGGATCACCATGCATGACGCCATCCCAACTGTCACCCTGCCGAGCGGCGCGGAGATCCCGACGCTCGGCTTCGGCACCTGGATGATGGGCGAAACGAGATCCGAGGCCAAGGCGGAAGTCGATGCCGTCAGGCTCGCCCTCGATCTCGGCATGACGGTGATCGACACGGCCGAGATGTATGGCGATGGCGGTGCCGAACGCATTGTCGGCGAAGCACTGAAGGTTCGGCGAGAAGACGCCTTTCTCGTCTCAAAGGTCCTGCCCTGGAATGCTAGCTACGACGGCACGATCAAGGCCTGCCATGCGAGCCTAGACCGGCTGGGGACCGACCATCTCGACCTCTACCTTCTGCACTGGCGGGGCGAACATCCGCTCGACGACACGGTTGCGGCGATGGAAGAACTGAAAGCTGCGGGCCGGATTTGTGCCTGGGGCGTCTCGAATTTCGACCTCGACGACATGGAGGAGCTGTTCTCCGTGGCCGATGGCGAAAACTGCGCCGTCAATCAGGTCCTCTACAATCTCTCCCGTCGCGGTATCGAATTCGACCTCCTGCCCTGGTGCCAGGAGCACGGCATCCCGATCATGGCCTATTCACCGATCGAGCAGGGCCGAATCCTGCACCATCCCGAACTCATCCACATCGCGAAGGCCTATCAGGCGACGCCGGCACAGGTTGCCCTTGCCTTCCTGCTGGAGCGCGACGGCGTCATCCCGATCCCGAAGACCTCGAACATTCGCCGCCTGCAGGAAAATCGCGAAGCGGTCGATCTCGATATCTCCGACGAAGACTGGGCACGTCTCGACGCGGCCTTCCCGCCACCGTCCCGGAAAGTGCCGCTGGCGATGTTGTAAAGGATAGGAACGCGCCGATCCTGCCCCACGCATCGGGAAATCGCGATCTATCCACAGGCCCTGCATTTCGGTCACTTTACGCCAGCCCCTCAGGAAATTAGGAGATTGCCTAATTCGAGAATTGCGGCGAGAGAGCCGCGTTGCTGAGGCACGACATGGCAAAGCGCGGAAAAACCGAAATACATCCGGCAATGGACAAGACCTCGTCCCGCGTGTTCCACGCACTCGCCTCCGATCCACGCCGGATGATGCTGGTGCATCTGTCGCAATCGACCCTGACCGCCGGCGAGATCGCCGCCCGCTTCGACATGGCCAAGCCCTCGATCTCCCAGCACCTCTCGATCCTCGAAAATGCCGAACTGATCGAGGGCGAGAAGAAGGGCCAGTATATCCACTACAGCCTGAGGCCGGCGGCCCTCCGCCATGCACTGACCGCCATGCTGAGCACGACCGAAGTCGACGGCGAAACAACCGAGGCAGCGACCGCCGAGGAAGCAGCAGCCAAGGCGAAGAAGCCCTCGAAGAACGCAGATCCGACCGAAGTCGAGGCAAGCTCCAAGAAATCGCAGAAGCTCCCCAAGGCAAAGAAAACCGAGAAGCCGACTAAGGAAAAGCCGAAAAAGACGGAGGCTGATCTGCCTCCGGCACCCCAGCAGATGGGCCTCCTCGATCTCCTCGGCATGAACTGAAACAGAGGACAACAAAAAGGGCGACCACGAGGCCGCCCTTCTGCATTTCGGGAGATCCCGAATTCCTTACATGCCCTGCGGGCCGCGGTTCATCGCGGCAATGCCGGTGCGGCAGATCTCGTTGAGGCCGAGCGGCTTCATGATCGAGACGAACTGGTCGATCTTCGAGGACTTGCCGGTGATCTCGAAGATGAAGTGATCGACCGTCGCATCCACGACCTTGGCCTGGAAGGCATCGGCAAGCCGAAGCGTCTCGGCACGCATTTCACCGGTCGAAACGACCTTCACCAGCGCCACCTCCCGCTCGATCGGCCGCTCCTGGCCGAGCTCCTTAGCGCGAACCGTCAGGTCGAGGACGCGGTGCACTGGCACGATGCGCTCGAGCTGCGCCTTGATCTGCTCAAGCACACCAGGCGTTCCACGCGTCACGATCGTGATGCGCGACAGATGCGCCTCGTGCTCGGTCTCCGAGACCGTGAGGCTTTCGATGTTGTAGCCGCGACCGGAGAAGAGGCCGATGACGCGGGCGAGAACGCCCGGCTCGTTATCGACCAGCACCGAGAGCGTATGGCTCTCGATGGCCGAGGTTTCCTTGGAGATGAAATAGGCCGAACCGGTCGGCTGAAGATGAGCGTTCATGATCTTTTTCCTCCCGGTCAGACGAGCTGACGGCCCTTGGCATCGATGGCAGTGGCAACCGCTTCGTCGGTCGCTTCGTCCGGCAGCAACATCTCGTTATGGGCCTTGCCCGACGGAATCATCGGGAAGCAGTTGGCGAGATTGGCGACACGGCAGTCGAAGATAACAGGCTTCTTCACCTCGACCATTTCCTGGATCGCGCCGTCGAGATCGTCGGGCTTCTCGCAACGGATGCCGACCGCGCCATAGGCTTCCGCCAGCTTGACGAAGTCAGGCATGGCTTCCGTGTAAGAGCTCGACAGACGGTTGCCATGCAGCAACTGCTGCCACTGGCGCACCATGCCCATGTACTGGTTGTTCAGGATGAAGATCTTGACCGGCAGTTCATACTGGATGGCGCAGGACATTTCCTGAATGCACATCTGGATCGAGGCATCGCCCGCAACATCAATGACCAGTGCGTCCGGATGCGCCACCTGGACCCCGATCGCGGCTGGCAGGCCGTAGCCCATCGTGCCGAGGCCGCCTGAGGTCATCCAGCGGTTCGGCTGTTCGAAGCCGATATACTGGGCAGCCCACATCTGATGCTGGCCGACTTCCGTGGTGATGTAGGTGTCGCGATGCTTGGTCAGCTCATAAAGCCGCTGCAGCGCATATTGCGGCATGATGACGTCCTTGGACGGCGTATAGGCGAAGGAATTGCGCGCCCGCCACTTGGCAATGCTGGCATTCCATTCGGCCGTCTGCGACGCCTCAGGCTTGTTCGGCAAGGCGCGCCAGGCGCGGACCATGTCTTCGAGCACACGGCCGACATCGCCGGTGATCGGCACGTCGACGCGGACATTCTTGTTGATCGACGACGGATCGATGTCGATGTGGATCTTCTTCGAGTTCGGCGAAAACGCGTTGAGACGGCCGGTGATGCGGTCATCGAAGCGCGCACCGATGCAGACCATGACGTCGCAGTCATGCATCGCCATGTTCGCCTCATAGGAACCGTGCATGCCGAGCATGCCGAGCCAGTTCTTGCCCGAGGCCGGATAGCAGCCGAGCCCCATCAGCGTCGACGTGATCGGGAAGTCGGTGAGACCGACCAGTTCACGCAGCAGCTTGGTGGCTTCCGGACCGGAATTGATGACGCCGCCACCGGAATAGATGATCGGACGGCGGGCCGTCGCCATCAGCTCGACAGCAGCCTGGATGGCGCGGGCATCGCCCGAAACCTTCGGCTGATAGCTCTTCAGCGCCTTGTGCGCATCCGGCGGCGTATAGGTACCGGTGGCGAACTGGATGTCCTTCGGGATATCGACGAGAACCGGACCCGGACGGCCCGTCTGGGCGATCCGGAAGGCTTCATGGATGATGGAAGCCAGCTGGTTGACGTCCTTGACCAGCCAGTTGTGCTTGGTGCAGGGGCGCGTGATGCCGACGGTGTCGCATTCCTGGAAAGCGTCCGAGCCGATCAGCGAAGTCGGAACCTGGCCGGAGATGCAGACCAGCGGAACGCTGTCCATCAGCGCATCCTGCAGCGGCGTCACGGCATTTGTGGCACCAGGACCAGATGTGACCAGCATCACGCCGACCTTGCCGGTTGAGCGGGCATAGCCTTCGGCTGCGTGGCCGGCGCCCTGCTCATGGCGAACGAGAATGTGCTGGATGTCTTCCTGCTGGAAGATCTCGTCATAGATCGGAAGCACGGCCCCACCGGGATAGCCGAAGATATGCTCGACACCGTTATCCTTGAGCGCGCGCAGGACGATCTCGGCGCCAGTCATCTGATTGTCTTTACCCGTCATGCTGTGTTTCCATCTGCCTTCTTGGTTTTGGGGCTGATAACCCGGTTTAGGGCATAAAAAAAGGCCCCTTTGAGGAGCCTGTCATCTAGCGCATGGGTAGCTATCGCCGGATGGTTACACCACCCTGCCCATGCGCCATCCCACCACAATAAGTGCAACCGAGTTTTTCATGGCTCGAAGTGTTAGCCAGAAAGCCCTCAAGCGTCAACGCATCTTTTGCAAATTTTCCAGCCCGCAAGCGAAAGTTTGTTGCGCAGACGATGATAAATCATCACCGCCAGCCTAATGCATTACACGAAATTTTAAGCGCGCTCCCCTAAGCTTGCGCCAGCAGGGAGAGTGCGCTTGTTGAACGATGACCTTCGCAAGTCCGGCGCAGCCGGAGAACAAGACCGCCGCGATGGTATGCGGCCTGGCAACAGAATGCTGGGGCGCGTTGTCGCCTGTAACGGTTCGCGTGCGACGATTGCGGCTGTTGCCGAGGACGGTGGAACCGACCTTACGGAACTCTGGTCTGTCGGTCGTCTGATCTCGATCACGGTTGGCAAGAACCGCGTCGTGGCTCTCGCCTATTCCATGCAGACGGAAGGCAAGGACTGGGGCGAAGGGGCCGACAACCAGTTTCTCATCGAGGTCGAACTGCTCGGCGAAGTCTATGTTCACGAAGACGGCCAGGAACTCTTCTCGACCGGCATTTCGCGCTACCCTTATCTCGGCGCCATCGCCCACCGCATTCGCGCGGCTGATCTTCTGCGCATCTACGACACCCGCCTCGGCGACACTGCAGTCATCGGCAAGCTCACCCAGGACGAAACGATCGACGCGACGATCCATGTCCCGTCCATGCTGTCGAAGCACTTCGCCGTGGTCGGCTCGACCGGCGTTGGCAAATCGACCGCCGTTTCGCTACTCTTGCGCAAGGCGATTGAAAGCGATCCGAAGCTCCGCATTCTGATCCTCGATCCGCACAACGAATTTGCCGCCGCCTTTCCCGAGCTTGCCGTCGTCATCGATACCGACACGCTCGACCTGCCATTCTGGCTCATGCGCTTGGACGAATTTGCCGAGGTTCTGTTCCGCGGTCGTCCACCGGTTCCCGAAGAGCTAGACATCCTACGCGACCTGATGCCCGAGGCCAAACGCGCCTTCCGCGGCAACGAGAGTGCGCTGATGCGGCGCATGGCCGACAAGAGCTCGATGACCGCAGACACGCCGGTGCCCTACCGAATCGCCGACCTGCTCGCGCTTATAGATGAGCGCATCGGACGCCTTGAAGGTCGTAGCGAAAAGCCATTCCTGCGCTCGTTGAAGATGCGCATCATGTCGGCGGTCAACGACCCGCGCTATCACTTCATGTTCTCCAACAACACGATCAGCGACACGATCATGGAGACCATCGCGCATATCTTCCGCATCCCGGGAGACGACCGCCCGATCTCGACCTTCCAGCTTGCCGGCATCCCCTCGGAAGTTGTCAACTCCGTCGCTTCGGTTCTCTGCCGCATGGCCTTCGAACTGGCGCTCTGGTCGAACGGCGCGATCCACATGCTCGTCGTCTGCGAAGAGGCCCACCGTTATGTGCCCGCCGACCCGAGCCTCGGCTTCTTCCCGACGCGCCAGGCCATCGCCCGCATTGCGAAGGAAGGCCGAAAATACGGGGTGTCGCTCGGAGTGATCACCCAGCGTCCTGGCGAACTTGATCAGACGATCCTGTCGCAGTGCTCGACACTGTTTGCCATGCGTCTTGCCAATGATCGCGACCAGGAGATCATCCGCTCGGCCATTCCCGACAGTTCGATCTCGACCACCAGCTTCATTTCCTCGATCGGCAATGGCGAAGCCATCGCATTCGGCGAGGCGATCGCCGTTCCCATGCGCATGCGCTTTACCCGTGTGGCGGAGTCAGCGCTGCCGAAAGCCAATGGCGTCAACGCAAAACAGACTGAGGAAACGCCTGACACCGTCGATCTGCGCACCATTGTTGGTCGCATGCGCGCGATCGCCGGGCCGGACATCTCGGCCTTCCAGCAGAGCTTCGAGACCAGTTTCGGCGGCATGCCGTCTGCGCCGGAAGGCCTCTATGACGATGAGGAATTCGACGACGACGAAGGTTTCGACCCGAGACGCCCGTCGCCTGTCCCGCAGCCACAACCACCGGCGCGAACGACCGCAGCCTCTTTCCCGACGCCGTCACCGTCATCTGTGACGCGTCAGCCTTTCGAGACACCACTGCAGCGACAGGCATTGCCGGTCTCGGAGACGCCGACGATCGAGCCCTACCGTCCGGACATGCTGCCCCGTCCTGGCATAGATGACATGCCCCGACCGCGCATGGAGAGCCCGGCTCCGGCTCACTCCATGGCTGGTGAGCCGCCGCCAGCGACCTTCGGTTCCCAGCCCCTGCGCCGTGAGGGCGGCTCATCCTTGCGCGAGAGCATTCTCAAAAAACCGCTGTCGAGCCTCTACAAGCGCGACTGAGGGTCAGTCGATCCGGGAAACTGCTGGGTCAACTCTTTCCCAACTTTCATCCATCTGATTGCGGAACCAGGTCATCTGGCGCTTGGCATATTGGCGCGTCGCGGCAGACGCCCGCTCGATCGCTTCTTCTCGGGTTGTAAGACCCGCCAGCATATCGGCGATTTGCGCCACGCCGATCGCCTTCATGGCGGGCATCTCCGGCTTCAGGCCAAGCGACAGAAGCGCTTCGACCTCCTCAACAGCCCCCTCGTCCATCATCTGTTCGAAGCGCGTGTTGATCCGGTCGTGCAGCACCGTCCGATTTGGCAGGACCACAAGCTTGCGGGCGCGGTCCGGATCGACCAGCTGCGGTCCGGACTGCTTCTGAAACTCGGCGATCGACCGTCCTGTCGCCCGGAACACCTCGAGCGCCCGCACGATCCTTTGTCCATCGCCCGGACTGAGGCGCTGCGCCATCGCCGGATCTACCTCAACCAATTCCCGATGCAACGCATCGGCACCCTCGGTTTGAAGCCGCTGGCGGATCTCCGCCCGCAGGTCGGCCGGGATTGCGGGCATTTCCGAAAGCCCGCCGGTCAGCGCCTTGAAGTAGAGCCCGGTGCCGCCGACGAACACCGGAAGACGCTTCTCGTGCTTCAACTGTTCGACCAGCGCACCCGCTTCACGCAACCAGTCGCCGGTCGAATAGGTCCGGCCGGCCGGGACATGACCATAGAGCTCGTGCCGCACGCCACCCATCTCTGCCTCGCCCGGGCGGGCAGTGACGACGCGTAGCGTGTCGTAGACCTGCATACTGTCGGCATTGATGACGACTCCGTTATGGCGGCGGGCGAATTGAAGCGCGAGCGCAGACTTGCCGCTGGCGGTCGGCCCGGTTATCAGGATCGCGTCGTTGTTCTTGTCAGGATCTTCCATCATGGCCTTGGTTGCCACGCTTGTCGCCAATCCGTCAAACCCTGTTCTGAGCCCTGCCCTCGGCGAGAAGGCTGCGGATGCCGTCGCGTCTTCGCGCCTCTACTGGCTGGCCGACGGGATCGCCTGCGACATTCCCCTTCCCGATGGCACTGATCCGATCGAGGCCGAACACGCCCTGCGTCAGCTGCTGGCGGGCCAGCCCGTCGATGTTGCGGTCCAGGATGCCGACACTCGCCGCAAGTCCTTCCTGATCGCCGACATGGATTCGACGATGATCGGCCAGGAATGCATCGACGAACTTGCAGCCGAGGTCGGGCTTAAGGATAAGGTGTCCGCGATCACAGCCAGAGCCATGAACGGCGAGATTGCATTCGAACCCGCGCTGCGCGAGCGCGTGGCTCTGCTCAAGGGCCTGCCGATCTCGGTTGTCGCCGAAGTGATCGAAAAGCGCATCACGCTCACGCCCGGCGGCAAGGAACTGATCGCGACCATGAAGGCAAGGGGCGGCTACACCGCGCTTGTCTCCGGCGGCTTCACCGTCTTCACCGGACCGATCGCCGCCATGCTCGGGTTCGATGAGAACCGCGCCAATGTCCTGATCGAAGAGGACGGCGTCCTGACCGGCGAAGTTGCCGAACCGATCCTCGGCAAGCAGGCCAAGGTCGACTCCCTGCTCGACATCGCAAGCCGTCTCGGCATCAGCCCCGATGAGACGATTGCCGTCGGCGACGGCGCCAACGATCTGGGTATGCTCGGTATCGCCGGCTCAGGCGTCGCACTCCATGCCAAGCCTGCCGTGGCTGCCGAAGCAAAGATTCGCATCGACCACGGCGACCTCACCGCCCTCCTTTATCTGCAGGGCTACAGGAAGTCGGACTTCGTGACCGCATAAGGACCGATCATGCTGATCGTCGAGACGGAGCGACTGACCCTGCGCAACTGGCAGGACGAGGATCGTAACCTTTTCTACGAGATCAACCGTGACGAAAAGGTCATGGAGTTCTTCCCGCTCCGCCGCAGCCACGCGGAATGCGACATCCTGTTCGACCGGAACCGGGACATGATCAGCGAAACGGGGCTCGGCTTCTATGCGCTCGCCGATCGGATAACCAACGAAGCGATGGGTTTCTGCGGCCTCTCGCCTGTGGACCTTCCCGGCATCCTGCCCGAGGGAGCGACCGAGATCGGCTGGCGACTGGCCACCCGCTTCTGGGGGCGTGGATACGTGACCGAGGCGGCATCTCGACTGATCGAATACGCGCGCGCCGACCTGCGCTTGCCCGACGTCCATGCCTTTGCCGTAGACAGCAATCACCGCTCGATTGCTGTGATGCAAAGGATCGGCATGCTGCGTCTGGTGGGCCGGGATTTCGATCACCCCAAGGTCCCCGAAACGCATCCGCAGCTGAAGCGTGCATGTATTGTTCAGAGCTGAGTGCGATTCCATCGAGATCCGAAACAAGCTGATATTCCTAATTTACTGAGACTTAAACGTATCTGCTACGAACTTTCGTATGCAGAAGATGTTTTCCGCGCATGTCGCGGCACCGATTGCGAACCTGTTCAGCCGCTTCCTGCGTCTCGGTGAAGGCAACCAGACGGTGGAGGAGGCAGAGCGCATCCGCGCAGTCCGCCTTGCGGTCGTCGGCGCCAGCACGCCGTGGATGATGGCCGCCAATCTCT
>JBJIOA010000020.1:0-10139 GCA_045377275.1 Allorhizobium sp. | reverse complement strand
AATGGAGCGGGCAGCGCTTGCAGGACGCTGCTTTCTGCCGCAACTGTTCGAGCGGCGGAAGATCGACCAACAAGCCTTCTTCATCCCGCCCCCGCCACTGCGCCTGCAGCCGCTCGTGAAAGGCCGGCGGCTGGCTTGCCTCGCGCGCTGCCATTTCCTGAACCCGCCGCTCGGCTCCCGCGATCAGATCCGGAATGAGCGATGCCTCCGGCATGTTCTTCCAGTATTTCTTGGGCATCTCCGATTGCATCGCCCTGATCTTCACCCGCGCCGGATTGAAGATATTGGCGAAATCGGTTCGCCAGAGCTCGTCGGTCTCATCCTCCGCTTGTGGTCGGGCGGCCGGCTCGTGCGATGTCTTCAGCTCCTGCCCGTTCCAGGCCGCAGATCCCTTGGGCGTCGCGATCAGCCAGTCCATGTCGGTGAAGCGCCGCTGAAAGAAACCGGCGGTGCGGACAACGATGAAATGCTCCGGTTCGAACCAGGCAACGAAACGCCGCCGTCCGGCCTGCACAGCCTCGACCTCGCGAAACCGCACGAAAGCTTTCATCTTGTGGCTGTCTCGCCGGACATTCTTGATCAGACGTGTGAGGTCGGCGACATCAGGATCGGAGCTTACCTGCAGCAGTGCCCGTTCTGTCTGCAGCCGCCAGAGAATGCGATAGAGGAGTGAAAATCGATCCGGATCCGTATGGCATATCGCAGCCTCGGCCGCTTCGATGAAGCCCTTCGGCACAGCGGTCCCGGAAGGCGTCTCGACAGGATCTTTCTGTGATAGCAACGCGCCGAAGAGATCTCCCCCCTCGCCCGCCAGCTGCCAGCGCACCTGATCTGGCGCCACCCGCTCAGCCAGCAGCGCCCGTGCAGCATCGCGCCACTCTTCGAATGCTCCTCGTCCTTCAAGCGTGACGGTTCGCATCAGAACAGCGACAGCTGCTCGGCCGGTGGCGCAAACACCGCCCGCAAATCGGTCCGATCGAGGCTTCGATTGGGCGACCATCCCTCGGCGACGATGAAGGATCGCACCTTCTTCAGTGACACGCCCAGACGCGTCAGGTCTTCGAGCCGCACACGCCGATGGCGACGCGCCGAGATGAGCCCGGTTACCGTTTTCGTCCCGAAGCCGGGGACACGCAGCAGCGTCTCACGATCGGCCGTGTTGACGTCGACAGGAAAACGATCTCGGTTCGCCAGCGCCCAGGCAAGCTTGGGATCCAGCTCAAGATCGAGCATGCCACCCTGCCCGATCGACGAAATTTCCTCGACCGAGAAACCATAGAAACGATAAAGCCAGTCCGCCTGATAGAGCCGATGCTCCCGCATCAAGGGCGGCTTGATCAGCGGCAGGTTCTTCGAACTGTCGGGGATCGGGCTGAAGGCGGAGTAGTAGACGCGCTTCAATCCGTAACTGCTGTAAAGCCGTGCGCTGGAGCCGAGGATCGTCGCGTCATTGGCGCCATCGGCACCGACGATCATCTGGGTGCTTTGCCCGCCGGGCACGAACTTTTTGCGCCGCCCTGAAAGCGTCGGCTCGCGCGCCTCGTCGATCTTGAGCCTCAGATCCGCCATCGAGCGGCGAATATTGCCCGGCCGCTTCTCCGGCGCATAACGCTCCAGTCCGTGATCGGTAGGCAGCTCGATATTGATCGACAAGCGATCGGCGTAGAGCCCCGCCTCCTCGACCAGATGCGCCGATGCCTCAGGGATCGTCTTCAGATGAATATAGCCGCGGAAATCATGCTTGGTCCTGAGATCTCTGGCGATCTTGACCATTTCAGCCATGGTATCATCCGAGGATTTGATGATGCCGGAGGAGAGAAACAATCCCTCGATGTAATTGCGCCGATAGAATTCGATCGTCAGCCAGACGACTTCGTCCGGGGTGAAGCGCGCGCGCTCGACATTGCTTGAGGAGCGATTGATGCAATAGGCACAATCGTAGATGCAGAAATTGGTGAGCAGGATCTTCAAGAGCGAGATGCAGCGTCCATCCGGCGCATAGGCATGGCAGATACCCGAGCCCTCGGTCGAACCCAGCCCACCAGAGGCGGAAAAGTCGCGTTTGGTCGTCCCGCTGGACGCGCAGGACGCATCATACTTGGCAGCGTCGGAGAGAATGGCGAGACGTTCTTTGAGCGACTTCTTCATGAGAATGTTCTCTATACGTTCCAATGACAATGGTCAAGTTTTCACCTTGCGACATTACGCCCATCGCCCACCTCTGCGTTTGATTCTGCTGACTTTTCTCTCCCTCAGCTCGGCTTTCGGAGGCGCTCGACGAAAACTCTGGAAATTGCGCCGAGCATTCTGCTATAGTCTCGTTCAACGTGATTTGTGACTGGTTCCGCAGCTTTGCTTCGGAACCTGTTTTCTTTTGTGCCCGCGCTCGCGGCCATGAAGACGAAGGAAGAGGAAATGGTAGACAAAGTACCGATGACGCAGAACGGTTTCGAAAAGCTCAGCGAAGAGCTGCGCTGGCGTCAGCAGGAAGAGCGTCCGCGCATCATTGAGGCAATTGCCGAGGCGCGCGCTCATGGCGACCTTTCCGAAAATGCGGAATATCACGCAGCCAAGGAAGCGCAGAGCCATAATGAGGGTCGCGTCGGCGAACTCGAGGACCTGATCGCCCGCGCCGAGGTCATTGACCTCTCGAAGATGTCCGGCTCGAAGATCAAGTTTGGCGCGACAGTCAAGCTGATCGACGAGGACACCGAGGAAGAAAAGACCTATCAGATCGTCGGCGACCAGGAAGCCGACGTGAAGGCCGGCCGCATCTCGATCTCTTCGCCGATCGCACGCGCGCTGATCGGCAAGGAAGTCGGCGACAACATCGAAGTTGTCGCCCCCGGCGGCTCGAAGGCTTACGAGATCCTCGCGGTCAAGTGGGGTTGATCTAGGCCGGAAGGGCTCCTCCGTGGCGCAATCCCTCGACGACATCACGGTGATTGCGCCGCATTTCAAGCGGCGCCTCTCCGGCGTGACATCGACCGTCATCCAGCTGGTGCCGGAACAGCGGCGCCAAGGTCTTGACATCCTGACGCTCGGCTTTGGCCTGCCAGGCCACCTGCCGAAAATGCGCTGGGCCGAGCTGCCCGGCTTGTGGAAAAGGCCGAAAGCCGCCCCTGCCCGCGTCTGGCATGCCCGCCGCAACAACGAAATGCTGGTGGGCCTCATCCTACGCGATCTCTTCCGCATGCCGTTGAAGCTGCTTTTCACATCGGCAGCCCAGAGACACCATAGCCGTTACACTCGCTGGCTCATCTCGAAGATGGACGGCGTGGTAGCGACGAATGGGAAATCCGGATCCTTTCTCAAGGTCCCGCATCGCGTCATCCGCCACGGCGTAGACTTGCAGCTGTTCCACCCCTCCGAAGAGATAGACACGGGCCTTCCCGAGGATCTGAAGGGCCGGCATCTCGTCGGATGTTTCGGCAGGGTCCGCCATCAGAAGGGGACGGATCTCTTCGTCCGGGCGATGATCGAACTCCTTCCGACCAATCCCGAATGGACAGCTGTGATCTCCGGCCGGATCACCGCCGAACACACGGCCTTTGCCGACAAGCTGAAGGCCGACATCGCCGCCGCCGGGCTCACCGAGCGCATCCGCTTCCTTGGCGAAGTCGATGACATCAAACCCTGGTATCGCCGCCTGACGCTGTATGTCGCCCCCTCGCGCAACGAAGGCTTCGGCCTTACACCGCTCGAGGCCATGGCCTCAGGCACCGCCGTGGTTGCCAGCGACGCGGGCGCCTATGCCGAAATGATCGTCGAGGGCGAGACGGGATCGGTCGTGCCGGCCGGCGACTTTGAGCGCCTGCGCGACGCAATCTCGACCTTTCTCGAGCCGCAAAAGGCAATGCAGGCCGGCCGGAAGGGTCGCGAACACGTCGAGGCGACGTTCGGGCTGGAACGCGAAGCCGATCAGTTGGCCGAAGTCTATGCGGGTCTGCTCGGCACTGCCCTGCCCCATGCGAGCGCAAGCTCAAAGCCTGTAACATCCGGAACCGTTTGACCGATGGCCGACAGCGATCTCCTCGACATTCTAATCGTCAACAAGGACAACAGCTTCGGGCTGACACGCGACACGTCTTTGCTGATCGAAGCACTGGCCTCCGTCGGCCGCTCAGAGGGCGTGGCGACCAAGGGCATTCGAGCACGAAATGTCCTCGACCGGCTGCTTCGCCGCAAACAGGCAAAGACCATCATCCACGTCGAACGTGCCTTCCCGCTCTGGTACAGCGCCGGCCGACACAATCTTCTCTGTCCCAACCAGGAACGCTTCCCGCGGCGGCATATTGGCCGGCTGAAGGGCATCGACCTCGTCCTCGCCAAGAGCCGCCATGCGGAAGAGATCTTTCGTGATCTGGGCGTAACCACTGTTTATGTCGGTTTCACCTCCCAAGACCGGCTCGACGAGAGCATTGCCAAAAACTGGAACAGCTTCTTCCACCTGGCCGGCGGCAGCACGCTAAAGGGCACGGAAGACGTCATCGAATTGTGGTCACGGCATCCGGAATGGCCGGAACTGGTGCTTGTGCAGCGTGATCCGCATCCCAAGGCGGCGGCAATCGCCAATATCCGTGTGGTCGGCGGCTACATCACAGATGCTCAACTGAAAGAGCTGCAGAACAGCTGCGGCATCCATCTTTGCCCCTCCCGTTCGGAAGGCTGGGGGCATCATCTCGTCGAAGCCCTCTCCGTCGGCGCGGTGACCGTCACCACCGATGGCCCGCCGATGAACGAGCACGTGACCGCCGATTGCGGCATCCTCGTGCCTTATGCGCGGACGGAGCCCCGGCATCTGGGCACCAATTATTGCATTGATCTCGAAGCGATGGAGACGGTCGTCAACAATCTGCTGACCATGGATGTCGCGCAAAAGCGGGCGCTGGGGGCTGCTGCGCGCCAGCGCTTCATCGAGATCGATACGGGCTTCCGCACGAGACTCGCAGACGCACTGAAACCCTTCTGAGCTCTTCGCTCAGATCTCCACCAGACCGACCTTCTTCACCTGCCGGATCGTCAGCATGGTTCGCACAGTGTCGACATGTTCATTCGCCGTGAGCACCTCGATGACGAAGTCCTGGAAACGGGTCAGGTTTTCCGCCACGCAATGCAGCAGGAAATCGCTGTCACCGTTGACCATCCAGGCCTGACGGACGATCGGCCAGCTGTCGGTCGCCGCCGCAAAGGCCTTGAGATTCGCCTCTGACTGGTGCTTCAACCCCACCATGCAGAAGGCGACGAGGTCATAACCCAGCCGGCTGGCATTCAGAACGGCGTGATAGCTTTCGATCACGCCTGCCTCCTCAAGCTTGCGCACCCGGCGCAGGCAGGGCGGCGCCGATATGCCGACGCGTTCGGAGAGTTCCACATTGGTCATGCGCCCGTCCCGCTGCAATTCTTTCAGAATGCGCAGGTCGATGGCGTCGAGTTCTACCTTGAGCACGGTCGATCCTTTTGAAGATGTGTGCGATATCTACTCCTTCAGACGTAATTGGCAAGAATCCTCCGCGTTCACGCACAATTATTGCGTGGACGCGCAAAGCTCTGTTGCTAATGCCGGGCCATGCCTTGAATTGCTTGTCGCTTCGATCCTAAATGGGCGACAGTTGCGCGATGATCGGGCGGTCCTGTTGGACTATTCCCGATTGAGGACGAAATCAGCGCATTGAAAGGAAGCGACATGACTGCCCGCCACACCAAGGTGCTGATCATCGGCTCCGGCCCTGCCGGCTACACCGCTGCGATCTACGCTGCCCGCGCCATGCTGAAGCCGGTTTTGATCGCCGGCATGGAACAGGGTGGTCAGCTGATGATCACCACGGATGTGGAGAATTACCCGGGCTTCGCCGATCCGATCCAGGGCCCCTGGCTGATGGAGCAGATGCTCAATCAGGCCATCCATGTCGGCACCGAGATCGTCAGCGATCTCGTGACCGAAGTGGACACCAGCCATCGTCCGTTCACGGTGAAGACCGACAGCGGTCAGGTCTGGACAGCAGATACGCTGATCATCTGCACCGGCGCCAAGGCCAAGTGGCTGGGCATCGAGAGCGAGCAGCATTTCCAGGGCTTCGGCGTGTCCGCCTGCGCGACCTGCGACGGCTTTTTTTATCGCAACAAGGACGTCATCGTCGTCGGCGGCGGCAACTCGGCCGTCGAGGAAGCGCTCTACCTCTCGCACATCTGCAAGTCGGTCACCGTCGTCCATCGCCGTGATAGCTTCCGCTCGGAAAAGATCCTGCAGGAACGCCTGTTCGCCAAGGAGAACATCCGCGTCCTCTGGAACACCACAGTCGAGGAAATCACGGGCGCCCCGGCCAAACCGCCAATGCCGCCATCCGTCTCCGGCGTCAGGCTAAAGGATGCCCTGACCGGTGCCGTCACCGACATGCCGATCGACGGCGTCTTCGTCGCCATCGGCCATGCGCCGGCCGTCGAGCTGTTCAAGGATAAGCTGAAGCTGAAGTCGAACGGCTATCTCTGGACCGCGCCGGATTCGACCGCGACCGACGTACCCGGGATCTTCGCCGCCGGTGACGTGACCGACGACGTCTATCGCCAGGCGATCACCGCCGCCGGCATGGGCTGCATGGCAGCTCTCGAGGCCGAACGTTTCCTCTCGGCCCTGCCCGTCGAGACACAACAAGCCGCGGAATAACCGTCATGAGAGGGGGCGGCATGCCGCTGGACTGGGACAAACTGCGCATTTTTCATGCGGCCGCCGAAGCTGGGTCCTTCACCCACGCGGCCGACAAGCTGCATCTGTCCCAGTCGGCAATCAGCCGACAGGTCTCCTCCCTGGAGCAGGACATCGGAGTCAAACTCTTTCACCGCCATGCCCGCGGCCTGATCCTGACCGAACAGGGCGAACTGCTCTATCGCACCGCCCATGACGTTCTGCTGAAGCTGCAGACGGTCAAGATGCAGCTGACAGAGACGACCGAAAAGCCCTCCGGCAAGCTGCGCGTCACGACAACCGTCGGCCTTGGCCAGGGCTGGCTGACCGACAAGGTGCAGGAATTCCTGCAGCTCTATCCCGACATGTCGATCCAGCTGCTCCTCGACAACGAGGAACTCGACGTCAACATGCGCCATGCCGACTGCGCAATTCGGCTTCGCCAGCCGCAGCAATCGGACCTCATCCAGCGCAAGCTGTTCACCGTGCACATGCACGTCTACGCGGCCCCCTCTTACATCAACCGCTACGGCGAGCCGCAGTCGATCGAGGACCTCGACAACCACCGGATCATCACCTTCGGCGAACCGGCACCGAATTACCTGTTGGACGTCAACTGGCTGGAAGTCGCCGGCCGTTCCTCCGACAATCCGCGCATGCCGCATCTGCAGATCAACAGTCTGACCTCTATCAAGCGTGCCTGCCTGCTCGGCATCGGCATCGCCATGCTGCCGGACTACATCGTCGGCCGCGATCCGGGCCTGCTGCAGCTGGTCACCAGTGCCGACGTGCCCTCCTTCGACACCTATTTCTGCTATCCCGACGAGATCAAGAACGCCGCAAAGCTGAAGGCTTTCAGGGATTTCATCGTCGCCAAAGCCCGCAACTGGAATTTCTAAGGCAGCCCTCCGGCTGCTTTTTTAGTAGGTTGCGCACACAGACTTGCGCATCATGCATGCCTGACATGCATAAAAAAGCATTGTTCACTGCACAAAAAACCACCATATCGCACACAGCTGATGCACATGGTGGCTTTTTCCTCCCAGTTCCACCGCAGCAGCTGTTCCCCTCTGGAGGTTTTTGACCTTCACAATTCAAAGGGCCCTGGTTTTTCCGGTGGCCCTCTTTTTTTGTTATCTTGTTGGAACAATAGATCCCTCGAGCCGTTACAGCGTCTGGCGGAACTGACGCCGGGCCTACTGGCGCCCGACAGAAGAGATCGCTCCGCCGCAGACTGAAAATGACAGCCGATTTGGAGGGGACATGTTCCTGGAGGACGTGATGAAAGCGCTGGCTCACCCGGCGCGTATGGAAATGCTGATTTGGCTCAAGGATCCCAAGGAATACTTCGGGGTGCCCAAAGAGGACGCAACCGACGGCATCAGTGCCGGTCAGTTCGAGCGATCCGGCCTGTCACAATCCGCGGTTTCAGCCCATCTTGCGACCCTTCAGCGCGCGGGCCTCATCAGTTCCAAGCGTGTTGGCCAGCGGGTTCTGTACCGACGCAATGAAGATGCCATCGCGGAGTTCGTCAAGACCTTGAATGGAACACTCTGAGGCACCACATCGGGATCGCCAATGAACCTTCCCATCATTGGAAACTCCCGAGAGGTTTCATGTCCAAGCTTTTTCAACCGACATCCGTCGGCACCATCCCCGTTTCGAACCGCATCGCCATGGCGCCGCTGACCCGCAATCGGTCGCCGGGCGCTGTCCCGAACGATCTCAATGTCGAGTACTATCGCCAGCGCGCGACTGCCGGCCTGATCATCAGCGAAGGCACGGCGATCACCCACCAGGCGCAAGGCTATGCCGACGTTCCCGGCCTCTACAAGTCCGAAGCCGTCGACGGCTGGAAGAAGGTCACTGACGCCGTGCATGCAGCCGGCGGCAAGATCGTCACCCAGCTCTGGCATGTCGGCCGTATCTCGCATGCAAGCCTGCAGCCCGAGGGCGGCGCACCGGTCGCCCCCTCCGCCATCGCGGCACAGTCCAAGACCTACATCCTCAATTCTGATGGTTCAGGCGCATTCGTCGAGACGTCCGAGCCGCGTGCTCTGGAAACGGCAGAACTGGCCGGCATCATCGAAGACTACCGCAAGGCCGCGCGCGCTGCCATTGAAGGCGGCTTCGATGGCGTGGAAATCCACGCTGCCAACGGCTATCTGCTTGAGCAGTTCATGCGCTCGAACAGCAACCAGCGCACGGATCAATATGGTGGCTCGATCGAGAACCGCATCCGCCTGACGTTGGAAGTCGTCGAGGCCGTGACCAAGGAAATCGGCGCTGAAAAGACCGGCATCCGCATTTCGCCCACCACACCGGCAAACGATGTCTCCGACCCCGATCCAAAGGCCGTCTATACGGCACTTGTTGAGGCGCTTGCCAAGTTCGACCTTGCCTTCGTGCATGTCATTGAAGGTGCGACCGGCGGCCCGCGCGACGTCCTGCCTTTCGACTGGAAAGCCCTGAAGTCAGCCTACCGCGACGCTGGCGGCAAGGGCGCCTGGATCGCCAACAACGGCTATGACCGGGCGTCTGCGATCGAAGCCGTCGAGAGCGGCTATGCCGACCTCGTCGCCTTCGGCCGCCCCTTCATCGCCAATCCGGATCTCGTCCGCCGCCTGAAGGACGATGCGAGCCTCAATCCGCTGGATCAGGCGACGCTCTACGGCGGTGGCGCGGAAGGCTACACGACCTATCCGGCCCTTGCCTGACACGAAAAAGGGGCGTCCGGATATACCGGGCGCCCTTCCCACTTGGAGCATCATGAGCGCCGGACTTAAGACGTGAACGAACGATCTCAAGCGGCTGAAATGACTCAGGCGCTGATCCCAAGCATCACGCTCGCGGTCGCTGTTCGTCGACAAAGGTGTCGACGATTTCAACCTCGGGCCGGTCGCCGCCATCGCTGTATTCTTCGCGCCAGCGACCACTCTCATCCTGATAACTGATGGTCACCGGCTCGTCGCCGACCTGCTGCTCCAGCATGACGATGCGTGCGGCTTCGAGGGCCTGGTCATGGGTCGGGAACGCCTCCGAATAGGCGCCACCGAGCCGATAGGCCCAACCGCCATCATGAGGAACGATCTCGTAGATGATCTTCACCATGGCCTTCTCCTCCTAGGCTGAGGAAGAGTATTCCATCAAATCGGCCCCGGCGCAAACAGACGAGCAGTTGGACGGGAACAGCAAGACGGCCAATACCGTTACGCCAGCAAAATCAGGAGAAAAAACATGGTGTCGCGCATCCGGCAGGAAAGACTTCTTCTGATCCCGATCATTGCCGCAGTCCTCGCTCTGTTCCTCGAACATAGCCTACTTGCGGCAGGCCAGATTGCTTCGCTCCTTGGGGCTGCGGCACTGATCGCCGCCATTGTCGTAGGCTCGATGCGCGTCGCCCATCATGCGGAAATCCTCGCTCATAAGGTGGGCGATCCCTACGGGACGATGATCT
>JBJIOA010000019.1:0-23444 GCA_045377275.1 Allorhizobium sp. | reverse complement strand
AATGTATTGCTGCGCTGATCTGGTTGCCTTGGCCGCACGCACGGTCGGAACGCGGCAATTCGCATTCGGCGGCAAGACCGTCGATCCTTTCGCCGAGCCAGAGCGGATCTCTGTTGCAGACGCCTTCGCGCACCATGCAGGCATCGATCTATTGGCTACGATCGCAACGGATGGCACGACGGATCGCGATGCCCTGGCCAGGCAACTTGCGGACGCCGGCATCAGAACGGCAGATGACGACACCTGGGCCGACCTGTTCAGCCGGGTCATCGTCGAAAAGGTGGAACCCAACCTCGGCAACGGCCGCGTCACCATTCTCGACCGCTACCCGGTCGCGGAAGCGGCGCTAGCCCGCCCGTGCCCGACGATCCCCGCGTTGCGGAGCGCTTTGAGGTCTATGCCTGTGGCGTCGAACTCGCCAATGCCTTCGGCGAGCTGACGGACCCTGCCGAACAGCGCCGGCGCTTCGAAGCCGAAATGATCGAAAAGAACCGCGTCTATGGCGAGACCTATCCGCTCGATGAGGACTTCCTCGAAGCCATCGCGGAGATGCCGGACGCATCGGGCATCGCGCTCGGCTTTGACCGTCTGGTAATGCTGGCAACGGGCGCGCTCAGGATCGACCAGGTGATCTGGGCGCCGGTGGCGGAGACGCATTTTGGCTGAGACGACCCTGCGCTCCGTCGCCGATCTCGTGGCACAAGGGCTCGTCCACGAGGATGAAACCGCAAGGCTCGACGCCGTGGCCGAACGCTACGCAATCGCGCTTACCCCAACGGTGCGTGCCCTCATCGACCCGACAGATCCACGCGATCCGATTGCCGCCCAGTATATCCCCTCGGCTGCCGAGCTGATCGATCATCCGGCAGAACGCTTCGATCCGATCGGCGACCATCCGCATTCCCCTGTCGAGGGTATCGTTCACCGCTATCCGGACCGGGTTCTTCTGAAGGTGGTGCATGTCTGTCCGGTCTATTGCCGCTTCTGTTTCCGCCGCGAAATGGTCGGCCCGCATGGCGACGGCAACCTTGCCGGTGAGCGCCTGAAAAACGCGCTCGACTACATCGCGGCGAACACGGGCATCTGGGAGGTCATCCTCACCGGTGGCGATCCGTTGATCCTGTCTCCACGACGCCTGCGGGACGTGTCCGAGCGTCTGGCTGCCATGGATCACGTCAAGGTCCTACGGATCCACACCCGCGTGCCAGCCGTCGATCCCAGGCGCATCACAGCCGAGATGGTCGAGGCGCTGACGCTCAGCGGCAAGAGCGTCACCCTCGCGTTGCACGTCAACCATCCGCGAGAACTGACGCCGGAGGTGCAGGCAGCCTGTCGACGTCTGAACGCCGGCAGCGTCCAACTGGTCAGCCAGAGCGTGCTCCTCAAGGGCGTGAATGATGACGCAGACACACTGACGGCGCTGATGCGCGGCTTTGTCGAGACAGGCGTGAAGCCTTACTATCTTCACCACCCCGACATGGCGCCGGGCACCGGCCACTTCCGCCTGTCGATCGCCGAAGGTCAGGCACTGATGCGGGAACTTCGCACACGCATATCCGGCATCTGCATCCCGCACTATATCCTCGATCTGCCCGGCGGGCACGGCAAGGTGGCCCTCGGCGAAGACGCAGTCCGCGATCTCGGTGATGGACGGTACGCGGTACGAGACCGCAAGGGCGAGGAACATCTCTACCCCTGAGCGCCCGCGCAAGCCGACAGACCATGCACGATAATCGGCACCGTTTCCGGCCTGTTAAGCTTTCATGCACACCATGGCCCGATTTGTGACAGAGATTGACAGACGGGATAGTAGTAGTGGTGGACATTTCGGCTTCGAAGACACGTGATCGAAAGGCGCTATTTCATATTCTAGCGTCACCTGTCGCTTGGCTCTGGTTATCGGTCGCCGCGCTTTTCGTCTTGCTCACACTCCCGCTCGCGGTGCCGATCGGCCCGATGTATTGGGACACCTATATCTATCTGGATGCCGCACAGCGCATCCGAATGGGCCAGATCCCGAGCCTCGACTTTTCCACGCCTGTAGGCGCGTTGGGCTACTATCTATTTACCTGGGGGCTCGAGCTCTTCCCGCGCGCCCAGCCGCTTCTTCTGGTCCAATGGTCACAGCTCGCGGTCACCGCACCGCTGATGACGCTGGTGCTGATCGACGCCGACAGAAAAAGCCGCGGCACGGCCTTCCTCCTGCTGATCCCCTTTATTGTCTTTGCCGCCTTCCCGGCCAACGCCCAGTTTTTTCATTCCTACCCGGGGCTTGACGGCTTCGGAATCTACAACCGGCAAACCTCGCTTCTTCTCTATGTCCTGACATCAGGTCTTGTCTTCATGCGCGGCGGCCCGCGCTTTGCGCTTTTCTGCGCCCTCGCCATGCTGGCCCTGTTTCTCACCAAGATCACAGGCTTTCTCGTCGGCGGCCTGATCGGACTCGGAGCCTTGCTCGCCGGCCGTATTTCACTTGCCAATCTCGTACTCGCCGCGATCGCCTTTCTGCTTCCACTCGTGGTCATCGAACTCGGCACCGGCATGATTTCGGCCTATATCCGGGACATCCTCGACCTGATCGCGATGAACCAGGATGCCTTGCTTCCGCGTTTCCTGACCGTCGCTTCGGGCAAACTTGACGTGCTAATGCCGGCCGGTCTGCTTCTGCTCGTGATGGTCTGGGCGGATCTCAACTATGCATCCAAGCCAAGACGGTTTTTCGACCGATCCTTCTGGTGGTTCGGCATCTCCCTGCTCGGCGGGACAATCCTAGAAACCCAGAACACGGGCAGCCAGGAATTCATCTTCATCTGGCCCGTGCTGCTGATGGCTTACAACCGGCTGCCACAGGTAATCGATCGCACAAAGATCGCTTTTCTCGTGCTCGCCGCCTTCTGCACGGTTCCTACGATCAGCAAGGTCGCCCATAAGACATTGCGCTCTGTCGCCGTAGCGCCGACCTACGTGACGCCGGATGTTCCTGAGCTGCGCAACATGCAGCAGGTCTCGACCCGCAAGGACGTGATGGAGCGAGCCGTGTTGCTGGAGAACCATTACGCCACCCAGGGCGCGGCATATATTGACCTCGCAAACCAGGGACAACTGCCGAGCTGGCAACTCTACAGCGAGCTCGACTATCAGACCTATTGGATCATTTCCGCCGACATCCTGGTCAAGGCGCTGCTGCAGTTCGAGACCGATAACCAGATCCGCCTGCAAAGTCTGATGACACTCGATTTCGTCAATCCCTTCCCCTGGATCCTCGACCGCGACGCGACGCGCAAGATCCAGATCGGGGCAGACCCTTTCCGCACCGTGAGACAGGTGTCCGCCGACGCACTGGAAGCGGTTCGAGCAACCGACGGGGTACTACGCCCAAAATGCCCTGTCACGACCGGGCGGCGGATGCTTGAGGAACGTTATGCGGCAGCGCTCGGAGGTCGCCAGGTGGTCGCTCTCGACCCTTGCTGGGATCTCCTGCTACGTCCGGGCATGTTGAAGCGGCAATAAAAAGGCCGGGCGCGAGACCCGGCCGGCAGGCGTTCATGGTCGAGGCTTTCACTTCACCTGAGCGGTGACGAAGTCCTTCACGATCCGGATGATCCCGCGTGACATCACCTCGTCCAGCGCCGCGATGAACTGGTCGACATGCTCGCGTTCGCAGATCAGCGGCGGCTCGAGCCGGATGACATTGCGGTTATACTCGGTGAAGGCGACGAGCACGCCGTGATCGCGCAGCAGATGGCTGCCGATGAAGCCCGGCAGCGAGCCCTTCAGTTTGTCGTCGAGCATCGCGATAACAGGGCGGAGTACCAACGGCATAGTCTGCGAGAAGTCGTGGAACTCAAGACCCACCATCATACCCTGACCGCGAACCTCCTTGATCAGGCTCGGATAGCGCGCCTGCAGGATACGGAGCTGGTCGAGCAGGTAGTCGCCGACCTCAGCTGTGCGGTCGATCAGACCTTCGTCATAGAGGACGTTGAGCGCTTCGATCGAAGTAATGCAGGCCTCGCCGATGCCGCCAAAGGTGGCCATGGCATGGATCATCGCCGTCTTCGGCGTGCCATAGGCTTTCATATAGACCTCGCGCCGGGCGATCATCGCCGCCATCGCCGTCTTGCCGCCGCCAAGCGACTTGGCAAGCGCCGTCACATCAGGCACGACGCCATAGTGTTCGAACGCATAGAACTTGCCGGTGCGGCCGAGACCGCACTGAACCTCGTCAGCCACCCAGAGCACGCCATACTGGTCGCAAAGCTGACGCAGCTTCTGCCAGAAGGTCGCATCGGCCTGAATGATGCCGCCACCGCCCTGAACGGTTTCGAGCACGATGACGCCGATTTCCGGATCGCTGCGGAAGGCGTTCTCGATCGCTTCGATATCGCCGAACGGCACGCGAACCGTATTGTCGACCAGCTTGAACTGGCCGCGATAGAGGGAACCGTCGGTGATCGAGAGCACACCCTTTGTCTTGCCGTGGAAGGAATTCTCGGCATAGACGACCTTCGGCTTCTGCGGACCGGCCGCCCGCTCGGCAACCTTGATCGCAGCCTCCATGGCCTCCGATCCCGACGAGCCAAGGAAGACCATGTCGAGATCGCCCGGCGAGCAGGCCGCCAGATTATGGGCGAGCGCCGTCGCATATTGCGACATGAAGGCGATCGCAATCTCGTGGCGCTTCTCGTCCTGAAAGGTCTTGCGCGCCTCGATGATGCGCGGATGATTATGGCCGAAGGCAAGCGACCCGAAGCCGCCGAAGAAGTCGAGGATCTTCCGGCCGTTCTGGTCGTAGTAATACATGCCCTCGGCACGCTCGACCTTGATCTTGTGGAAGCCGAGCAGCTTCATGAAATGCAGCTGGCCGGGATTGAGGTGCTGCGTGAAGAGGTCGGTCATCTGCGGAAGGTCAAGCGCCTTAGCCTGATCCACCGACAGTAGGTTCGGCTTTTCGGTCTTGGCGCGCGGCGCCTTGACGACATCGAGGGTCGGCTGTTCGTTGAGTTCTGACTGCAGTATTCATCACTGTCTCCTCACGCAGCCTTCGATGCTGCGGCATGGGGTTCAAGACGGCCGTCGAGCGACTTCCGGTATTCCGTGTAGGCAGCGATCAACATGTCCTCGTCGCGATATTGCGGCACCCAGCCGAGTTCGCGTTCGCCCTTGGACACGTCGAGAATGCACATCTCGTCGGCGATCAGATATTGCTCAGGATCCATCAGCGGCATGTTGATGAGGTCGAGGAAATCGAGCGTGCGCTTGACCGCCCAGGCGGGCGTCGGCACCAGGATCGACTTCGAGCCGGCATGTTTGACCAGATCGCCAAGCAGCTTCTTCACCGGCGGCGGGTTGAGCGAGCCGAGATTGTAGACCTCGTTCGGCACGCCAGCCTTGTAGGCGGCGTGCGCCGCCGAAGCGCAATCGAACACCGAGATGAACTGATAGGGGTTCTTGCCCGAACCGATCATCGGCACCGGCAGATTGTTGTCGATCAGCTTGAAAAGCTTGGCGAGAATGCCGAGACGGCCCGGACCGATGATCAGACGCGGGCGAAACAGGCTGATATTCATGCCGCGCTTGCGCCAGTCCGCCGCCAGTTCCTCGGTCTTCAGCTTGGAAAGCCCGTATTCGCCGAGCGGTTTACACGGATGATCCTCCGTCTGCGGCCAGCTATAGGTATGGCCATAGACCATGTCGGTGGTGAAGTGCACCAGCGATTTGGCGCCGGCGGCATCCATCCCCTTGATGATGTTCTCGGTGCCGTAGAAATTGACCGGAAAGAAGAAGTCGTGCCGCTTGGCGCGCACCTGGATCGGCGACAGCATCTTGGCGGACAGGTTGTAGACCATATCGTCGGCGCCGATTCCGAGCTTGCGGATCGAATCCGGATCCGTGACATCCGTCGGGACAAAGCGCGCATCACGGTAATGCGGCAGGTCGCTCTTTACGATATCGGCGACGACGACCTCGTGACCGTCGGCAAGCAGTCTGGGTGCCAGGTAGCGTCCGACGAACCCGTCTCCACCGAAGATGATGTGTCTCATGTTCTAAACCCCGTTTTCTTCTTGGTTTTTTGTCGTGTCAGATAGGTTTTAAGCTCAGGTCTCGACCGCCTTCGCAATCGAGCTGTCTTCCGCTGTTTTGGTGTTGCTGCTGCCGCTCTGGGCAATCAGGACGGTGCCGATGCAGATGAAGGCGATGCCTGCTATCTTCAGCGTGCCGAGCTCCTCCTTGAAGAGCAGCCAGGCGCAGAGCGCGACAGCGACATAGGCAAGGCTGAGGAAGGGATAGGCGAAGGAAAGATCGACCTTCGAGAGCACGTAGAGATGCGAGGCCATCGACACCACGAACATGGCAAGGCCGAAGAAGACCCAGGGATTGAACAGGATCTGGAAGATCCGCTGGATCATCGTATCGGCCGAAAAGCTGATCGGTCCGAGCGTGATCATACCGTATTTCAGCATCAGCTGTGCGGCGGCGTTGGTCATCACCGTGAACAGGATGAAGGGGATATATTTCATGATGTCCTCTCGTCGGATGGTGTGTCCGGTCTCGTCATGAGTGCGGTGAATTCAGTGCGGCGCGGCGCCAGAAGTTCGATGAGAACCCCGGATCGCGCCATGTCTTCGAGTTCCGACCAGCTGGGAAAGCCGGCCTTGAAGGTGGCCGGGCTCATCCGCTGGTCCTTGTAGGGATTGACGCGACCGCCGGCATCGATCGTGAGGCGGTCGAGTGTCTCAAGAAGCGCAAGCGTCCGCGCTCCGCGATTGGGGAAATCCATCGTAAGGGTGTAGCCCGGTCGCGGGAACGACAGGAGGCCGGGCGAGCTGACATCGCCGAAACGCTTCAACACCGTCAGGAACGAGGCGTGACCAGCATCCCGGCTCGCCTGGAGCAGGAGCGGAATCGTCTGCCGTGCGGCTTCGAACGGAATGACGCTCTGGTGCTGGAAAAGGCCACGCGGACCGTAGAGCTTGTTCCAGTGACCGACGCCATCAAGGGGATAGAAGAAGCTTCCATAGCTCGCCCGATGCTCCCCGTGTTTGCGACTCTTGGCGGCGAAATAGGCCGCGTTGAAAGCCGAAAGGCTGAGGCGGTTGAGGGCCGAGAAAGGCAGATCAAAGGGAACAGCCAAACGGCTGGCGCGTGTCTCGACGTCACGATTGCCGTTTTCGGCATGGTTGCCGGTGATCAACACGCCGCGTCCTGCGGAACGACCCGCCGCCAGCTGGTCGACCCAGGCAACCGCATACTCGTTGATCCGGTCGGCCTCTTCGGCCCTGTCGAAGTAGTCGTCAAGATTGGCGAAGGCGACGACCTCTTCGTCAATATCCAGCGAAGACACGCGCATCAGCCTGAGCCGTGCCCGGGTGATGATCCCGGTCAGTCCCATGCCGCCGATCGTTGCGGCAAACAGAGCTGGATTGCTCATTGCCGAACAGTGATGGGTTTCGCCATCGGAACGCAGAAGTTCGAAGCTTGCCACATGGCACCCGAAGGTGCCGCGCAGATGGTGGTTCTTGCCGTGGACATCGTTGGCGATGGCCCCGCCGAGCGTCACATGGCGCGTTCCCGGTGTCACCGGCAGGAAGAAGCCATGCGGTGCGATCAGGGCGATGATATCCTCGAGCGTCACGCCAGCGGCGGCGTCGAGGAGACCGCTTTCGGGATCGAGCGACATATCGGCCGAGGGCGCACGCATCGGCACCAGCGCGCCGCCGTCATTATGGCAGCTGTCCCCATAGGACCGACCATTGCCGAACGGCAAAAGCGACAAACCAGCGCCATCCGCCGGGCCCCGCAATCTCGCGAGGGCGTCGGCCACCGGCAACGCCATGCGCTGCCGCCGATCGACCCGTCCGAAGCTGTCGAAAGCGCCCAGCATCACACCATCCCGGCGACGATGAGGAGTGCAGCACCGATCGCGATGAAGATCTGGCTGCGCCAATCCGAAGCGATGAAGACAACTGGATCTTCGTTCATTTCCCTGCGATGGGCGAGAACCCAGACACGCATGTTGATATAGAGCACGATCGGCACAAGCGGCCAGATCAACCACGGCTCGGAATACAGGTTACCGACGACATCGCTGTTGATGTAGAGCGCCAGAACGAGAACCGCCGTAAAGCCGGAAGACACGCCGCTCTGACCGACGATCCCGATATCCTCGGGCCGATATCCGCGGCCGGCGATCCGTGCCTGCTCCGGGGCTCCGGAACTCTGCAGTTCGACATAGCGCTTCAGGAACGCGAGCGAGAGGAAGAAGAACAAGGCAAAGGCCATCAGCCAGAAGGACATCGGGATGTCAGCCGCCAGCTTGCCGCCAAGCAGGCGCAGTGTGTAGAGCCCCGCGAGGCAGATGACGTCGAGCAGCAACATCCGTTTGATCGCCAACGAATAAGCCGTGGTGGTGACGATATAGACTGCGATAATCGCGGCAAACATCGGCGGCAGGAAGAAGCAGATCGCAGCAGCAATCGCCAGAAGAGCCGCAGAACACAGGAGGCCAAAGGGGATGGACAGCGCACCGCTGGCAAAAGGCCGTTGCCGTTTGCGCGGGTGCACGCGATCGAGCGGCAGATCGATGATGTCGTTGATGATGTAGATGGCCGAGGCCGACGCCGAAAAGGCGATGAAGGCCAGAGTCGCCGAGAACATTGTCTCTGCAATCAGGAAATCATGCGCCAGCACCGGTGGAGCGAACACCAGAAGGTTCTTCAGCCACTGATGCACCCGCAACATCTTCAAATATGTCTTGAAATTTGTGCGGGGTGCGTCGAAGCGCATGGTGTCATGCGTCTGCTGGAAGCGCGACGCCGCGCGGTCCGGCGCAACAACCACGGCATTGCGGGCGCGGTCGAAGATCGCAAGGTCAGCGCGATCATTGCCCGCATAGTCGAACCCGTATTCGCCGTATTCTTCGACCAGTGCAGAGGCTTTCGCCTTGCTGGCGAGATTGATCCCATCGCGTGTTGCGAACACCTTGGAGAATATGCCGAGATGCGCGGCAACCGACTGCGCCAGAGGCTCCGCCGCTGCGGTCGCGAGAACGATTGTGCGGCCGGAAGCGCGTTCCGCCCTGAGATACTCGAGGAAGTCCTCGCGATATGGCAGTCTAGAGGCGTCGAGTGTAACACGTTGGGCAAGTTCGAGTTTGAGGCGCGCCTTGCCAGCCAGCGCCCAGATCGGAAGCAGAAAGACGATAAGCGGGTTGGTCTTGAGGGCGAGAAAGATCGTCTCCCACAGAAGATCCGTCGCGATCAAAGTCCCATCGAGATCGACCGCAAGCGGCAGATCACGGCTCTCTTGTAATCTCGCGTCCATTCTCGCTGCACTCCTAGAACGCAATACCAATCAAAGATGCATGGCAGCAGGACCAACCCGGCATGCAAACAACTGAAACAAGGGAAGCAATGCGCCGTGCTTCCGATCACTTGATGCGCCCTCACCTCCGCGAGGCTGGGGTCGCCCATGACATTGAACATCTTACGCGACCGAGAGTGGCGCATGCCTGCAACAGGCATAACTCCCTCACGAACCTGTGAAACGTTAGGTGTCGAGGCATGAATTCGGAGTTAATAGGGTACTGAAGTGGCAGGGTTTAAAGGAATGTTCACGCCCCTAACTGAGAATAAGGTTTAAGAATTGCATCTCGAAAAAGTATCGTGTCTCGCATAGGTGGCGATTTGTCCTTGCATCTGGTCTTCGTCACGTCCCTCGTTGCACAAGCCAATCCTTCGACAGGTTATGAGCTGGCCAATGCAGCCTTGTTGGAAGGCTTGCAGCGCGCAGGTGTGCGCACCACCGTCGTCGGCTGCGCCTGGCCGGGACAGGCTGTGGCTCCAGGCGCAGAGGCCGCTCTGGGCGAGGTGGAAGTGCGCACCGAAAAGGCCGGCGCCGGTCTGAAGCTGAAGTGGTTGCTCATGTCGCTCGCCACTCGGCTACCGATGTCGAGCGCCAAACTGCGGGTAATCAGAAAAGAGGCCGTTCGAAACGCGATCGCCTCCGCTGGACCGTTCGACGGCTATGTCTTGAACGGCGTCGCCCTCGCCGGAGCCTTTCCGGATCTCTTCATCGGCAAGCCCTCGATCTTCGTTGCGCATAATGTCGAGCATCGCTCCTCCTCCGAAAACGCCCGCAATGCCGGCTCCTTGATCAAGCGCATTCTGTTCGCCCGTGATGCACGACTTCTTAAGACGCTTGAACACCGGCTCAAAGACCAGTCGACCGGCGTCGTGACCTTCGCTGCCGAGGACGCACTTGATCTCGGCGTTCCGGCGAACCGCTCGGTGTTCCTACCCTTGAGCATTGCGAGATCGACGCAGCTCCCGGAGACGAGAGAACTGACGCATGACCTTGCTCTGCTCGGCACCTGGACTTGGCATCCAAACCGGATCGGGCTGGAATGGTTCTTGAACGAGGTGAAGCCAAAGCTGCTGGACGATGTGCGGATCAGTGTCGCGGGCAGCACGCCGGCCGATCTTGCCTCTGCCTGGCCCGATGTCGACTTCGTCGGAAAGGTGGATCGCGCAACCGATTTCGTCGCTGCAAGCGCGGTCATCCCGCTCATCAGTCGCGCGGGCACCGGCGTCCAATTGAAAACGATTGAAACCTTCTCGCTCGGCTTGCCAAGCGTTGCGACGACAAGCTCGGTCCGCGGCATTGCAGCGATCCCCGGCAACTGCACCATTGCTGACGATCCCGAAGGCTTCGCCGCAGCACTCAACGACAAGATCCGTCGTGCTCGCGCAGGCGACCTTCAGCGGCTCGATGGCCGGGCCTTTGCCCAAGCGCAAGCTGAGCTGATGGATGCCGGTATCGGGCGAATGCTGGACATGCTGGCCGGGGCCGCATCAGGCGCAAAGGAAGCTCTGTCATGAGGACAGCCATTGTTACCGCGAGCTATCACGCGGATTTCGAACGTTTCCGTTTGCTCTGCGAGACGCTGGACACGCATGTCACGGGATACACCAAACATTATGTGCTCGTCGAAGACCGCGATGTTCCGCTGTTCCGGCAACTGCAATCGCCGCGCAGGGTAATCGTCGGAGAGAAGGACCTCTTGCCATCCTGGCTGAAGGTCTTTCCCGATCCGCTGACCATGGGCCGACGCCGCATCTGGCTATCGTTCAAGACCAAGCCGCTTCGCGGTTGGCATGTGCAGCAGTTTCGCCGAATAGCCATCGCCGACCTCGTCGAGGACGATGCGTTTCTCTATCTGGATTCCGATGTCGCTTTCCTTCGGCCCTATGATTGCAGCCTGCTCTGGCGTGACGATGCACTGCGCCTGCTGGTCAGGCCTGGTGCCTTGATTGCAGACTCCATGAGCGAACATCGCCGCTGGTCCGCCAATGCCGGCACGTTGCTGGGCCTGCCCGAAACGCAGCGCTCAACGAACGACTATGTCGGCACGATGATCGCCTGGAAACGAAGCAGCATCAGGGACATGTGTGCGCGGATCGAGAGCGTCACGGGCGACCACTGGATAGCGGCAATGGGCAAGCAACGCTGTTTCTCGGAATGCATGATGTATGGCCGCTTCGTCGATGACGTCGAACACGGCGCGGGTCATTTCCACGACCAGACGGAGCTTTGCAAGGTCTTCTGGCTGGCTCCTCCGCCAACGGAGGAAGAATTCCGCGCCTTCGTGGCAGACATGGCGCCCGAACAGGTAGCACTCGGCATGCAATCCTTCCTGGGTCTTGAACCCGCAGAAATCAGACGCATCCTCGGGCTGTAGCGGGACTCGCAAGGTCCCACACAAGAACCGTCAGACCCGCTTGGCTGGCAGCCTAAGGCTCGAATAGGTGAAGATAGCCGAAATCAGATAGAGACCGGCAAAGACGCCATTCAAGGCAATAATCCAGTCATCACCGTGATGCGCGAAACTGTGGAGCAGGAGTGCGATCAGCCCGGCCTTGCTTAGTGTCAGAAGAGCGAGACACAGCGTGCGCAGCCAACTTTGCCCACGCGCATACATAAGCTCCCCCTGGTACTCCGCGAGATTGCGAAACCCCGGAACAAGCAAAACGAGTGGCAACAGTTCCGCGACAGGTGCCACGTTGCGGCCGAGTGCATTCGGATAGAGGTGCAGGAGGAAGGCGAGTGTAGCAAGGCCGGCAACGGAGACGATCATCAAGCCCGCTTCGATGAGCACCCTGACCTTGAGTGACCTCAACATGTCAGGGCTCTGCATCAGCTTCTGCACCAGGATCGTGTTGAAGGAGCGGATCGGCAGCGCAGTCAGGTCAACGACCCGCATGATGATCGCATAGACACCGGCAACGGCCGGCCCACCGATCCCGAGTACCATCAGCTTGTCGAGCTCCGACTGCAGGTAGAACAGCAATTCCGCACCCGCGACGGCGAGTGAATCCTGCACGCGCCGGAGATAGAGCCGCATATCGAAACGCAAACGAACGCGGGGATAAAAGTAGAGTGCAACGATCAGCGACACGGCATTCGCGCCCATATACCACCATGCCCAGTGATCGAGATCCTGGACCGCGGCTTGACTCCAGAAGAGGCCAGCGGCCGCCGCGCGTGCAGCGGTTCCAAAGATCACCAGGATTGCAGCGAGCCCGAAACGCTTGAGTCCATTGTTAACGATGATGACGATCTCGGCCGACCGCCAGAACAAAATCTCGGCGATAAGCACCAGGGAGAAGGTAAGAAGGCCGACATCGTTGGAAAAGAACAGGAGATAGATCAGCAGCGCCGCGACGACGACGAGCGGCAGCGAGAGAAGAGAAGCGAGCAGATAGCCAACCGTGTAGACACCGAGTAGCCGCGGCTTGACGACCGCAATGCGATAGAGTGGCGAGCTGAAACCGAGCGCCAGAAGCCGGGACAAGACGAGCCCGGCGCCCGACGCTGTGGCGAAGACGCCGTAGTCCGCAAGAGGCAGCGTGTTGGCTAGCACGACGAAATAGGCGAGAGACACGACCAGTCGCCCGGCAGATCCCGATATGACCGAGACATAGGCGTGCAGGAGCTGCCGGTTTGATGAAAGGTGCCGAAGGATCGCGTTCACGTGGTGTCCAAAGTTGCTGACGGCGCAGGTCACATTTCGGACGGCGTCGACACCTGCAGAAGCTACGTCCGAAACGGTTAATTTTCCGATCTTTTAACCATTTGTTTTTGATAAAAAATTAAATTTGCGGCACGCGAACCATTTCCCGAAGCAAGGGCTGACATGTATCTGCGCGATGATCGCACCAGTCACGGAGGCAAAGAGCCCGGAGCCGCAGGCGCAGAGCGCCTATCCGGCCACTCCGCAGACACCCGTGTCGGACGACCTTCCCTGCGGGACATGCTGGAACGCCACGACGACTACCTCGATTTTCTGCGGGCCCGTGTATCCATGCTCGAGGGTCAGGTGAACAGCATGGAGGTCGGAGAAGCCAGCCGCCCTGCTCCAGCCCCCGTGGTCGTGCCGATCCAGCAACCTTCGCCTGAAGTTTCCACGGACAGTCGTCGTGATGAAAACCGAGACGGCCATGACGTCCGGCAGGATCAGGCGGACTGGAAGCCTCTGATCGACCCCATCATCGTCATCGACATTCTCAAGCGGTCCCATCGCATCCTGATTGCCTCGACCGTAATCGGTGGCCTGTTCGGTGCTGCCTATGCAATGACCCTGCCGAAACTCTGGGTCGCCAGCAGCGACATCCTCGTCGACCCCAGGCAGATCCGCACCGTCGGCGACCAGTTGACCACCGATCAATTGCCCACCGATGCCTCGCTCGCCGTGGTCGAAAGTCAGGCGCGCATCGTCAAGTCGAACAGCGTTTTGCTGAAGGTGATCGAGCAAGCCGATCTCAAACAGGACCCGGAATTCAATGGGACGCTGAAGCCTTCGGGCCTGAGCGCCTTCTGGTCGAGCGCATCTCAAGCGGATGACCAGAACATCGAGACGCGCGTTCTGAACCACCTTTACGAGGTGATCGACGTCAACCGCGATCAGAAGACCTTCATCTTCTCGATCTCAGCAGAAACCCGGGATCCCGAGAAGTCCGCGCGTCTGGCCAATATCGTCAGCGACGTCTTTCAGCGTGAACTGGCCTCGATGCAATCCGAAGCCGTTCGCCGCACATCGGACGAACTGTCGAGCCGCCTTACCGACCTGCGGATGAAGCTTGAAGAGGCGGAAAAGGCCGCCGAGAGCTTCCGCAACTCGAATGACCTCGTAAATGTCGACGGCAAACTGATCGTCGACAACGATTTGAAACTGCTGAATGAAAGACTGAGTTCGCTGCGTGTCGAAACCGCGGGCCTGCGCGCCAAAATTACCAGCATCGCAAAGATGGCAGCCTCCAGCGGCGGTGATCTGGCGCTCCCCGAAGACGTGAGTTCCGACACGATCGCGGTCCTGCGCACGCGCTACGCCGATCTGCGCAAGGAACTCGAATCGATCGCGGCTCGCTATGGACCGCAACACCCGAGATATGTGGAGGCACAATCGCAGGCCAGCGGGATGCTCAACCAGATCCGCGAAGAACTCGGCCGCATCCGCAGCGCCCTGCAGGTAGAGCTGGACCGCTCTGTCCAGCAGGAAGTGGCACTCACCAGCCGCCTGCGGGAACTCAAGGACACCCAGGCATCGAACAACGATAGCCTCGTCACCTTGCGCGAACTTGAGCGCGAGGCGGCGGCACGCCGGTCAGTCTACGAGTCGCTTCCTGCTCAGAACCCGCGAAACAGGGGAACAGGAAGCCATCACCCTCGCCAATATTCAGGTTCTGTCGGAAGCGCGCCCACCGCTTGATCCGGTCGGCCCCTCTCGTAAGATCATCGCACTCGGCGGTCTGATCGCTGGATTTGGAATCGGCGTTCTGCTCGCCCTAGGCCTTAATTTGAAACGCTTGTGGAAACGCCGCGAGGACTCGCAGGCCTGAACGAAAGACGGCTCAGGCAAGTGTTCGCGGAATGGAAACTCTCGCACAGAGCCTGAGGCCAATCACCCCAAAGAAGCAGAGCATCCAGACCGGGTCCATGCGACGGAAGAAGAAGCTCTCCATCATCGCATTCAGCGTCGTAAAGAACACGATCATCATGAAGAAGTCCGCGAGCAACCTGTTCTCCCGGACCGGCCTGCAGCGCATGTAATCGATCAGCGGAAGCAGGACCAGAACCGCGAGCGCAACGATCAGCGCCGGTACCCCCATCGAGATCGCGATATCGAGATAGCCGTTATGCGCATGCACGATGCCGCGCACATCCCAGTCGAGATAGTAGGGATTGGCGGCATATCGGACCAGATCCGTACTCCAGAAGCTCTCATAGCCGAAGCCCGTGAGCGGGTGATCGGCCAGTGCGTCGAGCCCGAACTTCCAGATCGAGACGCGTCCGGTGAATGTCGGGTCGATGCCGAGCCACAGAATGAATTGGTGAATCGGTTCGATCAGCACGGAACCGAAAGTTAGGAGAGCAAAGGCAAGTTGGCAGCAAAAGACCGCGATCGGTGTCAGCACACGAAGCCCGATCGCACTCGGAAGAAGAACCAGGAGCGCCGCAACGGGCACCAATCCGAGTGTGGTCTTTGAGCCGGTCTGACTGACGAAAATGAGTGCCGACAGACCGATCAAGACGCCGGCCCAGCGGTCACCACGTCGCCAGAGGTAGATGGCCGCAAAGACGAATGCCGCCATGACAGGCCCGGCGATATTCTTGTGCGTGAAGACTCCGCGCCAGAGATAGGAATTCTGAGGTTCCAGAGCGTCAAAGCCATGGGTTGCCAGAGAGGGGGCCAACGGTAGCCCGGCATAGCAGATGAAGATCAGGGTGCCCGCGACCACGCTCAACATGCGGGCATAGCCATCTCCATCCTGCGGCAGTGCCAGCACGGTCACGATCGTCATCATCACAATCAGGGTGAGAATGATGCCACGCAAGGTCGCGCTCGGATCTGGCGCCGTGAATCCGGACAGCACAAGAAGACCGATCATCAGCAACCAGGCCGGTCCGATCAGGGACGGCAGCCTGCGCAGATCGGCGAGCGTCAGCAATGAGCAGAGCGCGATGAGGCCGAGCATGCCAAAACCCAGCTGGTTGACCAGGTTACCGCCCTCTTCTACGCCTTCATGAACCGGCGAGAAAGGCTGGAACGAGATCAGCATGATCGTAAACAGCAGCATGCTCACGACGACCGCTGCCCGGCGCAGCATTTGCGCGGGATCGGCAGGCCTGACCCCCGCTCTATCGCGGTCAGCGCCCGTCCGTATGTCGATACTGTTCATCGGCATATCCGAAATGTGCGAGCGTACGGCCAAGCCCAACATGGACGTAATACAGACTGTTCTGCAGCGATCCGAGGCGGCGGGCGGCCATGATCGCCTTCAACGGCGAGAGGGTCAGCAGGGCGATGCTCTTCAGGAACACTCGGACAGTCCCCAAGGGCTCGCTGGCGCGCCGTCCTTTTTCGACCAAGCTGGAGATGACACCATCGCGAATACCGCGCGCGCGTAGCCAGGATCGCTCCAGGCGATTTGCAGGAACGGTCTCGAGGACCGGCGCCTCGTGACACCAGGCGGTTTTGAAACCTTTGCGCACAGACTGATCGATGAAGTTCGCATCACCGCCACCGGTGAAGTTGAACCTAGGATCGAGAAACGGATAGGTATTTGCCTCAAGCAGAACGCGGGAAACCAGGAGATTGCCGGAGGAATCGAGGAGCGGGACAAGCCCGGTCGTCTGATAAGGTGGCGTGAACACCGGATGCCGGGGCACATCTCCGGTTTCAGTCGTCGGAAAGACTGGCACCTGCGGGCCACCGACCAGATCGGCACCAAACATTTCCCTGGTCCGGCTCATGGCCTCGATCCAGTCCGGATCGGCAATCTCGTCATCATCGATGACGAGCAGATGGCTCATATTGGGGAAGTGCTGTAGCGCCGTCAGCCAGGCAGCATTGTAGGCATTACAGTTCCCCCTGAGCGTCTCGACGATCAGTATACCGTTGATCTGCCCCGTTTCGAACAGGGGCCGGGCCGCCTCAACCCCCTCGCGATGATCACTGTCATTGTCGACGAGCACGACGGCATAGCCACGGTTTGTCCTTTGGGCCGCCAGACTTTCAAGCGTCTTGAGAAGGTGCACTGGTCGACGAAAGGTCGGCACCGTCACGACAACCGTGACGGCATCATGCGCCAGATCAGGCGTCTGCGTGACCAGCTCGATGTGATCCGGTAAGGCCAATCGGGAGCTCTTTCGAATGTGCGGAACTTCGTCGAGCAAATACCAAAACTGTTGATACCAGCTTAACCTGTGCGCCGTTTCACACGGTTGGGCGGCCTTAGGGACGCTCGAGACCCGGACAGCCTTCCGCCGCACCGACGAAGTCGTTGAGCACGGGTGCGAGACCCCGGAGCTGCGGCCGGTCCCCGTTCTTGGTCGGCTGGATGTTGAGCTCTTCGGTTTCGGGCCACCAGTCACCAGCCGCCCAATAGGTCCAGCCGATCCACGATGTCTTGTCCTCATCAAGCAGCTTCACCACCTCCGTCAGCACCGCGGTGCATTCAGGTGTACCCGGAACACCGAACTCACCGAGGAAGCCTCGCTGACCGGTTTCCTTCAACCAGTCTCCAACCTCGCGGATGGCATCCACCGCATCGGCGGCACGGCTGCAATTGTTCAAGGTCCCGGAAAAGTCGTCGTCGAAATACTGGTGGATCTCGAAGGCGTAATTGTTCGCCGGGTCCTTGATGCTCAAAAGCACCTCTGCATTCGCCCCGCCATACCAGTCGCCGAACCAGCTATGCGCCCCCGTCCAGGACGTGCCCGGAACGAGGATAAGGTTATCTGCACCAACCTCACGAATGCCCGCGATCGCTTCGTTGGCGACATCACGCCAATCCGTCGACGAGATGTCGAAGGGCTCGTTCATCAGGCCGAAGACCACATGACGGTCTCCCTCGAACTCCTTGGCCAGCCGCTCCCAGAAATCGACAAAGGCCGAAACCGGAACCTCCTCGGTTCCGATAAGCTTCTCGAAATAGCGCGCATAGTTGTGGGGATCGAGGATCACCGTCTGATTGAAGGATCCGATCGTTGCGACGGTCTCCTTGAGACGGCCGAGCTCCGCGGGATCGAAGTCGCTGTTTAGCTTCGGCTGCAGGCGTTCCCAAAGAAACGGGAGCCGCACGGTATTGAAACCCTTGCCCGCAAAATAGGTAATCGTTTCCAGCGAAGGATAGATATAGCCTTCGCCGAACACCCCCTGCAGATTGCCGAACTCTGCACCGGCGAGATTTATTCCGCGATAGCAGGCACTGCTTGTGTCAGCAAAAGAGTTAATGGGCATGGCCATGGCCAGCGCAGTTGAAATCAGGCCAAGCGTCATTTTCCGTTTCATTGTCCTCAACCCATCTTGGCCCTGCATCGCCGCTCGTTTTACCGGGAGGCTAGCCCAAAGTCATTCTCCTTCAACCAGGACCATTAATGCTCGTGGTCTTAGGCTATGCTCAAATCACACTTCGAGGAGCGAAGCTGGGAGGCACTCCCGATCCTCCATGCCTAATTCACGGCCAACGGCACCGACAGGCCAGAATATTTCTCCCGCATCCGGAGCCGAACGGCGAAGATGCGCCCTGGAAAGACGCAATGGGAACGGGGTTTTGCATTTCCTGCCCTAATCTCTGGCCATCACAAAGGAGCGGAAACCGCCGGCGGGCGGCTTCCCTGCCCTGGAAAGACGATGAGGATCCGCAACACGGCACGCTTCCGATCGTGTCGGACATGCGATAGAGACACGGCGCCCGTGCCATGCCGAGGAGATGAGAGAACCGATGACGAGCTATGTTTTGACCGTATCCTGCCAGTCGACCCGCGGCATCGTGGCGGCGATTTCCGGCTATCTCGCCGAGCAGGGCTGCAACATCGTCGATAGTTCCCAGTTCGACGATCTGCATACCGGCCAGTTCTTCATGCGCATTTCCTTTATCTCGGAGGAAGGCATCACCGAGGCCAAACTTGAGAAGGGCTTCGTACCCGTCGCCGAGAAATTCGGCATGAACTGGAACCTCTACGACGCCGCAAAGCGCATGAAGGTTTTGCTGATGGTATCGCGCTTCGGCCACTGCCTGAACGACCTTCTCTATCGCTGGAAGATCGGCGCGCTGCCGATCGAGATCGTCGGCGTCGTTTCCAACCACTTCGACTACCAGAAGGTTGTTGTGAACCACGACATCCCCTTCCACCACATCAAGGTGACCAAGGAAAACAAGCCGGAAGCCGAAGCCCGGATCATGGACTTGGTCGAGCAGACCGGCACCGAACTCATCGTGCTTGCCCGTTACATGCAGGTCCTCTCCGACGACATGTGCAAGAAGATGTCTGGCAAGATCATCAACATCCATCACTCCTTCCTGCCGAGCTTCAAGGGTGCCAACCCCTATAAGCAGGCCTTCGAGCGTGGCGTGAAGCTGATTGGTGCCACAGCCCATTACGTCACCGCCGATCTCGACGAAGGCCCGATCATCGAGCAGGACGTGGCCCGCATCACCCACGCGCAGTCGGCGGAAGACTACGTCTCGATCGGCCGCGACGTCGAAAGCCAGGTCCTGGCACGCGCGATCCACGCGCACATCCACCACCGCACCTTCATCAACGGCAACCGCACGGTCGTCTTCCCGGCAAGCCCGGGCTCCTATGCCTCCGAGCGCATGGGGTGAACATGGAAAAGGGCGTCGGAAACGGCGCCCTTCGTCATTTCCCGCCATGGTTCTGCGGGATAGACGCGACACAAGGCTCTGCTAATCTCCCGACATGATTCCCTGGGAGGAAACGTATGGCCGACTCGGCTCTGCTCCAGCGCACCGAACTGCCGCGCCCGAACGTCACGCTGGCCGATGCCAAGGTCATCTTCAACGAATTCTACGGCTTCAGCGGCACGATCCGAGAACTCGGCAGCCAGCAGGACCGCAATTTCCTGATCGACACCGGCGAAGAACGGCTCGTTCTCAAGATCACACG
The DNA here is from genome assembly GCA_045377275.1 of Allorhizobium sp. Classification (GTDB taxonomy): domain Bacteria; phylum Pseudomonadota; class Alphaproteobacteria; order Rhizobiales; family Rhizobiaceae; genus Allorhizobium. The sequence goes on along the minus strand of JBJIOA010000019.1, from coordinate 3,473 downwards.
GGCTGAATATCCCCAGCAGGAACTCGACGCCCAGAACAGGGCCATGGAGCATCTGCGTCAAATGGATCTTGGCTTGCGCATACCCGAGCCGATCCCCGCGCTGACCGGAGAATACATCCCCCAGATCGAAGTGGGCGGGCAGTATTACTGGGTGAGGCTCCTGTCCTATCTGGATGGCGAGCCCCTGACGCGCCAGAAGTACCTGGCTCCCGAGGTCGTGGCGTCTTTTGGTGACGTGGTCGCCCGGATTGCCGGCGGGCTCGAGCACTTCCGTCACGCCGGGCTGGAACGGGAACTGCAATGGGATCTCCGCCGCGCAGGCCCGGTCGCCTTGCACCTCCTGAAATCGGTCGCGGACCAGAAACAGCGGGACCGCATCGCCAAAGCGATGATCATGGCGGTGAAGCGCCTGCAGCCACTGGCCTCGGAACTTCGCATTCAACCCATTCACCACGACATCACCGACGATAACGTGGTGGCCACACCGAACGCAACCGGCCGCCTGATGCCAGATGGCGTCATTGATTTCGGTGATGTGCTCTATGGATGGCTGGTGGCGGACCTCGCGATGACTTGCGCCGCATTGCTGCACCACGCCGATGGTGACCCCTTCTTCATTCTGCCCGCCGTCAAGGCCTTCCACGCGCGCTACCCGCTGAGCGAAGCGGAATTGAAAGCGCTCTGGCCGCTGATCGTCGCACGCGCCGGGGTGCTTGTTGCCAGCAGCGAACAGCAGCTGTCGATCGACCCCGACAACGGCTATGTGCTGGGCAATATCGAGCATGAGCGAACCATTTTCGAGGTGGCGACCTCCGTGCCCTACCCGTTGATGGAAGCGGCCATTCTCGATGCCGCCGGGATGCTCCCGGACGAGCCAGATCTGAGGGTGTCCCATCCGCTTCTTCCCTCGCTTGCAACCGCAGACTTCCGCCTGACGGACCTGACGGTGACGAGCCCGGACCTGCCGCGCGACACCTGGAGCGACCAGGAGATCGACTGGAAGCTTCTGGCCCGGGCAGCCATGGAGACAGGCGTTGCCTCGACCCGCTATGGCGAATTCCGTCTGTCCTACACCGAAGCCTCTGTCCCGGCACCGCCAGCAACCTTCGCCCTGCATATCGATGTCTGCCTGCCGGGAGCGACCGAAGCCTTCGCACCCTTTGACGGAATCATTATACTCGACGGCCACCACCTGATCCTATCATCGCCTGAGCTGTCGCTTCATCTTGATGGTATAGACTGCAGCCTGGAAGATGGCGCGACCGTGAAGGCAGGCGACCCGATCGGTGCGGTGGCCGGCGCAGCCGGAGGCGTCGGCGGCCTACGCATCCAGCTTTGCCGCGATCCGGATCTCGTCCCACCACTCTTCGCCAAGCCGCAGCAAAGCGCTGTCTGGCGCCGCATATGCCCTTCGCCGTCAATACTCCTCGGCGTCGGCGTCGATGCACCGGCACCGGAGAGCCATGCGCTTCTGGAACGCCGCAAGAACAGCTTCGCCAAGCCGCAGAAGAACTACTATGCCAACCCGCCACAGATCGAACGGGGCTGGCGAGAGCATCTTTTTGACGTGAATGGCCGCGCCTATCTCGACATGGTCAACAATGTCACGATCCTCGGCCACGGCAATCCACGTCTGGCAGAGGCGATCGGCAGACAATGGGCCATGCTCAACACGAACTCGCGCTTTCACTACGCCGCCGTCGCCGAATTCTCGGATCGCCTCGCCTCACTCGCGCCAGAGGGACTAGACACGGTCTTCCTCGTGAATTCGGGCTCCGAGGCCGTAGACCTTGCGCTGCGGCTCGCCTGGGCCCATAGCGGCCACCGCAACATCTTAAGCCTCCTGGAGGCCTATCACGGCTGGACGGTTGCGAGCGACGCGGTCTCGACATCGCTCGCCGACAATCCGCGCGCCCTGGAAACGCGCCCGGATTGGGTGCACCCGGTGCTCTCCCCCAACACCTACCGCGGCAAGTATCGCGGCGAGGGTTCAACCGATGGCTATGTTCAGGCGGTCGCGGCAAAAATCGCTGAGATCGAGGAGGCTGGCGGACAGCTGGGCGGCTTCATCGCAGAGAGCGTGTATGGCAATGCCGGTGGCATTCCGCTCCCGCCGGGTTATCTCAGAGACGTCTATCAACTCGTTCGCGAGCGTGGAGGTCTCTGCATCGCCGACGAAGTGCAGGTCGGATACGGGCGCCTCGGTCATCATTTCTGGGGCTTCGAACAGCAGGGCGTCGTCCCCGACATCATCACCGTGGCAAAGGGCATGGGCAACGGCCAGCCGCTCGGCGCCGTGATCACCAGGCGCGAGATCGCCGACAGCCTCGAAAAAGAGGGCTATTTCTTCTCATCCTCCGGCGGCAGCCCTGTGAGCTGTGTCGTCGGGATGACCGTTCTCGACATCATGCGGGACGAACAACTGCAGCAAAATGCCCGAGACACCGGTGACCATCTGAAGGCCCGCCTCGAAGCTTTGGGTCAGCGTTTTCCGATCGTGGGCGCCGTGCATGGGATGGGCCTCTATCTCGGACTGGAATTCGTGCGTGATCGCGAGACGCTGGAACCTGCGACGGAAGAAACTGCAGCCATCTGCGACCGTCTGCTTGATCTCGGCGTCATCATGCAACCAACGGGCGATCATCTTAACGTTTTGAAAATAAAGCCGCCGCTCTGCCTTGGCAAAGCGAGCGCCGATTTCTTCGCAGACATGCTGGAAAAGGTGCTTTCCGACGGCTGGTGACGCCGGACGCAGTCACTACGATCTCCCTAATTCTGTGCACTGAAACTCGATGAACGCGTAAAGGAAGCGCAAAGCCCAAATCTGGGTAAACTAAATGGCAGCTTCACAGCGTTTTGGAGAGTGGTCTATCTTCGGACAGAACAGAAGCCGAAGGAATACTCATGCCCACCATCCCGGAGCAAATCGCCAGTGATCTTTTGATCTGGGCCGTCGCTCTGTTCGTCATCAAGCATCTCCTAGCCGATTTCCTGCTTCAGACAGGGTGGATGGCAACCGGCAAGGAGCGGCTTAAGGGGTGGATAGCCCCCTTGTTCGCACATGTTGTCGTCCATGCCTTGGGAACGTTGTTGATCTGCCTCACGATGGCACCGCAACTCGCCTGGCTTGCGTTTGTCGATATTGCCGTTCACGGACTGATCGATCGAAGCAAGGCACTGGTACAGCAGCGTTACCACTTCAAGGTAGACCAGGCTGCCTATTGGTGGCTTTTCGGGACAGATCAGACCCTGCACCATCTCACCCATCTCGCTTTCGCCATCTGGATTGCTGCTGCAGCAAGTTCGCTCTGAGGGCCGCCTAACGCTGCGCAAGTTCCTTGACGATCCAGTCCCGGAAAGCAACGAACGGCGGATAACCTGCCCTCTCTCGCGGAGATGCGAGATAGTATCGTTGCGCGCTCTGCATCGGGCGATCGACGGCAGCCGTCAGTTCGCCGCTTTGCAGCAGCAAT
>JBJIOA010000018.1:0-219453 GCA_045377275.1 Allorhizobium sp. | reverse complement strand
GCGTCTCATGTGATGACGCTCTGGGCGCCGCCGATCTCACCGGTCGTTTCCTCTTGAAAGGGGGAGAAACAGTCTGGGTCGATGGGCCGCTGACCCGGGCGGTTCGAGACGGGGGCGTCTGCTATCTCGACGAGGTGGTGGAGGCGCGCAAGGATGTCGCCGTCGTGCTCCATCCGCTCACGGATGACCGACGCATCCTGCCTCTGGAACGCACTGGAGAACTGCTTGAAGCACCACCGGCCTTCATGCTCGTCGTCTCCTACAACCCCGGTTATCAGAGCCTTTTGAAGGCGCTGAAACCCTCGACCCGGCAGCGCTTTGTCGCCATCGAATTCGATTTTCTGCCGAAAAGCGGCCGAGAGATCGAAGTTGTCTCAGGCAGAAAGCGGATTGCCCGCCGTCACGGTCGAACCCCTCGTCGAGCTCGCCAGACGGCTGCGCGCACTGAAAGGTCATCATCGGGAGGAAGGCGTCTCGACCGCGTCCGTGGTCGACCGCGCGAGCCTCATCGATGCTGGTCTTTCGCCGCGTGAGGCTGTTCGCGCCGCCACTGATCGAGCCGCTGACCGACTAAAGAACCCCTGACGTGCGCACTGCACTGCTTGAACTGGCACAAGCGATCATCCGCTAGGAGAATGTCACGCCGGGCTTTCTGGAGCTCTGAGACGGCTCGGGCGCGCCTGGGGACACGGGGCCGGCGGGCGATACCCGCACATGCCCGCGTTACCCGAGACGCGGCTCGTCTTCCTGGAAGACGTGGTGCCGGTGCTCTCTGTCTGCTATCGCGGGAAAAGAACTTCGGCGGCGCAACCGGTGCCGGCGCGGGCCAAGACTTCACAACACCGGCCCAAGTTCCGGCAGCGCATGGGGCTCGGCGAAGAAAAGCTGACGCACCCAGCGAGGGACGAAGCGAGCGTGATGTTGCCGCCTGTGCTCGACCTCATGCCCGAGCAGTCGCTCAATCTGGATCTTTATGTCTGGCTCGCGGCCGCTATGGCCGTGATGCCACTTCAGCCGATGACCGAGACCGATCCCCTCAGGGCCGACCTTGCCATGCTCGATGCAGCATCGGCCCTCGAAGATGAGGTTTTGAAAGTCTTTCCCGGTCTTCGTCTATCGCTATCGCCGGCTTTGCCGCGCGCCTTCATCAGAGCGTCGGCGCGGTTCGCTGCCGCGGGTCGAGGGACTGCTGGAGGACCGCATCATCGATCTCCTGCGCCGTGGCGCGGGGCTTGCCCCGCTTTCGGCGGGGGACGACATGCCGGGGCGGGCACCTCCCGGCTACCTGCCGATATTGCCTGTGCCGCTCTGGCCGCAGGCAGTCATCAGGGAAGAATGGGCCGGACGCCAGGAAATGGATCAACCGGTTGGCTCAGCCCAGGCGGAGGCGCAAGCGGCCGGACGTCATGTGGCGAATCCGCGAGAAGGATTCTGCTGCCAAGGGCGAGCGCAGCCCCTTCATACTCAACCGCTTTGAAAAGATCCTCGCAATGGCCGAGATGGTCAATGTCGACCGGCCCGCCGATGACAGCGACGATCATGATGCGTCAGCCGCCGACGAACTCGACGAAATGGTGCTTGGTGAGCGCAAGGGCCGGCCTGCCGCGAAGTTCCGCTTCGACCTCGACCTGCCGCCAGAAGCGCTCAGGCATTCCGCAATCGAGGCGGAACTCACCTATCCCGAATGGGACTACAGGCGCGGGGTCTATCTCAAGGACCACTGCCGGGTGATTGCCGGTCCGGCGTCTGACGAGGGCCTTTCGCCGGTCCCGTCAGCGGAGATGAAGGCACTGGTTCGCCGCGTGCGTCGCCAGTTCGAGGCAATGCGCCCGCGCCATGAGATGCTGCGTGCACAGGTCGATGGCGCTGATCTCGATCTCGACGCCGTGGTCCGCAGCCGCACCGAACTTGCCGCAAGCGGCGAATGCTCGGATCGCATTCATCTTTCAAGCCGGCCCCAGGCCCATGACCTTGCGGTGACCCTGCTGGTCGACGTCTCACTGTCGACCGATGCCTGGTTCAACGACCGCCGGGTTCTCGATGTCGAAAAGGAGGCGCTTTTGGTGCTGGCCGAGGGGCTTGCCGCCTGTGGCGACATGCATTCCATCCTGAGCTTCACGTCGAGACGGCGGAACTGGGTGCGTGTCGAGACGATCAAGGGTTTTGATGAGCCCATGAGTGCGCTGGTGCGCCATCGCATCGCCGCGCTCAAACCCGGATACTACACGCGCATGGGGGCAGCGCTGCGTCATGCGACGGGGAAACTGGCCGAGCGTCCCAACAGAAAGCACCTGCTGCTTGTTCTGACCGACGGCAAGCCGAATGACGTCGATCACTACGAAGGCCGCTTTGCAATCGAAGATACACGCCGGGCCGTGACCGAGGCTCGCCGCCGCGGGATCCACGTATTCGGCGTCACCGTCGATCAGGATGCCAAAACCTATGTTCCCGCTGTCTTCGGCCATCACGGCTATGCCGTCGTGCCCGATATCCGGCGCCTGCCGGCTGCCCTGCCACAAATCTACCGCGCGCTCGTTCGCTGATCCGCGATCGCGCGAAAAGGAAAGCCCGGCCTGAGCAATCGGACCGGGCTTTCTCGTGTCGCCGAATTGTCTCAGGCCGCAGTCGCGTGGGTTCTTCCTGTTTCTGCGAGATAGGCATCGAAGCAGGACGCCACTGTTCTGACCAGAAACCTGTGTTCTGTGGCGACGGTCAAGACAGCGCCCCGCCAGCGCACGATGCCTTCCGCCAACAAGCTCTGCAATGCCTGATTGGCCTTGCCAAGCACCGCGTCTTCAAGTTCAAAGCCATCTGGCATCGCCCCGAAATCAACCCGGAAGTCGCACATCAGCCGCTCGATGATCCAAGCGCGGACGCGGTCTTCCGGGGTAAGACGGTAGCCTTTCGATGTGGCCAGTTCCCCGGATGAGATGAGACTTGCGTAGCGTCCAATCGCGACGTCGTTTTGCGCGTAGCCTTCTGCAAGACGCCCAATCGCCGACGAACCGAAGCCGATCAGCGTCGATGCATTGTCTGTCGTATATCCTTGGAAGTTTCGATGCAGCGTCTGGCGATCGGCTGCGAGCGAAAGAGAATCCTCAGGAAGGGCAAAATGGTCAAGACCAATCCGGCGATATCCGGCATCGCACAGCGTTTCTGCGATCGCTTCCGCCTGCTGATGTCGCTCAAATGCGTCACCGAGAGCTGCGGTGTCAATCAGACGTTGATGCTTCTTGAAGGCCGGGACATGCGCGTAACCAAAGACGGCGAAGCGTTCTGGGCGCATGGCGGCGGCCATGCGCGCGGTATCCATTGCCAATTCCACGGTCTGATGCGGAAGACCATAGATCAAGTCGAAATTGATGCTTCTGGCTCCTGCCTTGCGCAGGTTTGCAAGCGCTGTTGCCGTTTGCTCGGGCGACTGCATGCGATTGATCGCCTTTTGCACCTTGGGATCAAAACTCTGCACGCCGAGGCTCGCCCGCGTCATCCCGGCATCACCGAGTGCTTCTGACATTTCGCTGGTCAGCGTTCTCGGATCGATTTCCACCGCAAGCTCGGTCGCGCCGCCAATGCCAAAAGCTGCGGTCAGGGTCGCTGTGAGGTCGAGGAACTCCTGTGGCGTCATGATCGTCGGCGTGCCGCCGCCGAAGTGAATGTCGCTGACTTCCTGTCGCCGGCCGATGGCTTTTGCCACCAGTCTGATTTCCTGTTTGAGCACTGTGAGATAGTCGAGGATTGGCGCATCTTTCTGGGTGATGGTGGTGTGGCAGCCGCAATACCAGCACATGGATCGACAGAAGGGCACGTGAAGATAGAGTGACACCGGGTGGCTTTTCGGCACGGCGGCCAGCCAGTCCCGATAGGTGCCGGCTCCGATACTGGGCGAGAAGCGGGGGGCGGTCGGATAGCTCGTGTAACGGGGCAAGCGGCTTTCGCCGTAACGGCGGATAATCTCTGCGTTCATGATATCGCTCCGGTTTCATGCCGCAACGATAGCCGCTCGCCGAAGGACTTCGTTGTCGAAAGGCAAAGAGGACGGGCTTTCAAGGTTTTGCTTGTCACAGCACAACGAAGCCTTTGCGCCGATACTTCAATTTTCTGCGGTGCGGCCCGCCGCATATGACCTTGAAACTTCCATCAAAGAAGGCCCTCGAATGACTGTTGCTGTTGAAGATCATGTTCTCAAACTGGACGTGCGCGAAATCCCCCGCGTGGAAAGGCACCCCCGCATCTTCGGAATGTTGAATTCGCTGCTTCCTGATTATCAGTTGATCTTGACCGTCGATCATGATCCGGTTCCGCTCTATTACCATCTGGAAACGCATTATGATGGGATGTTCGGCTGGGAGTACCTGTCGCGTGGTCCGGAGATATGGGAAGTCCGCATTCGCCGGAAGAAACACGAAGGCTGCAACTGCAACTGCGGTGGCGGTCATTAAAATGTCTGGGAGCGATCGGTCGACAGCGGTCGCTCCCATGCACATTTGTCGTGATCGGACAGGTGAAGTCTAAAATTGGGAGGTCAAGTGTCGACAACAGCCAGTTTCAAAGAACTCGACGTGCGGCCCATCCTTCGTGACGGAGGTGAGCCATTTCCTGCGATCATGGATGCGGTTCAGTCGTTGAAGCCGGGCGGAAGGCTTGCAAGCCGGCTTGCAAGCCTTCCGCCCGGCTTCAACGACTGAACCGCATCCATGATCGCAGGAAATGGCTCACCTCCGTCACGAAGGATGGGCCGCACGTCGAGTTCTTTGAAACTGGCTGTTGTCGACACTTGACCTCCCAATTTTAGACTTCACCTGTCCGATCACGACAAATGTGCATGGGAGCGACCGCTGTCGACCGATCGCTCCCAGACATTTTAATGACCGCCACCGCAGTTGCAGTTGCAGCCTTCGGGTTTCTTCCGGCGAATGCGGACTTCCCATATCTCCGGACCACGCGACAGGTACTCCCAGCCGAACATCCCATCATAATGCGTTTCCAGATGGTAATAGAGCGGAACCGGATCATGATCGACGGTCAAGATCAACTGATAATCAGGAAGCAGCGAATTCAACATTCCGAAGATGCGGGGGTGCCTTTCCACGCGGGGGATTTCGCGCACGTCCAGTTTGAGAACATGATCTTCAACAGCAACAGTCATTCGAGGGCCTTCTTTGATGGAAGTTTCAAGGTCATATGCGGCGGGCCGCACCGCAGAAAATTGAAGTATCGGCGCAAAGGCTTCGTTGTGCTGTGACAAGCAAAACCTTGAAAGCCCGTCCTCTTTGCCTTTCGACAACGAAGTCCTTCGGCGAGCGGCTATCGTTGCGGCATGAAACCGGAGCGATATCATGAACGCAGAGATTATCCGCCGTTACGGCGAAAGCCGCTTGCCCCGTTACACGAGCTATCCGACCGCCCCCCGCTTCTCGCCCAGTATCGGAGCCGGCACCTATCGGGACTGGCTGGCCGCCGTGCCGAAGCCACCCGGTGTCACTCTATCTTCACGTGCCCTTCTGTCGATCCATGTGCTGGTATTGCGGCTGCCACACCACCATCACCCAGAAAGATGCGCCAATCCTCGACTATCTCACAGTGCTCAAACAGGAAATCAGACTGGTGGCAAAAGCCATCGGCCGGCGACAGGAAGTCAGCGACATTCACTTCGGCGGCGGCACGCCGACGATCATGACGCCACAGGAGTTCCTCGACCTCACAGCGACCCTGACCGCAGCTTTTGGCATTGGCGGCGCGACCGAGCTTGCGGTGGAAATCGATCCGAGAACGCTGACCAGCGAAATGTCAGAAGCACTCGGTGATGCCGGGATGACGCGGGCGAGCCTCGGCGTGCAGAGTTTTGATCCCAAGGTGCAAAAGGCGATCAATCGCATGCAGTCGCCCGAGCAAACGGCAACAGCGCTTGCAAACCTGCGCAAGGCAGGAGCCAGAAGCATCAATTTCGACTTGATCTATGGTCTTCCGCATCAGACCGTGGAATCGGCAATGGATACCGCGCGCATGGCCGCCGCCATGCGCCCAGAACGCTTCGCCGTCTTTGGTTACGCGCATGTCCCGGCCTTCAAGAAGCATCAACGTCTGATTGACACCGCAGCTCTCGGTGACGCATTTGAGCGACATCAGCAGGCGGAAGCGATCGCAGAAACGCTGTGCGATGCCGGATATCGCCGGATTGGTCTTGACCATTTTGCCCTTCCTGAGGATTCTCTTTCGCTCGCAGCCGATCGCCAGACGCTGCATCGAAACTTCCAAGGATATACGACAGACAATGCATCGACGCTGATCGGCTTCGGTTCGTCGGCGATTGGGCGTCTTGCAGAAGGCTACGCGCAAAACGACGTCGCGATTGGACGCTACGCAAGTCTCATCTCATCCGGGGAACTGGCCACATCGAAAGGCTACCGTCTTACCCCGGAAGACCGCGTCCGCGCTTGGATCATCGAGCGGCTGATGTGCGACTTCCGGGTTGATTTCGGGGCGATGCCAGATGGCTTTGAACTTGAAGACGCGGTGCTTGGCAAGGCCAATCAGGCATTGCAGAGCTTGTTGGCGGAAGGCATCGTGCGCTGGCGGGGCGCTGTCTTGACCGTCGCCACAGAACACAGGTTTCTGGTCAGAACAGTGGCGTCCTGCTTCGATGCCTATCTCGCAGAAACAGGAAGAACCCACGCGACTGCGGCCTGAGACAATTCGGCGACACGAGAAAGCCCGGTCCGATTGCTCAGGCCGGGCTTTCCTTTTCGCGCGATCGCGGATCAGCGAACGAGCGCGCGGTAGATTTGTGGCAGGGCAGCCGGCAGGCGCCGGATATCGGGCACGACGGCATAGCCGTGATGGCCGAAGACAGCGGGAACATAGGTTTTGGCATCCTGATCGACGGTGACGCCGAATACGTGGATCCCGCGGCGGCGAGCCTCGGTCACGGCCCGGCGTGTATCTTCGATTGCAAAGCGGCCTTCGTAGTGATCGACGTCATTCGGCTTGCCGTCGGTCAGAACAAGCAGCAGGTGCTTTCTGTTGGGACGCTCGGCCAGTTTCCCCGTCGCATGACGCAGCGCTGCCCCCATGCGCGTGTAGTATCCGGGTTTGAGCGCGGCGATGCGATGGCGCACCAGCGCACTCATGGGCTCATCAAAACCCTTGATCGTCTCGACACGCACCCAGTTCCGCCGTCTCGACGTGAAGCTCAGGATGGAATGCATGTCGCCACAGGCGGCAAGCCCCTCGGCCAGCACCAAAAGCGCCTCCTTTTCGACATCGAGAACCCGGCGGTCGTTGAACCAGGCATCGGTCGACAGTGAGACGTCGACCAGCAGGGTCACCGCAAGGTCATGGGCCTGGGGCCGGCTTGAAAGATGAATGCGATCCGAGCATTCGCCGCTTGCGGCAAGTTCGGTGCGGCTGCGGACCACGGCGTCGAGATCGAGATCAGCGCCATCGACCTGTGCACGCAGCATCTCATGGCGCGGGCGCATTGCCTCGAACTGGCGACGCACGCGGCGAACCAGTGCCTTCATCTCCGCTGACGGGACCGGCGAAAGGCCCTCGTCAGACGCCGGACCGGCAATCACCCGGCAGTGGTCCTTGAGATAGACCCCGCGCCTGTAGTCCCATTCGGGATAGGTGAGTTCCGCCTCGATTGCGGAATGCCTGAGCGCTTCTGGCGGCAGGTCGAGGTCGAAGCGGAACTTCGCGGCAGGCCGGCCCTTGCGCTCACCAAGCACCATTTCGTCGAGTTCGTCGGCGGCTGACGCATCATGATCGTCGCTGTCATCGGCGGGCCGGTCGACATTGACCATCTCGGCCATTGCGAGGATCTTTTCAAAGCGGTTGAGTATGAAGGGGCTGCGCTCGCCCTTGGCAGCAGAATCCTTCTCGCGGATTGCCACATGACGTCCGGCCGCTTGCGCCTCCGCCTGGGCTGAGCCAACCGGTTGATCCATTTCCTGGCGTCCGGCCCATTCTTCCCTGATGACTGCCTGCGGCCAGAGCGGCACAGGCAATATCGGCAGGTAGCCGGGAGGTGCCCGCCCCGGCATGTCGTCCCCCGCCGAAAGCGGGGCAAGCCCCGCACCACGGCGCAGGAGATCGATGATGCGGTCCTCCAGCAGTCCCTCGACCCGCGGCAGCGAACCGCGCCGACGCTCTGATAAAAGCGCGCGGCAAAGCCGGCGATAGCGATAGACGAGACCGGGAAAGACTTTCAAAACCTCATCTTCGAGGGCCGATGCTGCATCGAGCATGGCAAGGTCGGCCCTGAGGGGATCGGTCTCGGTCATCGGCTGAAGTGGCATCACGGCCATAGCGGCCGCGAGCCAGACATAAAGATCCAGATTGAGCGACTGCTCGGGCATGAGGTCGAGCACAGGCGGCAACATCACGCTCGCTTCGTCCCTCGCTGGGTGCATCAGCTTTTCTTCGCCGAGCCCCATGCGCTGCCGGAACTTCAGCCGGTGTTGTGAAGTCTTGGCCCGCGCCGGCACCAGTTGCACCGTCCTTTCCCCCCGAAGCCGCGATAGCAGACAGAGAGCACCGGCACCACGTCTTCCAGGAAGACAGCCGCGTCTGGGTAACGCGGCCATGTGCGGGTATCGCCCGCCAGCCTGTGCCAGGCGCGCCCGACCGTCTCCTCAAGCTCCAGAAAGTCCAGCATGACATTCTCCTAGCGGATGATCGCTTGTGCCAGTTCAAGCAGTGCAGTGCGCACGTCGGGTTCGTCGGTCAGCGGCTCGATCATGGCGGCGCGAACAGCCTCACGCGGCGAAAGACCAGCATCGATGAGGCTCGCGCAGTAGACCAGCAGACGCGTCGAGACGCCTTCCTCCAGATCATGACCTTTCAGTGCCCGCAGTCGTCTGGCGAGCTCGACGAGGGGTTCGACCGTGACGGCGGGCAATCCGCTTTCTGCCGAGACAACTTCGATCTCTCGCGCTTTTGGCAGAAAATCGAATTCGATGGCGACAAAGCGCTGCCGGGTCGAGGGTTTCAGCGCCTTCAAAAGGCTCTGATAACCGGGGTTGTAGGAGACGACGAGCATGAAGGCCGGTGGTGCTTCAAGCAGTTCTCCAGTGCGTTCCAGAGGCAGGATGCGTCGGTCATCCGTGAGCGGATGGAGCACGACGGCGACATCCTTGCGCGCCTCCACCACCTCGTCGAGATAGCAGACGCCCCCGTCTCGAACCGCCCGGGTCAGCGGCCCATCGACCCAGACTGTTTCTCCCCCTTTCAAGAGGAAACGACCGGTGAGATCGGCGGCGGCCAGATCGTCATGGCATGAGACGGTCGTCAACGGCAGGCCGAGCTTTTCCGCCATATGGCTGACGAAGCGGGTCTTGCCGCAGCCTGTCGGACCTTTGAGGAGAAGCGGCAACTGCCGCGTCCAGGCTGTCTCGAAGAGAGCGCATTCGTTGCCGGCAGGAGAATAGGCCGGGATTTCAGGCTGAATGTTGCGGGCGATGATGTTCATGTTGCTGATCCTTTAAAATCTGATGGGGCCCCGCCGCTTCACAAAAACAGCGGGGCCGCTGCTTCACTCGGCAGGCTCGACATAGCCGCCGAAGACAGGCTCTTTTTCCTTGCCCGGCATCAGCACGGCCCAGACGAACATCAGGGCAGAGACCAGCACGACGGCACCGGAACCAAGACGCACCCAGTAGAACAGGGCCAACTGATCCTGGACCGCCATGTAGCTTTCACCAAGCACGCGCTGGAGATGCACCTGCAGGACCCCGGCAAAGGTAAGCGCGAAGGTCATCACCGACATGGCCGTGCACATCATCCAGAAGCTCGCGATCGAGAGCCACTGATTATAAGGCTGGCGGCCGCGCATTTCCGGGATCGCATAGGCCATGATGGCGAGGTTGAGCATGACATAGGCGCCGAAGAAGGCGAGATGTCCGTGGGCTGCCGTCACCTGCGTGCCGTGGGTATAGTAGTTGACCGAAGACAGGGTATGCAGGAAGCCCCAGACGCCGGCGCCGAAGAAGGCCATGACCGAGCAGCCGATCGACCAGAGGAGCGCCGCACGGTTCGGGTGCTTGCGGCCCGCCTTCCAGGTCATGACGAAGGTGAAAATCACCATGGTGAAGAAGGGCGCCACTTCAAGCGTCGAGAAGAGCGACCCGATCCACTGCCAGTAGCCCGGCGCACCGATCCAGTAATAGTGGTGGCCGGTGCCGAGAATACCGGAGAAAAGTGCAAGACCGATGATGACATAGAGCCACTTCTCAACCACTTCGCGGTCGATGCCGTTCAGCTTGATCATCAGGAAGGCAAGCACCGAGGCCATGATCAGCTCCCAGACGCCTTCGACCCAAAGGTGGACCACATACCACCAGTACATTTTGTCGAGCGCCAGGTTGACCGGGTTGTAGAAGGCGAAGAGGAAGAAGATCGCCACACCCCAGAGGCCAAAAATCAGGATGTTGGTAACGACCGTCTTGCGGCCCTTTAGCGACGTCATGGTGACGTTGAACAAGAGCATCAGGGCGACGATGACGATACCGATCTTGATGAGAAAGGGCTGCTCGAGAAACTCGCGGCCCTCATGAATGCCGAAGAGGTAGCCGACGACGGCGGCGGCGGCGGCAATCAGGAAGATCCAGAACTGCGCAATAGCGAGCTTTGGACTGTAAAGCTCCGTCTCCGCTTCTTCCGGCAGCAGATAATAGGTGGCGCCCATGAAGCCCATCAGCAACCAGACGATCAGGGCGTTGGTGTGGATCATGCGCACGATGTTGAAAGGAAGTAGCTCGGAAAGTGTATTGGGAAGTACGTAGATCGTGCCTGCCACGACCCCAAACAGGACCTGGGCAACGAAGAGGCCGAGCGCGCCGTAGAAATACAGCATCGCGACCTTTTGGCTTTGATATTTCATGAGTATGTCTCCTTGGGTCACGAAGGGCTCAGCCGGCCTCGTTCGGCGGCCAGTTCTGCGTTTTGATCTTGCTGGTCCATTCGAGGAAGTCGGCGAGATCGTTGATCTCTTCGTCGGTCAGGTTGAACTGCGGCATCTGTCGACGGCCTTCAACGCCAGAGGGCTGTGCAGCCATCCAGGAACGAAGCGTCTCGCGGGCGCCTTCGTGGTCATCCTGACCACCCCAGCGGGTCCAGACATTGCCAAGCTCAGGCGCGAAATAGGCGCCTTCCCCCAGGATAGAGTGGCAGTTGATGCAGGAGTGCTTTTCCCAGATATGTTTGCCACGGGCGACGCTGTCGGTCAGGGTCGTCTCGTCGGTCGATACCGTTCGGATGTAATAGTGACTATGGGCGGTGAGCCCCACGAAGATCGCAAAAAAGAATATGGAGCCGCCATAGAAGACGTTGCGCGCTCCGGTCTTGGTCAGGCGCTCTGCCATGCCTTGGTCCTTCCGTCTGCCGGGCTCGAGCGAGCCGACCTGGTTTCCCCGCCTTGAAGCCCTGGCGATCCCCTCGCCGGCTTTGCGGGATGATTTTTAATAGATTGTGCCGGGCTTTGTTCTTTGCGCTTCGGCAAGCATCGCGGCGAATGTTCAGCCAAGCAGGGCGACGGCCAGCGACCGCACCAGTGCTGCGGCCAAAAGGAGGCACAACCAACCGATCAGAGCGACCCGGATGGGGTGATGTCCACCCCGCAACTCCAGGAAGTCGAGAACCACAAGCCGTCCCTTGGCAAAGGCAATCGCCAGAACTGCGGCAATCGGTACGATCGTTGGGCCGGCAAGTGCCGTAACG
Organism: Allorhizobium sp.; assembly: GCA_045377275.1. GTDB lineage: Bacteria > Pseudomonadota > Alphaproteobacteria > Rhizobiales > Rhizobiaceae > Allorhizobium. Next base: position 207,735 of record JBJIOA010000018.1, on the reverse strand, counting down.
ACCGCGCCACCAATCGCGAAAGTCATCAGCATGGCGAGCACGCCTAACAATTCCTCGTGTTGTCTACGGGTCATGGGATGCCTCACGCGAGATAGAGAACGGGAAATATGACCAGCCAGACGAGGTCGATCACGTGCCAGAGTGTGGCGATCAGAACCAGGTTTTCCCGCGCCGGGCGCCAGGCGACCAGTAGAAGTGCGATAGCGCCGAAGACGACATGCAGGAGATGAAACCCGGTGATGATGAAATAGAGCTCGAAGAAGGTGTCGAGGGTCGCATCATGCGCGTAGCGAACCTCACCCCAATACTCGAATAGCTTGACCGCCACGAAGCAGAAGCCGAGCAGAGCTGCAATGGTCAATGGCCGTTTCACGACTTTTAGATCAAAGCGATTTCGCATCGCCACGGCGACAAAGTAGCCGCTGACGAGCAGGATGAGCGTATTGGCGCCGGCGATCCCCGGTCTCAAATGCAGACGCGCCAGTTCGAAGGCTTCGGCCTCGAAGGTCGACACGACAAGAAAGCCAAGGATCAGGATGCCGAAAGCGATCAATTCGCTCCAGACCAGGATCCAGAGCAGCAGGTGGTCTTCCCTTGCCTCTTCCTGGAGGCTTGTTTGCATGGCCATCGTCACATCTCCCGTTGGTCGGGATGACCTTTAAGCGAGCAAACCCTGTTCCTCTTTGTGGAAGCGCAAAGAAGACTGACGAAAGACAAGGCAGAGTGCTTCCACAACAGAAGGAATGACTGAGATGACGGATGCACAGATCGGCCTTGTCGTAGCGACACCTGTGATCATGGGCTTTGCCCTGATGCTGAAGCGCATGGGCGTATTACAGGGCGCAGGCACGCTTGCAGCCGTTCTGGCTTCGCTTGCCATCGGCGTCATTCTGTTTCTCGGTCAGTAAGGGGCACACCATGGAAACGACAGGGTCCAGCCTGACCGCCACCGAGGTCAGAGCGCTCGAGGACAAGCATCGCGATCTGCTTATTCTTTGCCTGAAGCTGGAGGAGCTGGCCTGCGACTTCGACACAGGCGAGATCCCGCGCGGCATCCAGAAGGTTGCCAAGCACATCGAACCGCTAATTGCCGCGGCCCATATTCTGGAAGAGCAAAAGCTCTATCCTGACCTTCAGCTCCATGCTGGCTCCTGCTTCGGCTCCCTCCTTCTCGATCAGGTCAAGTCCGAACACCACGTCGACCGTCGCGCCGCCCGAGAACTGTCGCTCACCTTGGCGGCGGTCGCTCGCAAACGATGCAAACTGAGCCTCGACACGGTGGCCCATATGGTTCGCGGTTTTCAGGAGGCTGTCCGGCGCCACATTACAGCCGAGCAGATGCTGCTGCAGCAGCTCCTCAGTCTGGAGCCCGAGATGCAGGTGCTTCCCTCATGACCCAGGTCGCCTTAGCGCTTGCGGCATTTCTGTTCTTGCATTCGGTGCCGGCCATCCCAAGCCTTCGGGGAAGGCTGACCGCAATGCTTGGACTGCGTCTTTATCTTCTGGTCTATTCGGCAACATCCGTGGCACTGCTAATCTGGGTTCTGCATGCTGCCTGGAGCACCGAATATCTCGAGATCTGGCGGCCGGATCCCCGATGGGCGCTTGCAAATCTGGTGTTGTCGCCACTCGGACTCTTTCTGGTCACAGCCGGTCTCCTCAGCCCCAACCCGGCATCTGTCAGTTTCATGACGGGTGCTGCTCCCGGGGCGATAACGGCCATCACGCGCCATCCGGTTTTGTGGGGTTTCCTCCTCTGGTCTCTTGGCCATGTGGCAGCAAACGGCGACATCCGATCGCTTCTGGTTTTTGGCGGCCTTGGGCTCTTTTCCCTCGCCGGGATCATCACAACGGAAAAACGTGCGCGACAGAGGATGGGAGATAGCTGGTCGGCCATCGAAACCTCAACATCCATATTTCCCTTGATCGCCCTGTTCTCCGGACGGGCCACGCTGCGTCTGGATGGACATTTGGTCGCCGCGCTCGTCCTGGCGCTGCTTGTCACACTCTGGCTGCTCGCAGGAGGACATGCCGCCCTGTTTGGGGCAGATCCAATCCTTGCACTCGACATGTGACAACGATCCCAGCCGGCAATTCCACCCATTCCTTGCTCTACGGCAAACATCTGATGGCAAGCCACTATAACATGAGTGAAGCCATCAATTTTGTTGACGAGCGGAATGCCTGACACCATGAAACCGATAAATGAGACGATACCGATGGAAGCCAACACCGTCGGCTATGCGCCAAGCCGCCGCGCCCTGTGCGCAGGCATTGCGGCGACCCTTGCCCTTCCTTTCCTCAACACGCGGGCGAAGGCTTCTTCCCTAGACCACCTGGTTATCTACGGCCCCCCTGCCGGGCCGTCGATTTTGGTCGCTTATGCCGTTGGTAAAGGCCTGCTGCGCGATGTCGCCGCCAAGATGGAGTTCAGGGTCTGGCGCACGCCTGATGAGATGCGAGCGGGCCTGTCGTCCGGATCGATGCAAGCCGCGGTCATGCCAACAACGGCCGCAGCAAACCTTCATACGCGCGGCCTTGGCCTGAAGCTGGCCAATGTCATGACCAATGGCCTTCTCTATATCGTGTCGCGCAACGACGAGATCGCCGCGTTGTCCGATCTTGAAGGTCAAAGCGTGACCGTACCTTTCCCCAATGACACACCGGAACTCGTCTTCGACGCGGCGCTTGCCCATCATGGGATGACCGGCAAGGTCAAGGTGGAGCGGGCTGGCACGCCGATCGAAGCCGTGCAGATGCTGCTCGCCGGCCGTATCGATACGGCGCTTCTGCCCGAGCCAGCGGTCTCTGCTGCCATTTTCAAGGCGAAGACCGGTGGTCAGGCGCTGCACCGCGTCATCGATATGCAAAAGGAGTGGGGCACTGTCACCGCAACGGCGCCGGTCATGCCTCAGGCAGGTCTCGCCCTGACACAAAACTTCCTCGACGATTATCCGGAACGGGCGAACGCGCTCCTTGCGGGACTTGCCCGCGCGGCGGTCGAGGTGAACGCCGATCCGGCAAGCGCTGCGGGCCAGGCCGCATCGGCACTTGAACTGCCCTGGCCTGTGCTGGAGGCGTCGATCCCCTATTCCAACCTCGTCGCCACGGCAGCGCGGGATGCGCGCGGGTCGATCGAGACATTGCTGAAAGCCGTGGCGCAGGGCCATCCCGAAATGATCGGCGGCCGCTTGCCGGACGCATCACTTTATCTGTAAGGCGGGATGATCATGGGCCGAGCTTCTCGTGCAGCAAGGGTGGCGCGCTTCCTCTGGTCCGGCTGGGCGGGTCTCAGCGGCCTTGCCGTCTTTGCCGCCGTTTGGCAGCTCGGAGCCGAAGCCTATGGCAGTTTCGTGTTGCCGGCACCGGCCGAAACGATCACGACCCTGTTCAGGCTGTCGGCAGATCCCGACAACCGGATGCTGGTGCTGTCGACGAGCCTGAGAGCGATCGCCGGCTTTTTACTCGCCACCGTTTTCGGGACGATGGCAGGCGTGCTGGCCGGATGTCATCCAGCGATCATGCGGCTTGCGCGTCCGCAGGTAACCTTGCTGATCGGCGTGCCGCCAATCGCCTGGATCGTCCTTCTGATGATCTGGTTCGGCATGGGTGCTGGAACGGTCATTGCGACAGCAGCCATCGCCGCCGTGCCGCTTGTTTTTGTCGGTGCAGCCGAGGGCGTCCAGACACGAGACCGGTCGTTGGATGACATGGCCCGGATGGCCGGCCTGTCGCCGCTCGTCCGCCTGTTCAAGATATCGCTGCGGCAAATGCTGCACGCCCTGTTTCCGTCTCTGGTCATGGCGCTCGGTACCGCCTTCAAGGCAGCCGTCATGGCCGAGCTTCTGGCCAATGCCGGCGGCATAGGAGGCGCGCTCGCCAATGCCCGATCCGCACTCGACGTTAAAGCAGCCCTCGCCTGGATCCTGCTGTCGGTCATCGCCCTGATCGGCGTCGAATATGGAATAGTTCAGCCTTTGCGCGCCGAAGCCGAGGCATGGCGGGAAGCCGCCCAACCCTGGGGTGTGCGCCGATGAGCCTGCTCAAACTCAAGGCCTTGGGCCACGTCTTTCTCGGCCGCGCCGTGCTCGAAAATGTCGGGCTCCAAATTGATCAGGGAGAAATGGTCGCGCTTGTCGGACCTTCCGGTTGCGGCAAGAGCACGCTTGCCCAGATCGCGGCCGGGCTGATTATCCCCCGCCAGGGTCAAGTCGAGCGAGGTTATGGGCGCTCAGCTTTCGTCTTTCAGGAACCACGCCTCCTTCCCTGGGCGACGGTCGAGGCCAACGTGGCGCTTGGCCTATCTGGCCTTCCAGTCGCGCGGTCCGAGCGAAGGGCAAGAATTGCAGCGGCCTGTCATCGGGTGGCGCTGGAAGAGAGCGACTGGGAAAAGTTTCCATCGCAGCTGTCGGGTGGCATGCGCCAGCGCACAGCGCTTGCCCGCGCGCTCGTCGGTGAACCCGAATTCCTCTATTTCGACGAGCCTTTCACTGCACTCGACGCGGCCTTGCGACGACGAATGCAGGATCTCGTTGTCGCCACGGTCTCAGATAAGGGCAAGGCCGGGCTTTTCATCACCCATGACATCCATGAAGCGCTGCGGATCTGCCACCGGATTGCGGTTCTCGATCGACACGGCCAAGGAATACTGGACTGCGTCCCTATTCCCGACACACCAGGGCATCGCAGTGAGGAAATGATCTTCGAGACGGCGCGCCGGCTCATCTCAGATCATCCGCTGTTTGCTGTCGTTTACGAACATGACGAGCGGAGGCTGGCATGAGTGTGCTTCCCGTCATCCGGATGCTTCCCTCGGTCGGCTTTGCCAGGGCCATGTCCGCCGAAGGTCTGAGACTGATGTTTCCCCTTGTCGCCTTGCATGCGGCAATCTGGCCGTTTCTCTGGGTTGTCATCTGGGCTCTCGATCTGCCTTTTGCTTCCGCGTCTCTTCCTGGTCACTGGCACGCCCAGGAAATGCTCGTCGGCTCCTTCGGCGGCGCGCTATTAGGCTTCCTCACGTCTGCGCTGCCAGAATGGACAGACACGCGGCGCATCAGCGGTCGTCCTCTGTTCCTGGCTGCGGGTCTTTGGGCCGGCGCCCGAGTGCTCGGCTTGCTTGCGGTCGAAGACGGCTGGGTTCTTGGCCTCGTCTTCGATCAGGCCTGGATCCTGTTCCTGCTCGCCTATGCGCTGCGCCTCGCCTGGATCAAGAAAAGCATCGATCTCCTCGGCTTTATCCTGTTCGTCACCGCCTTTGCCGCGGCAGCGGCCGTGTTGCGGATCGCAATGGCGCTCCAAGCTTACGATCTGTCCGAAAGCGCGATCAGAATGCTGGGGCTCTCGCTTCTTGGCCTGCTCGGTCTTGCCCTTGCTCGCATTACGATACCGGTGACCAATCTGATCCTCGATCCAACGGAGAGGAGCTCGCCCTACAGACCGCATCCGGGCCGGATCCATCTCTCGGTTGGCTTGACCATGCTGGCGATCCTTTCAGAGGCGATCAGCCTCTCGGATCCCGTGCGCGGCTATCTGATGCTGGCCGCGGGTGCAGCTTTTCTCGATCGGGTCGCCGAAGGCTTTGTCGGTCGGGAAGGCCTTTCCTTCGAACTCGCAGGCCTGTGGATGTCGAGCGCGCTTGCCGGCACTGGCCTGCTTGCCTGCGGGCTTTCCCTGATTGGCCTGCCTCTGCCCTGGTTGGGCGGACTTCATCTGGCATTGATGGGGGGATTGGGTCTGGGCGTGCTGCAGGTTCTCTCGATTGCAGGCCTGCTCCATACCGGTCAACCGCTACGCTTTTCGAAGACAACCCGGCTGTCGATCCTGATTCTGGTTCTGTCGGTGCTGCTGCGTGTCCTTCCCGAGTTTGCGCCGTCCCTCGTCCTGCCCTTCGGCGCTTACGGTCTCGCCTCAACGCTTTTTTCGCTATCCTTCCTTCTCTGGGCCACGGCCTATATTCCTCTGCTCTGGTCACCGGAAACGGTGGATCAGGAAAGGTGCTGACATGACCAAATTTCCAGGCCCCTCCGTCCACAGGCGTCTCTTATCTGGAGGCTTCCGCCTGTTCTTTCCCGGTAGCGCCCTTGTCGCCGCCGTCTCCATTGCAATCTGGATCCCCTGGTTCTTGGGCTTCGTTCATGTGCCGACCCTCTTGCCCCCAATTGCCTGGCACCAGCACGAACTCCTCTTCGGCTTCGTCCCTGCCGTGATAGCAGGCTTTCTTTTGACGGCCGTGCCGAACTGGACCGGCCGGCCAGGATTGAAGGACCTGCCTCTCTTGGCACTGTTTCTTCTGTGGGTCGCGGGGCGTCTGGCGATCAGTTTCTCGGAATGGACCGGCACGCTCGGCGCCGCTCTCATCGCGCTTGCCTTCCTACCAGTGCTCGCGCTTTTCGTTCTGAAGGAGCTTATCGCTGCCTCGAACAGGCGAAACTACAAGATCGTCGCTGTTCTTGTTCTTTTAAGCGCAGCCCAGTTGCTGTTCCACTATGAAGTCGAGCGCTACGGGCGGATCGAGATCGCGGACCGACTGGCCCTGTCCGCCATCCTCGTTCTGGTATCGCTTGTCGCAGGGCGCATTATTCCAGCATTCACCGGCAACTGGCTGAAGGCGAACAATCCGGGACGGATGCCCCAGAATTTCGCCCGTTTCGATCTTGGCGTCATGCTCCTTGGAGGCCTGGCACTGGCGATGTGGATCGCTGTCGCCGGCGGTCTTGAAAGCCTCCGCTTTCCCACGGGGGTGCTGATGTTCGTCGCCGGCGTTGCGCATCTTTTGCGCCAGGTCAGATGGTGCCCCGACCGCACGCTCGGGGAGCCCCTCGTGACGATTCTGCATGTCGGCTATCTCTTCATTCCCTTAGGCTTCTTGCTCACCGGCCTGTCGATACTGGTGGACCACTCCGGCTTTGCTTCGGCAGGTATCCATGCCTGGACGACCGGCGGCCTCGGGGTTGTGACCCTGGCAGTGATGACCCGCGCCACCAGAGGCCATACGGGTCAGGCGCTGACGTCGCCCCTCACGACCACCTGGCTCATTTATGCACCAGTCATCCTCTCGGCGCTGCTGAGAATCTTGGTCGCAATCTGGCCGCAGCACACCATGCTGCTATTGCCGTTCGCAGGCCTTGCCTGGATCGTCGCATTCCTGGGTTATGTGGTGTTCTACATGCCGTTGATAGCCCGCAAAGGATAAGGGGGAGCATGCGCACCCTCACCCTTTCCACTCCGCTATCAAGGGCGCGTCCGTCAAGCCAAGCAGATCCACGGCGCGAGCCGCGATATGGGCGACCAGGTCCGTTACGCTCGCTGGATTGCGGTAGAAGGAGGGGACCGGTGGCATGACCACGGCCCCCATTTCGGTCACCGCCACCATGTTGCGCAGATGCCCAAGGTGAAGTGGCGTTTCGCGGGCAAGGAGAACCAGCCGGCGACGCTCCTTGAGCTGAACATCGGCGGCACGCGTAAGAAGATTGTCAGTCATCCCCGTCGAGATCGCGGCTAGAGACCGCATCGAACAGGGGGCGATGATCATGCCGGCCGTGCGAAACGATCCGCTGGCAATCGATGCACCGATATTGCTTTCCGAATGATAATGGTCGGCCAGCCCGATGAGCCGCCCCAGCGCCTCGTTGCCCGCCTCATGTGCGATCGTCCGATGCGCTGCTGACGTGACGACAAGATGGAGTTCTACATCATTCATGGCCGCCAGGAGCCGGCCGACCTCAAGGCCAATCGCTGCCCCCGATGCTCCGGACATGCCGAGGACAACACGTCTCATCATGGCTGACCCGGCCTTGCCTTGGCGGATCCAAGTCCAAGTTCGCTCCAGATTGCATCGACGCGCACTGAGACCTCGGGCGTCATCTGAAGAACCCGACCCCATTCCCGGTCGGTTTCTGCGCCCAGCTTGTTGGTGGCATCGAGCCCGAGCTTTCCGCCGAGCCCCGGCTTGGGAGACGCAAAATCGAGATAGTCGATGGGTGTATCATCGACCACCACCAGATCGCGCGAGGCATCAAACCTCGTGGAAAGCGCCCAGATGACATCGCTCCAGTTCCTGACGTCGACGTCGGGATCGACCACGACGATGAGCTTGGTATAGCTGAACTGTGGCAGCATCGACCAAAGCCCGAGCATGATCCGACGTGCCTGACCCGGATAGCGCTTGTCGATCGAGACGACGATCGCCCGGTAGGAGCAGGCCTCCGGCGGCAGATAGAGGTCGACAATTTCTGGAAATTGCCGTTTCACGAGTGGAAGAAAGAGGGCATTCATCGCCTCTCCAAGCACTGAAGGTTCGTCCGGTGGCCGGCCTGTAAAGGTCGAGAGATAGACGGGATTGTGCCGCATGGTCATCGCGCTCAGACGCATCACGGGAAATGGTTCGACGGAATTGTAATAGCCGGTGTGATCGCCGTAAGGGCCCTCGTGTGCCGTCTCGGTGCTGGATACGGTCCCCTCCAGCACGATTTCCGCGGTCGCCGGAATATCGAGCGGCTGAGTGAGTGCCCGCACGACACGGCTACGCTTTCCTCCGAGCAAGCCAGCGAATGACAGCTCGCTCATGGTTTCCGGCAGCGGCATGACGGCCGCAAGGATTGTCTGCGGATCCGCGCCGATTACCACCGCAATCGGCATGTCCTGCCCCATAGCCTGCCATTGTCGGTAATGCTTCGCCGCTCCGCGATGGGCAAGCCAGCGCGTAATCAGCCGCCTGCGGTCCAGCGCTTGCAGTCGGTAGACGCCAACATTGACATCCTTGGGATCGCAGGGCGATGCGGTAACAACCAGCCCCCAGGTGATGAGTGGCGCCGGTTCGCCGGGCCAGCACCACTGGATCGGCAGGCGGTTGAGATCGACGGCCTTGCCTTCGAACACCACATCCTGGCAATGCGCGTGTGACACCCGGCGGCATCCCAGCGCCATGGCAGAGCGAAGCACAGGCAGTTTCTTCCAGGCATCCCGGAGCGAGGACGGCGGTCTCGGTTCGCGCAATTCGGCCAGAAGGACCGCGAGATCGCCAATCTTGCCGCCAGGGATCCCATAGCCAAGTTCGATCCGCTCGCGCGTGCCGAACAAATTGGCAAGCAGAGGTATCTCTGACACTGCACCGTCCGACCGGACCGGGCGCTCAAAGAGCAAGGCCGGGCCTCCCTCTGCCAGGACGCGCCTGTGGATTTCGGTGATCTCATGAACAAGGCTCACCGGCTGCGCGACGCGGATAAGCCGCCCCCGCTTTTCGAGTTCGGTCATGAAGGATTGAAGACCGTCGTAGCGACGAGGCGGTGCGATCTGTGTCATGCCGACCGCTATGACCTGTGGATTCAGCTGCGTCTTTGCGCTGGAGCAATCTGAACCGCCGGCGGCTCCCATAGGTTCGCGCCTGTTCTAACCATTTGAATTGGCGCAATGCAGATCACATCCATTTTGGCTCTTCCGATGAAAGCCGTGCCGCTTATGCCCCTGATGGCGATTGAACGCCTGGCGCGCCGGCTCTTCGAGCTTCTGCTCTTGGCCCATGGCGACATGTTCGAGCGCCTTGGCACATACAAGAGCAGCCGTTTCTCGTTTTCTCCGACGGACCTGCCCCTCGTCTTCCTCGTCGAACCAGACCTTCCGCGTCTGACAGTGCTGCGCAAAGGCAATACCTTCACGGCGGATGCGGGCGTCGAGGCACCTCTGGTCATGTTGCTGGCACTGCTTGAGGGACGCTGCGATGCGGATGCGCTGTTTTTCTCTCGCGACCTGAAGGTGATCGGGGACATGGAGGCCATGCTTGCGATGAGAAACGCCCTCGATGACTGCGATATCGATCTTCCGCGTGATCTCGCACGGATCGGGGGACCTGTCGCGCCCATAGTTCACAGGCTAGCCGAGGAAATCCGGCGCCAATCGCTCAAGGGGATCCAATGATGGAACTGATCTGTCCCGCGGGAACGCCAGCTGCCTTTCGTGAAGCCGTCGATGCCGGTGCTGATGCGGTCTATTGCGGCTTCCGCGACGAGACCAATGCCCGCAATTTCCCCGGCCTCAACTTCAGCCGAGATGAGCTGCGAGACGCGATTGTCCATGCCCGCAAGAAAGGCTGCATGACATTTGTCGCCCTCAACACTTTCATGCGGGCTGGCGACGAAGAGATCTGGTATCGTGCGGCGGCCGACGCGGTAAGGCTCGGTGCCGATGCGTTGATCCTGGCCGATTTCGGCCTCATGGCCCATGTCAGGGAACACTATCCAGAACAGCGCTTGCATGTTTCGGTCCAGGCGTCTGCTTCCAATCCCGAAGCGATCAATTTTCTCGTCGAAGCCTTCGACGCAAAACGGGTCGTCTTGCCGAGAACGCTGACGATCAGCGACATTGCCCGTATCGGCCGGAAGGTCAAATGCGAGATCGAAGTCTTTGTTTTCGGCGGGCTTTGCGTCATGGCCGAGGGGCGCTGCTCGCTGTCTTCCTACGCCACCGGCAAATCGCCCAATATGAACGGCGTCTGCTCGCCTGCCAGCCATGTGCGATACCGACAGGACGGCTCCGACATGGTTTCAGAGCTCGGTACTTATACGATCAACCGCTATAGCCATGGCGAGGCCGCCGGCTATCCCACCCTTTGCAAGGGACGCTTCGACATCGGCGATGCCCGCGGATATGCGTTCGAAGATCCTGTCTCCCTCGACATCATGGGCGAATTGGAAGCCTTGAAGGGCGCCGGCGTCTCCGCCTTGAAAATAGAGGGACGCCAGCGCGGCAAGGCCTATGTCGCAGAAGTCGTGTCAACGCTGCGTCAGGCGCTGGTAACCGCTCCTAAAGAGCGTGGTGCGTTACTCGCCGGGCTGAGGGCGCTGAGCGAAGGGCAGAAGACGACCGTTGGCGCCTACGAGAAGCGCTGGAGATAAGCATGAGCGAACTCACCCTGGGGCCCGTCTATTATCTCTGGGACGGCCCGAAATGGCGCGATTTCTATTTTCAGATCGCGGACGAAGCGCCGGTGGATCGCGTCATCCTCGGCGAGACCGTGTGCTCAAAGCGGCAGCATTTCATCGAACCCCATCTGGCAGAGGTGGTAGAACGGCTGGAACGGGCCGGGAAATCCGTAGCCTTCTCGTCGCTCGCGCTCGTGACCTTGGAGCGCGAAAGCCGTATGGTCAGAGATCTGATCGAGACCTCGGACCACAGAATAGAGGTCAACGATCTCTCCGCCATCAATCTCATCAAGGGGCGCCGCCACCTCGTCGGTCCCCTGGTCAATGTCTATAACGGCCCGACGGCACGCCTTCTGGCGCAGCGAGGGGCCGAGCGCATCTGTCTTCCACCGGAACTTCCCTTCGGCTCCATCGCCAAGATCGCGACCGACGCGCCCGATGTGACGCTCGAGGTCATGGTGTTCGGCCGCATGCCACTTGCCATATCGGCGCGCTGCGCCCATGCCCGTTCAAAGGGCAGGATCAAGGACAACTGCCAATTCGTGTGTGGCGAAGAGCCAGATGGCCTGCCGGTCAAGACGCTCGACCGCCAGTCTTTCCTCGTGCTCAACGGCGTACAGACCATGTCGCATACCTGCCAGCTCCTGCTCAGCGAACTGCAGGACTTGCAAGCGGCCGGGGTCAAGTCCTTCCGTCTCTCGCCGCAGGACTGCGACATGGCGCGCATCGCCGCCATCTTCCAGGACACGCTATCGGGCAGCGTAGAGCCTGAGGAGGCCATGGCGCTGATCGGGCTTTCTTATCCGGCCGCTAAGTTCTCGAACGGCTTTCATCACGCTCGAGAGGGGGCAGCATGGGTCACGCGGGCAAGAAATACGACCCCAAGTCTCTAACGCCCCCAGGGTATCGACCGAATTTTGTTTGCGAAAGCGCAACGACCGGAACCGCATTCCTGGCCATATCTGCACCACAGCAATAGCGCATTGAAGCGCAAGCAAGGTGAAATCAATGGAACTCCAGCCAAGTCAAACGGTCGGAAAGATCGCCACTTCCCTCCCCGGTGCCGCCGCAGTTTTCCGCCGTCACGGCATCAGCTTCTGTTGTGGAGGCACCGACAGTCTCGAGGTGGCGGCCGAAGCTGCGGGACTTTCACCTGAAGCCCTGATGGGCGAATTGCGGGGCCTTGTCGACGCCGCATCAACGGAAGCACCAGACGAAACGGTCGATCTGATCAATCATATCAGGACACGTTACCACGACACCCACCGCGCTGAATTGATTTCGCTGATCCCGCTGGCAGCCAAGGTCGAGCGCGTGCATGGCGCTCACCCCGATGCGCCGATCGGCCTGGCCAATCTCCTTGAACGCATACAGGGCGATCTGCACAGCCATATGCATCGCGAGGAACTGATGCTCTTCCCACTGATGGAACGCAGCGACCACCAGGTGCTGACGAGAACCATAGAACAGATGCGCCATGAGCATGACGTCGAGGCAGAGCATCTGTCGGAACTCGAGCACCTGACCGGCGGATTTCATCTGCCAGAAGGCGCATGCAATTCATGGCGCGCGCTTTACACCGGTGCCAAGAAATTTGCCGACGATCTCGTCCGGCACATGCACTTGGAAAACGAAGTCCTCTTTCCACGCTTTACCGGCGGTAACGTCTAGGGCGATGGCATCAGGGCAAACGAGATCATGATGAAGTATCCGAACCTGCACCGAGGCAGGAAACCTGAGAGACTCGCTCCTCCGGTCGTTTCGAGATCGCGGCGCGAACAGGCCTGTGACACCATCTGCGATATGCATGAATGCGTTCTCAGTGGCTGTGTGGGAACCGATACTGTCGGCTATCTTATGGACCGGATGCTATCGCTTGAACCTCGACACACAAGCGACAGGCGATGACCCGCCCATTCATGACTGCCAACGTCCTTGCATCTGAAACTTGCGCGCAAAACGCGCAATTCTTGATTATCGTGCTGGCCACGCATGCGTTGGATTGACGCACGTTAGAGTTTATTCGATGCAATCTTGGCAATCGTCAAACCGGCGTCGGACACGTTAGGCAAGTCTTTACCCGGACACATCAATTCTCACTAAAATTCACATCGTATCATGATGTTACGATATTCGGCATGATGCCCTAACTCAGGATAGACTGAAAGATGCGCATCACCGACTTTTCGATCAACAAGCGTCTCTGGCTTGCGATCATGTTCCCTCTGGTTGCAGCCCTTGCCCTTGCGTCGATGGAGCTTCTCGAACTCGTGGCACTCCTACCGGCAGATGGAGACCGTCGTCCAAGTGAGCGAGAAAATCGCGGTGATGGGCGAGATGATCCACGTGTTTCAGGGAGAGCGGGGACAGAGTGCTGGATACATCGGATCAAAAGGCAGCACGGACAAGCAACCGCTTGTCAGGGCGCGTCTATCAACGGATGCGGCTCTGGCAAAAATGCCAGAGCTCGCCGATGCCATAGCCAATCTGGAAAACACGGACCTGAACCGCCGCTGGACCTTGGCGCAGCAAGCGCTGCAAAAGCTGTCTGCCACAAGGCAATCCATCGACAACCTTTCCTTCACCGGAAAACAGTCCTTCGATTTCTACAGCGGCCTTATTGGCGAGCTGTCGGGCATCGCCTCGGAACTGTCCCTCCAGGGTGTCGGGTCGAGGATCGCGGCCGAAATGATCGCCTATAACCTGCTCATGCAGGCGAAGGAGATTGCAGGCCAGGAACGCGCAACCGGCAACACCTTCATCACATCAGGCAACATCGAGCCCGAGCGCATTCCTCCCTTTGCCCGGATGGCTGGCGCGCAAAACGCGCTGATCGATAACTTCCTTGCCCTGCAACAGAAGGAGCGGCAGTCCGCCTACGCTTCGCAGCTATCCGTTCCCGCATCGAAAGAGATCGAAACAACGCGGTCGACATTGATCGGGACTGGTTCAACGGCGGTCAGTGATTTGAGTGCTGATCGCTGGTTTGCAGCCGCCAGTCAGCGCATTGACGCAATGAAGGCTCTCGAAACGGCAAGCCTTGAACGTCTCGGCAGCGAGGCACGCGCCATCGCCGCAGCCGCATTCACTCGGCTTGGAACGGTTCTGATCCTTTGCATCGTCGGGGCTATTCTGGTCATCGCCTTGTCGGTGTTTCTGGCAGGAACCATCAGCCGTCCGCTGAAAGCACTCGTCAATTCGATGCGAAGATTGGCAGAGGGTGACCTCGAACCCACCGGGCGATCTGCCGACCGCAAGGACGAAGTCGGAGACATGGTCAAAGCGGTAGAAGTGTTTCGCCTTGCCGCCATCCGCAATCGCGAACTGGAGCTGGAGGCAGAGCGTGCGCGCGAACATGCCGAACGCGACCGAGTTGACATGCAGCTTGCAGCGGAGGCGGAGGCTGAAGCACGCATGAACAAGGCAACCGGCACACTGGCCCAGGCCTTGAGAAAGCTAGCTGCCGGTGACCTTCTTGGCGAGGTCAACGAGGCCTTTGCACCGCAATTCGAAGACCTTCGACATGACTTCAATCGCTCGGTGGTGCAGCTGCGGCGCGCACTGGTCGGCGTCGGCCAATCGGTCGCGACCGTCACCAGCGGAGCGTCCGAAGTTTCTTCAGCATCGGATGACCTATCAAGGCGCACCGAGCAGCAGGCCGCCTCGCTTGAAGAAACGGCCGCCGCACTTGAACAGATCACAGCCAATGTGACGGCCACGTCCAGACGCTCAGACTTGGCCCGCAGCGTAACCAAGAGCGCACGCGAAAGAGCAAGTCGATCCGGTGAAGTGGTACGAAACGCCGTGGCGGCGATGGACAAGATCAAGCAGGCATCGAGCCAGATCAGTCAAATAATCGGTGTGATCGACCAGATTGCCTTCCAGACAAACCTGCTCGCTCTCAACGCGGGCGTCGAGGCAGCCCGCGCCGGCGAGGCCGGCAAGGGGTTTGCCGTGGTTGCCCAGGAAGTCCGGGAGCTGGCCCAGCGTTCGGCACAGGCCGCCCGGGAAATCTCGGGACTCATCGGCAATTCTGAACTGGCTGTTCGCCAGGGCGTCGACCTGGTCTCCGAGACCGGCACCGGATTGGCCGAGATTGACGAACTCGTGCAGGAGGCCGCTAGCCACGTGGATGCCATCGCCACTGCGGCCCAGGAACAGGCCGTCGGTCTTTCGCAGGTCAATGTCGCGGTGAACCATCTGGATCAATCAACACAGCAGAACGCCGCTATGGTGGAAGAAATGAACGCTGCTGGCGCAGCCTTGGCCAGCGAAAGCACCACCCTTCAGAGCCTGCTTCTGGGCTTCCGTTTGACCTCACCTGCCGATGGCAACATTGTCCCAGAAAGGATGAGGGCCTGAATCGACCAAGATCAAGATATCCTCACGCGGGGTGGACGACACAGCGATCCGTAGCCGGTGCACATGCCGTTCGTAGTTCGGAGCGTTGAGCCCTGCTAACTGACGCCATCAAACGTCTGCTCGAGCGATTCCTCGGGCCATCGCAGCGATCAAGTCGGTTCTCGTGACGATACCGATGAGCTTCCCATATTCCAGGATGGGAACCGCATCGACATCTGTATCGCCCAACAAAGGCAACAACGCCCCGAGTGGCGTTGTTGCAATAGCGCGAGGGACCGTGACACTCATGATGTCGATCGCGAGCACTGGTTTATCCCGTTCAGGATCTATTAGCCTTCGCAGAGCTGGAATGAGACCTCGATCAAGGCGAAGTGCATCTTCCCTTGCTCGGCTGATGAGATGCACCTGGAAGATGATGCCTAGGAACCGCTGCTTGTCGTCGACCACGGGTAGCGATGTAAAACGATGACGCCGGAAGAGATCAGCGACTGTGCCCAAATCTGTGTTTGCCTTCACCGTAATCAGGTTCGAGGACATGATGGCGGCCGCAGTTGGAGTGCCGGTCTGGTGTGCTGCCGCTTGGAGCTCCGCAGCACCGATAAGACGTGCCAGATCTTCAGCGCCGAGATTGAATGACTGTCGATACCGTTGAAGGATGTCGCTTAGCTCAGCTTCGGAAAGGCCCAGCCGTTCAACAGCGATCCTGTCAGATGTCCCATGCCTGTTCTGCTGGTCGAATTGACGAAATGGATAGCGACGCCCTGTCAGCCTGGCATAGGCGATCGCAATCAGGACGAGGCTGACCGTGCCCGTGGCAATTGGCGCAAGCGCGAACCAGAAGGCAAGATGCTCCACAGCTTCCGGGCTCATGGCAGCCGTCATGGCAACGGCTCCTGCCGGCGGATGTACCGCTCGCAGCATGAACGTCACGATGATCGCAAGAGCGACAGCAACGGCGATCCGTAAAGCTGGCTCGTGAATGAACATCGAGATTGCCACGCCAACAAGAGCAGCAGAAGTATTGCCGATGACTGCAGACCATGGCTGAGCAAGCGGACTGTTGGGAACGGCAAACAGGAGAACGGCACTCGCGCCGAGCGGTGCGACAAGGTAGAGGCCATATTCGAGATCGACGCCGGGAGACATCAAGAAATAGCCGGTCAGCCAAAGCCCGATGAAAGCTCCAAGGCCCGCGCGCAGAGCCTCCATCGGAGCCGTGCCAGTCACTGCCGGCCCAAATGAACGTAAGAAATGCAATTTAACCTTCCCGATCGATAGAATGCACTAACTTTCAGCAATTGACTGAATTTTCAACCGGCTACTAGCGCTCCGAGCCGCCTTGATCTGACAAGCCACAGCACATCCAGACCAAGTGTCGAAGATTTCAAGGCGAATTCCGCTCCTGGGAAGGCTTGAGACGTTACCTCTCTGACGGTACGTACTAATCCCCCCATGCTGGGCAGATAACCTCGCTTGAGTAGCGACCTATCCTGCGCCTTGAGCGGATTTGAACCATCGACCTGCTATTACGTTGGTTGCGAGCCGGCAGATAAACGCTGAAGATCAAGCGCCTAGTTCATTTGAATATGCCCGGAAGTGGCCGTGAAGGGAGTGTGCCTCTCGCTGGATTGAACAGCTAAAGCGTGCATACGATCTATCCCACAACAGCGCGCAAAGCTTCCAAAAAATTGGAATGTGATGCATTGGCTAGACGGAGAACGCACAACTATTTGTCTGGGGAGCGGCCGGCTGCGGCCCGTCCCGTCTGCCCGAAGCGTCGGGTCATCGCTACTTGCTGCTACTCACCATGGCAAGCCTTTGTCCGCACCAAAAAACCCGCCGGTTGGGCCGTTATCATCAATCAGTGCTAATTTGACGGGCGCGACAGCACCCTGGTCGACTGCCTGGAACCCCTGATGCCCGTTGAGATCAGTCGCAGTGAAACCCGGATCGG
The DNA here is from genome assembly GCA_045377275.1 of Allorhizobium sp. GTDB lineage: Bacteria > Pseudomonadota > Alphaproteobacteria > Rhizobiales > Rhizobiaceae > Allorhizobium. The sequence goes on along the minus strand of JBJIOA010000018.1, from coordinate 190,503 downwards.
CAGAGTTGACCAGAATGCCCAGCGGCTTGAGTTCTGCGGCAAGCTGCGCAGTCAACATGTTGAGCGCCGCCTTGGAAGCGTTGTAGCCGATCAGTTTATGTCCGGCAAAAGGCCAATCGGGGTCCCCGTTATGGGTTATCGATCCCAGCTCGCTCGAAACGTTGACAATGCGCCCGGATTTGGACTTCTTGAGAAGTGGCAGAAAGGCTTGGGTGACGGCAAGCGTGCCAAAGAAGTTCGTCTCGAACGTCTGCCGCACAGCCTCAACGCTTGCGGTCTCCGGTGATCCATCCTCCTGGTGGGCGATGCCAGCATTATTGACCAGAATATCGAGGCAACCGAACTTCTGTTCGAAGATGGCGGCAGCTTCAGCGATGTTGGCGAGATTATCGAGGTCGATGCAAAGCGCATCCGCCTCAAGCCCTTCCCAGCGCAGGGAGCGGGCTGCATCCTCACCCTTCTCTCGATCGCGGGCGCCCAATACGACCTGAAGACCTGCTTTGGCGAGTTGTCGGGAGATGGCGAAACCGATCCCTTTGTTGCCGCCGGTGACGAGGGCGACCCGCCGGTGAGGGGTGAATGCTTCAGGATTGAGGGTCATGATCTTTCCTTCCGTTGTTTGATCAAGTAGCCTGAAAATATGAGAGATCATTCAGGTTTGGAATTCGCATATGCCGCTGCACGGTGAGGGTCCCTCAAAACCACGGAAAATACCGGTTCAGTCCCGCTCAGAGGCCACTGTGGACGCGATTTTCGAAGGAGCCATTCAGGTTCTGGTCGAGGCTGGGCCGCGATACCTGACGACGACCCGAGTAGCCGAACGCGCCGGCGTGTCGGTGGGCACGCTTTACCAGTACTTCGCTAATATCGATGGCTTGATGGTCGCCATTCTGGAGCGCCACCTGAGCAACGTCATCGAAGCGGTCGTGCGGATCTGCGCAAGACATCAAGGTCAGCCACTGCTGACAATGGCCGAGGCACTGGTCGATGGCTTCATAGTTGCAAAATCTGAACGGCTCGACGTAACGCAAGCCCTCTATGCCGTTGCCTATGACCTGAAGGGCCTCGAACTGATCGACCAGATGTCCGAGAGGTCTGTCGGCGCCATTCGGGACATGCTGACAACAACGTCAGATGTTGTCGTTGATGCGCCCGATCGGATCGCCGCCGTTCTCCACGCGACGCTGGCGGGAACAGTGCAGACCGTGTTGAACAAGGGCCCACACTCCCCGGACATCAATGACTTGCGCTATCACATGCGCCATCTTGTGACGGGCTATCTTGTCTCGCTTTTCCCGCAGGCGGAAACCGGACCAGCCTGACCCGCTACGGCTCAAGCGCCTGGCATCCGCGTGCGAGCAGTCCCGGTCACCGGCGGTAGAGGATCATCCCTCCATGATGGAGAACGCCATTGATGAAGTCTCCGTCTGCAGTGAAACCGGTGTCGTCCCAGTATTCGATATGCGTTCCTGTCACTAGGTAGCGGCCTTCATAGGCACGCTCTCTTGTGCCGCGCGCTTCGACATATCTGTTGTTCGGCAGCAATTCGTGCCGGACCCGGCCATCCTGCGTGACCCATAGGCCGACATAGGGATGTGAAATCTGCATGTTTGGCTCCACTTCTAATGGGGATTGGGTCGCAAGGGCTGCGCCGACCAAGGCCGAGAGCAAATTTTGCATGACTTGTTTCCTGGGTTGGATGCATGAGGGCATGGCGATCGGAGGGCGTAGAGGCCTCCGGGACGGCCTCAGTTGCTGGATGCAGTCGGCCTGATGGTGATCTCTGTCGTGTCGACGTTCGAAGGCGCCTCGATGAGTTGGCGGACTGCGCGAGCGATGTCTGCGGGCTGTAGGGAGACGGCGCGATAGGCATTCATTGCTGCCATCGTCTGCTCGTGTGTTATGGTCGACGCCAGTTCACTCTCAACGACCCCAGGGTTGACGCAGGTAACCCGAACACACCTGCTTTCCTGACGTAAGCCATCGGAAATGGCGCGAACCGCGAACTTCGTCGCGCAGTACACTGCAGCCGTCGGCACGACCGAAAGAGCGCCGATGGATCCAACGTTGATGATCTGTCCCTCCCCTTGCGCCTCCATCACTGGCAAGACGGCGCCGATACCCCAAAGAACACCTTTGATGTTCACGTCGACCATCCGCTCCCACTCGTCCTGCTTACCGGCAGCAAGCGGAGACAATGGCATGATCCCGGCATTGTTCACGAGAACATCGATGCGGCCCCATAGGGAAAGTGCAGCCGCAGCGAAGGCAGCGACGGACTGTCGGTCGGTGACATCAAGGGCTCGGGTCTCGGCTACGCCACCGGCGCTGCGTATATCCGAAGCGATCTTCTCGATCCGCTCGCATCGACGCGCGCCCAGGAGGACCTTCGCGCCACTCGCACCAAGTTCCCTTGCGATCCCTTCACCGATCCCGCTGGAAGCTCCGGTTATCAAAACTGTCTTTCCCATCTGCCGCTCCTTTTCATGCCTGACTGGCCCGTTTGCATGGCTAAAGTGGACTCTTCTGGCCTCCTCGTGTAGCCACACAATCATGAACTGGATGATTAGCAGAGCTGGACAATCATGACTGACCTTAACCTTCTTCCGCTGTTCCTCGCCGTTGCTGAAGAACATAACTTTCGGGCGGCAGCAGACCGCCTTGGGGTGACCCGATCCGCCGTCAGCCAGGGAATCCGCCGCTTGGAAGACATTCACGGTACGGCTCTGGTGATGCGAACCACGCGATCCGTGCGATTGACAGAAACGGGCGAGCGGCTGCGGGAAGCGCTGTCTTCCCCATTGTCGGAAATTGCAACTGCGCTTGAAGCGATAGGCGCTGAGAGCAGGCCCAGTGGGACCCTGAGGATTGCAGTGACCTCGATCGCCGAAGCTTTCCTTTCCGGACCACTCCTTGCCACATTCGCCGCGGAAAACCCTGGGATCACTGTCGACATCACCGTGACGGACGAAGAGGGTGACATCGTCTCGGCCGGTTACGATGCTGGCGTCAGACTGGGAGAGGTTATCGAGCAGGACATGATCACTGTGGCGATCGGCGGTGAACAGCGTGAGGCGATCACCGCTGCTCCCTCCTATCTCGAAATCCACGGGACTCCGCTGCATCCAAGGGAACTGATCCACCACCGCTGTATCGGATGGCGTCCGGCACCCAATGTTGCGCCGTACCGATGGGAATTTGTGGACAGCGGGGTTCCGTTCAGCCTGGCGATCCAACCCCGGATCACCACAAACGATTTGCGTCTCATGCTGCGGACCGCCATTGCCGGCGGCGGCATCACCCTGGCATTGGAAGAGAATATTAGGCCGTACGTAAAGACAGGGGAACTCGTACCGCTCCTGGACGGCTTTCTCCCCTCATTTCCGGGCTTTTATCTGTACTTTCCGCAGCGAAGAAACATGGCTCCCAAACTGAGGGCACTTGTTGATCATGTTAAACGTTGGAAGTGACATGAACGCTCGATTGCCTTGCATGGCTTCAGCCCCAGGTTAGAATTCAAAACGCGTGAGGAGCGGGACGGCCTAAAGACCGCCCCGCTCCTCAAATCTGAATGCCAAGATCTGCATGGCGGCACATCCTGCTCAGGAGTTGCCAAATACACCACATCTCGCGGCGCAACTTTCAGTGTTGCAAGCGTTTGCCAAGGATCGGTTCGATCGTACCCGGTTCAACGATCCAGGCGTAGTTCAACTCGTGCTTGATCTTCCAGGAGCCCTCGACACAGGACCAGCCCAATTGGGATCGCGTATCGAAGGCTACCACATTGCCTTCAAGCGGTTCAATGCGACCGACAAAGCCGATCGCGGACGATGCGGTTTCACGGCCAACCACTGCATGGTTCACGTCCGTCATACCGTGACGAATCGATCGAGATGCGTTGACGTGGCCTTCCCAGTTGCCCCCATATTCAGAGGCATCGGTGAAGAGTTGCGTATCGCCGGGAGCGAAATTGTCCCAGAACACGCCCCGTGGATCCTTGAGATCATAGAATTTTGCCATCTCCTTTGAAAAAACAAAAGCCGGGTCGCCCTCATGCCGCTCCCATCCTTGCATGATCCACTCCTCATGCAGGGCCAGTGGCGCATCAGGGCCCTCCTGAGGGCAAGCGGCATCAGCCTGCGCCATCACCGGAGTTGCAAGCATTCCGGCGGCGATCACAGCAAGCAAATAATTGGTGATTTTCATCTTAGCTTCCTTTCGCGTCTCTATTGACGACCGGGAAACTAGGCCACTGCATTGGCGTCCAGTAGCCAATCAATCCTTGCCATTATGATTAGCACAACTGGACAATCCGCTCTGGATTTGACGAGCCGGCAACGCCGTGAGCACGACCTGTTAGTGCCGTCGGCTGAAACCATGCCGGACATACTTGAGGCGGGCCGATCAATCAAACCTCCAAGCGAAATTGGGGGCATCTTGATTCCTTCGAAATCAGCTGGCCTTTTCACGGTGCATCACAAATTATCGCAGTCGCGGGCAGAAAGCTTGTTGCGGCTCACATCACAGATGTTCATCGATGCTGGTATCCCGCCCCCCGTTCACCAGAAGACAGCACAGAAGGGCAAACGCCTTCGGCCGGGCAGATGTGGCCGGATGAAGGAAGACTATCTGTCGCGCAAGGCTTTCGGAATCCGGCAACCGCGTCAGGTAAATGCCACCCGCTTTCTGGTCGGCGCCCTGCCACGCTGGCACGAGTGAAATGCCGAGACCACGCTCAACAAGGATCGCGATTGCCTCGAGTGCATCCATGTCACATAGCACCTCGGGAAAGAGTCGCTCCCGGTCGAGGTAGGCTGTTGCCAGACGACCACCCCAGGATAGGGGGTCATAGCGGATGAGGGCGCCTGCCTCTATCCGATCCCGTGTTCGGGCTGATCGACTGGGTCATGCGTCATTAGGACCAGCGGTTCGCGGTGTAGAGCCACCGCCGTCAGCGATTTAGGCAGGACAAAGGGCGGCTCCACAAGCAGAGCAGCGTCGAGTTGACCTTGCATAAGTTGTTCGTAAAGAAGCAGAGAAGTCCCTGGCACCAGGCGCAGCTTGAGCCGAGGCGCGACCTGTGCCGCTGTGTGAAGCAGGTCCGGCATCAACCCTGTCATCACGGTGGAAATTGCCCCAGTGCGGATCTCGCCTGAAATCTGGCGTTCCTCAAGATCGTCGCGCAAAAGGGAGGGTTCACGGATCAGGTGACGGATCCGCGGCAGCAGCAGGAGGCAAGCCTCGGTTGGAGCCACCGAGCGGGCGTGCCGCACCAGAAGGGTAGTACCCAGGCTACGTTCGAGCGCCGGAACACGCTGGCTTACCGCAGCGGACGTGAGCTTCTCACGCCTTGCCGCAGAGATGATCGATCCGGTCTCCACGACGCTGATCAGGCTTTGCAAAAATCGAATGTCCAAAAGAAAAATTATCGCTGAGAGAAAGAAATTATATGGCTTTTCTTTCCGTCGCCAAGACATATCGTCACGTTGTCACAACTGAGGTTCTTTCAATGCGCTCAATTTTTCACCTCGCCTATCATGTCACTGACCTCGACGAGGCACGCCGATTTTATGGCGGAGTGCTTGGTTGTGAGGAGGGCCGCAGTTCCAACACCTGGGTCGATTTCGATTTCTTTGGCCACCAGATTTCGCTTCACTTGGGCAAGCCATTCGAGACAACCCGCACTGGCCATGTCGGCGAGCACATGGTGATGATGCCGCATCTGGGTGTCGTGCTGCCACTCGAGGGCTGGATGGACCTGGCCGCTCGGCTTACGACTGCTGGCACTGCCTTTGACATTCCGCCCGTCATCCGCTTCGAAGGGCTGCCGGGCGAACAGCGGACAATGTTTTTCTTCGACCCGAGCGGCAACCCGATCGAGGTCAAAGGTTTCAAGGAATTCGACACAGTTTTTGCCCGTTGAGGATGGTGAGAGCCATGACAAGCCCCATTGCCTTCATCGCACGCGACTGCAAAACCACATCCGTCTGGTGCGACGCGCTCTCGTCTTCAATGCCCGGTGAGAAGTTCCGGACGCCGCCTCTATTGAACGTCACCAAAACGGCCCCCTACTCGCACTCCGGCCCAGTGGCTGACCTTGGTGATGCGATCCGATTCCATGTTGACCCGCTGGCACTGTACGACGCAACTAGGTTTACTGACGCTCAAAGAGTCGAGTACTACTCGTCGCTCAAATCATGGTCTCGTGAGCCTCTCGTCGGCATTGCACTCGACAACGAAGAGATAGATGACTTGGTGGCGTTCCTGGCGACCCTTGAGTACGACAGCGCAACTCAAGTTGAAGAGACCGACTGAATCGGCCGCGTCACAAGATCCCCCAGGCCCGAAACCTCCCCCTCCCCGTCATCTCCCTCAAACCCAGCTCCTGCACGATGCGCCTCGCTCCTTGAGGCGTGACCTCGAGCGTCTTCGCCACCATGCCGGCGGAGATCAACGGCCGCGCCATCACCAACTCGACCAGCTCCGGCAGCCTGGATGACGTCCGCCGTCCCTCCAGCTTGCGCATCATCATCTGCCGCGCCAGCACCAGCCGGTCATGCTCCTTCAGCCCGGTCTCGACAGCAATGATCAGCGCCCTCGAAATAGCCAGCATTCGCGTCTCCCGATCACGATGCCGGCGCCGATCGACGGGAATGGCCTTGAGCCCGAGATTGATGCCGACGAGGTGCCCGCCAGTGGTGACGCCACCCTCACGCAGGATCGAGGCCGCCAGCAGCCGACCGAGCCAGGGCGCATGCTGGAGCACGGCAATTTCATTCCAGGCGTCGAGCGCCAAGATGAACTGCAGGACCGGCGGCAGATCCTGGGACCGAGCCAAAACGGCCTGCCACTCCCCCAGCCGCTCGTCCTCATCCCAGTCGAGGTCGTAGACGAACGGATCCTTGTCCGAAGCGTTTTTCGCGCGGCCCGGCTTCTTCGCCTCTTCGGTCGCAGCCTTTGAGCGCGCAAGCACAGCATCGATCGCGGCAAGCGCATCACCCAGACCATCCATGTCGGGATCCTCCGCCTCCCCTACCCCAACCGGAGCGTCGCTCATCTCACCATTCCCATCTGGCACGCCCTCCCCATCTCCAACCGATGATGCTCCGGCCCACGGCCGGCCGCGGAGGGAGGCGAGGCCTTGAGCAGAGAGCGCCCAAGCGGGGGGATGGGCGGCGATGCGGCGTCGGGTTTTCAGGATGTCGCGGGCGATGGTGAGTTCGTGGGTCGGTGCGCGGATGTCGCGCAGGGCATCATGCAGGACGAGGTCTTCGAGATGGACGAGTTCACCGTCGACCCAGAGCGAGGCATACGCCTCAAGGAAGTGGGAGCGCTCGAGAAAGCCCTCGCCGACGGCAGAACGGGCAATGCGCTCATCAAGACGGGTAAGCGCGACGGCTGCCTCGGAAATCGGCCGCAACAGGCTCCGGATGGGCAATCTGGTGAGATCGTAAGACATTGAATTTATGGTAAATGATTCGTTAAGCGAAAGCTATATATGCATTACGGTTCTGTACATCGCATAAATGAGGCTGGGGTCCCTGACCCCCGATAAGTAACCCTTATCGGAAGCGATTGATCTGGAGACGTTGAAGACATAAACTCGCGCCAAATCACGGCACGTGCGAAAGCACTTCGTTCGGCCCATAAGACGGATACACGATGAAGAGCTACTCAATCGCTACGGACGGTCGCCTTGTGGCGCTGGCTCCTTGCCAGTTCGACAAAGCGTCGCTTCACCTCTTCGAACAAAGCCGGTGGCAAAGGCCCGTGATAGCCGGTTTCGCTGTCGATCGGTCGGACGGCGGGTCCCGGCCAGACGAAGCGGTTGCTTTCCGTCAGCACAATCCAGGATCTCTCTTCGTCGAGCTCGAGACGCCGTTTGGTCGCCAGCGGGATTTCGATTGCTTCGTTGGGATCGGACGGCGGGGAATGGGTGATGGGAAGGACACGGACTGCAGGCGTCCCATCCTCGAGCGTCGCAACAATCGCCAGCACGAGAGCGGGGCGGTCCTTATCACCCTCTTCCCGGCCTTCGAGATGCTGCCAATGCCAGAGATAGGAATAACGGAAAACCCAGCCAACCTTGGGTTCAGTCGGTAGCATTCTTGTCCATCAGCAGTTCAGCATTGAGATGATCCAGACCAGTCTGCATCGTAGACGCCTCAAGCGCGGCCAGCTCGTCGTCACTGATCGCAGCCGTCAGATCGACCCGCCGGTCTCGCTTGGCCAGGCGAAGATAATCTTCATAGGCCATGAGCACCGTGCGCGGCCGGCCGTTCTTGGTGATGATGACCGGCTCTCGCACGGCGGCATCCTGATAGGCGCCGAAATTCTTCGAAACCGCAGCAGCTGTCACAATTGACGTCATGGCAGATCTCCTTTGTTCCGGAATATACGGGTTTTCCGGAACTTTTGCAAATGCTCTAAAGAAACGAGAGGCACACGATGACAGGGAAAGCTCCAAACGCGCCTTCTAGCAGCGACACACTCGCACGCCGCGTGGAAGAGCTCGATACCATCGCGTCCGTCTTGCCAATGGAGCGGCGTGACGAACTCGCCGAGCTGCTGACGGATCAGGATGTCGAGACGCTGCGCTATCTGGTCAACCAGGGAATGGGAGACAATACCCTTCGAGCCCTGACGTCAGATCTTGCCTATCTGCAGGCCTGGTCTTTGGCAGCGACCGGCCGTTCCCTTTCCTGGCCGGCACCCGAAGCCCTGCTTTTGAAGTTTGTGGCACATCATCTTTGGGATCCAGAAAAACGTCTGACAGATCCGGAACACGGAATGCCAGCAGAAGTCGAGGACAAGCTGCGGATTCAGGGATTTCTTCGTTCTCTCGGGCCGCATGCGCCTGATACTGTGCGCCGACGGCTTGCGACCTGGTCGACGCTGACCAAATGGCGCGGGCTTCAGGGATCGTTTGGCTCACCTGCCCTCCGATCCGCCATCAGACTTTCTATCCGAGCAACGCCACGACCGAGAAAGCGAAAAAGCGCAAAGGCGGTCACCGGAGACGTACTCGCAAAGCTTTTAGCGACCTGTGCCACCGGTAGTCTGCGCGATGTGAGAGATCGGGCGATTCTGATGGTAGCCTTTGCTTCTGGCGGTCGACGACGCAGCGAGATCGCGGGACTCAAGATCGAGCAGCTGCAGCAGGAAGAACCGATACCGATTGACGGGGGCCCTTCTCTACCCTCTCTGTCCATTCATCTCGGCCGCACCAAGACCAGCGGTGCCGACAGCGACGAAGTGGTCTACCTGAGCGGTCGACCGGTGGAGGCGCTGAACTCGTGGCTTGCGACTGCAATAATCGACAAGGGCAGTGTTTTCAGGGCGATTGATCGGTGGGGCAATGTTTCGCGGCGATCGCTGGACCCGAAGGCCATCAATGACATCGTCAAGCATCGGGCTGAGCTGGCCGGCCTAGATCCGGCGGAGTTTTCAGCGCATGGCCTGCGCTCCGGTTATCTGACAGAAGCTGCAAATCGTGGGATTTCGCTGCCTGAGGCTATGGAGCAGTCGCGGCACCGATCTGTGCAGCAGGCCTCCAAGTACTACAATCATGCACAGAGGAGGAGTGGGAGAGCATCCCGCCTGCTTGCATGATAGATCGGTCTATTCCGGCCAGACACCACCCGCTACCGCATCAGTCCTGCTTCGGTGAGTAAGCGAATGACAAAAGCATCACTGCAGTGATAGAACACGGTCTGCCTGTCCCGGCGCGAGCGTACAATGCCCGCATGACGCAGTTTTCCCAGATGTTGTGACAGTGCTGACTGGCTGATTTCAAGATCCAGGGCCATCTCATTAACAGACCACTCACGCTCTGTCAGCCGAAGCAGAACTCCGAGCCTGACAGGGTTCGAGAGACTTGAGAAAACGAGTGCGGCCCGATCCAAAGCGGACAGATCAGCCCGACGCGGAAGAGACATCAAGTTCTTTGGCACGACGTTCATGAACCATCTCCTCTCAATCGGACTGGCTAATGTTGAATAGTCTCATATGGTAAATGAACAGTGAATGGCCTAGAATTCGCTCTCGCCTCTTCAACCGCTGCGAGAAAATCGCTGCGCCGGAACCCATCTAGTGGGTTCAGCGTCGCCTGGACCCGATCCTCGACATGCGAACAACGTAGAACAGTGAGGCCGATCACGCTCCGCTGCTCGGAAACGTGATCAGCAGGCTTGGAGTTACATGCAGCAGCGCTAGTTATGCAGCCGACCGTCTATGGCTGACCGAACTGGATCGAAGTTGGGTTGCATCATCTGATCGATCGCTTCCGTCTCGGACCTTCGATCGGCGATTAAGCACAAAGCTATTGACGAGCGTCGAAAGGTGAGTCGAGGCGGCGGAGAGCGTGTGACTCAACGCCGTTGTCTCTTCAACCATGGCAGCATTCTGCTGCGTCATCTGGTCAAGCTCATTGACCGCGATGCTGATTTGCTTCAACCCGGCGGACTGCTCAACCGCAGCAGTGGAAATAGCGTCGATGTTCCTGTCGATGGAGGAGACGTAATTGTCGATCCGCGCAAGCGCATGGCCCGTGTCGTCGACAAGCTTAACGCCGACGTTCACCTGCTGGCCCGAGTTGGAGACAAGCGTCTTGATTTCCTTGGCGGCTACCGCCGAGCGCTGAGCCAGTTCGCGAACCTCTTGTGCGACAACTGCAAAACCCTTTCCGGCCTCGCCCGCTCTGGCCGCTTCAACGCCTGCGTTCAGAGCAAGGAGGTTTGTCTGGAAGGCAATTTCATCGATTACACCGATAATCTGTCCGATCTCTGCGGCGGATCGCTCTATGTTTTTCATCGCCTCAATGGCGTTCTGCACGACAAGGCCGGAATCTTCTGTGCACACCTTCGCCTCGGCAACGAGCTTGCGTGTCTCTGTGCTCCGTTCTGAGGCCTGCGCGACTGTGACAGCTACCTGTTCCAGGGCCGCTGAGGTTTCTTCCAACGCAGCGGCCTGTTGTTCGGTGCGCTTGGCCAGATTGTCAGAAGCGGAGCGCATTTCCAGGCCGTTCTCATGAATGGCCTGGGTCGTCTCCAGAACTTGCACCAGGGTGGTCTGGAAGGCCGCCAGGGCATTGTTGAAATCATTACGCAGCGGCTCGAAGTCAGGCATGAACGGATTATCGATCGTGTATCGGATATTGCATTCAGCCAAACGAGCCAATCCTGCGCCCAGCGTCTCAACAACGTGTGACAAAGCCTGTGCCTGCTCCGCTACTGCAGCAGCGCGCCGTTGCTGTTCGTCCGCCGCAACAGAACGCAATTTCTCCGCCTCTTCACGCATACGCTGGCGCTCGAGTGCTGCTTGGCGGAAAATTTCCACCGACTGCGCCATTTGCCCGATCTCGTCAGAGCGGTTGCCAAACGGCACGTCCTTGGTCAGATCACCGCCTGCGAGGTGGGTCATGTAGCTAGAGATGCTCCCCAAGGGAGAGATTGCTCTGCGTCGGAAGTACCAGATGCCAGCAACGAACAAGAGAACTGATAGACCGCTACCCACCATTGCCATCCGTTCGAGGGAAACAGAGGTAGCTTCGGCTCGGCTTTCCTCTGCAGCCAGGTGAGCATTCGCCATCTCGACGAGCTCACGCACTGCAGCGTCATGGATCCAGAATTTATCCCCAAGCTCTAGTATCGCTGGTCCCGCCGCCTTGCCAAAAGCTGTGGGTTGAGAAAAGCGCTCACGGTAGACCTTCCAGAAGGCGTCACCTTTTATCAGCACATCCTCCGCAAGCTTCTGCTTCAACGATGCGGGCAGGTGTGAAGCCTCCCAGTACTTACGGCGCGTCTGATAGTCCGACTCGAGCAAGGCAATCTTCGAGGAAGCCAACTCTGCCTTCCTCGGGTCAAGCACCGCCTCACTCGCCAACATATAAGCTTCGACGAGATACAGAGGTGGAGGCAGGATGTCAGCGACCAGGTCTTTGCCTTCAATGATGCCGTCATAAACCGGGCCGTTCACCTTCAGCTGAGACAGTGTGTAATTCTGCAAGGTGATCGACGATGCCAAGCCCATGACTATGACGGCGGCGAATGTGAGAAGCAGGCGGGCGATAGTGAGTTTCGGCATGACGGGTCCCTTAAACTGCCGTAAGCATATCGCTATGAGTAAATACAGGATTCTCTAAATTCTCGTTATCTTGAGAACTGACGATTATCAAATCTCACTTAGTTTTCGACGTATGCGGCTCCTCGCTCTGTGGCCGTTATCGGCAATATTCCCGAACGATATCACCTGAAACGAATGCGACTTTTTTACTACGGCAGCGAAACCTGACACTGGGCTGTTTTGGTAGTTCGCGAGCGCGCGCACTGATCTCACTCAAGCAGCTGTTTGCCGATCAAGTGAGCGCCCTAACTCTTCTGCCGTCATCGGCTTTCCGACCAGGTATCCTTGCAATTGCTGACATCCAGCGGAGCGCAGAAGGCTCGCCTGTGTCGACGTCTCGACACCTTCGGCCGTCACTGGAATCTCGAGTGCCGCGGCAAGCGCAATGGTTGCTTCAAGCACGCCACTGCCTTTCTCACTGCCGCCGGAGGCCCATACCAGGGACCTGTCGATTTTCATTCTCTCAAATCCAAACTGCCGCAGCGCGCCAATAGACGCATATCCGCAGCCGAAGTCATCAAGGGCAAACTTGATCCCGACTTCGCGCAGCCTGTCCATGGCCCGGCGCGACAGATCAGGGTTTGACATCAAAACACCTTCGGTAATTTCAAGCGTCAGCCGGCTGGCTTCGAAATTCTCCTGCTCGAGGAGATCAATGACCTGTGCTGGAAAGAGTGGATTGCACAGCTGGATGGGAGAAACATTGACGGAGAGCTCCAGGCTTTCCCAGGTCTTGGCTATCCTGACGGCTTGCTCGATCATGGACAGTCCGAGTGCGTCTATCAGCCCCGCCCGCTCGGCGAGCGGAATGAAGACGTCAGGACTGACGAAACCTGCCGGGGTCTGCCACCTCGCCAGCGCTTCAACACCGCAAATCAGTCCGGTGCTTGCCGAGACAAGGGGCTGGAAAACTGGCCTGATCGCGCCATTTTTGATGGCCGCACGAAGTTGCCCCTCAAGGCTGCTCAGCCGATCACGCTCTTCGTCCAGGGCATACGAGTATTCTACCGCTTTTCCGCGCCCACTCTCCTTCGCCTGATAAAGCGACATGTCTGCCCGGCGTAGAAGCTCCAACGCATCCGCTTTGTCATCAGCAAAGACGAAACCGACGCTTGCTCCAATTTCGATCATGCGCCCTCCGATCTCGAAGGGCTTGCGCAAATCTGAGATCACCTCTTCGCTGAAGAGCATGGCGTCACCTTTGCCTGACCTTAGAATGGCGAACTCATCGCCACCCAGGCGGGCAACCCTTGCGTTCTCATCGCAAATCCCCATAAGACATTCGGCAACACGCTTGATCAGCTCGTCGCCGATGGCATGTCCCCAGGCATCGTTCACCTGCTTGAAGCCATCGAGATCGATCAGGTGGAGTGAAGAAGGAACAATTGATCCTTTTTCTCGCGCTTTGAGTATGTCAAGCAGCCCCGCCCGATTGAGCAGACCGCTCAACCGGTCATGCGTCGCATTCCATTTTTCTCTTGCAGCTAGCCGACGCAGGCGGGCGGCTTCGAGGCTGCCGGCGGCCAGGATCCCGATGAGGAACAGGGTGAAGACCAAGAGTGCAGTTGCGAGATATCCGCTCACCTGCTGAAACACCCGCGTTCCCGGCATTTGCCTTGGCCACTGCAGATGGGCGACGGTCTCGCCGGTAATGTCGGTGATCGGCAGCTGAAGCTGCCCGGGTCGAAGATTCGAAAAGGTCAGAGCAAGGTCAGACAGTTGATACTCGTTCGAGATCCCGGCAACCACATCGGGGGTGACGAGCTTGAAGAAGGTCAAGACATTGAATGCATTGGCTTCCGCCGTCGCGGCATAGGGTTGAACAGCCAAGGATCCGACAAGAAGAAGCTTGTTGTCAACGGTCTGGAACGCCAGAACGGGATCCGCGCCGAACTGATTGGCGCGCTCGATCTGGTCGGAAAAATGCGAGCCGAGAACTGCGAACGGATCGAAGGAAACACCCTTCCAGTGAGCGGAAATTACCGTACCGTCTCGCGCAGTAACGACGGCGCCATCATAGAGATCGTAATCCTCGCTGGTCTTGCCCCAGTTCTCAAAGGCCCAGCTTGCAGCGTCAGCGCCGTCCATTGCCGTGTAAGCATCGTCCCAGACGGCATTGTCGCGGACCGTGGCAGCAAGGCGCTGTTTCATCGCCAATATCGCGACCTCAGCTGCCTTGATTGCACGTTGGTCGTCCATGGCATCTGCAGAGCCACGCATGTCGAGTATGGAATGGGTGACCAGTGCAGATAGAACTGTCGCGATGACGGCGAATAAGGCAGTGACGGTTCCGATCTGCCAGTTCGAATGATAGCTGCTGAATCGACGCAAAAAACGGTACATAATATGGTCTCACTGCGTAAACGGTCTCTCAGGACCAGCAGGCGACCTCATGTCTCGCCGAAAAAGCGCTGCCTCAGCATTTAGACATTAAGTAATGTCAAATATGCCAAGAGAGCTGGTTAACGGCCCGTTGATCGAGGCTTCCAGCCGGTTCGGCATTTGATCCCTTGCAAAAAAGTCAGTGATCGACGTGAAGCGCTCCACCTTGCTTAACGTGCCTGGTCGAACGGCGCGCCGGGATCAACCGACTCCAGGAACGCCCGGCGATCAATCCACCCATGACTTCAAAAAATGCGCCGTTTCATGCCGCACCTGTCGCCGATTAGTAAAGTCTTAACCATGGATCTTGGGAGTGAGAATTCAGCCTGAACCTCTCCGCTACCCCCGCTAGTTAGTCTCATGTAGCAGACATGGTGAGGTTGTGATGCGTTCGATCAAGATAGTTGCGGGTTTGGTCCTTATCTTCATTGCTCTCTTCGTCATCATCAAAGAGCAGACGGCGGGCGTTAGTGCCGATGCCTTCGTCAATGCCCGGCTGACCACCACGCGAGCCCCGATCGCCGGGACATTTGAACTCGTCTCCCGCCCGCTCGGCGCCAGGATCGACCGAGGAGATACGCTTGGGACGATCGTGGATCCGCTCGTTGACAATGTGAGGCTTGCCGATCTCAACCAACAGCGTCTGGCCACCAAGGCGGAGCTGGATCGTCTGAATGAGACCGCTGAAGGTCTGACCAGCTCGATTGAAGCGCTTCAAACACGGGCCGAGAACTACCAGCGTGAGCGGATCGAGCAGCTGAAATCCCAGATCGATGGCGCGCAGGCATCGGCCAAGGCCGCCGAAGCGAGACTGCGTTATGCCCGTCTCAGCCTTGATCGATCCAATCGTCTGAGCGATCAGGGCGTGCGCACGGGCGAAGCGCTTGAGCAATCCCGTTCCTTGGCCGAAGTGGCAGAACTTGATCTTGCCAATGCGCAGGAAACCGTCCGCAGCGCGCGCATCAATCTTGCCGCTGCCGAACGCGGCATCTTTCTTGGCGACGGCTATAATGATGCCCCTTATTCCGAACAGCGGATCTCCGAGCTAGAGGTTCAAAGAGATCAACTGCAGGCAAGTGCGGCTGCCCAGGCCAGCGTGCTGGAGGCCTTAGATGCCAGGATCCGAGCTGAACAGCTGCGGGTGAATAGACTGAGCTCGGCATCGCTGCAGGCCAATGTTTCGGGCCTGATCTGGGATTATCTGGCCGTCTCGGGCGAAGCGGTACAGCGGGGACAAGACCTGGTCACGCTTGTCGACTGCCAGTCCACCATCGTCACGCTTTCAGTCACCGAGCGCGTCTACAATGGCATCACGCTTGGCAGCTCAGCCCAGTTTCGGATGAACGGCAGCGACCAGCTTTTATCGGGCGTGGTCACGCGTGTAGCAGGCTCAGGCGCCTCCACGGTCTACGAGAACCTCGCCATCGCGCCGAGTAAGCGTCATCTGGAACGCTTCGACGTGACGCTTGACGTGCCGGCATTGAGACAAGAACCCGAACTGTTCTGCCTGATCGGCCGCACCGGGAGAGTCTTCTTCGAAGACCGGCCTCTCGATTGGCTGCGGCGGGTCTGGAACTGACCATGGCCGGCCTCATGAATGGAAGCGAACTTTGGTCGGCAGCACTTTTATGCGTATTCGTGTTTGGCTTGGCTCTTGTCAGTTCTGCCACACTCGATCGGACAAAGACGGCTCATCGGAGCATCCTTTTTTTCGTCAGTGGTATCCTGACATGCCGCTATCTGTTCTGGCGCGCCACTGAGACGCTGGCGCCGGCTGCCTTCACGCTTGAATGCTTGTTCAGCTGGTCATTCTTTGCGCTGGAAGCGGCAGCAGGCCTCTCCTCGTTGAGTGCCTTTTTGATCTTGAGCCGCACGCGGTCCCGTTCGATGGAGGCCGATCAGAACCTCGGTTGGTGGGGCGAGAGCTTACCCAAGGTCGCTATCCTGATTGCAACCTACAACGAAGATCGGGGCGTGCTGGAGCGTACGATCATCGGCGCGAGATCGAGCGGACACCCCAATTGCGATGTGTTGGTTCTGGACGACGGACGTCGGGACTGGTTGAAAGACTTCTGCCAGGCCCAAGGCGTGCGCTACGTGCGACGGCCGGACAACAAGGGCTCGAAAGCCGGCAATATCAACCACGCTTTGTCTCTTCTGGAACGAGAAGCCGCACCACCGGATTTTGTTGCTGTGCTTGACGCCGACTTCGTCCCGCATGTCGACTTTGTACCACGGGCACTTGCGCTCTTCCGAGCGGCCGATGTCGGCCTCGTGCAGACGCCGCAGCACTTCTTCAACCCTGATCCGATCCAGCATAATCTTGGTCTGAGCCGATCCTATCCCGATGAACAGCGCTTTTTCTTCGACCATCTGCAGCCAAGCCGAGACGCCTGGGGCATCGCCTTTTGTTGCGGCACGTCCTCGGTAATCCGCTGGCAGGCTCTGCAGGAGATTGGCGGCTTTCCCACTGAAAGCATCACCGAAGACTTCATGCTGACCCTTGTCCTGCAGGAGGCCCGCTACAAGACACTTTACCTCAACGAGGCCTTGACGGAAGGGCTCGCGCCGGAAGGCCTGAAGGAATATGTGACGCAGCGCGCGCGTTGGTGTCTTGGACTCATGCAGATTGCACGCAGTCGGCTGGGGCCACTCGGTCGTAACGGCTTGCGTCTTCGTGACAGGTGGAGCGTCGCGGATTCTGTAATCTTTTGGCTCAGTACATTTTCGTTTCGACTGGCAGCGGTAACCTTCCCGCTCCTCTACTGGTTCTTCAACATCACGGTGGTCGATGCCAATGTCCCCGACATCATTGCCTATTTCACGCCCTACTTTATGTGGGTCCTGTTTTCCCTCAACTTCGTCTCTGGCGGGCTTATCGTCCCAATCGTCAATGACGTCAGCCAATTGCTTGGTGCTATTCCCATCACCCGTGCTGCGGTCGTCGGATTGATCCGCCCGAAAGGTCATCCGTTCAGCGTAACGGCGAAGGGCGGCGACCGGACCAAGGTCGTCATCCAGTGGCGTTTGATGATGCCGTTCCTCATTCTGTTTGTGGCCACTGTCGCTGGCTTGGTCATCGGCATCTTTGTCGACTCTTTCGCTTTCAATGATGCGGGCGATGGCAAGGTCGTGATCCTCTTCTGGACGATCTACAACCTCCTGATCCTGTCTGTGACACTGGCTGTCTGCGTCGAACTGCCTCGGGCCGAGCAGCATCTGGCGGATCATCCGGAACGATGCGTGATCCTCTATGAAGGCCGCCTGAGACGCGTATGGCTGACGGATTTGACCCAGGGGACCGCCCGGATCAGAGGTGTGTCTATGAAGGTCGGCGCGCCATTGGAGATCAAGTTTCGTGACTTGGGCGATATGCCAGCGCATGTGCTTGAAGCAACCGGAGACGGATCTCTTCTGTCTCTCAACCTCTCCGACATGCAGTATGAACGCCTGCTCAAGCGCCTTTATGTCGAAGGCGTCGTACCAAGCATAACCTCGACACGCCTCAGCGCTATCATTGGCTCGGTTTTCAAGCGCGCCAGCAGGCTTTGATTGATGATCAGTCGCTATGCCGGCTGTCGGCCTGCAATCTTGCCAGCGCCGAGCTGATCATCTGGATTTCCCGGGTGCGATTGCTCTCCATCGGATAGGTCTCGTGTCCCTCCGCGATTTCGGCCGCATTCTTCGCCAGGCGCGAAAGGGGCCTGATGAACGCAACGATATAGAGAGCTGTCAAAAGCAGAAGTATGGTCGCCATGCCGAGCAGGCGAACGATGAGATAATTCGACATTTCTCGCGCAGGCATGGTCGCTGCTTGCCCATCGATGCGTGCGACAATGTTCCAGCCGAACTTTGGCAGATCCTGGTAGCTCGCTTCAGGAACAGTGAGCGTAAAATACGCCCGATTATCCGGCCACTGTTCAAGGCTTGCACCAATGGCACCGGTGCGTGCCCGCTGAAGACTCGCCAAACCTGACAGGTCGGGCAAGTCCGGCACCGATGAGATCGAAATGCCGCCGGTTGCCCCGACGATGACGATGTCAAGGTTCAATGCCTGAGCCAGTTCGTCAATGATCCGCTTGATCCAGGAGGCGTTGAGATGCAAGCCGAGGACGCCACGAACCCCGCCATTGCCATCGTCAACAGGCACGGCAAAATCGATGAAACGTAAAGGATCGCTCGTCTGCGGCAACAAGGAGGCAAGAAGCACCGCCTCATGAACATCGCCTGCGAACTGACCTTTCAATCCCTCACGAAACCAGGGGCGCTCTCCGACATTCTGGCCCAGCAACAAGCCGTTAGAGGCTGCGATGACGGTGCCGTCCGGTTCGGCAAAGCCGGCCCAAGAGACGATATCTCCGTCACCGACGATCGAATTCAGGCGCTCCTGCAGCTCCGCCGGCGTCTGCCCGATTGCCTGCTGGCGCGTTGCTGCCAAGCTCACCCATTCCCGGTGAAGAGCTTGAGCAATCGCCGTCTGTATGCCGCGTGTGCGCGTCTCCAAAGCCCTCTGCAGACTGACCTCTTCGAAGGCTCTGGCGCGCTCACTGATCAGCACATAGGCCATGCCGAGACCGAGAACGGCACTGACAATTACAAAAGCGAGCGTGATCGTCGCCAGACTCGGCAAGCGCGTTTGCGCGGTTCTCTCGGTCATGCGTCTCGCCTCCATTTCCTGACAAGACGGATATAGAGGTTGGTCAACGGCTTCGACTGCGGGTTTTTGCCCGCAAGATCATGCGGCCATCAGTCTCTCCGCTTCCAGGTTTTGTTTACTGTTTCGCCCATACCTTTGAGCATCGGAGGAAACGATGGTGAATACGCGACCATTTGGAAAACTGCCGGCTGACGCTCTGCGCAAGGAAGCCGCTCGCCTTCAAGCCCTAGAAGAACTCGAACTCCTGGATTCGCCAAGGGATCCGGGCTTTGACCGTTTCGTTCGCTTGATCCAGGAGATGTTCAGCGTCGAAATCGGCATCGTGTCATTTATCGATGGCCATCGACAATGGTACAAAGCCAGTGCTGGTATGCCAGTCGAGGAGCTTCCCCGGCAGGATACATTCTGCCGCTACGTTCTGGAGTCCGAAGATCCGTTGATCGTACAGGATGCATTGCTTGACGAGAGGTTCTCTCAGCATCCGGTGGTCGTAAGCCCGCCGCATGTTCGCTTTTATGCCGGCTACCCGCTGAAGACAGACGAAGGACTTGTAATCGGCACAATCTGCGCGATCGACAGCAAACCCGGCTCTTTTGGCAAACGGGATATGCGCGTCTTCGAAGAACTCGCCGGGGCTGTCATGGATCGTGTTGCCTTGGCCAAACTGGCGGCGACCGACGCGCTGACCGGGTTGATGACCCGTCGATCGTTTAGGGAAGAATCGCACCGACTCATTTCACAAGCCCTTCGGCACCACCATGAAGTCAGCTGCATCATGCTTGACGTCGACCACTTCAAGTCGATCAACGACCGTTTTGGCCACCAAACCGGTGACGAAGTCCTGAAGGCGGTTGCCTCGACTTGCAAGATGCAACTACGTGCGGGTGACCTCTTTGGGCGGCTCGGCGGCGAAGAATTTGCCATCATTTTACCCCATGTCGGTCGCGAAGGCGCGCTGACGACGGCAGAAAAACTCCGCCAAGCCGTAGCGGCTGCCTCCATCGATGGGCCGGCAGGCCCGCTGAGCGTCACGGCGAGTTTAGGGGTAACTGCCACCTCCATTATCGCCAAAGACGTTGATACACTTCTGTCTCAGGCCGATGCAGCCATGTATCGAGCGAAAGAAACGGGCCGCAACCGGTGCGAAGCCTGGGGCCACAACCGCGAAACCCAGGAGATTGGATCACGCCGACGCGTTCTCAAATCGGGTCGCATCATCATCAATGATAGGCGCTCGACCATCGACTGCACCATCCGTTCGATCGGCGCAGATGGTGCCAACATCGCAGTCTCTGATACCTCAATCATTCCCGCCAACTTCATCTTGAGTATTGAAGCCGACGGCTTTGAAACCACCTGCAGAATTATCTCGCAAAACCGTCAAGCCATCGAGGTAGCGTCTACATAAGGATGAAATCGATGCGTCGCTGCGCCCGGACCTGAGGATCAAAAAAGGGCTCTAGCTTAAGTTAATCGCTAGGGGCAGAACGCTGCGGTTTACGCGGATGAGGCCCAAAGCGCTCAGGGCCCAGCCCGATATCTCGGCTTCTATTCAATAAATATTAAATTGGTTTTGTCAGGGTTCAGATAAACACACTCCTCGTACGAGGATTCATCTCTGTTGGGCAGATGCGCGGGGTGAACGCAGCGCGATGAAGAACCGGAACGCCCCGCTTCGCTTTAAAGGGCTTGGATACTACGCTCCCGCCATTGTCGCGACAGTGGCCGTGCTCATCGCCGTTTTCCTCGCCGACGTGCAAAAGCGTCGGCTCGAGGAGGAATACCTCCGCTCTTTCACCACCGAACAGCTCAGCCTTCTGCGCTCACGCCTGCAAGGCAACATTCTTGGCAATATCAAATTGGTCCAAGGGTTGGTCGCCACATTCGAAATTGAGCCGAACATGGCCCCCGCCCGCTTTGCGGATCTTGCAAGCCGCATCTTCAAAGATGACCACCAGCTTCGCAGTCTCGCCATCGCGCCGGATTTCGTCGTCAGCCGTGTCTATCCTCTTCACGGCAACGAGGCGAGCCTCGGGCTAGACTACCGCAAGAACGAACGTCAACGCGCAGCGGCAATGCAGGTCAAGGAGCAGGACCGACTGATCGTTACCGGCCCGGTGGATCTCGTTCAGGGCGGTCGGGCAGTGATCGCGCGATATCCTATCCATACCGGCCCTGAAAACAGCTTCTTCGGCATTGCATCTGCGGTGATCGATCTCGACCAACTCCTCGAAAGCAGTGGATTTCAACCTGATCTTCGGGTCGCCGTTTCGATCTCCAGCCATTCACATGGTGGCGGAGAGACGAAATCTGTTTTCAGGACCAATGCCGCTGTCGACGTCGACCCGGTGGTCATGTCGATTGATATCGGACACGAAGCCTGGACCATTTCCGCGTCACCGCCACAAGGCTGGGGCCAACCATCCGATCACCTTAGTCTCTTCCGCGCCGCATTGGCGCTTCTGTCCATCATCATCATCCTTCCAATATTCTGGGTCGGTCACCTGATGAGGGACAGGCATCGGCATATTCTGGCCCTTCAAGACCGGGAGGACAGGCTCGAAACGGTGTCACAGCGCCTGCAACTGGCGCTGGATGCCTCGAAGGTGGGCGTCTGGGAATACGACTGCGAGACGAAGGCGCTATCCTGGGACTTGCGCATGCGAAAACTCTATAACGTCGCACCGGAGCAGGTCATTTGCCGATATGAGGATTGGCGCGATGCCCTTCATCCCGAAGATCTGGAAGGTGCTGAGCGAGTTTTTACCCAGGCCATCCAAGCGGAGGAACCCTACATAACTGATTTCCGTGTCGTCGGGCAGGACGGTCTTATCCGTCACATCCGCGCGCACGGGATGACCTATAGCACCTCCTCCGGTGGAAAACGTATCGTCGGGGCGAACTGGGATGTTACGGAAGACGTGCAGCTTCAGGACGAACTGCTCCGATCCAAACTTACTGCGGAGGCTCAGAACAAGGCACTTGAAGATGCCCGGTTGGTCGTAGAACACAACTCCTTGCACGACGCGCTGACTAGCCTTCCTAACAGGCGCTACCTTGATCATCAGCTTACAATCGCCGGCGCAAGTGACGACCGCCGGCCTTTGAGCCTGCTCCATATCGACCTCGACCGCTTCAAGGATATCAACGATACACTCGGACATGCAGCAGGGGACGAATTACTCAAACATGTCGCTACGGTGCTGCGAACTGAGGTGCCCGCTGAAGATTTTATCGCTCGGATTGGCGGCGACGAATTCGTACTGCTGTCGCGTCGCGATCCGGCGATGGCCAACTTCTCTCAGCTGTCGACACAACTCATAGAGGCGATCTCAAGGCCGATAGCCATTGAGGGCCATGACTGCCGCATCGGCGCCAGCGTCGGCTTCGCAATACGTCGTCATAGCGACGAGACGCCTGAGCAGTTGCTCGTAAATGCTGATATCGCGCTCTATGAAGCAAAGCGCCGCGGCCGCAACCGCGTCGAGGCGTTCAACGGCGAACTGCGCCTGCGCACGGTGGAAGTTAAACGGCTCAGTGACGAAATCCTGCGCGGGCTTGAACGGGGCGAATTCAAGCCCTTCTTCCAGCCGCAATTCGCTGCCGACACGCTGGAGATCGCCGGCGTGGAGGCTCTTGCAAGGTGGGAGCATCCGGCCCGCGGCTTCATAGCACCGGATGTTTTCTTGCCAGTCGCAGAGAGCCTCAATGTCGTTGCCCGTATCGATGAGGCGATCCTCCAGCATGCTCTGTTCCAGGCCACGCGTTGGGAAGGCCAAGGGCTGGGCATACCATGTGTGTCGGTGAATGTTTCGTGTCAGCGCTTGCGGGACGAAAATCTCATTGGCAAGTTGAGGGCGATGAGCATCCGGCCAGGCGCATTGACGTTCGAACTGCTGGAATCAATTTCGTTCGACACGGCGGACGAAGCGCTGAAGCAGGCGATCGAGGATATCAAGGCGCTCGGTATCGATATCGAGATTGACGACTTCGGCACTGGGCATGCCTCCATCATCAGCCTTCTTGAACTCTCGCCCAGGCGGCTGAAGATTGACCGGCGTCTGGTACAGCCGCTTCTCGAATCCTCGGCGCAACAGAGCCTGGTGCGCTCCATAATCGATATCGGCAAAGTCCAAGGTATCGAAACGGTCGCCGAGGGTGTCGAAACATTGGCCCATGCGGAATTGCTGCGACGCTTAGGTTGCCATGTGCTGCAAGGATACGCGTTCGCCAAGCCAATGGCTGCAGAGGACTTTCTCGCTTTTGCCAAGGCCCGTGAATGGCTACCGAAGCGACAGCGTCTCATTCGATAGGCGATTTAAGCGTCCGTTGCGCCACGCAATCCTTTCTTTAGACAAGCGCCGCCCGTGTGGCCCTGCCAAGCCAGACTTGGGCCAGATCGGATTAGCACAGCGATTTGCCCACCGGCCTACAGGCTGTGCTGCTTATGGCAGCTTTGCGGCAAAGACGGGAATTGCCAAAGCCGCAATCGAAATGATTGCGGACACCGCCAATTTGATCCGGCGGATTCTGCGCGTGCGTGTCCCAGTCCAGTCATAGCCCATAATCGACACCCTTTTCCCCGGACATCATATCCGGCGCTGGGGCAATGTCAGACAATCAGCTTGCGTGAAGCTTTCCTGGAGCGTCTATCTTACACCGTCCGTCGCCGCACAGTTGCCTGTCTCCTTTTCGACGACTTTGAGTGCTTCTGGTATAAAGTGCCGAGGCTGTCACCATGCAGGACGACGACTGTACCCCGAACCGAGAGCATACATGAATAGCAAAGAGGCCGCTTCGTTTCCCTAAACGTTGAATGAGTACATTAGCGGCATGGTTAGAGCTGTGTGTGAAAGTCAACCAGTTGGGCCGTGATGATGCAAACACGGTGTTCTGGTCTGGAGGATGCAGATGAAGTTTAATAATTTAGCACCTACGGTCTGTCTCGCCTTGGCTGTTTCGGCAGCACCCTTTGCACAATTTCTAGACGGTGCAGGTATCGGCGCGCCGGCCGCCTATGCCAAGGATAAAGGCGGCGGTAACGGCGGTGGTAAGAGCGGTGAAAACGGAGGCGGTAAGAGCGGGGGCAATGCTGGTGGGAAAAGCAGCGGCAAGAGTGGTGGAAATGGCCAGGGATCTCAAACCAGGGATGCCCGCAGCACTGACCGTAGCCAGAAAGGTAACTTCTTCAAAGACGTCGTCGATACCTTCACTGGCAAAAAGACCAGAGCTGGCAGCGACATCCGACGCTCAGAGAAAAGCGCTAAGCGTACTGTGCCTAAATCCACTTTGAAGCAGCCGGTAGCCCCTGTGACGACCTTGGCATCCGTTCCGCTGGAAAAGCCAAAGATCCGACCGCTTGAAGCAAAGCTCGCAGGTTTGAATTCGTTGAACCGTAATTATCGCGCCTACCTCAACTCGTCGGATCCGCGCATGGCCGCGATCCGCGACTACGCCATAGCTTATGCGAACTATGAACTCGCCAACGGGGTGGACGCCCTGCCCACCGATGCAACACTCGATGACGAGGCGCTTCGTGCAGCGCTCGAAGCGGCTGCCAAACCAGGTACCGTGATTGATGATGAGATGCTCGGATGGGCAAAGACGACGCTCGGAGTCGGTCCGGCCGTTGGCAAGATTGACGAGATCCGGGAGGAACTCGCGGCTGTCGCGCCAGCCGAACCGGTCGTCGATCCGGTGGTGGATCCAGTTGCCGATCCGGTGACCGATCCGACAGCCGATCTGAATGACGAGGTCGCGACTGCGCCGGATCCGACAGAGCCTACACCTGAAGAAGACGCTGTTTTGCGGGCGGATACAGGCGATACGGCGAGCGCTACACCGTAAGTCAAACACCCCCGACAGCGAAGCAAGGGCTTGACCTCCTGTGCCAGCCGATCGGAAGCCACGGGAAACTAATCGGCAATTTCTGAGTATTGCGACTGACCCCCTTTGCGGGTTGATTGGGAATGCGGGCGGGGTTTTACCTCCGGCCTCGAAACGGACCATGGACGCCCCCAGCCGAACCGTGGCCGCCCGTAACTTGTCTGCAGAGCATCAAAGTTCATGGCAAACGGTCTCGGCAACGTCCCTCCTGAGCGACCGGACGGGTTTGGGATCGTGCTCTTCAAATAGATAATCGCGAGCGCATTCATCTCGCGAAAGCCAGCCGTCGCTCAAGGAAGTCGACCGTTGCCTCCACTCCCAGGTCTGACTTCATCGCATCTGACAAGCTTTGCGCCTTTCTACGTAGCAGCGGATCGTCCAATGCAGTCAGTGCATTTGCCAGCGTTTCAGTGCTCAGGCTGGCGCGCTCCACCGGTGGCGGCCCTGCACCGAGCTCAGCCACTCGCCTACCCCAGAAGGGCTGATCACCGAAGAACGGAATGATCTGGGTCGCCAAACCTGCGCGAAGCCCCGCTGCGGTGGTTCCCGCACCGCCGTGATGGACGACGGCGTCCATATGCGGAAACAATTGGTCGTGAGGCGCGCTGTCGAGAAAGAACACTCGGCCCTTGGCTAGACCGGTGCTGATTGCCCCACCGCCGCTTGCAAGGACTCCTCGCTTTCCGGTCATCTGGAGCGCCTGTAGTATCATCCCGGTGACAGCCTCCGGGTTTAGCCCTGGCATGCTGCCGAAGCCGAAATAGATGGGCGGGGGTCCGTCATCAAGGAAGCGCGCAAGTGCCGGGTCCGGGGTCCAATCAGGCTCATCCAGAAACCAGTTGCCGCTCACCAGAATATCAGGCCCCCAGTCACCAGGCTTGGGAAGTATCGCCGGGCTATAGGCATAGATCGTTCCTGCCCGCGGCGCTGGCCTATCGGCAAATCTGCCGAAGACGCGCTCCCGCCAGGCCTTCAGATCGCCACGGAATAGTAGGTCAACGGCATTCAGCGCGAGAATATGACTGAGCCGATTAAAGGGACCCAGTGGTGAAAACGGCAGGAGCGGACTTGGAAAGGCTTTTGTCGGAGTCAAACCAGGGACAGGGGACGCAAGAACATGCGGGATCCCGAGCGCTCCCGCCATAAAGGGAGAAACTAGAGACTTGGGATGGTAAACGATGATGTCTGGCGCGAAGCTCTGGACCGCCTGCCATTCCCAATCAAATAGCTGCATCATCAATGGGCGAACATGCTTGAGCAGCTTCAGCCCGCCGCTGAAACCTCGACCACCCGCTATGGCGGCCTTTCCTTCCGGCTTATCAAGCAGTGTAAGAAACTCACCGGGTAGTGCGACAAAGGGAATGTGGTGACGTTCCACGAATTCCTGAAACTGCACCGGGGCAGCAAGCTGCACGTCATGCCCGCGTGCCATAAGGGCCAGGGAAAGTGCGACGTATGGCTGGACGTCACCCCGCGTTCCGAGGGTTTCTATTGCAACACGCATGTTTCCTCCTTGCACAAGGTCACAGACTGAACTGAATGATAAGAGAACTAAACCGCGACGATCTTCCGGAGATCAAGACCATCATAGATGCGACAGAGCTCTTTCCGTCTTCAATGTTGGATGAGATGGTCCACCAATTCCTCAACGACAATGAGGCGAAAGAGTTGTGGCTCGTTCTCACGAACCCTCAGCCGCTCGGGGTTGCCTATGTCGCGCCGGAGAAACTGACCGATGGCACCTTCAATCTGCAGCTGATCGCAGTCCATCCACAGCAACAGGGCAAGGGTTTCGGTGCCGAACTCGTTGCAGAAGTGGAGAAACGTCTCAGAGCGCTTGGCGCACGCATTCTTCTGGTCGAAACTTCCGGCGTAGACGAATTCGAACCCCCGCGGCGTTTCTACCTGAAGAATGGCTATGAGCTGGAAGGGCGAATCCGCGATTTTTATCAGGAAGGCGACGACAAGGTGATCTTCAGGAAGAGTCTCGCGTGAGCCCTTTGGCCCGGCTGATGCTGACAACAGTGCAGCCAGACTGTCAGCATATGATCCCGAAATAAATGAGACCCTTAAGCCTGGTGCAACTTGGTCCCGGAAAACGTCCTGCAGCGGCACTGATTTCCATGAGTCCTGTGTCTTCCCATTGATTATTGAGCGCTACGGGCAGCAGCAAAATTTGCGACTTTATCAGTGGAGCCGGCGGACTTCCGCCGGCGCTCAGTCCAGCAATATTAGGACGGACTTACATCTGATGACCGAGCATCATTCCTGACGATGCCAATGCCATCCAGGCAGCCATCGCGATCATCATCAAGTTCTCGGTGAGTGAGATAAACCCGAGCGGTACGTTGCTCGATCCACCGACGCAAGCGCATTTCAGTTCGCGCTTGTCAATGTAGACCGCCTTGAAGACCGAGACGGCACCGATGCTGCCGATGAACAGCGCAACTGGGATCGAGAGCCAGTTCGCAACGCCTGCCACCATCAGAATCCCCGCAAGTCCTTCGGCGTAGGGGTAGATGTAGCTGTATGGCACCCACCGCTTCGCGAGGAGGTCATAATTCAGGAACATCGTCGCGAAAGATTCGACGTTCTGGAGCTTGAGCAGGGCCAGGACGACCATGGAAAAAGCGATGAACCACTCCAGTGCCCTGACGGTGAATGGCGTGCCGAGGACGGCGTAGCTGACACCCATTGCCATCAGTGCAGTCATCGCAAACAGCACGATGACGGGGCGATAGGTGGTTGCCTTCGGATCGGCCACCGGCTTTCCAAAATAGCGCCGCAGATCGTCATGGCCACCGATACGGGCCCCCGCGATGAACACTTGCGGTGTCGTCTTTACGTCATGTTCTTCCTTGAATGCATCCGTTTGCGCTCGGGTCGTTAGATGATGGTCTTCGACCTCGTAACCTGATCGCTTCAGCAGGTCCTTGGCTTTCAGGCCGTACGGGCACGTATGCTCCGCAGTCACCATCCGGTAGAGGACGGCTTTCTTCGCTGTGGTCGAGGGGCTAATTCTGTCCAACATTTCACGTCTCCTTTGCCTTGTGAAACAGTTGGCAAGACCATACGTTCCGTACCATGGTACGGAGTCAATACCCAATGGACATGACAATCGGAAAATTTGCATCAGCCGGTGGCGTCGGCGTGGAGACAATCAGGTTCTATCAGCGCAAGGGTCTCCTCAAGACCCCGAAGCGCCTTGAGGGTGGCAGGCGTTATAGCGCCGAGGATCTGAGGCGGCTGCAGTTTATCCGTCAGGCCCAGACCGCAGGATTCACGCTGGAGGAGATAGGGGAGTTGCTCGAACTCGATGCAGGGGACGACAGGGAGCGAGCACGTGATGCCGCAAAGGCGCGGCTGATCGCGCTGGAAACGCGGATCGCCGAACTCAACCGCACCCGCGACGCACTCCAGCGCCTGGTTGCAGAGTGCTCATCCGGCAAAAGCGGCCCGTGCCCTATTCTCAAGTCTTTTGGACTGTAGCCTGCAAAAGCAGCAGCTCCTGTCAGTCCGGCTTGAATGACTGATAGACATACAACTCACCGCCATCGCGCGGGATTGCGATGACGTCGTAGGGTTCCGGTGACCCGCCCATACCGAGCGAACCCATAGGCATTCCTGCAACTGCGAGCCCCGCCAGCGGAGGCCGTTCATCGAGAAGCCTTCTCACCGCATCGATCGGCACATGTCCCTCGATGAAATAGCCTTCTATTTCGGCTGTGTGGCAGGCTCGAATGGAAGCCGGAACCCTCAGGCGTTCCTTGACCTGATCCATGTCCGGTTCTTCAACAGTGCGAACTGAGAAGCCTACCTTGGTGAAGGCATCGCCCCATGACGAGCAGCAGCCACAATTGGGATCCTTATGCAGAATGACCGATGGCACTGCGGCGAAGCCAGTAGAGGGTGTCAGAGCGACGGTGGCGGCCAGAGCCAAGAAATTTCTGCGTCTCATTCTCTCTCTCCTGCGAACTTCGGTTAGCCCCCCAACAAAGACGGGAGATGCCCAGAAGGCCTCCCGCAAGTCGATGACCTAATCTTGGTAAGGCGATGGCACTACAACATTGCCGCAAGTCAAGGATCCTGCCCATCCCTCCCTCGCGAGGTTTCCGGATCAGAACTTACCCTGCGCGGTGGTCCCGTCCGGGGTGATCACCTGGATCGCACCCTTCACACCCGGATTGACCAGAACAGGCGAAGTCCCCGTGAGGCGGTTGCCTTCAGCAGCAGACAGCGCGAAACGCCGGATAGCGCCATCGATCAACAGGATTGCATTGCCTGTGTGTCCGGCCGCAGAGACGGGCTGGTCGGCAGCGTCAAACAGATAGACCGTCACTTCAGTCGTTCCTGTCGCCACGAGTTCGACATGGTGGTTTGCGCCTGCGTCAACCTTCAGCCCGCCATTCGGCCCAGGGCGTGGCGCGTGTGCATAAGCGGGCAAAGCTGTCATAACGAAGACAAGGGAAAGGGCGAGCAGACTGCGGCGCATGGAGTTCTCCTGGTAGGACTTAAAAGGCTTCGATTGTTCGGTTGGGCGTTCCAGCGGATTGTTGCGCACCACTCGCCTGACTGCGAGCCTGCTCGACGAGGCGCTCTAGTGGATTGCGGCCGTATTTCAGGAACAGCGTTGGCGTGAGAAGCGTGTCGAGTACGGTCGCTGTGACCAAACCTCCGAAGATCGTGATCGCGACCGGGTGGAGGATTTCCTTGCCCGGTGCGGTCGCATCGATCATCAGCGGGATCAGGGCGACACCCGCAGACAGGGCCGTCATCAAAACCGGGGTCAGACGTTCCAGTGAGCCCCGCACGACCAGTTCCCTGCCGAACGGCAGGTCTTCCTGGATCGCCAGGTTGATGTAGTGGCTGATCTTCAGGATGCCGTTTCGGGTGGAAATACCCGTCAACGTGATGAAGCCGATCATCGAGGCGACGGAAAGCGGCTGCCCTGCGATCCAGAGCGCGGTGACCGAGCCGATCAACGCAAGCGGCACGCTCGCCATGATGATCGAGACGAAGAGCACCGAGCGATAGCGGGAATAAAGGATGGCAAACACCATCGTCAACGAGATGATGGAGAGGAGGCCGATGGTCCTCATCAACTCTTCCTGCGCCTGGAAGGTGCCTTCAAGGCTGACGAAGAAGCCGGGTGGCAGGGACAAGGTCGCGATCACCTTTCGGATCTCGGCAATGACCGTTGCCATGTCAGCTTCGCCGTCGGTGTTGGCGAGAACGACGACGCGACGCTTGCCGTTTTCGCGCAGGATCTGGTTGGGACCATCCGTCTCGCGGACTTCGGCTATCTGGCTGACCGGGATCCAGCCCGCCGGCGTCTCGATGAGCAGATCCGAGAGCCCCTTGGTGCTGCGGATATCATCCTCGAGCCGCAACACGACGTCGAACCGCTTATTGCCGTCGACGATGCGGGACACGATCGTCCCGTTCGACAGTCGCTCAAGTTGCTCGGTGACGGCCGCCGGCTGGATGCCGTAAAGGGCAGCCCGGCGGTAATCGACGATCACTTCGAGATGCGGGATCCGGACCTGCTTTTCCACCTGAAGGTCGACGATCCCCGGCATCTCAGCCAGCTTGCCGCGAAACTCCTCGGCAAAGCCCCGAATGCTGTCGAGATCCTCGCCGAAGATCTTCAGCGCGATCTGGGCGCGCACGCCTGACAACATATGATCGAGGCGATGCGAGATCGGCTGGCCGACATTGGTGGCAACGGGCAGAACCGAGAGCCGCGAGCGGATATCGGCAATGATCTCGTCCTTGGACCGACCGTCTGCAGCGAGCGCCACTTCGATTTCGGACGAGTGGACGCCCTCTGCATGTTCGTCGAGCTCGGCGCGTCCCGTGCGACGACCGACCTGCTCGACCTCCGGCACTTCCATGATCAACCGCTCAGCAATCAGACCGACCCGATTGCTCTCGGCAAGCGAGATGCCGGGGTTGAAGAGCATGCTGATCGTCAGCGTGCCTTCATTGAAGGGCGGCAGGAACGATCGCGGCAATTGGGTGGCAAACAAAACCGCTGCCACGACGCCTGCGACCACGGTCGACATCAAGATTTTAGGATGGCCGAAGGACCAGTCGAGCAGCCGACGGTTCGCCCGTTTCAGGACACGCACGACCACGCCCTCATGCTCGTCGAGGCGTTTCAGGCCGGGCAGCATGTAATAGGCCATGACGGGCGTCAGCGTGATCGAGACCACGAGCGAAGCGAGGATTGAGATGATGTACGCTTGACCAAGAGGCGCGAAGAGCCGTCCCTCGATGCCTGACAAGGCAAACAAGGGTACGAAGACCAGAACAATGATCATCGTTGCATAAACGATGCCGGAGCGAACTTCCTGACTGGCCGAGACGACGACATCGAAGACCGAGCGCGGATTGCCCTTCTCCCGGTTTTCCCGCAGCCGCCGGAAGATGTTCTCGACGTCGACGACCGCATCGTCGACCAGTTCACCGATGGCGATCGCCAGGCCACCAAGCGTCATGGTGTTGATCGACAACCCCAACAGATGAAAGACGATCGCGGTGACCAGAATAGACACAGGAATCGCCGTCAACGAGATCAGGGTGGTCCTGGTATTCAGGAGGAACACGAAGAGGATGATGGCAACGACGACGATGGCTTCAAGCAGAACCTTCTGCACATTGCCGATCGAGGTTTCGATGAAGTTGGCCTGCCGGAAAAGAACCTGATCGGCCTTGACGCCAGCCGGCAAGGTGGCGCTGATCTCCCCAAGGGCTGCCTCCACCTCTCGGGTCAGCTTTACCGTGTCGATATCCGGCTGTTTTTCTACCGAGACGATAACTGCAGACTGACCCTGATAACCGGCATCCCCGCGCTTCAGGCGTGGCGCAAAGCCGACTTCGGCAACCTGTCGCAGGAGAACCGGTTGACCATCGACACTAGCCACGACGACGTTTGCGAGATCTTCGATGTTTTGTGTGCGGCCGACATTTCGGATCAGGAACTCGCGGCTGTACTGGTCGGTGAAGCCGCCACCGGTGTTCGAGCCGAACTGCGCCAAAGCCTGTTCGATCTGCTCGAAGGACACGCCAAGTGAACGCATGGCGGCAGAGTTCGGAGAAACGCGATACTGGCGAACCTCGCCCCCGATCGGAATGACCTGGGCCACACCCGGAATGCTCAGAATTCGCGGTCGGACGGTGAAGTCAGCGAGCTCGCGCAACTCCATGGCCGAGACATCGTCCGGTCCGGTCACGGCAATGAGCATAACCTGACCCATGATCGAGTTGATCGGGCCCATTTGCGGCACGACATTCGCCGGCAGTTGCGGCTGTACAAGCGACAGCCTCTCGCCGATCTGCTGGCGGTTGCGATAGATATCCGTGTCCCAGTCGAACTCGACGTAGATGATCGAGAGACCGACGCCCGATGTCGAGCGGACGCAACTCACCCCGGGAAGCCCATTCATCTGGGATTCGAGCGGATAGGTGACGAGCTGTTCGACTTCTTCCGGTGCCAACCCCTCTGCCTCCGTCATGATGGTGACGGTCGGTCGGTTGAGATCGGGGAAGACGTCAACGGGCAGCCTCGTGACCGTAAACGCCCCGTAGATCATGAGGACTGCGGCAATCGCCAAGACGAACAGGCGGTTCCGTAGGGACTGGGTAACGAGAAAGTTGAACATCGGAGCCTCAGCGGATCTGGTTCAGGAGTTCGGCACCCTGTGTGACGATGCGCTTTCCGGCCTCGATCTCGGAGACGATGAGAAGGCGATCGCCATCCAGCGGCTCGGTACGGACTTCCCTCGGCACGAAACGTTCCGCATTGGTGTGTTCATAGACAAGTGACTGTCCGTTGGAGGCACGCAGGACACTGGTGCGTGGCACGGCAATACCCATGCGCTCGTCGGTGGTTGATGACAGAACCATCAGTAACTGCCCGGCACGGATACCTTCTGCCTGGCCCTCAACGCTAAAATGGATCGGGATTGCCTGATTGCGATCGGCAAGCCCGCTGCCCCGATAGGAGAGAGAGGCGGTTCTGCCATCCATGAATTTCCCTCGCGCCGTCCCCGTCACGGAATGCGCGTCGAAGCTCAGTGCTTCTACCCAGTAACGGCTGGGGTCGATGATCTGGAAGATCACGGTATTGGGCTCGGCAATCTGACCGGCAACGGCCTGGGCCGCAGCGATGACGCCAGATACGGGGGCGGTCAGCTCTTCAGCCGCCGTCGGCGCCTGTTCAAGGTTGGCGCGCCGCGCCTTGAGGCCCTGGAGTTCCAGTGTTGCATCCTCGATCTCAGCACGTGCCACCACCGACTGCAGCCGCTCGAAACGCTGCAGCTTGCGTTCGACCAGCATGATTTCCTGATCGAGCTCACGAGCCTGCTGCTGCTGGCTTGTCAAATCAGCGGCGCCGACAGAGGGCTGCACGAGGGCCAAGACGTCTCCCGCGGACACGCGCGCACCGAGCTGCGGGAACCCGCCGGGTGGCGGCAGAAGCCTTCCAGATACAGAGGCCTGAACATAGCCTGACGTTGTGGGGTCTGGGATGATGCGGGCCGGAAGTTCAACCGTCCCCGCGTGAGCTGCCTGCTCGGTGAAGATGGTCCTGATGGCGAGGATGCGCTGGGTTGTCTTCGGAACGAAGATCGAGCCATCAGCAAACCGCTGGGCGACATCCCGCTCGGCTGCTTGCGCTGTGGGTGCTGCAGGTCCGGCGGCCTCCGATTGCGGCGCTCCGGCAAGTAAGAGGACTGCGGCTAATGCAGCGGTCGAGCTTCCAGTCTTGCGGCTGCGGAAAAGCAATGCAAGCAGCAAGCCGACCACGATGCCACCACCGCCGACCACCCAGAGTGTCATGTCCTGTCGCCGCAGTCGGGCGCCAAGCTCCTGCGCAAAAGCCGAACTGATGAGGAAATCATCA
Source organism: Allorhizobium sp. (assembly GCA_045377275.1). GTDB lineage: Bacteria > Pseudomonadota > Alphaproteobacteria > Rhizobiales > Rhizobiaceae > Allorhizobium. Next base: position 156,550 of record JBJIOA010000018.1, on the reverse strand, counting down.
GCGACAGCCACCGGACCGGGGCTGGCCGTCATCTCGGGGATTACCATTGTAACTGTCAGGACGTCGAAGAGGTCACCGGCCATCACGGTGATGGCAAGATCGTATGAACCGGGCTTTGTCAGCCATGGTGCCGTCGCCACGTAGGTTCCCTCGCCCGAAGCTTCGGCCGTCAGCGTTCCCGAAGGGCCGTCGATTTCGAGCATCGCACCGTCGACCGGTTCATTGCCCTTGAAGCTGTCGAGGAAGATTTCCAGCCGCTCTCCACGTGCCACAGCGACCAGTTCGAGATCGACCGTCGATGCGTCCGCGCGGGGTGCGATCGTGGTCGAGACCGGCGGGGGCGGCGCGCCGTGATCATGACCCTCATGGGCCGCTGCACAGGATGCAGCAAGTCCTATGACAGAAAGGCAGATTCCAGCGAGAACAGAGGCGAATCGGTCGACCATCGTAATCCTGAGCAAAAGTTGAATTGCTCCGGTGTAGCTGCGCCTGTTTGTCCGTCGATGTCCCGATTGTTACAGAATGTTTCAGGATCGTTTTGTCGCGTCCTTTGGGAGGATGACACTGACGACCAGACCTCCCGTTTTACCGTTCTCCAGGCGAAGCGTACCGGTATGCCCGTCAATGATCGCCTGGGCAATCGGCAGTCCGAGCCCAAAACCGCCTGTTTCAAGGTTCCTGGATGGCTCAAGCCTAACAAAGGGAGAAAGGGCTTGTTCTATGTTCTCCGGTGCGATGCCGGGGCCTTCATCACCGATTGTGATGACAATGTCGGATTGCCGGTCATCGACCTCGACCCATGCCCTCTCGCCATAATTGACTGCGTTCTCGATAAGATTCGAAAAGGCTCGTTTCAGCGCCAGCCGACGCCCGGTGAGAATTGCGTGATTGGCGCCAGAAAGCTCAACGGATGCGCCACGATCAACCGCATCATCGACAAGAGTTTCAAGGATCGCGACGATATCGATCGGCTTCAGTTCCTCGTCGCTGCGATCCCCGCGCAGGAAAGACAACGTCTGATCGAGCATCCGCTCCATCTCCATCAAATCCTCGGCCATTGCATCGCGCGCGACACCATCGGCCAGATCCTCGGCTCTGAACCGCAGTCGCGTGATCGGCGTTTTCAGATCATGTGAAACGGCCGCGAGCGCCTGCGTTCGGTCTTCGATCAATCGCTCGATGCGCCGTTGCATATCGTTAAAGGCGGCGGCGAGTTCGACCACCTCCCGCGGACCCGTTTCCGGAACGGGAACGACAGTCTTGCCTCGATAAAAATCCTTGGCCGCAGTGGCCACCGCTGTCAGTGGACGCGTGAACCAGCGCACCAGAAGCATGGAGACGATGATTGCCCCGAGAGCCATTAGCGTCGTCGAAACCAGCATTCCTCCCGGCGGCGGCACCTTGCGGTCCCAGGAGACGAGATTGACGTTGATCCATGAAGCGTCAGGCAACTTGATCGACACGACTGCCAGATGCGGATCGTTTCCTGCCTGGTTATCAGGCCCGATAATCAGACCGTCCTCGGCAATCTCTGGAGCAAGTGCTCGAAGGTTGCGACGAAGTGGCTCCCAGTTCTGACCGGCGGTATCGCCCTCGACCGCATAGGGAGTCGAACCCCAATGGGCATCTATCGAACCGCCGGAGAAGTCGTGCGCGATATCCTCCCGTTCATCGACCGGCGCACGCATGACGGATCGTTTGATCGTCAGAAGCTGGTCTGCAAGCCGGACTTCGTTTGCAAGGTCCAGTTCCTGTTCCAGGCTCTGGTGGTAGGTGAACAGGCTGCCGAAATGCACGAGAGAGATGCCGAACAGGACGACGAGTGCCGTCCGCAGCCTCAGGCTGTCGATCGACCGCCACCAGCGCTGTAACCGTGTTTCGTAACGACCATCAGGCACGAACGACATCCGTTGCAAAGAGATAACCCGCGCCGCGCACTGTCTTGATGAGATCTTCACGCCCGTCGAGCTTGCGACGCAGACGGCTGACCTGGACATCGATCGACCGATCGTAGCCTTCGATCGCACGATTGCGGGCCGCGTCCAAGAGAAACTCACGACTGAGAACGCGTTGTGGCGCTTCGAGGAACGCGAGCAGCAGGTCGTATTCTCCCGTCGAGAGATCCACGACTACGCCGCTTGGTGCGGTCAGTTCTCGCTTCATCGTATCGAGCGACCACCCAGCAAAGCTGAAGCTCCGCCCTGCTCGCTCAGTCGTCGGGTTGCCAGCCGTGCGAGTCCGCCTTAGCACCGCGCCGATGCGTGCCAGCAATTCGCGAGGATTGAAGGGTTTGGGCAGATAGTCGTCTGCCCCGACCTCAAGACCGATAATGCGATCTGTCTCGTCGCCCTTGGCCGTCAGCATGATGATCGGGACGGAACAAGTGCGGCGCAGTTCGCGACAGATCTCCAGCCCGTTCTTCCCCGGCAGCATGAGATCAAGCACGATGAGATCGACCGACAAGCGCTTTAGGGTCTCGGCCATCTCCACGCCGTTTCGCGCCGTGTGAACGCGAAAGCCGTTTGCCCTCAGGAACTTTGCCACAAGGATCAAGATCTGACCGTCATCGTCAACGATCAGGATTTCGGCTGAGGCATCCAAGTGTGTTCTCTCCGCAGATTGATCAGCAGCGCACCGCTCGCCATGTAGCAAATGGATGCGCTGCAGTTTATGTCGTGAAGGTAACAGATTGTTTCGCCAGCAGTAGCCTCGCGATTAGCGGGGCGACTGCAAATGGCGAAACTGGAGCTCTCGAACGGGAAGATCAGCCCTATGTCCACTCCTGTCTGCGAACATCATCCGCCTTGAGGACCATAGTCGACAAACGTCATCATGCCGGCTGCCATATGGTAGAGATGATGGCAATGTAGCGGCCATCGCCCAGCATTGTCAGGGTCGAACTCAATCGACACCCGTGCCATGGGCGGCAACATCGCCGTGTCCCACATAGCGCCGGAAATGTTCTTGCCGTTGATTTCCGTGACCTGAAAATGATGGCCATGCAGATGCATGGGATGGGCCATCATCGACATGTTGTGCATGGAAATCCGAATACGCTGCCCGCGGCTAACTTCGATCGGGCCGTCGGTATCGATGGACCACCGATAGGTAGCCATGTCGCCGCCCAGCATCAGAGCAAACTGACAATCGACAGGGCGACGTGCCAGAGGTGTGATGCCTCGAAGGCTCTGCTCCAGCGAAAGGTCGAGAACCGGACCCTCGGCTGCCCCAGTGGTCTCAAGCTTCTGCACTCGTGCAGAGGACGTAGCCAGGATAACCCCAGTGCGCTCAACAGCCCCTTCCCGCAGGGCCAGTATAGGATATGCCCCTTCGGCAGACGGCAAGGCGAGACGGATATCAGCTCGCTGGCCCATCGACAACGGAAACTGGCGGCCACGGACCGGGACGACGTCCATCCCATCGACAGCGATCAGCTCACCCTCGAGTCCGCCCGTATCGATCGTGAAAGCGGTTGCCGTCGCGCCATTGATAATGCGCAGCCTGACGCGGCCGCCCCGTTCGACCTTGGCAATCTCGGGGTCATCAAGCGTCCGTTCATTGGCGAGGTAGGCGTCATACTCGATATCGTTCAGGTCCATGCCCATCATCATATGAGGCGCAGCCGAAGTTTCAGCCGAGCCCATCTGATGGCCGCCATGCATGTTCATCATGGAGGACATATCTCCGTGTCCGGGGGCATGGCATGACCGCCACCGCCCTGAAGGTCGGAAAGCAGTTCCTCGGGCGACTTGAAGGAGAAATCATGCAGGAGCACGATGACCTCTTGCTCGTCGCGGGCAAGATCCTCAGCGGTCCGTATGATCAGCGGTGCCGCGAGCAGGTTCTGCTCCTGCAGAGTGTGGGCATGCATCCAATGGGTGCCGCCTCTCGGCAAGGGCAACTTGTAGGCCCGGCTTTCCTTAGGCGGAAGCAGTGCAGCCGGATTGCCGGGCACCCCGTCCAAATCCCAAGGCGGCGTAAGCCCATGCCAGTGGATGAGCGTCTCCTCGTCACTTTCGTTGCGAAGAAGAACGTCGAAGTCCGAGGGCGCGCTGAGGACCAGCCCGGCGTTTCCCGCCTTGTCGGTCAGTCCGAAGACTGAGGCAGCCTTGCCGTTGACCTCCAGTATTCGTTTACCGATCACAAGCTCGTTCGTTTGTGTTCCAGCGGCTGCCCAAGCCTGGCCGAATGGGGACAGGGCCACGGAACCCAAGGCAAGCGTTTTCAGAAAGTCTCTGCGATACATGATGTTTCTCTCGATCCGGCCGTTTTGGCGACCTTGCTGTTGACAGGAAAATTGCGCTTTAGGCGCCGTTGTCAGGCAGCGGTTCGAGGGGGGTGGCGTCCGGGAGCTGGGATCTGACCTTGAAGCGTTGAGGACAGCGGGATTCGGACCGGCGCACGCTCGAATTTTTCAGGTATCTGCAGCATCGTCGACGACGACGGGACACACACGGTGCAGACGCGCTGACAGCAGGTATCGGTCAAGGGATTGGCACCAGTCGAGCCGCCTGTCTGGACGTGACTTTCACCGCCGGAATCGACGACTTGAATCCGGCAGTGCTGTGGACCTGCATGCGACTGGGGAGGCGCGAACAGAAGCACCATCGCCAAGGCCACGATGGTGAGCATCACCCATTTCAATAGCCTGACGGTACCGCTCATCGTCCTCTCTCCGTCGCGGACACCACAATAGGAGCTTCCGGCGCCTTGCGGATTGATTTCCATCAACCGTAAATCAGCATGCACCTTCCTATTATGGTAAGGTCAAGTGCTCGGAACGAGGACTTGCACGACCAGGTGATATAGGGTACCCCCCTATGTTATGGGCCATATCAACAAACATAAAGACAAGCTGCTCGCCCGCGTTCGGCGGCTCAAGGGACAAATCGAGGCGGTGGAACGTTCACTGGAGGCAGATGCGCCATGCGGCGAGGTCTTAAACCTCGTGGCTTCCATTCGCGGCGCCGTCTCCGGCTTGACTGGGGAACTGATCGAGGACCACATCCGGGAGCATGTTTCGAATCCGCAGACCGATCCGGACAAGGCCCGCGCACAAGGTGCGGCCGAACTCATCGAAGCCATCAGGACGTATTTGAAATGAGCTCGAACACGCGCCTTCAGTCGCCTCACGACCACGTCTTCCTCGGCGACAATCACGCTCGCAACGAGCGCCGCACCTGGATTGTGATTGCGATTACCGCGACGATGATGGTGGTGGAGATCGCCGCCGGTTCGCTGTACGGTTCGATGGCGCTTGTGGCCGACGGATGGCACATGTCGACGCACGCGGCTGCAATGTTGATCGCAGCCTTTGCCTATATGTTCGCCCGCAAAAATGCGCGCAACCCTCGATTTACCTTCGGCACAGGCAAGCTCGGTGACCTTGCAGCCTTCGGCAGTGCGGTGGTTTTGGCACTGATTGCGCTGCTGATCGGCTGGGAGAGCCTGATGCGCCTCTACAGTCCGGTGGCGATCGATTTCCCGCAAGCGATCACCGTGGCGGTGGTAGGACTCGGCGTCAATCTCCTCTGCGCCTGGCTCCTGCGGGACGACCATACCCATCACCACCACAGACATGAGCACCATCAGGGGCACGATCACGCTCATGATCATGGTCATCATCATGGTAGCCATGGGCACCATCATGCGGCATCGACCGACAACAATCTCCGAGCTGCCTATCTGCACGTGCTCGCAGACGCTTTAACGTCCGTCCTTGCCATCGCAGCGCTGCTCCTCGGAAGCCTTTACGGATGGAACTGGATGGATCCAGCTATGGGGATCGTCGGAGGAATGGTTATCGCGCGCTGGTCGTGGGGGCTGATGCGGGATACGGGCGCAGTCCTGCTTGACTACCTTCCACCGCATGAGGACCTGCCACGAGAAATCCGGGAGATCATTGAAGGAGACGGTGACGAAATTATCGATCTTCATGTCTGGCAGCTTGGCCCGGGACATCACGGCGCCATCGTCTCCGTCAGATCATTAGCACCGCTCAGCGTCGCCGCTTACAAAGCCAAACTGTCCGCAATTCATGATCTCTCGCACGTGACGGTCGAAGTGCAGGTGGCTCAAACCAAGGGTTGAAGTTCAACAGGTTCTCCTTCAGAAAGTCCGCGAAAACCCTGACTTTGCTAGCAAGTAGGATCTGCTTGTATAAACCTAGCCAAGCCACCGAACCGCGCCGCCTTTGCCGGAGACCGTTTGGTTTAGGTAGAGTGGCCACGGCTGACGCGTCCAGCATGGCATGGTATCGTTCTTCGGACTACGGGCTGAAGGTTTCCGAGGGCTTCAGAACGCGACGGTTGTTGATCCAATCGACCCATTCAAGCGTGGCGAACCCCACGGCTTTGAAGTTGCGCTAGGGTCCGCGTCGATGGACGACCTCGGCCTTGTAAAGACCGCTGATCGTTTCGGCCTGGGCCTCGAGGATGTCGAGTACCAAACGCCGAGACGTTGCAGATGCCGTTGCCCAAATGGTCGTTGCAACTGCTGTGGTCAGTCACGCATCCGACCTCGACCTGATCCAGGCGGCCTGACAACACGCCGGTCTAGCTCTCCGATTGAGCAGTTTCGATTTTCGTTGATCTTTGTGTTCCGTCTCATTAGCGGTGTTGGCAGTCGATGACCGGACACCAGCGCGAGGGAGATGGGCGGTGACAATGGGCGAATCTACCCGATCGGTGTCGAAGGTTGCGGGAATTGCCACGGCCGCAGCCCTCATCGCGCTCCTGTCGATACTCGGCACATGGGCTGCTCAATCGTATTTCGCGACGATCGAACGCGCCGAAGAGCGCGCTATGGCGTCCGCGAAAATCGTTTCAAGTCATGTGTCCTGGATCCATCAGATGGGGATCCAGGCGGTTCGCCGCATTGACGATGCCCTTCGCCTCACAGATCTGAGGTTCGACGGCAGTATCCGTAACATGGACGTCGCGACCCAAGGCTTGCCCGGACGCGTCCAGGCCTACGTTGTCGACGCTCAAGGCAGAACACTCTATTCGACAGACCCCGAGATCAAGCCGGTCGACATTACGGATCGAGATTACTTCACGGCGGTCAGGGATGGGAAAACAGAGTACGTTTCCTCCCTACTGATAAGCCGGCTGAATGCCGACCAGATCTTTGTCTTCAGCCGACGCATCGTGCGAGATGGCAATTTCATGGGGGCCATCATGGTGTCCGTTCCTGCCGACATCACGCGGCCCATCTGGGAAACAGTGGACCTCGGCGGGGACTATGCGGTCAGTTTTGTCCGCGATGACGGCATGCTGGTCGCGCGCTACCCGTTGCCTGAGACCACGCTGGACATGTCCGGCTACATCCTCTTCACAAAATATCTGAAAGAAGCGCCGTCGGGACATATCTTGCAGAGTCTTCGCCAATGGACGGCGTGAGGCGCGTCGTTGCATACCGGCGGGTGGACGGAACACCGTTCGTGGCAATAGCTGCAGCAGACTACGAGTTCCTCATCCAGCCGTTTCGAAAAACCCTGCTGATGCTGAGCATCGTTGGCGTCATGATCATCGGCGCTGCTGCCGTCGTCGGGTGGTGGGTTCGACATCTCCTGCGAGCCCAGGAACAGCAATCGGCACAACTCGCCAAAGCACTCGAAACCAATGAGATGCTGCTGCGGGAAATCCACCACCGGGTGAAGAACAACCTGCAATCCGTGATGTCTCTCGTCCGACTTCAAATGCGAGGATCCGAGGGCGTTGATGCCCTCAACAGTCGGATCAAATCAATGATCGCAGTTCACGAGCAGATCTACAAACATGATGCCTACTCAGAAATCGATGCGGCAGAGCTGATTCGAGCCGTCGTCTGCAGTGCAGTTACCGCCCATGATGCCAAACTTCATGTCGAATTCGATCTGCAATCTCAACCCGTATCCGCTGACAAGGCGACAGCACTGGCCTTGCTAGTTAACGAAGTTGTGACGAATGCGATCAAGTACGCTTACCCAGCTGGTGATGAAGGTAACCTGTGGATCGCTCTGACAGAACAAGACGCGCTCGGTCAAAGCCTCCTCACAATTGCTGATGAAGGTGTCGGTTTCGACGTCGGCGCGGTGACCGTGGGTACTGGCACGCGCCTCGTAGATGGATCGGTTCGCCAGTTGCACGGTAGCTACGAGTTCCAGTCTCGAGGCGGAACGCGGTTCTCGGCGACTGTAAAACTCCTCTAGGCAGGATCTGGCTACTCAGGCGGAACGGTTGACATAGCCGCGAAATCCCCCCCCCCGCATGGCCTGCCCCAGCAATTCGAAAAAAGACCCGCCACGAATGGCGGGCCAAACGCCGCTCCTGGGAGTCCCAAGCGGCGGGGGATGGCTTGAAAGTCAGCCCGGTACCGGTTCAGATTGGCTCCGCTTTCCGGAGGCGGCGAGCGCAAGACCCACCAGCGACGAGCCCAACGCCTGCTGCAAACATCACGCCCAGTGGATCGCCGAAGAGGAAGGCGCTGGCGGAGATGCCGAAGACTGGCTGTAGATACTGGACACTGGCCGCGACGCGCGCGGGAACGACTTTGAGCAGATAGAGCCAGAGGATCAATCCGACGACGGTCACCATCACGCCGAGATAGACGATGGCGAGCACAGACGGGGCTGTGAGTTCGATAGAGTGATCTGTCATCTCCCAGGCTGCGAGTGGAAGCATGGTCACGAGCCCGGCCAGCATGTTCCAGGCTGCGACAGGCATGAGGCCGTAACGGTTCGTCAGTTCCGCGCTCCAGATGTAGTAGATCGCAATGCCAACGGCCGAGACAAGCATCCATGCCACGCCCGAGGCCGTCGTCCGGGACATGTCATCGACACCGGGACCACTGCCGACGGCCACAAGGGCGATGCCTCCGAAGGCTGCCAGCAGACCGCACCAGTGCACCCAGGTGACAGGCTGCTTGAAGCGTATGGCAGCCAGAATGACCATGAAGATCGGAATGGTCGCAGAGAGAATGGTGCCGACCGAGGCGGAAGTCCCCTGAACACCAAAAGACTGCGCAACGTTGCCAAGCGTGATGCCCATGACACCAAGGCCCACCACGGACGGTATTGCCTCCCTTGGCAGTCTCAGCTCCTTGCGTGCGAGGAACATGAAGAGCGGCACGGCCACCATGAAGCGGAGGGCGGTGAAGGTCATCGGCGGGATTGTGCCGAGCCCGAGTTTGGTGATCGGGATAGAAAGCCCCCACATGAGGGCGAGAAGCAGCATGGCCAGCAGGCTCTTGCCCGAGATCGAGTAGCTCGGCGCATAGGTATTTGCGATGACGACCGCTTCGTTCTGAACGGATGACAAAGGCTTGACCCTTAGTGGGATTGGTGTGCGTTAAATCAACGTGTAATGTCCCTGACACGCGTAAGACAAACCATTTGTTCTCACAAGATGCGTGAGTACTGATCACATGTAGGCTCTCATGCCGGACAATCTTCCTCCACTGCAGACACTTCGCGCCTTTGAAGCGGCTGCTCGCCGCCTCAGCATGACACTCGCTGCTGAAGAGCTGCATCTGACCCACGGTGCGATCAGCCGCCAGATCAAGTCGCTGGAAGATGATCTGGGCGTACCACTCTTCCGCCGTCTAACTAGACGGATCGAATTAACCGAGGTTGGACAGTCCTTCTACGGTACGGTCACGCGGCTCCTTTCCGAACTCGGACGCGAAGCGGACGAGATACGGCGCAGGAGTGATACAAGCCGTATTGTGATCAGTTGCGGCATTTCCTTCGCCAGCAAATGGCTCACGCCGCGTCTTCACCGATTGATGGCAGAGCACCCGCATCTCGATGTCCATCTCGAAGTGACCGACGCGGACGTCGACTTCTCGTCGGGGCATGTCGATGTCGCGCTCCGCTATGGTGCCGGGCAATACCCTTACGCCTCCGCCGAGCGCGTCATGAACGAATACGTCTCTCCCGTCTGCTCCGCCGATTATCGTGAGAAGATGGGCGGGTTGCAGGGCATCGAGGACATTGCAAGGTGCCAGCTCATCCATGAGATCGGGATGCTCACCACATGGGAGCGCTGGTTCGCCGTAATGCGCCTCCCGTTTCCAGGCACGCGAGGCCCTGGCTACAGCCATGGCAGCATGTCGATTGACGCCGCCATCCAGGGTGCCGGTGTCGCACTCGGACGCAGTGTTCTTGTTGCCGAAGACCTAGCCGCCGGAAGGCTCGTGTCGCTGTTCCCGCAGGCAAGGTTGGATGTCGAATGGGGCTATGATCTGCTCTATCGAGCGGGCAATCGAGACCATCCAAAGGTGGCGTTATTTCGCGACTGGATCGCGTCTGAAGTTCGTGTCGTCCAACCGAAGCCTGGGACGAACCACTTCACGGATTAAACCGTTGCGCCCTCAGATTTTCGCGGGGCGTTTGGAGCGCTCTTCTGCCAGTCGTTGAAAGCCAACGCGATCTCGCCCTGCATCCTTTGCCTGGTAGAGTGCAAGATCGGCTCGTGCCACGAGTTCAGCAGGATTGGCGACCCTTGAATTCGGGGTGAAGACGGTGGCGCCCAGGCTGACGGTGACAATCCCGTACTCGCTGCCTTCGTGAACCATGCCGAGGTCCCGGATGGACGATCTGACCTTCTCAGCAATCGTGATCGCTTTGTTGCCGTCGGTATCGGGCAAAAGAACGGCAAACTCCTCGCCACCGAATCGAGCCGCTAGATCGCCAGAGCGGCGAGCCGCAGTCGCGATAGCCCCGGCAACTGACTTGAGGCAGCTGTCACCTTCGAGATGACCGTAACGGTCGTTATAAGCCTTGAACCTGTCGACATCGATCAGAAGCACAGACAAAGGTCGGCCAGTCTGCCTGGCTGCCTCAAATTCGCGCTGCAGGCCTTCATCGAAGGATCGCCGATTGGCAAGGCCGGTCAATGCGTCTGTTTCGGCAAGGTCTTTCATCCGCTGGGCGAAGCTTTTGAGCGAAAGCTCAGACTCCTTCATCGCGGTGATATCGGACACAAGGGCCAGAACGTGGTGATCGTCAGTCACCCGAGTTCTGAGAGACAACCAGCGGCCATCTGTGAGCGGTATCACTTCATCCTTGTTGATAAAGAGCGTCTGGCCAGCCGTCTGAATGCTGTCTTCGTCGAGATCGATGGGCATATCCTGGCGCTCACCATTGCGCACCGTCGCCCTGACGATTTCTGTAATGTGTGCGCCTTCTTTGCGGGCATAGGCTGATTTCGGGAAGAGCGCACGATACTGATCGTTGCAGAACACGATTTTGCCATCTGGCCCGAACATCGCAAGCCCGTCGGACATTTCGGCCATGGCTTGGGCCATGATGTTCCGACTGGAGCGGAGTTCCTGCTCGAGCAACTTTTTCTCAGTGATGTCGACCGTGACGCCAGCCAGACCAACCATCTCACCTTGCCGGTTTCTCAAGGGCACTTTCGAAGTCGAGTACCAACGCGGCGGCTTTCCGTTTTCGATCAAGAACTCCTCAAAGTGGTCTATGGGCTGACCGGTGCGCAAGACGTCAGCCTCGGCGGCCATCAACTGCCCGGCTCTCTCGCTTGGAGCGAGGTCATTATCTGTCAGCCCGACCATTTCAGACGAACGCGATCGCCCATTGTGACGAGCAACATTGAGGTTCGCGACGACGAAACGGTGATTCAGGTCTTTGACGTAGTGGTAGTCTGGGGCCTGAGTAAGCGCCGCGTACAGAATGTCGCGCTCCAGCGTGAACCGGCGGAAATATGCCAAGAAATAGCCAATAGCGGCGGTCGTCGCAAAGTTCACAACGACGATTGGCAGACCGACCTGGTCAAAAGCACGCTGGAAATCTGCTTGAGGAAGCAGTGCAAGTACTGCGATGGAAAGGCAGCCTGCGAGCATAGCGGCACTCAGGATCGACGGCGCGTTGCTCAATGGCTTTCGACCAGCGAAGAACCAGAGCAAGCTTCCTCAAACAAAAACAATGGCGATTGCAGTCAATCCCGGCGCTACCCCTGCCCCACCAAGGTACGAGCGGAAACCTGCGGCCATGATTGCCGCAATCAATGCAGCCCCCGGTCCACCGAATACTGCTGCCAATTCGATTATCGCAAGGCGAAGGTCGAAGATAACCCCAACACCGAAGCGCACCGAGAGTAGCATTGAGGCGATCGCCGCCAGACCCATTGTGACCCCGAGGCCGGCGCAGCGCCACATTGGGCGTCGACTGGTAGAAACGATAGGAGAGATGTGTCCAGATCGAGACGATCAATGCGACGGCGGCCAGATTGCCAGCAAGAACTTTCCAGACGTCATCCATACTCAGTCACCGTCACACCACGCCTCGAAAACTCAACCGGAAGAGACGACGATGCGCTTTCGATCGCCCCGTGGGACGCAGCGACAAGCCAAAACCGCCAACACAGTTCACGCCGAATATCCGCTAAAAACCTAAAGCAGCGGTTTATAATCAGCGATCTTTGCCTAAAGTCTCAGTCCTCCCGTCTTCGCTTACCAGCTGGTCTCCAGAGGACTGAGAGAAATGCCGCTTGTTACTCCGGCCTATGGCGAATAGGGTCAGCGTCTCAATCACCAACGAGGTTCACATGCCGACCGGAAAAGTAAAATTCTTTGCTCAGGACAAGGGCTTCGGCTTCATCACTCCGGATGACGGCAGTCAGGACGTCTTTGTGCATACTCTCGGCCGTCGGCTTCGGCGAGGCATTGAAGGACGGCCAGAAGGTTCGCTGTGAAGTTCGGTCAGGACCGCAAGACGGGCGAATCCAAGGCCGAAAACGTTTCGGTAATCTGAGCTACCACAAAGAGAAGTCTGCGCAGCGATCTGATGATACGTAAGTTGCCGCGCAGGATTTATTTGTAAGCACGACAAACAATTCCTCATGTCCAAATCAAGGCAGTACGGCACCGATTTCCGGTCCGATCGTCCGATGGGCGCAACCAGATCAACGCTGGGCTGACACTTCTCTACGGAAACCTTTCCCCGTCAGCATTGCCACCAGCTGGAACCTGTTTCGAATTCCGCTCTGATATAGGTTAATCAGCACTTTGGCGCTCTCCTGCGCCGGCGGCGATGCTTCCGAGACGCCGCGCAGTTCGCACACCCGCGCGAAAGCTTTCTCCAGCAGTGCCAGATCGTCAGGTGTCAGGGCTGAATTTCAGCTTTTTGGCAACGTCGTGGATCATGCGCGCGAACTAGTCGCCCCTGCGCTGCTTTCAAGTCCTTTGATTGGAATCATGCAGATGGCTCTCGATGTTGTTATCCCAAGTGCCGTGACGCGAACCACGCTCGCTGCTAGGAATTATGATGGTTGAGAAAGCTGCTGCTCTTGGCCATAGCTTTCAGCTCCTCCTCGCTACGAAAGCCAGACTTGAAAAGGGCCACCAGCTCCTTTGCTAAGCCAAGCTCTTCATCGGCATTTGAGTCGCTAGATTGGTCTCGAAACAGGTCGGCGAGCACATTGCGTAACAATGCCAACCCTTGCGGGCCTATCTCTTGTTCATCGTCGAAATAGGTTCCCCCCATCAGCCGGTCCTCTCCCAAGTCATGCCTCGTCACATAGCGACATGACATCACGTCCATAAGCTTTGCAACACATTCTCTATAGAGCTCGACCTATATCCCGGTTCTTTTCGATAAATCAGATGTTTGGTTCCCTAATCCCCTCGAGGCGATAGCCCGCCGTTGCCTGGATCGGCGACTGATCACCGGTACTTTAGGGTATACGCGCTGAGACAATCTCCATGAGACGCAAATCAGTGTATCATTTGAGTGGGCTTTTCATATGTGAGACGCTCCCAATCGAGGGTTTAGAACCTAATGACGCGTCTCATACCCCTTATCGAGCAGTATTGATTCGATTCATCAGGAAAAGTTGTGTCGTTGGTTGGACGGCGCAGCGCTGTCTTGAAGCGTGCTTTTGGAACTACGCTTGCAACCTTCAACCCAAAAGTCACCGGTCGACCGCCGCGCCGAAGAACTTGATACGATCGCCGCCGTTTTGCCAATGGAGCGACGCGACGACCTTGCCGAGCTGCTTACCGACGAGGACACCGAAACCTTAAACCATTTGGTCAACGAGGCCATGGGCGCAAACACGCTCCACGCCCTGACACCAGATAATGCAATTTACAGGCTCGGACCCTTGCCGCCACCGGAAAGTCGCTGATCTGGCCGGCGACAGAGGCGATGCTTCTGAAGTTCGCTGTGCACCACTTGCGCAATCCGGAGAAGCGAAAGGTAGATTCTGACCATGGAATACTGGAAGGCGTCTCCCAAAACCTCTTCGATCAGGGATCCTTGCGTACCGCCTGGCCGCATGCGCCGGACACCGTGCTCCGACGGCTGGCATCTTGGTCTCGCCGGCCAGGCCACGAACGCGGAACAGTGCCAAAGCGGTGCCCCGCGACGTGTTGGCAAAAATACTGGCGACTACTGCACCACCGGCAGCCTCAACGATAGTCGAAATCGGGCGATCATGATGGTCGCCTTCGCCTCTGGCGGTCGCCGCAGTGAGTTTGCTGGATTGTGACTGGAGAAAATTACCGTAGAACCTCCGATCGAGACGGAGGACGGCCCTCCCCTCCCCCTCGCGGCATTCATCTTGGCCGCACCAAAACCACCAAAACCTCAGGCGCCGATCACGATGAGGTCGTTTATCTCAATGGCAGGTCCGTCGAGGTGCTGGATGTCTGGATCGAAGTGGCGAGGATAGAGGGCAGCGTGTTCAGGAAGGTTGATCGCTGGGGCAATGTGTCAAACGCGCGCTGGAGCCGGAACCGGTAAACGCGATCGTCAAGCAGCGGGCGAACATGGCTGGATTGGAGAGCCACGGGAGTTTTCAGCACCCGGCTTACGTGCGGGTTATCTCACCGAGGCTGCAAACCGCAGCATTCCGCTTTGCGAGGCGATGAAGCAATCCCGCCATCGCTCATCCTTGCAGTTACTGAATAATGCTTCATAAATGCAAGGATTATCAAACGTAGAATCGAAGCCAAACTCCTACATCTTGGGAACGATAGTTCTGCGGTTGCACTATCGGGTCCCCGCCAAGCCGGCAAGACAATCCTCAGACTCCATATCGCAGAAACCCAACCTTCAATCTATCTCGATCTCGAATCAGAGGCAAACCGCCCCAAACTGTCGGAGCCGGAGCTCTATCTGGCGGGTCACAGAGACGAACTTGTCATTGTTGACGAGGTTCCATCGTCTGTCAGACGTGTTCCAGATACTTCAGGGCTTGGTTGATCGAAATCGTCGCTTGGGACGGTGCGCTGGCCGAGGGATCAAGTCCAGCCGCGCACGCAATGACTGACGTATTGGTCCATGGCAAAAGAGCTTCCGAAACCAGCTGAGCCTTGTCGTCATCCGACGAATCTCGCGGTACACGCGCGACCGTATTGGCGTTGCTATTAAAACCTCAAAGGCTCGGGCCTGATTCACACTGTCGCTCATAGGACTCCCCCAGAAGATTCATGAGGAAACTGAGCACCATATCGTTCCGCGCCGCTACGTGGGGGCGTCTAACCGCTTACGCTGGATCGCTATACCAGACCATCAAGACCTTACCGTCCCCTGCCCTCAGTTCCGCAATCCGGCTTGCCGTTCGTGCGACACCGCAGCCAAGGAAGCGCAAAATCGCCAAGGCCTTGACCGGGCGATATTTTGTTCAGACTGATCGCGACCTGCACGCCTGAGACCTTGTGAGATCTCAGAAGGCGCGATCCTGATTATCACCTCTGCCTCGAGCGGCAGGCGCCATAGTGCAATCGCGAGCCTCAGGATCGAACAGCTAAGCCGAAATCGCCCGTCCTGGCAGATTGGGCCCCTCCCCTACCCGCTCTTTCCATTCCTCTGGGCCGCATCAAGTCTAGCGGTGCCGACAAGATGAAGTGATATATCTCAGGAACGACCGGCTCCAAATAAGACGTTCTTCGCGACCCATAACCATCTGATTACTCGTGATAAAATGCCGGTTTGTACGGCTGACAATCAACCAGCAGATCAAATCGCCCTCTATGGGTTCCAGTCTCATTGTTTTTTCACCTGGATCGGCTCCCATTGCCATCAACTTGATGATAGCAAGACTCTGCCCGGTCGTCGCTTATCCCCTAACCGGTTGCCAA
The DNA here is from genome assembly GCA_045377275.1 of Allorhizobium sp. Lineage (GTDB taxonomy): Bacteria > Pseudomonadota > Alphaproteobacteria > Rhizobiales > Rhizobiaceae > Allorhizobium. The sequence goes on along the minus strand of JBJIOA010000018.1, from coordinate 140,464 downwards.
CCGCGCCTCCCCGTTTGCCCGCATCAAAGCCATAATCATTGGCCCCAGTGAGAATTCGCCCCGCGCTGCGCGTCGGGTCAGATCGCGAAGGTAACCGCCCGCCGAATTGATATGCCCTGCGCGCTCAAGGATGGCAGCAACGGCTGCCGCTGCATTTTCCGGCCCCATGGTCTCGCAGGCATCCTGGTAGGCTGAAGGACTTATCCCCAACATCGAACGGACAACCACGGCGGCTTGCATCAACTCGCGCCACGACCCAATCGCGCCGCCGGGTCCATAGTCGACAATCTGCGGGCAAGCCTTCAGCACCATTGCGAGAGGAAACGCCTTTATCGGTTCGCGCTTCGCTTTCAGCTCCAGCCTCGGGCTTTCGCCCTGCTCTTTTCTAGAGCTAGGTTCAAGTTCATAGGGAGATTCGGTATTTGAATTCTGTATATGACGCTCATTTTCAGCGCCATTGCCGCTCATATTTTGAGAAATAAGCTGCATTTCTAAAAGGCTAGACACCTTCTGGTGCAAGTCAGTCAGTTTCTGGAGGCAGTCTTCGGCAACCTCGATCGTCAGGCTTCGTGGAAGCTGGGCGACAATCTGTAAATAGGCTTGCTCGAGCATGTGCCAATCGCCGCCAGCACCTTCTTCCAAGGCTGCAGTAATGAGCTTGCGAACGTCTCGTCTTGTGATGGTGATGGCCTCTTTCGCTAGCTGCAGACGCCGGCGGTCGGCCACCACTTGCTGGGCCAGGTGCGCAAGCTCGTCCCTGCGGGCAAGAAGCGGCGCCAGCGAAAACCCGAACGCATCTTCAACGCGCCCGTCACGTGACTTGTGGGCGTAGCGTTTGCCGTTTGGGCTGTCCTTGCGCGAAATCAGACCTGCATCGATCAGAAGGGCCAGGTGCCGTCGCAGCGTTGCGTCAGCCATCCCATGGGCGCGAAGGCAAAGTTGCGCATTGGATGGAAAGACGATCAGGCCGGCTTCTTCCGACAAATCGCTTTGCGGATAAAAGCTCAACAGGGCGTCGAGAACTGTCAAAGCCCGATCCGGAATGCCGATGGAATGTCGTGCTTCGCAAACATCACGAAAAACCTTCCACTTATCGGCAGTCAGCCCCTCTTTGGCTTGAGCTGTCTCGAACTGCCGGCTCACATGGGCGAGTTTGATTGATCCCCGCCCGAAGGGCGTGGTTATGGAATGCCTCTGCATTTTTCATCACCTTCTTGAAGGCAACAGAAAACTGCTCACCAAAAACGGTGCCAAAAACTCTTGACTGAACTCCCCGGAGATGCGATTCTCATTCTGCTAGGATATGAGGAAGGCTTCCAGGGCGGCGACGCTTCAGGGGGCCTTTTTCTTTTGCGTTTCTTCTCCTTACGACTTTGACTGGGCTCTGAACTCGGCATGAAGCCGTTCCAGATTTTCGGTAATGAAACGACCGAAACTGACGGCCTCCCGCGACTTCAGGGAGATCGAGTAACTCTTGCCAGCACCTTTGAACTCGGCGCTTACGGCCGCATCTTCCGACTGCCAATTGCCTGTCGGGCGCGTTTTTTTCTCTGGCTTGCGCGCATTGCGCAGATCCTGAACGAGACGTTCGAAGCGCGCCTCGGATGGCAGATCGGCAAAACCTTCCCCGACAACGGATGCCTGCGCCACACGGCGAAGATCCGGACGTTCAACGGTCTGAGCAAGATCAAGCCAACGGTCACGACCAATGCCCTTGGCCGAGCCGATCGCCTGGATCACCTCAAGCGGCACTCTGCTTGTGACGGACAACATGCGGGTTAAAAGCGCGCCATCAACGGACAGAGCAAGCTGGATTGTGCGTCGGTCATGCCCGATCTCTTGCAAGTGGTGGGCAAAACTCGCACGCTCAATGAAGGAGAGGTTTTCCCGAGCGGAGTTTTCCTGCCCCTGAGCGATCACATGATCGGTATCCGACACTGTCTTGACCACCGCCTTGACTTGACGGTTCAGCAGACGGGCGGCACGCACGCGTCGGTGCCCGAAGACGATCTGATACCGGTCCTTGGCGTCGGGGTGAGGGCGGACCATAACGGGTGTATTTTGACCGCGTTCCCGGATGGCTTCGACAAGCTCCTGAAAGGCCACTTCGTCTTCGCCCATGCGATCCGAGACGAAGGAATCATCAACCAGCACTGGGTCCAGTTCGACAACCACTTCACCAGACAGCGTTTGATCCACCATCGCCGCTTTTTCAGCGAGCTCGCTGAGCGAGCTGATCATCGACCGTGAGGCGCCCTTGTTCGCATAGCCCGGTGTTGCCCGACGCTCCACTCGTGGCCCTTCCGTCGAGGTGATATTGGCAAAGATGTCCTTACGCGCCATTGTACTCGTCCTTTTTAAGGCCCAAGACCCTGAAACCTTTGGGAAAAACATCGATTTGTACGGCTGACAACGGATCACCCACGACGACGCCCCCAAGAATTTTCCAGAAGCTCGATAACTTCACCATTGACCAGATCCATGGCTTCACGTGCACGGTCATAGGTCGCTGATGTAAACTGGGACCGCTCGACCTCGTAGAGCGTCTGTTTGGTCAAGCCCGCATCGGAAACAGCTGTCGTCTTGACCATGTGGTTCTTCATCATCTGCTGGGCAAACATCGACTGCATGAAGCCCACCATCTGCTGCTGTGGTACGTCCATGGGCTCAAACCGCGTAATCAGATAGCGGAACCAGTCGAGGCTCACATTGACACCGGCTCCCTCTACACTCTTCAGGATATCGCCAAGCATTAGAAGGAACTGCGACATCGACATGATGTCGAGCATCTGAGGATGCACGGTAATCAGGACGGAGGTCGCAGCCGTCAATGCGGTGAGCGTCAGATAGCCAAGCTGGGGAGGGCAGTCGATGACCACCACATCATACTGATCATCGACCTCAGCAAGCGCCTTGCCGATCCGCGTATAAAACAACTTGCCATCCATCGAGTCCTTGCGCTGCATGGCAAGCGGGGTCTCGTATTCGTATTCCTGCAGTTCCAGGTTTGCCGGAACGATATGCAGGTTGGGAAAATTCGTCGGCTGAATGATCTCGGTAATCGAGCGGCGCCCGTCATCATATCGGATGGCTTCGTAAAATGACGGCTTCTCGTCCAGCTCGGGCTGGATTCCATAGAGCGCCGTCAACGACGCCTGTGGGTCGAGATCGACGGCAAGCACACGGTAGCCGCTCAACGCCAGGAACTGAGCAAGATGTGCAGACGTCGTGGTCTTGCCGGAACCACCCTTGAAGTTGACAACGGCCAGGACCTGAAGCTTCTCGCCTTCACGCCGGTGCGGGACGCGGTCGAGAAGGGCACGCAATTCATCCATCTGCGATGCCGTGTAGTATCGCCTGCCCGTCGAGGTTACCGACGGTTCCACACCCTTGCCCTGCAAATGCAGCTTCTTCAGGTAGCTCGGTGATACTCCGACGAACTGGGCAACTTCCGCCAAAGGAAACAGCCGAAGCGTCTTTTGTGCATTGGGCGGAAATTTCTCCATGCGCAGCATATCAAGCTTGGACGAGATCTCGCCACCCTGCTCGAGGATGATATCGGCAAAGCTTGTTACCGTATCCTGCATTGCGCGTCTCACATTCATCTGCCAGGAAGCCTCTAGTCACGATATTTTCGTGTAAATCCGGAAATTATCGGGACTGTTATCCAATTCCCCCCGCTTGGCAAGCAAGAAGCCCCGAGCGACTGGAACGACTTGGATGGGAGGACCGCCTTAAAAAACTTCTCCTTGCCAGAATGATCCTTTAAAACCAGACACTTGGGGTATCCTGCCTGGGGCAAGTGCGTGGGAGCGCGTGACAGATTTGTCGTGGAAAGCCTGGCTCCACGGGCGATTGCCGGCTCGGATTACGACCGTGATATCGAGCAAAACCGATTTCTCGGTGGCACAAGTCCCAACTCACACGACATCTGCCGATAGCCCAGCCGTTCAACAGATTTGTATCTGGACCACATCGCCTCGTTTCACTCTCATGAGAGGGCCAACGAGGGAACCACCATGCAACTGGTCGTTATCGAAGATGTTCTGCATCCCCAATCCGCGTCACTCCTGCAAGCGATGCTGCATTTGCGTTCGAAGGTGTTTGCCGAGCGTCTCAACTGGCAAGTCGAAAGCCTGGACGGCCAGGAGCGCGATGAGTTTGACGATCAAGCGCCAACCTACATCCTGCTGGTCGAAGGCAGCCATCGGGTCGTCGGCAGTGTGAGGCTTCACCAGGCTGCGCGCTCCAGCATGCTTGCGCAAGTCTTTCCCATGCTGCTTGAGGGTGGGAGACTTCGAGTGCACCCGCAGATGATCGAGAGCTCGCGCTTCTGCATCGACAAGGATCTGCCACAACCGCCCCATGGCAGTGGCCGCCACAGGCTCAATGTGCGGTCTGCCCAGACTTCATTTTCCAGTTTGAGAACAAGGACGCTCTTCGCCGGCATCGTCGAGTGGTGCCTGACGAACGGGTTCCGCGAACTGGTGACGGCCACGGATGTCAGGTTCGAGCGCATCCTGCGCATGGCCGGCTGGCCAATGAGGCGGCTCGGCCCGGCCACCTTGATCAACGAGACAGAAAGTGTTGCCGGTTCGCTTGAGATCTCGAAGGCAGTTCTCGAAAAACTGCGGCCTGAAGGCTACTCGTCTTTCGTCACGCTGGCGACACCGCAAGGGGCTTGCTCATGAGCGAGCTGGTAAGCCGCACCCGTCTGAACCGCAAGCTGGAAGAGGCGCTTGGCGCTGATCTTTGCCAGCGGTTGGTCGACCCCGATGTCATCGAGGTCATGCTCAATCCTGATGGCACTCTGTTTATCGAGAGACTGACGGGCGGCATGGAGAATATCGGCTCGCTTGAACCTGCGCGGGCAGAGGTCCTCATAGGGCTTGTCGCCCATGCGCTTGGCCAGGAGGTCAACAACAGGATGCCCATCGTGTCCGGGGAAATACCGCTTGGCAGGCATCGTTTCGAAGGTCTGCTACCGCCAGCGGTCAGCGCGCCCACCTTTTCGATCAGGCGGCGTGCCATCAACCGCATCCCGCTCGAGGACTATGTCAAGCAAGAGACAATGAGCCCTGATCAGTTTGATCGTCTCCAACGCGCAATCAAGGCACGACAGAACATCCTGGTCTGCGGTGGCACGGGATCCGGCAAGACCACACTTGCCAATGCGGTGCTCCAGGAAATTCATAAACACTTCCCCGACGATCGCATCGTCCTCATTGAAGACACGCTGGAGATCGATTGCCCGGCCAAGAACGCCGTCACGCTCAGAAGCAGTAACAGCCTCGCCATCGAACGGCTGTTGAAAAGCACGCTTCGCTTGCGCCCAGACCGCATCATGGTGGGGGAGGTGAGGGATGGGGCTGCCCTGACACTGCTGAAGGCCTGGAATACCGGTCATCCCGGTGGCTTCACGACATTGCACGCAAATGATGCGCCCGGCGCGTTGCGGCGGCTGGAGCAACTGGTTTGCGAAGTGAGCCAGATGCCCATGCAGCATGTCATTGCAGACGCGATCGATCTCATCGTGTCGATCAAGCGCTCAAACGGCAAACGCCGGATTGATGAGGTGGTTGGTGTCGAGGGCTTCGACGAAGGGCGATACCTGCTTGTTTGACCAGGAAAGGAGCTGAAGATGAAAGATGTTCAGAAACTGCTCATGGCAGAAGCGGCTGTTGCTGCCTTCGCTGTTACGCGCTCAGCGCATGCAAGCTCTGGCGGCGGACTTCCCTGGGAGGCGCCGCTTGAACAGATCCAGCAATCGATCACCGGGCCTGTCGCAGGCTTCATCGCCCTTGCAGCGGTCGCTGTTGCCGGCGGCATGCTGATCTTCGGAGGCGAATTGAACGATTTTGCCAGGCGACTGATGTATGTCGTGCTGGTTGCCGGCATCCTTCTGGGGGCAAGCCAGATCGTTGGCCTGTTTGGCGCCACAGGTTCTACACTTGCAACGAACCGAGAACCCATCGACCAGGGTGTTCTCGCTTACGCCGCGACACGCAGCCAACCGACCAATCAGATCCTGAGCCAGATTACCAGGGGGTTGGTATGACGCCGGCGCTTGAGACTTCGCTTATTCAGCATCCCATCCATCGCGCCTTGTCGCGCCCCAATCTTCTGATGGGCGGCGATCGCGAGCTCGTGCTGTTGACCGGGCTTGTCTGCGTCATCCTGGTGTTTGTGGTGATTACGATCGCCGCCGCCATTCTCGGCGTCTTCGCATGGATCATCATCGTTTCGGTTCTGCGCCTCATGGCACGCAAGGATCCGCTGATGCGCCGCATCTATCTGCGCCATATACGATATCGCCCCGTCTACCGCGCCACATCCACTCCGTTTGCCAGGTGAAGAGGAGACGAGAAATGGTTGCACTTTCAATGTTTCGACAGCGCGGGCCATCCTTTGCGGATCTCATGCCCTATGCCGCCTTGGTCGAGGATGGAACGCTCCTGCTGAAGGACGGCAGCCTCTTGGCCGGTTGGTACTTCTTCGGGCCGGACACAGAAAGTGCGACACCGCTCGAAAGAAACAGAATATCACATGAAATCAATGCGATAATGTCAAAACTCGGCTCGGGCTGGATGTTGCAGGTTGACAGTCTGCGGGTTCCCAGTGCGGGCTATCACGATCGCACCCGCTCGCATTTTCCAGACCCGGTATCGCGAGCAATCGATGAGGAACGACGCCGCCACTTCAAGGTTAAGGATCGCCATTTCGAAAGCCGCCAAACCCTCGTCCTGACCTACAAGCCCAATCTTCAGGCGGGGGAGGGGATGTCGCAGTTCGTCTTTTCAAGCGACATCGGTCAGCGCTTGGGGCCGGCGGACAGAGCACTCGCGGCCTTTTCCAATGCCATCAGGGAAATCGAGCAGTATCTGTCGGCGACCATTTCCCTTCAAAGGATGCGGGCTCATCGCCTGAATGAAGCTTTCGGCCTTCGCGAGGCGCGCTTCGACAGTCTGCTGCAGTTCGTCCAATTCTGTATCAGCGGCGAAAACATGCCAGTCAGGCTTCCGGATGTCGGCATGTATCTCGATTGTATCTTAACCGCCCAGATGGAGCATGGCACGACCCCCAAGCTCGACGACCGGCATATTGGTGTGGTTTCGATCGATGGTTTCCCGTCGCAAAGCTGGCCGGGCATTCTAAACGCACTCGACCAGATGCCCCTGTCATATCGTTGGTCTTCGCGCTTCATCTTCCTTGACGCTGAAGACGCAAGACGCAGGCTCGAACAGAAGCGGCGGAGATGGCAGCAAAAGGTAAGGCCGTTTCTCGATCAGCTTTTTCAGACTGAGGGGCGCTCACTCGATCAAGATGCCGCCGCCATGGTGGCCGAGACGGAACATGCCATCGGCCAAGCCAATTCTGGCCTCGTCGCCTTTGGCTACTATACGTCGGTGATCGTGCTTTTCGATGATCACTCCCGCAGGCTCCTCGAAAACGCAGAACTGGTCCGCCGTTTGATCCAGGCGGAAGGTTTTGGCGCCCGGATCGAAACGCTGAACGCCACGGAAGCCTATCTCGGCAGCTTGCCCGGAAACTGGTATGCCAATGTCCGCGACCCCTTGATCAACACCAGCAATCTCGCTGATCTTCTTCCCTTAAATTCGGTCTGGACAGGCGATAGCACCGCGCCATGCCCGTTTTACCCATCCGATGCGCCAGCACTGATCCAGGTGGCCTCGGGATCGACGCCGTTTCATTTCAATCTTCACCATGACGATGTCGGCCACACCCTGATCTTCGGTCCGACAGGATCTGGAAAATCGACCCTGCTTGCGCTGATTGCCGCGCAGTTTCGCCGCTACCAAAATGCGCAGATCTTCGCCTTTGACAAAGGCATGTCGTTGATGCCGCTGACACGTGCCGTCGGTGGTGACCATCACGAGATCGGCGCCGAAGACGACGGGCGGACAGTGCTTTCCTTCTGTCCGCTTGCCGAGCTCGAAACCGACGCCGACCGCGCCTTTGCCACCGAGTTCATAGAGACGCTTCTCATCTTCCAGGGCGTCACGGTGACACCTTTGCACCGCAATGCGATCGCCCATCAGATCGCCTTGATGGCGGCGTCCCCTGGCCGATCCCTTTCGGACTTCGTCAGTGGCGTTCAGTCGCGAGAGATCAAGGAAGGCCTGACACACTACACCGTCAATGGGCCGATGGGCCATCTCATGGATTCCGAGAAGGATACGCTTTCATTCCAGTCGTTCCAATGCATCGAGTTGGAAGCGTTGATGAGGATGGGTGAGCGCAACCTGGTTCCGGTTCTTCTGCACCTCTTTCGGCGGATCGAGAAGCGGCTGACCGGAGCACCAAGCCTGATCATTCTCGATGAGGCCTGGTTGATGCTGGGTCACGCGGTGTTTCGGGAGAAGATCCGCGAATGGCTGAAGGTGCTGCGTAAGGCAAACTGCGCCGTCATTCTTGCCACCCAGTCGATCTCCGACGCCGAGCGGTCCGGGATCGTCGATGTTCTCATTGAAAGCTGCCCGACGAGGATCTGCCTTGCCAATCCGGCAGCCCAGACCGCATCGATGGCATCGTTTTACGAACGGCTCGGTTTCAACCAGCGGCAGATCGAGATCATCGCAACGGCTCGCCCGAAGAAAGACTATTACTGCGCGACACCAAAAGGACGCAGGCTTTTCGAGATGGCACTTGGCCCCTTGACGCTTGCCTTCACCGGCGTCTCCGACGCTGAACAGATCCGGACGATCAAGACCCTTTGCCAGATCCATGGCGCAAACTGGCCGCGTCACTGGCTGAGCTTGAAAGGAGAGACAGATGCCTTGTCGCTGCTTGATCCATAAGCACTCCCAAACAAGACGGCCATGGCTGGTGCTGATGTCATCCATCTTGACCGTTGGCCACGTCTCTTCAGCGCTTTCGGGTTCGGTGACCGGGGCTGCAACTGAATGGACGCAACTTGCCAACAATGCCGAACTCGTCGGGCTTCTGGAAAGCTCAGGCACGCAAGTCAATCACCAGCTGACGCAGATCAGCCAGCTCGCCCAGCAGATCCAGAACCAACTGCAGATCTATTCCACCCTGCTGCAAAACACGGCAGCCTTGCCTGCGCATGTCTGGGGCGATGTCGAAGCCGATCTCCTGAAGCTCAAGGAGATTGCAGTGCAGGGCGAGGGCATCGCCTTCACCATGGGCAATGCCGACGAGATCCTTGCCCAGCGATTTGGTGGCTATGCGGACTTCCGTCAGGCAGGGCCAAGCGGCGAGAGCTTTGCTGAGACCTATCAGACCTGGTCGAAGAGCAATCAGGAGACGATTGCAGCAACGTTGCGCATGGCCGGTCTGACCACGGAGCAATTTGAAAGCGAGGCCACCACCATGCGGGCGCTCAAACGTCTCTCCGAGACATCAGACGGGCAGATGAAGGCCCTGCAGGTTGGCCATGACATTGCCGTGGAACAGGTCGCCCAACTGCAGAAACTGCGCGGACTGTTTGCCCAGCAGATGACGCTTTCGGCCGCATGGCTGCAATCCGAGCAGTCGTTGAGGGATCTGGCTCAGGCCCGGCGGGAAGCCTTCTTCGGCAAAGCGATCGAGGACATCCCACAAGGTCAGAAGATGGAGCCACGCTGGTGATAAGTTCTAGACGCAGACCACGGCATTAAGGGCTGCATGGCGAGGCCCTCATCAGCCAGCATCTGGCTTGCCGCCATCATTCTGTTTTGCCTGTCGACACCGGGGTTTTCACAACAGGGCGCCATGCTGAGCGAGTTGGAAAACCAGGTGGTTGCAGCAACACATGACTGGCAGACCACCATCATGGAGGCCGCACGGTCTCTGTTCTGGATCCTGGCGGCGATCGAAATCGGTCTTGCGGCAATCTGGCTCGCCTTGTCTGCAGCATCACTGGACGGCTGGTTTGCCGAACTGGTGCGCCGGATCCTGTTCGTCGGCTTTTTTGCCTTCTTGCTCGAACAGGGGCCAGGCTTTGCAAAGTCCGTGGTCGACAGTCTGTTTGCGATCGGAGCAGGGCAGGGGTCTGCCTCTCCAGCGGAGATATTCGACGCCGGCATCAAGGTTGCCTCCGGTCTTTCAGAGCAGGCCCGTTTCGGTGTCTTCGAGGACAATGCACTGGCAATAGCCTCCGTGATTGCCATGGGTGTCGTCGTCATCTGCTTTTCGCTGGTCGCTGCCATCTTCGTCGCTGTCATGGTGGAAATGTATGTCGGGCTCCTAGCGGGAATGATCATGCTGGGGCTTGGCGGTTCATCCTTCACCAAGGATTTCGCGCTTCGCTATCTGGTCTATGCCTTTTCCGTCGGCATGAAGCTGATGGCGCTGGTGATGATCGCCCGGATCGGATCTGATGTCCTGCTTGGTCTTGCAGCAGCTCCCCTCAATGACAGTGATCCACTGCTTTCGACCCTCTCGATGGCCGGTCTCTCCGTGGTGGTGTTTCTCATCTCTCTCTATGTCCCGACCATCGTCCAAGGTGTGGTGCAGGGTGTTTCGGTCACCCAGGGCCTCGAAGTTATCCGCCACGCGACGCAAGCGAGCACAATGGCTGCCGGTGGGGCCTTTCTGGGGGCGAGCGCTGCAAAGGCCGGTTTGGGAGCCGCCGATGCGGCACGGGCTGGAGGCGCCTCGCGCGTTGAGGCAGCCATGATCGGGCTTTCTGCCGGCGCCGGGCAGGCAGGCCGAGCTCTGAGCGCTGCGGCTCGCGACAAGATGATTGCGGCACCCGGTGCCCAGCACGCTTCCTTGCTTGGCCTTGCCAATGCCAAACTCGAAGCGGCTGCGTCAGCAGGGACAAACAAGACATCCTCTGCTTCAGGATCCCTCCCAAAAACGCCAAAACCTGAGGAGAGGCGGTGATGACGAAGAGTAATTCCTTTCAGGAAAATCCCTATTTGTCGGCCCGGCTCGAATGGAACGAGCGCTATGGCAGTTTCGTGCGGGAGGCCAGGGTGTGGAGGGCGGTCGCACTCCTCAGTCTTTGCCTCGCGACCATTGGCTTTGGCTATGCCCTCTTTCTCAGCCAGACAACCAGGCTCGTTCCCTACATTGTCGAGATCGACCGCTTGGGCAGTCCGGTTGCTACAGGGGTTCCCGAGCAGATCAAATATGCCGATCAGCGCGTGGTCAGGGCAATCCTTGGCAATTTCATATCCAGCTTTCGCTCTGTCACCCCCGATGCGGTGGTCCAGAAGCAATATATCGACCGCACATACGCCCATTTGAGGACATCCGATCCGTCGACCGAGAAGATCAATGCCTGGTTTCGCGCCAATTCGCCCTTCGAGGCCGCCAAACGGGTCACGGTTTCAGTCGAAGTGTCAAGCATCGTCGCTTTGTCGGATCAAACCTACCAGATCGATTGGCGCGAGTTTGAAAGAGACCGCAGGGGCCGGGAAACGGCAAGCCGACGATTTCGCGCCATAGCGTCAGTGACACTCACCGAGCCACAGGATGAAGCCGTGATCCGGCTCAATCCCATAGGCCTTTACCTGCGCGACTTCGACTGGACAGCACAACTCTAAGAACCGGATCTGAGAAGCGGCCCGATAGGCAGCTCTTTGACAGCAATGGAGATCGTCGTGACATACCGGTTTCAACAGCGTGTAGCGCGCGTTCTGATCAGCCTGCTGATCTTTTCAGACCTTGGCCAAAGGCCGGCCCTGTCACAGGAGATGACACCTGCCGAAGTCAAGGCACTCAGTCATTCCAGCGCCTGGCAAGGCGGCCAAGGTGGCGTTACACACGGCCCCGATGGCAAGGTCCTCTTCGTCTTCGGAGACGGGCAGGCTTCGATCATCTGTGCGCCGCTACAGGTCTGCGATATCGAGCTCCAGCCAAAGGAAACCGTCAAAGACGTTCTGGTCGGCGACAGCGTGCGCTGGAGCGTGGAGGCGGCAAGTTCGGGCGAGGGAGCGCAACAGACAATTCATCTGATCGTGCGTCCGACAGAGGCCAATCTGGCGACCTCGATGATCGTCACGACATCGATGCGCACCTATCACATCCGGCTGAGATCGCATGAGAGCCGCTATATGGCGCGTATCGGCTTTTCCTACCCGCAAACGGCGTCAAGCCAGATCGCGATCGTCAATGCGAGGCTTGGGGCTAAGGATGAGGCACCATCGCCCGGCCGGCTCGATTTTGCTTACAGGATCGAGGGGCAGGCAAAGTGGCGGCCCAAACGGGTCTATTTTGATGGCCACAAGACCTACATCCAGTTTCCAGCAGGGATTGCCAATGGCGAGATGCCCGTTCTCTTCCTCATGTCGGAGGGGGCGCGGCAGATCGTCAATTACCGGGTGAACCGCGATACGATCATCGTCGACCAACAGGTAGACAGAGCCGTGCTTCTGGCAGGAACCGGTTGGCGGCAGAAGAAAATCACCATCAGGCGGGGGCGTTGAGATGACCTTTAGCCGCGACCTGACTCCGAACTCGTCCTCTATCCTGGTCCCCGGCTTGCTGATCGTCGGCCTCACACTCGCTTCGTGCCAGCTGCAAAGTGGCAATGGAGCATTCGCCGGCCATCAGGCGGCATTGTCGATCCTTGAGAGCCCTGCGGTCGCCCAGCCGATTGCCTCGGATCTGACAAAGGATCTTTCAGGGCTCATTGCGAAATCCTCGAAGCTTGCCCTGGCGGAGGGCATTCCGCCGGTCATGCGCGCCGCCTTGGAAAAAGCCTTATCAACTGAGGGATATGCGATTGCCAGCGCGCAGGACATGGAAGGCGAACATACAATCCTCAAGCTTTCAGTTGTCGAGGTGGGGGAGGACCTTCTCTTGCGGGTCACGACGCCGAATATCAGGCTATCAAAGGTGTATCGCACGAGACTAGAGCCCGAAAGTGACGGCGCTGGAGCGGAAGCTATGCGCGCCATTCATGTGGCCGGACCGCCGGTCCTCGAAATTATCGACGGAGCGATCAATAGATGAGCGAAGCATTGCAGCTATCCGGTGCGCCTCAAGTCCTGACCGCCCGATCCGGCAATGGGGTAACGCGCGGGATGCAGCGGCTCAACCGCCTGCCCCTTATCCTCGTTCTCGTCGCCGTGATCCTGGTAATTGCAACAATTGTCTTTGGGCTGTCGACTCGGGGTTTGTGGCGCAGTGGACAAGGGGCAGAGGATGCGCGGGACCGCCGGCCAGCGACGAGCTTTGCCGACACCTTGAAACAGGGGATTGGCGATGGGATCATCGGGGACAATCCGTCTCCTCCAGTCGTCCAGTCCCCTGCAAGGGTTTTTGATCGGCCAGACGTGATCCCGGCGCCGAGACTTGTCGCACCAGCCAGACCGGAAGGAAAGCAGTCGGTTTCGTCGGTGCCTTCAGCGCTCAACGAGGATGATCTCTGGCGCAAGCGACTGGAGCGCGAGCACCAGGAACAGATCCTCAACGAACGCCAGCGTCAGGTCATGGCACGGCTGCAAAGGGCAGAGGGCGCCAGGGCATCGCCATTGAGGATCGATACCAGTGTGCTTTCCGACAGACTGCCGACAAGACCAGGTTTCGAAGTGGCTCAAGCATCGAGCAACAATCCTGGCTCCAGGGATCGTTTGGCTGAGCGCCTGATGGCGGCCGCTGAAACCATGGGCAGGACAGGGGAGGGCGCCTTCGATCAAAACGGGCAGGATCAAAAGCAGGCATTTCTCGACAATATGAGAGGGTCGGAAAGCACTGCCCCCCAGCAGGAGCCTTTGACGAACCCGAAGACATTGTTGCGCGGTTCTGTCATACCAGCTTTGCTCTTGACCGGTCTCAATGCCGATCTACCGGGTCGCCTTCTCGCCCAAGTGAGCCAGAACGTCTATGACAGCGCCACGGGACGGCATCTTCTCATCCCGCAAGGATCAAGACTTGTCGGTCAATATGACGCCAAGGTCTCTTATGGTCAGTCACGGGTGCTGGTCGTTTGGACTGATATTGTCTTGCCTGATGGTACAAGACGCAAGATTGCCGCCATGGCCGGCATAGACCAGGCGGGGGCGGCAGGCTTCCAGGACAAGATTGACCGCCATTACATCAGGAACTTCGGAACAGCAGCGCTGGTGGCGCTGATTGGCACCGGCATCGACCTTTCCCTTCCGCAAACGCGAAATGGCTTCGGCATCGCAGATCCGTCTGACGCTGCCCGGCGCAGCTTTGCAGAGACCTTCGGACGGCTTGCCGAGCGCTCAGTTTCAAAAGGCCTAGACATACAGCCGACATTGACGATCAGACCGGGCTACCGCTTCAACATTCTGGTTGACCAGGACCTGGTGTTTGATGACTGGCCCTGATCTTTCAGTGATGTTCAAGCCCTGTTTCTTGAGGACACAGTCAGATCAGGGACAGGCGAGTGGCCACCGCAGTTGCATGCTGCAGCGTGACGGCATCAAGCTTGTCTCGTGCCTTGTCGATCGATGTGCGCACTGTCGAATACTTGGCGTTGAGCAGATCGGCCACATCCTGCATGGTCTTGCCCTCCGCAACCCAGCGCAGGCACATCCTTTCGAAGGAGGTCAGATGGCTCGGAGCGGCTTGCTGGCACGGCATCCGGGGAAAGGAAAAAGCTGCATGCAGCATTGCGGCAGTCGCTGCTGCCTCGACAATGTCGAGCATGGCGGCGCGGTTCAAACAATGGGTGTCTGACGAGGCGAAGGTCAAGACCGCCTGATGACTAAAGCCGACCCGTATGGGGATAGAAAATCCCGCCCTGATACCATGGGCAATGGCTTCGTCGCGAAAGGCAACGACCTCGGCCCGTTCGGTCTCGAAGACCGGATCGTCAAGCGACCAGCAAAAGGGATGAACACCCCGTTTGACAGCACGGACGATCGGATCGATACGGCTGTAATTGTTGCGATAATAGCAATCCTGCCAATCAGTGGGATAATTGGAAACGGCCCGCCAGCGCGTGCCGTCCAGCCGGAGATAGGCAAAGAAGGGAAAACCGTGCTTTTCGCCAAACTCCGACAGGGCTTTCGTCAAAGCATGGGGATCACTGGCGGAGGAAATGGCTTCGATAAGGCTGTCAAATGGATGCTTGCCCATAGAGAGATCCTTTTCGGCAATGAGGGTCGATCACCGGCCGCCGAAGGTGACCGGTCAAGTGCGCATCGATTGAACTTTCAGAAAGAGCCAGCCCCGTGGGACTGCTGGCCAGCACAAAATAATGTCATCTACAACTGTTATACAGACAAAGTTATAGCCGCGCATGTGCCGCGCGCAACGTTGACAGACAAAAGAAACAAAATTTAACAATGCGCGGTCTGTACCGGCAACGGAGTAACCGCTTGGATCGCGAAGCTGGACTTCGCGCATGTCCTGTCTTTGACCGATTCGGTTCTCAATGACCCTGGTTCTGACTGGCCTCTTGCCTTGGCCCTTGCCCTTGCGCGCGCTTTCTTGTCGGCAGCAATTCGACCTCGACTGCTGGCGTGAAGATGTAGCCGCCAAGTCGAACCGTCCGCAAAAGCATTGGCCGGTGCGGGTCGACTTCAATCTTGCTGCGGAGCCGATTGATATGCACATCGATGCTGCGATCGACCGGGCGCGCAGCCCCTACTCTCGTCAAGGTGAGAAGTGTCTGGCGTGACAGGGTCTTGCCGCTGTTGCGGCAAAAGGCCCATAGCAGATCGAACTCCGCCGCCGTCAGATCGACCGGGCGACCGGTCGGATCCGTCAAGGACCGCCTATGGGGGTCGATAGACCACCCGTCGAAGGACAGGACCCGGCTTGTTGAGAGTGCGGCGGCACCAAAGGCTGCCCGACGCAAGAGACTGGCGACACGTGCCTTGATCTCCCGCAAGCCCAGTTTTTGCGAAAAACAATCGTCGGCGCCCGCCTCAAGTGCTTCGATGCGAAGATTGGGATCGTCTGAGCCGACCATCAAGATGATGGCGACCGAGCTGGTCAGGCGAATGTCCCGGCAGAACTGAACTACATCATCGCAAGGGTCCGCCGAGCGATCCAGAATGAGAAGATCGATCCCTTTTGTGAGAAGCGTTTGTCGCAATTGCTCGATCGTCTCGACTGAGCGGATTTGGTATTCGGCCTGAAGGGCCTTCAAAATGCGCTGTCCAGCCCGATCGGAGAGGCTCAAGAACAAGACTTCGGCTTTGCGGCGCTTATCCTGCCTTGCCGGGAAAGAAGACATTGGCGATGTCGGCATGCGTTTGGCACTCCATGTCTGTCTCGCCACGGTCGCGAGACCCCATAGCGCCGTTCGGGTCATCTGACGATCTCAACCGGAGCGGGCAGGCCTGTCATTGAGATCAATTCTGTTCAGCTTGCCAAGTGACAAATCTGCTAGGGTGACCCGCCTTGTCAGCCGCAATAATTCTTCATCTAGATCCGAGACTTGCCGTTTGAACCTTGTTGCAGGTCATGGCATCTTCGACGTGCGGGCATAGAACCCAAACGAGGCCTGCTCATGCAAAACCTGCATCCAGATGCGCGGGAGAGCGCACCGCTGGTTGTTGTCTGCACGGCAGCAACGGAACTTTCGCTCTTTCTGAGACATAGTCTCGGAAGCGAAGGCATGACGGCAATCTGTGCCACATCGGCAAGCGAAGGGTTTGACCACATCGTTAGCCAGGCCTCGGTGATCGCCCTTGTCGACTGTCAGCTTCCGGAAGCGGACTGGCTGCTTGAAGCGCTTCTGCATGCCATGCCAGAAGAAGGCTTGACCATTCTGGCTCTGAGCGCTGATGACCGGGCATGCTCCCAATTAGGGCATCGGCAGAAGGGCCGCGTTCACAGCATTCACCGTCCACTTGACCCTGCCGGTCTCCTGAAGGCCATTCGACGCTTTGCGGGTCAGATGCGCGTCAATGATCGCAACGGCCTGGTTTTTGCCGACATCAAGCTCGACCTTGCCGCTCGCAAAGTCTGGCGGCAGCGCCGCGAGCTTCGATTGACGGGCATTGAGTTCGAACTGCTAGCGACCCTCATGCGTGAGCCCGGCCGGGTACTTTCGCGCAAGAGCCTGATTGCGCAAGCCTGGCCCCCTGGCGTCTTTGTCGACACCCGCACCGTCAATATCCATATCGGGCATCTCAGACGTCAATTGACCGCCCATGGCGAGCCGGACCTCATCCGCACGGTGCGCGGCTACGGCTATGCGCTCGATCGAACAGATCCCGACCTTGAGAGGGATCCATCATGAGCCCCACGCAGAACCGCCCCGGATCACAGCTTGTCCTTGAAGGCGGCAGCCTGATTACCGGTGATGGCAAGACGCATCTTGAAAGCGCATCGATACGGATCCGAGACGGCATGATCGTCGAAATCACACAAGCGCCGATCGAAGCGAGCAATGGCGAGACCGTTGTTTCGACCAAGGGATATCTGATGCTGCCAGGCTTCATCAACGGCCATGCCCATGCCACAATCGCAGGTCCGTCCATGCCGAGCGGCTCTCTGCCGCCCTCACTTGATGACGTCAGATATCAACGCAATCGGCATCTGCTGTCGGGAACGACCTCGCTCATAAATGTCTGTGGGCTCGCCCTGCCGGAAGACCGCGACGGAGCGCTCGAGCCCCATGCGCTCGACATCCACATGACGAGTGCCCATACACCGCATAGCCTTGCAGCAGCCGATCAGATCGATGGTCAGGGGCTCACGGCGCCTCATCGATCAGCCCGGCTCGAGGAACTTATTTCAAGGGGTTGCAGGGTGCTGGGCGAAGCTGGTGGCGGGCAAACACTCGGCGGTGGTGCCCAGGACTATCGTTTTATCCCTGATGCCATCGAAGAAAGGACGGGGGTCAGGATCTCTGCACATCTGGCACGCCAATTGAAAGAAGCGGTGCTTGGGCGAAACCTCGATGGCAAGATGAGGATCAGCGAGGCAGCACTTCAGGATCTGCTCGATGAGCACGCGATCGATCTCACCGCCCGCGCGCTCGGCAACCTACTGCGCATGAAGGTGCTCGCCCCCGTCCACTCCGCAAGGCTTGGTCTTGAAGAGATCGCCGCGGCATCGGCACATTTCCAGCTACCGGCGATCTTTCATCATGCCTTGCCAACCGCGACCACACTGATTGCCCTCGCCAAGGCCTATCCGAAGGCCCGGATGGTGGCAGCCCATGCCAATCATCCGTCTTTCCTGCCAGAGGAGGCATGCACTTTTGCGCGCGAGCTGAAAGCGCTTGGTGTTACAATCGACGTCTCGACCCTCGACATGATCGATACCCGGTTTCGAAACCAACCTGACAATCTCGACGCGCTTGTCGATGCAGGTCTCATCGATACGCTGTCCACGGATTATGCCGGCGGCGACTGGGATAGCATCGCCTCTGCGCTTCACCGGACAACGAGAAAGAACGGCTGGAGCCTGCCGCAGGCTGTTGCACTTGCCACGGGAAATGTCGCCCGTGTCTTTCCCGAGCTTTTCGCCGATAGAGGACTGCTCGAAGTCGGGAGACGAGCCGATATCGTCATCGCAGAGCCGCATAACATTTCCAGGATCCGCCATGTCTACAAAGACGGTCGGCTGGTTGTATCAGATGGGGTTCTCTTAAAAGGTGTGGCCCGTGGATTGGAGAAATCAAAAACAAGATAGACGAGGCGGATCGTGTCCGGCATGACCCACTGAGCTCCTGAGGACGTCTAGCGGTTGGCACCACGGACCTCCTGGCAATAGAACCAGGCGGACAAGACGGAACTGGTCTCGTCAGCCTGGGCGTCAGAGAGCGTCTCCTCAACCCATTGTTCGCCCATGCTTACGCATTCCTTGCGGCTCTCGAAAGCCGAGAGGTGTTCGACCTGCGCCCCGCCGGCCAGAATCTGCACCACAACCAGAATAAAACCGGGCCCCATAAATTCCTCCGGAATATCTCAATATGGAGATACATGTTTCGCCTCTGCAAAAAAGGGGGGGCTCGGAATTTTGTAATCCGAGGACAATTCGCCTCAAGGCAGCCAGCCTCATAATGGCGAGCAATAAAGGCACACGGGTTGACCACAACGTGGCGCAAGGCAATCTCGGGTTCACTCGTTGAGGTCGTGCCATGAAGAGACAAGGCAGGTTAGAGGAGGACAGGGCAGGGGAAGTCGCCAGAGATCAGACTTTCCCACCCATCCTCCCCCTGATGTCGAGCGGGACAAATACGCTCGATATCGAAATCGAGACCCGTTCTTCGATGTCAGCGGCAGCCGATAACTTACCGATGGGGTCGATCCTTGCGATTTCGCGTCCATCCTTCCCGATCAGTAAGGATCGGATTGTCTCTCAGCAAATCCTCCTCTCCGGTCAGGCAAATCAGGAGGTGATCCACGTTCAGATCCACCGGCAATTTCGGTGCCACCATCAGGCAAAGGCGATAGTTCTTAGGGATGAACACAGGCTGAGCTGGCCCGACGGTCGTGTACGGGTGAGTGCCTCTGGTCGGTCTTGAGGTCGGCGATCACAAGACAGCCCGGGCCCCGCTGCCGATATCAGACGACGAACTTGATTTTCTGCCAATCTTCCGAGACGGTGGATGACGACAATCTGGCACCGCAGTGCTGGCGGGACCTGATGACCAGCGCGCCGATATCTCTCGGCCGGAACACAGCGGATGTTTGATCTTACGATTGCTCTCTACAACGATCCCGAGACGGCGCGCAGACATCTGGAAAAGCTCCGTTGGCCGAAAGGGCCGATCTGTCCGCATTGCGGCAATGGCGACAAGTTCCGGATCATGAAATTTGCTGGCAAATCGACCCGGCCCGGCCTCTACAAGTGCAAGGAATGTCGCAAGCCTTTTTCGGTCACCATAGGAACCGTGCTGGAGGGCTCCAACATCCCTTTGCACAAATGGGTTCTCGCCGCCCATCTCATGGGCGCATACCGCTATCGCATGAATGCCAATCAGCTGCACCGCATGCTTGACGTCAGTTACAGATCCGCCTGTCACATGACAGAGCGTATCGACAATGTCATGAAGTAGTCGACGGGACACGAGGATGGCCGGCCCGAAGCCTAATGCGCCCTGTTCTTGAGTGGTTGGGCATGTTCGCTGTGGCCTTCGGATCCCTCCAAGACCGTCTTACCGGTCTTTGGCTCAGGCGGCGTATTGAGCAGGCGGCGAAGAACCTCATCGCCCTTCTGCTCATCGGTCTGTTGCGCGCGCTTGGCCATGTTCGTCCTCAAGAGCCCAATAGCTTGCAACATCTGCCGAGCATGCTGCGACACCAAGGTTAGACCGCCGGCCAGCCTGTGACAATGATCGCAATTTGCCAATGTTTGCAAATCCGGCCTCCCCTCCGGTCGCACTGGTCACGTCCGCTTGAGGCTGGAACTCAGCAACGCGAAGACAGGTGATGGATTGCCTCTGCCGAGACATTCAACGGCGTCAATTGCGCGGCTGTGTAGCTCGGAGATACCGCGATTGGTGAGCACCGAACGAAGCTTAAGGCTCAGATGCGCGCGGTCTATCGGTTCCCTGGGATCACCCTCAGGCGCCGTCAATGCACTCGAAAGCTTCCTGCCGGATCTCAAGGTGATCTGCAGTTTGGCCATGGTCTCGCGGGGGAAACGTGCCTCCGCCTCCTCGTCGATGGAGAGAATGACCCTCTCAGCCAACCGCACCAGATCCTTGCGGAAGAGAAGCGTCTCCGAGACAGGCAGGAATGCCTCTTCGCCCTCGACGGCGAGAACCGCCAGACAGAACGGAAGGCTGTATTGCAGACCGACGAGTGTTTGAGGCGCGCAGCTGTTGGCCAGTCGCAGCGCCTGAGAGAAAGTGTAAACGTCCATCCGTTCGATGTCATCGGCGACGAGGCCATGGCCGTGCATCAATTGGCTCAGCGCATCAAGGGCTGGATGGATGTAGCGACAACAGGCATAGGGCTTGAAATAGGTGTCCAAGATCTCGAACCGATGACCAAGATCAGCCATCAGCCGATCCTGGTCATAGAAGCGGTCATGGTCGAGAACGTCGATTGGACCGGTAAAGCCACGCTGTGCCAGGAAAAGCGCCTCAAGCCCCGTCCTTGCGCTAAACGCGATCCCCTCCTTGACCAGATTGCCGGTCGCCCTGGAATAACCGGAACTGCCATTGGCGCGCTGGTTCGGAGCCAGAACGCCGGCAATCGCCAGCCCCTCCGACAGAACCGGTTGCGAGACCCCAAGAAGGCGCCCGGCAGCTGCACACGCTGCAAAGGCTGCCCACCGGCCGGTCTGACGGGTGGCGATGGCGTCCGGCCGTTGCGAGGCTGCAATCCGAACCCCGACGTCATATCCAGCGATGAGCGCCGACAGGATCGCCGACCCGGTGACCTCTGGCAGACTTGCGCCAAGGGTCAGCACGGTTGGAATGACGCTCGCACCGGGGTGGCCGCGGGCTGCCCGATTGCCGTCGTCAATATCAAGTGCGGAAGCGCAAAGACCGTTATGCAGCACGGCAAGCCACAGGGAAGATTGTCGATCGTCAAACCAGACAGGCGCATCCCCCGTGCCTTGCATGTCGATGAGACCAAGGGCTGCATGCGGTGCTGCTGTCCCCGAACCCGCAATTGCGGCCGTTACAAGATCAAGCACGCAGCAAAGCGCAATCTCTTTCAGCTTAGGCTCGCCAGCCTCGACATCGATTTGAAGCGCATGTCGTGCAAGGCGTTCTGTCATGGCTGACATGATGTCCTGCCTTTCAAGCCAGATCTGATGCGCAATTATCCATCACGCAGTCTGAAGATTTGCGCGATACTTCTGAAACAGCGCTGCCACCACATAAAGGTCAAGCACCGGCAGTCCTACACAGGTGACAGAAAGCGGCGTGCCTGGCTGAAGATGCCAGTCTGATGTCTTTGATAGCTCTTGAATGCCAAGATGGGGCCCGAGTGCCTCGAGCGAAGAGCCGGTCCTCGAGAACTGCAGGGCAAGGCTCTGCGAGTTCCGTCGGGAGACCGTCTCCAAATCGTCACAGCCGACCTGACCTTGCCGCAGGACCCGCCGCAAGGTCTTAACCGGCACCTCATCGCCTCCCAGATGAAGAAGACAGGCGTCGCGCCTGAGCTCATCATCCTCGAAAACGGGCTTGTCGGAATTGGTGGCCGTGACCACAAAATCGGCGTCAGAAAGAAAGCGATTGTCTTCGACCGCGACGAGGTCAAAGGGCAGGGTTACAGACAGCGATGCCACAAGCGCTGTTGCGCTCTCGAATCTCAGAGCCTTGAGATAGACGCGGGCAATGCGAGGCGCTGCACGTTCGGCGAGTGAAGTAAGAATTGCCATGGCGATTGGCCCCGCGCCGAACAGGAACACAGTGATACCGTCTGTTTCGATCGGACAAAGGCCAAGCACCTTTGATGCATATGCGCCTGTGCGCGCCGCCGAAAGCGCAGTCGCATCGACGATTGCGAGCGGCTGCATGGTGAGTTTCTCCATGAGAATATAGGTTGATCGCGAGCGCCGAAGGCCCAAAAGCCGGTTGAAGGCATTGGCGCCGATGACCTTGACCCCGGCAAAATCGGGGTTTGCCCCATAGAGACAGGAGAGTTTCCAACCGAGCCTCTCACCTGCAAACTCCACGGGTCGGGTTTCAAGACCGGCGTCCTGCCAGAATACCTCCTCGGGAAGCGACAGCACAGACTTGTGCCCAAGCGCCCGCCCGTTTTGGATATCCGTCCAGGCCTGATCCAGCGCGTCATGCACTTCCGCCACTGCCAAACCTGCGCCACTTGCGGCAATCAGAGTTTCGTCAAGCAGAACGGGCTCCGCCAGATGTGGGGTGAAGCGCAATTTTGCGCAAAGGTGTGAAACGACCTGATTGGCTGGCATGCGACCTGCTCCTCCCGAATAGGCTTTGGCTGCGACAGGAGGAGATGATAGCGGACCCGGCAGGGTTGAGAGGCGAAGTCTTGGCAAAGAGTTGGCGAAGAACGCTGAAGCTCCGGCGTCATCTGACGTCGGTCAACACATCGAGTGAGCTCGTGCCCAGATTGAAGATCAAAGAAGCGACTTTGCCCTGATCCTTGCCGCATTTCGATAGGCACGCGGCGTCAACCCTGTTTCAAAACGAAAGGTGCGGTTGAAATTCGACAGGTTGTTGAAGCCGGCTTCGAAGCAGATATCGGTAATAGATGTCTGGGTCTCGCTCAGAAGCGTTCGTGCTCGCCAGACGCGAACGGAACGGCTGTAGTCGGAGAAATTCATGCCGGTCAGGCGACGAAAGGCGCGCGAGAAAGCGGAAGGCTCGAAACCGACCTCTTGCGCCACCTCATGCATTTGCGCGCCGGGATCCGATTGCAGGATCTGGATGGCCTGGTCGATACGCCGGTGCCTGCGATCCGACACCTGGTTGTAGATCGAGATGAAGTGCTCGCTGGCGAGCAGGCGCTTTTCAGCTGCTGCATTGATCGCCTCGAGGATCTCCAGGAAGAGCCCCAATCCACCCCGATGGCCGATCGCATGCAGTTCGAGGATCTTCTCGCCAATCAAGCTGGCGTCATTGCCCAGGATCTCGATCCCACGTTGCGCCAAGGGTTTGAGCCGGTGCAGCACATCGAATTCAGGGCAGACAGCCCGCACACCTATCAGGGCATCGGCATCAAACTGCAGGACCATATCCCGACCGGGAAGCGGCGGGGCGCCAGGGGTGATCCAGTTATGTGGCAGATTGGTTCCTGTCAGCATCAGATGTCCGGGGCGAAACGGGCCGATATAGTCCCCGACATAGGCAAAGCCACTCGCGTCCGGGATGAAATGGATCTCCCATTCGGGGTGGTAGTTCCAGATACAGATCGGATTGGGATAGTCGTCGCGGCGGATCAGATAGGAGGCGCCTCCGGGCAGGACGATCTGTTCACGCGTGGCGGTAAAGGTCTCGGAAGGAGACTGCGGGAAATCTGGTGCAATAGGCATGTGATGACTCATATAGCGGAGCACAAATGTCAAAATAGTATCATTTCTGCGACGAAGTCCAACTAGTTCGCGCTGACCTCTTCGGCAAAAGTGCCCCCGTCGATGGCGAGGGAGTTGCCATCAAGGGAGGAAATCATGACATCAAATCTTCTCCGCGCAGGCTGCGCGGTCATCGCTATCCTTGCCGCCTCGAACGCTCTGGCCGCTGCACAATGCACGGATGACGTTCGCATCCTGGCACAGCCACGCGATGGGCTCACACTGCTCGAAGACTATGTCGACGAGTTCGAGGCACTTTCCGGTGCCGGCTTCGAGATCAGCTATCTCAACGAAAACGATCGTCGCGCCAAGTCACAGGCCGATGCATCGACCGTTGGCAGCTTTAATGTCTATTATGTCGACGAAGCCAATCTGGCGCTGTTTGCCTCCTCCGGCTGGATCGTGCCGCTAGATGGCTTCTACCCGGCCGAATACGATTACAATGATTTCGATGCCGGCATGCGGGCGGCAGCCACCTATGACGGCAAGCAGTGGTTTGCCCCCGTCCAGGGCGGCGGCGACCTGATGGTCTATCGCACCGATCTACTCGAAAAGGCCGGCATTCAGCCGCCCAAGACCTGGGACGAGTATTTCGCAGCCGTCCAGAAGCTGCATGATCCGGCAAATGGCGTCTATGGTACAGCCTTGCGAGGCCAGCGTGGTTCGGGTGCCAATGTCTGGCGCTGGATGCCTTTCTTCAAGGCCAATGGCGGCGAGTGGTTCAAGGACGGCAAGCCAGCCTTCAACTCGCAAGCTGCCGTGAAGGCAACCGAGACCTATCTCGAACTCTTCAAGTATTCGGCTCCGGGCACGCAGACAGGCTCCTGGGATGAATCAACCGGTGCCTTCCGCTCGGGCAAGGTCGCGATCATCATTGAATCCGCACCGCTTGGCGGTATGTCCGTCGACAAGGCGCAGAGCCAGGTCGCTGACAAGGTTGCCTTCTCGGTTCCGCCGTCGCCGCTGCCGGGTGGTGGTTATTCCCACGGTTTTGCCATCGCCTCAAAGGCCAATGCGACAGACGAAGAAAAGGCCTGCGCCGGTCTTTTTGTTGCTTGGGCAACCTCCAAGGAGCAGGAGGCCCGTCGCCTTGCCGCCGGCCAGCCGGGCGAATTGACCCGCACCAGCACCTATCAGAGCCCGGAATATGCCAAGACCTTCGGTCAGAACCTCGCCGACGCCATGGCAGCCACGGGTGAGAAGACCACTGTCACTTTCTGGCAAGATCCACGCTGGCAGGAACTGGGCAATCAGTGGGGCATCATGCTGGAAGAACTGATCACTGGCAGCCGCACCGACATCAAGGCGACGCTGTCCGAACTCGAAGCCTTCGCCGCCAAGCTTTAAGGCCCCCAAGCAGCCAACTCGGGCGCGTCCGACGACGCGCCCCTTTTCTTCATCAAAGGATCTGCCATGCGCCGCGGTCGCTCGCTGCCTTATGTCTTCCTGGGCCCGACCCTGGGCATCCTGATCATCCTCGCTCTGGTGCCAACGCTCTATGCGGTGAATATATCGCTACAGAACCGCACGCTGTCGGCGCCCGATGCTGACTATGTCTGGTTTGCCAATTATCTCGCGCTGTTCTCAGACGCCCGTTTTCTCAACGCGCTCTGGGTTTCCTTCAAATGGGAAATCATCAGCGTTACAGCCACCATGGTGACCGGGTTGACCCTCGGCATTGCCATGTTCGAGGCCGCAAGCCCGAAGCTGCGCAACCTGCTCTGCATACTCTTCATCATCCCCGTTCTCCTGCCGCGTGTCTGCGCCGCCTTTGTTTGGAAGTTCGCCTTCCACCCGCTCTATGGCGCATTGACCTGGCCGGTTCGCGAACTGACCGACGTCACGCCGGACATTCTCTCAACCCCGCTTGGCGCGCTTCTCGCCGTTGCCTTTGTCGATGTCTGGCAATGGGGCCTGTTCTTTGCCGTCATCATTCTGAAGCTGTTGGAATCCCTTCCACCACAGCCGCTGGAAGCTGCCCGCATCGACCGCGCCACCGGTTTCGAGATCCACCGCTTCGTCACGCTGCCGATGCTCAGAACACCGCTGATCAGTTTGCTTCTGGTCAAGGCGATCGAGAGCCTGCGCTCCTTCGACCTCGTCTATGTCATGACCCGTGGCGGCCCCGGCATCTCCACCGAAACACTCGACATGTATGCCTATTCCCAAGGCTTCATCGAAGCCGGCAAGATTTCCTACGCCTCCTCCATGGCCGTCATCATGATGGTGCTGACCATCGTCACCTTCACATTCACCTGGAAGAGGCTGAACCGATGAAGCTCTCGACTTATCTGCTCAGGCTCATTCTGGTTCTTGCTGCAGCGCTTGTCGTGCTGCCGCTGCTGTGGACCTTGCTCAACGCCTTCAAGACCAATGCCGACCTTCTGGTCTCGACGCCGAAACTCTTCTTCCAGCCGGTGCTCGACAATATGAGCTATGTGCTGAACCGCCGCTCGGTGGCGCGCGCGCTGACCAATTCTCTGATCATATGCACAAGTGCCGTGGCACTCGGCGCTGTGCTCGGCGTACCCGCGGCCTATGTGATTGCCCGTTTCAAGAACCGGCTGACCGCAGAAGCGCAGTTCTTCGTCCTGTCGCTGCGCTTCCTGCCGCCGGTGGCAATTGCCATTCCCATGCTGGTCATCTGGCTTGGGCTCGATCTCTACGATACCCGCCTGTCGCTGATCGTGACCTATCTGATCGTCACGGCCTCGATCACCATCTGGCTGTCGGTGCCGGCATTCGAACGTGTCAGCCTGCATGTCGAAGAGGCGGCCCGCGTCGATGGCCTGGGGCCCTACGCCACCTTCTTCCGCATCGCGCTGCCGATTGCGCGGTTCCAGGTCTTTGGCGCCATCGCCTTTTCCTTCGTGCTCGTGTGGAATGAATTCCTGCTTGCCATGATGCTCACCACATCAAGCGCCAAGACCCTGCCGATCATTGCCTCAGAGATGTCGCAGCTCGGCATGAACGTGCCCTGGGGCATTCTCAATGCTGCCGTCGTCCTTCTCTCTCTGCCACCCCTGATCCTGCTTGGGGTCCTGGCTGGAGGCCTCAATGCCGCATTTTCCAAGAAATCCGATCAAGGTTGATTATCCCATGAAAGCACTTGTCCTCGAACGTGTCGGCGAACTCTCTTTGCGCGACATCGATCTACCCCAGGAGATGGGGCCGGACGACGTCCGCATTCGCACGCACACCGTCGGCGTATGCGGCAGCGACGTTCACTACTATACCCATGGCCGTATCGGCGATTTCGTCGTCAACGAACCCATGGTGCTCGGTCATGAGGCGGCGGGAACCGTGACCGAAGTCGGTGCCAAGGTCACGCATCTGAAACCCGGTGACCGGGTCTGCATGGAGCCCGGCATTCCCGACCCAAAATCACGCGCCTCGCGGCTTGGCCTCTACAATGTCGATCCGGCCGTTACCTTCTGGGCAACGCCCCCGGTGCATGGGGTGCTGACAGCTGAGACGGTGCATCCGGCAAGCTTCACCTACAAGCTGCCGGACAATGTCTCGTTTGCAGAAGGTGCGATGGTCGAACCCTTTGCGGTTGGCATGCAGGCCGCAGCCCGCGCAAAGATCACCCCAGGCGACACAGCCGTGGTGACCGGCTGCGGCACGATTGGCATCATGGTCGCACTTGCGGCTCTTGCCGGTGGCTGCTCGCGCGTGCTGATTTCGGATCTTTCTGAAACCAAGCTCAGGCTTGCCGAAAGCTATGGCGGCATTACGGGGGTCAACCTCAGGCAGCTCGACCTCGTCGAAACCGTCAACAAGGAAACGGACGGCTGGGGCGCCGATATCGTATTTGAATGCTCGGGCGCGGCTGGTGCCATCAAGGACCTTTTCAAGCTTGTCCGCCCTGGCGGCACGGTCGTGCTCGTCGGCCTGCCACCTGAACCCGTCGCCGTCGACCTTGCAGCCGCATGCTTTCGAGAATGCCGCATTGAGACCGTCTTCCGCTACGCCAATGTCTTTGACCGGGCGCTGGCCCTCATTGCAGCCGGCAAGGTCGATCTGAAGCCTCTGGTCTCGGGCACCTACGGTTTTGAGCAATCGATTGAAGCTTTTGAGCGTGCGGCAGAAGGGCGACCGGAAGACGTCAAGTTGCAGATCATCATGGACGGGGAGAGAAACTGATGGCCACTGTCGAATGCCGGGGGATCCGCAAGGTCTATGGCGCGCTGGAAGTCATGCGCGACTTCGACCTCAAGATCGATGATCATCAATTCGTGGTCTTTCTGGGCCCATCCGGCTGCGGAAAGTCCACCATGCTGCGCATGATCGCCGGGCTCGAAGAGATTTCCGGCGGCGATCTCTTCATCGGTGGCAATCGGATGAATGAGCACGATCCGGGCGATCGCGGCATTGCCATGGTCTTCCAGAATTATGCGCTCTATCCCCATATGAGCGTGCGTGAGAACATCACCTTCGGGCTTGAGCGGGCAGGCACGCCCAAGGCCGCCATCGAGCAGCGTCTGTCCCCAGTCGTCGAAGCGCTTGGGCTCGGCATCTATCTCTCCCGCAAGCCGACGGAACTCTCAGGCGGCCAGCAACAGCGCGTAGCAATTGCACGTGCCATGATCAAGACGCCCGAGGTCTTCCTGTTTGACGAGCCGCTTTCCAACCTTGATGCCAAACTGCGGGGCAGCCTGCGGGTCGAAATCGCCCGTCTGCACCGCGATCTGAAGACAACCAGCATCTATGTCACCCATGACCAGCTCGAGGCGATGACGCTTGCCGATCGAATTGTCCTGATGAAGGACGGCCGTATCGAGCAGATGGGGACGCCCGAAGAAATCTACCAAAAGCCCGCAACCGTGTTTGCCGCCGGCTTCATTGGCACGCCGAATATGAACTTCCTGTCGCTGGACACGGCAGGTGAGGGCCTCGTTGACGGTCACATCACGCTGCCAACACCTTTTCAAGTCAGGCCCGGCCCGGTGACCGTCGGGATCAGGCCCGGAGCACTCCGTCTGAGCGGCGATCAGGGTTCAATCAGAGGACGGGTCGAGCGCAATGAGTTTCATGGCGAGACACGGCTTTTGACGCTCGGCCTAGGTTCAAACGAACTCTCTGTATCTGTGCCGGCGTCGCTACGTGTTCCGGAAGGCGAGGTACTCGGTTTCGATGTCGCGGCTGACGACCTTCATCTCTTCGATCCGAAGACAGGCTACCGCCTCGGCTAATTGTCTCACTGGATCCGGTGAATTGCGAGAATGAGCGCCGCGCTCCTCAA
This sequence comes from Allorhizobium sp., assembly GCA_045377275.1. Classification (GTDB taxonomy): domain Bacteria; phylum Pseudomonadota; class Alphaproteobacteria; order Rhizobiales; family Rhizobiaceae; genus Allorhizobium. Next base: position 111,360 of record JBJIOA010000018.1, on the reverse strand, counting down.
TGGTGCCGACTATTCAGCCCTGTCGTCTTCGATGATGCGCAGGGTTGGAATTGTCAGTTTCAACTCGACGCTGAGAATATTCGAAGAGATGGTTGGCCGAACTGGTTACCGCCATTCGTTTGATATCTCCGTCTATCCGATGAATTCTCTATCACTATAACCAAGCGCGGAAGACGCAGCCGCGCTGGCATCCTTGAGCAGGTTTATGTAGTCGTTTTTCCGTTCTTCATCGAAACGAAACAAAGGGAAGGAGATCGACATGGCGGCCACGGGCTTGCCCATGTAATTGAAGATCGGGATTGCCATGCATCTGACACCCGCTTCGCTTTCTTCCACTTCCTCGGCAAAGCCCTGGCGTCTGGTGATGTGGAGCACTTCGATCAAGGTCTCGAGATCTGTGATGGTGCGCGGCGCGCGTTTCGTCAGCTCGGTCTTCGACAGTCGTTCCCGGATCTCTTCGTCGTCGCGCCAGGCGAGTAGCGCCTTGCCAAGCGACGTACTGTGAAGGGGATTGCGCAGACCAAGCGTCGATTTCATCGACAGATTATAGGCGGAATCGTATTTGTGGATGTAGACCACCCGCTGGTCACGATCATCGAGTATGCCGAGGTTGATCGATTCCCCTGTCGCACGCGAAAGCTTGCCCATGGCCTGGTCGGCGACCCGAAGAAGTTCGGTCTGCTCGGTCAAGGAGCGCGCGCCTAGGCTGAACAGCTTCAGGGTCAGCCCATATTTTTCCGTCTCCTGATCCTGCTCGACATAGCCGAGCTCCACCATGGTCTGCAGCAGGCGATGCGCTGTCGTCTTCGACGTCATTGCCCGCTGCGCCAGATCGGCGAGCCCCATCCGCTTTTCCTCGACAAGGGCCTCGATGACAGCGAACACCTTGAGGACCGCAGCCACATTCTCAGATTTCTGCTCTGTTTTAGAAGGAATATCAGACATCGGCGTTCTGCAATTTTCGGAATTTCATTCTGGAATTTTCAGATGCAGGTGTCAAGTTGCGCGTCAAGCTGGTATGCGTGCTCAAACCTGCTCTCATTGGTTTGAATACTGCCTCGAAAATTGCGTGTTGAAAAGTCTTTAGGAGTGTGATTTCTTATTTTCCGGAATTGAATTCCGAAAACCACGGAGATCTCAATCGAATGCATCCGCTCCTTCAGCAAAAGGCCCATATCCTTGGACGCAACGAGGTGTGTGAACTCATAGACCGTCTGGCCCGAAATCTCGTGAACATCGAAGACAAGACCGGCGAGTTCCTGCTGCGTCTGGAGGATGGGCGCGTTATCGATACGAAGGGCTGGGCGGGTTGGGAATGGACCCACGGGATCGGTCTCTATGGCCTAATGAAGTACTGGGAACTCACCGGCAATCAGGGTGCAATGGCGATTATCCGCGATTGGTTCGATGCGCGGCTTGCCGAGGGAACGCCAACGAAGAACATCAATACGGTGGCGCCGTTCCTGACGCTTGCGCATCTCTATGAGATCGCACCCGAGCCGCAATGGCGGGCCTATCTCGAAACCTGGGCCGAGTGGGTGATGTACGAGATGCCAAGGACCCGGGAAGGCGGCCTGCAGCACATCGTCTACAACAACGTCAACGATCAGCAGATGTGGGACGACACGCTGATGATGAGCGTTCTGCCGCTCGCCAAGATCGGCCTGGTGCTAAATCGCCCGGAGTTTGTCGAGGAGGCCAAGTATCAGTTTCTGGTGCATGCGCAGTATCTGATGGATACGCAGACGGGCCTTTGGTTCCACGGCTGGACCTTCGATGGCAATCACAACTTTGCCCGTGCGCGCTGGGCGCGCGGCAATAGCTGGGTGACGATCGCCATTCCCGAATTCATCGAGCTCATCGGACTGCCCGAGACCGATCCTCTGCGTCGGCATCTGATCTCCGTGCTGTCGCGGCAGGCAAATACGCTAAAGGAGTACCAGGACGGTTCAGGTCTCTGGCATACCCTCATCGATGACCGTTCCAGCTATCTCGAGGCCTCGGCCACCGCAGGTTTTGCCTATGGCCTGATGAAGGCGGTGCGCAAGCGCTACCTGGATCGAAGCCATCTGCCTGTTGCCGAGCGTGCAATGAAGGCTGTCATCGACAACATCAGTGCCGACGGTGAACTGCAGCAAGTCTCCTTCGGGACGGCCATGGGCAGTGACCTCGATTTCTACCGGCAGATCAAACGCACTGCCATGCCCTATGGGCAGGCCATGGCGATGTTTTGCCTGACCGAACTTCTGCGCAGCCACATCTGAGCCGCGCAGAATGAAGACGACGGTGGATCGGCCTGGAGGAGGCGGTTCGCCGGCGAAGCAGACATCAGTGACACAGGACGGGCGCGTGATCGCGAACCCGTCAGTCTCAGGAGGAGGAGATTATGACAACACTGACGAGACGTAGCATGCTGGGAGCCATGGGGGCCGTCGCCGCCACCTCGCTTCTTCCCGCCCTGCCGGCCTTTGCCAATAGCCGGACCATCCGGCACTACTGGTGGGGCAACCCTGAACGTGACAAGCGCACCTTTGCCGTCATCGAAGCCTTCCAGAAGAAGAACACGGGCATTGCGGTTTCCGGCGAAACCATTGGTTGGGGCGACTATTGGACGAAGATGGCAACGCAGACCGCCGGCCGCAACATGGCCGACCTCGTCCAGATGGACTATCGTTATCTGTTCGAATACGTACGGCGTGGCGCCCTGCAGCCGCTGGATCCACATATTGGCAAGACCCTGATGATCGCCGATTTCGACGAGGGCCCCATCTCCGGCGGCAAGGTCGACGGACAGCTTTTCGCCCTCAATATCGGCTCCAACAGCCAGGTCATGGTCCACAACACACGGGTGTTCCAGGAGGCCGGCATCGATACCGATCTGATCAACTGGACTTGGGACGACTTCGCATCCGCCTGCGAAAAGATCACCAGCAAAACCGGCGGCGCCGTCAAGGGTTCTGACGACATGTCCCTGATGATCGAGGTTTTCGAGTTCCTGGGCGCGTCAGAACGGCCGTGAATTCTACGATGCAGAGGGCAAAGTGACCGTCACTGCGGAAGACGTGGCCGGCTACTGGCAGTACTGGGCGGACCTCCGCAAGGCCGGCCTTGTCCGTGACAAGGATCGGACCCTGACCCTTGATGCACCGATCGTCGAAATGGGCGTCCCCGTCGGCGATACCGCAGTTTCGCATTTCTGGTCCAACCAGCTGGTCGGCATCCAGGCAGCTGCCAAGGACAAGATCGGCGCCGCCATGGTTCCGCACAAATCCGGTGGCGGCCAACCCGGCCAGTTCATAAAGCCGTCGATGTTCATGTCGTTGAGCCGTGACGCCAAGGATGTCGATGCCGCCATGGCCTACATGAATGCCTGGGTCAATGATCCGGAGATTGCCGGCATCCTTGGTCTGGAACGCGGGATCCCAGCGTCACCGAAGGTCCGCGAAGCGCTGCAGCCCAACCTGACCGAGGTCGAGAAGCTCTCTGTCGACTACTTCGAAGCGATCGCGGGCAAGGTAGGCCCGCTTCCGCCTCCGGCGCCAAAGGGCGCTGGCGAAGTGCGCGATGCCTTCATGCGCATCGGATCTGAAGTGGTGCTCGGCAACATGGAAGCCAAGGAAGCGGCGGCAGTCTTCGTCGAGGACGCCCAGGCCATCGTCGAACGGGCGCTTTGACCGCTCCTTAGCGCAAGGTCCCGGATCGGTTCTTGCCCGGTCCGGGACCCGTTTCCCCGCCAGAAGGTTTTGTGAATGAGACGCTTCCTCGCGCGCAATGCGCCGGCTTACATGTTCCTGCTGCCATGGTTGGTGGGGTTTTTCCTGCTGGCACTCGGGCCAATCCTGGCGTCGCTTTACCTGTCCTTCACCCGCTATGACATGGTCGGGACGCCTCGCTGGACGGGGCTTGCGAACTACGAATACATGTTCACCCGCGATCGGCGCTTCTGGAAGGCGCTTGAGGTCACGTTTCACTATGTCGCGCTTTCAGTTCCGGCCCGCCTGATCATGGCGCTTGCCGTGGCCATGTTGCTCGACAAGGGCCTGCGTACGATTGGCCTCTACCGAGCGATCTTCTATCTGCCGTCTCTGCTGGGCGCTTCCATTGCGATTGCCATTCTGTGGCGGGAACTGTTTGCGGCAGATGGCGTGGTCAATCATCTGCTCGGCCAGGTCGGCATCGAGGCCTCATCCTGGATCACCGATCCCAACACATCGCTCTATACGCTGGTGATCCTCGCCATGTGGCAATTCGGTTCGCCGATGCTGATCTTCCTGGCCGGTCTGCGAGGCATTCCACAGGATCTCTACGAGGCTGCCGAGATCGACGGAACGCCGAAATGGCGCCAGTTCACCCGCATCACGCTGCCGCTGCTCGCACCGGTGATCTTCTTCAACCTCGTGCTTCAGACGATCGAGGCCTTCAAGACCTTTTCCAGCGCCTTCATCATATCAAACGGGACCGGAGCGCCGGCGGACAGCCTGCTTTTCTATACCGTCTATCTGTTCAACGAGGCCTTCAAGTTCTTCCGCATGGGCTATGCCTCGGCGCTTGCCTGGGTGCTGTTGTTGATCATTGCCGCATTTACGGCGATCGCCTTCCTCACCTCGAAATACTGGGTGCATTATGAAAACGACCGCGACTAACCTCGACCTGGCGATGCAGCTCGACGAGGCTGCGCGGGTCGCTCACCAATTGCGCTTGAAGAGAGAGAAGCGCGAGCGGAACGGGCGGATCCTGAAGCACCTTTTTCTGATCGGTGTTTCCGTGATCATGCTCTATCCGCTGTTCTGGCTGCTGGCATCGTCCTTCAAACCGGAAAACGAGATCTTCGGCAGCCTGACACTGTGGCCATCGGAATTCCGCTTCGAGAACTACACTGAGGGCTGGTTCGCTCTGCCGGTGTCGTTCACGGTCTTCTACTGGAATTCCACCATCGTCACCCTGCTGTCGGTCATCGGCAACCTCATCTCTTGTTCCTTTGCCGCCTATGCCTTTGCCCGCCTGCGCTTCACAGGCCGTAACTTCTTCTTTGCGCTGATGATGATGACCCTGATGATCCCCTATCATGTGGTCCTCATCCCCCAATATGTGCTGTTCCTGCAGCTGGGCTGGGTCGATACCTATCTGCCGCTGGTCGTTCCTCGGTTCCTGGCGTCGGAAGCCTTCTTCATCTTCCTGATGGTCCAGTTTTTCCGGCAGTTGCCGAAGGAGCTGGACGAGGCGGCGATGATCGACGGCTGCTCGCCCTTCAAGATCTACTGGGCGATCATCCTGCCGCTGTCGCTACCCGCGATGGGAACGGCTGCGATCTTCTCGCTGATCTGGACCTGGAGGATTTCCTGGCCCCGCTCATCTATCTCAACGACATCAAGAGCTACACCGTGCCACTCGGGCTTCGCCTCTTCCTCGATCAGGAAGGCCAGTCCGCCTATGGCCAGATGTTCGCCATGTCTGTGCTCTCCCTGGTTCCGGTCGTCATCTTCTTCGTCCTGTTCCAGAAACTGATCGTGCGTGGCATCGCCACCTCCGGAATGAAGTAAGGAATGAAATGACATGGCTGGACTGACCCTTCGCAATGTCGGCAAGCGCTATGGTGCGCTCTCGATCATCCAGGGGCTTAACCTTGATATCCACGATGGCGAATTCCTTGTCCTCGTCGGCCCGTCCGGCTGTGGCAAGTCGACCTTGCTCCGGATGATTGCCGGGCTGGAGGATATCTCCGACGGCACGATCTCAATCGGCGACAAGGTCGTGAACGATTTGCCGGCTTCGAAGCGCGAGCTGTCGATGGTGTTCCAGAGCTACGCGCTCTATCCGCATATGACGGTGCGCAAGAACCTCGCCTTTGGCCTGCAGAACTTCAAGATGTCCAAGGCCGAGGTCGAGCGACGCGTCGCTGAAGCCGCCCGCATCCTCCAGATCGAGCCGCTGATGGATCGCAAGCCAAGGCAGCTCTCGGGCGGCCAGAAGCAGCGCGTCGCGATCGGTCGCGCAATCGTGCGCGAGCCCAAGCTCTTCCTCTTCGATGAGCCGCTTTCCAACCTCGATGCGGAGCTGCGCGTCCAGATGCGGGCCGAACTTGCATCGCTCTATGCCCGTCTCGGCACCACTATGATCTATGTCACCCATGACCAGGTCGAAGCCATGACCATGGCGAGCCGCATCGTCGTGCTCCGCAGCGGCAAGATCGAGCAGGTCGGCACGCCACAGGAGCTTTACACGCGGCCTCAGAACCTCTTCGTCGCCGGCTTCATCGGATCGCCGAAGATCAACATGCTGAAGGCAGACGTCCTGCGTGAAGGTGCCGCCACCCGTGTGCGGGTCGATGGCTGGCCGGAATTTGCCATTGCCGATCTGCCAACATCCGACACGCAGCTGACACTGTGCGTTCGCCCGGGCGCGCTTCTGGTTGGAGCGGGGACGATCAGGACCGAGGCAACCGTGCGTCTCGTCGAATATCTCGGAAACGAGACGCTGTTGCACATGGCTTTGCCGACAGGGCAGATCGTGCTGGTCAGCGACAGCGGTAAGATCACCTATCGCCAGGGCGATAGGGTCACGATCGGCTTCGAGCTGGAGGCGATCCATTATTTCGATGCGTCTGGTCAGCGCGTCGAGCCCACGGGTGAGAGGGTCTGAAAACGTGAAGATCGCTATTGTTGGATGCGGCTCGCGGCACAAGATGTTTCGCGATTCCATTACAGATGACTATGCCGACAGCCATGAAGTCGTTGCCCTGTGCGACAGCAACCCGCACCGGCTGGGGGAGGCGGCCAAGGCGGTGCAGCGGCCTGGGACCAACGGCGTTGCAACCTATCTCGCCGAAGACTTCGACCGTCTGATCCTGGAGCAGAAGCCTGACACCATCGTAGTCACCACGCCGGATTTTCTGCACGCCGATTACATTGTGCGGGCCTTCGAGGCCGGATGCGACGTTATCTGCGAAAAGCCGCTGACCATAGACCTTGCGCGGTTGAAGACAATAGTCGACGCGCAGGCCCGGACCGGCCGCAAGGTGCAGGTCACCTTCAACTATCGCTATTCGCCGGCGCGGACCCAGATCAAGGAGCTCATCTCCTCCGGTGCGATCGGTGAGGTGACTGCCGTTGATTTCCGCTGGCACCTCGATCGGGTCCATGGCGCCGACTACTTCCGCAGATGGCACCGTCAGAAGGAAAACTCGGGCGGTCTTCTCGTTCACAAATCGACGCATCATTTCGACCTCCTGAACTGGTGGCTGGGTACGGTGCCGAAGGCGGTGCTCGCATCCGGGAGGCGCGCCTTCTATCGCCCGGAAACGGCCGCAGAACTCGGCCTTGAAGGGCGCGGACCGCGATGCCACGGCTGTCCCGTGGCCGCCAAATGCGACTTCAAGCTAGACCTGGCCGCCGACGAAAGTCTGAGAAACCTCTATCTCGAGGCGGAAGGCTCAGACGGCTATTTCCGTGACCTGTGCGTTTTTGATGCCGATATCGGCATCGAGGATACGATGCAGGCCCATATCCGCTATGCCTCCGGCGTCACCGCCAACTATACGCTGACGGCCTATTCGCCCTGGGAAGGGCTGGAGATCAAGTTCCAGGGAACCAAGGGCGACATCACACACCGCCATGTCGAGGTTCACGGTGTCTTCGGCGGCACGCGGGCGCATGCCGAGGTGGATGCCATCTCCACGGAGCTGCATCTGGCCGGTCATGTCCCTCAGCTTCTGGAAGTACCCCACGCCGGCGGACATCACGGCGGAGCCGATCCCGTGATGCTGGGCTACATCTTCGACCCCGAGGGCATGACTCCCGACCGATACGGTCGCGCATCCGATCATGTCGCCGGCGCCTGGTCGATCCTGACGGGAGTTGCCGCCAACGCCTCCATCGACACGGGCTCGCTCGTCGACATCAAATCCATGCTGCGGTCGCGTGGCATCAAGCTGGAGCACTAGCACCATGGGATCACGGGTGAAGTTTGCGGTTATCGGCGTCGATCACGGCCATATCTACGGGATGATCGACGGCCTTCTGTCCGCCGGCGCCGAATTTGTGGGATGGTGCACCGGACCGGAGACGACGCCCGAAGTGACCGGTGCTTTCGCGTCCTGCTATGACGCGGCTCCGATGCTTTCGGAAGAACGGATCCTGGAGAATGCTGAGATCAGCGTGATCCTCTCCGCCGCGATCAACAGCGACAGGGCCGATATCGCGATCCGGTCGATGGAGCACGGCAAGGATGTGCTGGTCGACAAGCCGGGCTGCACGACATTCGAGCAGCTGAGCCGGCTGAAGGACGCCGTTCAGGCGACCGGACGTCGCTGGATCGTCTGCTTTTCGGAGCGGTTGACGGTGGAAAGCACCACGGTCGTCGATCGCCTGATCGGAGAAGGCCGGATCGGCAAGGTCGTCCAGACCGTCGGTCTCGGCCCTCACAGGCGCAACGCGCATCTGCGTCCGGGATGGTTCTGGGACAGACAGCGCAGCGGTGGCATTCTGAACGATATCTGCGCCCATCAATATGACCAGTTTCTGCATTTCACCGGCTCGACGGAAGCGCGCGTGATCTCGGCGCATATCTCCAATGTCGCCAATCCGGAGCGGCCGGACTTCATGGATTTCGGTGAGGTTTTGCTCGAGGGCAATGGCGGGCGAGGCTATGCCCGCGTCGACTGGTTGACACCCGATGGCTTGTCGACCTGGGGGGATGGCAGAATGACTATTCTCGGGACCGAAGGCTATATCGAGATGCGCAAGTATATCGACATCGGGGGGCAAGCCGGTGGTGACCACGTGATCCTGGTCGATGCCAAGGGGGTCGAGCGGCTCAACGCAGGCGGCGCCGGAACGCCCTTTTTCGGCAAGCTATTGCGAGACGTCAGGGAGCGCAGCGAGACCGCGATGCGCCAGGATCACGCCTTTCTGGCAACCGAGCTTTCGCTCCAGGCGCAGCAAATGGCAGAGGAGAAGATCCGATGAGCAAGCGCATCAAAGTGGCGGTTCTGGGTGCTGGCATCGGCAGGTCGCACATTTCGGCATATGCCGAATTGCTGGATCTCTACGAGGTTGTCCATGTCTGCGATCTCGACCCGGAAAAGGCCGGAGCCGGTGCAAAACTCGCTCAGGGAGCAAGACCCGTCACCGATGTGACGGAGGTCTTGGGAGATAAGAGCATAGACCTCGTCGACATCTGTCTGCCGCCACACCTACATGCCTCGATGACGGTTGCGGCACTCGATGCGGGCAAGCATGTGATCTGCGAGAAGCCGGTCGCAGGCTCCATGGCCGATGTTCGCGCCATTGCGGCGGCGGCACTGCGGGCGGGGCGACAGGTATTTCCGGTTTTCCAGTATCGCTATGGTGCCGGCTACAGAACCGCCTATGCTTTGCGGGAAAAGGGAATGCTCGGAAAGCCCTATGTCATGGCTCTGGAGACCCACTGGCAGCGCGGGGCGGACTATTACGCCGAACGCTGGCGTGGCAGCTGGAAAGGCGAATTGGGTGGAGTGATCGTCAGCCACGCCATCCATGCCCACAATCTCGTGACGCTGCTGGCCGGCAACATCCGCTCCGTCGCCGCCTTTCTCGATACGCGCGTCAATCCGATCGAGACTGAGGACTGTGCCGCGATCAGCATGCAGACGGTTGAGGGGGCGCTGGTCACATCCTCCATCACGCTCGGGGCCGCCGGAAGCCGGTCGCGGTTGCGAGCTTGCTTCGAGCATGTCACGATCACCTCAGGCACAGAACCCTACCACGTCGGGGCCGGTCCCTGGATCTTCAGCGCCACAGATCCGGCACGGCAGGCCGAATTCGACGCCGTTGTCGCGACAGTGCCTGTCGTGAGCGAACGGTTCGCTGGACAATTTGCCGACATCTACGAGAAGCTGAACGGGGAACCCGATCTCTACCTTCCGGCCTTCGAAGAGGCTGAGCACTCCATCGAACTGATCACGGCACTCTACAATTCCGCCCGCAATGCCAGAATCGTCAGCCTTCCTCTGTTGGCTGATCATGCATTGATGAATGGTTGGCTACCGCCGGACCGGATGTGAGACTTCTCCGAAGCGCGGCATGAGTTTTCGACGGTGCGCTGCGTAGCTGCGGACGTCTCGGTCGTTGCTCGCACAAAGGATCTGCATCAATCAAATGACTGTTGAGCCCCTTGGTAGGCCTTTCAAGAAAGCTTATCCGGGTGCGCATCCTGACAACGACACGCTGCCGGCCCCAAAGGTCGCGGCAAGTTGAGCTTGGATCACTCTATCCACGCAACGAACGCCCGGCCATGTGCCAGCGCTGCGGTGAGATTTCGGAGTTCAGGACCTATCGACTGACGGCCGAGCCGTGCGCGACTATGGAAGTCGGTACCTTCTATCTTCGCCCCACGTCAGAAATTGTCCGACGACCGTTTCGAAACTGGCCCAAGCAGGAGGCATGGAACTGCAAAGGCGAGCTCCGCATCTTAACCGCGCTGATATCTGCCCTAGGTGTCCCAGTAGAATTGGGACAGGCTGGCCGAAAGTGAATATACTGCCGCTCGATTGAGGGCCATAATTGTCGCCCGCTGTCCTCACGCCCAGCAGGCCTAAAGTGACTTTGCACTTCTGCGCGACACGAAGTTGGTCAACCCACCGGCACTAACGCCGACCAGCACGCCGAATGCCTTGACCAGTGCATTGTGGAACTCGGGGTGCCGCGTTACGGAAAAATATTGACCCAGCTCGATCATGAAAGCGGCCAGAAACAGCGCGAGTGCAATGGGAAGGACGCTACGCGGATAAGAGATCACGAACAATGCCGACATCACAACGAAAGCAAGCGCCCGATCAAGATCCGTAGAGGTAATCGTCGCGGGTCTCGCTCCGATCGGTGCCACCGTGACGAAGATGATCAGGGCCAACCCTGTCCAGGCGGCAAAACGAGCGAATCTGCGAATGGTCATCAATCCATGATAACAACAAGTATACCGGCTGCAAGGCAAAGGCGCCGCCAGTAACAGTAGCGAACCCAGCCACAAGAGGTCGGATTAAGCAGGCTTAAAATCTCGCAGCTCAAGCAGTTCCGATCAATAGCCGCCATTGCAAGGCAGCCATGCGCCATTCAAGCCTGCATGGCCTGGGAACGAAGAGCCTTTCGACTTCAGACGAGAAGACCTGCCTTGCCTTCTCAACTCATTGCCTGACGTCCGTCCACCGAGGCACAGGCAACCGGCATCTGGTTCAGATCACGTCGATGCTCAGTCATGGGGATCATCTGGCGCACCTTGTCGATGGCTTTTCGGTCAATCTTGACGTTGACGACGCCAATGTCCTCCCCCGCGCTTTTCATAACCCGCCCCCAAGGGTCGACCACCATGGAATGTCCGAACATCGCCCGGTCTCCACCATCGGGAGCCCGGTAGCTGCCGCATTGCCCACAGGCGGCAAGGAAGCACTGGAACTCGATCGCACGCGCCCGGCAGAGCACCTCCCAATGATCCCGGCCGGTCTGCTCAGTAAACGCGGCCGGCAAAATGACAAGGTCAACATTCATGCTCGCCAAGCGATCAAAGAGGCGCGAGAAACGCAGATCATAACAGATGGCACAGCCAATCCTGAACCCGCCAATCTCATAGACAAGCAACCCATCACCCGGTGCCACAACTGCCGATTCAGCATAGAGTTTGCCGTCAGGTGCGGTGATATCGAAGAGATGGATCTTCCTGTAGCAGCCGACTTCACGACCCTTGGCATCGAAGACGATGGTGGTGTTGAAGATCGTCGGATCATCAGGGCGTCGCTCGAGCAGGCTACCGGCATGAACGGCGACACCTGCCTCGCCGGCAAAGGTCCGGACCATTTCATAGGCCTCACCACCGGGCACCAGATCAGCCGCCTGCCGCTTCTCCTCCGGTGTCCCACCGGTCCAGTCGAAATGCTCCGGCAAGACCAGGAGATCGGGCTTTGCCCCAGCACAGGCGTCGCGCATCAAACGCAGAGCCTGGGCGAGATTGGCCGAACGATCCGGCTGCGAGTTCATCTGGATGAGTGCGATGTTCATGAAACTGGATCACTTTCAAAATCAAAGATGGAAAGGCCGTCAGCCAGGTGAGCCCGCAATCGGAGTGAACGCTTCTGGCGCTCGATCGCGAAGCGGGCGAGTACTTCCATGCGTTGCCGGTCGGCGACGAATACCCCTTCGTGATCGGCGAGCACGGCATAGCCTGGGAGCACGGCGGCGGCCCCGCAGGCTATTGGCACGTTGATCGAGCCGCCGACGGCAATCTTGCGATTGGTGGTTCGCGATGAGCGACCACGGCACCAGACAGGCAGGCCCACCGATACGATCTCCTCGAGATCGGTTGCCGGCCCGTCGATGATGATGGCTGCAGCCCCGCGCGCTTTCGCAGCAAGGGCAACGCCACCACCGACACAGGCGATGTCATCCCGGTCGACCCGTGAGATGACCAAGATGTCGCCGGGTTGTACAAGGTCGATGGCTTTGTAGATCACAGCGCCGTCTCGACCGGGTGCAGCAACGGTGAGCGCTTGGCCTGACGCGCGCGCAGGCATGACCGGCACTATGCCCTCACCGACGAAGCCCAAATGTTCGACATGTCCGATCGTGGCCGTCTCGGTCTGCGAGAGCAGGTCAATGAGCGCCTTCGACAAAGGAGGCTGGTTGGGTTCCACCTGGTAGTCTGTCAGCATCGTCATCTCCTGCCCTCGCATTTCCCGCCTATTCAGATCTCGCCGCTCCGACCCACTCAGACCGGGCGTTCGCCCGAGGTGGTCGTGCGATGCATGATCCGGATCGTATTGGGGTCGAAGCCATCACGCCGATGCATGGTGCAGCGATTGTCCCACATCATGATGTCGCCCTCCTCCCAAGACTGGATGAAGATGTCGCCCTGGCCGGTGGTGTGCGCCCAAAGCTCCTCGAGCAGGCTGAAGCTCTCGTCCTGCGGCATGCCGACGATCCAGGCGCCCTCGATCGTGCCCCCGAGATAAAGCGCCTTGCGTCCGGTCTCGCCATGGGTGCGGACCAGCGGATGCACCACCCCATCCCATTCCCGAAAATCCTTGCTGGTCGGCTCCTGCTTGTTGAGGCGAAGCTTGCCGGTCTTGTCATAGACGTTCTGGAAGAAGATCTGCCGGCCCGTGATGGCCTTCTTCAGCGCCTCTGGCAGGCTCTCATAGGCGAGATAGGTGGAGAGGAAGTAAGTGTCTCCACCTGAAGGCGGGACCTGGATGGCCCGCAGGATGGCGCCGGCCGGCGGGCGCTCGTAGAACCAGGTGTCGGTATGCCAGGTGGCCTCGCTATTGCCGAGTGCACCGCTCGGCTTGCCGTCCTTCATCTGGTTCGAGATGACGAGCATCTCCGGGTGGGTCGGGTGTCCTCCCTCCTGCAGCTGCTTGGGATGGATGACGAAGTCCCCGAAATGACGGGAAAACCGCACCTGATCGGCGTCGCTGATTTGAGTACGCTTGAACCGCAGCACACCATATTCGAGCCAGAGCCTGCGCAGCTCCGCGATATCCCGGTCATCATAATTCTGAAAATCGAATCCCTCTACCTCGGCGCAGACATTGGTGGAGTTTTGCGTCGCGTGGATTTTTTCCTTGAGCATCATGGTCCTGTCTCCTTGAGATGCGGTGAGGAGGCCCTCAACCGATACGGCAATCAGCCGTTGTCAAACCCTAGGCCGGTGCTTGCCCGGCGCTCCAATAGTGATCGGCCACGATTGATTGGCGCGGCCGATCATTTGCAATTTCAGTGGGAAAGCAGCTGCACATCCTCAGGCGCCACCACCATGTGCAGCACAGCGCCAAGCTCGGGCAGATCGTCGGTCTGAGAGGAGGTCAGAACAAGCGCGACCGAAAGTCCGGGCGCCAGTTCGACCGTAAGCTCCAGCTGGGCGCCGAGATCGACAATTCGTCTCAAGCGCCCCGAAAGCCGATTTACGCACCCGGCGAGCGCGCCGGCCTCTGTCACCAGATGGAGATTTTCAGGACGAATACAGATGAAGCCGGTCTCAGGTGTCACCTTCTTCTTCGCCGAAATCAACGTCAGCCCACTGTGATCGAGCATGACCTCGGTTCCGTGCAGAGACGCCTTCCAAGAGGAAAAGGGGATCAGGTTCGATCGCCCGATGAAATCCGCGACGAAACGCGACTTCGGATTGCGGTAGATCTCGCCTGGCCGCCCTTCTTGCGCGATTTCTCCGCCCCACATCACGACAATTCGGTCAGACATGGCCATGGCCTCTTCCTGGTCATGGGTGACGTAGACGAAGGTCATGCCAAGTGCGGCCTGGATCTCCTTCAATTCGATGCGCATGGCTTCGCGAAGCTTCAGGTCGAGATTGGACAAAGGCTCATCGAGAAGAAGGACAGAGGGACGTGGTGCAATCGCGCGCGCAAGAGCTACGCGCTGCTGCTGGCCACCGGAAAGCTCGCGGGGATAGCGCTCGGCATAACCGGAGAGATGCACGCTCTCCAAAGCCTCGGCGATGCGGCCCGCCACCTCTACCTTTGGCACTTTGCGCATCTTGAGACCGAAACCAACATTCTCGGCCACGGTCATATGCGGGAAAAGCGCATAATTCTGGAAGACGAGGCCAATATTGCGGTGCTCGGGCGAGACGCGCACCTGGCTCTTGCCGCGGATCCTGATGTCCCCGGAAGACGGCGTCGCAAAGCCGGCGATCATGTTGAGGGTCGTGGTCTTGCCGCAGCCGGACGGGCCCAGGATGCTGACGAATTCACCACGCGGGACAGAAAGGCTGAGATCCCGGACAACAGGTACGGTGCCATAGGATTTCGTGATGGATTGCAGTTCGATGTCGAGAGCAGTCATTTGCTTCCCCCATGCAGTTGGGCGGAAAAGCCGCCGATTTTCTCAAAAATGAAGATGGCCGCCAGGATGAAGATCATCGAGGCGACATTAACGGCCGCCATGACCGGATCGAGGCTGTATTCCAGGTGATTGATCACCTTGATCGGCAGCGTGGTGTCTCCCGGCCGGACCAGGAAGACGGACAGTGGAATGTTGTTGAAGGAAATGATGAAGGCGAAGGTGACGCCCGACAAAAGCCCCGGCTTGATCAGAGGCAGCAGGATGTAACGCAACCGATCAAAGCGACCGGCACCCAGTATCTGGGCCGCCTGATCGAGCCCTCGGTCGAAATTGGCGATCGATCCGGCCACCATGCGGGTGACGAAGGGCAATGTCAGGACCACATGAGCTGCAATGAGGGCTTCCGTCCCGAGAAACTGCTGCAACCCAAGTTGCGAGATGAACAGGACAACCGCCACACCCTTGACGATCTGCGGTACAGAGAGCGGTGACAAGAGGAAGGACATGACGACATCGCTCTTCGGGAAGCGCTCGAAAACGATGGCGTAGGCAGCCATAAGTCCCGCCAATCCGCTGATCGCACTGACGATCACGGCAATCTTGACGCTCAGCCAGAAAGGTTCAAGCCAGCGTGGATGGACGAGATCCGCATACCAGCGAAGCGTCCAGTCGCGCGGATCGAGTGTCACCTCGGAGGTCGGGCTTAACGAGGCAGCCAGAACCACGATGATCGGCAAGGTGATGAAGACAAGCACCGCCACAAGCGATACCCAGAACAGGAAGCTTGAAACCCAATTCATGACGCCGCTCCTCCCCGGCCACTCAGCCTCAAGCGTCGGCGTGCCTCAAAGCGGATCCCGAGATAGGACACCCCGAGCATCATCAAGAAAAGTACGTTGGCCATGACGGCCGCAAACGGCCAGTTGACATAAAACAGCACCTGCTCGGCGATCATCGTGGCGATGACCTTGAAGCCTGCACCGCCCAGCAGGGCAGGGGTGGCATAGGCACTGGCTGCCATGGTGAAGGCGATCAAAAGTGAACTGATGATGCCGGGTAAGGAAAGCGGCAGCACGACATGGCGCATGACGCTTGCACGCGAAGCACCCAGCACTTGCGCTGCCCGTTCCAGATTGGGATCGATCCCCTGAATGCTGGTCATCAGGGACAGGATGCCGAAGGGCAGCACCACATGGGTGAGGCCGACGACGACCGCGAACATGTTCTTCGACAAGGGCAGGGGAGAGGCAATCAGCCCAAGATGCAAAAGCGCATCATTGATGAAGCCGCGATCTTCCAGAATGATCAGCCAGCCATAGGTGCGAAGAACGACACCCGCAAGCTCGGGTGCCAGCGCCAAGGCGAAGACCAGCGCACGCGTCCGCCCCCTGGCCCGCGCCAGATAATAGGCAACGGGATAGCCAAGCACCGTGACGCAGACCGCAACACACAGCGACATGCTCACAGTCCGAAGAATGCCAGGAAGCGAAAGCCCATCGGTCAGGAAGCGCTGATAGCTCGCCAGTGACGGCAGACCGGATACTGGATCGGTAAAACTGAGCCCGATCATCATGCCCATGGGAAGCGCAAAGAAGATCAGCAGCATGAAAACAGAAGGGGAGAGCGCAAGATAGATATGCGCTGGCCCGACTGCCGGCGAATGCCTCGCCGGCAGGACAAGAGAAACAGTATTGGCCATGGGATTACCTCGCCGCCGGAACGACGTCGCGGTCCCAGCGCTGAGACCATTCGGGCATGCGCTCGGCCATCACGGAAAGGTCGGGCAGATGCAGTTGATCGAGCTCTGCCTCAGTGATCTGGCGATCACGAAGCTCGTCAGGGACATCGATATCCGTGCGAGCGCTGCCGACACGATAACCTGCGACCCAGGCCTCCTGGCTGGATTGTCGAAGGAAGAAGTCGATGAATCGATAGGCCGCTTCCTTGTTTTCAGCACCGACGGGCACGCTGAGCGTCGCAATCAACGGGATCGTGCCTTCCGACGGCCGGACATAATCGACGGGTGCACCGAAATCCACCAGCAGCTGCGCCCGTCCGTTCCAGAATGGCATGGCCCAGACCGAGCCGTCCTTGATGTAGCTTTCAAGCAGTGCCGAGGACTGCTCGAAGCCGATCGACTGGCGCGCAATAGCAGCCATGGCGGCAAAACCTGGATCGAGATTGTCGACCAGTCCGCCGCCATTCATGACGGACATCACCTGAAGGAGATTGACGGCCATGACGTTCTGAAAGGTCGGCAGGATCACCCGACGCGACAGCGCAGGATCGAGGAGCAGGCTCCATGACGACGGTACGCCCTCGATGTGATCGGTCCGATAGAGCAGCGACATGTACTGGACTTCATGCACAGCGCCACAAGGCCCGGCAGCGTCCGCAATACGTGAAGACAGATGAGCCAGTTCTTTGATCACGTCACTCGGTAGTTCTTCCAGCAGACCGTCCTTGCATCCCTGCAAAGCCTGGGCGGCCGTCATCACGACGACATCGAAGCCTGGCTTGCCACCCGTTGCCTTGATTTTTGCATAATCCTGCGACGATGAGCCGACAGCATCATACACAACACGAATACCCGTCTCGGCTTCAAACGGCTCGATAATCCGCGAACGGATGATCTCCTCATAGGGGCCGCCATAGCTGTTCAGCACGAGCTGATCCGCAGCCACCGAACCCGCATCACCCACAAAACCAATCAACGGAAAAAGACCGACGATCACACGTCGCATGTCCATGGCAGTTCTCGCTCTCTTCTGGTTGTTCCCAACCAAAAGATGCAGCGGCGAGCACAGGGGGTCTAATATCGAAGGCGGCAAATTCATCGTCAGGGAAGAACAAATGATCACGTTAACAACTGCCATGCCCTGTCCCACGACAGTAATCGGGAAGCCGACCATATCGCGGTCCTAGGCTAAATTTTGCTCATGGCGCAGGACGACAAAACACGCTCAGACGAAGCGGCGAGCGAAAATGATGACACAGGCGGTTCCAACTCCAAGCGTTGAAGCCTGGCGACACGCTGGTGACGGTTGCTACCCAATAATGCAGATTTGTACCCCAAGCCCACATCGCATCACGGTCGAATTCGTGGAAGAATCTGCCGGCCAACAAACATCGCTGAGCCGACTGGCTCGGTGAGGCTGCATAGGAAAGGGTCCAACATGGTCATGCAGTTTCGGATGCTTCTTGACTGCCTGGACGCAGCAGTCTGTGACAGCGCCCTCTCGCAAGCTCTGACGTCTTTTGCGAACTGTAATGGTTTCGACTATCACGCCTATCTTGGTCTTGAAGGGGGCAGCCGAGACTATTTTGGCACCTTTCCGACAGACTGGCAGGACCTTTATCTCAAAAACAATCTTGCTTGCCTCGACCCTGTCGTCCGTCAGGCGAAACGCAGCAGTGGCACCTTCATATGGTCGGCCACCGGCTGGCTTCATTCGAGGGACGCCAAGTTGCGCCATTTCGCGAGCGATGCCATTGAGCACGGCATCACCCACGGTCTGGCGATCTCAGCCAGGACGAGTTTTGACCGCCAGCTAATCTTGAGCTTTGCAAGTTCTCATGGCGATTACTGGAGACCTGGGACCCTAGAATTGAGCGATGGTGTCCCCCTTCTGATGGAGCTTCATCACCGCCTGAAGGAGCTCCGACAAACCGTGCCCCGAGTTCCTGCCAGGCTGTTGTCTTCACGTGAACGCCTCTGCCTGATCTGGGCAGCCAAGGGGAAAACCGCCATCGAAACGGGGACACTCACACAGCTGTCGCACCGGACCGTTCAGTCCTATCTGGACACCGCACGCTCTAAACTCGGGGCAGCCACGGTCGCGCAACTGGTGGCAAACGCAAAAGACATGAAGCTCATCTGACGATCTAGGTGAAATCTCGCCAAGCTCGCGACTGATATCGGAAGTTCATCTTGGCTACTGGTTGAAGGCCGTGATGAGGGGTTTGCCAAAGAGACGCGCCCATGCCTTGGCACTCGCACGTTGAATATTCATGATCGAGGTGCCACGGGTCCACCAGACATTGGCAGGCGCAACAATCAAATCTGGATCATGCAGCATGGAATGAATGACAGGCCAGACGATGAGTTGTTCATAGCACATCAAGGGGGCGATCCTTGTATGGTCGACATTAACGATCGGGTTGGCAAAGAAATGCGCCCGAGCGCCCCCTCGATCGCCAAGGACCTTAAGCCAGGGCTGCCACATCGAGCCAGGGACCGGCATCCGTTGACGATACACAATGGCACTACCGGACGCATTCAACGAAACCAGCACATTGTCGTAGCCGTCTGCGTCAACGACCACCGTGCCAGCGATCACTGTGATCGCCGTCCCTGACAGCTCTCTTTGCCACAGACGAGCAATGGCCGGCGTCCAGAAGCCAAGCGCACTTTCCGGGAGGACGACAACGGTTCGCGAGGCATGCTGCGAGGCAGAGCGGTGAATGATTGCCATCAAGACGCCTTGTCGCTCCAGACTTTGATCCCGACCAAGCGAGACACCCATTTCCAGATCAATTCCGTGCCACAAAGCTGGCTGCGCACTCTCGGTCGCGATAGCAGATGATGAGAGCCAAAATCCTGCCGAGACAATCACCGCCATAAGCCAATTCCGCATGGTCATGAGCAAGAGAATGAGCATCATTGCCAGCAATCCCCACCAACCCCAGGCTGGAAACAGAACACCCGCTGCCGTAATCGGATGAGCCCAACCCAGTATTCCCAGGGGAGGAACGGCCATGATCACACAGGCGATCAGGAAGCGAAGTGGTTTTCGCCAACCAGGACGATCGGTCCAGAGCGCCGTGTGCACCAGGACAAAGCCGGTAGAAGCAATCAGCCAGAGGAGCAGACCAGGCCAGATGTCTGACGCATAATAATTGGCAACGCCCTGCGGCAGACCCCGCGACGCACTCATGAAATAGGCGGCAGAAAAGATCACCGATTGCGCCCTCGTTTTCGCATGCGACCAGAGGAGGGGGAAACCAGCTGCGAGCGGAAGTGAAAGGAGGTCGCCGCTCCAGCCGAGCCACCCTGCCGCAACCGAGCCCAGCAAAAGCGAAGATCCACGCAGATGATCATGGTGCATAGGTCCACACCTTTTTCGCCAGGCCGAGAATATTGTTGGCCGGAACGGGCCCGAAATACCGGGAGTCGAAGGATGCCGGGAAATCCGAGTGCAGATAGACGGATCCAGGCGGGATTGTACCGCCAGCAAACGGCATCAGTTGCCGGCCTCGAGCGTCTCTTGGGTGAAGCCTTGAGTGCAGGAGGACCTGGCCGTCAATGCGAACCTGATCCTCGATCTCGATGTGTTGACCCGATCTCGCAACGACCGTCTTGATCAGCGGCGCAAAGCCGCCGGCACACAGACCCCGGCGAAGATAGCCACGCGCACGCGCCGCGCGCATGGCGTCGGTATCTGGTGCACACACGAAGACAAGGTCATTGATCTCGACCTTGCGATCGAGCGGCAGGATGCGCCAGACGCCAAGGGCTTCACTCGGGGTGAGATTGATCCTGAACCCTGCGGTGCCAAGACCAATCATCCCAACAAACATCGTCGCCACAACGGCGCACAGTAAGACCAACGCGCGGCGGCGGTCGCACCAAACCGGTGTCGCCTTCTTCCTCGCCTCCGTCATTTGAGCCCGAGCCCTTGCGATTTCGTCCGACGCATGGCCTCGGCCTTGTTCAGCGCCGTCACCGTTCTCTGATGGGTCCACAGCTGCTGAGCCGTCCGCATGCTGTCCCAGGCTTGCGCGACCTCGCTCCTTTGCACTGCGTTCATGTCCGACGTTATGCGCCGATACACCGCACCGCTGGCGTCTTTTGCGGAAATCGACAGGAATGTTCGCTCCCCGAAGCGCTTGGAGACTGCCTCTACAAATGCCTCGAGTTCGGCTTTTACGTTTCCATCGCCCGACGCATGCTTGAGAGCTGCCGGCAGATCGTTTCTGTCGATGGCGTTACGGATGCGCTCCAGTACACTTGCCGCTCGGGCCGATAGGGCAGGTATTTCAATTGCGACCTGTCTGCGGACTGTCAGTTCCTCGTCGCGGTATCTCTTTTCGGCGCCGCCACGCTGACGCAGATAGTCCTTCAGGCTGGCCGCCAGCGGCGTCACATTCTGGAGCGCTCGAGCCCGGTCCGATTTATTGGCCCGGCTGGCGAAGACACCGGTCTTGCCCTTGAGCGCACCAAACGCCTCAGGTTCAGCAGCGAGCCTTGAAATCGTCTTTGCCGCCATTGCCCGGTCGTATAGCATCGCATCGACATTCACCGCATTGAATGCCGCTTCGGGTTGCGCATAGACATAGGTGAAGCGCATCGAGACCTCTTCCCATTGCCTCTTGAGAGCCGGATCAGCGCCAAGCTTTTCCTCGACAGCCTCATCGATCGACTTTGGAAAAATGGAGATCCCGGCCACCATCGGCCTCACCTTCTCAGCTGCAGGGTAAGCCGTCTTGCCGATCGGGGGCAAAAAACCAAGCCGCGTTGCGATGACCGCAAGCCGGCCGGTGAGCGCGACGAGCCTGTCTTTCTGCCGTACCGTCCATGCCAGACGATCACGCGCGATGGTCCTGGCGACCTTGGCGATTTGAAGCCCACGAATTTCAGCGAAAAGCAGCGCCTGACGATAGATGCTGCCGCCGGCATAATCGAGCGTCGTTTCCTTCGAATTCTTGCGCGAAAGGGTTTCGACCAGTCCGCCCGCCTTTACGAAGGATCGACGGCCATAATAGACCTCAAGATCCTCGCGGTGACGTGTCATGGCGACATAGGTCAGGTGGCGATCAAGCGAGAGAGATGCCAGCACCTTGACCCGGTCGACTGTCGCGCCCTGGGCCTTGTGAATGGTCGTCGCATAGCCGTGGTCGACATTGTTATAGAAGCGCTGTTCGACCAAGACTTGGGCGCGGTGCTCACCTTCGCCGATCTCCGCCACAAGCCGCCCGGCCCCCGCTTCCACGACTTTTGCCAGCATGCCATTCTTGACGCCAAGCGACCCCTCATTTTTGAGAAGGACGATCTGCTCACCGGCTGCAAAGCGTCTGACACCATCGGCCGTCTTAAATTGAAAACCAGCCTCGATGACGCCGCGCGCAATCAGCCTGGCACGCGCCAGTTCGTTCAGCATCCGGACATCGCGACGAAGATGCGCCAGGATCAAGGTCGACTTGGCTTGATCGTAGTCACGGTCCCAGTCGGAAATGAGATTGGTGATCGCATCAGCCTTCAACTCAGCCCCGATCATCTTCCCGCGAGCCTCATAGGCTTCGATGGCCTTGCCAACATTGCCGCGCGCGAGATCGAGTGAAGCCTCGCGCATCCATGGCTGACGCTGGCGATAGATGGTTTCGAGTTCTGTATACCCAATTCGATCGGCAATAGAACGAAAGGCGGCGCCCGCCTCGATGGGCTGAAGCTGTTCAGGATCGCCGACGAGCACGAGCTTGGCACCTGACCTCACGACGACGTCCACAAACCGTGCCATCTGTCGCGACGACACCATACCAGCCTCGTCCAAGACAAGGATTGTCTTGCTGTCGAGCTGACCGCGGCCTTTGCTCCATTGAAGCTCCCAAGAGGACAGAGTGCGGGAGGAAATGCCCGCTTCCCTCTCCAAACCCTCCGCCGCCTTGCCGGCGAGGGCCGCACCGACAACCCGATACCCGGCGGCTTCCCACACCTCACGCGCGGCCTTCATCATCGTTGTCTTACCAGCCCCTGCACGACCGATCACGGCAGCAATGCGCTTGGCTCCAGCAACATCTTCGATGGCAGCTTTCTGCTCATCCGAGAGCTGTTCGTGTCGCGCAAATGTCGCCTCGAGCAAGGGCCTGCGCATGCCATGCGATGACTGCTGAGAAAGCCAGATCGCCTTGTTGGCCATCTCCGCTTCCAGACGGATCAACGCCCGTGTCGTGTATTTCGTCGGCGATCGTACACCCGTTGCAAAGTCGATCCGCTCCCGGTCCAGCCGCAAGGTTTCCGGGTGTTCGAGGATGCGCACCATCAGGTTCTGGAAGAGGTTGGCATCGTCGATATAGCGATTGAGGATCCTGGCAATATCGCCTTCGGCAAAGACACTCTTTTCTCGGGTGACCAGATCAAGCACGAGGGCCGGATTGCGCTCGATCCGCCGCGCGTTTTCAATACGACGCTCTTCCTGCCACTGCAGGCGTTCCAATGCGGCTGCCTCTCCATGTATTCCCGCTTTGCGCTCGATTGCCTTCGCGCCAACGCCGAGATGAATCGTCGGCGCAAGCTCGATCCCCTGCTTTTCGAAGGCGCGACCATCGACCCTGATGTCGAGCCCGGCAAGTGCCAGATGCCGGTTCTGGCATGCGAACCAGCCGTCTCGGAATGCGTTGAAATCTTCGATACCCCCGGCCCAAAGCGCATAGATGATCTTGCCGCGATCGTTGCGCTGAACCTTGCCGTCAGGTCCCGTGACCGGCACCTTCTTCGAGCCGAATCCCTCCTCGGTCAAAGGCCTCAGCGTGGTCATCAAATGGATGTGGGGATTTTCACGCACATCATGAAAGACCCAGTCAGCCACCATGCCCCGGGCAGTGATGTGCTTGGCTACAAAATCACGGACGAGCTCAATGTTCTGCGCCGCCGATAGCTCGATCGGAAGAGCGATTGTTACATCCTTGGCGAGCTGCGCATCCGATCGCTTCTCGAAGTCTTCCGCGCGGTTCCAGAAGGCTTCCGACGCCTGTGCGACTGATCGATCGGCGACCATGCGACGAAGCCATTCCGGCGCTTCGACCGGGAAATTGAATTCCTCATGCAACAAACCCTGCTTGCGGGTGTAATCGATCGTCCGGGCTTCGCGCTCATAGTCCATCTTGGCGCAGTGCCGATACGCGGCTGACAGAACGGCACTGCGACCAGAGCCCCGGGCAACGATGCTGACGGAGAGATGCGGGACGACCATTGCTCAATGCGCTCCAGCGACCGGAAGAACCAACTGTTCGCGAGAGACGGGCGGCCGCGCCGCAAGCCAAGAGCAGTGCGTCGCGACAGCGACGTATAATTGCGCCCTTGAAGCCGTCCTTCGAACGGCCGGGATCATTCACAAAAACTCCACCTCTGGCGATTGGAGGATTCACAGTAGTGCGCTTGGCACGCCGCTCTGAGAACCTCTGTCACGCGACATTCGTGTTTAGAAAGGGAAACGACGAGATGAAAAAGCCATCTTCGAAAATCCGCCAGGAGATCGCGAAGCTCCAGGAACAGCTGAAGACAGCAGAGACCCGCGAAGCCGAACGCATCGGCCGCATCGCAGTTCGGGCAGGCCTCGGCGACATTGAGACCGACGAAACCGAGCTTCAGGCGGCATTCGAAGATCTGGCGAAACGGTTTCACGCGGGCAAGCCGAGCGCCAATGGACGAAAAGGCACCGACGAGAGCGCAGCGGGTAGGGGGCAGCCCGAGGCGATCGCGACTGGCCCGGCTTCAGGCCGCCTTGACAAGGCTTAAGCGAATGAAAAGAGGAGAAACGTCTGAGGCCCGGAAGAAAGATACGCGCGACAAGATCGAGCTCGGCGGCCTGATCGTCAAAGCCGGTCTGCGGCTCGAAAAACGTGCGCTCCTACTCGGCGCGCTCATCGACCTTACCGAGCGATTGAAGTCCGACGAGCGCGAGCGCGCTAGATTGACCGCGATTGGCGTAAAGGCGTTCGGACATGACGGCCAATAGGATTGCTCTTGTCGTAATGCCCGCGGCGCTCATTTGTGCTGTGTTCCTTTTGATGACCGGTATCGAGGACTGGATTGCCGGGTTCGGGACGACGGAAAAGGCTCAGCGCATCCTGGAGCGCATAGGTGTCGCGGCCCCGTACCTCACAGCGGCGTCGCTCGGCCTTGCATTGCTGTTTGCAGCAGCAGGTACCTCGAACATTCGCGCCTGGGGAACTGGTGCGGCAATCGGAAACGCCGTGATGCTCTTAATGGCAAGCCTGAGAGAAGGCGGACGTCTTTCAATGCTCTCTTCACAGCTGCCAGCGGGACAATCCGCGTTATTGTATCTTGATCCGGCAACCATGGTCGGCGCGACTGCAGCACTCATATCCGGGTGCTTTGCCATGCGGGTGGCGCTGCGCGGCAACGCCGCCTTCAAGCATGCTTCGCCCAGGCGCGTCTCCGGAAAGCGTGCCCTTCACGGCGAGGCTGACTGGATGAAGCTTTCGGAAGCGGGCAAGCTCTTGCCCGACACCGGCGGCATCGTGATTGGCGAGCGGTATCGCGTTGATCGTGACAGCGTGGCGGCCATCTCGTTTCGTGCCGACGAAAAGGAGACATGGGGCGCCGGTGGCATGTCTCCGCTCCTGTGCTTCGACGGATCGTTTGGCTCTACCCACGGCATCATCTTTGCCGGATCAGGCGGGTTCAAGACGACATCCGTAACCATCCCGACGGCCCTTACGTGGGGCGGTCCGCTCATCGTGCTCGACCCATCCCGTGAAGTCGCGCCCCTTGTATCGAAACATCGTGAGCAGGCGGGTCGACGGGTCAAAATTCTGGATCCGCGCAGTCCCGCAACTGGATTCAATGCACTCGACTGGGTTGGCCAATACGGTGGTACAAAGGAGGAAGACATTGCATCGGTCGCGTCCTGGATCATGAGCGATAGCGGTCGCGAAAGCGGCGTCCGCGATGACTTTTTCCGCTCGTCCGGCCTGCAGCTTCTCACCGCCATGATTGCCGATGTCTGCCTGTCGGGCCACACGCCGCAAGAACAGCAGACGCTCCGCCAGGTACGCAGCAATCTGGCTGAACCCGAACCGCAATTGCGCAAGCGCCTGCAGGAGATTTTCGACAATTCCGGGTCTGACTTCGTGAGAGAGAACGTCGCCGCCTTCGTCAACATGACGCCGGAAACCTTTTCCGGCGTCTATGCCAATGCCATCAAGGAAACCCATTGGCTCTCCTATCCAAACTATGCAGCACTGGTCTCCGGCTCGACGTTTCGCACCGGCGACGTCGCATCGGGCAACACGGATGTTTTCATCAACATAGACCTGAAGACGCTGGAGACCCATGCTGGTTTGGCGCGTGTGGTGATCGGCTCGTTTTTGAACGCAATCTACAATCGCGATGGCGCAATAGAGGGAAGGGCCCTCTTCCTGCTCGATGAGATTGCAAGGCTTGGCTATATGCGCATCCTTGAGACCGCGCGAGACGCCGGACGAAAATACGGCATTACGCTGACGATGATCTATCAGTCGATCGGCCAGCTGCGCGAAACCTATGGGGGGCGCGACGCGTCCAGCAAATGGTTCGAGAGCGCCAGCTGGGTCAGCTTTGCCGCCATCAACGATCCCGATACCGCCGAATACATATCTCGCCGCTGCGGCATGACCACTGTCGAGGTCGATCAGGTCAGTCGCAGCATCCACCTGCGGGGATCATCGCGGACACGATCGAGGCAGCTGGCGCCCAGACCGTTGATACAGCCCCAGGAAGTGCTGCTGATGCGCGCGGACGAGCAGATTGTCTTCACAGCCGGCAATCCTCCGCTGAGATGCGGCCGCGCCATCTGGTTTCGGCGGCCCGACATGAGTGCTTATGTAGGCAGGGCAGGGATGTAGCCCTATGGCCTTCCGACGCAGCGACCGACATTTTTCTCCATCCAGCTGCATCACATTGCCCCCACGGCTGTTCTTCTCAGTGCAATAGGATCGTGACCGGGATCGACGACAGTCCGGATGAGCCGCCTCTTGCCTATTCAGTCCCGCGTTTTTGATGCCGAGGCAGAACTGCCCGAAGCCCATCTGACATCACAAAAATGAACCAGTGGCGGTCGATCGATTCAAAACTCTCGTTGGACGGGAAATGCGCCAATCGCGATCATGGCAGCATGATCATTCAAGCCTATCACCTCTATGTCGAGAGGATCGACCGCACGAAAAACATGGCTCGCTTCTATGCCATGTCCATCGAGCCAAATCTGTTTGGCGAAGCGTGCCTGACGCGACGTTGGGGACGTATCGGAACGAACGGCCAAACAATAAGCCATCACTTCGCAACAGAACGAGAGGCGGTGAACCTCTTTCTCGATCTCCTGCGTCGCAAGAAGGGCCGCGGCTATTCCACCGTTGCACGTGACAATGACATCGCTCGACGAGAACTCGTCTAAATCGATCAGCGAAGAGCTGTCTGCATCGGGGTGAGTGTGGTGTTTGCCAGTCGACCGCGACATTGGCGACCAGCTCATTCTCAGTGCAGATCTTCCCGCGCGCTAAGAGTGACCGTCTCTCTTCTGAACTTCTGGCCAATCGGCCAGCTGATCGGGAAGACGCCCGGTCGCCGAGCTCGAATCCGGAACGCCGAGCCACCTCTTCCAACTTCTTGGTCGCCGCCGCACTGCCAGCGCCTGAACCAATCCTCTCAAACGGGGCGGGTCATTCGGCGCAGCCCCTCCCGAGTTCGGTGGTGTATGGCCGAGCCAAGAAGAGTTTACGGGCGTCGCACTCCACTCCGGTCGCATGATTTGCAATGAGGCCCCGCCGATGGGCGGAGCCTCTTGCCGTGGATCAATCCCGGTTCTGCCTGGACCAGATCAACCGAAGGCCATCTTCGCCCTCGACCTCAGCAAGCGTTGCGTAGATCGGGGCCGGAAAGCTCGGATCGTCGAGCTTGACCGAGAGGTAGTCGCGGCCTTGTTCGGACGTCTTCTGCCAGGCTGCACCGAATTCCACGCTGCCGGCGTAGACGCGGAACTGCGGGCCCTTGTCGGAGGGGTTCTCGACGCGGGCAATGCGTGCCTTGACGTTGAGGGCAAGAGTGCGGATGGAGCCAGTGAAGCCGGTTTCGTTTGCAGTGAAGTTGCCGATGATTGCCATTGTCCTATTCCTTTTCGTGTTCGGGCCGCGCCCATCGCGGCCTCGATGGCTGTCACGAAGACTGGTGATGATCGGACCGCACCCTATAGGGCCGCAATGAAGTGGAGGGCGGCAAGGTGCAGATTTGTTGGTGGGTGAGGAGGCGGGCGAAGCCTGACGGGGTAAGAAATCTGGACCCGGCCGTTGCGGGGAGACGATCAAGGCGCAGCCGCTCTCCGGTCAGACATGCCTCATCGAGCCCGCGAATGGGCGCCTGAGACTGCGTAACGACTATGACAAGGATGAACAACGCGCTGGCCTTGCAAATGAAAGCCTCGACAAACCAGCCCATCTGAAACGCCAGAACTGTGTCATCAGCTGGGGGTCACGAGATCAGGCAAGCGGGGCCTGCTTGCCCCGCTCGTGCTGTGCGGTATCGTTGTTGTTGCGAATCGCAGCATGGAGGACAGATGCGCCAGCAAAGCAAACCGTTCATCGTTGAGCGCAAACCGACCAGAAAGCCAAAACCCGATTCACAAAAGCCGTCGATCTGGGGCAGAACTCAATACTGACATAGCAATTGGTCTTCGGGTTCTGCAGGAAAGGGACCAGCGGAATGTCGGTCAAGAGGCAGCCAACGGTGATGACGATCACGCCTGACTGCAAGGGCGCAGCCATCGAATTTGCGAGATTGCCGCCGCATGAGAAGCCGCAACCAGGCACGGTTTGGAGGAGCTAACCCACATACATCATGCGTGCCCGAAGGGTAGGGGATCACGCGCTTCCGTGCAAATTGGCCATGAACATCTCGGCCGGCGTCTTGTATACAAGGCATTTGCGCGGCTGATTGTTGAGATGCCTTGCAAGCGTGGTCAGGTCGCGTTGTGACACCGACATCAGATCGGTATTGCCGGGTAGATAGCGACGAAGACGCTTGTTGGTGTTCTCGACCGTGCCTTTTTGCCAGGGTGCACTGGGATCGCAGAACCAGCTGGATGCGCCCATCCCATCTTCCAAAGCCCTGATAGAGACCTAAGCCGTAATCTTCCTTATCGTAGATGAAGCGATAGATCGTTTCCTTGCAGACACGAACCATGCATACGCCGTCCGAAACCAGGCGTCCGGCAATCTGTTCCGGTGACCAGCGCGCCTTCAAATGACTGATGATTTCCTCGCGCAAATCGGGATGACGTCTGAGCTTCCTCAGCCTGCATCGCCGTTCCCGAGCCAGATCATTGGCAAGCGTGCTGTAGTAGCCATCATAGTCCGGCAGTTCACGATCATGGAACGTGTTGCGCCGGATCTCGCGGTATATCGTCGAGCGATGACGGCCAAGCAGACGCGCTATTTCGTTGACGGACACTTTTGCTGTGATCATCTGATGAAGGCGTCGGCGATCGGCGAGGGTGAATTGCGTGTAGCATCTGGACATGCCAAAATCTCCAAAGTGAAGCCATTGAAATTACTGGCATGTCGCACTTGGAAATAGAATGTACCCCCCTACAAGATAAAATCGCATAAGTTTAATTATGGAACTGCGTCATATGCTTGCGGGGAGCACACACGCGCCAGCGCCCCGCCTCAGGGAAAACGCAAGCTTCATTCCTTAAATCTACTCTGAGCGGAATGCTCGCGTGAAGAAATCGGTCATCGGTTTTGTCAAATACGATCCGACGGTGCGATCTGACGTCCTGAGAAACGCTTCCACAGGCATGCCTGGCTTTAGGGCAAGATGCTGACCTTCAAGGTCAAGCGTCACGCGCGCTGCGTAATAGGATGTCCGGGTCTGCGTATCCGTGATCAGATCCGGTGAAACCCGCTCCACTGTCCCGTTCAGCTCTGGAGTGAGCCTTTGGTTGAACGCCGGGAAGCGCAGGAAGGCACCCTGTCCGATCGTCACCTGATCAATGTCTGCGGGTGCGATCCGCACATCGGCCACGAGCAGATCGGACTGCGGCACGATCAGCATGAGGATTTCCTGTGGCGTCACGACACCGCCAATGGTGTGAATGGCCAGCTGGTGAATTGTACCATCTTGCGGTGCGCGAATATCGAGCCGACGCAACTGGTCTTCTGCTGAGAGTTTGCGCTCCCGCAGTTCGGAAATCGAAGCGCTCACCTCGGTCAGCTCGCGGGCCACTTCACCGCGGAGCTTTTGATCGATCTGGAAGATTTCGAGCTTGGTCTCGGAAATGCGCGCCCGCGTCTGCGCGATGCTGGCCCGGATACCAGCAAGCTGGCCATCCAGATCGGCCTTCTCACGCTCGGCACCGTTGAGGCGGGTATACTGCACAAGCTGTTGTTTGAACATTTTTTGCGCCAGTTCGAGGTCTCGGCTCGCCAGGCTGACTTGGGTTTCCATTGCTTCGGCTTGCTGTTCCAGCCCCTTGACCTGTTCGTCAAGTTGGACGATGCGCTCTTCAAGCTGTGCTTTTTCTCCCTGACGGGCGTCATGGCGAAGATTGAATGCGCGCAATTCAGCATTAAGCACGTCCTTGGTGTTCTGATCTCGATCACGCGTGACGAGCTCAGAATCAAAGACGATCTCAGTCAGGCCGTCCCGTTCAGCGAGCAGCCGAGCCCTTTTTGCCAGAACTTCGTCAAGGGCAGCACTGATGATCGCAAGATTGGCTTGCGCAAGTGTTGGCTCGAGCCGTGCCAAGAGCTCCCCAGCCTGCACGCGCTGGCCATTGGCGACACGAATTTCCGAAATGGTGCCGCCCACGGGATGTTGCACCTTCTTCACTTCAGAATTGACCACCACATTGCCGGTGGCCATCACAGCGCCAGCGATTTCAACAGTGGCCGCCAGGCCGCCGCCAGCGATCAGAAGTCCTGACACGGTCAGAGAGAGACCTATGTTCATCCTGATGGATCGAACGAGCCGCTCTGGTGACATCTCACTCATGGATGATGCTCCCCGATCAACTGGGGCAGCTCGCTGGCCGCTTGTGCTACGCTTGGGTTTATCCGGCGTCCTTTGCCGTTCATGCCTGAGGCAACGGGGACGCTGCGAATGACATCCCGCGTGCGCTCAAGCATTTGCGCCCGGCCGTCACTGATCAGCATGATTTGGTCGCATGCTTCCAAGGCGCTTGCGCGATGCGCGACGACGATCACAATGCCGCCCCGGTCTCTGACCGCGCGAATGGCGGCGGTCAAGGCCTCCTCGCCAACTTGGTCCAGGCTTGAGTTGGGCTCATCGAGAACCACAAGAAACGGTTGATTGAACAGCGCACGCGCAAGGCCCAGGCGCTGACGTTGTCCGGTGGAAAGAACAACGCCTCCCTCGCCGATTTCGGTCTCGTATCCCTCGGGGAGTTTCAAGATCATGTCATGTACGCCCGCTGTCATTGCCGCAGCGATGACGGCATCCGCGGAGGCATTGGGATCGAAACGCGCGATATTTTCTGCGACCGTTCCTGCAAAGAGTTCAAGGTCCTGAGGCAAATAGCCGACATGGCTTGCAAAGACGTCGGTATTCCAATGATCAATGAGCGTGCCGTCGAGCCTGATCTCGCCTCGCATGCAGGGCCAGGCCCCGACCAATGCGCGTGCAAGCGTCGATTTCCCAGCAGCGCTTGGGCCAATGATCGCGAGTGCTGAACCGGCTGTGACCGAAAAGTTCACTTGGCTGAGCAAGGGGCTATGAGACCCGGGGGCCGCCACGAACAGTCCCTCCACATCGAGCCGCGTCGTGGGCCCGGGCAGAGCCAGTCGTTCTTGTCGTGCGCGGGCGCTGAAGGTTTTCTTGAGCCTTTTCCAGCTCTGGCTGGCTGCAACAAATGTCTTCCAATGCGCTATGGACAATTCCACCGGTGCCAAAGCGCGCGAAACCAGGATCCCGCTTGCCACGATCATCCCGGAGGTCACCTCACCGAGGATGAAGAGATAGGCGCTCAACGCCAGTATGGCTGACTGCAAAAACATGCGAAATGACTTCGAAAGAGCGCCGAAGCCCGCTCCGATATCGCTCAGCCGCAACTGATTGTCGATATATGAACCAACGAGATTGGACCAGCGACGCGCCAGATGCGGTCCCATGCCCATGACCCGAACAGCCTCGCCGTTTCGAGCAACAGCTTCGGCAAGGTTCGACTTCTGCAGCGACCACAATGTCGCTTCCTGGCTCGGAGCTCGCGAGCTAAGATCCGTCGCCAGCGTCATTGCAAGAAGCACAAGCGCACCGATGACCGCCGCAAAGCCGATCCAGGGGTGGAATGTGAAGCAGACAAGCATGTAGAGCGGGATCCAGGGCAAATCGAACAGTGCACCAGGTCCAGCGCTGCCAAAAAAGGCGCGAACCTGATCCAGATCTTTGAGCGCGAGCAGCCCTTCATTCGAGTGCGCCTTTGCAGACGGTGATGCCACCTGTTGGAAGCAGGTCTCACTCGCAACCCGATCCAGATAGGCACCAATGCGTGCAAGGATCCGGTTGCGGATCACGTCGAGGACGCCTTGGCAGGCGTATAGGAAAACGAGGATCAGCAACAGCGACACGAGAGTGGGAACACTCCGGCTTGGAAGCACGCGATCATAGATCTTGAGCATGAAGAGCGGACCGGCGAGAAAACAGAATATTGATGATGGCACTGACCATAGCCACGCCGACAAGCGCTGAACGGCAGCGCGAGATCGCTTTTTGAAGAAGGGGCTTTTCCCTTCGCGAAACTGTGAAAGTCACGCCTCATCCCCCTTACTTTGCCCTTCATGATCGGGAGAATTGATGCGTGGCCGTTTTCCAAGGCCCCGGGCCCTCGCCATTTCGGACCGTTGCGCCGCATAATCGGGCGCTGTCATCGGATAGTCGGAAGACAGGCCCCAACGCATCCGATACTGATCGGGCGTCAGGTGGTGCTGCGAAAACAGATGGCGCTTCAGCGAACGAAAAGCCTTGCCGCATTCCAGGCAGGTGATCCGATCGCTGCCGATTTCTGCGGAGCCCCCCCTTCTTCGGGCTGATCTGGCTTTAGATTGGAAAGATTGAGCACTGTCCTATGGGTCTGCTCAAGCAAAGTCGCCAACTGCGATGGTGGCACGATGTGATTGGCGACATAGGCCCGCACCAGATTGACGGTCAAAGCCACAGCGTGTTCAGCAGGCATGTCATGCGTCTCTCCATCGAGAAACGCTTCCGTCAATGGATCTCTTTGCATTGTCGCACGGCGATGTGCCGCCCCAGGATTAGCGTTAAATCGGCATATGTCCCTTTCGGGCCAGCGCGTGGCGTGCAGCGTCAAGACCCCAGTTGAGGAGATCCAAGGCACGGTTTTCCTCCTGAGCTTCGACATAACATCGAAGCTCAGGCGCGTTTCCGGAGGCCCTGTAATGGAGGACGCCACCGTCCATGAATTCCACTCGCAGGCCGTCCAGGTCGCTCATTGTCGAAATCTGGCCGACATCGGCGAAATATCGAGCGGCCAAACCACCCTGCCCTGCGAGCTCCTGCAAAAACACAGAGGATTGTGAGGACGGGACCTCTTTAAGCCTGTCGGCCAGTGCATGACCGACTTTCAGCCGATCAACTACCATAGACATGGGCAGTCCTGACCGGACAACCGTGATCAAAGCAGCCAAAATCGGCAGGACTGCATCGCGTGTCGGCAAAGCCTCAAGCCGGCGGACATCATGGCCGATAGCGCTGGAAAAAAGCAAAGTCCCGCCATTGGCCTCAAACCCGATGATGTCGCGAAACCCCGCCTTCGACGCCTCTTCCATGGCCGCGATCACATAAGGGGAGCCGACACGCGTGCGGATGACCCGTTCACCGAAGCCGGAACGCTCGATGACACTTCCAGATGTGACCGGCGTGACAATTGTCCGCATTCCAAGCAATTTGGCTGAGAGCAGTCCAAGAACGTCGCCGCGCAGGATTTTTCCGCGCTCATCGGCAACCAGCGGCCGGTCTGCATCGCCATCCGTCGAGACGATCGCATCAAAACGTCCTGAACGGGCAATGCTCTTCGAGATAGGCGATCTGTTCGGGCTCGTGCGCCTCGGTGTCGACGGGAATGAAGCGATCGGCGCGCCCGACAGGGGCAACATCTGCGCCTAAAGACCGCAAGAGATGAGCAAGGACATCACGCGCGACCGAGCTATGCTCGTAAACCGCGATACGCCGTCCAACAAGGCAATCGGCGCCAAAGAACGCAACATATCGATCGATGAAACGCAGGACGGCGTCTGGGGCGGACGATGTAGCCTCCCCGCTGCTTTTTGAAAGCGACGCCAAGGTTTCCTGATCGAGCTCGGCATGCTTCATCAAGATCGCCGCTTCATCGGCCTTGGTAATCTCACCCTCGCCGAGATAGAACTTCAACCCGTTGCGGTCGTCAGGAATATGGCTGCCCGTCACCATGATTGCTGCACATTTGCGCCTTTGGGCCTCAAGCGCCAATGCCGGGGTCGGCAAAGCCCCGCAATCGATAGCCTGAAGGCCGACCTGTCTGATGGCAGCGATGCAGTCTTCAGCGATCTGTGGACTGCTCGAACGCAAGTCCTGTCCGACAAGCACCTCTGCCGTCCTTGGCTCGAAGATCGAGCGCATGATGGACAAAGGCAAGGCTATAGGCACGTGTAGGCAAGCCGACGAGGTCAGTGACCAGCCCGCGCAGACCCGAAGTGCCGAATTTCAAGCTGTTTTGGTCTGAAACCGCTTCTGTGTACAAGGGCGCGGCAGAATAAGGCATAAAAGCTGCGGAAGAAGTGACCGACATCACGCCATCCCCATGAGAATGCCGGGCGGCATGAGTGCATCCTGGCCGCCGTCAAGCGCCCTGCCCTTTATGGTGCCCTGATCGGGATGACTGCGTTCGACATATCGCAGCAACTCTCCGAGCGCGCAGATGATGTGATAAAGCGAACTGGCCGGTGCAACACCGGATTTGAAGCTCCCATCCTCAAGCATGACATCATGCCAGATACCCCGTGGACCCGGCGTCAGATAAGACAACAATGCCAAGCTTGCCTCGCAAGCATTCTGTTCTGCAATCCGCTTGCTCTCTCCGTCCAGCGTCTCCGCGAAAGCAAGCCAGGCCTTCAGCCTTTCGGTCTGGGGCCAAAGCCTCGCCTGACCATCAGCGGTCAGCCCGTCAGACCAGACCTCGTTGATCGCAACCCTGCGTGACGGATCAACCCCGTGACTTTCAGCAAACGCGATCATGCGCTCGGCGCGATCGCCAATCTTGCCGCCCGTGGCCTGAGCCCAGCGCAGGATAAGCCATGCCCATTCGTAATTGTGGCCAGGCTCTATGCGCCAACGTCCACCTTCCGCAAGTACATCCCAATCGGCATTGAAATACTCACGGACCACGCCGCGATCTGGATCGAAGAACCGGCTCTTGAACAGAGAGACGATCTCATCGGCAAGCACACGCCACACAGGATTGGCATCCACCGCCATCCAGGCGAGTGCAGCTTCCAGGAGATGCATGTGCGGATCGGACCGTAATGGGTAGGGACTACGGCTGTGGTCCTTGAAACCGCCTGCTTCGTGGCCAAGCCTCAGCCGCAAGCTTTTCAGAAGGCTCACGGCCCGTCGGCGATAATCTTCGTCCTGAAGATGTGCAAAACTATGAGCATAGGCAAACAGAAGGAAGGCCTGATCATAGAGATGGTGATCTTGATCGAGCAAAGTGTCGTCGTCGCTCAAGCTGTGGAACAGCAGGCCATCGGGACCACTGTGACTGAGCAAGAAACGATAGCCGTGCCGGATACAGGCACTGGCAGCAGTCGGATTCCATCCCAATCGGGCAGCCTCGCTAAAGCTATAGACCTGCCTTGCGGTCACCCGGACACGTCGCGACGAGGATGGAATGCGGCCTTCGCGCGAGATGCTCTCACAGAAACCGCCCCTGATCCGGTCGATGCCGACAGTGGACCAGAGCGGTAATATATCTTCGAACAAAATGCGCCGGAACACTTGGGCCACATCTTCAAGACCAAGTCCAATATCGCTGTTTGTTTTTACTGAAAAATTGTTTGTGACCGCACGAATACGCATGCCAACACTCCACCGTCATCGGAAGGAGCTTATCGGTAACAAGCAATCAATCATCCCGTCGTTTACCTGGGTTAATGAAAACTGAAAAACAGTTCGATAGTTCTAAATTTAAAGACTTGTTATGAGTCGGATTCTACGTATCATCCGAACAGTTGGAAATGTGGCGATTGCAAGATCAAATTTGCGGAAGTCACGATTGATAATCCAAGCAGCGACGGCACGCCCGCACTGTGAAATAAGATCCTAGGGAATTTTGCCAAGGAGGCAAGAATTGTCAGAGATAAACTCTGGCATGCCTTGCCCGATCCATCGCGCCTTGATCAGCGCAATGAGGCGGTATGAGGGAAGTAAGTAGAGATTTTTAGTAAGTCAGTGTTGGGGACAGTCACATGCATCATGTATCGCCCTTCATGCGACGGGTCGCACAATTGCTTCCGTCATCAGGACGCTCGAGCCCTGTTCTAGACAGCATACATTTTCGCTCCACCTGTCTCGACAAGGGGGACGAATTCTTGGTACCGGCGCACGCGTCAAGCAGGTGGTAACGATCGGCCATGGGCTTGCGATGCGCTATCGGCTTTTGCCGGATGGTAGCCGTCAGGTCATCATGTTCCTGACGGCTGGCGACATCTGCAACCCCCATATCTATCCGACGGTGATGGATCATGGAATTGCAGCGGTCACGCAGGTGCGCATCGACCGCTTCGAATGTGAAAGCCTGATTGGCCTCACCAATACAGTGGTCGGGTTGAACCAGGCACTCTGGACACTTGCAGAAGAGCAAAATGCCATCATGCGGGATCATATCACCAGCCTCGGACGCAGCGACGCCAAAGCACGCGTCCTGATGCTGCTCAAGGAACTGGCCACACGGCTGTCGTCCTATGAAGGTCGAGAGCCAAGCCAGGTCTTTATCCCTGTGACACAGACCCTCTTAGCCGACGCGATCGGGCTTACTCACATCCATTTCAATCGCATCATCGGGGACATGGCCAAACGAGGCGCCATCGCCACAAGCCGTGGCGGCATCACGATAAACAGTATCTCCACCCTTGAAAAACTTGGTGCCGAATTGATCGTCGCGGCCTGAGTGTAACTTCTTGCACAAAGCGCCGAAGCAATATTCCAATAACACATTACTGAAATACTCGAACGCGACGACCAAAGCCGGCAGCAAAACTGTCGGCTTTTAATTTTTTGTTTTGATTAATAAACTTATTTATTTTTACGTTTCATTAACTGAGATTGATGTGAGGCCAATTTTTATTTGATTTACTGAAGCTCTAATCAAAGGAGCTGACCATGAAGATCAGTATTTTCGGCGCCGGCTACGTTGGCGCAGTGTCTGCAGCATGCCTCGTCAAGGAAGGCCATCATGTGGTGGCCGTGGATCCGGACCCCAACAAGATCGGCCCCCTGATGGCCGGCAAATCTCCGATCATCGAACCTGGCCTTGAAGATTTCATCCGCGAGGGCGTATCGTCCGGAAGGCTGACGGCGACCTCGGACGCAACGGCTGCAATCTTGGCGACAGATCTCTCGCTGATTTGTGTCGGAACGCCATCCCTCCCCGATGGTAACCTCAACACCGAATATCTGAAACGGGTTGCCGAGGATATTGGCTCGGCCTTGAAGCAAAAGCATACCTTTCACTCGGTCGTCGTCCGCTCCACCTGCCTGCCAGGCACCACTGAAAGTGTCGTGGTGCCAGCCCTTGAGGCTGCCTCCGGCATGAAGGCCGCGGAAGATTTCGGCATTGCCTATCTTCCGGAATTCCTGCGGGAAAGCACTGCGATCAAGGACTATTACGACCCCGGCGTCATCGTCTTTGGTGCTTCGGACAAGTTCACCCTTGATCGCCTCGAAGAGATCCACGCGCCCTTGAAGCGCCCCAAATTCGTCGTCGATATCAAGACGGCCGAGGGCATCAAATACACCAACAATGCCTGGCACGCCCTCAAGATCAGCTTTTGCAACGAAGTCGGCAATATCTTAAGCAAGGCGGGCATCGACAGCCATGTGGCGCTGGAAATTCTGTGCGCCGATGACCGCTTGAATATCTCGAAGGCCTATCTGACGCCTGGCTTTGCGTTTGGCGGCTCGTGCCTGCCCAAGGATCTGCGCGCGCTGATCAGCATGTCGCGGCGCCAGGGCACTCCAGCTCCCCTGCTCGAAGCAACACTGTCTGCCAATGAGGTCCAGATCAACCGGGCCTATAGCATGATTGCCAACCAGGGAGCTCGCAAGGTTGGAATCGTCGGTCTGAGCTTCAAACCCGACACGGACGACTTGCGGGAAAGCCCGCTTGTTGAACTCGCGGAGCGACTTTATGGCCGCGGCTACCAGATCAAGATCTTCGATCCCAATATCCGCCTCAACAGACTGACAGGCGCCAATGAGAGCTTCGTTCGTGCGCGACTGCCCCATCTCGCAGAGCTTTTGAACGAAGATATCGAAACCGTGCTCGCGGATTCCGATGTCATCGTTGTCGGCAATCGTGCCGAGATGAACGGCTCGATGTCGAGGGTCAAGCCCGATACCCGGATCGTCGATCTTGTTCGCGTCGACAAGTCACTTCGTAGCGAAGGCAATTATCATGGCATCTGCTGGTGACTTTTCGGCCAGTCCCGCAGCGCATGTCTTGATGGTGCTCGGCATTGCGGTGGCAGCAACGTCATTGCCGAGCCAGGCCTATGCCATCATCGACAGCAAAACCGGACTGGCAATCGGCCTGATTGGCGCCTGGCGTTATGGTTGGGGGATCTTGCATTTCCTGCGCGGCATCATCTACCGCAGCATCGTCTATCCACGCATGCAGCGTGCAGCTGCTGCGAGGTCGCGCAAGGGTTTCCATTCCTACCTGCTGGTGACAAGTTTTCGGATCCCGACGGAAACGACGGTCGACGTTTATCGTGCGGCATTTGCCGCAGCCTTGAACGCGCCAGGCCCGGCCACCGTCGTCGCCTCGATCGTCGATCTCTCGGATCAGAGGATTATCAAAAAGCTCTATGCGGCCATGGTCACCGAGGCTGACCCCGTCGACCTGGTGATCGTGCGGATCGACGGCACAGGAAAGCGCGATGCGCTGGCCTCTGGCTTCCGAGCGATTGCGCGACTGTTTCCAGCGCCCGATGCCATGGTCGCCGTGATCGATGGCGACAGCATTGTGCCGGAGGATCTTGTCGAGAAATGTGCGCCTTTCTTCCACGATCCGAAGGTAGGGGCCCTGACAACCGACGAATATGCCGAGGTGCGTGGCAAGTGGATCTTCCAGCAATGGTATGCACTGAGGTTCGCCCAGCGTCATATCCTGATGTCATCAATGGGCCTGTCACGACGGGTTCTGACCCTGACAGGGCGCATGTCGATGTTCCGTGCGTCGATCATCTGCAATCCCGACTTTGTCGCCCAGGTCGAGGTGGACTTTATCGATCATCCAAGGCTTGGTCGTTTCAAATTCCTGACCGGAGATGACAAGTCGAGCTGGTTCTGGTTGCTGCGCAATGGCTACCAGATGCTTTATCTGCCTGATGTCGTCATAAAGACCATTGAAGATCCGCCAAGCGAAAGCTTCTTCCGCTCCGCAGCCATGCTGATGGTCCGTTGGTATGGCAACATGCTTCGAACAAATGGGCGAGCACTGGCGCTCGGTCCCCGCCGCATCGGGTTCTTCGTCTGGTGGGCGATCCTGGATCAAAGAATGTCGATGTGGACCTGCCTGGTCGGCGTCACCAGCGCGATCCTTGCGACCTTGATGATCTCGCCCTTCACCATCCTAGTCTACGGCGTCTGGATCCTCGCTTCGCGCTATGCGATCACCCTTTCGCTTTACTCGGCCCGCCGGGAGATTTCGGTCGTCGCGCCCTTGCTGTTGTATTTTAATCAAATCTTCGGCTCAGCCATGAAGGTTTTCATCTTCTTCCACCTCGATCGCCAGAAGTGGACACGCCAGAACACGACGCTCGCCAGGGGTGAGCGAAGCTTGCTCATCACCTACCGGCAATACGAATCGAAACTCTACCAGTCTGTCAGCGTGTTGGCCCTGATTACGGCCTGCAGCTTGATGATCGGCCTCACCGCCACAACCCGTCTGTAACTCGAAGAATTGGAGCCTCGATCATGGGAGCCATGTCCTACGAAGCTGAACTGCAGCGTCAGCACCCCCGCTATCGCTTGCCGATGCGCGCCACGATCGATGGCAGGATCTACCAGGTCCATGACTGGTCGATGAACGGCTTTGCGATCGAAGCGCGAGGCTTCACGCCCGGCAAGAAAGTCATCGCCCACCTGACGATCCCCTTCAGCAGTTACGAGTTCAGCCTGACGGAAGTACCGGCAGAAGTACTCTATTCGACCGATCCGATAGGCCGCACCAGCTTCATCTTTCTCACTCTGGAGGACGGGCAGGTAAGCCTGCTTCAATATGTGACGGATGCAATCTTGTCAGGCGAAGTGGTGCGGGCCGGCGATGTCTTGGACGTCGCGCGCCGCACAGACATGGTGAAGTCGAAGCAAGTCCCTCCGCCGCCCCGCCTCTCGACACGCGCGCGTCTCGCTCAGCTGGGACGGCGGGTCGCAGCGACCACCGGCGTGGCTGCGATTGGTGCTGCGCTCGTCGCCTTCCTGTCCGCCAATGTCTATGACGAGATCTATGTCGTTCGTCCGGAAAGTGCAGCGATCTCCGCCAAGACCGTCAATGTCGCAGCACCCTCGGTTGGGCGGATCACGTTCATCAACGAGAAGAAGCAGGTTTCCTTCGGGGAGCCCCTGATAACCGTCAACCCGGCCGTCGGCAATCCGATCACGGTCGAATCCCCTTGCGATTGCGTTCAGGTCGATCAGCGTTTCGCCAATGGTGATTTCGTCAAGACCGGCGATCCCGTGGTCCGGCTGATGCGCGCAGATGCCCCCATCGTGATTTCAGCCATCGTCGCAGACAAGGAGCTTATGAGCCTCTATGGCGTCGAGACAGCTTCACTGGTCTACCCGGACGGCACCTCGGTCGGCGAGGCGGAAATTCTCTGGTTGCCTGGCCAAGGCGGCACCCAGGCTGATCTGCCCAGAGAGGCCCTGACGGTACTCGTCGCGCCGAAAAAAGCCCTGTCGCCCGACATGATCGGCCAGCCGGTGCAGGTCGAGTTCGACCTCTTTCCAGACAGCATGATCGGTCGCCTCATTGCAAGCGCGACCAGGAACACGGCAACGGCTGGGGCACAATCGACCGCATTGCTGACGGGTGAGGTGAAACCATGAGCATCATCCGCCCCGTTGTCCTTTGTGGTGGTTCAGGGACGCGGCTTTGGCCGCTTTCGCGACGGCTCGAGCCGAAGCAGTTCCAGAAACTCAACAGCGATCGCTCCCTGTTTCAGGATACACTTGCCCGCTTCGACGGGGCCGAATTTGGCCGCGCCACTGTGCTCGTCAACAGCTTGCAGGAACCCCGCGTTCAGTTCGATCTGATGGAAATGGATCATCCTGCAGGATTGCCAAGGGTGCTCGTCGAACCTGCCATGCGATCCACGGCACCGGCAATTGCGGCAGCGGCTCTTGCCCTGATCGCAGAGGATCCTGATGCCGTCATGCTGGTGGTTCCCAGTGACCATCGCATCGGCCAGCATGATCGACTTGTCGAGGCCTATCGTGCCGCCCTTCCCTTCGTCGAAAACGGCGGGATTGCGCTTTTTGGTATTCGCCCGAGCTCACCTGAGACCGGCTTCGGCTATATAGAGGCAGAGGTTGCGACTGATGCCGCTGTCCATGACGTCATCAGTTTTGTCGAAAAGCCGACACTCGATGTGGCCCGCGAGCTGGTGGCGGGCGGGCGACATACCTGGAACAGTGGAATATTCATGTTCCGCGCTTTGACCATTCTCAGTGAGCTTTCGCACCGTGCACCCGCTTTGCTTGAGACGGTGACTGAAAGCATCCGTGAGGGCCGGCATGACGGCAACAGCTTTTACCTCTCGCCACGCTTTGCAGACAGCCCCGAAATCTCCGTGGATCATGCGGTCATGGAGCATTCTTCCCGTCTTGGTGTCATCCCCGTATCGCCGGACTGGAATGACCTTGGATCTTTCGAGGCTTTATGGGAGGTTGGCAAACGGGATCAGGACAACAATGTTGTCAAAGGCAATGTCCTGCTCAGCGGTGTGCAAAACAGCTACATCCATGGGGCTCAACGGCTTGTGTCGGTGATCGGCCTTACCGATGTTGTCGTGGTCGATACTGACGATGTTTTGCTGGTTACGACGCGAACACAATCGCAAGATGTCAAACATGTCGCCCAGCATTTGGCAAAGGCTGGACACCCGGCGGCAGATCGCCATCTCACACGTCAAGACATGACCGGCCGCCGCCGCATCATCGATAAGAGCGAACACTATCTGGTTGAGCGCATCGAGGTTGTGCCGGGCGCCGCGATGCTGCTTGAGATGACCGAGACGGGCCAGCGACGCATGCTGACCCTTGTCACAGGAGAAGTCGTGCTGGATTCCCCAGATCGACGGATCGCCCTTCAACAAGGGGCCTGCCTCGAACTGGGGTCGAGTAGCACAATTACAATCCACAACCCGATGCTTGAGACCGCAACCCTCATCTTGAGCATGGCACGTGACGCGACAAGCCTGGCTGCCGGTTCACAAGAGGATTTCGCCAACAGGAGCCCAAGCACCCTGGACATCAGAAAGGCTGGTTGATGATCTCTCGTAAAAGAACACGCTCGCCGATTGGCCTCGCCGGCCTGATACTGGGTCTTTGTCTGATTTCCGCAACGCCAGCATTTGCCGCAGTCGATGACGAGGTCAGCATGGCTCACTCTGTTGTTTCAGAGGCCATGGTCAAGCTGGACGCAGAAACCGTTCCAGACACGAGGCTTTACTGGCTACGGGAGGCCGTCGACGCAATTGCCGTTCTGGAGGGTCTTGGTGGAGAAACCGCCGGGATTGACGAGGCCCGTATTGCACTGGCCGATCTGGCGGCCCAGGCTATCACGCCGGATGTCCTTCGTCTCAGCC
Organism: Allorhizobium sp.; assembly: GCA_045377275.1. Classification (GTDB taxonomy): domain Bacteria; phylum Pseudomonadota; class Alphaproteobacteria; order Rhizobiales; family Rhizobiaceae; genus Allorhizobium. Next base: position 68,665 of record JBJIOA010000018.1, on the reverse strand, counting down.
TGATCGATGCGCTGGCAAATCTCTTGGACAAGGGAGACGCCGGCCTTCAAAGAGATCTGGAGGCCAAGGCGATCGTCCAGTTTCTGCATGATCCAGCCTATCGGTCTACGGCCTGGTCAACGCTTGCGGCCGGGCATCTGCGCGTCGGCGAGACCGAAGAAGCCGAACGGCTGGCAACGCTTGCCATCGAAGAAGCGCGCTCGATACCACGTGATGCCACGCGCGATGGAGCGCTGCGTGCGGCGATCCTCACCTTTCCTGCAACCACCCTGCCAGAGACACTGCTGGAGCTTGCGACGAACTCTGTTGCGCTGGCTCGCACCCGGGCCGAGTTGTATCAGAAAAGTGCTTTGAGCAGGCTTTCCGAAGAAGGCATTGCCAAGGCCTCCCAACGGGCCCTGTCAGATAGCGCGTATCGTGCATTTCAGGACGGCAATCTTGCCCGGGCGCTTGTCTTTTCTCAGGCGCTTGACCGCGATGAAGAGGTCCGAAGCGAGCTCCTGAAAAATCTGATAGAAGCCGCCCTTGAAGACGGCAACGACACGCTCGCTCTGCGCGCAGCGAAATCGATGTCTCGCGATCGCGACCAGGACAGGGCGCTTCGATTGATCGTTGATGCCCGCATCGACCGAGATAAGGCTCTTCGTGCACGTGAGATCGTCCCACTCTTCCTGAAGGACAAGGCAAGAATCGACGCTGATATTGCGATTGCCAAGGATCTGGATCGGCAAGGCTATAAAGATGCGTCCAGGCAGATCCTGTTGCAGAACGTCAACCAACCGATTGACGATCCCAATGCGGTCGCCAATCTGGTTGCAGCGCTTGCCAGCCTATCTGAGTTCCAGTCAGCAGCGAAGCTCGCGGAACAGCTTGCAGACGGTGAGGCGCGCTCTCATGCTTATTCGCGCCTGATCAAGGCTCTCGCTGATGTCGGCAAGCTCGATGAAGCCGAAAGGCTTCTGGGTGAAATATCTGAGCGCGAAGACTTGGGCTTTGCACGCGCGGGCATTGCCAAAGCGCTCATCAAAGCCGACAGGATCACAGAAGGTGAAGCCTTTCTCGTCGACATCGATGCAGGACCCGACCATGACCGGGTTGTCGAGGCCCTTTCCAGCCATGCCTTGAAGACAGGAGACGTAGATAAAGCCCGGCTTTTCTTGTCGAAGGCGCAAAGTGAAGCCGCGCGCTGTCGCATCCTGATCTCCATCGCCCTCGTCTCCGAACGCGAAAGCCGTGACGAGGCGAGCGCCCTCCTTGAGGAAGCCGTTAAAGTCATTGCCGGTGCAAGCGACAGCGACGAAAGCCTGGCTGATATCGCGGTCGCCTTTGCCCGCATTGGCAATGTCTTGCGCGCCGATGCGCTCGTCAGTTCGATCGAGGATGCCAAGGCTCGCCAGCAGGCCAAGCGCGAGATTGCCGAAGTTCTCGTCAAGCAGGGGGCGCTCGCTCCTGAGGATCCGCGCCTTGAGGGCCTGAACGGGTTGGATGCCGGACGGATCATTGGCGAGCTTGCATTGGCCACTTACGAGGTGGATGGGGATGTTGAGGGATTCGTCAAAACGGTGGCGAAACTTCCATGGCAAGTCCGAATCCCGGCCTTTCGCCATGTGGCAGAGGAGCGCGCACGAAAACTCGACCTGCGGGGATGGCTGAGTGACCCGGATGTCGACCCACTGTCAGCTTCCGTGACGACAGCTGGCGAGGAAGCCGGGGACAGCCAATCCGTTGACCAATCTGCCGACTTTTCCCTAGCTGGTCATCGCATTCAGGCGCCGGCACGTCCGACCCGTGAACTCAGCCAGGTCAGGATGCCAGACATTTTCGAGCTTGATGCCGAAAAGATGCGTGCTCGGATGCCGGCACCTGCCGATCCCGTCGGCCATCTTGCCATTCTCGGCTTCAGCCCCTTCAGCCTTGAAGCCTTCAAGCTTGGTGACGGTGGCGAAGTCGCTGTTCATCAGGTGCAGATCTCTCAGCAGATGACCTGGCCTCGATATATCGCAGTCGAAAAAGGCGTCGTCACGCTCGGCAGCCTGCTGCGCGATTTGCCCGAAGCAACGACCCGCCGCCTGCTGATCGCGGAAAAGGACGATCTCCTGATCCGCGTCCCCATCATCGTCTTGCCGGGCGCGACATTGCTGATGTCCGGAGCCGAGTTCAACCAATACCGTCTTGGGGCGCAATCAGGCGCATTCATTGCCGTTGCGGGCCGCCTGATCGTCCAAGATACAGAGATCGTCGGCTGGGACGAAGTGGAGGACGAGCTGGCCTTTGCCACGGAGGCCAACGGAAACCGTTTTCGTCCCTTCATCACGGCATGGGGCGGAAGTGATCTGCAGCTTGCCGCAAGTCGCCTGGCCATGCTTGGCTATGATTCCAGCAAGGCCTTCGGTCTGACGCAATCGAGCGGCGCTGCGGTCCAGTCGCTCTACGCTGTGAAGGAAAACAGGCCGACCGGCAATCTTATCGATAACAGCTTCGAGAACCTGCGTTACGGCTATTACAGCTACGAAGTTGACGATGTCCGCATCGTGGGAAACGAATATCGGGACAACATCATCTACGGCATCGATCCGCATGACCGCTCCCGCCGTCTGCTGATCGCCTTGAACACGGCCTACGGCTCCCAGAAGAAACACGGCATCATCATCTCGCGTGAAGTGGACGACAGCTTCATCGTCGGCAATCTATCCCTGCATAACAAGGGATCGGGCATCATGCTGGATCGTACCAGTATCCGGAATATCGTTTATGCAAACACCGCGGTTGCGAATGAAGGCGACGGTCTGACCTTTTACGAAAGCGGCTGCAACATAGCCGCAGCCAATGACCTCAGTCGCAATCTACGCGCCGGGGTCAAGATCCGCAATTCCACGGATGTCGGCATGTATGACAACCAGATGGAGGGCAATGGTGCAAGCGGCGCTGACATCTATGTCTCGGATCTCAGACAGTCGCCCGAGGGACAGACACGCAACTTCGAGCTGGACCCCTTTCAGGCCGTGGTCACGGCGGTTCTCAGCGGCAACGCCTTCACCGATAACGGAGATGCGATCAACGCTGCCGGGGCAGCGCAGCTCCTTCTCGAAGACAATCAGTTCCTGCGTCAAAGCAATCGGATCTACGGCGGGGACTTGAAGCAGCTCTCCCCTTTCCTGCTCCGCCTTGGTGACACTGCGGCCATCTTGACCCGCGAGCATTGCGAGGCGGAAGCTGCAATCAAGGCCTGTGATCTCGGTGGCTGGCCACATCCGCCACGCACCAGTCCTGTCTGCACTGGTCAGCTGATCAGGCAGCCCGCTGCTCAAACAGCCGGGAGCGCGCATGATGGCTGAGAGCGTGTCAAAACTCCGGAGAACCAGGCTGACGGCCGGCGCGGTTGTTGCAGTCCTGCTCACGACTGCGCCTGTTGCAGCAGCCGGCTGGCAGGGCCTGTTTGATGTCGAGATCCGCTCGGATCTGCTTGCAACCGCTCCATATCACAGTATTCGTCAGCTCTGCCTGTCGCTTGAGGCCGATCCCGTCTGGGCAAAGCTTGAACCGATCCGCAAATTGAGCGCCACCGAAGGCTACGGTTCGGATCAATCGGCAGAGGATTTTTCCTGGGCGGTCATGGTCCTTTCGGGACGAGCACTGGCGGGCGACGCCAAGGCACGTGTGACGCTGGAAAACCTGCTCACGGCCTGGGCTGAAGCGGGCGGCTTTACCGAGACCGAAGAGGTTCACGATGCCTATTATGCGCTGAAGCGCCAGCTGCTGCCGCTCTCGATTGCCTTTGCGATCCTCGAGCCCAAGCTCGATCCGGACCAGGCATCGCGGATCAGACCGTGGATCGATGGCCTTGTGCGCAAGATTGACCATCACTTCGACGGCGATGTCGATCGCAACAACCACCGGATACTTGCCGACAGCGTGATGGCCGTATGGGGTGCTACAATCGGTGATCATGCGATGATGGAAAAGGGACTTTCCCGGTTCCAGACCGTGCTTGCCGAGGCCCGGATGGATGGCACGCTTGAGCTTGAAGCACGCCGGGGCGCTCGCGCACTTTGGTATCAGCGCCAAACCCTTTCAAGCCTGACCGTCCTTGCGGAAGTGGCGCGCGGACAGGGGGAAGACCTTTACAATATGCTCACACCATCAGGCCAATCCTATGCCGCACTGCTAGGGGCATTGATCAACGGCATAAGCTCTCCAGTTCTTGTCGCTGTCTACGCAGCGGAAAACCATATTCCTGGTCCGGAGAAGGATTATCGCAAGCTGGAGCTTGGCTTCCTTGATACCCGCGGCCATGGCCGCCACTACATGGCCTGGGCTGAAGCGGCGATCCTGAGTGGAAAAGGCCTCGCATTCGACCGGCTCGAAGCTTTGTTTCAGCGACAGATCCGGGCCGAGCGTCCCTTGGTCGACGAGTTCATCGGTGGAAATTCTACTTGTTTCTGGGGGCAGCCATGATGGTTCTTTTGCGCAGTTTAACACTGGTTTGCTTGCTTGGCCTGATCCTCTCGCAGGGCGCGATCGCTGAAGAAACCGATTTGTCCCGCCGCTTTGCGGCAGAACAGGCGCTTGTAGCCCAGCTGGCGACGAGCCAAGCGCCAGAGGAACAGCGCCAACTGGCCGAACTTTACCGTGACGGCCTTATTTTCAGCGCGACAAACCCGATCCGCAAAGCTGACAGGGATGCAGCCATTGCTGCCTATCGCCGCGCCATCGAGCTTGGTGATCGCTCCCAGTCAACCATCATACCGCTCGGACGCCTGTTGTTGCGACGCGAGGCTGGCCTGTCATTTCAAAGCGTCGCTCCTGATCTCGAGCGTCTGGCGTTAGAAGGCAATGGCGACGCTCTCTATCTTATCGCCACTGATGCGTTGGAGAACCAGAGGCTGTCCTTTGATGACGTCGTGCCGCGCCTTGAGGCAGCTGCCGTGCTCGGCAGCGTCAGTGCCATCAAGGACCTTGCCGCCTCCGGCCGCAAAGTGGGTCAGACGCTTACTGACAACCTGATCGCGCGGCTTTCAGACAGGGCAACTGAGGGCAGTGCTTCGGCCGCAGTGTCACTTTTCAAGATCCATACCGATGGCATACTGGTAGAAGCCCAGCCTCAGCTGGCCATGACCTGGCTGCAGCAAGCGGCGGATATGGGAGACCTTGAGGCCATTGAACACCTGGCCCATGAACTGGTCACGGGACAGCATGTCAGCGCCGACCCCGTGCGCGCTGCCGGACTCTTCCGAGAGGCCGCTGAATCCGGGAGCCGCGTGGCAGCACTCGCGCTTGGCAATGCAGGAATTTCCGCATCTGGCATGCCAGTTACTGATGCTGAAGCCCGCATATGGCTGCAAAGGGCAAGCGAAGCCGGCATTCGTAGCGCTGCTGTTGTCCTGTCCAATCTCGATCTGAAGCTTGCGCTGGATTTCGTCGGCGACAAAAGCGAACAGGCGCGGCTCATTGAAGCGGCGCTTGCACCTGTAGCCGCCGATCCCGAGGCCTTGTCTGACCTTGCCAGCCAGCACTGGCGTTCTGTGAAATCCGAACTGATCGGACCGATCCTCATGCCCATGCTGGAACGGCTTGCACTTGAGGGTAGCAGCACGGCGGCCCTGTCCCTTGATGCCTGGCTTGAGGCAAATGGCCGGCCCCTGCCCGACGCGGTGGCACGTGCACTCCTCGAGAGCTTGAGAAAGACGCCTCTGGTGAGTGTCGGCTTCTCCGATTTCACGGTTGCGAACCTGGCTTTGAATGGAAGGATCCCCAAAAGCGTCCTGACGCAGAACCAGGCCCTTCGTCTTCTCTTCAAGGCAGCCGATGCTGATGTTGGCCAGGCGATGCTTCGCCTCGGTCAGCTTTACCGGCAAGGCGATCAGTTGGCCCGCAGCGATAGCTTTGCCCGGCGATGGTTCTTGGAGGCTCAGGCGCGCGCTGTCGAGCGTGCCTATTGGGAGCTGGCGGACATGCAGGCCCATTCGCCTGACGGGCAGGAGCGCAAGGCTGCCGAGGATTTCTACCGGGGCGAGATCGAGGCCGGTGACCCGCGTGCGGGGCTTGCCTTGGTCGCGCTTCTCCTTCGCCATGATCAACTGAATGGTGTGAGCCTTGAGCGCGCCAGATCCGTCCTCGTCCTGCCGTCTGACCAGATCGCGCTTGCCTCCATGCTCTTTGCGACCGGCCGTGAGGACCACATGGCCAAAGCGGAAGTGCTCCTGAAGACACTGGATACCGGCAAAATGACGTCAACTGACCTGGTCTCGCTTGGTCGTTTGCGCGCAGCCATGGCCACCAATCTGGCCGAAGCAGGTCTGGCGGTTGATCTTCTCAAACAAGCGGCTGCATCCGGGGCTCCGGTTGCAAAGACCGCACTTGCAGCCACCTACCTATCGTCGGTCTCCTACCGCGAGGAAGCCAAGCAGGCGATCGCGATGTTGCAGGAGGTCTTGAAGGACAATCCGAGCGATCCGGAAGCCCGGCTGATCTTGGCCAGAGCCTATATGATGGGCCTCGGTGTCGACAAGAACGCCGCCAAGGCTGAGGAACTGATCGCAAAGGTTCGTGCCGAAAGTGGCTTCAAGTTGCCCAAAGCGAGCTTGCTGGAGGCAGATTGGATGGCCTTTTCGGCTGCTGGCCGCGACCCGCAAGGGGCAGAAGCCCTGCTTCGGTCCCAGGCCGCGCGGGGCTCGTCGGCCGCTTATCGCGCATTGGGAGAATATGCCCTGAACGGATTCGGGGCCGCAATCCGCCCGGATGCAGCGGCGGTTCTGATGCACCGCGCCGCTCTTGGCGGCGACAAGGAGGCCATGGCAGCGCTGGGGCACATGCTGCTCAACGGCTATGGTCTCAACCAGTCTCGTACAAAAGGCATCGATTGGCTGACGCGGGCCGCCAATGCCGGCAACACGGCCGCGATGTACGAACTGTCACGGATACTGTCCTTGAAGCAGGGACCTGATGGTGATCCGCGACAGGCGCTGATCTGGCTGCAAAAGGCGGCCGAACGCAGCCACCCCAACGCCGCCTACCAACTGGGTCTTGCCTATCTCTCGGGAGATTGGGTGGAAAGGGATGTCCAGCTGGCCGCAAAATGGTTCGAAAGATCGGCCCAGTCGGGCAACCTGCTTGCGGCACGCACGCTCAAAGCGGTGCGCACTGGCCAAGGGGCTGAAACGCTTACTTCAATTTCCAACACCTCCGATTGAAGCTTCGACGAAAATTGGACGAGGCCGCGACGAAGAGGGTGATGTGACATGGTAGGAGGAACACGCATGAAACGATCGCACACTCAAAGTGCCGCCATGATGATTGCGACGCTGATCTCGCTCATGGCTGCACCGCAAACTGTGTTCGCAGAGACGGTTTCAGCAAATGCGCTGATGAGCCTGCCTTTGCCAATCTCGCCACCCGAGCTCAATTTCGCGAAGATCTGCCGGAAAGCGCAAAGCCCTGCCCCGCTTTCATTCGACTGGAAGACCTGGTCGGGAGAGCAGCCACACCAACCAGCAAACGAGATCCTCGCCGATGCCAATCGCCTGATCGACGGCGGTGCAGGCGTTGTGCGTGATCTGCCGCTTGCGCGTCGGCTGCTGGAAGTGATCGTGGAGGAAAGGCGCGCAACCGGCCTTAGTGCCAAGCGGCGCCTGGCTCAGCTGTTGCTCGATGAACGAGCAGGCACCGTTGACCGTGAACGGGCTGCACGCCTCTTGATCGAGGCGACCGCGGCACAGGAGACAGATGCGGCTTTGACACTCGGCAGGCTGATTGCACGCGGCGAATTGCCAAGCCTGTCCCTTGACGATGCCTCGCGCTATCTGGGGGTCGCGGCGGGCTTTGGAGAGCCCATGGCAGCCGTCGAGCTCGCGGCCCTTTATGCGGATGAAACGCTTACCCCACCGTTTGAGGGCGCAGCCCGCCACTTTGCCAATCTGGCGAGCCTCAATCTCCAGACGGCACTCGCCCAGGGGGACTGCGACCTCGCGATTGACATCGGTCAATTCCTGATTGATCGCGGATATCCAAATGCGGAGCGGCATGCGGTTGCCTGGTTTACCATTGCTGCGAACTCTGGCCATCGCGCCGGCCTCGAAAAGCTGGCAAAGGCCTATCACACTGGCATTGGTGTTACTCTGGATCGCAACAAGGCAGGCGAGCTCTGGGAGCGGGCAGTCGCGGCTGGATCCGTCGCCGGTTATGCGGCTTTGGCAGATCTGGCGCTCATCAGGGGTGAGGATCCGGCCAGGATTGAAACGCTTCTTTCAACCGGCGTCAAAAATGGTGACCCCAGTGCCGTCCTGCTCGCAGCTCGTTATTTCCGGGGCGACTTTACCGGATCCGCCGACTTCGATCTCATGCAGGCGGTCTTGCAACCCGCCGCCGAAAGGCCGGAGACCTCTGTCTTTGCGCTCGACATTCTGGCCAATAGTTACCTGACCGGACAGGGGGTCGCGCCTGATCCTGCAAGAGCAGAGGCGATTTATCAGCGCATCAACGCCTATGGCACGCCGGATGCAAAGGCACTTTACGGTCGTTACCTCCTCAAATGGGGCCGCGGATTGCGCGAGGCCGAAGCCGTTCTGCGCCAGGCATCGGATGCCGGGTCCGATCTGGCCCGGGCCAGTCTCGTGGACCTTTCGCTTTGCCGACCAAGTTCACAGCTCGATCCAGATCAGCGGCTTGAAGAGCTTGCAGCAGATGGCAATGCGCTTGCCATCCGCAAATTGGCGCGCCGCGCCCTTGAGAGGGGTGACAAGGCCAAGGCGCAAGCGCTTTTCGAGCAAGCCGCAGAGCAGGGCGACCGTATTTCCATGGTCGAGCGTGCCGCGGTCCTTATTGCTGAAGCCGGCGGCCCGACAAAGCGCTCCAAGCTGCTCATTGCGCAAGCAGGTGCAGCTGGAGAAGGTGTCGTTTCCGGACGTCTCGCCCTCATTGGCGCTTATCGCGCCGGCAAGCTCGGTGAAGACCTCGAAGCAAGTGCGGCACTGTTGGACGGGCTTCGTGCAAGCATGGACCCTGCAGCCGATTTCGAACTGGCCCGCATCTCCCTTCAAGAAGGGACATTCAATGAGGACGCAAAGCGACGGCTGGAGCGTGCAGCGGCCGCCGGCCATGCGGAGGCGATGCTGCTTCTGGCACGACAAATCACAATCGATGGCGGGGCTTCCGTTGAAGCTGATGCCTGGTTGCAGCGAGCTGCCGAACGCGGCGACCCTGCGGCCCTGGCCGAACTTGGCGGTAATCCAACCCGTGTTGCGCCTGTGGCAAAAGCGTTGGACGAGGTCCTGCTTTGCGATCCCAGGGCGCTTGTCGAAAAGGCAAGGCTGCAGCGCATTCTCGGGGAGCCCCTGAATGCGGCGAAAGCACTGTCGAACGCCGAAGCAATTGTCAGACACTCTCCTCGCTTGCGTTTGGTCCTTGCTGAAGCAATCCTCTCACTCTCTCCAGGCGCCAATGATGATGCAGCACGTGCCGCACGCCTGCTGGAGGGGGCTGCCGATGGCGGAAGTGGCAAGGCTGCCCTCGTGCTGGCCCGGCTGCAGGAGGGTGACCGTCTCGGACACCAGCGCGACGCCGCGATCAAATGGTATAGCAAAGCAGCATTGACGGGCGAGCAAGCGGCAATTGCCGAACTGAGCCGCCTTTCAGAAGGCGGCGGCGCCAAGGATGCCATGGATGCCTTGAAGCGGGTTGCAGAGACTGGCGATCCATCCGCGCTTCGCAGTTTCGGCATGCTGCTTGCTGCACGTGGACAAGACAAAAGAAGCGAAGGCATCAGACTTCTAGAGGATGCGGCCGCCAAGAAGGATGTCGCAGCAATGAAGATACTTGCCCGTTTCCATGCAGCCGGCATCGACGGTGAGGTCTCCGCAGCAAAGAGTATCAGCTGGACACGCCTTGCTGCCGAACAGGGCGACCCGGAAGCCATGTTTCAATACGCAATCGCGCTCGACCTCGGCTTTGGCGTGGCTCCCGATCCGCAATTGGCAAAAACCTGGCACAGGAAGGCTTTGCAAAATGGCTATGTCGAATAAATCCGCGATTTTTGCGCAGCCAGTCACCTCGCCTGTGTCTCGCCTCTTGTCGCGCATGCGCCTAGCGAGCCTCGCCTGCTCTGTCATGCTCGGCTTATGCCTTGGACCGATGATCACGCCTACGCCCGCCTTGGCCGCTGGTCCTGAAGCAAGCATGCGACAATTTCTTCCAAGCGCTTTGCGCGGAAACCGGGTCGCCGTCAGAGAAGTCGCCAAAGCGATCGTCAAGCTCGGCCCCCGGCAGTACCGGTCTGCAGCCCAGTTGCGCCCCTTGATCCGGGCAGAGGCACTGCGCGGCTCCAGCGCAGCGGCCAATGCCTATGGCATCATGCTGCAATATGGCATCGGCGGGCCGAAACTGGCGAAGGAAGCTGCAAGCTGGTACGCCAGAGGCGGCGCCGAGGGCAATGTCGGTGCGTCGAAGAATGGAGCGCTTGCCTATGCGCTGGGCTGGGGCGTGCGCCGCGACACCAAACGCGCCAATCAGCTGCTTGCCCAAGTGCCGGTCGACCAGCGCAGTCGCAAGATGCTGGAGATCGCCAAGGCGATGATGCAGCCAGGTCGTGAAGAGCCGGAGCAGGCTCTTTACTGGCTCGATCGCGCCGTTGCACTTGATCCGCAAGGCCGCTTGAACGCCGCTGGCGTCTATGAGGACCTGGCGGACAGTTTGCCTGAGGGGCGTGCAGTGCTGGTCGACTGGTTGGAGCCGCTGGCAGAAAAGGGCAATGTCCGGGCCATCCTGCTCCTGGCGCAGAAGCTGGAGGCCAGCGGCAGTGGTGAGGACCTTGTTACGGCAGCTGACCTTTATGTGAAAGCGGCACAAAGCAATGCGCCGGAAGCCTATGCTGCCCTCGGCCGTCTGCTGGCAATTGCACCTGATCCCTTGTCAGACCAGATCAAGTCCGAACTTGAGGGCCAGGCGGATGATGGCGCCGTGTCTGCTGCCGTGGCACTGGCAACGCACCTGCTCTTTAATCCCGATGGCTCACCCCAGGACCGGGAGAAAGGACTTCGCTATCTTAAAGCTGCAGCACGCGCGGGAGATCCCGATACCCAGTACCGGCTGGCGATGATCTTGCTGGGAGACGTTGAACACGCCGACAAGCATCAGCTCGCCCGTGCCTATCTGGCACTGTCGGCGGCAGGCGGCAATCAGCAAGCTGCAAAAGCGGCCAAGCAGTTTGGAGAAGTTACGCTTGCCGATGCGCGTCTCATTGCTCTTGCAGCCGAAAATTGAACAGCGCACGGGACTTCTCCGTGAAGAGCGCCGTGTTTTCTGGTTCCGGTTAAACTGACTTTAGGCCTTTTAGACTAGACCCTCATGAAACCCGTCTCGGAGTTTCATGTTGGCAAAAGTCTCACAGACAAGCATGCCGAAGGCCATCATCGTCGGCATGACCCTGATGGCGGCCTTGATGACCGCTGCAAATTCTGCGGCGAGCGATACAGTTTTGGCCATGGCCAAGCCAAGCTTGCGCCAGGACAGTGCGTGCAAAAACCTGCCGAGCCTGCCACGTCGGGTGGCGACGATATCCAAATACGATCAGTCGTTCCGCTCGAAGTCGGTGCTCAATGAGGCTCAGCGTCAAGATCGCGCCTTGCAGCTCGCGCCAATCCAGGCGGCCATTCGACAGGTCTTGGCACTTGCAAGAACGGATGATGGCAAAGCGGCCATGTGTGCACTTCAGGGTTTGCGGTCCTGGGCTATAGGCAAGGCGCTGACGGATATGGCGACCTCGGATGCCAATCTGAGCCGAGACAGCTTTACAGGCGAGATCGCAGCGATTGTTCTCACCCTCCAGGCGCGAGGCATAAGCCTGAACAATGAAGACGAGATCCGCAGCTGGCTTCACACACTCGCCAGCCAAACCATGGTCTATTACGACGTCAAGGCAGGACCGATATCGCGCCGCAACAACCATCGCTACTGGGCAGCCACAGCTGTTGCCGATCTCGGCGCAATCTTGAGCGATGAAAAAATGCGGGCCTGGGCGAAGACGAGCTTCTCGCTTGGCGCCTGCCAGATCGACGATGAGGGTTTTCTTCCCCTCGAACTTGCGCGAGCCGACCGAGCTTATGAATATCATCTGCATGCATATAGTGCGCTCAACCGTCTTGCCCGCCAGCTTGCGGGCCATGCTCATCACGATCTCGAATGCTCCGATCGGCTCGGCCTGCTTTACGCTCTGGTGGCCGATGGCGCAGGTAGCCGGGCCGCTTTTGAAAAACGAACCGGTCTTGCGCAGCGCCATCCCTCGCGCCGGCAACTCGCCGCCGCATTCATGCCACCGCCGACCAGAGGTGATCTGGGAACCACGTCGGCACTTGATCCGATCTGAACGCGGTCACTCCGGCTCGACGATTTTGGGGCCAACGAAATCAAGCATTGGTTGATCTGCGTTTATATCCTTTCGATCCCACTCTCCCTACACTTCAAGGCATCAAGGGGAGAGCCATATAGGCGGATCGAGGATATCATGGCGACGTTCAATGTTCTGGATTTCGGTGCAACGCCGGATGACGCCTCAGATGACAGCGCAGCAATCCAGGCAGCAATCAATGCTGCCTATGCATCAGGCGGTGGCACAGTCGTCATCCCCTCCGGAACCTTCTATGTCAGCGGCAATCCTTCCAATCCTTCCAAAGGCTGTATCGAGGTCCGTTCGAACGTGACCCTGACCGGGGCCGGCATGGGCGACACTGTGCTCAAGCTGGTTGACGACTTTGATGCCCGTATCAACGGCATCGTGCGCACGCCGGTCAACGAGAGTGCCGATAACATCGTTATCAGCCATCTGACGATTGACGGCAACAGGGCCAACAACATCGAGCACCAGGCCGGCATCATCACAGGCGTCAAGGAAAACGATGACGGTCGCATCCACCAGAACATCACCATCAGCAATGTAGAAGTGATGAACTGCAATGCCTATGGCATCAACCCGCACGAAATCACCTATAATCTCGTCGTCGAGGATTGCGTCTCCCACGACAATGGCAAGGACGGGTTTGTCGCCGACTATGTCGAGGGCGGCGTCTATCGCGACAACGTCGCCTACAACAACGATCGCCATGGCTTCAATATCACCACCAGCAGCAACGACATCCTGCTTGAGAACAACAAGGCCTATGACAATACGGGAGCTGGTCTCGTCACGCAGCGTGCCGACATTTTTCCCGATGGCCAAGACGACATAGCCTGGCCGACGCGCATCACCGTTGTTGGCGGAGAGTATTACAGCAATGCCCGCGAAGGCATATTGATCAAGCTATCGGACAGTGTGACCGTGACCGGCGCGTTGGTCTTTGACAACGACCGTCAGGGCATGCGCATCGAAGGCGCAACCAATACGACGATCACCGGCAATACGATCTTCAACAACTCGCAAGCCGGCCATGGGGTCTATGACGAGATCAATATCCGCCTTCGGATAGACGACACCGTCAGCCCTGCCCGCATCTATTATTCCGAAGGAACCGAAATCTTTGGCAATACGATCTATGCGGACGGATCGGTCCGCAGCCGTTACGGGATCCGCGAGGAATTGACGAATTCGACGGCTGACAATCCTTCCGGAACCACCGTCTACTCCAATATCGTCACTGGTTCCCGAAGTGGCGACATCTTCGTTCCGCCGCATTCGGCGACCGAAGGACCGGACATCTTCTATGGTACGGCGAGCGCCGACGCCTTTGCCGGTCTTGGAGGAGACGACATCTACATCGTCAACCACTCCGGCGATATCGTGACCGAGGACGTCGACAAGGGCAACGACACCGTGTTTGCCGCATTGAACCATACGCTTGGAGCCAATGTCGAAAACCTCTACCTGACCGGCACTGCAATACGCGGAACCGGAAACAATCTCGACAACGAGATTATTGGCAATGCGCTTGCCAACGAGCTCGAAGGTATGGGCGGCGCTGACATCCTGGATGGAGGCCTCGGCGCCGACATCATGCAGGGCGGAGACGGTGACGACATCTATTTCGTCGACAATCTCGGTGACGTGATCGTCGAGAAGGACAACCTTGGTGCCGGCGGTTTCGACACCGTGTTTTCCACTGTCAGTCACGTGCTGGCATCACAGGTGGAAAAACTGGTGCTCGTGGGAACCGAGGCGCTCGATGCGACCGGTAATGATAAAGCCAATGTCTTGATCGGCAATGACGGCAACAACCGGCTCGATGGCATGGCCGGTGCCGACGAGATGGCCGGCGGCAAGGGCAATGACACCTATATGGTCGATCACACCGGCGACCTTGTCCTGGAATTGGCAAATGATGGCATCGACACGGTTTTGAGCACCCTCACCTATACCTTGGGCGCAAACGTCGAGAACCTGATACTGACCGGTTCGCTTGATCGAGACGCGACCGGCAACGGGCTTTCCAATCTAATCAAAGGCAATGAAGGAGCCAACAAGATCCATGGCATGGATGGCGACGACATAATCGAAGGTGGGTTGGGCCTCGATCAGCTCTATGGCGATGCGGGCAATGACACTTTCGTGCTTCGCAAGGGCGAGTTTCAAGGTGACGTGATCGAAGACTTTACCGGAAATGGCGCGGGCTTAGGAGATCAGATCCTGTTTACTGGCTTTTCCAGCTCAGCCGCGCTGGTCGATCTCGGCGGCGGCAACTGGATGGTCCAGGATGGGAGCTACTCCGAAACCTTCCGGATCAAGGTGCCTGCTGGCGAGGCGGCCCTTGTCGCCCAAGACTACAGTTTCGACGGTCTTGCCGCCCCTCCGGAGAACACGGCTCCTGTAACAGCGGGGATCGGCAATGAGGCCTTCGGTGACGAGGACACACTGATCACCGGGGCAGTACCACAAGCTCAAGACGCCGAAGGTCAAGCGATCAGCTATCAGGTAATTCAGGGTCTTTTGGGCCTGAATTTCAATGCAGATGGCAGTTTCTCCTACCAGCCTCCGGCAAATGCGAGTGGCCCTTTCTTCTTCGACTATGTCGCGATCGATAGCCTCGGCGCCACGAGTGCGCCGAGACAATTCATGATCACCGTTTCGCCCGTCAATGACGCACCGCAGACCGCCTCCAGCGGCAACGAGGCATCCGGCATCGAAGACACGATGATCAACGGCAGGGTACCGGCGGCAAGCGATATCGATAGCGCGTCCCTAAGCTATGTGTTGATCGCCGGCTTGCCTGGCTTAAGCTTTGCGGCCGATGGGAGCTTTTCGTTTACGCCACCGGCCAATGCGTCTGGAAACTTTACATTCCAATATGCCGCAATCGATGACCGGGGCATGCAGAGCGCGTCACGAAACTTCACCCTGGCGCTTTCACCGGTCAATGATGCACCAATGGCAGCGACGGCCGGAAATTCAGCCACAGGTCTCGCCAACACGACCATTTCCGGTACCTTGCCGGCAGGTTCTGACGTGGAGAATGACAGCCTCAGCTACGCCCTTGTCAACGGGCCTGCCAGTCTCAGTCTTGCGCCCAATGGCAGCTTTTCCTTTGTACCGCCATCCGGCGTAAGTGGCGACTTCGCCTTTACCTATAAGGTGGTCGACGCCTTGGGGGCCGAGAGCGCACCCCAGGCATTCACGATTGTCGTATCCCCGTCCACGGGGCTGATTGTCACCGGCACCAATTCCGCCAATACGCTGCATGGCAGTGCCGGCAATGATAAGATAGACGGGCTGAAAGGCTCCGACACGATGTATGGCTATGCCGGCAACGATACCTATTACGTCGATAGTTCCGGCGACAAGGTCATCGAGGCGATTGGCGGTGGCGACGACCTGGTGATCACGACCTCGTCGTTTACCATTCAGAGCGGCTCGGAAGTCGAGAAAGTGCAGGCAATCGGCACTTCTGCCGTGACGCTGAAGGGCAATGAACTGGCCAACAGCCTGATTGGCAATGCGGCAAACAACACGCTGAGTGGCAATAATGGCGATGACCGGCTGGATGGTGGTCTTGGAAAGGACTCGCTGACTGGAGGCAATGGCAAGGACAGCTTTGTCTTCTCGGCGGCCCTTTCGCCCTCAAACATCGACGTCATCAAGGATTTCAAGGTCGTGGATGATACCATTGTCCTCGACCGGGCGATCTTTACAGCACTGTCTGCTGGCCAGCTAGCGGCGGAGAGCTTCGTCGTCGGGTCTCAGGCCATCGACGCGGATGACCACATCATCTACGACCGTGCAGCTGGCGCATTGCTGTATGACGCAGACGGTGCTGGTGGTCTGGACGCAGTCCAATTCGCCAGTATCTCCAAGAATCTGGCAATGACCTATCTCGACTTTGTCGTTGAGGACGGGGCCATGGTCTAGGATTGAAGGGCGCCGAGGGGAAATCCACTTAGCGAAACGCCCGAAGCTGTTCAGACAAACCGAGCCAGCTCTCCATGACAGCTATGCAAGGGAATTGACTGATGCGCTTGCAAGCTTGACCCTGTTTCGACCTGCATTTTTGGCGCGGTACAGTGCCAGATCCGCCTGCCGATAGGCTTCGGCCAATTCCGTTTCAGCCGATACAGGTGCCACTCCAAAACTCGCCGTAACGCGCAATCCTCGCGGAAGGTTGCTCAAGAACATCGTCGCATGCCGAAGCTTAAGCGCGAGTTCACGGGCATTTTCCATCGACGCGTCCGACAGGAAGATCGCAAATTCCTCGCCGCCAAGTCGACCGGTGACCGATCCCATAGGGGCGTGCTGGCGAAGGCAATCGCCGAAAGCTCTGATCACCACATCACCAACATGATGGCCATAGGTGTCGTTGATCCGTTTGAAATGGTCGAGGTCACACATGACGATCGCCTGTGAGACTTGGCGATTTCGTGTGAGGAGCGCTTGGACCTGCCGGTCGAAACCTTGTCGGTTCGCAAGGCCCGACAAGATATCGATTTCTGACTTCGTTCTGTGGATTGCGACAATTTCCAAGACAAGCTTGGCCAGAAGGCTCAGCCCCACGGCGACCATCAATATGGCGGTCAGAGACTGCGAGATTAGAGCATAGTTGGTGTGCACGTAGTCCTTCGGTGTCGCACCAGAACCGACCAGAACAGCAAGGCCCGCCTTGCCGAGGAAATGAACGCCGGTAACCAGCAGCAAGAAACCTAGAAAAAGATCGAGCCCTGTGCGCCGATGGGCAACAAACACAAGCAGAGCTGCGACCAGAACGACCGCCGCAAACGGGCTTTGATACAAAAATGCCTGAAGCGGAGTGCCGCGTGGAAGATCGTAAATCAGGTGGGCAAGGCCCAAGCTCGCAAACACAAATACCAGTGCCAGTCGCAGATCTATGCGACGACGATACATGTGGCCGATACCAGTGGTCAGCATGACCATTCCGCAAAGGACAGTGGCGAAGGCACCGAGTGCCCAAAGGCGCGTTGGACCGGCGTAAGCGACAAGCAACTCGCAAAGAGCGGACAAGGAGGCGACGCCGAAACCCGCCCCCAGCCAAAGAGCACCGTCACGGGATTGACTGCGGTAGGCGACCACCAGGAACATGGTGCTGAAAGACAAG
This sequence comes from Allorhizobium sp., assembly GCA_045377275.1. Lineage (GTDB taxonomy): Bacteria > Pseudomonadota > Alphaproteobacteria > Rhizobiales > Rhizobiaceae > Allorhizobium. The sequence goes on along the minus strand of JBJIOA010000018.1, from coordinate 51,146 downwards.
GCCACAACGAAATTCACAATGAGAAAAAATACGGCTCCGCTCATTCAGACTGCCTGCAAACTTGGGGTTCAATCGCCCTCCCAAAGCAATCATATCGGGAGAACGTGAAGGAAACTGATGTGAGATCCGGAAGATTTTTAAATGTTCGGGCGTTCGTGAAAGCTTAAGACTGCAAAGCCCACTTGATGCGGACACCATCCGTGCCAAGAACCAGAAGGTTAAGACTAGGCTACTGCTGGAATTCGTTGGTATCTCCGGCAGGCAAGGGCACCCACCGATGCCCTATACACCTGCAAGCCCCACTCAGCAGCGGCCAGCAGCCGTTCGCGCAAGACGGCTCAGCTCATCAAGGGACAGATCAGGAAGCCCGATCTCGCGCCATTATGCGACAAGTTTTACCCTTGCTGCCTCGAGTTCGTTGACATCGTCTTCGACACCGAGGTCACGTGCCGCACCGATCGTAAAGCCAATCATGTTGATGATCGCCAGCAACTCGTCTGCTTGGTCCTCAAGCGAGGCTCCAGCCGATATCTTCATGCAAGTCCCTCAAATCATGGAGGCTGCAGTCTGGCATGGTAAGCGATAGGTTGCGCGTTGCAAAAGCGTTGCACACGTGATGCGCGCCATCTCAACCAATTGCAACGAAACGATATTCAGGGCTCAGAACTCTCACCCCGGGTTCTTCGTTGCCACTCGACGAGCAAGCAACCGATGCTTCATTTTGACTTGAAGCCAGCCCGGACCAATCCTTCGCGGTAAAGTTCGGTCTGCCACTGTTCCTTGTGGGGCACCATCGCCAGCCAGTTATCCAGATCGAAACTCGGATTGTCCTTGAGAAAGCGAAGCCGGTGAAGCCGCGCCCGCTTCAGGTCGCCAAGCATGGCACAACAGGCGGCGGCCAGCCGAGTTGCAGGCTTCTTGTCCTGCATGCGATCGACGTAAGACAATGCCTGGGCATAATCCTCAAGAAAGTAACAGGCACCAGCAGCAGCCCAGAGATACACATCCGGCGCTATCGGATTGAGGGATATGGCCTGCTTGAGCTTCTCGATGGCAAGGCCTGGTCGGCTGGCATGTGTCAGACTGTCTCCGTGACTGTAAATCGCCTCGGCATAATGTGGGCTCAGCCGCTCCGCCTCTTGAAGGGCGGCCAGACTGTCGTCGATCCGGCCCCTGTAGAGTTGCGAGACCCCGAGCTCCTTGAAAGCCAAGGCGGACAAGCTATCGGTTTCGATCGCTTGTCGTGCGAGCCGTTCCGCTTCCGCCAGAAGTGCATCATCACCCTGCGCTGTGAGAACCCATTCAAGGGTCAATGTCCGCGACAGGCCAGCAAGTGCCGGCGCAAAATCCCTGTCATGTGCAACAGACGACCGAAACTGCTTGCGCGCCCGCCTCAAGGCAGGAAGCGAGACTTCAGACAATTCGTGAAGACCGGAAAGGTAGGCAAAATAGGCTTCCGGGCCTGCCTTGAAATTCTCGAATGGGGCATCATTGCCTTGCATGCGCTCGATAATCGAGGTTTGGATCGCTTCGGCAATGACAGATCTTTGCTGCAGCGTCTGCATGGCATCGAGCTTGAAACGGGTCGCCCAAACCACGTCATCTGCAGGAAGAAAGACAAGTTGAGCAAAGAGCCAGTCGCCCGATCGCCTGGTATCAAGCGCATAATGGACCTCGTGGCGCCGAAGCAGTGCCGCCTTGTCGTTGGATGCTCTGAACTTCTGGGCGGTGTAGGGTGCGACCACACGAACGCTGCGGCTGGCGCAAAGCCCGATGGTCAGGTCCTCGATAAGGGCATTTGCAACCTGGTGATTGGCGTAACTCCCTTCTTGTGTCTCCGGCGGCAGGAGCGCGAGCCTCGGAAGCGATGCGACGACCGGAGACGATACTTTAATATGACCAGACACCTTCGTCCGAGCCGCAGAGCCTGCCAGCAACCTATCTTCCAAGCCAGATACGATGGTTGAAGGACCCGAACGGATTAAAGAGGCGGCTGTCCCGAAAGCCAGGGGTTCAGATACTGTGCAAGATAAGCCAGGCACAGGCGACGCAACCGGCTCGGCCGTCCGGATCGAACTTTCAAGCACAGATCTCACCACCTCGTCATCCGGCTCTGCATCAAGCAAGATCAAAGCCGCCCGCCTGATGTCGGCAGGACTTTTGCCTCGCTCGGCAGAAACATGGCAGGAAAGCAGCGCCTCTTTGAGCATTTCCCAAAGGCGCAGACGCGTTTGGGAAACCATTGACCGAGCCTGCCTGGTCGAGCGGTCTCCTTGATCAGAAAACCCCGCGACATGGCGTCGGAGAGAGCCTTCAAGCGCTCGGAAGTCAGTGCCTTGATCCAGATGATGGAGATCCCAGTGAAGCATGGCAGGGGGGGCTTTGAGGTCCTGCCTGCCAATTATCAGTGGCAAGTCGTCCCGGTCACCGCATGCCATCACAAACCGGCGCAACATTGAGCGAAGATTGGTCTGCGCCACATGGTTTGCCCCCGGCCACAAGAGGGTGGCAAGCTCGTGACGAGAGACAGGCGCGCCTCTGTCGCTCAGATAGGCCAGCATGACGAGAGCCGCCGAGGATACCGGAACATGCCGGCCCTCATGATCCTCAAGCCGGCAAGTTCCAAGCGTCAGGAGGCGAAAGGGCATCTGGACGAAACGCTCACACCGACACCTGGACCTGATTTCCCAGATCGACTGCATCAGTCTGGCCAGAGCTCAGAGCGCGGACAAGGGACAGCACTTTCTGCTGTACAACCTTGTCCTCGATTGCGGCAAAGGCACGGGCAAGCGCCAGGCAATCCTTGGAGGCAAGCAAGAGGGTCGGCGAATCGCAATCGACCTCTACGCCGCTAACCACGGGGTCTGGCCCTTCCTCGAAAAAGTAGGTGATGGGCGTGTCGAGGATCGCAGCAATATGCTGCAGCCGGCTTGCACCGACACGGTTCGTGCCTTTCTCATATTTCTGGACCTGCTGGAATGTCAGCCCCAGCCCCTCGGCCAGTTTCTCCTGGCTTACACCCAGCATGTTGCGACGAAGCCGGATACGGGCGCCAACATGCCGATCTATTGCGTCTGGCGTTTTGCGCATCGACGGAGACCTTCTCCAAACCAAAAGGCAATCATCGCCCCATTTGCCACGTGACGCAATCTTGAAGAGACCCCATGTATCGATTTCGGCGCAAGGCCGGGGCGAGATACTGAAAGGAATGAGACCAGCGGCCGATGCTCTGCCCACACCCACCGCACCATGCGCTTTTCAACCAAAAAGCCGATCATCTCCTTGAGCAAATCAGCCTCTACGCCCTTGCCGACCCGAAAGCGCAGATAGGCCGGACCAGCCTCAGCCGTCTCCAAAAAAGGAGGATTGCCATAGGGGCGTCAAGCCGGCTGTTTCAGGTCTTCGTGCCTTTCGGCAGCCCCCTCAAGAGCACCACCAACCGATCGTTTTTTTTGTCAAAAGGGCCAGACGGCTGGCTTCAGGCTCAAGGGCAAGACGTCGGCGATCAGCAACTCCTGCGGAGTATCAAGCCAGGCATGCAGGGTCACACCACCCGGCTCGATGGCAAGCGCATGCACTGCTCCTTCGCGCAGATCGCGATGGACGGAATGGGCCGTGGACGGACCAATCAGGCAGCTGACCCTGCCGATCTGGCCAGTGATCGCTCGGTGAACATGGCCGGAAATCATCTTTGCAACGCCGCTATAACGTTCCAGCCGCTCCATCAGGGCTGCACCGTTGCGCAGATTGTCCTGATCCATGGGCATGATGCCACAAGGCAACCATGGATGATGGGTCGCGACGATCACCGGATGACCGTTCAGGTCATCAAGGCACTGATCGAGGAAGGCAAATCCCTCCTCGGACAGCCAGCCGTGATGCGCGCCCTCAAGCAGCGTATCAAGACCGACAACGGCAAAGGGGCCTAAATCGCGCATCCAATGAATGGGACCGGATTCTGGCATCCAGTCAGAACCGCCAAAGGCTTTGCGCATGCCCTCATGCCTGTCGTGATTACCGGGAATGGCAAGCCAGGGCAAAGCAAGATCAGCCATGATCTCGGCAAAATGCTGATATTCCTCGTCCCTACCATGCTCGGTCAGATCGCCGGTGACGATGGCGCAATCGATAGCCCCAAGAGCGGCCAAGCGTTCGTTGATCGAGGCAACCGCGGTGCGCAGCGCAGTCTCAGTATCGGAATGGCCGCAAACAAGCGCGCCTTTGGCAACAATATGGGGATCACTGATCTGGATAAAGGCTGGCATTCAGGCGGCTGCTTTCTCGGGATTGAGGGTAAGGATGGATTGCGGTGCGATCGAAAGACGGACTGTTTCGCCAGGTCTCGGCGCGCTCAGGCCCTGATGCAGGCAAAACAGGGTGTCGTCGGCAGCGCCTGACAGAGCGATGCGGTAATGCGTGCCAAGGAAGGTGACGGTTTCGACCCTTGCAACCAAGGGGCCGTCATCTGTAATCTTGACGTCTTCGGCGCGGACAAAGGCGGCCTTGCCATCGGCGGGCGCACGCAGCAACAGCGCACCGCCGGGCAGACGTAAGTTTGCCCCCAAGATATGACCGCCAAGCGGCATGGAATTGCCGACGAACCGCGCAACGAAAGCATTCTCCGGTGTGCGGTAAAGCGCCTCGGGCGTGCCGATCTGTTCGATCCGGCCCTGGCACATGACGGCGACCCGATCGGCAATCGCCATGGCTTCATCCTGGTCATGGGTGACGAAGATCGCGGTAATGCCAAACTGTCGCAGCAGGCCTGCAAGCTCATCCCGCAGCGTGGTGCGCAAGGCGGCATCAAGCGCCGACAAGGGTTCATCGAGAAGCAAGAGACGTGGGCGCGGCGCAAAGGCGCGGGCAAGTGCCACGCGCTGGCGCTGGCCGCCGGAAAGTGCAGTAATCGAACGCGCGGCATAGGGCTCCAGCCGGCAAAGTGCGATCACCTCATCAACGCGGGCTTCGATTTCCGGACGCGTCAGGCCCTGCATCTTCAGGCCGTAACCGATATTGCCGCGAACCGACATGTTGGGAAAGAGAGCATAGGATTGAAACACCATGCCGATCTTGCGCCGTTCGACCGGCTGGTCGGTCATGTCGCTGTCATTGAAACGGATCGAGGCGCCATGGTCGGCGGTTTCAAGACCGGCAATGATGCGCAGCAGTGTCGTCTTGCCGCAGCCGGACGGCCCGAGCAGCGAGACGATTTCTCCTTCCGTTATATCAAGATCAGTCGGCTGAAGCGCACGGGTGCCGCCGGGAAAGGTTTTGGCGATGTTGCGAAGGGCAAGCGTCATTGCGTGATCCTCTGGGCACGGGCGCTGGCCCATTGCATGGCAAGAAGGAGGGGCACGATCATCACGAAGAAGATCAGCGTATAGGCCGAAGCGATCTCGAGCCGCATGGAGGCGTAGCTGTCGGCAAGACCGACCGGCAGGGTTTTCAGGTAAGGCGTGTGCAGCATCCAGGTCAGGTTGAACTCGCCGATCGACAGTGTCACCACGGTGAGCGCACCGGCCAGAATGCCCGGCCGAGCATTGGGCACGACGACATCGACGAAGCGCCGCGCCGGCCCTGCGCCAAGGCTTGCAGCTGCCTCTTCCAGCGTCTTCAAATCGATCGCCGAAAGAACGGCCATGACGGAGCGGACCATGAAGGGCAGCGTGTAGAGAACATGGCCAACCAGAATGAAGGTCCAGCTCATGCGAAAACCCTTGTAGGTGCCATAGAGTTGAAGCAGCGCCAATGCGAGCGCAAGACCTGGAATGGCAAGCGGCAGCGAGATGAACTCTTCGAGTGCCCGGGTCAGACGACCGGGATTGCGGACCATTGCATAGGCGGCAGGGACCCCGATGATCAGGGTGACGATGAGGCAGGCCATGGCAATGCCCATGGACAGGAAAATCGAGCCGGAATAAAGGGCCCAGACCTCCACGACCCATTTCAGCGTCAGACCCGATTTCAACCCTTGAAAATAATTGACCGTCACCCCCGCCAGAACCGACTGGATGGTCGGCACCAGAAGAAAGGCCGCGGCAAGAAGGGTGACAATCAACGGCAGTGCTTTTCCAGCGCGCATTGTCTTCAGCCTCCCGCAGCAACGGTTGAGCCGGAGAAGATCCGCGCCACAAACAGGATTGCCCAGGTCACCACGCCGAGGCAAACCGAAAGGGCGGCAGCCATGGCGATATTCGCCGACAAGGTAAACTCGGTATAGATCACCATCGGCAGCACATCGATATCGGTGGCAAGGGTGAAGGCTGTACCGAAGGCGCCCATGGCGGTCGCAAAGGCAATGGCGCCAGCGGCAATCAGCGCGGGTGCGAGTGCTGGCAAGAGCACATCGAGCACCACTCGATGCGGTGGGGCGCCGAGCGTGCGTGCTGCCTCTTCGAGCGCAGGATCGATCTTTTCGGCAGCGGCCATGACGGTCAGCAGCACGCGCGGGATCGAGAAGTAGAGATAGCCGAGGAATAGCCCGAAGATGGAATAGGCAAAGACAGCCTGACCTGGAAAGATCGCATTGAACAGGCCCTGACGTCCGCCAAGAAGTATGATCATGAAGCCGACGACGACACCCGGAAAGGCGAGAGGCAGTGTCAGGATCGACAGGAGGATCGAGCGGCCGAAGAAGCGATTGCGGGTCAGGAATACGCCGACCGTGGTCGAGATAAGAAGGGCTGCCAGTGTGACCGCAAATGAAACAAGCACCGTCTGGATCAAGGTCGTCAGGTAACGCGGCGTCTGCAGGATCTGCCAATAGATTGCAAAGCCCGCCTCTCCCTCGCCCGAGGCCAGGATCAGCCGCGCAATGGGCAGGGCCAGAAAAGCCAGCGCAAAGATGGCCAGTGGCACAAGACACAGGCTGACAAACAATCGGGATGACATGGGGACAGGCTCCTTAAGAGGAAGGCCGGGCAGCGCTAAAACGCCCTGCCCGGCCAGAATGTCACTTCACCTCGGCCAGATAGCGTTCGCCAAAGCCCTTCTGGGCAGCGGCCATTGCAGAATAGTTGACGGAGACGGCGCGCTCATACTCGCTGTCCGGCAGGAAGCGTTGCGCTACCTCGGCCGGAAGGGCCACAGGACGGGCCGGTTTCAGATAGGCATTGGTCCAGATGGCCTGGCCTTCATCCGAAAGAATGAAGTCGAGTGCCTTCTTGCCGGCCTCTTCATTGGGCGCACCAGCGACAAGGCTCATGACGTATGGAACGCGGACGGTGCCTTCGCAGGGCATGACAAACTCGAACTTGCCGCTCTCATTGTACTTGGCGCGGTAAGCGTTGAAGTCGTAGTCGAACAGGATCGGGATTTCGCCGGAGACGACGCGGGCAAAGGAGGTCTGCTTCGGCACGATCGGGCTGTTGGCTGCCAGATCCTTGAAGTATTTGATGGCGGGCTCAAAATTGTTAAGATCACCGCCGAAGGCCTGGTTGATGGCAACAGCGCCGGCATAACCGACAAAGGCCGATGCCGGATCGAGATAGCCGACCATGCTTTTGTATTCAGGCTTGGTAAGGTCTGCCCAGCACTTCGGCACGGGCGCACCATTCAGCGCATCGACATTCACGAAGATGCCGAGCGTGCCATAGTGAACGGCAAACCAGTTGCCCTCAGGATCCTTCAGGCCTTCCGGAATTTCGTCGAAGCCGGCCGGCTTATAGGGCTGGACAACGCCTTCGGAGATGGCGGCAATACCAGTGGTCACGCCATAATAGGCGACATCGGCGACGGGGGATGCCTTTTCAGCAATCATCTGGCTGAGCGCCTGGCCGGAATTCTTGTTGTCATGCGGCATCTTCACGCCGACTTTTTCGTCCAGCGCCTTGAGCATGGACGCCCAATCGGCCCATTCCGGCGGGCAATTGTAGCAGATGGCATCTTCGGCTAATGCGGGTGCAGCCATAGCCGTTGCGAAAAGAACGGCAAGAACGGTAAGTTTCATCGGTTCATCCTTGGTTGAGCGTGAGGTTCATCAGGGAGAGCAGACGGCGGTTGGGTGGCAGCCCGACCGTCGTCACCTTTTTCCGGGTTCGGTGCTGCAAGGGTGGCACCGGCCCGGAAATGAAATGGCAAGGCGGGCGGCTGAACAGCGACACTTCCTTGCAACATGTCGAGAATTGAGCGTGCCGCCTGCCGGCCCATGGCCTCTGGCGAGGTCTCTATGGTGGCAAGCGGCGCTTCGAGAAGCCGACCCACTTCAATGCCATCAAAGCCGACAACGGAGAGGTCCTGCGGCACCCGCCAGCCAAGCAGACGGGCCGCCTTCTGCACGGCGATTGCCAGGAAGTCATTTGAGGCAAAAATCGCGGTCAGATCCGGATGCTGCGCCAGGATTTCGGCCAGGCATTCAGGCTTGGCGGCTTCGGCTTCGCCGATCTCGATCAGGGCGGGTGCGGTAAGGCCGCGCGCAATGCATTCGCCGTGAAATCCGGTGTAGCGATTGCGCGAGCGATCAGAGGTCGAAAAGCGCAAGGCAACAAATCCGGTACGCTTGTGCCCGAGATCGACAAAGTGCCGCGCCACCTCTTTGGCCGCTTCGAAATTGTCGATGTAGGAGGTGATGAACCCCTCCATGGGATCATGAAACATCAGTGCGACGGGAAGGCCACGGTTGCGCGCAAGTTGCATGGCGGGGCTACGCTCGGGTGCGACCATGGTTGCGACAAGCGCATCCGTTTCCTTCGACAACAGCATCTCAATGGCCGCATCATCAGCGGCCTCATCGTAGTTGGAGCAAGAGATCAAAAGCTGGTAGCCCGAACCGAGAAGCTCGGACTGGATGCCCTGAACGGCCTCGGCAAAGACCGGATTGGCAAGCGATGGCACCAGGCAGCCGATTGTCATCGACCGGCGGCTTTGCAGTGCCCGGCCAAGTGCAGAAAAGCTGAAACCGAGATCGCGGGCAGCTCGCTCCACCCGATCGCGCACGTCAGCACTCGCAGAGCCGGACTTGTTGAGCACGCGACTGGCTGTAGCAATGCCACATCCGGCCGCCTGTGCGACATCTCTGATTGTTACGCTCGAAGTGGCAATCTTAGGCATGGAATAGATCCGTTGGAAACGTTTCCAACGGATAACACAGGAACGACTACAGCTTTGTGACAAGCTAGTCTTGCGTCTATTTCGCCAGGACCGCCTACATCCAGGACCGCTACATCATGCCGGGCAGCCCTTGGGAAAATGGATATTGCGAGAGCTTCAATTCGAAGCTCCGTGACGAACTGCTGAACGGCGAAATCACGCCCAAGGAGGCGAAGATCATCATCGAAACTGGAGACAGCACCATAACATCGTGAGGTCTCACTCATCGCTGGGCCATAAGCCACCGGCATCCCGAAGCTGCGGTCTGGCCTCGCCAAAATGGAGCTGCGTCAACGCCGGCCGTGGCCAGCAGGCCAAGCATGCACTAGCCTTTTAAGCGGATCACCCCGTCGGGGCAGGCCAATCAACAAGGACGTGACGACTCCGACCGCTCACGGTCTTGACCAAGCTCGTAGTCGTCATCCTTGCTCCCGACGAGGGCAGTGATCAGTGCTTCAAGAGGCGAGACTGTCGCATCTCTAACTCGCCCAATTGTCGCTTTATGGATCTTGCGTTGTGAGACCTGGTGGCCCAACAACCTCAGACGATCCCGCCAGAGCCACCCTTGATCGCGGGACGTTCGGCCGCAACCCTGGCGCGGTAGCCGCTGGCACGATAGGTGGCGACAGGGTCGATCGCACCACCGGCCAGACGGCGTGCCTCGGCCAGGATCGGCTCGACATCGGTGCGATAGGCGCGCTTCAGCGTTTCCGTCGCCATCAGCGCGTCATTGTCGGACTGGTAACCTTCGAGCGCGGCACGATCGACCAGAAGCGCTTGCGCATAGGCGCGGCGGATCTCGTTGGCGCTTGCAATAAGGCTCTCGATCGGATCCGTCACATTGTGGCTCTGGTCGATCATATGCGCCGGGTGGAAGCCCTTCACGCCACGATGCTCGGCATCGACAAGTTCGTTGAAGACGAGGAAGAGGCGGTAGGGTTCGACCGAACCGGCATCCAGATCGTCATCCCCATATTTTGAGTCGTTGAAGTGGAAGCCACCGAGCTTGCCGAATTGGATGAGGCGCGCGACGATCATCTCGATATTGGTGTTCGGCGCATGGTGGCCGAGGTCGACGAGGCAGTAGGCCTTCTCACCAAGCGTCTGGGCGATCAGATAGTTGGTGCCCCAGTCCTGCACCACCGTCGAATAGAAGGCCGGCTCGTACATCTTGTGCTCGGAGAACAACCGCCAGTCATCCGGCAGCGCCTTGTAGATCTCGCGCATCGCATCGAGATAACGCTCGAACTGGCGGGTAAAATTGCTCTGCCCGGGGAAGTTGGAACCGTCGCCTATCCACACCGTCAGCGCCTTGGAACCGAGTGCGGAGCCGAGTTCGATGCATTCGATATTGTGCTCGACCGCCTGACGGCGGGTCGCTGCGTCAACATGGCTGAGCGAACCAAACTTGTAGGAATGCGCCTGATCGGCGCCATCCGAGAAGGTGTTCGAGTTCATCGCATCAAAGCCGAGCCCGAGCACATCGGCCTTGGCCTTCAGCTCCTTCGGATCGGCCTTATCCCAGGGTATATGCAGCGAGACGGTCGGCGTCGCGCGAGTGAGCTGCTGGATCACACCGCAGTCGTCCAGCTTGTCGAAAATATGCCGCGGCTCTCCGAGACCGGGAAAGCGGGCAAAGCGCGTGCCGCCTGTGCCCACACCCCAGGAGGGAACAGCAACGAAGAAGTCCGCAACCTTCGCCGTTATGGCCTCGATGTCGATAGACTGACGGGAAAGCCTGGCGCCCAGCGCATCATAGTCGCTTTGATGGGCGCTCTGACGACGCTCGTTTTCTGCCGCGATGATATCTGCGGCGATCCGGGTCTCGGTCATTTGATCCTCCTTCGCGCATGAAGAACCGTGCTTCAGCGCATCTGTCGCATTTCAGGGGGCATCATGCGAGAGGCGCAACCGCCCTCTCCTCCACACCCCATTTCATCCAATCGCCCGAGAGAGCGGCTGACAGCCTCGCGGCGAGACCGCCGCGAGGCGCTTGGGAGGTCAGCGGGTGAAACTTTGTGCGTTTCCGGCATCGACATTGATGATGTTGCCGGTCGACTTGGCCGAAAGATCGGACGCCAGGAAGTAGATGGCTTCGGCAATATCTTCCGGGAAAACATTCAGCTTCAGCATCGAGCGGTTGCGATAATGCTCCTCAAGATCGGTCACTTCGATCTTCGAGGAGGCCGCACGCTGCTCGCGCCACTCGCCGTTCCAGATCTTCGACCCACGCAGCACTGCATCCGGATTGACGGTATTCACTCTGATGCCAGCTTCCGCCCCTTCGAGCGCCAGGCAGCGAGCGAGATGGATCTCCGCAGCTTTCGCCGTGCAATAGGCCGACGCGTTCGGCGAAGAGGCAAGGCCGTTCTTCGAGGCCACGAAGACGACGTTACCGCCAAGCTTCTGACGCCGGAACAGACGGAAAGCCTCGCGGGACACCAGGAAATAGCCGGTGGCCAGGATGCTGATATTCTTGTCCCACATGGCAAGCGTCGTGTCCTCGACCGGTGCAGACGAGGCAATCCCGGCATTCGACACGAGGATGTCCACGCCACCGAATTCCACACAGGCTTCGGCAAAGGAGCGGATTACCGCATCCTCGCGCGTCACGTCGAGCTGAACGGAGCGGACCACGTCCGCGCCATGGCGCCTCGAGAAGTCGGCGACCGTCTGCTCCAATGCCGCCGCGTCAATATCGGCCAGTACCACGCAGGCACCTTCCGCCATCAGCCGGTCAGCGGTCGCCCGGCCAATGCCGCCGGCGCCACCGGTGACAAAGGCGACGCGACCAGCCAGGCTCTTCGGCTTCGGCATGCGCTGCAGCTTTGCCTCTTCGAGCAGCCAGTATTCGATGTCGAAGGCTTCCTGCTCCGGCAGCCCCTGATATTCGGAGACCGTCGAGGCGCCGCGCATCACGTTGATCGCGTTCACATAGAACTCACCGGCAATTCGGGCGGTTGCCTTGTCCTTGGCAAAGGACAGCATGCCAACGCCGGGAACCAGGAAGATCACCGGGTTCGGATCGCGGATCGCAGGCGAATTGTCGTGTTTGCAGGTCTCGTAGTAGCGGGTGTAGTCGGCGCGGTAGGCTTCGAGCGCCTTGTCGAGGCCGGAAAGAACCGCATCGACATCCTGCTTTGCCGGATCGAAATCGACGATCAGCGGTCGGATCTTGGTGCGCAGGAAATGGTCCGGGCAGGACGTTCCGAGGCTGCCCAGCGGCTGCAGGTTCTTCGAATTGACGAATTCGAGCACGGCATCCTGGTCGTCGAAATGACCGAGCTTGCGCTCTGCCTTGCCGATGCGACCGCGGATTTCGGGCATCAGGCGCGCGACAATCGCACGGCGCTCGTCTGCCGGCAGGCTCTTTGCGACTGCACCGCCGAAGATCGTCTTGCCTTCTGTCTCCGTCGCAAACCACGCGATCGCCTTGTTGATGATCTCGAGCGTCAGCAGGTAGCAATCCTTGGCATCATCCGCCCAGGTGAACAGGCCGTGGCTTTCGAGAACCACACCCTTGGCTGTCGGGTTGGCCTTAACGAAGGCTTCGAGGTCAAGGCCGAGCTGGAAGCCGGGACGACGCCAGGGCAACCAGCCGATTTCCGAGCCGAAGATCTTCTCAGTCAATTCCTTCGAATTCTTCGAGGCCGCGATTGCAATGATCGCGTCCGGATGCATGTGATCAACATGCGTGAAAGGCACGAAACCATGCAGCGGCGTATCGATTGAGGCAGCACGCGGATTGAGGTTGAAGGTACAATGCGGCAGGAAGCCGACCATGCGATCTTCGTCATGCACACCCTTGTAAATGCCCTTCAGCGCCTCGAGCTTCTCCTGATAGAGCGTCGCAAAGCCATCGAGCTTGATCGTACCGACGTCGCCACCAGACCCCTTGACCCACAGCACCTTGACCTTTTCTTCGGTCAGCGGATCGATCTCCATCACTTTGGCGGAGGTATTGCCGCCGCCGTAATTGGTGATGCGCTTGTCGGCCCCCAGCAGATTGGACCGATACAGAAGCTTGCCGGGCTCATCGAGCGTGGCAGCATGAGCATCATCCCAACGATTTTCGAGAAGGCGGGTTTGACCCGTCATGAAATCCTCCCTGCAATTATCTCATGAGCGGTCGGCGACAGCTCATCTCCTTCTTGTCTGCTGGTATCGCGCAGCCATCCGCCGATTGTCAATCATTTTCGATCAATTCTTTTCATTGTGCGCCGCAGTATTATTATTTTTGATCGTTTCTGATTGACAGCATAAGGACATTGCGAATAAATCACCGTCAGGAGGACCCCATGCACGAACGCGAACGCCATCGCATTATTCTGAGCGCGATCCAGGAAAAGCCTGTGATCACGGTGCAGGACATTGCCGAGTTGACCGAGGCTTCAGAAGCCACGATCCGCCGGGATATCGCGTCTCTTCATGTGCAGGGAAAGCTGAGGCGCGTCCGCGGTGGCGCAGAAGCCGTGCACCCGCCGCAGCTTGGAAATCTCGCCGCTCGCCCGTTCCGCGTTTCCGAATCGGTCAACATCGACAAGAAACGCGCAATTGCGCGCGCAGCCGTCGATCTCTGCGAAGAAGGCGATTCGATCATCATCAATGGTGGCACCACCACCTTCCAGATGGTGCATTTCATGTCGGCCCGCCGCCTACAGGTGATGACCAATTCCTTCGCGATCGCCGAGCATCTGGTGAAGCATTCGAAGTGCACGGTGTCGGTTCCCGGCGGCGCGATCTATCGCGACCAGAGCCTGATCCTGTCGCCTTTCGACAATGACGCAATTCGCAATTTCTACGCCCGCCGCATCTTCATCGGCGCGCAGGGCATCAATGCACTCGGGGTGATGGAATCGGACGCGCTCGTCATCCAGAGCGAACAGAAGCTGGCGCGCCAGGCCGAAGAGCTGATTGTCATGGTCGACTCCAGCAAGTTCGCCAAGCGCTCGAGCCTGATCCTGTGCGCGCTCGACAAGGTGTCGACGATCATCACCGATGACGGAATTTCCGACGAGGCGGCCGCCATGGTCACCGACGCCGGCGTGAAGCTCATAACCGTGAAGCCCATGGCTTCGGCGGCAAGGGAGGATACCTCATCGGTCGCCTGAGGAGGCGCCGGGAGGGAGAGTAAAGCAGTTCATCAACCTGGGAGGAAAACATGAAACTGACGAAAATCTTGCTGGCCAGTGCCGCCATTGCACTCGCCACCATGGGCTCTGCCGCACAGGCAGCTGACATGAAGATCGCACTTGTGGTCAAGTCGCTTGGCATCGGCTTCTTCGAAGCCGCCAACAAGGGCGCACAGGAAGCAGCCAAGGAAATCGGTGGCGTTGAAGTCATCTATACCGGCCCGACCTCGACAACCGCAGAGGGGCAGATCGAAGTCATCAACTCGCTGATCGCTCAGGGCGTTGACGCCATCGCTATCTCGGCAAACGATCCGGACGCAGTGGTCCCGGCTCTGAAAAAGGCCATGGACCGCGGCATCAAGGTCATCTCCTGGGATTCGGGCGTAGCGCCTGAAGGCCGCATCATGCACCTCAACCCGTCGTCCAACGCGCTAATCGGCAAGATGTGCCTGCAGCTCGCCGCCAACCATTTGCCCGACGGCAAGGGTGATTTTGCGATCCTTTCCGCCACCACCACCTCGACCAACCAGAACATCTGGATCGAGGAAATGAAGGCACAGCTGAAGGACTTTCCCGGCCTGAATCTCGTAACCACCGTCTATGGTGACGACCTCGCCGACAAGAGCTACCGCGAAGCCAACGGCCTTCTGACCTCTCAGACCAACGTCAAGGTCATCGTCGCTCCGACGACGGTTGGCGTTCTCGCAGCCTCGCAAGCCGTCAAGGATGCCGGCAAGATCGGCGACGTCTACGTCACCGGCCTCGGCCTTCCCTCCGAAATGGCGGGCGCCATCCAGTCGGGTGCCACGAAGGAATTCGCCATCTGGAACCCGATCGACCTCGGCTATTCCGCAACCCAGATCGCCTATCGTCTCGCCAAGGGCGAAACCGATGCAGCACCGGGTTCGGAAATCGAAGCCGGCCGCATGGGCAAGATCAAGGTTGGTGACGGTGGCGAAGCCGCCATGGCCGATCCCTTCGTCTACGACGCCTCGAACATCGAGGAATTCTCCAAGATCTTCTGATCTCGGCGGATAAGACCCGGCGGCTCAAGCCGCCGGGATTCTCTTTTATTCGGTAATGAATATGATGACCGTTCAATCTGCCAAGCTCGCGGCGGGCGCGAACCCGGCTGGCGAGCCCATTCTCGAAATGCGGGGCATTTCCCAGATCTTCCCGGGCGTCAAGGCGCTCGACAAGGTCGACATCGCCCTCTATCCGGGCAAAGTGACCGCGCTGATCGGCGAGAACGGTGCCGGCAAGTCGACGCTCGTCAAGATCCTGACCGGCATCTATCGCCCGAACGAGGGCGAGATCCTCATCGACGGCAAGCCCAGGAGCTTCGCCAATGCCCAGGACGCGATCGATGCAGGCGTCACCGCCATTCACCAGGAGACGGTCCTCTTCGATGAGCTGACTGTTGGCGAGAACATCTTCCTCGGCCATGCACCGCGAACCCGCTTCGGCCTCATCGACTGGCGCACCATCAACGAGCGGTCCCGGCAGTTGATGAAGGCGCTGGAAAGCGACATCGATCCGACGACAAAACTCAAGGATTTCTCGATCGCCCAGCGCCATCTGGTGGCCATTGCCCGGGCGCTATCGGTCGACGCGCGCATCGTCATCATGGATGAACCGACGGCCGCCTTGTCGCGCAAGGAGATCGACGATCTCTTCCGCATCGTCGAGGGCCTGAAACGCCAGGGCAAGGCGATCCTTTTCATCAGCCACAAGTTCGATGAACTCTACGAGATCGCCGACAATTACGCGGTCTTCCGCGATGGCCGCATGGTCGGCTCCGGCGTGCTCAAAGACACGCCTCAGGACGAGATCGTGCGGCAGATGGTCGGCCGCGACGTGCACGATGTCTTCCCGAAGGTCGAAGCCGTAATCGGTGCACCAGTCCTGAGCGTCCGTGGCTACAGCCACCAAACCGAATTCCGCGATATCAGCTTCACCCTGCGCAAGGGCGAGATCCTCGGTGTCTACGGCCTGATCGGTGCCGGCCGCTCGGAACTTTGCCAGTCGATCTTCGGTATCACCCGCCCGAAGTCCGGCAGGCTGGAACTTGAAGGTCGCGAGATCACCATTCGCAACACCTCCGATGCGATCACCGCTGGCATCGTCTACGTGCCGGAGGAACGCGGCCGCCATGGTCTGGCGCTCGAATTGCCGATCTACCAGAACATGTCCCTGCCCTCGCTGATCCGAACCTCCGTCTCTGGCTTCCTGAAGGCGGCCAACGAATTGAAGCTGGCGCGCCGCTTCGCCGAACGGCTGGATCTGCGAGCGGCCGCTCTGTCGGTCCCGGTTGGCACGCTGTCCGGCGGCAATCAGCAGAAGGTTGTCATCGGCAAGTGGCTCGCCACCTCGCCCAAGGTCATCATTCTCGATGAACCGACCAAGGGCATCGACATCGGCTCCAAGGCCGCCGTCCACGGCTTCATCTCCGAGCTTGCCTCCGAAGGCCTCTCGATCATCATGATCTCGTCGGAACTGCCCGAAATCCTCGGCATGTCGGACCGTGTGATGGTCATGCGCGAGGGCCTGCAAGCCGGCATCTTCGAGCGCGAAGGCCTTAACGCCGAAACGCTCGTGCGCGCCGCAACCGGCAATGCGTGAGGAATGACCATGCAGAAACTGCTCAAAAACCGTGAAATGCTGCTGGCCCTGATCATCATCGGCATGATCCTCAGCTTCACCACGCGCGCGCCCAATTTCGCCACGCCGGAAAACCTGGTCACGATCTTCAACGACACCTCGATCCTGATCATCCTGGCACTCGGCCAGATGGTCGTGATCCTGACGAAGTCGATCGACCTGTCGGTCGCCGCCAATCTCGCCTTTACCGGCATGGCGGTTGCCATGCTCGACAGCGCCTATCCTGGCCTGCCACTCGCCGTGCTTGTTCTCATTGCAATCGGCATTGGGGCGGCGCTGGGCGCCATCAACGGCTTCCTCGTCTGGGCCCTGCAGATCCCGCCGATCGTCGTTACACTTGGCACGCTCACCATCTATCGCGGCATGAGCTTTGTGCTCTCGGGCGGTGCATGGGTGAATGCACATCAGATGCAGCCGGACTTTCTCGGCGTGCCGCGCCTGCCGGTGCTGGGCTTGCCGCTTCTCTCCTGGGTCGCGATCGCAGTCATCCTGCTGATCGGCTTCATCCTCGCCCGCACCCCCTTCGGCCGCTCGGCCTATGCCGCAGGTGGCAATCCGGTCGCCGCCATCTATGCCGGCATCGATGTTGGCCGAGCCCGCTTCCTCGCCTTCGTGCTCTCGGGCGCGCTTGCTGGTCTCTCGGGCTATCTCTGGGTCTCGCGCTACGCCGTCGCCTATGTCGACATCGCCGCCGGTTTCGAGCTCGACAGTGTCGCGGCCTGTGTGATCGGCGGCATCTCGATTGCAGGTGGCATCGGCACTGTGATCGGCACGGTGCTCGGCGCCCTCTTCCTCGGCGTTATTAAGAACGCCCTGCCCGTGATCGGCATCTCGCCCTTCGCGCAGATGGCGATCTCTGGCATCGTCATCGTGCTCGCCGTCGTCTTCAATGCCCGCGCAGAAGCCAAGAAGGGCCGTATCATCCTGCGCGACCGGGCAGCCGGAAAGGAGGTGACCGCATGAGCACTGCAGCCGAACAGACAAAACGCGTCATCCCAGACCGCCTTGAGACACCGTTGCGCCGACTGCTTGGCAGCTGGGAGGTTCTGCTCTTCTGTGTAGCGGTCGCGATCTTCATCGCCAATTCGCTGGCCTCGCCTTATTTCCTCAATGCCTGGAACCTGTCTGACGCCACCTTCAACTTCACCGAAAAGGCGCTGATCGCCTTTGCCATGGCGCTTCTGATCATCGCCGGCGAGATCGACCTCTCGGTCGCCGCGATCATTGCGCTCGCCTCGACCGCCATGGGCTATGCGGCGCAGCTCGGCGTCGGCGCGCCGGGTCTCGTCGCGATCGGGATTACCACCGGCCTTGCCTGCGGTGCCTTCAACGGCCTGCTGGTTGCCGGCCTGAAGTTGCCCTCGATCGTCGTGACGATCGGCACGATGAGCCTTTTCCGCGGCATCTCCTATCTAGTTCTCGGCGACCAGGCATTCGGCAAATATCCGCCGGAATTTGCCTTCTTCGGCCAGGGCTATGTCTTCTGGGTCATCTCCTTCGAATTTGTCCTGTTCCTGGTGATGGCCGTCGTCTTCGCCATCGTGCTGCACCGAACCAATTTCGGCCGCCATGTCTATGTCATCGGCAACAATCCGCACGCCGCACGCTTCTCCGGCATCCCGGTCGAGCGCGTGAAGTTCGTTCTCTTCCTGCTGACGGGCCTGATGAGCGGCATTGCCGCCGTCTGCCTCACCTCGCGCCTCGGCTCGACCCGCCCCTCGATCGCTCAAGGCTGGGAGCTTGAAGTCGTCACCATGGTCGTGCTCGGCGGCGTCTCCATCCTCGGCGGTTCGGGCACCATCGTTGGCGTCGTCATCGCCGCCTTTGTCATGGGCCTCGTTACCTTCGGTCTTGGCCTTCTCAACGTGCCGGGCATCGTCATGTCGATCTTCATCGGCCTGCTCTTGATCATCACCATTGCCCTGCCGATCATCGCCCGCCGAATCAAGCATGCGAGGAACGCGCAATGAGCGAAACCGAACGCCACGTCTTCAAGATGAAGCTCAATCCCGGCATGGAGGCAGAATACAAAAAGCGCCATGACGAGATCTGGCCCGATCTCGTCGACCTCCTCCATGATGCCGGGATCAGCGACTATACGATCCATCTCGATCCCGAGACAAACCTTTTGATCGGCGTTTTGACGCGCACAAAGACGCACAAAATGGCCGATCTTCCCTCTCACCCGGTGATGAGGCGCTGGTGGGCGCATATGGCAGACATCATGGCCACCAACCCCGACAACTCCCCTTGGGCGGTGGATCTGAAACCCGTCTTTCACATGCCATGAGCCAGTCCTTCGAACGCATCGCCGTCATCGATATCGGCAAGACCAATGCCAAGGTGGTGCTGGTTGATGCCACAACGGGACAAGAGATGGCCGTCCATAAGACGGCAAATGCGGTACTGTCAGGCCCGCCCTATCCGCATTTCAACACGGAACAGCTCTGGGCTTTCATCCTGCAGTCATTGTCGAAATTTGCGCGGGAACCAGGGTTCGATGCCCTCTCCATAACCACCCATGGAGCAAGCGCAGCCCTGCTTGACGCAACGGGAGCGCTCGCACTGCCGGTGCTCGATTATGAACATCTCTACGCCGACGAGATAAACAGCGCCTATGACGCTTTGCGGCCAAACTTTAGCGAGACCTACTCGCCCCGCCTGACAGGCGGCCTCAATCTCGGTGCGCAGCTGCACTATCAGCGGACCTGCTTTCCGGAAGACTTTGCCCGGGTTTCTACCATCGTCACCTATCCGCAGTATTGGGCATTGCGAATTACGGGCGTGGCGGCCAACGAAAAGACATCGCTCGGTTGCCATACAGACCTCTGGCTCCCCTTCGAGGGCCGCTTCTCGCCGCTCGTCGACGCGCTCGGCCTCACGGGCAAGATGGCGCCAATCCACTCGGCGTTTGATGTTCTCGGCGAGATCCGCACTGACATCGGCCGCGAGATCGGACTGTCGAAACCTGTTCCGGTTTATTGCGGCATTCATGATTCGAACGCCTCACTCCTGCCGCATCTGGTCGATCGCACGGAGCCCTGCACCGTTGTTTCCACCGGCACCTGGGTGATCTGCTTCGCGCCAGGCGGACAACCCTCCAGGCTCGATCCAGCCCGTGATACACTGGTCAACGTCGATGCCTTTGGCACGCCCGTACCGTCGGCCCGCTACATGGGCGGACGCGAATGGGAGGTGACGACCGCAGAAGTCTCCTCAGTCGCTCCGGAGGCAGCATGGGCCGCACTCGACGCAGTTCTTGCCGGCAAGAGCATGCTGCTACCCGGCACGGTGAAGGGCACCGGCCCCTTCCCACTGGCACAAGGCAAATGGATCGCCGAGCCAGCCGATGCCGCTGAGCGTCGAACAGCCGCCAGCCTCTACCAGGCCCTGATGACCGCGACGTGCCTGGAGATGATCGGCTCCAAGGGAGAGATCATGGTCGAGGGACCCTTTGCGACAAATCAGATATTCCTCGCCGGTATCCGCAGCCTGACAAACCGTACCATCCTGACCTCCACTTCGCAGACCGGAACCGCCCTCGGTGCTGCGATCCTCGCGGGACTGCGGCCTGAACATTCCCTATATCGGGTCGAGCGAACAATTCCCGGCCTCAGTCACTACGCCAAAGCATGGCGAGACCAGGTTGCGCTGACCTATTCAAATGATTGACCGCATTTATAAGTATGGCTAGTTGATGCTTGGGCCTTTGGACTGGATGCAAACTCACGCGCTTCGGGTCTGCGCCCGAGTCTTGTTCCAGTCTTGGGTTGCCTCCAGCGGCCTTCGGTTGCTGTAATCGGGCATCAGCAGGTGTTGTGGTGCGACCATAGAAGCTCACAAGAGAGCGAGAGCCCGGACGGTCAATGCCTCGTGGTCGTGGATGCTGGCCCGCAATCTCCGCCTGGCCGTCTCCGGAAACGGCCATTTCCTGATGACATGATCCATGGGAGCTTTGTCAGACGCCGGTTTTGCAAGCATCTCGCGGCTGCGGACCAGGCTCATCTTGTCCAGGGCGAGATCTGAGACGGCACGCCGCAACCAGGCATTCCCCGCCTCCGCCTCCTGCAGGCGCTAACCTGTTCGCCCTTCAGACAACCGTCATCCGCTCATAAGCCAAAGTTCAATCATGTTGACTTTCGAGCCAACACCATTGGCTCCATTGGCAGCAATAGCGACCAACCTGGGTCTTTTAAACTACAAGAATCGGTGTTCCTTGCCGCTCATCGGTGAGGCATGGACCACCTCCCCGGATGCGATCTCGAAATCACCGGTAACGCGGGCAACGATCTGCTTCAGCGTGGGGTGATCGAGGTAGACCACGGTATCTGCGCCCAATCGTTCGATGTGGCGGACCCGCCCCTGCCATTTGCCCTCGCTCTTCGACAGAACGAGATGCTCGGGGCGGATGCCGTAGGTGGCGCAATCTTCTGCGGCGGCAACCTCGCCATCGTAAAGGTTCATTTTCGGCGAGCCGATGAAACCGGCAACGAAGGGGCTGACGGGGTTGTTATAGAGGTCCATCGGCGAGCCGACCTGCTCGATACGTCCTGCGTTCAGGACTACGATCTTGTCGGCCATGGTCATCGCCTCGACCTGGTCGTGGGTGACGTAGATCATGGTGGCGCCGAGTTTCGAATGCAGGTCGGTCAGTTCCATCCGCATCTGCGAACGAAGCGCTGCATCGAGGTTCGAGAGTGGCTCGTCGAACAGGAAGACCTTGGGATTGCGGATAATCGCACGCCCGATCGCCACCCGCTGGCGCTGCCCGCCGGACAGGGCCTTTGGCTTGCGATCGAGGAGATGGGTCAATTGCAGGCTCTCCGCCGTCTTCTCGACCTTCTCGGCGATCTCGCTCTTCGGGCGACCAGCGAGCGACAGCCCGAAGCCGATGTTCTCGCGCACGGTCAGATGCGGATAGAGCGCATAGGATTGGAAGACCATGGCGATCCCACGCTTCGATGGCTCGGCGTGGGTCACATCCTCGCCGTCGATGACGATCTGGCCCGAACTCGACGTTTCCAAGCCCGAGATCATCCGAAGCAGCGTGGACTTTCCACAGCCGGACGGACCGACAAAGACGCAGAACTCGCCCCTTTCAACAGCCAGGTCGATGCCCTTGATGACCTCGAGGCTGCCGAAGCTTTTGCGGATCTCCTTGAGAACGACACTGGTCATGCGACTATCCTTTGACGGCACCGGCGGTCATGCCGGCCACGATCTGTCGGTTGAAGAAGATGTAGACGATAAGCGGTGGGATGGTGACCAGCAGGATGTTCATGAAGAGCAGATTGAACTGGGTCTGGAACTGGCCCTGGAAGTTATAGAGCGTGAGCTGCACCGTCACGTTTTCGCGGCCCGGCAGATAGTAGAGCGGGTTGGTGAAGTCGTTGAAGATGGTGATCGACTGCACGACGATAACGGTCACCGTGACCGGCTTCAGAAGCGGCAGGATCACACGGAAGAAGATCTGCAAAGGCGTTGCCCCGTCGATCAGCGCCGCCTCATCGAGGTCGCGGGGGATGGTCGCGATAAAGCTGCGGAACAGCAGAACCGAGAAGGCGAGACCATAGGCAACCTGGATGAAGATCATGCCGGTGATCGTCTTGAACAGACCGATGGACTGCAGCACCCAGATTGTCGGTACGACCGCCGGCGGAATCATCAGACCGGCCAGGACGAAACCATAGATCACCTTGTTCCAGCGGGACGGGCGTCGCTGCAGGACATAGCCCACCATGGCGCCGAAGAGCACGAGCAGTGTCACCGCAAAGACCGTGATGACAGTCGAGTTGAAATAGGCAAGCAGCAGGAGATAGTTGCGGGTCTCCAGCACCTGCAGGAAATTTTCCCACAACTGCCATTCAACAGGCCAGGTGAATGTCAGGCGCGAGGCGTCCTGACGTGTTTTAGCTGCCGTCAGGAAAATGAATATGAAGGGTAGGATGAAGATGATGGACGCAAGTGCAAGCGAGACTATGCCTGTGTAGAGCTGACGACGGGTCATAGATCCACCTCCCGACGATTGAACCACGCTGTCAGTGGCAGAATGATCAGCGCAATCAACAAGAACAGGACGACATTGCCCGCCGTCGAGAGACCGTAGAAGCCAGCCTGGTATTGCTTGTAGATGACGCTCGCCAGCACATCCGAGGAGAAGCCTGGGCCGCCTCGGGTCATGGCCCAGATGAGATCGAAACTGCGAAGGCCGCCGATGAGTGACAGTGTCACCACGGTGACGGTGGCCGGACGCACCAAGGGCACCGTGACGCGAAAGAACATCTGCGTGCGGGTGGCACCGTCGATCCGTGCAGCCTCATAGTAGTCCTGGCTGATCGTTGCGAGACCGGCAATATAGATCAGCGTCGCAAGACCGACCCCTTTCCAGAGATCGACAAGGATGACCGAATAGAGCGCCAGCGAAGGATCGGTCAGCCAGCCGGGACCTGGAAGCCCGACAGCATTCAACGCCACATTGATCATGCCGTTCGTCGGGTGCATGAGCACCGCGAAGGTGATGCCAATTCCGATGGTCGACACAAGGACGGGAAAGAAGACCACCGTCCTCAAAAACCCCTGAGCCCATATACCCGATGTCAAAAGCACTGCGAGCAGCAAGCCAAGGATGGATTTGGTGGCCGACGTTGCCATCGCATAAATGAGCGTGTTGACCGTGCCCTGGATCAGGAAAGGCTCCCGCAGGAATTGCCGGTAGTTCTCCAGGCCGATGAACTCGGCCGAGAACAGGTCCCACCGCGTCAGACTGAACCAGAAGGACGCGAATGTCGGAGCCAGGAACAGCACCGAAAACACGATGGCAGCCGGCAGCACGAACCAGTAGGGATAAGGGGATTTCTGCGTGACCATGTCTCTTCTCCGATGCAGACCCCGCCCGGACCTGGGAGACCGGACGGGGTTCGACTGGCGGGAGGTTACCAGTTCGGAAGGCCGAGTTGCTTGGCCTGCTTTTCGACATCCTGGTCGTAAAGTGCAACCGCTTCGGCAGACGAACGAATACCGGTACCGACCTCAACCGTGATCTGCTCGAGTGCAGGGCCTTTAACCGGAGAGAGGAATTCGAGCGCAGGGGCCGTGCCACCCTCGGCTTCGAAGTAAGGCAGCATGTCCTTGACGGCCTGCGGCACATCTGCGGGAAGCTGGCAGTCGTTGATCAGATAGGGACCCGAGGGAACAGCTTTCGCCATCAATTCGCAGGCTTCCTTGGAAGCAACCCAATCGAGGAATTTCTTCGCTTCTTCGCCATTCTCGGCGCTGGACGGACTGTAGAGCGCAGATGGCATCCAGACGGTCAGGCCATTCTTTGCGGCATCATCGCCCGGCTGTGCGAAGAAACCGAGATCAGCCAGATTGTCCGGATAGTTTTGTGCGACGTTGCCGATACCGAAGGTTAGCATCGGATAATGAGCTGCCTCCCCCGTCGCCACCATACGCATGCCATCATCGAACTTGGCAGCTCCGAAATCGGCGTTGAACAGTCCGGCTTTGCCGGTCTGCTCAAGGCGCTCGAAACCCTTGGCAGCCGCGGGTGTCGTTGCGAATTTCGCCTTGTTGTCGGTAAAGTCCTTGGCGAAGCTTGAGGCTGCGGCGTTGACGTTGTAGTAGTCGGCCAACACGAAGAGCTGGGACGTCCAGGTGTCACCATAGGTCTGAGCGATGCCGACCTTGCCAGCCGCCTTGACCTTCTCGCTGTTGGCGATGAAGTCGGCCCAGGTTTTTGGCACTTCCAGCCCGAGTTCTGCGTAGATCTTCCTGCTGTAGAAGATACCGCCGCCCATGGCCGGACCAAAGGGAACGCCTCGCACAGAACCATCGGCCGCACTGACGACCGAGCGAAAACTCTCGGCAATATTGCCGGCATTCGGCATGCCAGAGAGATCCGCCAGCGTCTGCTCCGGCTTCAGCGCCTGGAAGAGCGAACCTGAATTGTACTGGAAGATGTCGGCCATCTCTCCGGTGGCAAGGCGGGTCTTGACAATGTTGTCGCCTTCCGCCCCACCTGCGCGGTTCTCGATGTCGAAACTGATATCAGGACGCTTCTCGCTGTAGGCCTTGGTCAGAACATCCAGAAAACTTATTGTTTCAGGATTGGTATCAGCCAGGATGGTGAGCGTTACGTCGGCATGGGCGGCACTCGCCAGAAGACTGGCAAGCGATGCGGCCAGAATTGTTCTTGCAGTCATTCTCATGGTCGTTTCCTCCTCTATTGACCACTTGATCATTCACTGGCTGCGGGCAGCGCCCGCGGCCATATCAGATGCTGAACGTGATGATGTGCTCGCCTGCCTTGAGGCTGATGTCCATCTGGCTTTCGACGGACTGTCCATTGACCGAGACGTTGCTGCGAATGCTCGATGCCTTCAGCGACGCGTCGACCCCTTGCGGAAGCACGACGCGATAGGTCACCTGATCTCCCATCAGGCTCCACTCGGCTTCGATCCTCCCTTGCCTCACATCGTGCCAGGCCTTGACGGGCGACAGCGCGGGCAAAATTGCCGGGTCCAGCTCGATGCTTGAAAAACCTGCCCCCTCAGCCGTCGGCTTCAGGCCAGCGACATCTTCAAACAGCCACTGGCAGACGGCGCCATAGGCATAATGGTTGTAGCTGTTCATGTCCGGATCGTAGATCGAGCCGTCCTCGGCCACCGCGTCCCAACGCTCCCAAATGGAGGTTGCGCCACGCTCGACCTGATAGAGCCAGCCCGGTACCTTGCGATTGAGAAAAACCTTTTCCGCAAGATCAAGCATGCCAAGTTCAGTGAGCGCTGGCAGCAACGCGGGCGTGCCGATAAAGCCTGTACCGATGACGCCATCGGTTTCCTCGACCACGCGGCGGAAATAGGCCTTGCCCGCCTCCTTGTAGTCATCGGGAACGAGATCATAGAGGAAGGCCAGCGCCCACGAGGTCTGGTCGTTGTGCGCTATCCGGCCGGAGGGCGAGAAGAACTCTTTGCGGAAGGCGGCACGGATTGCATTTACACGCTCGTCTAGACGGCGCGCCTCGTCGTCCCGGCCGAGTATGCGAGCGATACGGGCGGCGAGCTGCGTCGAGATGAAATGGTAGAGAGTGGCCGCACAATCGTCAGCGACGGTCGGCCTTGGCTTCCTGTTGTCACCGACGGGCTGCAGCCAGTCGCCAAAGGTGAAGCCGTGGTCTCCCCATACCGCTGGCGGACGGATGATAGGACCATCCGATATACCCCAGAGATAGTCGAGCCACTTGATCATCGCCGGGAAGCATTCGGCCAAGACCTCCCGGTTGCCATAATGCATGTAGAGCTGCCAGGGGATGATGACGATCGCATCGCCCCAACCGGTGGAGCCGGCCCAGTCGCCGCGCTCGTCGATGGGATGGAGTCGCGTCGGATCCGGCGAGAAGTGCGGAACCGCACCATTCTCCCGCTGGTCATGCATCACGTCGCGCAGATACTTGATCAGGAAGCGTTCACTGTCGGCCAGCCAGCAGGCGGTGCCTGCGAAGACTTGTGCGTCTCCCGTCCAGCCGAGGCGTTCATCGCGCTGCGGGCAGTCGGTCGGGATTTCGATGAAGTTCGAACGCTGTGACCAGATGGTATTTTCCACGAGCCGGTTGACCGCGGCAACGCCCGTCGTGATTCCACCAGTGGCGACGGGCACTGAGCTGATCGGCACCATCTCGATGGAAAGGAGGCTTACCTCCCCTTCGAGCGTCACGCGCGCATACCGGAACCCCATGAAGGTAAAGAGCGGCGCATAGGTTTCCTCACCTTCGCCAGACAGGATGTAACGCAGCTCGGCGCGAGCGCTGCGATAATTGCGGTTGTCGAAGACCTTATCCGGTCCAAGGATTTCGGAGTGCTCGACGCGGACCGATGCGCCTGCCTTGCCAGTGACACGCAGCCGGATATAGGCGCCGGCATTCTGACCGAAATCATAGAGGTTCCGGCCTTCGGCATCCTGCCAATGCTCGATCGGCGCGAGCGGTGCGAGCTCCTTCACGGCGTCTGCCTCGTGTGGCACGAGCAGGCCCTTGTCAAAATCGAGCAGGCTGACCCCGGCTTCGGCAACAGGCCGTATGCGGGCATCATAATCTTCGCCGAAATAGATACCGTTGCGCGTAACCGGCGAGAAACCGCTCTTCCAGCTTTCGTCAGTGACCAGCAGCGCTGCGCTGTAGGCCTCGATTTCGGCGATGGCAGCAACGCGGTCACCCCAGCAATTGAAGATGGGATTGGAGGCCCAGAGCAGCTGGCTGCGGTACCAGCCATCGCCAAGCCAGATCTCGATCCTGTTTTCACCGACCTGAAGAAGCTGTGACACCTCGTAGGCCTGATAGGCGATCCGGTCATCATAGCAGGTCCAGCCGGGTGTCAGCAGATCCTCACCAACGCGCTTGCCATTGATAAAGGCGCGGTAGAGACCGAGCGCGGAGATCCTCAAGGTTGCCGTAGTAGGGAGGCTATCCACCTGCCAGGACGTCTGTACGAAGGTGCCGGCCGCCCCCTGCCCCTTGTCAATCTCGGGCGCAATCATCTCAGCCCGCGCAAATGGCTGACTGTCGGATGCCAAAATAGAGCCTGCCAGAGAGGGCCTGTCCATGGTGTCTCTTCTCCCGCCGACGCATACCCACCAGGCCGCACCGATCATTTTGTGTATCGTTCTATGTATATCATTCTACAAACTCGTTTGCCGCGCAAGCGCTTTTTGCATATAGTGGATGCAAGGATCATGCGCAGACGGGAATACCGATGGAAAAACAGAAGCTTGGCTCATCGACTGATCGCGTGACGATCCGCCATGTCGCCGAGCATGCGGGCGTTTCGGTGGCCGCTGTGTCCAAGGTTCTGCGCAATGCCTATGGTGTATCAGAGGCACTGCGCACCAAGGTCGAAAACGCCATCGACCTTTTGAAGTATCGTCCGTCGACGGCAGCACGCGCCATGCGTGGCAGGACTTACACTGTGGGCATCCTCGTCGTGGAACTCACCAACCCGTTCGTCCCGGTTCTGCTTGAAGGGATCGACGCCGGGCTCGAGAAGGCCAATTACAAGGCTATGGTCGGCGTCGGCCGCGCGGCCTCCAAGCTTGAGACATCGATGATCGAGTCGATGATCGACACGAGGATGGATGGCCTGGTCCTGATCGGGCCGCAGATCTCAGGAAGTGTGGTGGCGCACTATGCGACCCAGATCCCCATCGTCGCCATTGCCCATCATGAACCCCAGGCAACCTTGTACGACACGGTCAATTCGGACGATTTCGTGGGCGCGCAGATGGCCATCGAAGCGCTGGCATCCCGGGGCTACAGCGACATCGCCATGCTGAGCTATAACAGGTCGGACAGCCCCGGTTCGGTCGTCGCGGCGCAGCGTGAGGCGGGATATAAGGCGGCCATGGCTGAGATCGGGTTGGAAGACAAGACACGGATCATCCGCCACCCCCACCCAAGCGAGCCCAGGGCGAGGGAACTGGCCGCCCTCCTCTCTTCGAAAGACAGACCGCGCGCGATCTTCGCGTGGTCCGATCTCGATGCAATCCCTCTGCTCGCAGCCTGCCACGGGGCGGGCGTGGAGGTCCCCGGCTCGCTTGCCGTCATCGGCTATGACGATTGTTCGCTCGCTGGACAGCCAGCCGTCAGCCTCTCCAGCGTCAACCAGAACCCATCTGAGCTTGGAGCTCGCGCGAGTGAGTTGCTGCTCAGCCGCATCGAAGGACGTGAAGAGGCGCAGCATGTGGTGGTTCAGCCGAAGGTCGTGATCCGCCGCAGCATATGACTTTGTCGAAGCGACAATGTGCCAACCCAATACCGACGGGCAACCTTGCTTCAAAAGCTCACTCGGAGCGGACGACTATGGCGACACAGATGAAGCGGTACGCAAAACGCTAGCTTCACCTCCGGCTTGGCGCTCGGCAGCGGAAACAATTGCCGCTCTCCCGCCATGTTGACGTCAGCCCAAAGCCAGGGCACAAAGATGGCATCCACGGTCGCTTGCGACAGGAAAGCACAGGAAAATCAAAGGCTAATCTTCTAAGCCTTTAAAGCGTGTGAGAATCCAGGTTCTCCAGGCAGGCCATTTCAGGCCGGTTGTCCGCTGAAGATCGGCGCCCTTTTCTCACAGAAAAAAGCGACGTCTTCTCAACAACTTGTACAATCGTAGCTGCCGTTCTTCAGGCCATCCGTCGTGGCTTGAACAGATCGCACAGTGGCTGGCTGGGGACCCAATAGCGGGCACCGCCTTCAGGTTGCAAACCGACAGTCCGCACTCAATCGTGAGACCTGAACTCACGACAGGTTATGTCAATTTGTCCATGAGGCTATCGATATGTGACTTGCGGACGGTGAGCGGGAGTGCCTGTCATCGTCGACCAGATCCGCCACAGCAGTCCAGAGATGATAAAGCGAGCTTGCGGGGATTGTCTGGGCAATCGGCTTGGCATTCATATCTATGCGGTCATGCCAGCAACCGGGAGGCGTTCCGCTCATGTAGGTCCTCAGAATGGCGGCCGCTAAGTCGTTCGCCTCGACTAGATAGCCTGGAAATCCGAGACGCTCATAGAGTGACAAGAAGGCCTTGAGCATCTCCACCTGAGGCCAAAGTCTCCGCGAAGGAGGGATTGGCCTAAACGCGGAGACGACATCGACCAAGAAGGGTGATTCCCCGCTGCGCCCAATCGCCAGAGCGGTCGACAACAAGTCGAGGCAGATCTTGGTGTGGTCGCTGTCGGTCAGCATGTCGTGGCGTGTCGTCAGCCACACCCATTCGCACATGTGACCCGGTTCCAGCCGATCCGATCCGTATTGTGCGGCGAGCTGCCATTGCGGCCCGAAGAACTCGTGGAGCGGCCCGGTCGGTCCAACCAGGAAATGCGAGCGCAAGAGTGCGAAGGCTCGACCTTCGGCCCTCATGTGAGCGGATGTTCGGTTGTTTTCGCAAAGGGCCAAGATCGCTTCAAGGTAATGCATATGCGGGTTTTGCCTGCGCGGCAGGCTTCCGTCGCTGTCTTCAGCCCAGCCGCCGAAAGGATCCTTCAATGTCCGGTCGATTGCGATGAGCGCCTGATCGATGTGATGACGGTACATGTCCTTGCCTGTGGCAGTCAGCAGCCAAGAGAGGGCAAGCAGGATGCAGGAACTGTCATAGAGGTCGCGTACCGAGTCGGTTACTCTTTCGGTATGCCGGTTGAAGGCTCGAGCATAGCCGCCGCGCCTGCCGCCAATCCAGGCGACGCGGTGCAGGTTGGCGAACGCGGCCTCAGCCATTTGAAGCGAAGCGGGCGGAGCAACGCCGAGATGGGCCGCATGCGCATGCACATAGATCTGCCGTGCGACCGTTCGAGTCCGAACCTCTCCGGAGGTTTGCGCTGACCCATCGAGTTCCAGATGCTCAACGAACTGACCGCAGCGCTTATCGTAGCCCACGGCGGCCCAGGTCGGCAAAATCACCTGAAGGAACGTCGATTTGAGAAGCGACAGGCTCACAACGGAAGTCCTCGTGGTCGCCTTCCGAAACGGCTCGTCATCATGAACTCGCCCCGATGGGACGCATCGTTTCCAGAAGCTCCCGGATCTTGATCGTCGTGAAGTTGGAATAGGTGTCCGACACAGCATAAGGCAGGGCGATCAGGTCGCCGTGTCGCATGGCACCGCAGGAATAGACAACATTCGGCACATAGCCTTCCCGCTCCGTCGGTTCCGGCTGCAGCAGGGGTTCGACTGTCCTTGAGAGAATGATGCTTGGGTCCTGCTTGTCGAGCAAAGTCACCCCGATCGCGTAGCGTCGCATCGGCCCCACCCCATGGGTGAACAGCAGCCAGCCCTCATCGATTTCGACTGGCGAGCCGCAATTTCCGATTTGTACAAACTGCCAGGCAAATTCCGGCTTCATCAGTATCTGCCCCTCTTCCCAGTGAAGCAGATCGTCGGAATAGAGGAGGAAGAGGTTTTCGCTGTCTTGCCGGGCAATCATCGCATAGCGGCCGTTGATCCGCCGAGGAAAGAGCGCCATCCCCTTGTTGCGGGCAGCAGGCCCCTTCAGAGGGGTGAGGGTGAAATTCAGGAAATCGACAGTCTCAAGAAGCTCGGAACGAATGGAGGAACCGCTATATGCGGTGTAGGTCGCGAAATAGATCGTCTTGCCCTCGTCCTGAAAGGCCACGAAACGTGCATCCTCAATGCCGTTGGATTGGGCTTCGGTGACCGGAAAGACAACGCGTTCGCTCAGGTCACTGTCATGGTTGAAGCTGAGCCCGATACAGCCGGCGGGCACTAATCCGTCATGGGCATGAATAGCCGGCAGCCCTGCCAATCGTGTCGGAGGATCGATGGCCAAAGCGCCATCTGGATCAAGCACACCCGAGCGGAAGGTTAGCGAGGAGATGTGGCCCTCGCCGACGGCCCTCAGGCTGAGGATCACCCGCCTGCTGCCCTCGGCGACACCAGACTGATCTGGATGCGCAACGATACTGGGATTGAAGAGGGCGGCGGACTCGAACGAATACTCGTTCATGAAATAGGCTCCGACCAACTGCCTCTGTTGCTGGCTGAATTGCTGGTGATGATGAAATGCATCTTCCATCGCATCCGCGCGCAGCTCGAACTGACGCAACAGGTTGCGATGTCGTCCGTCGAAATTGGCGAGGATTTCGCGCAACTGGTGGGCCGTAGCGATCGGGTCCAGCGACAGGACCCGATCGACGATCTCATTCGCCCTGCTCTTGTCACGCGGATTGAGATGACGCGGCTCGGTTGATGGCTTGAATGGGCGCACGATCACGCGTGTCGGGTCAGGCTTAAGATAGAGGGCCTGCCGGTTCAGAACGCTGTCTTGGGGCAAACGGGAACCTGCTCGGTCTGGATGACGCGTTATCCGGCTCATGAAAGCTGCCGGAAAACGACCCTGGGAAACACGGGCTTGTGTGCCTGATGAACTCTGCCGATTTCGATTGAAGAGATCAGATAACAAAGCACGGATTCAGCCCCGCGATTTTCATTGGGGCGATCAGCATGCAGGCCGTCCCGGCAACTTCCCGTTTCCGGATCGATAAGGGAGATCCCGTGATCGTTGCTGCCTGTGAACCAATTGAAGGTTCTGTTGGCACGTTCCATCCATTGCTTGTCGGAGGTGGCTTCGTAGGCGGCAAGACATGCCGATATCGTTGCTGTCGCCTCCACTGGCTGCTGATCGAATGGTTTCGGTGGCTCGCCGATATCGAAGAAGCCTTCAGTACCAACAGCACGAAAGTGACCTGCCTCTGCGGTCTGCTGGACCATCAACCATTGCAGGGTAGCCAATCCCGTCTCGACAAAGGCGGACACTTTGGTCGAGAGGCCCGTGACGATCAAAGCCTGGCTCAATCGCGCGTTTTCGTAAGACAATCCCTCTTCGAACCAGCGGCGCCCGTTCTTCGATACACGCCGTTCCAGATCCATGAGATTTTCGGCGTGCCGGACGCGCAGCATGCGTGCATGGGGATCGTGGGGATTAGCCGTGCAGTAGTCGTTCAACCCGAGTAGCGTGAAAGCCCAGGCTCGGGGAGAGCGAAAGTCGAGGGTAACGCTCATGGCTCCCGCAAAGAGCGCACTCGCCCAGCGGCGGCGAGGAGCATCGGTGTCGTTGAGCGCACAACTGCCCAAAGCCCAGAGCGTCCGCCCATGGCTGTCTTCAGATCCCTCGTCTTCGAGCCAGCGGCGATCGAAGCTCATGAAGTTGCGAAAACGGCCTGTATCCGGATTCCACGCGTGTTCCACAAAGGCTGCAAACGACGCCGTCATTCGATCGGATATTCCAATCTCGGCAGCTTCCGACAGCAGAGACGATAGAAGCAACGCCCGCGCATTGTCATCCACGCAGTAACCGTGGGACCTGTCGGGCACAGAAAAGACAGCATGTTGAACAATGCCGGTATCGTCGCACATGGCTTCGAAATGACCGAGCTTCAACGCGGTTCGCTGGGCCGGTCGCTTGATCCGCAACGAGACGAGGTCACTGACGACTTTCGGTCGATAGCTCTCGCGCGCCTTTGCCATGCTCTCCAGATAGAGTTCGGCCACATGGGACCAGATCATCGAGCGTCCCGCATCGTATGCGAGGTGGCGCATGGCTACACGGCGCTCATCGTCGCCGAGGAGAGCGGCAATCGCCTTACCGGTCGCCGATGCGTCGCCAAATGGAACGAGGACACCGCGTGCATCCGTCAGAAGTTCCTGGGCATGCCAGTAGCGGGTCGAGACGACTGCACTGCCCATGCCGAAGCTGTAGGCAAGCGTTCCGGACGTCATCTGCGCCTCGTCGAGATATGGCGTCACGTAGACGTCGCACATGGCGATAAAGTCGAGCAGTGTTTGCTGGTCAACAAATTGATTGAGGAATTCCACGGCGTGGTCGACGCCGAGTGTTTCGGCTCGGTGCCGTAGGCTCTCCCGATATGCGTCGCCCTGCTTGCGCAGCAATGTAGGATGGGTAGCCCCAAGCACGATGTAGAGCGCGCTAGGATTCGGCTCCAGGATCGCGGGCATGGCATCGATCACCACCTCGATCCCCTTGTTCGGAGAGAGCAGGCCGAATGTCAGGATGATCGGCCGTCCCGCATACCCCAGTTCGACTTTTGCCAATTCCGGGTCATGAAACGGGCGATCCGGTATGCCGTGCGCGATAACGTCTATCTTCTCTGGCGCAACCCCATAGACTTCCGTGAGCAAGACACGTCCTCGCTCCGCCATAACGACAATGCGATTGGAGTAAGCGGCGACCTTTCTCAGCACTCGGTGTTGTGAAGGGGTCGGGTCCGCGAGGATCGTATGGCAGGTCGTGACGACGGGCACCCGCAGATGCGACAGGAGGGTCAGGATGAATTCGCCGTCAGATCCCCCGAAGATACCGAATTCGTGCTGAAGAGACACGGCGTCGAACCGTCCTTCGTTGAGGATCCTTGCCGCGGTCACATAATCTTCAGGTTCGAGACTCCCGGATCTCGAAGATCACGTCGGGCGGATAGTCGTAGTTCTGCTCTTCGTCCGTGATGGCGATGCTACTGGCACTAACCCCAGCGGCGCTTTCGCTCATTGCGTGCGACAAATCCCCCGTGAAAGTGGCAATACCACACTGTCGCGGGGGAGAGGTGCCGATGAAGGCAATGCGCGTTGGCTTGTTCATGGACGGTTCCCTTCAGGACACACTGGCAAGCGACTTGCCGCAGACATCAAGAGTTCAAAGAGACGGAGCATCTACCGCTTCAAGGTCACGCTCGAGCGCAACACGCCCCTGGTGGAGTTCAGCATTCCACAGGCGGTATTGTGGGCTATTGTGATAGGCAGGCATCGGAGCCGCGACGGTGTAGGTAACTGCGGCTGCGGGTGAGAGCCCCTTGGTCGTTACAAGACGAACCATTTGGCCGACAGGAAAGCGGTGGGAAGACATGGTGTTTCTCCTTATGCGGGCTTCGCTCGACGTGGGCGGGAATGCAGGCCTTTCGGGATCGACGATCGTCTTCCGATCACAATCCAGGAACTGAGAGCCGCTTGTCCTTTTCCAGGGCGGCATCGAGTTCCATTGGATCGATATCGATCAAGCTCTTCTTGGTGCCTGCGACAACTTCAATCATGGTTGAAACGCGCCGATAGGCGAGCCAGGAGATCCCGGTGATCTGCTCCTCATCGTCAAGAACATCGTAGTCCCCTGCCGGGTACACGCCCTGAAGACCTGTGAGAGTGAAGGGACCGTTGAAATGCACGATTCTCTTTTTGGTTCGCGTGAACATCTGATGCTCCACTTCGTTTGAGGAGGTCTCAATTTTGGTTTGATCGCTTGAGCCGATGAGTGTTACGGCTTGATTGCAGAAGTCTTGTTCCGGTCTGTGAACTTGAGAACCTCGCCTGTCTTGTGCGGGTCCGCAGGTTTCCCCTCAATAATTTTCAGGTGGGTAGGCCGCGCTGCGGATAAGCTCAGCCTGACATGAGCCAATACGACGACGTCACTTTCCTTTGTCATCGTTGCTTCCCCCCGGCACCTGGCTTTGAGCTGTTCCGGAAACGGAAGGACTACCCCCCTCATCTTCCCAGCGTGAAAGCGCCGCGCGCTCTGCAACGACTGCCTGTCGCTTTGAAACCGGGTAGTCATCGGCCATGGTCATGCCGTCCTTTATTAGGTGCTCAGGTGCGCGATCCGGCCCCACCTGGGGCTCAAGGTCGGAAATCGGATATTCTGAACGTTTGAGCGGGGTTCGTAAGCTCCGCTGATCTGCGCTCACGGCGATGTCGGGTGATCTGGGCCCGCCTACCATGTCAGAGCGGACGAACGTCGATCATGGCTGTCATCGGCCTCTACGGTGTCGACAGTCATTGGGACTTCGATTGTCATGGTCATCTCCCAAGTTGAATCCCGTTGAAACGGTGCTTGTCAGCAAGTCAGTTCGCGTAACGCAGGGACGAACCAACCGCGTCCGCGTCCATTTCGATCAGCGAACGGTTGTTCTTCTGATACAGACTGCGCGCGATCTCGATGATCCGGCTGTGGCACCGATCGAAGGCCATCAGATAGCCCTGCTCACGCAGACTCGAAGCAGAGCTGTCGTGCTCGAAGAGCCCTACGGACAAAAGGAAGACGATCTGCTTCAATCCGTCGTGGCCGACGAACCTGATGACACCACGGCGCTCATCGTAGGTCCGTGTCCTATTGGCAAAGGAGAGGCTCATACGCCAACCTCCATGGCCGTCGTTTGATCATGACGCTCAGAGACACGTTCTGCCCACGCGCTGACCGCAGCGATCAGAACATCTGGCTCCCTCGTTCCATTCTGATAGAGTTCGAGCGCGTACCTGGCCGCATTGCGGTCGAGTTCACACATCGGCTCCTGGTACTGAAAACCCGTGTAGCGAAGAACGTCTCTGATGATGCCGATATCTGTTATGCCAAGCAGAAGCGAATTGCTGTCGGAAGACATATCGTCCTCCTTTGCTGGGGCTCGGGTGCGTGTCGCCCGTAAAATGACAGCGCCCGTAAAGTGGCTGCCATTGATATCAAAGTGGTGCTCAAATCAGAAATTGCAATAGCGCCCTGCAAACAGCGAAAAGATGCAACAACGATACGTTTGTAGATTGATGAGACCTTTCATGTTCGACGACTGTCGGCGTGGGTACCGTATTTTATTGCGAAAACTTATCCCCACCCGTTTTTTCCCGGATCCATGGGGTGACCTTGCACCTCCGCCTGCTGAGCTTGTTGTTTGATGAACAAAGACCATGCGGAAATGAAGAGTGCGGCAATCAGGGGCCCGATGACAAAACCGCTGAGGCCAAAGAGCGAGATCCCGCCGACGGTCGAAATGAGGACGACATAGTCCGGCAGTCTCGCGCCCTGTCCGACCAGGGGAGGACGCAGAAGGTTGTCGATCAGACCGATAACGAGAGCGCCGACCGCGACCATGACGAGCCCCTTGATCCAGGCACCAAGGAGGAAAAGCCAGATGGCGGCCGGCACCCAGACGATCGCAGCGCCAATGGCCGGGAGCATCGAGAGGACCGTCATCACCACGCCCCAGAGCAGGGCTGCTTCTAAGCCCAAGGCCCAGAAGGTCAAGCCTCCGATGACGCCCTGGACGATTGCAATAATCACATTGCCGCGGACCGTGGCGCGGACAACCGCCGCGAACTTGTCGACGAACTGTCGCGTGTAGTCGTCGCTCAGCGGAATGGAGTGGCGCAAGGTCTTTCCAAGGGACGCGCCATCCCGGAACAGGAAGAAGAGAAGATAGAGCATCAGCCCCATGCTGATGAAGAACTGCAGTGTGTTCTGACCGAAACTCAAAAGACCGCCTGCAATTGACTGGCCCGCCTCCATCAGACCGGACGAGAGCCGTGTCCACAACTCGGCAAAGCCATCAAGCTTCAGCGAAGTCAGCCAGGTGCCGACAAAATTCGGAAGCACGGCCTGCAAACGCAAAAAATGGGCGTTCAGGTCGATCTCATTGCTGCTGATGCGCTGATAAAGGCTCGTCCCTTCCTGAATGAGGGAGGCCAGAATACCGAGAGCCGGCAGGATGACGAGGCAGATGCACAGGAGGAGCGTCAGCAATGCCGCGATCGTTGGGCGACCACCCAGCCACCGCTCCAGCCGCTTATGGACGGGAAAGAAAAGGATCGCCAGGATCACGGCCCACAACACCGCCGTGTAGTAGGGGATGAGAAGCCAAACAAAGGCGATCGTGATGATGAGAAGCAGGACATAGAAGCTTGCTCGCTGGATGGTCATTTGGCACCTTCCTCTCGTCGGCTCCGCCCTCAGCCAATGGCGATGGGTCGAGGTCTTCGTCCAATGCGCCGGGTGCCTGATGGCCGTCAGTCGACTTCTTCCGTGACGACTTCGAAATGGGTCAGCGTTGCTGGTCCGAAGGCTGTCGAGAGCGCGACATCCGTGGCATCACGCCCCCTCGCCATCAGGATGCGCCCGATACGCGGGACATTTTGGCGCGCATCGACGGTCCACCAGCGACCGCCGAGATAGACCTCGCACCAGGCACTGAAATCCATGGGATGCGGATCCTTCGGCACGCCAATGTCACCCAGATAACCGGTGCAATAGCGGGCGGGGATATTGAGGCATCGGCAGAGCGTGATGGTAAGGTGCGCAAAATCGCGGCAGACGCCTGTCCTGTCCATGAAGCCGCCGTAAGCCGTGCGGGTCGGATCGGCCTTGTCATAGTCGAAGGCGAGATGGGCATGGACGAAATCGAGGATGGCCTTCACCCGCGGCCAGCCCAGAGGCGTCGCGGAAAACTGCTTCCAGGCAAAATCGGCCAGGCGGTCCGTGTCGCAGTAACGGCTGCCCAGCAGGAAGACCAGCACGTCATCGGGCAAATCCTGGATCGGAAGCTGCACGGCCTGCTCGGGTAGAAAGTCCGGCAGCCCACTGTCGCTCACCTCGAACTCGGCGGAGATCATCGTCCTGCCGGGAGGTGCCAGGATCCGGCTGCAGGCGTTGCCATAGCCATCGAGATAGTCGCGATGGCTAACCGGGCGGCTGAAGGAGAGGCTCTGTTCAGTGCAGAGATCCCGTTCTCTCGACGGGTGAATTTTCAGAACGAGCAACATCGGCGTCTCGTTCTGACACTCGTATTCGATGGAAAACCCTGCGCGAATCTTCATGCCACCGTCTTTCTGCAATGTCGCCAAACCTATCTGGTCATGGCAACGGTTGAGGCGCGTCGGCGTTCCGATCCATCCCCGCATTCAGAACGGAGGAGCTTGTCGGCGTCACCCCAGCGTCTAGCGGGAGAAGCCTCAGGCTGCGGTGCTCGTGTTCGAGTGGAACGTCGCATGGGCTACGGTGACACTCATGCCCTTGTCGCTGGATGCAATCTCCACCCGTGCATCGAGTTGTTTCGCCAGAGCCTCGATGATCAGGGATCCGAGACCAGATCCGGGCTCACCCGGCTTCTCCGTCACGCTGCGACCGACACCGTTGTCAGCGACGACCAGGCGCCAGTCCGTGTCGCGTGTCTCATAGCTGACGAGAACCCGTTCGGACCCCGTGGATATCGGGAAGGCATATTTGATGGCGTTGATGACGAGTTCGGTCACGATCAGGCCGATGCTGACGGCATTGCGGGACGGGATGGTGCTCTCTGTGGCGTGCAGGTCGATGACAATCGGCCGACTGTCCACAATGATGGACTTCGCAAGGCCATCACAGAGCTTCTGCAGATAGGCCGAGACCTCGATCTCGTCGACGCCATCCGTCAGGTGCAGGTAGTTCTGCACCGTTGCGACCGACATGACGCGCTGGTGGGCGTCTTCGAGATGACGACGGCTTTCCTCGGAGGTTACGGCGCGCGCCTTCAACATCAGGATGCTGGCGATGATCTGCAGGCTGTTGGCCACGCGGTGCTGCATTTCCTGGAAGAGAACGCGTTGCTGGGCGAGCAATTCCTCAGTGCGCTCCAGCAGAGCCTGTTTCTCAGCTTCCGCCCGCCTTGCTTCGGTGATGTCGCGAAATGCCAGCAGCGTGTTCGGGGCGGAGGAGCCGCCGTAATCGACGGTTCGTGCCGACATCAGCAGCGTGCGGCGTCCGATCTTCGCGACATCCCTGTCGAACTCGACGGCGGATATCTCCGGATGATCCGGGATGGCTGCCGCAAGACGCTGGCGCAGCACGGGGATATCCCACTGCCGCTCATCCAGATCGAACAGGCTGATCCCGTGTGAACGTGCAGGATCGATCTCGAAGGTCTCGAAGAAGGTACCGTTCGCCGCAACCAGCCGCAAATGACTGTCGAGAACGACGAAGGGTTCCGGTATGCTTTCAACGATGGCCAGTGCCAGCCTTTTCGCGTCACTCGGGTCTCCGAATTGCTGCATCGGCTATCCCTCCATCGCAGGGCGGACGATCCCATCGATACCCAGTCCTGCATTTGTGCAGACACTACGCCTCGTTGTTCCCTTTGACCAGAACAATCAGCATGTGCTGTTCGTCATGCGATTGAAGACCTTGGCGCTCAGTTCCCTGGCGTTTTCGGGGCCTGCCCCGAATAACAAACAACCGGCGCGGGAAGCGGTGTAGGGTGAGGTCGAGCCTGCGAATGAAAGGCGTCGACACACCGAACAGACCTCGGTCTTCCCGGAGAGTAGCTCATGCCTTCCAATCAATTCCAAACGGCGCCAGCCCAGCTCCTCAGACGGCTCGGTCTCGTGCACGCCGTCCTTTATGGTCTGGGTGTCACGATCGGCGCCGGCATTTACGTGCTGGTCGGTGTCGCGGCCGGTCGATCGGGAATGCATGCGCCGCTTGCCTTTGCGCTGGCAGCAATCGTCATGGGCCTGAGTGCGGCCTCGTTTGCCGAACTCGGGACACGCATGCCGGTGAGCGCCAGCGAAGCGGCCTATGTCGACCGGGCCTTTCACCGCCCCTGGCTCAGTCTTGCCACAGGCCTTCTGGTCATCATCACCGCCGTGATTTCCGCCTCGACGATCAGTTCGGGCAGTGCCGGATATCTGCAAACCTTCCTTCCGTTTGACAGGGGGTGGATCATCACCGGCGTGGTCATCGCGATGGGGCTCGTCTCCTGCCTCGCAACCATACACTCCGTCACCTTTGCTGGCCTCATGACGCTGGTCGAGGTCGCAGGGCTGGTGCTGATCGTCGGGGCTGGTGTGTGGAACGGAACGGGCTTGCTCACGCGCCTGCCGGAGATCTGGCCCGGAGGCGATTTGGGGGGATGGCTGGGCGTGGCAAGCACAACCATGATTGCGGTCTTTGCCTTCATCGGCTTCGAACACCTGGTCAACGTGGCCGAAGAGATGAAGGCGCCGCGCCGTACGCTGCCCGCTGCCCTGTTCCTTACCCTGGGCCTGACCGCCGTCATCTATGGACTGGTTGTCTGGGTATCGATCACCGCCGTCCCGCCTTCAGAACTTGCCGCTTCAAGCGCGCCACTTGCGCTGGTCTTCGAGCGGTTGACGGGTTGGCCGCCATCCAGCCTGAGCGTGATCGCCATCGTCGCAACGCTCAACGGCGTCATCGTCCATATGATCATGATCGCACGGGTCATCTATGGCCTGGCGCAACAGGGAAACCTGCCACCGGTCCTGGGTCGGGTGAACGGGATGACAGGGACACCGCTTATTGCCACCGGGATCGGGGTTACGCTCATCTTGTTTTTCTCGACCGCACTCCCGCTGGAGGGGCTCGCCGAACTCACCTCGCAAGGCACACTGGTTCTGTTTGCAATCGTGAACCTGGCTCTGATCCGCATCAAGTGGCGACAGGCTAGCCCGCCCGCTGACGTCTTCGTCTGTCCGAAGTGGATACCCTATGCCGGTCTTGCGGCCAGTCTCTTGCTCTTGGTGTTCGACAGTCTTCCCTTGTCTTGATGTCGATCAAGTCCCGTATGGGGCCTGATGATACGGTGCATCTCATGAACCTCCAGGAGGATCAGATGAGGAGGACGTGGGATGCTTGAATACAGGATCTCGGCGCAGCGGATCGATCCCAGGCAGAGCGTGGCGCGTAGCGAGAGTGCGCAGGTCAGGCTTGCCACAGGACTGACCGGTTCGGTCGACGCCTTCAATCCGGCCGAACTGTTGCTGGCATCTGTTGCAGCCTGCATGATCAAGGGGATCGAGCGTGTCCTGCCCCTCCTCGATTTCTCTCTCGATGGCGTCGAGGTGATGCTTCATGCCGTCCGGCAGGATGATCCGCCGCGTATCGTCTCCATCGACTATGAACTCGTGGTCGATACAGAAGAGACCGACCAGCGGCTTGAACTCCTGCACAAGAACGTCCGCAAATACGGCACAATCTCCAACACCGTGGCTCTCGCGGCCCGCCTTGATGGCGTCATCCGGAGGGCCTCATGAGGAGCCTTCACAGCGAAACGCATCTCGTTTCCCGGATCGGATGGCTGCGAGCCGCCGTTCTCGGCGCCAATGACGGCATCGTGTCGACCGCAAGCCTGATCGTCGGGGTGGCAGCCTCTGCGGCGGGGAGTTCCGAGATCCTGATCGCCGGCATCGCCGGACTGGTGGCCGGGGCCATGTCCATGGCGGCAGGGGAATATGTCTCGGTGAGTTCCCAGGCGGATACCGAACAGGCCGATCTCGCCCGCGAACGGCTGGAGCTTGAGAGCCAACCCGATCTGGAGCGCGAAGAACTTGCACAGCTATATGTCAAGCGCGGTGTCGATATCGATCTGGCCAGAAGGGTGGCCGAGCAGTTGATGCAGAAGGATGCGCTCGAAGCGCATGCCCGCGAAGAACTCGGTATTTCCGAGATCACCACTGCGCGACCGATCGTGGCTGCCCTGACATCGGCGCTGACCTTTGCGGTTGGTGCCATGATGCCGCTTGCCATGGTGTGGCTGGCACCTGCGAACCAGCTTGTGTGGCTCGTCTATGCCGCGTCACTGCTGTTTCTCGCGCTGCTTGGAGCCATCGGTGCCAAGGCTGGCGGGGCAGACGTGATGAAAGCCACAATCCGCGTCACCTTCTGGGGTGCCTTTGCCATGGCGCTGACCGCAGGGATTGGCGCGCTGGTCGGAACCGCAGTCTAGGTGGTGCGCGACGCTGAGGGGATATGCTTCGGTGTGGGTGCCACACCGCTAACAGGACCGGCATGCGCCGGTCGCGAGGGAGTGAGATCATGACCTATACACTCGATAAGACAATCAAAGGCATGCCATTTGACGCTGTGGTCGCAGCCACGAGGGAGGCTCTGTCGATCAAAGGATTCGGTGTGCTGACCGAAATCGATGTGCGAGCGACAATGAAGAAGAAGCTCGACGTCGATGTGGCTGACTATCTCATTCTCGGCGCGTGCAATCCGAAAATGGCGCTCGAAGCGATGAAGATGGAACCCAGGGTCGGGGCTATGCTGCCCTGCAATGTTATCGTGCGATCGCTAGAGGACGGGACCATCATGGTCAGCGCCATCGATCCCGTCGCCTCGATGCAGGCAATCGATAATCCGCACCTCAAGACAGTCGCCGGACAGGTCCGGTCTCTCCTACAAGACGCCGTTGCCGCCATCTGAGGCGTCGCTTCCCCGGCTCTGCCGCAGGCTCACTAAACGGGTCAGGATTGCGCCCGGCCTGCGGCGGCGTCTCAGATCGCGCAGATATCAGGTCTCGAGGGCGCGCCTGATCTTGCGGACGATGGCGCGGCGGGTCTTGTCGTCTGCAGCCATGCGAAGTTCGGCTTGGAGATCCTGGATCAGGCCCTGATAGTCGTTGTTCCAGTCGCGATGACCCGCCTGCGCAGGATCCATGCGAGGCGGCGGCAGGAAGGTCGAGATGTCGACGGGGCCATCGCCGTCGAGCCGAAAGGCCGAGTCGATGTGGGGGATAAAGATCCGTTCCTCGCCAATGACGGCGGCGACCCTTGTCTTCATGGCGGCCAGTGCCTGATCTTCACCATGCACCAGGAAAACTGCGTGGCGGATCGGCTTTCGGGCGGAGAGCCAGTCCGCCAGCTCGCCACCATCGGCATGTCCGCTGTAAACATCGATCGAACGGATTCTCGCCCTCACGGCGATCTCGTCACCCTGAATCTTCACGGTCGCCGCACCGTCCTGGAGTATCCGCCCGAGCGTTCCCGCAGCCTGGAAGCCGACGAGAAGCACCGTCCCCTCCTCCCGCCACAGCCAGTTTTTCAGCCTGTGGCGGATGCGTCCTGCCTCGCACATGCCACTCGCGGCGATCACGACATGAAAACCCTTCACAAAGTCCAGCGCCTTGGATTGCTCGACGCTTTCGGTGAAGCGTACAAAGCGCGAGCGGATCGCGCGCTCCAACAGGTCGCCATTGTCCAATTCGCCGGCATGAGCCTTGAATATCTCCGTTGCCCTTGTTGCCAGCGGAGAGTCTATGATGACAGGGCATTCGGGGATCTTTCTCTGCTCCATCAGGAAGACGAGATCGGCGAGAAGTTCCTGGGTTCTCTCGACAGCGAAGGAGGGAATGATCAGCGCCCCGTCCTGATGCCGTGCGGCGGCGTTCACCTCATCCTGCAAGATCCGTCTGCGCATCTCGTCGGTCGTGTCGATGCGGTCCCGGTCGCCATAGGTGCTCTCGCACACCACGTAGTCCCAGCCTTGAGGCGCTTCCGGATCAGCCTGGAGCAGTTTGAAGGCCGGCCCGAGATCTCCGGAGAACAGAATACGGACTGGCGCCTCGCCACCGATCTCGATCTCCACAGAGGCCGATCCAAGCAGATGCCCGGCATTCCAGAAGCGGATGCGAATGCCGTCACCCAGATCCTGCCACTGACGCAACGACAATGGTCTGAACTGGGTCAGCGTCGCCTCCGCATCCTCGGCGGTATAGATCGGTTCGACGACCTCACGGGCGCGCCGTCGGTTCCGGCGGTTTAGCTGCTCGACTTCGAAGTCCTGGAGATGGGCCGAATCCGGCAGCATCACGCTGCACAGATCAATCGTACCACGCGTTGCGTAAATCGGTCCGGCATACCCATGCTTCACGAGCTTCGGCAAAAGGCCCGAATGGTCGATATGGGCATGGGTCAGGATGACGGCGTCGATTTGGCGGCGATCGAACGGGAAAGCCCTGTAGTTCAGTTGCTTCTCGCTCTTGGAACCTTGGAACATCCCGCAATCCACCAGGACATGCCGACCATTTGCCTCAAGACTAAAGCATGATCCGGTCACCGTGCCTGCGGCGCCGTGGAAACTCAATTTTGGGCCTGAACGCATTGTCTTGTCCTCCATAGCCAGCAAGGTAACCGCAAAAGGACGTTTGTCGCTTGATAAGCATCAAGTGGTTCGCGATGATTCAGCAAGCTGCGGCTCGAGTTCGTCAACGGTATATGGCGATGCCACAACTGCTGTCGGGCACGCTCACGCGTGGCCACGAGAGATCGGATTGCGGGCGAAAAGCTGCCGCGCAGACATGCTCGCCTCACCTCCAGCTCGGCGCTTGGAAACGGAAATAATTGCCGCTCTCCCGCCATGTTGACGTCGGCCCAAAGTCAGGGCACAAAGATGGCATCCACGGTCGCTTTCGGCAGGAAAACAGAGAAAAATCAAAGGCGGTTTTGTTAAGCCTTTGAAATCATGTGAGAATCCAGGTTCTCCAGGCAGGCAATTTTTGGTCTGTTTTCCGCCGACAAATAGCGACTATTTCTTACAGAAAAAA
This sequence comes from Allorhizobium sp., assembly GCA_045377275.1. GTDB lineage: Bacteria > Pseudomonadota > Alphaproteobacteria > Rhizobiales > Rhizobiaceae > Allorhizobium. The sequence continues at coordinate 6,630 of JBJIOA010000018.1, read as the reverse complement.
GCGACGTCTTCTCAACAACTTGAGCAATTTTGGATGTTGTTCTTCAGTTCATACGATGTGCTGAAGCGGGTCTCGCGGAATGGGCGGGGACCCTGAGCAGATCTCTACATTTCTGTAGCTCTCACTTGCATAGACCCTGCAAGAGCGCACGACGAAGTCTATATCCAAGCCAAGCTGGCTAAACAGTCAGCTTTCGTCGCATCCGAATATGAGGCGTGTGCTGCATCCAGTTATCGTCGACCCGCCGTGGCTCAATAATCTGTCCCTCACGGGGATCGATGACCGGAGTCAGCCGCGACGCTGGCCGATCATACGCTTGACCTGTCGGTTGCGCTCCTGTCTGAACGCATGCCACATGGCACCCCAGATGCTCAGGCGTGCCGTTTTGTTGTCTTCATTGTTCATCGCGTACTCTTTCGTTTCACCGAGATGCTTATACCGCAGAGCTGAGCCTGCAGGACGAGCGTAATTGGTATGGCTGCCCTGCAAAAATCATCACATTTCGACGTCGCACCCTTCTACTCCGTAGGCACCTGACTTATCGTTGGCCGATAAAAAGCCAGAACGCACCATGCCACTTCCCATCAAGGCCATCCTCGTTTTTCACACCACTGCGCGCGCGGGGAGCATATCTCGCGCGGCCGAGGAGTTGAGTGTGACGCCATCTGCCGTCAGCCAGCAGATCCAGTTGCTCGAAAGCCAGTTCGGAGTCTCGCTGCTGACCAAAGCCGGGCGTGGCATCGCGCTAACGGAGGCCGGAGAACGATACTTCTCAATGATCTCGGATCAGATCGAGCGTATCGAGGAGGCAACGGCGACAATTCGTGGCTTCCGATCGGTTACAACCTTGACCATCCGTGCGACCCCAACCCTGTCGAACAAGTGGTTGTTGCCACGCCTTGGAGGATTTTTGGACCGACATCCTGATCTTGAGGTGCGGCTGGACGGAACAAACGAACCCACCGACTTTAATCAGGAATTGGTCGATCTTGAGCTGCGCCATGGCAACGGGCGCTGGCCGGGCCTTTTCGTCGAAGGCCTCGCGGAAGAGCGCTTTGTTCCTGTCTGTTCTCCAGCCTATGGCGCTTCAGGGTCTCTCGCCGCCGCTGACCTTCCCGCGCACCGGCTGATTCATTCCGTCAAGTCGCAGGCGCAGTGGACTTCATGGTTTCAATTGGCGGGCGCAGCATCCGACGTCCGCTGGCAGCGGGTACTTTTCGATCGAAGCCACATGGCAATCGATGCGGCCGTCCGAGGCATGGGAATCGCGCTTGAAAGCACACTGATGATGCAGGACGAACTCAAAAATGGGGCCTTGGTCTGCGCTGTAAAGGATCCGCCGGAACTGCGCATCACCACGCAATGGATCGTGTGTCCTCGCGATCATCTGCGTCAGAAGAAAGTCCGGCAGTTTCTCGATTGGCTGCGAGATGAGCGCGATGCATGGCAGGCCTCACAAGGCCAGAGTGCCGTCTGAAGACTGCTCGACACTCAAGTGACGAATGGCTGTCGCGACCAGCGCGTCCAACGGCAAAGCGATGTCGAGCACGATAGGCGCTTCGTCGAGACAGGGCCTTTCGAGCGTATCCAACTGGCTGTCCAGAAGCGACACAGACGCAAAATGACCTTGCCTTCCCGACAGACGGGCGGAAATCAGCTCCTGCGTCCCGTCTAGAAAAACAAGGCGCACCGTGCCGAGCCTTGCGCGGATAAGGTCTCGGTAACTGCGCTTCAAGGCGGAGCATGCGATGACAACGGGACGAGAAGGACAATCGAGCGCTGCACGACAGACGGCATGTAGCCAGGGTCCGCGATCGGCATCGGTCAATCCTCGCCCCTCTCGCATCTTCTCGACGTTGCCAGGGCTATGGAACAGATCCGCCTCGATAAATTCCGAGCCGAGAGCGGCCGCCAGTCGGCGCCCGACCTCCGATTTACCCGTTCCGGCAGTCCCCATGACGAGAACAAAAGCGTCGCATGTGATCTGGCGCTCCGGTGCCATGTCAGTAGAGACCCAGCATCCGGATCGGCCAAAGGGTGAGACTTGGAAACAGCACCAGCGCAAGGATTGCCGCGATCAGGATCGACATCGGCGCCAGCGAGCCCTTCACCACATCCTCGATCGACATTTTTGACACTTGTGCCACCGCAAAGAGGCAGACCCCGACGGGCGGTGTGACGAGCCCGAGTGTCAGGGTAATCACCATAATGACCAGGAAGTGGATAGGGTCGACGCCGAGCGACACTGCCGGCGGCAGGAGAACTGGAATGAGGATGAACATCGCTGCAATCGCATCCATGAACATGCCGACTATGATCAGGAAAAAGAAGATCAGGACCAGCGCCATGGTCGGCCCGGTTGAGATGGCACCTAGGAAGCTTGCGACCTGGGCCGGGAGGCCATCATAAGTGAAGACCCAAGCTGCCAGTTTTGCCGTAGCTGCGATAAAGAGAATAGTACCTGAGGTTCGCGCGGTCTCAATAAAGATGCCCGGGAGTTCGCGCGGTGAGATCGTCCGGTAAAGGATGACGGACAAAAATAGCGTGTAAAGTACGGCAATGCCTGCCGCTTCGGTCGGGGTGAAGTACCCGTCGACAATCCCGACCAGGAGGATCACTGGCGTGAGCATTGGCAGAATGGCAGCAAGACCGGTTTTGATAACCAGACGCAGATTGAACGGTGTGGGTGGATTAAACCCATGACGAACGGCGTAGATGTGATTGAAGACCATGAAGGCAAAGGCAATGAAGAGGCCAGGTACGAGACCTGCCACCAAGAGTGTCCCAATCGAGGCGTTCGCAATCGACCCAGCAATGACGATCAGGATTGACGGTGGAACAATCGAAGACAGCGTCGAAGTGCATAACGTCAGTCCGACAGCATACCCCTTGGGAAAGCCATGTCGTTCCATGGCCTTGATCTCGATCGCACCAATGGAAGCGATGTCGGCGACGGACGAACCGGACACGCCGCCGAAGATCACAGATGATGCAACATTTACATGTCCAAGGCCGCCGGGAAGCCACCCGACTGTGGCTTCCGCGAAGTCGAACAGTCGTTCGGCAACTCGACCGCGCTCCATTAATATACCCACCAAAATGAACAGGGGAACGGCGACGAGCAGGAACGAATTCATGGCTGAAAACATGCTCTGAGCCATCAGATCGACCGGGGTAGAGGTAAACATGACGATGGCGATCACGCTCGACAATCCAAGCGCAACGGCAAGTGGTATACCAAAGACGCTCATAGTCAGAAAAAGCGCAAGGAGGACGAGACTTCATGACAGCTTCTCCGCCGTTGACGTGCCCTGGTGCTGATGTCGCAGTTCCGGCATCTGAACTTCAGGATCGAGAATTTCGATGAGATGGCGTCGGCGTTTCAGGGAATCGATGATCCCGATAATGGCAAGGATTGCGCTCAACGGCATAATCGTGCCGATGAGCCACATTGGAATCGCGAGCGTCGCAGCCGTTTCGTTCATGGCAAACTGCTGCCAGGCAAGCTTATAGCCGGTCCAGCCCATCAATATGAAGAATGAGACAGAACTCAGCACATAGATCGGAACAGACAGGCGGCGGATGGCGCGCGGAAACATGGCGAGCAACACGGTGACACGAGCGGTTTCGACAGTACGGAATCCGGCTGCAAGACCCAAGAAGATCATCCAGACGAATAGATAGCGTGTCGCTTCCTCGGTCCAGGACACCGACAAGTCGAGGAGCCGGCTTCCGACCTGAAGCAGGACGACCAGAAGAATGCCGACAGCAGCAAGACCGGCCGCAATGTCGCTCAGGCCCTTCAGCAGCCTATCGAATGTGGAGTTCCCGGCAGACATGTTTCCTCCTCCCGATTGGTGAGGACCGGCATCCTCCATGCCGGTCCAGCTCTTCCTTCGATCAATTCTTGCCGACAGCCGCAACCGTCTTGTCGAAGAATGCCTGGTCTTTCACAAGCCCGGCAAAGACCGGATAGAGCTGCTTGGCAACTGCGACAAAAGCCTGCTGCTGCTCGGGGGTCAGACGGTTGACTTCCATGCCGTGACCTTGAAGCTCCGCGATCGTCTTCTCGGCGGTGGCATTGTCGTTCTCGACCTTCCAGGCTTCTGCCTCGACTGCCGCTTCTTCGATCGCGTTCCTATGCGCTTCGCTCAGGCTTGCATACTTTGCCGGATTGATCCCGAGCACCCAGCCGTCGCCCATATGGTTGGTGATGGAGACGTATTTCTGGACTTCATAGAACTTGGCGGACAGTGGCACGTTGATGGGGTTCTCCTGTCCATCAACGACCTTGAGCTGCAGGGCGTTATAGACCTCGGCGAAGGCCATCGGCGTTGGAACGGCGCCCATTTTGCCGAAGAATTCGACCCAAAGCGGATTGTTGGGCACGCGGAATTTCAGGCCGGCCAGATCTTCCGGCTTTTCGATCGGGAGCTTCGAGTTTGTCATCTGGCGGAACGGCCGCGGCCAAAGATTGATGCCCTTGATACCGATCGCATCCAGATCAGCGATCAATTCCTTGCCAGGCTCACCGGCGAGATAAGACCGAAGCTGTGCCTCGTCATCGAAGAGATAGGGAATGGAGATGGCCGAAAACTTCGGGTTGAAGTTGGCGTAGAGCGAGGTCGCGAGAACCAACATGTCCAGCGAGCCGCCGGCGAGCTGCTTGACGGCCGCGGACGGATCGCCGCCATAGAGCGTCCCGTTCGGAAACACCTTGACTGTCACCTCGCCATTGGTCTTGGCCGAGACGAGTTCTGCGAACTTGTTGGCGGCCACGGTAATCTCGGACGAATCTGGATCCGGTGTCGAAAGCGTCAGCGTTTCCGCCTGGACAAGGCTCGCCGTCAGTATGGTTGCGGCTGCAATCAGGCTGCGAAGTGTGAACTGTTTCATGTCTATCCTCCCGTTTGACATTGATGATGATCGGAGCACGAAGCGGGCTCAAGCCGCGTTCATACGCTCTAACTCCAGAATGACCCCGCTGTGATCGAGGTCTCCATTGCCATGGTCCACCATGGCCTGAAACAGACGGTCAACCTCCTCGCCGACCGGCAGCTTCAATCCGTGGCTCCGCGCGAAGCGGAGTGCGGTCGATGTGTCCTTCACCTGATACTTGGCCGGACCGCCGGGCGCGAAATCCCGTTCCACCATGCGCAGGCCGTGCTGGCGAAAGACGGTCGAGTCGGCAAAGCCTCCAAGAAGGGCCTCGCGGACACGTGCCGGATCTGCACCGCCAGCTTTGGCAAGCGTCAGGGCCTCGGCAACAGCACAGATGGTCGACGCCACAATGAGCTGGTTCGCAAGCTTGGTCAGCGCGCCGCTCCCGGATGGCCCGACATGGGTCACCCGACCAAGTGGAGCGAAAACCGGTGCAAGCCTCTCAACGACATCGGCAGCGCCGCCTGTCATGATCGCAAGCCGACCTTCCTTCGCCCCAAGTTCGCCACCAGAAACCGGTGCATCAAGGCAGGCGATGCCCCGCTCCTCTGCGTCCCGCGCGATCGCGACGGCGGTATCGACCGGAATGGAGCTCATGACAACGAGTGTCGCATCGGTGCGCATGCTCGCGATCGCACCATTCTCCCCACCGAGTACGGCCTCGCAGACGGGGCCGGAACTGAGCATGCAGATGACAACACCCGCGTCGCGCACAGCATCTGCCACCGAGGACATTGGCACTACGCCATGCTGCCTCAGCACCTCCGCCTTTTCAGGACTGCGGTTCCAAGCGCTGACCTTGAAACCGGCCTTTGCCAGGCGCATTGCGATCGGGGCCCCCATGATGCCGGTTCCCAGCACGGCGACGGTCTCCTGTAGCTCCACAGCGTTCATTAGACTTATCCTCAAGGATGCTGACGATCGGCAAACCGGACGGGTCGTTCTTCGACGATCAGCGGCGGAAACGCATCGCGAAAGCGTGCCAGATGCGGCGTCTCAAGATGGGCGTCGAAGGCTGCACGGCTGTCATAGACTTCATAGAAGACCACGGTGTCGCCCGACCCCTGCGGGCAAATGACGTCGAACTGCCGGCAGCCGGGTTCGTCGGCCACGGAATGAACCGCGTCATCACGAGCGGCCTCAAGAAAGGCTGCCATCATGCCGGGTTTCACCTGAAACTCGGCAATGACGACAAAGGGATGGCTTGTCATCTTCCCTGCCCTTTACTCGGCTGCGATCTTGGCCGGGCGGAAGCGCGCTTCCATTTCCTGCCGCAGACCGACCACATCGAGGTCGTTGACGATTTCAACGTCATCGAAGGAAACGATTTGGTCCTTCTTGATTGGCCGCTTGAGCTTAACGTTGTGCGCAAGACCGATGGGCAGCGCCTTGAGGTCAAGGCTGCGCGTGGCCGGAATGGCGTTGGCCCAGACGGCATAGCCGCCTTCGCCGTCCAACATCTCGCCCGGCTGCATATCCTTCTTGGCGGTTGCCACGGCATCGCCGCGGAACTCCTTGGAGCAGCCGGTCGGCTCATTTCGCAGCGCGGCAGAGAGCACGCTGATGGAGGTTTCGAGGCCGATGATGTGGAACGGTCGCCACATCGAGGCGTACCAGCCTGAGGGATCGGTTAGCAGCCCATACTGCTTGAAGCAGGCGCGGGCATATTCGTTATGCGCCTTGAAGGTG